>NZ_AROI01000023.1 GCF_000410875.1 Halopseudomonas pelagia CL-AP6
GTTTTTGCCGCCGCCCCGGCTTTTTCCCCCTCTCGCTCTTGCCAGCCTTGGCGCTGTGCTAGCCGGCTGCGAAGCCGCCCTTGATCTGAACGCTGTTGCCCGACAGGCAGAACAATCCACCCAGCGCACTGACTTCTACCAGGCCATGGCCAGCAACGCTGAGATCACCTTGCTGGTAGGCAATCAAGGTGTGGTGATCAGCAGCCTGGACAATGGCCAGCAATGGCAGCGCCAGCAGTTACCTACCGACATGAGTCTGATCGATCTGGATGTCTGCCCGGATGGCAGTTTTATTGCCCTGAGTTTCGACAATCAGCTTTGGTATGCCGATGCCCTAGCTGAGACCTGGACTGCTCACGCCTTACCCAGCAGTGAGCAGATGATGGCCGCGACCTGCGCACCGGATGGCAGTTGGTGGGCCGCCGGTGCATTCAGCACCCTGCAGAGCAGTGCTGATCAAGGCCAGAGCTGGGACGAGGTCAGCCTAGACGAGGACGCCATTTTCACCACGCTGCAATTCATCAATGCCGAGCAGGCGATTGTCAGCGGTGAATACGGTTTGCGCTTCATTACCCACGACGGCGGTCGCAACTGGGAGCCCTCCGGCAGCCTGCCGGATGAGTTCTACCCGCACGCCAGCCACTACCTGTCCCTGGAGCAGGGCTGGGTAGGCGGGTTGAACGGCTTTATCTGGTACACCGGTGATGCCGGGGAAACCTGGCATCGCCAGCCGACCGGGACCGAAGCGCCGGTATTTGGTTTTATCGATGGGCCACAAGGTCTCTATGCGGTCGGCGAGAACGCCACCGTACTGCAGCTACGCGGCCAGCACTGGACATCCCTGCCTACCCCCGAACAGCCCCTGTACCTACGAGCCGGACGCTTGCTGCCCAATCAACATCTGTTGGCCGCTGGTGGCCGCGGACTATTGCTGAATATCGCACTCCCAAAGGCCCTGGCGGCCAGCACTGACTGAGGATACCGACATGCCTGGAATGCACCGCTTTACCCATGCCATGCACGGCCTCGAAGTGTGGGTTTTCAACAATCCACGCAAGGTACTGGTCGCCATTGCGTTGCTCACGCTGTTATTTGCCCTACGCATACCGGGGTTGAAAATCTACACCGATTTTGCCGATCTGCTACCCCAACAGCATCCCTATATCGAGCTGCACAACAGCATCAAGGACAGCTTCGGCGGCGCAAACGTGCTGGTGGTGGGGGTTGCCTTTGAACAGGGCGACATCTTCAGCAACACCAATCTGGCCACCATTGACCGCATCACCCACGCAGTCGACAACCTGTCCGGCGTCAACCATAACCTGGTCACCAGCGTAACCCATCGTAACTCACGCAAGATCTGGTTGACCGAGGTCGGATCGATCAATTCAGAGCCCTATTTCGACGCCCAGCAGAATGAGTACAGCGAAGAGCAACTGGCCAACATGCGCGCCGATGTGGCCGCCAACCCACGCATCTACGGGCCGCTGGTATCGCCGGACTTCAAGATGGCGCTAGTCAAGGCGCAATTGATCGAAGGCCAGCTGGATTACGAAAACACCTTCGCTCAACTGCAACTGCTGCGGGAAAAAGAAGCCCGCGACGGGATGACCATCTACGCCACCGGCCAACCGGTGCTGGTCGGCTGGGCCTACACCTATATGGACCAGATTCTGCAGATCTTCATCTTCACGGTGCTGATCATGCTCGCGCTGCTGATCTTTCATTTTCGCAAGGCCTATGGCGTGCTCATCCCGCTAGGTGGCGTGATGGTCTCGACGATCTGGGGGCTAGGCATCATCAGCCTGTTGGGCTTCAATCTTGACCCCCTGGGCCTGGTTATCCCCTTCCTGATTGCCGCCCGCGCCATGAGCCATGGCGTGCAATTGGTCGAGCGTTACTACGCCGAAGTGCGCACGCTAGGCAATGGCCAACTGGCCGCTCGTGCCACTTTTGAGAGCCTGTTCCGGCCAGGCTCGCTGGGCGTGGTCTCGGACGCGGTCGGCTTGTCGCTGATTGCCATCGGCTCCATCGCGCTGAATACCAAACTGGGTATTTATGCCTCGTTGTGGGCCTCGACCGTCATCCTCACGGTACTGATCGGCGTGCCGCTGCTACTGTCGATTCTGCCCACGCCAAAAAATCCGGAACTGCGCGAAACGGCCCTGCGCTATGTCGGCGGCGCCTGTGCACGCACCCTATCACGTCCCGGCGCGGCACCGATCGTGCTGGGCATTGCCGCGCTGGCGATCATCGTCGGGCTGATCTCCGCCTCCAACGTGCGCATCGGGGACTCGGAGCCCGGCTCGCCGATCCTCTATCCAGAGCATGACTACAACCTTTCCTCGAAGGAGGTGAACGACCGTTTCCCCGGCTCGGAAGAGCTGTACATCATTGCCGAGCACGATGAAGTTGGCGGCTTAAAGCGTCCGGAGGTACTGCGAGCTATGGGTGACTTGCAGGCGCATATGCTTGGCGACCCAGGCGTAGGTGGCAGCAAGGGACTCCCCGACCTGGTCAAACAGGTCAACCGGCTAATGCACAATGATGACCCGCGCTGGTTCCAGATCCCCCACGATGCAGATTATGTAGGCGGGCTGATGTTCACCTACATGGCCTCCAGCCCCATTCCCGGCGCGCTGAACGAGTTCAACGATACCGACGATCGCATCGCCAACCTGGTCTTCTATTACAAAGACCGGCAGGGCGAGACGATCCGCCGGGCCATGTATATGGCGCAGCAGTGGATCGATGCCAACCAAGGCAAGGTTGAGGGTCTGACAATTCGCCTGGCCGGCGGCACCATGGGCGTGGCAGCAGCGATGAACGAGTCCGCGTTCGAGACCAACCTGATTGTACTGCCCCTGGTATTCCTGCTGATTTTTGCCTTTGTCATGCTGTTCTACACCTCCTGGCACGCTGGCCTGATGATGCTGCTGGCAATGTTTTTCGCCACCGCATTGACCTACGGCTATATGGGCATCAGCGGGCTGGGCATCGACATCAATACCGTGCCGGTGATTGCCGTAGGCATCGGCGTCGGCATCGACTACTCGATCTACATGATGGATCGCATCCGCGAAGAAATGGCCAAGACCGGTGATCTGCGCGACGCGGTGCGGCGCTCCATTGCCACCACCGGCATGGCGATCAGCTTTACCGCGATCACCCTGATGGCCGGGATCATCATGTGGGTGTTGCTCTCTGACCTGCGCTTCCAGGCCGATGCGGCCATGCTGTTGTGCGTGATGATCGTCATCAACGGCATTGCCGCCATGCTGCTGGTCCCGGCATGGGTTCTGGTCATGCGCCCGCGCTTTATTACCGATGTTTACGTGGATGAGGACGGCGTGCTGCATGCCGACCGTTACCCCGACGAAGCATTCCCGTCATCTGCCCGGCATGGGGCGGGGGATGGGCTGATACAGGGCGCCACCTGACGGCACCCCGTCAGCGCACCCATTCCACCCTGCAAGAGGAACTGCCATGCAAACAACAATAAAAGGCCTGAAGCACTGGAGCCTGTCTCTGCTTGGAAGCGCCGGTCTGGTTCTGACGCCCCTCGCCAGCGCGATCGCTGATGAGGAAATCAGATACTCCGGTTACTACGAGAATGCCACCTTCGTTCGCGATAGCGTGGGGTTGTCCAAATTCCGCAATACCATGCAATTGAATGCCGAGCGCAAGATCGGTGAGTTTGGTCTGTTCAGTAACGTTTCCTGGAACGCCGTCTTGCGCGGCTCCTACGACGGCGTCTATGACCTGAACAAGAACGAATACGGGCGCAACGCTGGTGGCCCAGTGATGCTTGAAAATATCGGCGGCGGCAACAGCGTGCCCCATGGCGGCGGCCTGAAGCTGCCGAACACCTTCGATGTGGCCAACAACCCCAACGAAGGCATGGTGGTACTGGGCGAACACCTGCATAACACCGACGGTGGCGTCGCCTTTGGCGTACCGGTACGCCCCTGTGATGTAGACAGCCGGGGCTGTATCAAAGGCTACCTCGACAAGGACACCGACGACCTGCGCTACAGCGAGTTCAATGATCGTCTGGACTTTATCCGCGAGCTGTACGTGGACTTCGACTATGGTCTGGATAACGGTCATATTCTCAGTACCCGACTGGGCAAACAGCAGGTCGTCTGGGGTCGCACCGATCTTTTCCGTGTACTTGACGTAATCAACCCGGTGGATTTTTCGCGCAATAATATCTATGACGAGCTGCAGGATATTCGCATCCCCATGTGGATACTAAAAACTGACTACCGCATGGGTCCGGGGGAGATTTTCGATGACCTGAACCTGTCCTTCGTCTGGAACTTCGACCGTTTCCGGCCACATGATATTGGTCAATGCGGCTCGCCGAACAATATCCTCGATGCCGCCTGCTTTTTCCGTGGCATGAACAACCTCTGGGAAAACGGCGGTACCGTCTCCAACTTTGCCGGCGGCGTGCTGGCGACTGATTTCGGCCCCGGCCAAATTGGTATTCGCAAGGCCCATATGCCCGCTTGGAGCCTTTCCAACGGTCAGTTCGGCATCAAACTGGAAGGGGTCTATGGCGACATCGGCTTTTCGCTGAACGCGTTGACCTACCGATCGCAATTGCCATCGCTGCGCGGTGGCGTTCCCGGTCAGAACGGTTTCACCGGCGAGGTCGCAGCCTGGCCAAGCCTGATCGCCTTCGATATCCACTTCCCACGGGTCAATTTGATCGGTGGTTCGCTGGACTATTACGCGCAAGGAATCGACACCGTATTCCGTATGGAAGTAGCGCATACCGAAGGTGAGGAGTTCGCCAATACCCTGCAGTCACGCCTGTACTCCGAGTCTGATGTAACCCGCTTTGTGGTCGGGGCAGACAAGAACATCTTCCTGCCCTTCCTTAATCGCAAGCGCGCGTTCCTGTTCTCTGGTCAATTGTTCGGTCAAAAAATTCACGAGCATCAGGTGAAGGACGGCCCGGCGGGCAAGGTTGGCATGCCGGATTGGAAACACAACTTTATCGGCACCCTGCTGGTCAAGGGCTGGTGGATGAACGACCGTTTGAGCCCGCAAATCCTCGCAGCACATGACTTCAAGGCCGAAGCCACTGCCATCGCACCCAGTATCGAATGGCTAGTCAACGACCGGCTGAAAATCACCGGCGGCGCCAACATAAAGGTCGGGCGCGGGGCCCGCGAGTTTGACGACTGCCGCAGCTGCAACCCCTGGGACCCCTTCACCGCCGCCTTTTCCGGCCACCCCGCAGGCCAGAGCCTGGGCTTAGGTGGCTATGAACCGCTGGGACGTTTCCGCGCGGGCCCGATTGGCATGGCGCAAAAAGAAGACGAACTGCAGCTGACCGTTCGTTACAGCTTCTGATTACGAGGAACAACAATGAACAAGAATCTCAAACATTTTACCCACGCTATCCTTACTGCCGGCATAGTCGCCAGTCTGTTCAGCGCCAGTGTGTTGGCGAATGACGCATTGATAGACAGCAGCTTCCATCCCTATAAGGACGAGGTGCCCTCTCATGATGGCCTCCAAGCTGGCTTGGTCATCAACCAGGGCAACCTGGCCCAGTTCAAGGACATCATCGATCCGGCCTTTGCCTCCTTTATCGAACAGGGCTGGCTGGAGGTTACTGTCGGCGAGACCACCTCCTTCGATCTGCACCCAGGCTACATCGAGGCCAGCCGCAGCGGTCTGGGCCAGGTCTCCCTGGGTGCCACCCCAGGCGAAATAAACGGTTGGGTCGCTGGCCGGCCATTCCTTGAAGAACCTGATGCCAGCGACCCCCGGGCGGGCGAAAAGCTCGCCTGGAATTACAAGTACGGTTACAACTGGGGTGATAGTGCAGCAATTGCGCCTTTCTACTGGAAATACCGGGACATGAATTCGGGCAAGCTGGAGCGAACCATCAAGTTCAACTTCCACTTTCTGAATTTCACTGGCCGGGTCAACCACCAGCCGGTCCCGGCGGTAACGCCCAACCCCTCTGAACTTTTTCGCGGCATCTACGTGCAGGTACTGGAGCCCTATGACGTACGCAACACTCAGCTATTGATTCACCGCGCGCAGGATGACCTCAAGCGTGACAACTCCTGGCTGTATCTGGGCTTTCAGCGCCGCGTGCGCCGTTTGGCAACGGGTCAGGTAACCGATGCGTTTCTCGGCTCCGATCTGATGATTGAAGATTTCGAAGGGTACAACGGCCGCATCTCCGACATGAACTGGAGCTACAAAGGCACCCGTCACATGCTGATGCCCTTCTACAACCACAACGACCTAAAACTGGATGCGGAAACCCACAGCGACAGCGACGGCTATCAGGTAGTGGCCTTTAGTGGTCAAGGCGGCTGTTTCCCGAACATTACCTGGCAACTGCGCAAGGTCTATGAGGTAGAGGCATCGCCGGTTGACAGCAGCCACCCACTGTCCAAGCGCGTGCATTTCATCGATGCACAAACCTTCACTATCCCGCGTACCGTTTCCTATGACCGCAGCGGCAACCTGTGGAAGACCTTCACCATCGGGCAGGCGCACCCCGATCACCACCTGCCTGCCAATAAGGGCACGGGCGTATCGATTGATGACAGCTTCAGCATGATCGACGTCCAGGCAATGCATTGCACCACCGGCCAGTTCAAGGGCCAAGTTAATCCTAGCTTGAGCACACCGGATATGTTCAGCGTTCAGCACATGCGCGCTACCGGCAACTGAGTGTGTTGGTTGGGTAAGCTGCTCCGACTTTAAGCCTGCGCAATGCGGGCTTTTTTTTTGCTGGACGCGCAAGAACTAGCACGGGAAAGCGCTATTAAAGTATTTATAAAGGCACACTAGGCAATATCCTTTTCTCCTGCAGCTATTGCCCCAGCACAAGCAAGCAGGCTATACAGAACGGCATTTCGCTCAGTCAGGATCATCCATGCGCAAGCGCCTCGTACCCATACTCATCATCAGCTTCGGCATTCTTGTGTTCGTAGTGCTGCGCGTCACCCGCGACGTACCCGCGCCAGTCGAGCCCCAGGAACGCAGCTGGCGAGTTGACGTCATGGACATCCAACCCGAGGCATTGCAATCGAGCCTGACGCTCTATGGCCAACTTGAATCACCACGACGCTTCACCGTGGTGGCACCCATGGCCGGGCGAATTGGCGAGCTGTCGGTTCGTGACGGGCAGACCGTTGAGCAGGGCACCTTGCTGGTGGCATTAGATGAAGCAGACATAGTCCCGCGGGTTAAACAAGCCGAGGCGGACCTGGCCGACGCTCAGGCACAACTGCTCAGCGAACAGCTGAACCACCGCAATGACCGGCAAGCGCTCGCCCTGGAGCGGCGCATACTCGAAAACGCCGAAAAGAGCTTTAAACGTATAGAGCAACTGGTCGGTCGCGAGCTGGTGTCCCGCGCGGAGCTGGATAATGCGCAGGATGTGGTCGAGCGCGCGGCCCTGACGGTGGCTACCCGGCAACGCAGTCTCGATAGTCACGACTCACGGCTGGCGGCATTGCAGGCGCGCTCCGAGCGTGCTCAGGCGACCCTGGAAAGCATGCACCGCGATGCCAACCGCAGCCGCTTTATGGCGCCTTTTGCTGGCGTGGTTGGCAGTGTCGAAGTCGCCGAGGGTGATCAGGTCAATGCCAACGCGCCGCTGCTGGACTTCTACCCCATCGACGGTATGGAATTACGCGCCAGCCTACCGCAAATCCATGCTCAGGAATTTATCCAGGCATTGGCTGCGGGCCAGCAACTGGTTGCCCGCACTCTGGAAACGCTGCCGCCGCTGAGCATGACACTAGAGCGCATTGCCGGTCAGGCAGACGCCCGCGGGGTGGAGGCGCTGTTTACCCTCGACCAGCCCGTCGCCGGACTGAGAATCGGCAACCTGCTGGCCATCAGTGTGTCCAAGCCAGCCAGTCAAAATAGCGTGGCGCTGCCCTACAGCGCGCTCTACGGCAACGACACCGTATATGCACTGGTAGACGGTCGGCTGTCACGCGTCGAGGTCCAGCGGGTAGGGGAAACACGTCGGGACGATGGGCAGCGCTGGATCCTCGTGCATTCAGATGCACTGGAGCCAGGCATGCGGGTTGTTACTACGCATCTGCCTAACGCCCTGCAGGGGCTGAAAGTGGAGACCGGCGAGGTAGGCGAGGTAGTAACGCCTGCGGAGGCCGCTGAATGACCCGCCCAACCAGTCCGGTCGGCTTTTTTGTTCGGAACAAGGTCGCTGCCAACCTGGTGATGCTGGTCATGCTGATGGTCGGCGTGCTCGGTTTGATGCGGATGAACATCCAGTTCTTCCCTACCTTTGCACTGGATTTTGTCACCGTACGTGTGGTCTGGAGCGGTGCCGCGGCAGAGGATATCGAACAGGCTATTACCCAGCCACTGGAGCAACGCCTGCGCAGCCTGGAGGGGCTGAAGTCGATGACCTCTACCTCCGCCCAGGGTATCTCGAACATTACCCTGGAGTTTATCGAGGGCACCGATGCGATCATCGCGCTGGATGATGCGCGCCAGCAGGTTGATGAGTTCCGTAACCTGCCGGCTGATGCTGAGCGTCCGGAAGTCATGCGCGTGGCGCGCTTCGACCCCATCGCGACGCTGGTGATCTACGGACCCTATGCCGACCATGAACTACGCAGCCTGGCTTACCGTTACGAACGCGACCTGCTCAGCCGGGGTATTGATCGTATCGACATTCGCGGCTTGCCGGCCCAGCAGATCAGCATCGAAGTGCCTAACAGCCAGCTGCAACAAATGGGCATGTCGCTGGATCAGATCGCCGAGCGGGTCGCGGCGGAATCCAGCGACTTGCCCGCTGGCCTGGCGGGTGAGCTTGACTCCGCGCGCGAGTTGCGCGCGATCGAGCAGCGGCGCAATCCGGAGCAGTTTGCCAATCTGCCACTGCAACCCGGCGGGGTCAATTATGTCCGCCTCGGTGACGTTGCCGCTATTCGTCAGGAGTCGATGCGCAATCAGTTGGAACTCCGGCACAAGGACTATCCCGCAGTCGAACTACTGCTTCAGCGCGCCGAAAATGGCGACTCCCTGGCCTCGGCGAATATTCTCACCAACTGGTTGGAAGAAGTCGAACCAACGCTGCCTCCGGGTATTTCCGTTGACGTTTACGACCAGGCCTGGCAACTGATCAATGACCGCATCAGCCTGCTCGTCAGCAACGGCATCGGCGGTTTGGCGCTGGTGCTGCTGCTGCTCTATCTGTTCCTGCCAGGCCGCGTCGCACTTTGGGTTGCGGTAGGTATTCCTACGGCCTTTCTCGCCGCGCTGGGGGTGTTCTGGCTGATTGGTGGCTCGATCAATATGATCTCGCTGTTCGCGCTGATCATGGCGCTGGGGGTCATCGTTGATGATGCCATTGTGGTTGGAGAGGACGCCGATGCGCACTTTCGCCACGGCGAGAACCCGGCGTATGCCTCGGAGGGTGCTGCCAACCGCATGCTCTGGCCGGTGGTGGCCTCGTCACTGACGACCATCGCCGCGTTCATGCCCCTGTTGGTCGTGGGTGGCATTTTCGGCAATATTCTCGGCGACATTCCGATTGTGATGATCTGCGTGCTGATTGCCTCATTGCTGGAGTGTTTTGTAGTACTCCCGCATCATCTGCGCAACGCTTTCAAGCCGGCGGCGGTATCAACCGGGAACAGCCTGCTGCAACGTGGCGGGCGCCGTGTGGATCGCGTCCGCCAGGGCTTTGATCGGCACTTCGACCACTTCCGCGAGGGCCGCTTCCGGCGTTTTTCCCAACTTACCCTCCGGCATCGCAGCGCCACCCTGGCCTGCGCGCTGGTCAGTATCATTCTGACCATCGGCCTGATCAGCGGCGGGCGCATCGGTTTCAGCTTTTTCCCCACGCCCGAACCGCAGGCGATCTACGCCAACGCCAATTTTGTTGCGGGCACACCCAAAGCACAGGTCGATGCCTTCCTGGAGCATTTGCAGGACACCTTGAATCAAACCGAAGACAGCTTCGGCGTGCATCTGATCGACAACGCCATCGTCCGCCGCGGTGAAGCCGTGGGCGCATCAGGTGCCGGACGCCTGGGCGACCAACTGGGCTCGATCACCGTGGAGCTGGCCTCGCCGGATCATCGCGACGTGCGTAATATTGCCTTTATCCGCGCCTGGCGCGAACGCATCCAGCTGCCCGCCGGTATCGATCAGTTGATCATTACCGAACGCACCGGCGGCCCGCCGGGCAAGGACGTTAACGTGCGACTGACCGGCGACAGCCCCACCCAGCTCAAGTTAGCGGCCGAAGCAGTGTCGGTCATGCTCGCGGGTATCTCTGGGGTCGTCAGTACACAAGACGATATGCCTTGGGGCCGCGAGCAGTTGATCTACAGCCTGACGCCCTATGGTCAGTCACTAGGGCTGAGCACTCAGAGTCTTGGCCGACAGCTACGCGCCGCCTATGACGGTCGTCTGGCGCAGATCTACCAGCAACAATCGGATGAGATCGAGGTTCGCGTACAACTGCCGCGCGCCGAGCGCGAGCAGTTGGGCAGTTTGAATGATCTGGCTATCCGCTTGGACGATGGCCGCTTCGTACCCCTCAATCAGGTCGCCGAGTTCGACACACGCCAGGGCTTTGAAGCCCTACGCCACGCGGAAGGACGCCTGGCAGTAGAGGTCACTGCTGATCTCGACGCCACCCAGACCACTGCCGGCCAGGTGATCGCCGCACTGTCCAACGCGCTGCCAGAACTCGCGGCCCAATATAATGTGCGCTACAGCTTCGAGGGGCGCTCGGCCGATCAGCGCGAAACCCTGGGCGACATGCGCACCGGTCTGATCATCGGCCTGCTGCTGATGTATGCGGTGCTGGTCTGGGTCTTTTCGTCCTGGAGTACGCCATTGATCGTCATGGCAGTGATCCCACTGGCCCTAGTGGGCGCCTTGCTGGGGCATTGGTTCATGGGCTTGAACATGACAATACTGTCGCTGTTTGGGCTGTTCGGCCTGTCCGGCATTGTCGTCAATAACTCGATTATTCTGGTGAGTTTTTATCAACAGCAACGCAAGCGCGGTCTGAATATTGGCGAAGCCTTGAATGAGGCCGTGGTGCAACGCTTGCGAGCGGTGTTGCTGACGTCGCTAACTACCATCGGCGGCCTGTTGCCACTGCTGTTTGAAACCTCATTGCAGGCCCAGTTCCTGATTCCGATGGCCACCTCCATTGCTTTCGGCCTGGGCTTCTCGACCCTGCTGGTGCTGCTGGTAATCCCCGCACTGATGTCGGTGCTGGAAGAGTTCAAGGAACGCCGCAGCCCCCGCCCAGCGCACACCAGCTAAACATCGCGCAGAAAAAACCCGGCATCTGCCGGGTTTTTTTCAAGCGCTGATCAATAGACCAGATCAGGACTGCTTGACGCTTTCCATGGTCTTGGTAATCGCAGCCACGGCAGAGCCGATATTGGTCAACTCCGCGGGCAAAATCATGGTGTTGTTGGTCTTGGCCAGCTTGCCGAACTCACGTACGTACTGCTCGGCAACCCGCAGGCCGACCGCATCCTTGCCGCCTTCGGTGTTAATCGCTTCGGCAACACGTCGCAGGCCTTCTGCAGTCGCTTCGGCGATCAGTTGGATTTCACGGGCACGACCTTCGGCTTCGTTGATCTGACGCTGCTTGTCAGCCTCGGACAGGTTAATCGTCTCCTGCTTCATACCTTCGGACACGTTGATCTTGGCTTCCCGCTCACCTTCAGACTGGGCAACTACGGCGCGACGTTCCCGCTCGGCGCGCATCTGTTTTTCCAACGCGTCCAGAATGGTTGCCGGCAGCTCGATATCGGCAATCTCATAACGCAACACCTTGACACCCCATGGCTGGGCCGCTTCGTCCAGCGCTAACACCACCTGGGTGTTAATGGTTTCACGCTCCTCAAAAGTCTTGTCCAGTTCAATCTTGCCGACCACCGAACGCAACGTGGTTTGCGCCAACTGCATGGCCGCATAGCGATAATCGTTAATGCCATAACTGGCCAGCTTGGGATCCACCACCTGAAGATAGAGCACGCCGTTAACCACAACCTGAATGTTGTCTTTGGTCACGCAGGCCTGGCTGGGCACATCAATGGCCTCTTCCTTTAGCGTGTGCTTGTAGGAAACCCGATCAACAAAGGGTACCAGCAAGTGAAAACCGGCTTCCAAGGTCTTCGCATACTTGCCCAGACGCTCGACAATAAAGGCTGATCGCTGCGGGACGATACGGGCTGTCTTGGCCACCGCGATGACGACCAATACCAGAAACGCCAACGAAATCATTGTTGCAATATCCATGTACTTGCTCCGTTATATATTACTTATTAAAAAACTGAAATCTGCTCATGGCCGCTGCCGGCTGACCTTGAGTACGATGCCATTATGATCCGTCACCCAAGCATGCTCACCTGCGATTAACGCCTCATTGGACTCAGCGTCCCATTTCGCGCCGTTGAGCAATACATCGCCCACGCCATCGACGAAATCCTCAAGCACCTGCACCCGCGCGCCAATAAAACCAGCATCGTCCATATCCTTGAGCGAGCGATCGCCCTCGGTGCCCTTGAGCCAGCGTTGGCAGTGCCGCCTCAAGCCAAAGAGGGCGACCAGACTGACGGCCGCAAAGCAGATCAACTGAACGCTAGCCGACTCGATTATGCCCAACAGGGTGAGCAGACCCACTACCAACGCGCCCAGCCCGAAAAACGCAGCAATCAGCCCAGGGACAAAGAACTCCGAGGCGAGCAATAACAGCCCCAGCAGCAGCCAGAAGGCATATCCGTTAAACAGCGTGCTTTCCACCATGGTCTCAATCCTTATTACTGGCGCGTACAAGGCATTTACATTAACAGATGACGCGCCATTTTAATCCTTCAGACACAGCCGGAATTGCTTGAGCAAACGCAAAGCATATGAGCGCTGATAAGAACAACCAACAGCTGAATTGCCGTTCATCTGATTTATCTAATGAATCATGCCGGAGCAGACGCCGCGACTGATGAGTCATAAAACAGACCCTTAGTCTTGACCTCGATCCCGCCCGGCGCTTCTTCAATTCATTCCAGCCCCCGTCTATGCTGATCCGGCGTATCGTCAGATGTCGTCGCACACAACAAAAATAATGCTCCAAGACACAAAGGACACTTCCTTATGCAAATCAGAACCAGGCTCGCCCTGGCACTCGGGCTGGTCGCCACCGTGACCGTCTGCGGTCAAGCACAGGCCAACTACACCAAAACCCAATACCCCATCGTCCTTGCCCACGGCATGCTCGGCTTCGATAACATTCTGGGCATCAATTACTGGTATGGCATTCCGGCAAACCTGCGCAGTGGCGGTGCCAGCGTGTATGTCAGCTCCGTAAGCCAACTGGACACCTCGGAAAAGCGCGGCGAGCAGTTGTTGCAACAGGTGCAGAACATTGTCGCGATCAGTGGCAAGCCCAAGGTCAACTTGATTGGCCATAGCCATGGCGGACCGACCATACGCTACGTTGCTGCCGTCAGGCCCGACCTGATTGCTTCGGTGACCAGCGTCGGTGCGCCGCACAAGGGATCAAAAACCGCCGACTTTATCCGCAACGTACCGCCTGGTTCAGCTGGTGAGACGGTTCTTGCCGGTATCGTCAACGGCCTGGGTGGGCTGATCAACTTTCTCTCCGGCGGCAACACCACGACGCCGCAGAACGCACTGGGTGCGCTGGAGTCGCTGAACTCTGTGGGTGCTGCGCAGTTCAACGCGCGCTTCCCCCAGGGCCTGCCAACCAGTGCCTGTGGTAGCGGAGCGGCCAGCGTGAACGGTGTGCGCTATTACTCATGGAGCGGTACCAGCCCTCTGACCAACGTCTTTGACGTGTCTGATGTAATGCTGGGTGCCAGTGCCATCCCGTTCGGCTTCGAGGCTAACGATGGTCTGGTGGGTCGTTGCAGCTCGCGGCTAGGCACGGTCATTCGCGATAACTACCGCATGAATCACCTGGATGAAGTCAACCAAGTCTTTGGCCTGACCAGCATCTTTGAAACCAATCCGGTGTCGGTCTATCGCCAACATGCCAACCGGCTGAAGAACGCTGGTCTGTAGGAACCGGTCTATAGCAATCTGGCCGACCCTGACGGGCCGGCCGCGCTATTTCCTGCCAATTCTGCTCAATGGAGCCTGAATGAAAGCACTGATCTACCTCCCCTTCGCCGCCGCAGCATTGCTCGTCGGCTGGCAACTGCTCGCGCCAGAAGATCTGATCGTAACCGAACACGCAAAAGCGCCGCAGGCGGCAGCCCCAACGCCGACCTACCAACCCACGCAGCCGTCCAGCCAGCGTCTGGGCTTGTCCTCGCCAACTGACGGGATTGATTCACTGCGCGATACAGAAGTAGATGGCACCCTGGAAGTCGATGCCCAGGGCAATCTGGTGATCAGCGAGCAATTGCGTTACCTGTTTGATTACTTTTTTACCAGCGTCGGTGAAATCAGCTTTGACGAAGCCGCCGAGCGCATCCGCATCTATCTGGCCAGCCAACTGCAACAGCCGGCTCTGGGTCAGGCACAGGCATTGCTGCAAAACTATATTGACTACAAGACCGAGCTCGTAGAGCTGGAGCAGGGCTTTCCGGTAGTGGCTGACATTGCCGCATTACGTGCCAGAGAAGACCAGGTACAGCGGCTGCGTGCCCGGCTGTTCAGCGCGCAAGCCCATGCTGCCTTTTTTGCCGCAGAAGAGGTCTACAACCACTTCACCCTGGAGCGGCTGGCGATTCTGCAAGACCCCAACCTGAACGATGTGGACAAGGCGGCGATGATCGAAAACCTGCGCCAAAGCCTGCCCGAGGACGTACAGGATCTACTCATACCGCAGATTCATCAGGAACTCACGGTGCAGACCGAGCAGTTGCTTGAGCAGGGCGCGGAGCCGAGTCAAGTGCGAGAATTGCGCTTGTCACTGGTCGGCCCCGAAGCGACCGGCCGATTGGAACAACTGGACCAGGAACGCCTGCAATGGCAAAAACGTATGGATGCCTTCAGCGCCGAGCGGGAAGCGATTTTGCGCTATCATGGCCTGGCCGAAGAGGATAAGCACGCCGCGATTGAGGAGCTACTTGAGAGCCGCTTCAGCGCCAACGAGCGCGTTCGAGTCAGCAGCTTGCTCGATATGGCGGCTGAATAGGCCGACAGACGCCAAAACTGCTTGCCACTGCACCCGGACCGCGCAGTGGCGCCCCACATGATTGGGAGGGCTGGGCGACGTTTCAGGCTAGTGAAACCCGGAGGGCTCAGGCCAAATCGACTGAGAAAAAGCCGAATCATGATTAAATCAGCTCTGCCTGCGATGACCATAGTGCTAACCCTGCTGGTAGTGTCCATGACCACGGCTGCTGACATATCCCCCGCCCAGATGCTCACCTGGGACAGCCGCGACTTTTCTGGCGCCACCCGTTACAGCCTGGAACAACGCGATAACCAGACCTTGCTGCGTGCGCAATGTATCAATGGCGCTTCGGCGCTGTACCTGGAGCAGAGCATCGATCTGCAACAGACGCCGGTGCTCAGATGGTCCTGGGCAGTGGCAAACACCTTCGCCAATATTGATGAAACCAGCAAGGCCGGTGACGATTATCCGGTGAGATTGTATGTGGTTAAGGACGGCGGCCTATTGCCCTGGCGCACCAAAGCGCTGAACTATGTATGGTCAAGTACGCAGCCGGCCGGGTCTGATTGGCCAAATGCCTACACCGCTAACGCACATATGCTGGCGCTGCGCAGCGGTGAGCCGCCCGCTGCGGGTAAGCTGGTCAGTGAACGGCGCAACGTGCGAGAGGATTTTCAAACCTACCACGGGATGGACCCAGGCAGTATCGATGGCATTGCCATCATGACCGACTGCGACAATAGTCAACAGCCGGCAACGGGTTGGTATGGCAGCATCAGTTGGCATGCCGAGGGCGACTAGACCCGCCGAAGTCAGCCCGGCGTTATTTTTTCATCCACACATCATTGAGCAAAATGTATTGGCCAGAGGGCGTGCGTTCCAAGGCTTTTTTCCCGGCAATAGATTCCACGTCGCGCAGCTGGATGCCGTTCTCCTGGGCCAGCCGCTGATATTCCTGACGCCGCGCCTGATTGATCTGGCGCGCAATATCACCGGCGTTACCGGACGCACTCACCACCCCGAGGTAGCCATCAGGTTGCTCGCCAACCAGACCCGCCGACTTGGCCGCAGGCAGGGCCGACATCGCCTCATTAAGACTCAGCGCCCACACTGGCGAACTCATCAGGAGCGCCAGCAATACTGCAAAAAACCGACTATTCATGCGCATGTCATTTCCCCCTAGAACAGGCCACTGGATTCACTGAAAAGTTCGTCCAATTGCTTGTCGACCTTGATATAGATCTCATGCTGGATCTTCACATTCAGATTGATATTGATCGGCTCGTTGGGGGCTGCCAATTGCACTGTCGGCGTGCAGCCCGCCAGAACGCAGAACGCCACGGCCGTTACCGGTATCAGACGCCATCGCATGCTTACTACTCCTTGATCATGGGGCTGGTGCCAAGCGCTGCTGTAAAAATCGCTCCTGCACCCGCTTCTGGATAATCTCGCTGACTTGCCCGCTAAGCTGCAAACTGGCCAACAGCGCCGGCACATTTTCTTCCAGCCGGATATTCAGATGAATCGGCCTGCCGCCTTCCAGAGAAGGATTGCGCCCCTGCAGCTGCAGACCCAGAATCAACAAGCCATCCTGATCATAAGCTACATCCGAGGACAATACACTGTAATGGAAATCATCCAGTGCGGCCGCCACTTGGCGCATGCCAACGTTGGTACGCGCCAGATCTTCCAACTTTGCCGACCGATAGCGCAAAAAACCACCGGGCTCACGGGCCTGCAGCTGACCCTCATCTATTAATAATTTACCCGCTTCCAAGCTGACTGGCAGGCGACCATCCAGCGTGCCACGCCCGCTCAACCCTTCTGCAGGATAGACCTCGAACAGACTGGCCAGTTCAACGCCTGCCAATTCCACAATCACGCTTTGCCGAGGCTCTGCCAGGACCAGAGTGGTCGGCATCAGCCTGAGTTCGCCGCCGAGCATGCCCATCTGCGCCGCCTTGATCCTAATCCGGCCCTTGTCAGGCGCCGCTAGCGTCGCGCTGTAATCACCGGTGAAGGTCAGTGGGCCCAGCGGCATCCCGGGGTCTAGCGCTTGCAGTCGCAGATTGGGAAAATCAACCAGCAGTGCCTCGCCCTTGAGGCTCACCGCTGCGGTGGCCGTCATACCTTCGAACGTCAGCCGATCATAAATGCCCTTGCCGCCGGATAGCCTTAGCTGTCCTGTCAGGCTGTCCAGGCCAGAGGATCCGACCGCCTGCACCTGGCCGGTAAGTCTGCCACTCGCGAAGCTCAGCAGCGCCGGCCAATCAGCGAGCGTCGCGGCCAGCGGATTGGCCGCACGCAGAAACACTTCCTGCAAGGCCACGTCTGCCTGCCACGCTCCACCACTGGGCCAAGCAAACTGCACATCCATGGCTAAGCCGCGCTCACCCTTGACCACACCCTTCCAGCCAATACGCTCAGCGGCATAATCCAGTTGACCCTCGAGCATCCACCCTTGTGGCTTGAGCAGAGCGTGACTGGCACTGGCCGCCGACAGATTAAGCCGGCCTTGCGCGATGGTGTCTTGCGGGTTGTCCAGCGGCGTACGTAGCTGCAATCCACTCAGATCCAGGCTGGGCGTGGCCAAGAGCATGTCGGCTGAGGGGGCCGAGGCGGAAGCCGCGCGCAATGTGGCGCCGCTGCCGAGCTGCACATCCAGTTGCTGCGCATTGACTTTGCCTTTCAGGGGCCATTGCAGCTTGATCCCGCGCAAGCTCAGTGCCTCCAGTTCCAGCCTGTCGGCACTGCCCGTCAGCATCAACTGCTGCCATTGCGCCTGCCATTGCGGCTGTGAAGCCAACACGATGCCTCCGGCCAAACTCAACTCCACCGGCCCGCTGGCCTGCCCCTTAATTTCCAGCGAAATCGCCGTGGCTGCGTCCAATACACTGCCGCTTTGCGGATCGATCTGTACATTCAGGCGAGTAGGGCGAAGGTCGGCAGGCAGATCCGCCAGCACCTTGAAAGCCGGCTGCTCTATGAGCAGCCGGGCTGTACCCTGGCGCAACTGCCAACGGCCGTTATCTCCATCCAGATCAAGTTCAAGCCGCCCCTGCAACTCGCCAACGTCCTGCCAGAACCAAGGTTGTGGCAAGCTCATCTCCGCACGTAGCTGCACCTGGCCTTCAAATAGATCAGTCCATTGCAGCGGTTGCACCTGGGCCGCCAGCGTCCATTCCATGTCCGCCTGCATGCCCGTAGGTAACTGCTGAAAAGGGTAATTCTGGTGGCCTAACCAGGGCGTTATATAGGTCAATAGCCAGTCAGCCTGCGGCCACTCCAACACCTGCAGCCGGCCTTCCCAGACAGGCGTCTGTTCCGGTTCGGACCAGCGCCCCTCAAGCACCGCAGCAGGGCGACCGGATAATTGCAGTTGCGCCTGTAACGCCAAGGCATCGGTGCCGGGTTGCAATTGAGCGTCCAATTCCAGCGTGCCCTCGGCGGCCCGCAGTACCACTCGCGAGACAAAACGCTCGGCCTCGGCCCTGCTTAGCTGCAATTGACCCTCGGCTGTACAGTGCCCAGCTGCGCAGGGTAGCCGCACTTGAAGCTGCTCAACCTGCACGCGGTCCGGCAGCCATGCGAGCTGCTGGGCCCACGCCAGCGGATCAGGTACGGCTCCGGCATCTTCCTGCGCCAGCGTTGCACCGGGCTGCCAATCAAGAGCCAGATTCTGTACCTCAAGCGCCGCCAGACGCAGCGGCGATTCGCCGCCCAAGCGCACAGTCAGCTCGCCGAACTGGAAGCCCAACAGCCCCTGCTGGTCACGATAACGGCCGCTTAACTGCTCAATCTGCAAGCCGCTGTGATCCAAGCGCAGGCCCTGCCAATCGAGTTGCTCGACGCCCGCCGCCGTCAACGCCCGCTGGGCGAGAAACACAGCGACCGCCATCAGCAGCAGAATCAGGCAAACTAGCCCCACTACTATGCTCAACGCCTTGCGCATGCACTGCCTCTTGTCGGTGTTTTCGCCAGATTAGCATGTAAGACAGCGCACATTGCTGATCTACTCCAGTAGCAGAGTGCCGTTACCCTCCCTATAATCACTCGGCCTAGCAACTTGTCACAGGGACTGGTTGCACGCTGTGGTCGGTAACCCGGCCTAACCAAGGAGACACTATGGATTGGTATCTTGAAGTACTGAGAAAATACGCCGTATTCAGCGGTCGAGCGCGGCGCAAGGAATACTGGTTTTTTGCCTTGTTCAATATGCTCGCCATGCTGGTGCTGTCATTTGTCGACGGCATGATCGGACTCTACAGCATGGAGGCTGGCATGGGGCTGTTAAGCGGCATTTACGCGCTGGCGATTCTTATCCCCAGTCTCGCGGTAACCGTGCGGCGGCTGCACGATATTAGCCGTAGCGGCTGGTGGATACTGATTGCCTTTATACCGCTGATTGGCGCGCTGGTATTGCTGGTCTTTACCGTGCTCGACAGTAAGCCAGGCAGCAACCAATACGGCCCTGACCCCAAGGGCATGGATGGCGAAACGCTCGCCTGATCGTCCCGCGAGCGAGCAACCGCTCGCTCTTCCCCCGAGTAATGTGCATGCCCTCACCGCTCTTCTTCGTCCGCCGCCGGTCAAGCTACCGGCCATTACGCTGGATCGTGTTAGCAGGTCTTTGCGTTTGGCTACTGGCGAGCGGTTGCCAGGCGTTTCAACCGCTACCCCCGGGGTTATCGAACAGCCCACCGCTGCGCGAAGCGCAGGATGTCGGCTTACTGATTGACCAAACCTATGTGACCAGCGAACAGCAGCGCGTCAGCGAGCAACAGGTATTCGACGAGGTGCTGGACCTGATAAGCCAGGCTCGAAAACTGATCGTCGTAGATATGTTTTTGTTCAATGACTTCGCCGGCCAGGATAGCTATCGGCCCCTTTCGGCACAGCTGACGGAAAGTCTGTTACAGGCACGCTCACGCCATCCGAACATGCCCATCGTGGTCATCACCGACCCGTTCAATACACTCTACGGTGGCGTGCACAATGCCCACCTGCAGGCGCTGGAAGACGGCGGCGTGACGCTGGTGATGACCGACATCGGCCAACTCCCGGCGTCCAATCCAGTATGGTCGGGTATCTGGCGCCTGTGTTGCAGCTACCTGGGCAACGATGCACAAAGCGGCTGGGTACCCAATCCGGTCGGTGCAGGCAAAGTCACGCTGCGCAGCTATCTGCACCTGCTCAACTTCCGCGCCAACCACCGCAAGACGCTGATTGTCGATGAGGGTGACAGCTGGACCGGACTGGTCACTTCAGGCAACCCACATGACGCCAGCAGCCGACATAGCAACAATGCCCTGCGCTTCAGTGGCGCTGCGGCGCTGGACCTGCTGGCCAGCGAGGCGGCGGTCCTGCACTTTTCCTCTGAGATAGAGACCTCTGACTGGCCGAGCCCGCCACCAGCCACCGCCAACGAAGGCGCACAGCTGCAGGTTTTGACCGAGGCGGCGATACGTGACGCGCTGCTGGAATTGATCGACAGTGCGCAACCGGGTGACCGGCTTGATCTGGAAGTATTCTATTTCTCCCATCGCCCATTGATTGAAGCGCTGATCCGCGCGCAGCAGCGGGGCGTGCAATTGCGCGTGTTGATGGATGCTAACCGTGACGCTTTCGGCCGGGAGAAGAACGGCGTGCCTAACCGGCAGGTTGCCTGGGAGCTGCACAAGACCGGGATCGAGGTGCGTTGGTGCGCCACCCAGGGCGAGCAGTGCCACCGCAAATGGCTGCGGCTGGATCGCGCCGATGGCACCAGCGAGCTGATTAGCGGCTCAGCCAATTTTACCCGGCGCAATCTGGACGACCTGAACCTGGAAACCAGCGTGAGGCTACTGGCGCCAGCCCAACAGGCTGTCATGCACGCGGCACGCGAACAATTTGAACGTAGCTGGAATAACCCGAATGGCGAGCAGCACAGCCTGCCCTACGCCGACTTTGCCGACCACTCACGCTGGCGTTATGCGCTTTACCGGTTTATGGAGTTTTCCGGGATATCGACGTTCTAGGCGCCAGCAGAGGCTGGCGCGGCGGCAAGCAAAAGTAGCGTCCCTGCCTTTTTTGAAGCCTGAAGCTTGCCGCTTGTAGCTCAGTTGCCCCCTAGCTCGGCAAAACACGCAGCGACGATATCCATCCCCGCCTGCACTTCCATATCGCTGGCCGTGAGCGGCACCAGAATACGGATCACATTGCCGTACTGGCCGCAGGACAGCAGGATCAAGCCCTTATCACGGGCCAGCGCTACTACCTTGGCAGCCAGTTCGGCGTCCGGCCGGCACTCGGGAGTGAAGAGTTCGCATGCAACCATTGCACCCAGGCCACGCACATCACCAATGCGCTTGTCCTGCGTGGCAATGTCACGCAACCGACCCATGATCATCTCGCCCAGGGTGCAACTGCGCGCGAGTAAATTCTCTTCCTCGAACACTTCGATAACCGCCAGCGCCGCAGCGCAGGCCAGCGGATTACCCGCGTAGGTGCCACCTAAGCCGCCAGGCGCAATCGCGTCCATCAACTCGGCACGACCGCAGACCCCAGCGACCGGAAAGCCACCGGCAATCGACTTGGCAAAAGTGGTCAGGTCCGGCGCGACACCCATCTGCTCCATCGCAAAGAAAGTGCCGGTACGCCCCGCACCGCTCTGCACCTCATCAGCCACCAGCACAATGCCATGCAGATCGCAGAGTTCGCGCAGCTTCTTCATAAACGCCGGGCTGGCAACGTAAAAACCACCTTCACCCTGTACTGGTTCGATAACGATCGCAGCAATATCCCGCGGTTCGGCATCGTTCTTGAAAATGCGCTCGATGCTGGCAATCGCGTCATCATCACTGACGCCATGTAACGGACAGGGAAACTGTGCGCGGTAGACACCACCGGGCATCAGGCCCATACCCGCAGAATAGGGCGAGACCTTGCCGTTCATCGATAGCGTCATCATCGTCCGACCGTGGTAGCCACCGGTAAACGCAATCACACCCGCGCGCCCGGTCGCCGCCCGAGCGATCTTTACCGCATTTTCCAGTGCTTCGGAGCCCGTGGTCACCAGCAGCGTCTTCTTGGCAAAGTCGCCGGGCACCAGGCTGTTGAGCTTTTCGCACAGCGCCACATAGGGCTCGTACGCCAGTACCTGGAAGCAGGTATGGGTAAACTGCTCCATCTGCCTTTTCACCGCGTCCATCACCTTGGGATGTCGATGGCCGGTATTGAGCACGGCGATACCGCCGGCGAAATCAATATACTGACGGCCTTCGACGTCCCAGACAGTGGCGTTTTCCGCACGCTGCACGAATATCGGGTGGATCTGGCTGACGCCACGGGCGACCGCATCGTGCCGGCGCTGCATCAAGGATTCATTGGTCTTGCTCATATTCAACCTCCAACAGTGCTGACCCTGAAGCAGGGCTCAGATGCCACCCAGGCACAGGTATTTGATTTCGACGTACTCATCGATGCCGTGCCTGGACCCTTCGCGGCCCAGCCCGGAGGATTTCATCCCGCCAAAAGGCGCCACCTCGGTGGAAATCAGGCCGGTATTAATACCCACCATGCCGTATTCCAATGCCTCGGCGACCCGGAAAGCCCGGCTCAGATCGCGCGCATAGAAATAAGCTGCCAAGCCGAACTCAGTATCGTTGGCCTGGTGTATCACATCCTCTTCATCGCTGAAACGGAACAGCGGAGCCAGCGGGCCGAAGGTTTCCTCACGGGCCACCAGCATGCTGCTGTCGATATCCGCCAGCACCGTAGGCTCAAAGAAAAAACCGCCCAATTCATGGGGCTTGCCGCCGATCAGCACCTTGGCGCCCTTGTCGGTCGCGTCTTGCAAATGCTGTTGCACCTTGGTCACCGCCGCCGCGTTGATCAGCGGCCCAGTGGTCACGTCTGCAGACGCACCGTCACCGACCTTGAGCTTTTTCACCGCCTCGACCAGCTTGGCGGCGAACGCATCGTAAACCCCGTCCTGCACATAAATACGGTTGGCGCAGACACAGGTTTGGCCGGCGTTGCGGTACTTGGAAATCATCGCGCCTTCAACCGCCGCATCCAGATCAGCGTCATCAAACACGATAAAGGGCGCATTGCCGCCCAGTTCCAGCGATAGCTTTTTCAGCGTCGGCGCACACTGCTCCATCAGCTTGATACCCACCCCGGTGGAGCCGGTAAACGACAGTTTGCGCACAATCGGATTGCGGCACAGTTCGCCTCCCACCGCGATGGCATTGTCGACATCCGCGGTAATCACACTGAAAAGGCCGGCCGGCAAGCCAGCCTGCTCTGCCAGTGCAGCCAGAGCCAGTGCGGAGAAGGGCGTTTGCGGAGCGGGCTTGAGCACCATAGCGCACCCAGCAGCAAGCGCTGGCGCAGCCTTGCGGGTGATCATTGCCGCCGGGAAGTTCCACGGGGTGATTGCCGCTGTCACGCCCACCGGCTCTTTCTGCACGATGATGCGTTTGTCCGGTTGGTGGCCAGGGATGGTCTCGCCATACACGCGTTTGGCCTCTTCGGCGAACCATTCAATAAAGGAGGCGGCATAGGCGACTTCACCCCGGGCTTCAGCCAATGGCTTGCCCTGCTCTGCGGTCATGATGCGCGCCAGATCCTCCTGGTGCAGCATCATCAGATCGAACCACTTGCGCAACACTGCCGCCCGCTCCTTGGCCGTGCGTTTGCGCCAGGCCGGCTGGGCTGCCCGGGCGGCCTCGATGGCACGAATGGTTTCGTCCACACCCATATTCGGCACGCTGCCCAGCCGCTCGCCGTTGGCCGGGTTGAATATGTCAGTACGCGCGCCGAGATCGGCTTCACACCAATGGCCAGCTATAAAGGCTTGTTGCCGAAACAGATCCGGGGCGTGCAATTCCATGATAATCCTCTCTGATAACCGGTAAAGCAGTCGCCCATCAGGCGTAATGCATTTACAACATAGATGTTTGATATTTCAAACATGCTAAGGCGCAGAAAGGAATCAGGCAATAGCCCTAATCAAAAAATCGAGAATCGAAAACCGAAGGGAATGTTGTAACGCGGTGATGTCAGGCCGCGGTCCTTCGCAGCATAGCCATGGTGGCTGGCGCGTCTACGGTCAGGCCGCAGACTCGCTTTCAAACAATTCAGCCGGGCCGTGTTGATCGGCCTCAAGCAAACCGGCTACCCGTTGCAGGCTGGCCAGCATCATCAACTGCTCCCAATCGGGCAGCTTGCCAAAACGCTCAAGAAACGCCGCCGGTAACAACGCAGGCTCAGCCTGGATCGCAGCCGATCCCTTGACCGTCAAAGCCAGGTGGACTTTGCGCTTGTCACTCTTGCTACGGATGCGCTGCAGCAACTCACGGTTCTCAAGACGGTCAATAATGGTACTGAGCGTAGCCTGAGAGACGCTGACTTTCTTTGCCAGATCGCCGAGAGTACCTTCCCCCATCGCCTGGATGCTATGCATGATCAATAATTGGATAGGAGTAAGACCACTATGCCGGCCCAAGCGCTTGGCATGTATTTCAGTAGCGCGCTGCAAGCGTCGCAACGCAAGGTAAAGGTCGTGCATCATATACATGCTCAGCTCCCGGCCGCACTCTCAATCGAGGGCGCATTTTGCCATAAAGTCTAAATATTACAGTAGTAACTAGATTTCTGGGTGCGGGGGTATCAAGCGCCCATCTAAACCCAGCTATTGCGATAAATCCAGTTTTTCGTCTGGCTAGATTACAACAAATTTATTTTTACTTCAAAATAGTTTGCTGCGACTCAAGCCCCTGCATAAGCCGACCAGCCTGACTATTCTCGCCGGCTTTTATCAGATGTGGCAGTACCGCTAAATGCGCTTCGATAAACCGCCCACCACCGCAGGGCCCTAGAGCACCAGTAAATACTGCGCCAGCCCTTGCACACCCGTCTGTGCATAAGCTTGTGCATAAGTTGTGTAAACCCAGCCAATGCAGGCCGCTTAAGCCAGTGCGCTACTTTTTGCGCATCGGTGCGCCAACCCTTGCTCACATTTCCGTGACCAAGGTCACAGCAGCGCTTCCCTACTTTGACGGCTACCCATAAGCAATTGATTTAAATGGATTTAAAAATGATGGCACGGGCCTTGTAATGATTAGAGCTTCCGGACACCCAGTCCAATCCACCAGGCAAGGAGAGCTATAATGCCAACACCCGCATATATGTCCATCGAAGGTACCAAGCAAGGTCTGATCACTGCCGGCACCTTTACCGAAGATTCGGTAGGCAACATTTTCCAGGAAGGTCATGAAGACCAGATTCTGGTTCAGGCCTTTGATCACCAAGTCATCATTCCACGCGATCCGCAATCGGGTCAGCCCACCGGCCAGCGCGTGCACAAACCGCTGATGATCACCAAGGTCTTTGACAAGTCTTCCCCGCTGATTTTCAACGCCTTGACCTCCGGCGAGCGTCTGAGCAGCTGCCGTCTGGAGTGGTTCCGCACCTCTTCTACCGGAACCCAGGAGCACTACTTCACCATCGAACTGCAAGACGCCATCATCGTCGACGTGCAGTCGCATATGCCGAACTGCCAGGATCCGGCTCAGTCCCATTTTACCCACCTGGAAGATGTGTACTTCACTTACCGCAAGATTGTCTGGACCCATGAAGTCTCCGGCACGTCCGGCTCTGACGACTGGCGCACGCCGATTTCCGCGTAAGTCGTAAGCGTTTTATCGACATCAGCCGGCCCTCCCGGCTGATGTCTTTTACCCGCCTCTTTCCCCAACTAACTACACAACCAACCTGCCATTTTTAAACGCAACTCTAAGCCCGACAGCCTGTCCATACCTTAGCAACAGGGCGAAACAGCCCACTTACACTCACCCCCTAAAAAGGGCGTCAGTATGTGCGGAATTGCAGGAGAGTTTCGTTTTGATGGATTGCCGGCAGACATGGCGACCCTGGACCGTATCACCCGCCACATGGCCCAGCGCGGCCCGGACGCGTCGGGGCTTTGGGCGCAAGGAAGCCTGGGGCTGGGCCATCGCAGACTCAAGATCATGGACCTTGCTGAAGCCTCCGGGCAGCCGATGGTGGATGCCGAAGCAGGCTTGTCGTTGGTATTCAACGGCGCCATCTATAACTACCCGCAACTGCGCGCCGAACTGGAGGGCCTGGGCTACCGGTTCTTTTCTGGCGGCGATACCGAAGTGGTACTCAAGGGCTTCCATGCCTGGGGCGAGAAATTATTGCCGCGCCTCAACGGCATGTTCGCCATGGCCATCTGGGAGCGCGATACCCATCGGCTGTTTCTTGCGCGTGACCGCCTGGGCATCAAGCCGCTGTATTTGAACCGCACGGATCAGCGTCTGCGCTTTGCTTCCAGCCTGACCGCGTTACTGCAAGGCGACGGCGTTGATACCAGCATCAACCCGGTCGCGCTGAATCATTATCTGTCTTTCCACGCCGTAGTACCGCCGCCGCTGACCCTGCTCAACGGCATAGAGAAACTGCCGCCCGGCCATTGGATGCGCGTGGAAAGCGACGGCAGCAGTCAGCAGCAGCGTTGGTGGGATCTGGAATACGGTGCCTGTGCCGACGAACAGTCGTTGTCCTTTGATGACTGGCAAGAGCGGGTGCTCGATAGCCTGCGCGCCTCGGTTAAACGGCGCAACCTGGCGGCGGTGGATGTCGGCGTGCTCCTCTCCGGCGGCGTCGACTCCAGCCTGCTGGTCGGTCTGCTACGCGAAGCCGGCGCGGAAAAATTGCAGACCTTCTCTATCGGCTTTGCCGACGTTAACGGCGAGGCGGGAAACGAGTTTCAATATTCGGATCTGATTGCTGAGCACTTCGCCACCGAGCATCACCAGTTGATGATCCCCGAGCAAGAAATCATCGCACAACTACCCAGCGCCATCGGCGCGATGAATGAGCCTATGGTCAGCCATGACTGTATCGCCTTCTACCTGCTTTCGCGCGAAGTCAGCCAGCACTGCAAGGTGGTACAGAGCGGCCAAGGCGCAGATGAGATTTTTGCCGGCTACCATTGGTATCCGCAGGTGGACCAAGCAGCCGATCCGGTCGCCGCCTACCAACAGGCCTTTATGGATCGCAGCTTCGCGGAATACCAGCAAACCGTCAGCCCAGGCTGGGCCAAACACGACTATGCCGGCGATTTTATTCGCGAACATTTTGCCCAACCGGGCGCGAACAGCGGCCTGGACAAGGCCCTGCGCCTGGACACCAAGGTGATGCTGGTCGATGACCCGGTCAAGCGCGTGGATAACATGACCATGGCCTGGGGCCTGGAAGCGCGCGTGCCCTTCCTTGACCACGAGGTGGTAGAGCTGGCAGCTCGTGTGCCCGGCCGCTTCAAGCTGCCCGACAATGGCAAATATGTGCTCAAGGAAGCCTCGCGCAAGGTGATTCCCGCCGCAGTGATCGACCGGCCCAAGGGTTATTTTCCGGTGCCCGGCCTGAAATACCTGGAAGGCTCCACCCTGGACTGGGTCACAGAATCGCTTACCAGCCAGCGCGCCCTTGAGCGCGGCCTGTTCAATCCCGGTTATATCGACACCTTGCTCAGCGATCCCAAGGCGCACATCACGCCATTGCGCGGCTCCAAACTGTGGCAGCTGGCGATGTTGGGCTTGTGGCTTGATGCGCACAATCTGTAAGGAATGACTGACCATGTCCAGACCCATGCCACCGGATCAACAACGCCTGCAGCGCGGTACTGCCCCCACCTTTGAGCGCCTGCGCGCCAGCCATGCCAAGCAGGGCACCAGCCAAGGCGCGGCCACCGATGCGACGGTGCATTGCGGTTGGGGCAGGCTGTTATTCGGGCAGACCTTTTCCGACTATCGCCTGTTGGCCGGGACGCTATTGGATGAAGAAACCGGCGAGCGCGATATCGTGCTCTACGTCGAAGATCCGCAGGTAGTGCTGTCCTTCGCCCCACAGCAGCTGTTCCTCGACCCATCCGACACCCTACGCCTGTGGTTCAGCGACTATCGGCCTGCGCACGAGAGCCCCCAGGGATTTAACCTACGACACCCGCATGGCGATGCAGACTGGGAGGCAATCAATCGATTGTACAAGTCGCAGAATATGGCCTGCGTGGACCCGGATAAAATCACCCCCCGCGAGGCCGGCGGCCCGATCTTCTGGTTGACCGAAGATGAGGACAGCGGTGAAGTGATCGGTACCGTGATGGGCCTTAATCACCATAAGGCTTTCAATGACCCGGAGCAGGGATCAAGCCTCTGGTGCCTCGCGGTAGACAGCAGCACCCAGCGTTTCGGCGTTGGTGAGACGCTGGTTCGACACCTGGTTGAGTATTTTATGAGCCGCACCTGTTCCTACCTCGATCTTTCGGTGCTGCACGACAACAAGCAGGCCAAGGCACTGTACCGCAAGCTGGGTTTTCGCAAGTTGCGCACCTTTGCTTTAAAGCGCAAGAACAGCATCAATCAGGTGCTGTTTATTGGTCCGGATTCGGATCAGGAATTGAACCCCTATGCCCGGATTATCACCCGCGAGGCTCGACGCAGGGGCATTGAGGTCAATATCCACGATACCGCAGCGGGGCTCTTCAGCCTGACCCACGGCGGCCGGCGAATCCGCTGCCGGGAATCGCTCAGCGACCTGACCAGCGCCATCAGCATGACCCTCTGCCAGGACAAGCATCTTACCCATCGCACGCTGCACCGGGCCGGATTGAGCACACCGCAATTTCAGCTAGCGGGCGCGGCCACAGATAACGCTGCGTTTCTATCCGAACACCACGCCCTGGTCGTCAAGCCCAACGACGGCGAGCAGGGGCAGGGCGTCGCGGTAGATATCCGGGATGCCGACGCGCTGGAGTCAGCTATTGCTGCAGCCCATCAATTCGACAGCGAGGTGCTGCTGGAGAGCTATCACCCAGGCCAGGATCTGCGTGTGCTGGTTATCAACTACGAGGTAGTGGCCGCAGCGATCCGACGGCCTGCCGAGGTCTGTGGCGATGGGGTAAAAACCCTCAAGCAACTGATTGAAAAACAAAGCCGCCGACGCCAGACCAGCACTCAGGGTGAGAGCCGTATACCGATGGACGACGAAACTCGGCGTACGGTTGAAGCCCAAGGCTTCAGCCTGGATGATGTAATACCCTATGGAAAGCAAGTGTTCGTGCGCCGCACCGCCAACCTGCATACCGGCGGCATGCTGGTAGACGTTACCCGCAAGCTGCATCCGACGCTTAGGCAGGCCGCGATCGACGCGGCCAAGGCATTGGAAATACCCGTGGCCGGGCTGGACCTGATGGTGCCAGAACCGGATGAGCCGGCTTACGTCATCATCGAGGCCAATGAACGCCCCGGCCTGGCCAACCATGAACCGCAACCGACCGCAGAACGCTTTATCGACCTGCTGTTTCCGCTTAGCCGTTCACAATCATGACGGCAACATAGCCACAAGAAACACAGGCACAAAACGGAGGAATGCATGACCGAGATCTACCCCGGACCGAATATGGAATTTCTCGAGCGCACCCTGCTGGAGATGCTCGCTATTCCTTGTCCCACCGGCTTTACCGATGGCATCGTGCGCTATGTCGCCGAGCATCTGGACGCCATGGGCGTGGACTATGAGCTGACCCGGCGTGGCACCATTCGCGCCACACTCAAGGGCAAGCAGGCCACCCCGGACCGCGCGATAGCAGCCCATCTGGATACTATTGGCGCCATGGTGCGCGGCATCAAGGATAACGGTCGTCTGCAGCTAGCCCCTATCGGCCACTGGTCCAGCCGCTTTGCCGAGGGTAGCCGGGTCAGCCTGTTTGGCGACCACGGCTGCCTGCGCGGCAGCGTACTGCCGTTGATGGCCTCGGGGCATGCCTTCAATGAGGGCGTAGACAGCCTGGCCGTCAGTTGGGATACGGTCGAGCTGCGCGTGGACGCCGCTACTACCAGCCATGCCGAAACTGAGGCCCTGGGCATTCATGTTGGCGATTTTGTCGCCTTCGATCCGTGTCCCGAATTTACCGATACTGGCTATATCAATTCCCGGCATCTGGATAACAAGGCTGGCGCGGCGGCGCTGCTTACCGCAATCAAGCAGGTGGTCGATAGTGGCGAACTGCTGCCGATGGACTGCCATCCGGTATTCACCATTACCGAGGAAACCGGCACCGGCTCCGCTGGCGTGCTGCCCTGGGATGTCAGTGAGTTCGTTGGCGTGGATATCGCCCCCTCGGCTGCCGGCCAGAGCACAACCGAGCATTCGGTCACGCTGTGCATGCAGGACTCCGGCGGCCCTTACGATTACCACCTGACACGGCACTTGCAGAGCCTCTGCCACCGCGACGAGATACCGGTGCGCCGTGATCTATTTCGCTATTACCACAGCGACGCAGAATCAGCGATCCGTTCCGGCACCGACACGCGTATAGCCTTGATTGGCTTTGGCACGGACGCGACCCACGGCTACGAACGCACCCACCGCGATAGCCTGGCCGCATTAAACCGTCTGCTAGTGGCTTATATGTTCAGCGCGCCGGTATTCGAACATGACGAGAAAAACCACCCACCGCTGGAGAACTTCCGCGAGCAACTGAGCGACGAAACCGTCAGCGCCAGCGATACCGTATTGCCGCCGTTAAAGCGCATTCTTTCGCAACATAAACCCAAAACCTGATCATCGGCAGGCATCCCCTGGCGCGGTATAGTCAGGGTTTGCCTGAAGCGGAATAGTATAACTTGATAAAAAAACTCACACCCTGCGCCCTTGGCCTGTTCGCCAGCCTTGGCGCCACTAGCATCAGCTTCGCGCAGGACCGGCAACTCAGCTTGCCTGCTCAAGTGATACTCGGTAGCGAGGCGCAGGAGCAGAATAGGCGGCTGCCGCTGGCTCGCGACACCCTCGGCGCCGAGCAACTGGAGACGGCCAATCTGGGCGCCAATCTATCCGAGTCACTGCAACGTGTGCCCGGCTTGGTGGCCGTCAACCGGCAGAATTACGCCCAGGACCTGCAGATATCCTCCCGCGGCTTCGGCGCGCGTGCGGCGTTTGGCGTGCGTGGAGTGCGTTTGCTCCAGGATGGCATTCCGCTGACCATGCCCGACGGCCAGGGCCAGCCGGCACTGTTCGATCTGGATAGCCTGCAGCGTATCGAGGTGCTGCGCGGTCCGCTGACCACGCTCTACGGCAATGCTTCCGGCGGCATCATTCAGGGCTTCACCGGCGAAGGCAGCTTTTACCCGACGCTGGAAAATCGCACGGCATTCGGCCCCGACGGTTTGCGCCGCTCGCGCTTGCGCTACGGCGGCCAACATGGCGCCCTGAACATCAGCGCCAACGTCGCCCGGCTAGAGACCGATGGTTATCGCGACCATAGCAAGACGCGGCGTGATACCGCGAATCTGCGCCTGGGCTGGGATATCGACGATGCCTCCAGCCTGACCCTGCTGATCAACAGCCTCGACCAACCCGAAACCCAGGACCCGCTGGGTTTGACCGCGCAGCAGGTACGCGAGGATCGGCGCCAGGTCTTCAGCCGCGCCTACGAGTACGACACACGTAAGACAGTGCGGCATAACCAGGCAGGGCTTAATTATCAGCGCCGGCTGAGCAATGATGATCAGCTCACGTTGATGGTCTATGGCGGCGAGCGATATGTGCAGCAGTATCTGGCGTTTCCCGGCAACAACACCATTGTAGACGACGAGTTTCGTCCAGGCAGCGGTGGCGTTATCGAACTTGATCGAGGCTTTGGCGGCGGCGAGCTCGGCTGGCAGCGCAATACTGAGCTGTTTGGCTTACCCGTCGAACTGGCCGCGGGCATCACCTACGACTATCAGGGCGAACAGCGCGAGGGCTTTGTTAATAGTGGCGGCAACAAGGGTGCTCAACGACGAGATGAATTCAACGCCGTAGACAGCCAGGACCTATACCTGATCAGCACCTGGCAACTAGACCCACGCTGGACACTGACTGCCGGCGTACGCCATAGCCGCGTTGAGTTTGACTCTGACGACGACTATCTGAGCGACGGCCAGGACGACAGTGGCAGCGTACGCTACAGTCAGACCAATCCCGCGCTGGGCTTAAGCTATCAATGGACGCCGGCAGTGAGCCTGTATGCTGCGCTGGGCCAAGGCTTTGAAACACCGACCTTTCAGGAGTTGGCCTATCAGGAACAGGGCAGTGGACTGAATTTCGGCCTGCGGCCCAGCGAGTCACGCAATGCCGAGGTCGGCCTCAAACTGCACCATGAACAGACCCGCATCAATCTGGCACTGTTCCATAGCCGCGTCAAAGACGAAATCGTCACCGGTCCCAATCAGCTCAGTACCGGGCGTAGCACTTTCGTCAACGCTGGCCGCTCGACCCGACGCGGTGTGGAGTTGGCGGTGGAACAGAACTTCGACCACGGTATCAGCGCCTACTTGGCCTATACGCTGCTGGATGCCCGCTTCGACAGCTACATCGACAGTGAAGGCAATGACCTGTCCGGCAAGGATCTCCCCGGCGTGCCGCGCCACAGCCTGTTCGCTGAGCTCAGCTGGCGGCCGCCCGGCAGCGGTTTTATCACCGCGCTGGAAGCCCAGAGCCTGAGCCAACGCTATGCGACGGATGACAATACCGCCGAGGCCTCCGGCTATGCCGTATTCAACTGGCGTGCGGCTTACACCCATGCGGTGGGCAGCTGGGAAGTCGAACCTTTCGCACGTATCGACAATCTGGGTGACCGTGAATATATCGGCTCGTTGATCGTCAATGGCACCGGGGCCCGCTACTACGAGCCCGCACCGGACCGCCAATGGCTGGTCGGGGTCGGCTTGCAATATCAGTGGCAATAGGTCTGGCGCCTATTTATTTGCCGCCACGCCGCGGGTCGAGGTGGAACTCGAACTCCCAAACACCGCTCCCGGGAAGGCCGAGTTCCACCTCGGCCAGCGTGCTCAACCACAACACCCCAGGTGAAGATGCAGCTCGTCCCCCATCAGGCCTGAGCGGTAGGCTCAACAACAGCCACATCGCTAAAAGCGCCGCGCTGCCAGGCAAGAACAATGAATATTAAAGCCGCCATAGCCATCAACAGCGGCAGCGCATGGCTGCTCAGCCACTGACTGGCGGCACCGGTGGACAACGGTCCGAGCAAACTACCAATACCCCACAGCATGGCAATATGTGCATTGGCGCGCACCAGCGCATCATCACGATAACGCTGCCCGATCAAAATCAGCGACAAGGTATAAAGCCCTCCGGCGCTGGCGCCAAACACCACCAGGACCGGCCAGATCAGCACGCTCTGCAGCAGCACCGGTAGCGCCAGGCTCGAAGCCAGCAAAACCAAACCACAGGCCTTATACAGCGTGGTCCGCGATAATTTGTCCGCCAACCAGCCAATCGGCACCTGTAATGCTGCATCACCTATCACCACGGCGCCAACCATAAAAAGTGCGCGCTGCGCGTCGAAACCTTCGCGAATCAGATACACCGGCAACAAGGTCAGGGTCATGGCCTCGAAGGCAGCGAACAACATCACCGCCCAGGCAACAGCGGGAAGCTTGCGCACAAAACCCATTAAAGCCCTCCCCGAAGTACTCGCGGCATCCACCACCGGCGCACCCGTTGCCTGAAGGAGCAACACTAGACCCAGCATCAGCAAGCTGCTGGACAACCAGAAGCCGATATCGCTATCGGTGCCGATCACGCCCAGCAGCAGCGGCCCGCACAACTGGCTAAGGGCGAAAGCGCTGCCATATACCGCGACCAACCGGCCACGTAGGCGATCTTCGATCAACTGATTGATCCAGCTTTCGCCCAGCACAAAGGTCACCGTCAGCGACACGCCAAGCACCAGCCTGAACGCGAGCCACAACGCATAACTCGGCGACACCGCCAACAACCCAACCGATACTGCGCTGCACAGCATGACCAGGCGCATGGCATTTTCGGTCCCCAGCCAACCGGCCAGCGGTCATTTTCGCGCCGATCAGCATGCCCACCGCCGGTAGCCCCGCCATGATGCCGATGGCAAAGGCGTCGTAGCCCCACTCGTCCAGCCGTAACGACACCAGCGGCAAGGTAATACCCAGCGCCAGCCCGACACAGATCACTGCTGTGGTAACAACGCCATAGGTTTTCCAATCCATACTCGTGCCTACCCCACCCTTAAGAGCGAAACAGTAAGACCAGTGCACGCTCCCTGAGTAGCCGATCAATGGGCAAAAAAAGGCATAAGGGACCGGCTTCGATCTGGCAAACAGTAATCAGCCCACCCTTTAAATTCAATATATTTGACAGAAGGTCGCTAAATATTGCTTTTAAATGCTAAACGCGGTCTTTTTCGTTTGTTATTTTTGACATAAACTCGGGACAATCTTTTGCTCCGTAGCCATCCGCTTTAACAGCGCCAGGAAAGCCTCATGAACATCATGCAACAGCCCGCCTCCCAGTCTCAGGACCTGAGCCTTGACGAATTCTGGATGCCCTTTACCGCCAACCGGCAGTTCAAGAGCCGTCCGCGCCTGCTGGAAAGCGCCGAAGGCATGTTCTACACCGATGTGGAGGGCCGGCAGATCATCGATGGCACCTCCGGCCTGTGGTGCTGTAACGCCGGGCACGGCCGCAAGGAAATTGCCGAAGCGGTCAGCAAACAGATCGTCAAAATGGACTTCGCCCCGACATTCCAGATGGGCCACCCGCTGCCATTCCAACTCGCCGAGCGACTGGTAGAGATTGCGCCCAAGGGCCTAAACCGGGTGTTCTTCACCAACTCCGGCTCCGAGTCGGTAGATACCGCACTGAAAATCGCCCTGGCCTACCAGCGCGCCCGCGGCGAAGGCACAAGAACCCGCTTGATCGGCCGCGAACTGGGTTACCACGGTGTCGGCTTTGGCGGCATATCCGTTGGCGGCATGGTCAACAACCGCAAAGCCTTTGGCGTACAGCTGCCGGGCGTCGATCACCTGCCGCATACGCTGGATCTGGAGCGCAACGCCTTTACCCGCGGCCTGCCGAAACACGGCGCGGAATTGGCCGAACAGCTGGAAAAACTGGTGACACTGCACGGCGCGGAAAACATCGCGGCGGTCATCGTCGAGCCGATGTCTGGCTCCGCCGGGGTGATCCTGCCGCCAGTCGGCTATCTCAAACGTCTGCGCGAGATCACCACCAAGCACGGCATTCTGCTGATTTTCGATGAGGTCATTACCGGCTATGGCCGGGTCGGCGACGCCTTCGCCTCGCAGCGCTGGGACGTTACCCCGGACATCATGACCACCGCTAAAGGCTTGACCAACGGCGCCATTCCCATGGGCGCGGTGTTTGTCAGTGAGCAGATTCAGCAGGCGTTTATGCACGGCCCCAAGGGCCTGATCGAGCTGTTCCACGGTTATACCTATTCCGGTCACCCGGTAGCCGCCGCCGCAGCGCTGGCGACCCTGGACATTTATGCCAGAGACGGCCTGCTGACCCGCGCCCAGGAGCTGGAGATCTATTGGCAGGAGGCGCTGCACAGCCTCAAGGATCTGCATCACGTGATCGATATTCGCAACATTGGCCTGGTCGGTGCTGTGCATATGGCCAGCCGCGAGGGTGAGCCCGGCGCACGTGGCTACGAGGTGTTCGAAGCCTGTTATTGGGACGGCCTGATGGTACGCTGCACAGGCGACATTATTGCCATGTCGCCACCGCTGATTGTCGAAAAGAGCCATATCGACCGGATGATCAATATACTTGGGGACGTGATTCGTCGTACTCCGTAAGCGGTTTTTTAAATTCAAGATTCTGTTACGCCTTGCGGGAGGTGCGGTAACGGACAGCCTGGTCAGGATACGCGCAAGTACATCCCTGTAGCTCGGCGATGGCATCCCGACCGCCAGGGAAGGCGGAAGTGTCGAAAATGCAGGAGCAATTTTCGACCTGCCATCGACGGTCCTGACCAGGCTATCCGCCACCGCATCTGCTTAGCTCCGTGCGTAGCGGCAACAAACCCAAATCGAAGTTAATGTGAAACTGGTGACCCAATGACCCTGCAACTGACCCACTTTATCAACGGCAAGCGCACCGCCGCCAGCGAGCGCACTCAGCCGGTATTCGAACCCGCCACTGGCGAACAGCGCGGCCAGGTTTCCCTGGCTAACGTCAGCGAAGTAGAGCAGGCGATTGCGGTAGCCAAAGCCGCGCAACCGGGCTGGGCAAAAACCACCCCGCTAAATCGCGCGCGCATCCTGTTCAAATACAAGGCGCTGGTCGAAGCCCATGCCGACGAGCTGGCCGAGCTGATCACCCGTGAACACGGCAAGGTGTTCGACGATGCCAAGGGCGAATTGACCCGCGGCCTGGAAGTGGTCGAGTTTGCCTGCGGTATCCCGCACCTGCTCAAGGGCGAGCATACCGAACAGGTCGGCGGCGGCGTCGATGCCTGGACGGTCAATCAGCCGCTGGGTGTGTGCGCCGGTATTGCGCCATTCAACTTCCCGGCGATGGTGCCCATGTGGATGTTTCCGATCGCGATTGCCTGCGGCAACACCTTCATCATGAAGCCCTCGGAAAAAGATCCGAGCACACCCCTGCGCCTGGCCGAACTGCTGACTGAAGCAGGCCTGCCCGATGGCGTGCTCAACGTCGTCAACGGCGACAAGGAAGCCGTCGACGTACTGCTCACTCATCCCGATGTGCAGGCCGTCAGCTTCGTCGGCTCCACGCCGATCGCCGAATACATCTACGCCACCGGCTGTGCCCACGGCAAGCGCGTGCAGGCCCTGGGCGGCGCCAAAAACCATATGCTGGTGATGCCCGATGCCGACCTGGATCAGACCGTTAATGCATTGATGGGTGCAGCTTACGGCAGTGCCGGCGAGCGTTGCATGGCCATCTCGGTAGCCGTCGCGGTCGGTGACGAAGTCGCCGACAAGCTGGTGGCGGCGCTGGGCCCACAGGTAAAAGCATTGAAGATCGGCAATGGCATGCGCGACGGCATGGAAATGGGCCCGCTGGTGTCTGCCGCGCACCTGGCCAAGGTCAAGGGCTATGTCGACCTGGGCGTGAAGGAAGGCGCAGAGCTGGTGATCGACGGTCGTGACGTTGGCGTGCCTGGGCTGGAAGGTGGTTTCTTTATGGGCGGCTGCCTGTTCGACAAGGTCACCGCCGATATGAGCATCTATCAGGAAGAAATCTTCGGCCCGGTACTCTGTATCGTCCGGGTGCCCGACTATGCCACCGGCGTAAAACTGATCAATGAACATGAGTATGGTAACGGCACGGCGATCTTTACCCGCGACGGCGACGCCGCGCGGCAGTTCTGCAACGAGATCCAGGTCGGCATGGTCGGCGTCAACGTGCCGATTCCAGTGCCCATGGCCTTCCACAGCTTTGGCGGCTGGAAGCGCTCACTGTTTGGTCCGCTGCATATGCACGGCCCGGACGGCGTACGTTTCTACACCAAGCGCAAGGCCATTACCTCGCGCTGGCCGACCGGTATTCGCTCGGGTGCGGAGTTCAGCATTCCGACCATGAAGTAGTTTTCATCCTTTTTCGCGCCGAGGCCGGCGCTCCCACAGGCCTCGCCGCGAAAGCTATCTCAAGAGAACCCAGCATGCCGATCAAAGACATCATCGACTTCGCAATCGCCAGCACTCCGGCAGAACACTACCGCCCCGACCCGGCCAAAGTACTGGCTGGCGACCCGGCGCAAAGCGTGCAAAACCACTACAGCAGCCCCTGTGGCCAGTTCTCCACCGGCGTCTGGGCCTGCGAGCCCGGCCACTGGAGCATCAGTTACAGCGAGCACGAGTATTGCGAAATTCTCGAAGGCGAATCCATCCTGCATGATCAACAGGGCGGCAGTCGCAAGCTCAAGGCCGGTGACCGCTTCGTGATACCTGCGGGCTTTGTCGGCAGCTGGGAAGTGCTCAAGCCAACCCGCAAGGTCTACGTGATCTTCGAACAGTCCGGCAGCTAAACGGCGGCGCATAACTGACCCGCCGGGCTCACTGCAAAGTGAAATCGGCATGGTCTAAACGTGACCAAGCAGTTACAGTTCTCGTCAGCATAAGCAATCGAAGAACATACCAATGCTCAGCTTGGCAATAATGCCGGCGGAGCAGTTGGGCACTGCCAGGAGTCATGCGTTATGTCGCGTTTGCCGGTTATTGTCGGATTCGGTGGTTACAACGCCGCCGGCCGCAGTTCCTTTCACCACGGGTTTCGCCGCACCGTGATCGAGTCTCTGCCCAGCGCCGAGCGCCAGGAAACCCTGGCCGGACTGGCGGTTATGATGAAACTGGTACAGGTAGAAAACGACCAGTATGTCGACGCCGAAGGTCAGGTACTGAACCCGGCGGACATCGAGTCGCGCTTTGGTCCGCAGATTCTCGACGGCACCCTGGTGCGCCGCATCGAAAAGCGCTACCTGGATGTGGATGCCGCCCACTGGCAGAAAAACCTGACCATCACAGGTGAAGCCGGCAAGCCATTTTCCTTCATCACCCTGGCCAAACAACTGCCCGAGCCGCTGCCCACTGACTGGGTGATCGAGAACCTTAACGATACTGAAGTCATGGTTACCGTGTACGACGGTTGTGACATCAAGGTCGACAGTTATCGTTCGCTGCCGGTCAAGTCCGCCGGCCAGCTTCCCAGTGGCTTCGAGCCCGGTGAACAGTACGCCTCACGCTTCCATCCGCGCGGCCTGCAAATGACCATCGTCGCCGCCACCGATGCTCTGCGCTCCACCGGCATTGCCTGGGAGACCATCGTCAACTGTGTGCAGCCGGACGAGATCGCCGTGTTCGCCAGCAGCGCCATGAGCCAATTGGACGAAAACAGCTTTGGCGGCCTGATGCAGTCGCGCCTGAAGGGCAATCGGGTCAGCGCCAAGCAACTTGCGTTGGGCTTGAACAGCATGCCGGCGGACTTTATCAACGCCTACATCCTCGGCAGCGTCGGCACTACCGGCGCCATCAGCGGCGCCTGCGCCAGCTTCCTGTACAACTTGCAAAAAGCCACCGAAATGATCACCAGTGGCCGCGCCCGTGTGGTGCTGGTGGGTAATGGCGAAGCGCCGATTACCCAGGAATGTATCGAGGGTTATGGCGCCATGGGCGCGCTGGCAACCGAAGAAGGCCTGCGCAGCATCGAAGGCCGGGACGCCGTCGATTTCCGCCGCGCCAGCCGGCCGTTCAGTCAGAACTGCGGCTTTACCCTGGCCGAGTCCAGCCAATTTTTCATGCTGATGGACGACGAGCTGGCGCTGCAGCTAGGCGCGGATATTCATGGCGCGGTGCCCGACGTGTTCGTCAACGCCGACGGCTTCAAGAAGTCCATTTCCGCCCCTGGTCCGGGCAACTACCTGACCATGTCCAAGTCCATCCACAGCGCCATGCAGATTGTCGGTGAGGCCGCCGTCAAGCAACGCAGCTTCATCCACGCCCACGGCTCCAGCACGCCAGCCAACCGGACAACTGAATCGGAACTGCTGGACCGTGTGGCCGACGCCTTCGGCATACATGAGCTGCCGCTGACCGCGGTCAAGGCCTTTGTCGGCCACTCGCTGGCCAGCGCCAGCGCCGACCAACTGGCGTCAGCCTTGGGTTCCTTTAAGTACCAGATCGTACCCGGTATCAAGACCATCGATGCCGTTGCTGAAGACGTGTTTCAGCAAAACCTGCGCATCAATATACACGACGTCGACCGCGCGGATAACCCGCTGGAAGTCTGCTTTATCAACTCCAAGGGCTTTGGCGGCAACAACGCCAGCGCCGTGGTACTGGCGCCGAATGTGGTCGAAAGGATGCTGCGCAAGCGTTATGGCGAGGCCGCTTTTGCCGATTACCTGACACGCCGCGAACAAACCCGCAGCGCCGCCCAGGCCTATGACCAGCGCGCGTTGAAGGGCCAGTTGGATATCATCTACAACTTCGGGCAGAACATGATCGACGATAAACACATCGAGATCACCCGGGACCATATCCGAGTTCCCGGCTTCAACAAGCCGCTGGTGTTCCGCAAGGATGATCGCTTTGGGGACATGATTTAGGCGGCTCTGGTGTCAATCCGACGCGGGTGTGTGATTCCGGAATTTTCAATGGATTCCCGCGAAAGCGGGAATCCATTTTGACCTTTGGAACATTGCCGAAAACAGGTCCCTAGTCGCCGAAGCGAAAGTGCTACTTCTTACCAGCCCTGGCCGCCGCAATAAACGCGGCCATTTCGGCATTCTTGTCAGCTTCGACCTTCTGCACATTGGCATTCTCGCTGAGTTTTTTCAGCAGCGCCTGCGCTTGCGGCCAATCCGCCAGCAGGTCGGTGTCGAACAATTTGCGCGCCACCACGCTGGCCAGATCGATACTGTAGAGAAACATAAGATCAGCGATGCTCATCTCGCTGCCCGCCACATAGGGCGCAAATTTGCCGTGTCGCTTGAGCGCGCTGACACCGGCGAGCAAATCAGCCTTGGCCTTGTCCTTGATCGCCTGATCAACCTTACCGCCAAAAAACACTTCGGCATAACAACTACGCGCCGGCAACTCGATATACAGCTCAATCTCCTTGGTCAACGCCCGCACATTGGCACGTTCAAAGGCGTCCTCCGGCAACAGACGCTTGCCGCCGTGGGTTTCTTCGAGATATTCCAGAATCACGTTGGTTTCGCTGATAAAACCGTACTCGGTTTCCAGGCTCGGCACTTTGCCGCGCGGGCTGATGGCGAGAAACTCGGGGTCCTGGCTGGGATGAACAACCCTGACCTCAAAATCCAGGCCCTTCTCGAGCAGCGCGAGCTTGACCATGTTGAAATAATTACTGACGGCAAAACCATGAAGCTTAAGCATGAAAGGAACTCTCCGAGGCGGGTTATTCTTGTGTACTGTTGTTGTAGCGCTGCGCCGGAAAAATTTCCAGCGGCATAAGCCCGCTGAATGCCCAGCCCACTAATACAAATAGACGAGAAACCCTATGCTTTTGCGCCGGGTTTAGCGCTAGACTGCGAGAACAACACCCGAAAAAGGAACTGCCCACTATGCTGAAACCGGAAGAAATTGCCGAAATCAACCTGTTGAACCAGTTCAACCTGGCCAGCTCGCTGGAAGGACTGAAGATTCATCAGCACGAGGCGTCTGCGGACGTCGTTGCAGCCGCGGGTCGATTGCATGAACGTGGATTGACTACCTTGCCAGATGGTGGCTACCTGACCAGCCTGGGCCTGGATGCGGCTGAACACAGCCAGGCGCTGCTAACTATCTTGCGCGCCGAGTGAGGATGAAATAGCCGTTTATGACCCAGCGTGGGGAAATTCAGTTACAGCTTGACGAAGGCATTGACCGCAAAGCGCTGACAACCCTGCGCAAACGCTTTATGGGGATCAATCAGAGCCGCCTGCAACGCGTGTTGCAAGCGCTGCCCCCGCGCCAGTACAACGTGCTGCAGTTGATCCCTTTGCTGTTTGATGTGAACCACCCGTTGCTCCCGGGCTATGTCGCGCGGGACACACCGCACGGCCTACCCGGATATATCCCCGGCCCGCCAACGCTGCTCGGCGCCCAGGCGCTGACTCGCAGCTTCAGCTATCGGCGCCACCCCGCCGGCTTTACCCCTGGCATACAGGCGCTATACCTGATGGGCAGCGGCGGCACTATTGGCCAATCGGACCAGAGCGACCTGGATATCTGGGTCTGTCATTCCCCCGACCTGAACGCCCAGGCCATCGCGGAGCTGTCCAGCAAATGCCAACTGATTACCGACTGGGCCGCCACGCAGGGCAATGAGGCGCATTTTCACCTGGTTAACCCCGAGACGTTTAGCCTCGGTTACCGTAACAATGCACTGTCCATTGAAGATTGCGGCAGCACCCAACATTACCTGCTGCTCGACGAGTTCTACCGCACGGCGATATTGATCGGTGGCCGCTTCCCGCTCTGGTGGCTGGTGCCTGCCAGCGAAGAGAAGAACTACCCCAGCTACACTCGACACTTGATCGACAGACGCTTTATTCGCCAACAGGAAAGCCTCGACCTGGGACACATGGCGTGCATTCCGGCCGGGGAGTATGTCGGCGCCGGACTTTGGCAACTGTTCAAAGGCATCGAATCGCCATACAAGTCAGTACTCAAGCTGCTACTGACCGAGGTATACGCAAGCGAGCACCCTGGCGTGCAATGCCTGAGCCTGGATTTCAAGCGTAAGGTCTACGCCAACTATCTGAACCTTGATGAGCTTGACCCCTACGTCATGCTCTACCGACGCATCGAAGCCTATCTGCTCAAACGCGAGGAGCATGAACGGCTGGAGCTGGTGCGCCGCTGTCTGTATATCAAGGCCGATGTGCGCTTGAGCCGGCGCACAGGGACTCTCGGCTGGAAGCGCAGCCTGATGGAAAAGCTGGTGCAAGAATGGCAGTGGGATACCCGCCAGTTGCAGCAAATGGACAATCGCCAGTTCTGGCGCGTGCGCGAAGTGGCGCAGGAACGCCTGCAACTGGTCAGCGAATTGACCCACAGCTACCGTTTTTTGTCGCAATTCGGCCGCAGTCAGAATGTGATCAATCAGGTCAACAGTCGCGACCTGTCATTGCTGGGACGGCGGCTCTACGCCGCCTTCGAACGCAAGGCGGGCAAGGTAGAGGTGGTCAATCCGGGCATCGCGCCCGATCTGAGCGAGGCCCTGCTGACGCTAGCGCAACGCCCAGGGGGAGACGGCCGCCAGGCGCACTGGAGCCTGTACCGTGGCACACTCAACCAACAGGATCTCGGCGATCACCCTCCGCTCAAACGCAGCCGCCAACTGATCGAGCTGCTGGCATGGGCGCACCGCAACGGCCTGATCGACGCCGCAACACGGATAGCCCTGCACCCTGGCGACAGCGCCCTGAATGAGTTCGAATTAGGCAATCTGCTGTCGACCATTCAACAGAACTTTCCCCTGCCGCTGCCGGCGCTCACCGAGGATGCCCTGTCACGCGCCAGCCAGCCTTGCCACAACCTGCTACTCATCAACGTTGGCCTGGACCCCCTGCCGGCCAGCAGCCAGAAAAACCTGCATCTGATCAGTAGCCACACCGATGCACTGGGCTACTCGGGGCTGCGCGAGAATCTTATTCTGAGCATCGACCAGGTCACGCTGAACAGCTGGAATGAGCTGCTGGTCACTCGCTTCGAAGGCGAGCAGGCCTGCATTCAAGCGCTCTGCGACTATCTGAACAAAGGGCATGAACATCAACGACTGGCTGAGCTAAGTGTTGCATGCTTTTGCCGTAACCGCTCCAGCGCCATAACCGAGCGCGTTGAGCGTCTGTTCCGCGATGCCACACGCGAGCTGCTCTGCGATCCGCCAGCGCGCTTCCTGTTGCAGGTGCAAAATAGCTATCAGGTATTGGAGCGCAAAGGTAATCAGATCGATGTCACTCAAATCGCCGACCGTGAACGGCTGGCCCACTACCTGGGTACCAATCGGGCTGATTACAGCGCGCTGATCCTCGACCGTTACGCGCTGCAGGGCCAGGATCTAGCACTGATTTTGCAACAGGCGCAGGCCGAGCGTATCCAGGTGTTTTACCGCCTGCTGCCCCAGTTTCAAGCCGACATTACCGTGCTCGACGAGCTCGGCTCGGCGTGGACTCACCGCCAGGCTTATCGCGACGAGACAACGCTGCTGCTGCCACTGCTACGCTTTCTGCATAGCGTGCGGTTGCGCCGGCAAGTCAATCTGAGCCTGGAAAGTAGCCTGCGCGAAGAGCCCATCCAACTGACCACGATCCTGCCAGTCAGTGAAGGCAAAAACCTGCGATTGGAGCGGCAAAAACTACCGGCACAAGGCGTCGAGGCAGATTACTATGCTGTCCAGGCGATCGCCGAACCGGGCGCCGGCCAGCGGCTGCAGGTCAGTATCTTCTGTGATCAGCGAGAGTTTTCCGAACTGGAATACGGAACCAGACTGTATGCCGAAGTAGCCCGCCATATTCTGCACAAGCGCCGCAGCAACGAGCACTACCCCTGCTACATTACCGATCTGGATCTGTCCGCTATCGATCCGGCTGGCGTCCTGCAGACAGTGCAGTACCTACGCTACCGGCAGCAACTGGAAGACGCACTGAACGCCGCGATGCAGGCCATTAGCGACTGACCCAAGGCTGCTGGCGTTGCTCCCGCCGCTGACGGGCGGCGGCGACAATCTGCAACTGCCGCTGATTGCTGGCGGCAGACCATTCGAGGATCTCTGCCATCAGGCGCCCGCAGCCCACACATTCGTCATCGTCCAGGCAGCACTTACGCACACAGGGCGACGGCTGCCTGCCGGGCAGCGATTGGTTACTCCGCGTCAAGGTCCAGCTCCAGCTCTACTTCCTCGCCGGTGAGGTCTTGCAGTATGCCCGCCAGCACTAAGGCCAGTGGCTCATCGTCGCTATCATGCAACCAGCCTTCGCCGGGGTGGTAACCGAAATGCCGGGTACTGTCAGGTGCGGCCAACCAGATTTCGCGTGAGGCTGGCTGGCGCCCGATAACCAGCCGCGATCCTTCCGCGAGCATCAGCACCAGCGAGCCTTCCTTCTGCTCCATATCCAGGTCCAGCCCACTGGCATCCATTGCGTGCTCGATCTGGTCCTGCACCTGATCGGCCTGTCTGTGAAACTCGTCTTCGCTCAGTTCATGCATGCGTGCTTCTCTTCTGTCTGATACTGACGTCGGTCGGGTGCGCCAAGGCGGGCGGCTGGGTATACTGCCGTATATTGCTCGTTTTTCAATAAGGATTTCACCATGAAGCTTTCCGCAGCGTTGATCTTTGCTTTGCTGGTATTAACTGGTTGTGGTCAGAAAGGCCCGTTATACATGCCTGAAGGGACCTCTGGACAACCGGAAGACCCGGCCCGTGAGGAAATGACCCAGCAACCTACGGAAAACTGAAAGCACCAATGACAGCCTTCGAATACCAGAACGGCGAATTGCACGCCGAAGCACTGCCATTATCCGCGATTGCCGATCAGTATGGCACCCCCTGTTTCGTCTACTCGCGTCAGGCCATCGAACAAGCCTGGCTGGCCTGGGATCAGGCCCTGGCCGGCACTCCCCATTTGGTCTGCTATGCGGTCAAGGCCAATTCCAATCTGGCGGTGCTGAACCTGCTAGCGCGCCTGGGGGCGGGCTTCGATATCGTCTCCATGGGGGAGCTTGAGCGGGTACTGGCCGCTGGCGGCGAACCCTCGCGCATCGTTTTTTCCGGCTTGGGTAAAACCGCCGATGAAATGCGCCGCGCGCTGGAAGTAGGCATTCACTGTTTCAACGTCGAGTCCAACGCCGAGCTTGAGCGCCTGCAAACGGTCGCCGCCGAGATGAACCTCATGGCGCCGATATCGCTGCGGGTCAATCCCGATGTGGATGCCATGACCCATCCTTACATCTCCACCGGGCTGAAGGAAAACAAGTTCGGTATCGATATCGCCAAGGCGCCCGAGGTTTACCGGCGCGCCGCACAGATGCCGAACATCCGCGTCTGCGGTGTGGATTGCCATATCGGCTCGCAGTTGACCGACGACACGCCGCTGATCGATGCGCTGGATCGGCTGCTGGCGCTGATCGACCAGATGGCCGCAGAAGGCATCCATATCGGCCACCTGGATCTGGGTGGCGGACTGGGCGTGACCTACCGCGATGAAGTACCGCCAACCCCTGCCGCGTATCTGGGCAAGGTGCAGAAGCAACTGGCCGACCGCGATCTGACCGTACTGGTTGAGCCCGGCCGGTCGATTGTCGCCAACGCCGGCGTGCTGCTGACCCGGGTCAATCTGCTCAAGCCAACTGAGCACAAGAACTTCGCGATTATTGACGCGGCAATGAACGATCTTATCCGCCCGGCGCTCTACAGTGCCTGGATGGGCATTGACGCCGTAACCCCGCGTAGTGATGTTGCGCCTTTGCCGTGGGATATCGTCGGCCCGGTCTGCGAAACCGGTGATTTCCTCGGCAAGGACCGCGAACTGGCGCTAGCCGAGGGCGATCTGCTGGCCGTGCGCTCTGCAGGGGCTTACGGTTTTGTCATGAGTTCGAATTACAACACCCGTGTGCGCGCTGCCGAGGTCATAGTCGATGGTCAACACAGCCATCTGGTGCGCCGCCGTGAAACCATCAGCGAGCTTTTTGCTGGCGAATCCCTGTTACCCGAGGTCTGAGATGTTGCTGCGATTTAGCAAAATGCATGGGTTGGGCAATGACTTTATGGTCATCGACCTGGTGACTCAGCATGCGCAGCTGTCAGCCAAACTGATCCGCCAATGGAGCGACCGGCACACCGGTATTGGTTTTGACCAATTGCTGGTAGTCGAGCCGCCGGGCAATCCGGACATGGACTTTCGCTACCGTATATTCAATGCCGATGGCAGCGAAGTGGAGCAGTGCGGCAACGGCGCGCGCTGCTTTGCGCGCTTCGTGCAGGACAAGCGCCTGACCGCCAAATCCGAGATCAAGGTGGAAACCGCCGGTGGCCCGATCGTCCTCACCGTCAACGCCGATGGCCAGGTAACCGTGGATATGGGCGCACCGCGTTTTGCCCCGGCGCAGATCCCGTTTCAAGCCGATACTGAAGCGCTAACCTATTCGCTGGAAGCTGGCGACCAGCAACTGCAGGTGTCCACGGTATCCATGGGTAACCCGCACTGCGTAACGCTGGTGGATGATCTGGACAACTACCCAGTCCTGTCCGTTGGCCCGCTGATCGAAAAACACCCGCGCTTCGGCCAAGGGGTAAATGCTGGTTTTATGCAATTGATCGACCGGCATAACGCCCGCCTGCGCGTCTACGAACGCGGTGCTGGTGAAACCCTGGCCTGCGGCACCGGTGCCTGCGCCGCTGCCGTCGCCGGCATCCGCCTCGGCCACTTGGCGTCGCCGGTGAGCATTCAGCTACCCGGTGGAGCGCTGCACATTGAATGGGCCGGCCCCGGCCAGCCGGTGCTGATGACCGGCCCCGCCACTCGGGTTTATGAAGGACAAATACGCGTATGAGCGACAAACCGAGCCAGCCCGCTGTTGAACTGGATGCCCTCCAGGTGGCGGAATACCTGCGCCAGCACCCGGCGTTTTTTGCCGAATACGATGAGCTGCTGCCGGAATTGATCATTCCGCATCAATCCGGCCAAGCGGTCTCGCTGGTCGAGCGCCAGGTCAAGCTGCTGCGCGAACGCAATATCGATGTGCGCCATCGCCTCGGGCAACTGATGGACGTGGCTCGCGAGAACGATCGCTTATTTGAAAAAAGTCGGCGGCTGATCCTCAATCTGCTTGAGGCACAGAGCCTGGAACAGGTGATTGCCAGCATCGAAGACAGTCTGCGCGATGACTTTCAGGTGCCTTATGTCAGCCTGATCCTGTTCAGCGAAACACCGCGTTTCAGTAACGCCCGCTGCGTGACTCACAGCGCCGCACGCGACGCCATCGGTCACTTGCTCGACAGCGGCAAGACCCTCAGCGGCGTACTGCGCCCCCACGAACTGGCCTTCCTGTTTGGCGAGTCAGCCGCCCAGGTCGCTTCCACCGCGATTTCGCCAATCCAGCATCAGGGCATGCATGGGGTTATTGCGCTGGGCAGCCGCGACGCCAATCATTACCGCAATGCGACCGGCACCCTGTTTCTTGGCTATATCGCCGACGCCCTGGCGCGTGTGCTATTGCGCCAGCGGCCGCTGGCAGACGAGGGTCGGGGCTGAGCATGCCCGCCGAACTGCTGCAGAAAGAACTGGATGCCTTTTACCGGCACCTGCGCAACGAACGGCAACTATCTCCCCGCACGCTTGAGGCTTACCGGCATGATCTGGAGGGGCTGCGCGACTTTCTCGTCGAGCGCAAGATTGGCCGCTGGCAGGCGCTGGACAGCCCACAACTGCGCCTATTCGTCGCCCAGCGGCACCAGGCAGGCCTTTCCGGCCGCAGCTTGCAGCGGCTGCTCAGTGCCGTGCGCAGCCTCTATAGCTATCTGATCCGCGAACGGCTGTGCAAGCACAACCCGGCGGTTGACCTGCGCGCGCCCAAATCACCGCGCAAACTGCCTAAGGCGTTGGACGCCGACCTGACCTCGCAATTACTCAATGACAACAGCGATGACGATTGGCTGGCCGTGCGCGACCACGCCATGCTCGAGCTGTTCTATTCCTCTGGGCTACGCCTGTCCGAACTGGCAAGTCTGGATGTGCACGCGCTGGATAGCGCCCAGGGCGAAGTCCGGGTGCTCGGCAAAGGCAACAAGACACGTCTGGTCCCGGTCGGACGTCTGGCTTTGGCGGCGTTGGCACGCTGGCTGCGAGTACGCACGCTGGTCGCTGGCGACAACCCCGCGCTCTTTGTCGGCAAACAGGGGCGGCGCCTTAGCGCCCGGGCAATTCAACTGCGCGTGCGCGCCTGGGGCGTGCAGCACATTGGCCAGAACCTGCACCCGCACATGCTGCGGCATTCCTTTGCCAGCCATATGCTGGAATCCTCCGGCGACCTACGCGCGGTACAGGAGCTGCTCGGCCATGCCGACATCAGCACGACACAAATCTACACACACCTGGATTTCCAGCATCTGGCCCAGGTGTATGATCAGGCCCATCCCCGAGCCAAACGCAAGAACGAGACTTGAATGATTCGCCTGCTGACCTTTGATCTGGACAATACCCTGTGGGAAACCGAATCGGTGGTCGCTGCCGCCGAGCAGACCCTGATGACTTGGTATGCCGAGCATGCCCCACAGTTTGCCGAGCGTCTGGACAGCGACGCGCGCAAGGCGTTGCGGCATGAGGTGCTTGCCAACGACCCACTGCTCAGGCACCGGGTCACCGACTTCCGCATCGCGGTAATGGCGCTAGGGCTGACGCGGGCGGGGTATGCCGAAGAGCAGGTGCAGGAGCTCACGCAGAAGGGCTTTGAAGTCTTTCTCGAAGCACGCCATGCACTGACACTGTTCCCGCACGCCGAGGCGCTGCTTGAGCAGCTATCGACCCGATACACCCTGGCAACCATCTCCAACGGCAACGCGGATGTACGCAGGCTGGGCCTGGCCAAATACTTCAGCGTGATTGTCTCGGCGGACGAAGTCGGTATTAGCAAACCGGATCCCGCGCCCTTTCTGACAGCCCTTGAGCGCGCTGGAGTAGAACCTGCGCATGCGCTGCATATCGGTGACCATCCGGTAGACGATATGCAGGGTGCCCGCGAGTCAGGCCTGCATACGCTGTGGTTCAACCGCATGGGCGCGGCGTGGCCGGATGCAGTACGACCTGATGGGGAAGTGCGGTGCCTCAGCCAGATACCAGCCTGGCTGGATGGCTATACCGCGAAATTAACCGGATTGCGCACATAATCCACATACAATGCCAGCCGTTCAAAGCGGGCTGTTCCGAGCCGTTGTTCAGACCAGCACAGACCGCCGCCGAGCGTCTGCCTTGAAACCAGCCAATGTGCACGGCACTTTGCACCTTGGCCGAGCACACTGTGCCAGTCAGCTTAGATAGGCCGGCTGCCGTATTTGCTGTCAGGCTTTCTTGGCGGGTCCCCAACCACGTTAGGATCCACTTCCTGGATCTTTCCGCCCCTGGCCATGAACTCCTCCATCTGCCGCGCGAGCATTTCCCGCTCCCGCGCTTTGGCCTCAATTGACAGCCCTTCGAGCAGCTCTTCGGCGGTAGCCGCCTTCTTGCGTTTTTTAGCTGCGGGTTCATCACCCTCAGCACCACCGTCGTCCTCTACTTCCGGCAGATCATCCGAATCACCATCATCATCCGCGGCGTTCAGGTCATCCTCATCAATATCATCGTCACTCATTCAAGCCCCTCCCAAGGAAAACACGCTATTTATAGCTCAATGGGAGAATTTGGCTAGTACTGGCGACAATTTTTTTCTGTCAGCTTAACGCGCCAGCCCCTTTTGTCAGTCGCGCCAGTTGGTCCAGATCAGTCTGCACCCCGGAGGTTTCGCGAATACGCGTGAGAATTTCGCGCTTGAGTTCGATGAACGCCGGTTCAAGCTTCATGTCCTGATGCCGCTCGGCGGGCAGCGGCACATCATAGATACTGTCGATGCGGCCCGGTCTTGGCGCCATCAGCACGATCCGGCTTCCCAGATAGATAGCCTCCTCGACGTCATGCGTAACGAACAAAATGGTGCTCTTCTCCAACCGATGCACGTGACGAATCAGATCATGCATGACCTCGCGGGTTTGCGCGTCCAACGCCCCGAAAGGCTCATCCATTAACAGAATATCCGGCCGCGGCATCAGCGCCCTGGCAATAGCCACCCGCTGCTGCATGCCGCCGGACAACTGGCTGGGATAAGCGTCGGCAAAGGCCTTGAGACCCATCAGGCTGAGCAGCGCATCGGCCCGACCACTGGCCGTTTCCACATCCGACTGGCTGTAAACAGTATCCGATATGACTTTCAACTGCCGGCAGAAGCGGATGTTCTGCATCACCGTCAGCCAGGGGTAAAGGCTGTAATGCTGAAAAACCATCGCGCGGTCTACGCCTGGCCCGTCGATGGGCTGGTCATGCAGCAAAATCTCGCCATGGGAATGGGTCTCAAGGCCGGCGAGGATTCTCAGCAGAGTGGATTTGCCGCAACCGGAGGCCCCAACGAAGGTAATAAATTCGTTCGGCCGCACGTCCAGATTGACGCTGGTCAAGGCTTGAATGTCTTGCTCCCGGGTGCGGAATACCTTGCCGACGTCCCGGATGGCGATACAGGGCTGCTCCATGAATTACCTCTTCTGCCAGTGAAAGGCCCGACGACCGATCCAGCGGAACGCCTGATCGGTCAGTAGACCAATCAGGCCAATCAGCAGGATGCCGGCAAAAATCTTGTCGGTGTGCATGTAACGCTGAGCGCGCAGTATGGCGTAGCCCAGCCCGGAGTTGGACGCCACCAACTCGGCGACCACCAGATATGTCCAGGCCCAGCCGCAGGTAATGCGCAAGGTGTCGAGCAATGCCGGGCGAGCAGAGGGCAATATCACCAGGCGAATGATCTCGCTGCGGCTGGCGCCCATCGTCTGCGCTGCTTCGATCTGCGTCATGGGCACCCGGCGCACGTCTTCGGCCGCCATCAACGCCATCTGGAAAAAAGTACCGATGAAAATGATCAAAATTTTCGAGCTCTCGCCGATCCCCACCCAGAGCATAACCAGCGGGATAAACGCGACTGCTGGCATATAGCGGATGAAGTCGATCAACGGCTCCAGCGTCGCTTGCACCGGGCGATAGGTGCCCAGATACAAGCCCAACGGCAAGGCAATCAAGGCCGAGACCAGAAACCCAACCATAACCCGGTAGACGCTGATCGCGGTATCGTTCAGCAGTCCTTCGGTGGCCCACCAGCGCCAGAAGCGTTCAGCTACCGCGCCGGGGCCGGGCATGAATAGCGGATCGGCAAAGCCCAACAGCGTGTACAGCCACCAGGCCAGAAAGGGCGCGGCAAGACCTATGGCTGCCAGCACAGCGGTAGTGCGGCCACTCATGTCGCCGCGAATGACCCACCAGCGCGGACGGCTGACGCGAGCAGCAGCCACTGGCTTCTGTTCCGGAATCGGGACTTTTGCATTCATGGGGTCACCTCTTCTACGGGCAGATTCAATAGGGGGAGCGGCGCGCGTTGCCAACCGGTCGGCGGCGGGTAACCGCCCAAGGTCGCCAGACTCTCGACCGGCCATTGCTCAAGGCTGGTTTCAGGCGGGTCGAGTAACAGGCAGCGCCCGGCTCGTCCGGGAACCGTCGAAAGCGTTATTTCCCAAGGCACCTTCGCGCCAGCGATGCGGCCAAAGGAGAATTCACAGCTCATCATGAGCTCGACCTGATCAGCGCTCAGACCATTGATCTGCGCCGCGAGCGACAACCCTTTGCGTGCCGGCGTTGGCCGGTCAGCAACAAACATAAAGCAATCCCCGGCCAGCAGCAGGCAGCCCTGACGCGGGGCATCGCCCGCTGCCGCAAGCCAGATGGCCTGAGTAGAGCCAATAGACTCAGGTAGGCGCTGCCAGATTTCCACATAGCTACCATCCGGCGCCGTCTCCTGCACTTCATCCGGAGTAATAAATGTCATCAGGCCTACGTCCGTGCCGCTATCGGGATGGAAGTCCACCAGCCGGTGCCACTGGCAGCGATCCCCCTGCACCTCGGTAAGTCCAGCGAAGCCAGCCTGGCTGATGCGCTGGGTAATGCTCGTGGGTGCAGGATCAGGCAAACGCACATCAGCATGCAACGCGGGTGTCTGCAGCCAGAAAACGCGGGTGACGCGATCTTCGATACCATCGGCAGTGCGCAGCAGAGTGCGCTGCCAAACGCCTAAATAGGCGTCTGGTACATTATTCATGCGTAATACTCCGGAAAGCGTTTAAGACCCCGCCAGCAGGCCATATAGTGGTTGGGCCACAAGTGAGCGGCGGTGTCGCGGTGGGCAACGGCCATAGCTGCAATACCTCGGTCATGCGCAGGCCTCCAACCGCTCTATCAGCTCTGCGCTGGTGCACTGCTCACCGAAAATGCCTCCCTCTACGCCGATCATCCGCAGCGCGGCGCGGTGCAGGTCTGGATCTGGCGAAGCGCAAGCGTCGCTGACCGTCAGGCACCAGAACCCCAGATCGATCGCGGCGCGGAGGGTCGAGCTGACGCAGACCTCAGTGGTGACCCCGGCGAGCAGCAGGCAACTGATGCCACGATTGCGCAGTAGCAATTCGAGGTCGGTATGGGCGAAGGCACTGTATCCTGGCTTATCGATGACCGGCTCATACTCAAGTGGCTGCAGTTCGTCGATCAAACCGTGCCCGTACTCGCCGCGGATCAACAACCGGCCCATTGGGCCCTGCTGCCCAATCGGCGCTCCGCTGCGCTCTGCGCGCAGACGCTTCCACTCCGGCAGATCGGTCAGATCCGGACGGTGCCCCTCACGGGTGTGTACTACCAGCATGCCCGCCCGGCGTGCCGCCGATAACAACGCCTGCTGGGCTGCGATAGGCGCACGCAGGCATTGAATATCAAGGCCAGCCTGGCTGGCGTAACCACCGGTCGCGCAGAAGTCACGCTGCATATCGATCAACAGCAGCGCGCAGTGGGCGGGGTGCAGTCCGCTGCGCATATTCATGGCGCCAGAGCAAATTCGTGACGCACGGCGGCGGCGATACCCTCGACGATGTCACCGGCCAGGCGCGCACCTTTTTCCGCCGTGGAACCTTTGGCCGACGACAGCACGCCCGAAGGCGGCACCCAGTCCACGCGAGACGGATACATATCGTAGGGCGGAAAGTCCGCTGGCGGGTCATTTGGAATGCTATCCAGAGCGACCATCTGCGGGTGGTAGTGCAGCATCAGCGAGGTTTCGATCACCGCAGCGTGCTCCAGCGCAAAACCCGGAAAACCATCGGGGAAGATATCGACCAAGGTTTGCTCGCGGCAGAAGTCCCAATGTTCTAGACGCATCACTTCCAGATCGCAGTCGCGGCCCAGCTCACGCAGGGCAAGCTGGATGCCTTCGGCCACAAACCATTGATTCTCATAATGACCCAACACCAATACCAGGCGCTTCACGCCGTGGCGGGAAAATTCGCGCACGGCGTCCTGTACTAGCGCGGTCAGGGTGGCGCCATCCAGACTGGTGGTGCCACAAAAATGCTGACCACCTCCGCACTTGGGCTGGGATTTGTAACCGTACGCCAGCGCCGGCGCTACGATGCCACCGACCAGGGCTGCCACATCCGCACTGAGCGCGGTGGACAACAGCGCATCGGTGCCCAGCGGCAGGTGAGGGCCGTGCTGCTCAGTGGCTCCGCAGGGCAAAAACACCACTGCGCCAGCCTCGACGCGCCGCTGGTATTCCACCCAGCTAATCTGATCCATATACAGGTTGTTCATCAGGCCGTGCTCCTCGTCAATATGGGTTCAGGGCGTAGCATTAGCCGCCCATCCAAGAGCCACCATTGGGGCCCAGTATCTGTCCGGTAAAAAAACTCGCTGTGGGCGACAACAGAAAAGCCACGGCGGCGGCCACCTCTTCCGGTTTGCCGAAGCGCTGCGCCGGAATGGCAAGCTCTTTGGCCAGCCAGTCCGCGCTCATGTTTTCCGCTGTCAGCATTGGTGTTTCGATAGGCCCCGGCGCCACCGCGTTTATACGGATATGCGGCGCGAACTCACGTGCCAGCGAACGGGTCAAGCCGATAACCCCGGCCTTGGCGGTGCAATAGGCAACGTAATGCTCGCGGCCGAGAAAACCGAGATCAGAGCTGACGTTGACGATGCTGCCGGTCCCCGCCGCCTGCATACTCTTGAGGCCATGCCGGCAGCAGCGGTAAACCCCATCCAGATCTACCGCCATAACTCGCTGCCAATCCTGTTCGTCGGTGTTCAGAAAAGGTTTTTCCAGAATGATGCCGGCATTGTTCACCAGCCCCTGGAGTGGACCATCCGCGCAGACCTGCGCAAACATCACCTTCACCGCATCAGCCTGGGTTACATCGGCCTCGACAGCCCAGGCCTGGCCGCCGTCGGCGCGAATACGCTCGACGAGCCCGGCCGCCTGCTCGGTTTGTTCATGGTGGTTGATCCACACCTGCGCGCCACTTGCGGCGAGCAGGTGGGCGCAAGCCCGGCCAATCCCGGTGGTCGCTCCGGTAATCAGGATGCGCTGGTTATCAAGCCGGTAATCAATCATCAGTGCATCACCTCGCCATGACTGACTACCAGCGCCTGGCCGGTGATCGCCTGTGACAGTGGGCTGCCAAGAAACAGGAAGGTGCCGGCTAGTTGCGCTGGCGTCAGCAGCTCGGGAATCACCTGCCCGGCAAGAACCTGTGCCAGCTCCTGCTCCTCGCTGCGGCCGCTGGCCTGTGCCATTACCCGCAGCGAGGCCATGGCTGCGTCGGTGCCGACCCAACCTGGGCAAACCGCGTTAACGCGTATACGCCGACTGCCTAATTCCCAGGCCAGGGAACGGGTAAGGCCGATTACCGCGTGCTTGCTCGCGCAATAGGCCGAGAACCCCGCCACCGCGCTAAGCCCCCAGATCGAGGCCTGATTGATGACACTGCCGCCATCGCGCAGCAGCGGTAACAGAGCACGCGTAAGGCGAACCATGCTCACCACATTGTTGTCGAGCTGGGCCTGCCAGCGCTGATTGGCCATAGGCTGGTCGTCGATCAGCGGCGTAGGCAATTCCATTCCGGCGTTGTTGATCAAGACGTCCACGGGCATACCGTCTGCGTGCAACCAATCGGCACAGCGCAATACCTCGGCATCATCGGCAAGATCCACACAGAAAGACCTGATCCGGTTAGCCGCTGCGCTGCTGTGCTCAGCAAGCTGACGGGCAACCACCTGCAGAGCTTCCGCGTTGCGATCGAGCAGCACCAGATCTGCGCCCTGGCTGGCAAACGCCTGAGCCAGGCCCTTGCCGATACCGCTGGCGGCACCGCTTATCACCACGCACTGGTTGCTGTAATTGAGGGTCTGCATGGTCAGACCGCCGTCAGAAACGACACGCCCACGGCGCCGTAAAAGCCTTGGGCGCGCTGGGGCCCTTCGCCGAAGTGACCGTAGTCGTCATCGGTGACCCGGCGCAGCCGGTGCCGGTGAAAGCTGCTGACCAGCTCCTTCATCGGCACGACCTGCCGGTAGCCGTCGCTGTAAAGCTGCGCGTGCAAGGCGGGCAAGCGATACCAGGGCGCCACCGGCTTCTCGTGGTGCGCATTGTGATAACTGAAGTTGAGCACCAGTAGATTCAGTACCGGCCAGCGCAATGACACCAGATTGCTGAAGGTGTTCTGCTGCTCGTAGGCCCGGTCACGCAACTTGTCAGCCGGGATGTCCCCTTCCTCAAGCACTGCGAACGCGTCGTAGGTGTGCTGATAGGCATCGGTAAAGCGCAGTACGGTAATCATGATCAACCAGGCCACCGCGTAAAGCACCAGCGCCACCGGGGACAGCCAGCCAAGCAGCGCAAAAGCCGCAAGCCGAACCGCCATCGTCAAGGCGACAGCGGGACGACGGGCGCGTTGCTTGTCGCTCTTGCTGATGAACGGCAACAGAATCACGTAGCCATGCAGCAGCAACTCGACGGCGGGAATGTAGGCCCACTCCAAGGCCAATATCGCCTTGCGCACCCACGCCGGCAAAGCGTTGATGAAGCGCTTGCTGTCAAAGGTGAGCACATCGGCACGGTCGACATGATGGCGCATATGCTTGCGCCGCAGATCCTGGAATGCGGCATAACAGCCACCGGTCATCCAGCTGAACACCACGCCGGCCCGAGCGTTGTGCGCCGGCACGCTGAATATGGTGCCGTGGGCGAATTCGTGTATCAAGTAAGCGCCGATGACCATCGCATGAGCAAGCAGCAGTGTGCCGCCCGCCTTCAGCAGCCAGGCGTCGGCAAGCAACAGACCTATACCCACAACATACCCGGCCAAGCTGTAGGTCATGGCTAGCATATTGGGCAGGGTGCCGTCGGCATAACGGAACAGAGGTTTTCGCTTGGAAGCGGGCTTGGACGTAGACATAGCTCCTCCGGTTGGCAGCTTTAAGGATGCGGCCCAGGTTATTTGTTCAGGGCTTCAACGAGGCTGGCATCAAAGGTATCGGCGAAGTCAGGTGCTACACTGATCTGCTGGTTCTTGATCAGAATATCGGCAATGACCGCGCCACTACCGAAGAACGACATCGTCGACTCGGACTCTTCAAAATTCCGCGCCATTTCGCTCAATGGAATGTTGTAAACACCCTCCATCTGCTCGATCGCTTCTTCGCCGCTGACACCCAGCACTTCACCAATGATGACGGCGGACTCCTCGGGGTTTGCGGCCATGTATTCCAGCCCTGCCTGATAGCCTTTGATCATCGCGGTAATGGCAGCGCTGTTGTTGGCAATGACTTTCTCGTCGAACACCAGTACGTCGGTGATCAGGCCAGGCGCCTCCTTCGAGGAATAGACCACATGGAAACGTTCACCCTGACCCATCCCCACGATCTGCGACACGTTGGGCTCGTAGGTCACACCCACAGGCAGATTACCCGAGGCCATGGCACTGGGGATGGCCTCTGGAGTCATGTTGACCGGACGAATATCCACTTCACTCATACCATTGACCTGCAGCGCATAGGCAAGCAGGAAGTCGGAAGGCGACAGCGGGTTGTAGCCCACTTGCTTACCCTTGAAGTCGGCAACAGAAGTGATGGATTTGTCCGCCACGATCGCGTCCCCGCCATCGGAAAAATCGATCGGCATCACCACCCGGTGCTTGAGCCCCTTTGCGACCGAGCCTACGACCTGGTCATAGGTCAGCATGCCGCCGTCCACCGCCCGGCTAGCCATAGCCGAGGGAATTAAGGCCGGATCGTTGAAAAACTGCAGATTCACATCCAGGCCGAACTGTTCATACAAGTCCAGCTTGTCGGCAACATAGAAGGGACCATAACCGGCCCAAACCACGGTACCTATGGTCAGCGAATCATCTGCCTGCGCAGCAAGGGGAGACATCAATGCGGCGGCAGCCAGACTGGCGCCAACCAGGGTCTTGCGGATAGAACGGATCAGTGGGGCGGTCATGGTCCAACTCCTACTCGGTGAGAAAAAGGCACGGGGACGCGTCGTCATGACGATCTCCCGGGCTTTTATCCCGCCGTGTAGCTCTCATCCTGAGAACCGGAAAACTCTCGGACCAGACATCTGACTGCGTCAGACCGGAACCCTAGTTCGCCTAGGTACCACTCCTATTGTGTGATGCGTCATGAGTCATGCCGACTCATCCCGTTTCACAGAATACTAATGCACGCTTGGTGCCAGCTTTCCACACCAAGGAATTATCTTTAACAATTTCAGCATGTTATTGGCATAACTTGCCTGGATAAGGCCTCGACCTACCGCTCAGCAAAAGAATAGCGCCCGATCTGAGTGCAGCCTCTCCCTGCAACGGTGCAGGATTGCAGCTCTCAAACGAAACATACTGGGCGCGGTTTCTTTCTAAAACAAAGCGCAGCAATCACATCGCCCGCACGCTATCAATCTGCTTGGCTAGAAGCAGCGTTTCATGCTCTTCCAGCGCCAACAATTCTTCCATCAACTCGCGTACCTCAGGGGTTGGAGCGCGCCCTGCAGCAGAACGGTAAAGCTCTATCAACTGGTTGTGGATAGCAAAAATCTCTTCGCTGATCTCCTCAAAACCCAGGCCAACAAAAGACAGCGTCTGACGCTTGTCGGCTGGCAGCTTTTCACTCAGATGCTCGTACAACCAGGTGTGCAGTGCGCCAGCATCCCCGTGCTGCTTGATCTTGCTCACCACATCATTGAGTTTGCGCTCATGATCAGCCAGATACTCGAGCAACCATTTGGCCTTTTCACCTGACTCCCCGGTCATGCCTTGCTCCAGACGTTCAGCCAGATTGCGGTGCAGTGCACCGGTCCACTCAATCAGTTCCTCGTAGGTTTCTGCCTGCATTTTCTTATCCACCATATTCAGCTCCATTCCACATGAGGTTGCGTTACCGCTAAGACCCCATGCCCTCTGGTTAGTTTAGCCTGAGTTAAGGCTAGCTCGTGAGAGCATCGCGCCAGGTTACCCGCTGAAACGAAACAGGGCGCCTGAAGGCGCCCTGTTGGGTACTGCATGAGTAGTCTCAGTCAGCGTTATTTCTTGCTGCTGGTGAACTCGGGGTAGGCTTCCATACCGCACTCAGAAAGATCCACACCGCCGTACTCTTCCTCTTCGGTAACCCGGATGCCCATGACCGCCTTGAGAATGATCCAGAGAATCAGGCTGGTGATGAACACCCAAAGGAAGATGGAGATGATGCCCAGCAGCTGGCCGCCGATGGTGGCATCGCTGTTGGTCAGCAGAACCGCCAGCACACCCCAGATACCCACCACACCGTGGACGGAGATTGCACCGACCGGATCGTCGATCTTGATCTTGTCGAAGCCGAGAATGGAGAACACCACCAGCACACCACCGACCGCACCGATCAGAGTAGCCTGGAAGCCACCAGGAGACAGTGGATCAGCTGTAATAGCAACCAGACCAGCCAGAGCACCGTTCAGCGCCATGGTCAGGTCAGCCTTGCCAAACAGAATACGAGCGACAATCAGGGCGGCGATCAGACCACCGGCAGCAGAGGCGTTAGTGTTGACGAACACCTGAGCCACTGCGTTAGCGTCTTCGATGTTGGACACGATCAACTGCGAACCACCGTTGAAGCCGAACCAGCCCAGCCACAGGATGAAAGTACCCAGAGTGGCCAGCGGCAGGTTGGCGCCGGGGATCGCATTGATCTGACCGTTGGAGCCGTACTTGCCCTTACGTGGCCCGAGGATGATCACGCCAGCCAGAGCCGCAGAGGCGCCTGCCAAGTGAACGATACCGGAACCGGCGAAGTCACTGAAACCAGCTTCCGACAGGAACCCGCCGCCCCAGCTCCAGTAACCCTGGATCGGGTAAATAAAGCCCGTCATGATCACAGCAAAGGTCAGGAAGGCGAATAGCTTCATGCGCTCAGCTACCGCACCGGAAACGATCGACATCGCCGTGGCAACAAACACCACCTGGAAGAAGAAGTCAGCACGAGCCGAGTAGTAGGGGGCGTCATCGCCGCCTGCCAGCACGTCTTCGACCGCATTTTCGCTACCGATCAGCAGACCCAGGTTCGGCATGATGCCGCCCTCGTCGCCGGAGTACATGATGTAGTAACCGACCAACAGGTACATCACGCTGGCAATGGCATACAGCGTGATGTTCTTGGTAAGAATTTCAGTGGTGTTCTTGGCGCGAACCAGACCGGACTCGAGCATGGCAAAACCCGCTGCCATCCACATGACCAGTGCACCACAGATCAGAAAGTAGAACGTATCAAGCGCGTACTTGATTTGGACGATATCTTCCATAATAAGCCCCCCATGTAGGCTTAGTTACTGCATTCAGTGAACGAGGTGACTGCTCAGACTGCGTCTGTGCCCGTCTCGCCGGTACGGATTCGGACAGCCTGTTCCAGGTTGACCACGAAGATTTTGCCATCGCCGATCTTGCCGGTGTTGGCCGCCTTGGTAATGGATTCAATGACGCGATCCAGCATGTCGTCACCAATGGCCACGTCGATCTTCACCTTGGGCAGAAAATCCACTACATACTCTGCGCCGCGATACAGCTCGGTGTGACCCTTCTGCCGGCCAAAACCCTTGACCTCTGTCACGGTGATGCCCTGAACGCCGATTTCGGAGAGTGCTTCACGCACGTCGTCCAATTTAAAAGGCTTGATAACAGCCGTTACTAATTTCATTTTGTTTCTCCCGATTGATGGACTGCCCTGGGGGACAGGACCAGTCTATGCCGAGTTAGAGGCTTTTAGAAACGGACAATGCACAGATGTTGTTGCAGTCGTCCGCACCGGCAGCACACTCCGGCAGGGCAACGGCTGTCATAGCCTTTATCAACTGCTTCATCTTCTTATGCTCCTTGGATGGCTTTTTGCAAAGTCATGCTGCTCAGAGGCGGAATGCGCGAAAAGGTTACTCCGCCCAATTCAGCTGTAAAGTGCGTTGCAGAAAGCCTGCCAGTTTTCATTTATCGCTATATTTCAATCAGTTAAGCCTGAAACCCATGCCATACCCTGGCCATTCGCTTTTATCAGCGCACCGTATTGGTGCGCCTAGCTTTTGCGACGTCCTTATATCGGGCATAAATCCAAGGCGCGCGGAAATGGCACGCGAAGACACCGGGATGTTAGACTCAGCAATCACAAACCGGACCGCTCCTGGAGCGGCCTCATCGCCAGCTAACAGGTTGTACAGTCATGTTGCATAAAGTCTTGATTGGTGCGGTAAGCAGCCAGGCCACACGCCTGCTGATGAGCGAAAAAGGCTTGCCTGCGCCGGACATGGAAAAACACCTCAAAAGCCTTCTGCAAAGTGCTCTGGCGAAACTCGACGTGGTCAGCCGCGATGAGTTCGAGACCCAGCAAGTGGTACTGCAACGCACCCGCGAAAGGCTCGAGGCACTGGAAAAGCGCGTCGCCGAAATGGAGCAACGCGCTCAACCCCCGTCCGTCTGAGCTACCAAGACGGGCTGATCAAGGAGCGATCATGTCTCTGGCTATTGTTCACAGCCGCGCCAAACTGGGTATACAAGCGCCAGCTGTTACCGTTGAAGTGCATCTGGCCAATGGCATGCCCAGCCTGACACTGGTCGGCCTGCCGGAGACCGCCGTCAAGGAAAGCAAGGACCGTGTACGCAGTGCGCTGCAGAACGCCAACCTGGATTTTCCCAGCCTCAAACGCATCACCATCAACCTCGCCCCCGCCGATCTGCCCAAAGAGGGCGGACGCTTTGATCTGGCCATAGCACTGGGGCTCCTGGCCGCCAGCGGGCAAATACCCGCCGATAGCCTGGAACACTGCGAATGCCTTGGCGAGTTGGCGCTGTCCGGCGAACTGCGCCCGGTGCAGGGCGTGTTACCCGCCGCGCTGGCCTGCCGTGAACAGCAAAGAACGCTACTGCTGCCCCGCGCCAATGCTGCCGAAGCGGCGCTGGTGCGCGGGGTGCGCATTATCGCCGCGGATCACTTGTTGCAGCTGTGCGAACATTTACGCGGGGAACGCCAGTTGCAACCGGTTCCGACTGACAGCCAGCCCCAGGCGGCTACCGGGCTCGCTGATCTGATCGATGTGCAGGGCCAGGCTCAGGCCAAACGCGCGCTGATCGTCGCCGCCAGCGGCAATCACAATCTGCTGCTTTTTGGTCCTCCCGGCACCGGCAAAACGCTGCTGGCCAGCCGCCTGCCGGGCATCTTGCCGGCGCTGACCGAACATGAAGCCTTGGAAGTTGCCGCCATTCAATCGGTCTGTGGCAGCGAGCCGCTGCAAGCCTGGCCAGTGCGGCCGTTTCGCTCGCCCCATCATGGTGCATCCGCTGCCGCATTGGTTGGCGGCGGCAGCCAACCCCGGCCCGGCGAGATAAGCCAGGCGCATCAGGGCGTACTGTTTCTGGATGAACTACCGGAATTCGACCGCAAGGTATTGGAGATGCTGCGCGAGCCGATGGAATCCGGGGTGATTCATATCGCCAGAGCGCGCGAGCAGTTGAGTTTTCCCGCACGCTTTCAATTAATAGCCGCAATGAACCCCTGCCCATGCGGTTACCAGGGTGACGCATCCGGGCGTTGCCGCTGTTCGCCAGAGCAGGTGCAACGCTACCGCAGCAAACTCTCCGGCCCCTTGCTCGACCGTATAGACCTGCACCTGGCCATGCATAACGAACCTTTCAGCCTCGCCGGCCAGACCCAGGGCGACCTCGATAGCAGCAGCGCAGCAAAGCAGGTAAGCATGGCAAGAGCACGTCAACTGGCCCGCCAGACCTGCCTGAACGCGCATCTGGATCTGGCCGGTTTGCGAGACCACTGCCAACTGAGCGACGCAGATGGGCAATGGCTGGAGCAGGCTATCGAGCGTCTGGGGCTGTCACGCAGGGCCAGTCACAAAGTGCTGAAGGTGGGCCGCACACTGGCGGATCTGGCCGGAGAGAGCTCGATCAGCCGTCAGCACTTGGCAGAGGCGCTACAATATCGGCAGTTGGACCGGCGCTTATTGGGTTGAGTAGACCAACAACACAGATCAGAGGTTTCCGCTAATGACCTTCTGGTCTTCTCGGCCCATGCGGTAGGCATCGAGGAAGTAGCAGAGCTCTTCGAACGGCATTGCAGGGCTGATAAAGAAGCCCTGCACCTGATCACAACCCATCTGCCGCAGCGCGTTAAGCTGCTGACGCTGCTCGACACCCTCCGCGACCACTTCCAGGTCCAGGCTATGGCCCAGGTCGATCATGGCATTGACCAACTGGCGGTCAGAGCCCGCCGCATCAATGCCTTTAACAAAGCTGCGATCGATCTTCAACAGATCAATCGGCAAACGCTGCAAATGCATAAAAGAGGAAAAGCCGGTACCGAAATCATCCAGCGAGAAACGCACACCCAAGCCTGCCATACCCTGCATGGTCATCAGGACCTGATCAGGATTTTGCATCACCGCTGTCTCGGTCAGCTCAAACTCCAGCCAGCGCGGATCGATACTGGTTTTTTCCAGCAGCCGTTTGACCGTGGGTAACAGTTGGCTGTCCTGGAACTGCCGAAAAGACACATTTACCGCGATGTGAATCGGCGGCATCTTGCGCCGCTGCAGTTGAGCCAGGTCGTGACAGGCGCGGGCAATTACCCAGTAACCCATCGGCACGATTAACCCGGTTTCCTCCGCCAGCGGAATAAATTCGTTGGGGCCCAGCAAGCCGCGCTCAGGATGCCGCCAGCGGATCAGCCCTTCCAGCCCGACGATCTTGCCAGTGCTCAAGTTGACCCGTGGTTGATAATGCAGCTCGAACTGGTTACGCCGCAGCGCCTGGCGCAGCGCCGTTTCGAACTCGATCAGGTTATTGGCCTGCAGATTGATGCGGTCATCGTAAAAATGGTAGTTACAGCCGCGCTGCCCCTTGGCCTGCAACATCGCCATATTGGCGTGCAGCATCAGGCTATCAACGGTTTGCCCAGCCTCTGGGTAAGTAGCGATGCCGATACTGCAGCCCAGCAGCAAACTCTCGCTTTCAACAAAAAACGGCTCAGCCATTTCACTGGTCAGTTTTTGCGCAATCTGTAACAGATTGCTGGCGCGGGCGTAATCCTCGACGATCACTGCGAATTCATCGCCGCCCATGCGCCCGACGGTGTCGGTATTGCGCAAAACCCGGCGCAGCCGGGTAACCACTTCCTGTATGATGACGTCGCCGGCACCGTGACCCAGCGTATCGTTAACATGGCGGAAGTTATCCAGATCGATAAACAGCACTGCCAGCGGCTGGTTGGTGCGTAGAGCGCGGCGCATACCCAGTGTAAGCCGGTCCTGCACCATTTGCCGGTTGCAGACGCCGGTCAGGGCATCGTAACTGGAGGCATGGTTGATAGCCGTTTGCAGATCATGCCGCTCGATAGCGTATTTAAGGCAGCGGATCAGTTCGCCGGCACTGGCCTGGTCCCAGATACTGTCATCTACCTGATGCAGGTTCTGATCAAATTCTGGCTCGCTGGCCAAATGAATCACCGGCACCGGCGCTTCCCAGTCCTGAAGCAGGAAGGCGGGGCGCGCCAATATGGCTTTGACGTCGCCCTCAGCCAGCAGTTGCCGAGCCGCAGACCAGCTATCGGCCCGAACCAGCTCGTACGGATTGGATCTGAGCGACATGAGACGACGGCACAGCTGCACCGACGCGCCAGGATCGGTGTCAAGCAGCACAATACGCAGCAATTGACGCTCAGAAGCCAAACTCGTTTCTCCGAATGATCCATATAAATTAGCTATATAGATCGTATTTATAAAGTAGGTTATATCTAAAAAATGAGCAATAACCAAGGCGCTTTTTAGCCAAATATCCTATATGCAGTCCGATTTAACGTCATTTAGCCCCACAATCGAGGAGAAAACCGCCGGTGGCCAGCCTTAACCCGCGTCAGCAGGAAGCCGTCAATGACATCAGTGGGCCGCTGCTAGTGCTCGCCGGTGCCGGCAGTGGCAAGACCAGCGTGATCACCCGCAAGATCGCCTATCTGGTGCGCGAATGCGGCTTCAAGGCGCAGAACATCGTCGCGGTGACCTTCACCAATAAAGCCGCACGCGAGATGAAAGAGCGTGTCAGCATGCTAATCAAAGGCAAAGACGCGCGCGGCCTGACAGTCTCGACCTTCCACAATCTGGGGCTGAACATCATCCGCAAGGAACACCAGCGCCTTGGGTACAAGCCAGGCTTCTCAATCTTCGATCAGCAAGATGCGCAAGCGCTGATCACCGACTTGATGCACCGCGACTATGGCGCCGACGACGGCACCGAGGGCATCCAGTCACAGATTTCCAGCTGGAAGAACGACCTGATCATGCCCGACCAGGCGCTGGCCCAGGCCAAGACGCCGCAGGAACAAACTGCGGCCAGCGTGTATATGCACTACAACCGCACGCTCAAAGCCTACAACGCGGTGGATTTCGACGACCTGATCCTGGTTCCGGTAACCCTGTTCCGCGAGCATCCCGATATCCTGGAAAAATGGCAGTTCCGCATCCGCTACATGCTGGTAGACGAATACCAGGACACTAACGCCAGCCAATATCTGCTGGTCAAGATGCTGGTAGGCAATCAGGCGCGCTTTACCGTGGTCGGCGATGACGATCAGTCGATCTACGCCTGGCGTGGCGCCCGCCCGGAGAACCTGGCACAGCTCAAGGAAGACTTTCCGGCGCTGAAAGTGGTCATGCTCGAACAGAATTACCGCTCGACCAGCCGTATCCTCAAGGCCGCCAATACCCTGATCGCCAACAATCCGCACGTGTTCGAGAAGCAATTGTGGAGTGAACTGGGCTACGGTGAACCGATTCGCGTGATCCGCTGCCGCAATGAAGAAATGGAATGCGAACGGGTCGCTACCGACATTCAGACCCAACACTTGAAGCACAAGCGTGACTGGAAGGACTTTGCCATTCTCTACCGCGGCAACCATCAATCCCGCCTGCTCGAGCTCAAGCTGCAGCATCATCAGATCCCCTATCACCTGTCCGGCGGCACCAGCTTCTTCGCCCGCCAGGAGGTCAAGGATGTGATGGCTTACTTCCGATTGCTGGTCAATCCGGACGACGACAACGCCCTGCTGCGAGTGATCAACGTGCCGCGCCGGGAAATTGGCCCAGCCACGCTGGAAAAACTCGGCACCTACGCCACCACCCGACAGATCAGCCTATATAAAGCCTGTAGCGAACTAGGCCTGGCCGAGCAGTTGGAGCCGCGCTACTGCGAACGCCTGCAGCGCTTTGGCCACTGGCTCGACAATGTGCGTAAACAGTGTACCCAGGGCGATCCCATTGAGGCCGTGCGCAGCATGGTCACCGATCTGGACTACGAAAACTGGCTACGCCAGAACTGCTCCAGCGATGACGTCGCCGCAAAGCGCATGGGCAATGTCTGGGTTCTGGTTGAAGCGTTGAAAAACACCATAGAGCGCGATGAAACCGGCAAGACCGATATCGAAGACGCCATCGCCAAACTGGTGCTGCGCGACATGCTCGAGCGCCACGAGGAAGAGGAAGACACCGACCGCGTGCAGCTCATGACCATGCACGCATCCAAGGGCCTGGAATACCCGCACGTATTTATCATCGGCATGGAAGAAGAGATTCTCCCGCACCGCTCGAGCATCGAAGCCGACAGCGTAGAAGAGGAACGGCGGCTGGCCTATGTTGGCATCACCCGCGCCAAACGTACGCTGACCTTCACCTACGCAGCGCGGCGCCGGCAGTTTGGCGAAGTGATTGACTGCCTGCCCAGCCGCTTTCTTGACGAGCTGCCCAGCGAAGACCTGGAATGGGAAGGCACCGACGATGCGCCGCCAGAGCAGAAACAGGCCAGGGGCAATTCGGCGTTATCAGACATTCGCGGCATGCTCGGCCCAAAAAGCTGAATCCCGCCCACAAAAAAGCCACCCTCGGGTGGCTTTTCATGCAGCGCTGAGGTTATTCCAGGCCAGACATATGCTGAATGGAAGCCAGAATTTCTTCATCGGTGCAATCAGCACAGGTACCTTTGGGTGGCATCGCACCAACGCCAGCAATAGCTGACTGGGTCAAGGCATCCAGGCTACCGGCAGCGGCCAAACGCGCTTCCCAGGCAGCGGCATCACCGGTTTTAGGCGCTTGCAAAATGCCTGAGCCGTGGCAAGCCGTGCAGTATTGACCATAAACCGCCTCACCCGAACGCGCTCCACCTTCACCACCGGCAGAAGCCACAACACCTACTTCTTCAGCGCAGGGATCACCCGCCATGCAAACAGTACCGACCGGCTTGAGACGCTCAGCAATGGCGTCATGGATCGTATTTGCAAACGCACCGCCAGCCACCAGAACAAGCGTAGCTGCACAGGCAACCAGGATTCTTTTCGCAGTCATCACTTAAACATCCTCATCATGGCTAATCCGTCGGGCTTGATGGCTATACCCGTATAGTGCGAGCGAGTATACCGGTAAACCCGCAGCCAACAAAATAGCAACTGTAACCGGCGACATCAGGTCGCAGCCCCAGAAATACTCCCACCTGCACGCAGGGCATGGACGCCGACCCAATCAATGCGTATTATTGCGCCCCTGTAACGCACCCGTAGCTCAGCTGGATAGAGTACTGCCCTCCGAAGGCAGTGGTCACTGGTTCGAATCCAGTCGGGTGCACCAATCAAACGAAAAGGCCCAGCATATGCTGGGCCTTTTCGTTTGATTGAAGTACACAACGGCAGACGAGACCTCCTCGTCCGGCAAATCGCACCGCGATTTGGACGAAGCGCCACGACGGGGCAGAGACCATGCATCCATCATTTGAGGAGAGTCGTTTGAGATCCGATGAAATCGTCATGCAGAGCTACGGCCGCTGCTGTGCTTCCGCTAGTTTTTTTGATGACTTCTACCAACGCTTTCTGGACTCCTCAGAGGAGGTTCGGGAGAAGTTCGTCAATACAAACATGCCTGCGCAGAAACAGCTGCTGCGCCAGGGCATCCTCAACCTGGTCCTGTACTCCCGGGGTTTGCCGCCAACCAAGCTCAAAGCCCTGGCCGAGTCGCATTCGCGTGGCAAATTGGATGTACAGCCACACTTGTACGAACTTTGGCTAGAGTCACTGCTGCTGACCATTGAGCAGCACGATAGTAGTTTCGACACATCCATTAAACATGCCTGGGCGGAAGTCTTGCGCAAAGGCATTGATGTCATCAAGTCAGGATATTGATCGAATCCCATTGAGCACAACATCAACGGAGCCCCGGACGCTAGTCACGGAAGTGCGGCCCGGGCCCGTCATCGGCCAGGTCGTCCTCTGGATTGCGCAGCGGGCAGGCTTTGAGTGACAGGCAACCGCAGCCAATGCAGCCATCGAGCTGATCGCGTAGCTGGGTCAGTGCATGAATACGTTCATCGAGTGATTGCTTCCAGTGTCGCGAGAGACGTCGCCAGTCCCGTACCCCCGGAGTGCGCTCGGAAGGCAGTGCCTGCAGCGCCTCGGCAATGTCAGCCAAAGGTACGCCCACCTTCTGAGCCACCTTGATTACCGCCAGCCGCCGCAGTATGGAGCGCGGATACCGGCGCTGATTACCCGCACTGCGAAATGCCTTGATCAAGCCTCTGGATTCGTAGAAGTGCAAGGTAGATACCGTCAAACCACTGCGCAGTGCCACCTCTCCAATACCTAGACTGGTCCCTTTGAGTGTGCCGGAATCCGACTCCCTGACTTGTCGCATATTTACCTCCGAAAAAGCCCTTGACCTCAAGTTATGTTGAGATATTAAAGTTCTCGCGGCTTTCTCACAACGACCACGGAGCACCCCATGCAGCAGCAAACCAACGCCAGCCAACTGACCATGTTAAACCCTGCCGGGCTTTATGACCCCACCCCCAACGGCTACTCACATGTAGTACTGACGCCCGGGCAGAGTTCTTGGGTGTTTGTTTCGGGGCAAGGGGGTGAAGATGCCAATGGCGTTCTAGCCGCTGAGTTTGAGCTTCAACTGCGGCAATCGCTGGCCAACCTGGTTACCGCGCTGACGGCGGCAGAGGCAGGACTGCAGGACGTCGCGCGGTTGACCATTCTGGTTGTGGGTCATAATGAGCAGCGCCTGAGGCTAATCAGCCAGACCATCAATGAGGCCTGGGCCGGCCGTCCGACCCCCGCCTGCACCCTGATACCCGTACCTCGTCTGGCTCTGGACGGCATGCTTATCGAGATCGATGCCGTCGCCAGTCTCGCCGCGCGTGAAGTGATGCCGGCATGACGCAGCTCCGCAGCGAAACCACCGGGGCAAACGCCGCCAGTCAATACCTGTCCACCGGGGTGCTGTTAATGATGGCAGCGGCCACCGGGTTATGTGCCGGGGCCAACTACTTCAACCAGCCACTACTGAACTCCATTGCCTTGGCGCTCGGCATCAGCGAGGGGTTAGCGGCATTGACCGTAACCCTATCGCAAGTGGCCTACGCCGTCGGCCTGCTGTTTTTGGTGCCGCTGGGCGACAAACTGGAGCAACGCGGGCTTGTGGTCGGCCTGATGCTGACCGCCGCCCTGGGCCTATTACTGAGTGGCTACGCAGAGAACTTCAGCATGCTGCTGGTTGGCACTCTGATCACCGGCTTCTTTTCGGTCGCCGCACAGATCCTGGTGCCCATGGCCGCGAACCTTTCCGATCCGGCGCGTAGCGGTCGCGCGGTTGGTTTGGTAATGAGTGGTCTGCTTGCCGGCATTCTGCTAGCGCGCACTGCTGCGGGCCTGCTCTCGGAGGTGGACGGCTGGAGCACTGTATATCGCCTTACCGCCGTGCTTATGTTGTTGCTCGCTGGAGCCCTCTGGCTAGTACTGCCACGAGCGCGCAATGCTCACCCGGCCAGCTACGCGGCCACCCTGCGCTCGTTGGTACAATTGCTCATCGCCCATCCCCGGCTGCGCAGCCGGGCGGTGCTTGGCGGTCTGGTATTTGGCTCGGTCAGCGTGCTGTTCTCGACCATGGCGCTGCTGCTTTCCGGGCCGGGTTATGGCCTCAGCGACAGCCAGATAGGGCTGGTTGGTCTGCTCGGTATTGCCGGTGTGATGACCGCCAATCTGGCAGGGCGGCTGGCCGATAGAGGCCGGGGACAGGTCGTTAGTTCCGGCGCACTGGGCCTGTTGCTGCTCAGTTGGCTTGGGCTTTATCTTGGTGACGGCAATCTGTACTGGTTCCTGCTGGCGCTGTTGCTGTTGGATGTGGCCCTGCCAGCGGTGCATGTCAGCAATCAGAGCGTCATCTACCAACTGGCTCCGCAGGCCCGGGCACGGGTCAACGCCGTGTATATGACCGCTTATTTCACCGGCGCCGCCAGTGGTTCGGCACTGGGTGCGCTGGCCTGGAGCCATGGCGGCTGGGTCGCAACATGCGCAGTAGGTGCCGCGTTCGGCATACTCGCCTGCCTGGTGCTGCTGCATGACCAGCGTCTGGTGCGGCGCCAGTCCGCACCGTCAGCCCGAGTCATTCCAGCCTGACAGTGCGTTAAACTACACGTTAAGCAAATCACGGCTTAAAGCCGGTCGCGGTGATCGACGGCCCAAGCTATCCATGCCTAACCTGTTCACATGAGTGACTATATCCACAAGGCTAGCGAATGAGCACACGTATCGAGATAGCGGTAAACCCAGGAGAAGCTGAGTACTCAGCTATCCTCCGCCCCCTACACACTTACAATGTTGCGCAAGCGGGTGACCCCCAACCAGAGAAAGTTGCCCTGCTGGTCCGCGATGAGCATACCGACGAAATCCTTGGCGGCCTTTATGGTGGCATTTTCTACCGTTGGCTGTTCATCGAGTTATTGGCCGTACCTGAGCAAACCAGAGGGCAGGGTACAGGCTCGAAGTTGCTCAACATGGCCGAAGAGCTGGCACGCGAAAAAGGCTGCGTCGGCATCTGGCTCGACACCTTCGACTTCCAGGCTCCCGAGTTCTATCCGAAACACGGCTTTACCCGGTTCGGTCAGCTTGATGATTTTCCGCCGGGTCATCAGAGGTACTTTTTTCAGAAACGCCTGGTCTGACGTGCACGAAAACTGCTTGCCCCACGGCGCTCCCCCTGTTTCGGACAGCAGGATTATCTGCGGCGAAACAGGGGGAGTGGCTCAATCACCGAACGGCCATACAGCACACTCAATCCCTGCAGCCCCTTGAGCGCATCTTCTACCGATTTGTCCTCACGCACAGCAAAACTGTCGAAACCGCATTGCCGCATATGCGATAGCTGATCGCGCAGCACATCACCCACGGCGCGCAGCTCGCCCTGCCAGCCAAACCGAGTACGCAGCAAATAGGCCTGGCTGTAGCCGCGACCATCGCGGAAGCTGGGAAAATCGATCGCGATCAGGGGTAACACAGGCAACCAGTCCAACAGCGCGTCGGGCTCGTCATCCGGTTGCAAGAGCACGCCCTGGCTGCTCACCTCACGCCCCTGCAGCACAGCATCGCTCTGGCACTGCGCCCAGCACTGCACAGGTAGAATCGCCTTGGTCACCAGGGGACCTTCGTCATTGCGCATCAGTTGCCAGGGGTCGTCCGCGATGATCTGCGCCCCGTCCTGCTGCAGCCGAATCAGGTTGATCATGATGCTACCTCCTCGCCGCGATACACCCCAGCACGAAAGGGCTCCAAGCCTGCACGATTGACCGTATCCAGGAAGTTCTCATCGCCCTCCCGCTGCTGCAGATACACTTGGGTAATACGCTCGATCACCTCGGGTACTTCCTCGGCGGCGAAGGCCGGTCCGATCACCTTGCCCAATGCGGCCTGCTGGCCCTGACTGCCGCCCAGGGTCAACTGGTACCACTCGCTACCGTTCTTATCGACCCCAAGAATACCGATGTTGCCTATATGGTGATGGCCGCAGGCGTTCATGCAGCCGGAAATGTTCAGGCTCAGTGATCCCAGGTCATGCAGATAATCCAGTCGTTCGAAGCGGTCCTGAATCGCCTGGGCAACGGGGATCGAACGCGCATTGGCCAGTGCACAGAAGTCACCACCCGGACAGGCAATCACATCAGTCAACAGGCCGATATTGGCGGTAGCCAGCCCGGCATCGAGGGCTTCGCGCCAGAGGGCAAACAGAGAGGTGCGCGGTACATCCGGTAATACCAGGTTCTGCTCGTGCGCGACCCGTATCTCGCCGCAACCGTAGCGCTCCGACCAGTCGGCGATCAGGCGCATCTGTTCGGCCGTCACATCACCTGGCGGCGCGGCAAGGCCAGGCTTGGTCGAGAGCACCACGTTGCTGTAGCCCGGCACCTTGTGCGCCATCACGTTGCGCTCGACCCAGCGGGCAAAAGCCGGCTCCTGACTCAACCGGGCACCGTGCTCCAGATCGACGTCTGCCAGCGGGGCATAGGCCGGGCGCTGGAAGGATTCGGCGACCCGTTCATACTCGGCCAGCGTCAGACGTGCTGGGCCGTCCTTGATCTGTTCCCATTCGCGCTCCACTTCCGCCGCAAAGGCGTCGATGCCAAGCGCCTTGACCAGTATCTTGATCCGCGCCTTGTACTTGTTGTCACGCCGACCGTGGCGGTTATACACCCGTAAGATCGCCTCGACGTAGGACAGTACATCCTCCCAGCGCAGGTCATCACGCAGTTGTTTGGCAATGATCGGCGTACGCCCAAGCCCGCCACCGACCATGACGCGCAGTTTCAACTCCTCCTGCTGCCGATAGACGTATAGACCGATGTCGTGCACCTGAATAGCAGCACGGTCTTCAGCCGAGGCATTCAGCGCGATCTTGAATTTGCGCGGCAGAAACAGGAATTCAGGATTGACGGTCGACCACTGCCGGAGAATTTCTGCCAGCGGGCGCGGGTCCAGCCACTCATCGGCGGCCACCCCGGCAAAGGCCTCGGTAGTGATATTGCGCACACAGTTGCCCGAGGTCTGAATGGCATGCATGTCATGCTCGGCCAGCCATTCTAGAATGTCCGGCACCTGCTCCAGCTCAACCCAATTGAACTGGATATTCTGCCGCGTAGTGAAGTGGCCGTAGCCCCGGTCGAACTCGCTGGCAACATGAGCCAGTGCGCGCAACTGGTCTGCCGATAGAGTGCCATAGGGTATCGCGACCCGCAGCATATAGGCGTGACGCTGCAGGTAGAGGCCATTCTGCAATCGTAGTGGTAGGAACTCTTCCTCTGTCAGCTCACCACTCAGACGGCGCTCGACCTGGTCACGAAACTGGGCAACCCGCTCGCGCACCAGGGCCCGGTCGTAGTCATCATAGTGGTACATGCGCTCATCGCCTCCTGCTACAGCTGATTCGAAGGCGCACTATGACGTTTTCGCTGACACCTAAACAGGCTCAGATTAGGCCGACAAAACCATATCAGATGCCACGTACCGACCCATCGAAAGCAGCTATGCAGCGAAGTTTTTTCGCCTTCCATACAACCATGCCTGCGACCTCATGCCACGCCTGATATGGTTTTTATTCCAAAATCTGAGCCTGTTTCGTATCAGCAGGACTGCTCATCATCCGCATCAGCCTGATAACGAATGATGGGGTACCAGCATGAGCGAGAAAATTCCCGCCAAGATCATCGATGCCGCCGCCGTGCGCAACACCCCTGCCGGCTCCGGTGGACCTATCCACACCAAAGCCTTCAGTGGCCGCTATCGGCTTTTCCGGCTACTCGGCGCAGGTGCACTCTTTGCACTGTTTTTTGGTACCGTCTGGCTGACCTGGAATCAGCGTCAGGCCGTGCTCTGGGATCTGGTCAATCGTAAATTCCATATCTTCGGCGCGACCTTCTGGCCGCAGGACCTGATTCTGCTCTCGGCCATTCTGATTATTGCCGCCTTCGGACTGTTCTTCATCACCGTCGCTGCCGGGCGCATCTGGTGCGGCTACACCTGCCCGCAGAGCGTATGGACCTGGGTCTTTATGTGGGCGGAGAAAGTCACCGAAGGCGACCGTCATCAGCGTGTGAGGCTGGACGCCGCGCCCTGGTCAGCCAACAAGATCCTGCGCCGTGGTGCCAAACACGCCATTTGGCTAAGCGTCAGCCTGCTCACCTCACTCACCTTTGTCGGATATTTCACCCCAGTACGCGAGCTGACACATAATCTGGTGACGCTGGACCTGGGCTCGCAAGCGGCGTTCTGGCTGTTCTTCTTCACCGCTGCCACCTACATCAATGCCGGCTGGTTGCGCGAGAAGGTGTGCCGCGACATGTGCCCCTACGGGCGCTTTCAGAGCGTCATGTTTGACCGCGATACGCTGGTCATTTCCTACGACCCCGAGCGTGGAGAACAGCGCGGCCCACGGCGCAAAGGCAGCAACCCCACCGCGCAGGGGCTTGGCGACTGCATCGATTGCACACTCTGCGTACAGGTATGCCCAACCGGCATCGACATCCGCAATGGCTTGCAATTCGAATGTATTGGCTGCGCCGCCTGCATTGATGCCTGCGACAGCGTGATGGACAAAATGGGTTACGAGCGCGGGCTGGTTCGCTACACCTCGGAAAGCGCCCTGGAGGGTGGCAAAACTCACTGGCTGAGGCCCCGTTTAGTCGGCTATGCCGGCGTATTGGCGGTCATGATCGGGCTGTTTATCGTCGCCCTTGTAGAGCGCCCGCTGATGTCCATCGATGTCACCCGCGACCGCAACCTGTTTCGTCAGAATGGCGCGGGCCAAGTGGAAAATGCGTACAGTTTGAAAGTCATCAACAAGCGCCAGCAGCCTGGACGCTATCAGATTAGCCTGGACGCGCCGGCAGGTTTTCGCCTGGTGTCACCAGATATGCTCGACCTGGATGCCGAAGACATTCTCGACCTACCGGTCAGCGTGGTCTGGGACGGTGAGCAATGGCCTGACCCTAGAAAAGAGATAAGCTTCGTTCTGTCGGCTGTGGCTAACGATGCCAAGGCAGTCGTTACCGACTCCACCTTCCTGGCGCCAGTCAGACGCTAAAGGCTGTAGTACGCTAAATCGAGAAGTACCAATGAAACGCTATGAAAGACTGGCTGACGATATTGCCGAACTGATTCGCAACGGTATCCTTACTCCGGGTGAAAAGATTCCATCGATTCGCCATGCCAGCAAAACGTATGGCGTCAGCCCATCCACGGTGTTTCAAGCCTATTATTTGCTTGAGGATAGAGGCCTGATTCAGGCCCGTGCGCGCTCAGGCTATTTTGTTCGTGCCTTGGCAGGCCTACCCACACCGGAGCCCAGATTGGATCTCTCGGCTCAGGAGACCACGGATGTGGACGTCAGTGAGCTGGTGTTTTCCGTGCTCGGTTCGCTGAAGAATCCGCACACGGTACCCTTCGGCTCGGCTTTCCCCAGCCCTGACCTGTTTCCCCTAGCGCGCCTGGCGCGCTCGATGACGCAAAGCCTGCGCAAACTGTCGCCGCACGACATCATTGCCGACATGACCGCTGGCAACCCCGACCTGATGCGCCAGATTGCCCTGCGCTACATGGTCAGCGGCGTCATGCTGCCGATGGAAGAACTGGTTGTCACCAACGGCGCCCTTGAGGCACTCAACCTGTCACTGCAAAGCGTCACCCAGGCTGGCGACCTGGTTGCTATCGAATCACCCGCCTTCTACGCCTGCCTGCAGGTGCTGGAGCGACTACAGCTCAAAGCGGTGGAGATTCCCGTACACCCGCGTGACGGGGTCGATCTGAAAACACTGCGTGAACGCCTGGCCAGCTTGCCGATCAAGGCCTGCTGGTTTATGAGCAGCCTTCAGAATCCCGTCGGCGCCAGCCTCAATGACAGCCGCAAACAGGAACTCTACAACCTGCTATGCGAGCATCAGGTACCGTTGATTGAAGACGACGTATACGCCGAACTCTACTACGGCGAACGGCCGCCCAAGCCGATCAAGAGTCTGGATACCCAAGGCCTGGTGATGCACTGCGGGTCCTTCTCCAAAAGCCTGGCACCCGGCTATCGCGTCGGCTGGGTTGCCGGTGGTCGCTACGCCGAACGTATAGCGCGTCTCAAACTGATGACCACCCTCTCACCCTCAGTACCCGCGCAGACCGCCATCGCCGACTACCTGCAACACGGCAACTACGATCGCCATCTACGCAAACTGCGCTATGCCCTGGAAACCCAACAGGACGCCATGCTCGCCTCCGCAGCGCGACACTTTCCCCAAGGCACTCGCGTAACCCGCCCCTCAGGCGGCTACTTTCTCTGGTTTGAATTTCCAGGCAACGTCGATTCGCTACAGCTGTTCAAGCTCGCTCTGGCCCAGGGCATCAGCCTCGCACCCGGCCCCATCTTCTCCGCCAGCCAGGATTTTCGGCATTGTGCGCGGTTGAACTATGGGCATCCTTGGGGGGCAGAAAGTGAGCAGGCGATGGAGTTGTTGGGGCGGATGTTACGGTCTTTTTGATTATTAACGTAGTGCGTCTGAGGCAGGTCTTGACAGCAGTGGGATACTGAAAGAGTCGCCGCGATCACCGCCGCGGGTCCTACCAAACAGAGAGCAGGCGTCCCATGCGCAATGAAGAACTCAAGGCCTTGTTCGACCAACAGGCCGCCAACTACGACCAGCAATGGGCGGGTATGACACCCATTCGCGACTGTTTGCATTTGCTGCTCGATGCTCTTTTCAGTGGCTTGCCGGAGAACGCCCGAATACTCTGCGTTGGCGCCGGCACCGGGGTGGAAATGGCCTACCTGGCTGGCCGCTTTCCCCACTGGCAGTTCACCGCCCTGGATCCCTCGGGCGCCATGCTCGATGTTTGCCGCCTGCGGGCGACACAAGACGGCTTCCTCTCGCGCTGCAGCTTCCACCAGGGCTATCTCGAGACCTTGGCCACCGAACCGCGCTACGATGGGGCTACCTGCTTGCTGGTCTCCCAGTTCCTCACCGACCCGTCAGCCCGCACCGCCTTCTTCCACGACATTGCTCGGCGGCTCAAGCCCGGCGGCCTGCTGGCAAACGCCGACCTGGCGGCCGATACCAACTCCCCAGCTTATCAGACGCTGCTGCGCGGCTGGCTGAAACTGATGTCCTCCTCGGACGTGCCTCAAGAGGCAATCGAGCGCGCCCGCGCCGCTTACGCCAAGGACGTAGCCATTTTGCCCGCGCACCAGGTTGCAGACTTGATAGCATCAGCAGGATTTGAGGTGCCTGTGCAGTTCTTTCAGGCGGGGCTGATGCATGCGTGGTTTAGCGCTCAACGAGGCGACTGCTGAGAGCGGCTGCTGATGTAGCCCGGGAGCTACAAAACTTAGCTAGCAGTAAGCTTTGTGTCCTCCGAGCCACAACAATGGATAGGCGTGCTTGCCCAGTTGAGCTGCCAACAATCTCAAAGCACACCTCACACTGACCCAGAGCAATGCACCGTACGCCAATAATGGCCAGACTGCCGTTTTACGCAGCCGTACGGAGACCCCAATATGACCTACGATATCGCCATCATCGGTGCTGGCCCCAGCGGGCTGTGCCTGGCCCGTGCTTTGTCTGGCCACGGGCTGAGCGTGCTCCTGCTGGAGCGCCAGCCCGAAGCCGCGCTGGCCGAGCCCGCCTTCGACGGTCGCGAAATCGCCCTGACGCATAGCTCGCAAGCACTGCTGGAGCAACTGGATATCTGGTCGCGCCTGGACGCGCAGGATATTGCTGTACTGCGTGACGCCAAGGTATTCAATGGGCCTTCAGCCTTTGCCCTGCAGATCAACGCCCAGCAGACCGGTGCCGATCGCCTGGGCCACCTGGTCGCTAACCATGCCATCCGCCGTGCGGCCTATCAGAGCCTGCTTGCGGCAGCCGATACCGAGCTACGCAGTGAGGCCGATATCAAGGCGATCAAACAACAGCCCGACGCCGTCGAGCTGACCCTGCCCAATGGTGAGGTGATAAGAACCCGACTGCTGGTTGCCGCCGACAGTCGCTTTTCCGAAACCCGCCGCATGCTGGGAATAGGTGCGCAATTGAAGGACTACGGCAAAAGTATGTTGGTGTGCCGCATGCAACACGAAGAAGACCATCAGCAAACCGCGTGGGAGTGGTTCGGCTACGGCCAGACTCTGGCACTGCTGCCACTCAACGGCAGACAGTCATCCGTGGTCGTCACGCTACCCCCACGCGAGATCGCCCAGCTACAACAGATGGACGAGGCGCAGTTCGCCATTGAAATGGCCGAGCGCTTCGACCATAGACTAGGACGCATGCAACTGGTCAGTACCCGCCATGCCTACCCCCTGGTTGGTGCCTACGCCCGCCAGATGATCGGCCCACGCTGCGCCCTGATCGGCGACGCCGCCGTCGGCATGCACCCGGTCACCGCGCACGGCTTCAACTTCGGACTGGCCAGCGTACAACGACTAAGCAAACTGCTATTGGCCGCCCACGCCCGCAACCAGGACCTGGCCGCACCAGCACTACTGGAGCGCTACCAGCGCCAGCAGCGACTGGCGACCTGGCCGCTGTACCAGGCCACCAACCTGCTGGTGGAGTGCTACACCAGCGACAAATTACCCATGCGCCTGCTGCGCAATGCCGGGCTGCGGTTGGCGCAGCAGGCTCAGCCACTCAAGCGGGGGATAGCGCGGCATTTGACTAGTCATGGCTGAGGGGTAACTGCCATTAAATTAGTCGTTATGGCCGGGTGGCTGCTTCGGACGAACTTGGTCGGCACCTTCAGGACGCCAAACTTCTACAGAACAAAAAACCGACTCGCGCTGCACGTGCCAAAAACACAGCTCGGATAACCGACAACCTGAAGCTCGCAGAACTGCGGAAAGACCTAAGGATTCAAGAAGCCCCTGCGCCCCGTACCGTCCAGCTGGAGCAGCCTCAGCGACTCGATGCTAATGCATCGCTCAACACGGCAGAGAAGTTCGAATACGAACATGACCCTAAAGCCCTTAAGAATCCTCTTCTGAGCCAAGTACAGATCGACCCGAGCATCTATCCGTTCGCGGGTTCTGAGTACCCATCCGGTGGTCGAGACATGTTTGGTGTGTTCGGCGATTCCTGCCCCGACCGCTGGGGGCGACTCACTGAGGCAGGGCCATTTCTCGACGATCAAAACAATGGCGCCGCCCCTCCATTCGTGGCGATCGCCGATATCGAGCGCGCAAGCCGAGCCCTTGAGCTTGATCCTGACAATACCGCGCTGGATGGTCGTGACTGGTTACGTATGCTAGTTGCTGGTGCTAGTCAGATCAGGAAAACCAGCGCGATCAGCAAAGAGTCAGGAGAGTATGTTCATCTGACCCCAATTACATGGTCATAATCGAGCAAGGATTTACCAGCTGCTTTAGGCCAGGAGCTGCCATTCACTATGCTAAACTTAACGACAGTTCTGCCGCAAATTGCAGCTGTTCGGATCTCTTGAATCACCTTTGCTGCCAGGAATATTGCATGCGGCTCGTTTTCCCCGCCTACTGAATCGCTCAGCGCTCAGTAACAGTGCAAGCGCTTCTTGCCAACTAACCGCCCGCCAGTTCAATGGTTCGGAACTTTTCACCGAGGAATCCGAACTTATGGGGGAAGATCTAGGCGTAAGCAGCCTTTAAAAACTACACGAACGGGAGGCTTTGCATGGTGGTGAGCGAAAAGCAGGAAAACCCGACACGTCCCGGACTCATTGTCGGGATCGGGGCCTCCGCAGGCGGTCTCGAAGCTTTCACAGCGTTCTTCGAGCATTTGCCGCCTGATAGTGGAATGGCGTTCGTACTGGTGCAGCACCTTTCTCCCGATCATGAGAGCGCGCTAACGGAGATTCTCGGGCGGGTCGCGCCTATCCCGGTGGTGGTGGCTCAGCACGGCATGCGAGTTGAACCCAATAGGGTTTACGTCATCCCGCCCGATGCTACCCTAACGATCAAGGACAGCTGTCTCCTGGTCGTCAAACCTGCGCCCGCGCGGGTGCACCGTCGACCCATCGATTCGTTCTTCGCCTCATTGGCACAGGACCAGGGCGACAACGCCGTTTCGATCGTTCTGTCAGGAGTGGGTAGCGACGGGGCGAGTGGCCTTGCCGCCGTCAAAGAAAGTGGCGGGCTAACAATCGCCCAGGCTGAGTTCGACCATCACGCCATGCTGGGTATGCCGCAAAGCGCGACGGCGACGGGGCTGGTTGACTATGTCTTGCAGGTCGAAGAGATGCCGGCCAAGTTGATTGAATACCGCGATCACCTGGCGCTCGTGGCCGACCGAAAGGATAGCGAGGGCACTAGGACCGATGCCGCAGAACACCTGGCGAGCGTCCTTTCTGTGTTACGCGCGAAGACGGGGCACGATTTCACCAAATACAAGATCAAGACTGTCACGCGGCGCATCCAACGCCGCATGCAGGTTTTACAAACCGACAGTGTCCCGGCCTATATCAAGCATCTTCGGGAAGATCCCGTCGAGCCGGAATTGCTATTCCGCGAGATGCTCATTGGCGTGACCGAATTTTTCCGTGATCCGGAGGCCTTTAACGGCTTGTCAGCGGCCATCGGAGCAGTGCTTGACCTCAACCCGGACGCGCAAACCCTGCGGATCTGGGTGCCGGCATGTTCGACCGGGGAGGAGGCCTACAGCCTCGCCATCACCATTCAAGAACTAATCGACGCGCGCAGCGCAACTCTCGACGTGCAAATTTTCGCTACGGACATCGACGATCATGCCGTCGAGTTCGCTAGAGCGGGGCGCTACCAGCGTACCAGCGGTGTCTCACCGGAGCGCCTCGATCGCTGGTTTTATGAAGAGAACGGTGCGTTTTGCCCGATACGGCAGATCCGCACAATGTGTGTCTTCTCGGTCCACAACGTGACGAAAGACCCGCCATTCTCCAAGCTGGACCTGATCTCGTGCCGCAACCTCATGATCTACATGGACAGCGACCTGCAAGATCGCGTGCTGCGCACATTCCACTATGCCCTGAAGCCCGGCGGCGTGCTTTTTCTTGGACTATCGGAGGGCGTGAGCAGGCACGCCAAGCTCTTTACGCCACAGAACAAGGCCGCTCACATCTTCCTGCGTCAAGATGGGGATGCGCAGTTCCCAGCCATGCCGATGCCCGCGCAGACGCCTGCCCCAAACCGCCTTGCAGGCGACCCTGGTCGAGGATCGGGTGACCGGATCGACCGCGCGGTGCGCGCGGCCTTGGTCAAGCACTCGCCCGTGTTCCTCGTCGTTGATCGCCAGAGCAACATCCTGCGCTACTCGGGCGGGGAGGTTGCCCGATACCTCGAACCTTCAGCGGGCGTGGCGAGCTTGAGCCTACTTTCCAATCTGCGCAAAAGCCTACGCATCGCCGCCCGCACGGCGCTGCAATCGGTAATAAAAAATGGAGAGGGCGTGGTCGTTGATAACGTGTCCGCTCTGGTCGAGGGTCAGCAACGGTTGTTGAGCGTTATCGTCGAACCAGTACAAGGTACAGACGGTAGCGAGGATCTTTATGTTGTTGCGCTCCAGGAAACTCGCACGGCGGTGCCAGAGCCGTCACAGGCTGCTAATGGAGTCCCCCAGAGCCCGGATGCCATGGCTACCGAGCAGGAGCTGCGCACAACTCGAGCACAGTTGCAGGCGACGATCGATGATCTCGAAACCGCAAACGAGGAAATGACGTCATCGGCGGAGGAGTACCAGTCGGTTAACGAGGAGCTGCAGTCGACTAACGAGGAACTGCAAACCTCGAAGGAAGAAATGCAGTCGGTCAATGAGGAGCTGCAGACGATAAATGCCGAGATGATGGCGAAGAACGACCTTCTCTCCAACCTTAATAGCGATTTACAGAACCTGCTGGACAGCACACAAATCGCAACGATTTTCCTCGATGAGGATCTTCGTATCAAAAACTTCACGCCAGGCATGGCCGATATCTTCAGCCTGCGAGAGAGCGATCGGGGCCGGCCTTTGACGGAAATCGTCAGCCTGCTGGACTATGACGGCCTCCAGCGTGACGTAGCCAAGGTGTTGCGCGAACTCACCGTCATGGAGCGCGAGGTCGAATTGCAGGACCGCGGCTCGTCGTTTGTCATGCGGATCCGGCCGTACCGTAGTATCGAGCGGGTAATCGGAGGTGTGGTCATCACCTTTGTGGATGTGACAGAGCGTAAAAACGCCGAGCGGGCCCGCAGCGTCAGCGAGCGCCGCTTCACCGCGATTGTCAGCCAAGCAGCCGTAGGTGTTGTCGAAACAACCGCCGCCGGCAACTTTCTGCAGACTAACGCCGCTTTCGAAAGAATGTCTGGTCGGTCCGCGCAAGAGTTGCAGCGGCTAAGCCGGCGCGAGCTTGTCCATCCCGATGACGTTGTAGCTATCAACGCGTGCTTCGAACAAGCTAGCCGCGACAGACAGCCGTTCGAGTCCGAATACCGCCTGGTGCGAGCAGACGGTAAAGCGGTGTGGGTGCACGACAGCGTTTCCGTGCTTGATGATAGCGATGGGCGTGCCCATAGCTTCATCTCCGTCACCTTGCTTATCGACGAACGCAAGCACGCCGAAGAACAGACGACATTGCTTTTAGGCGAGCTGGATCATCGCGTGAAGAACGTCCTGGCTATCGTGTCCTCGATCGTCGCCCAGACCCTCAAAGCGGATCTTTCGCCGGAAGCGTTTACGGAGGCGATCGCGGGCCGCATTACTGCGATCACCCGCGCCCACAATCTCCTGACCCATCACGGCGCAGCCAGCGCCGGAACCCTGCGCGATCTTATCGATACGGAACTGGAGCCTTACCAAGGACAGGATCTTCGGATCGACGGCCCCGCCATCGTGCTTACTCCAAAGGCGGGTCTTTCATTGGCGATGGCGATCCACGAACTGGCCAGCAACGCGGCGAAGTATGGCTCGTTGTCCGTCCCCAAAGGCCAACTTACGGTCTCCTGGGCGGTGACAGAAGGTCCTGATCGCCAGTTGTGTTTGAACTGGACGGAATCTGGCGGCCCCCCCGTTCCCGGTCCGCCCTCGCGAAGGGGTTTTGGCACGACACTAATCGAGCGCTCCCTCAGCTTCGAGTTTGACGCCCAGGTAGACCGTAGCTTTGCTTCGAGCGGGGTGGTCTGCACCATCGCGGTTCCCTTCACCGCGGAGCTCGGAGAGCTCCGCTCGGCAAGACAAGGGGAAGAATAATGGCTGCTCAGCGCATCGCAGAGGGCCGCCGGGTGCTCGTCGTTGAAGACGAGATGACCATCGCGCTGATGATTGAAGAAATGCTGCTTGACCTCGGCGCGCAGGTCATTGGTCCTGAGTCTCGCCTGGACGCAGCCTTGCCACTGGCCGGCGAAGCCTCCCTTGATGCCGCGATCCTGGACGTCAACATCCGGGGCGGGACCTCCTACCCAGTCGCGGATATCCTGGCCGCGCGAGGAATTCCGTTCATCTTCTGCAGCGGATATAACGACTGGGCGCTCGAAGAGCGGCATCGCGACCGCCCGCGTTTAACCAAGCCCTACAGCTTGAAGGCGCTTCAAGACCAGGTGAAACAATTGTTGGGCGCGTTGTCTAACTGACAGGGCAGACACACGCGTACAGGTGTGTCTGCCCCATACAACGTTGCGTTAACGCACTCATCTGACGGAGTTAATATGGCCCGACGCGAGATCATAGCAATCGGTGGGTCGGCGGGCTCGATCGCGGTGATCCGGCAAATCTGCCGTGCGTTGCCAGCGGACCTGCATGCTTCTGTCCTGATTGCGGTTCATGTTGGAGCTGGCAACCAAAATCTCCTCGCCGACATTTTGGATAGCGGGGGACCGCTCCCAGCAAGCACTGCAGTCGATGGAGAACCGCTCCAGGAATCGCGTATCTATGTGGCCCCCGCAGACCATCATCTTGTGGTCGATGGACAGTTTATTCGATTGGGTCGCGGGCCGCGCGAGAACATGGCGCGGCCCGCGATTGATCCTTTATTTCGGTCCGTCGGGATCAGTGCTGGACCCAATGCGATTGGCGTTTTGCTTTCGGGGATGCTCAATGATGGAGCGTCGGGATTGGCCGACCTAAAGCGTTGCGGAGGTGTGACGGTAGTTCAGAACCCCCTCGATGCCATCGAAAGCGAAATGCCCCAAACTGCCCTGCTCGCGGGCGACATCGATTACCGTGCGCCAGCCAATGATCTAGCCGCGCTCCTGAGCCGCCTTGTGCGAGAAGAGCCAGGCCCAACCCTAACTCCGCCTGCAAGCGTCGCGCTTGAAGTGGCCATCGCGATGGGACGGCCCTCCGACAGCGGCACCATCGCGGAAATAGCCTATCCGGTGCCGTTGAATTGTCCTGGCTGCGGAGGGACATTGTCGCAGATCAGAGGCTCGCCGCTGCGCTTTCGCTGTCAGGTGGGACATGGCTACACCGCAGAGGCCTTAGCTCACGAGCACGAAGGCTCCATTGACGAGGCCTTTCGCATTGCCCTGCGGATCATCGTGGAGCGGGCCGTTCTAATGGAGAAGATGGCGCATGACGCGCTTCAGGCCGGAAGAACCGCCGCCGTAGCCACTTTCAAAGAACGGGCTCAGGAGTACAGGCGCTCGGCAGCGGTTCTGATGGACGCTGCGCTTAAGGGATAACGGACCCTGAAGACTAATGCATTCGTTTTCTGAAATTTCAGGCGTATTTGCCTTAAAAGGTAGCGCCTATTTCTATCGCGTACAGGACTAAGACACCCTACCGGCAGCTATTGGCCGAGAACAACCTTTCCCACCTCTACTCGTCAAACCGCCCCGCACCTTCCCGATCACGAGCAATGTCATTGTTTTCTTAAAAATCAAACACTCTGACCCCATTGATTCTGACCCCATTGATTCAGAAGATCCGCTATTGCATGTGTTCGAGTAAACCTACCCAGGTCCGGGCTTGAACAGCCTGGGTTTCACTATCCCTGAGTTCCGATATTCAGCGCCTGAATATGGCGCGCGACATCCCCAATGATTCTGTGCGGTCGCTATACTCGCCTGGCTAGACTAGCCCGCAAGAACCCTCAACTGCTATCAAGGCCAGCCAGGCAACGCCTGGAGCGAGTAATCTCACCTGACGATTACAGCCCGCGTATACCTATAACAATGTACTTAGAAGGGGTTGTCCATGAGTGTCATCACTGCCAAAGATGGGGGTGCCCAAGGCCAGTTGGTGGGCTACGGTTCCAAGGCGTACCGCAATTATGTGCTCTTCGCGCTGACACTGATTTACATCTTGAATTTCGTCGACCGCGCCCTGCTGGCGGTCGTCGGTCCTGACCTGGTACCAGACCTCGGGATTACCGACACCCAGTTCGGGCTTCTCACCGGCTTCGGTTTCGCCCTGCTCTACACCGCTGTGGGCATCCCGCTAGCGCGCTTTGCCGATGTCGCCAATCGCGTATGGATCATGACCGTTTGCGTGGCGCTGTGGTCGTTGATGACGGCACTCTGCGGTCTTGCCACGGAAGTGACCATCGGTTCGGTGACCATCGGCGCGTTCTGGATTCTGCTGATGTGCCGCGTCGGTGTGGGTATCGGCGAAGCCGGCTGTACGCCGCCGGCCAACTCCCTGATCGCGGACTATTTCATCCCACGTGAACGCTCTCAGGCGCTGGGCTTCTACGCCATGGGCGTCACACTCGGCACCATGTTCGCCAACCTGATCGGCGGCTGGGTTACAGACATGTTTGACTGGCGCACCGCCTTTTTCGTCGTCGGTTTGCCGGGCTTGCTGGTCGCCCTTGTGTTCAAATTGACGGTCAAGGAGCCGCCGCGCGGCTACACCGATCCGCCGCAAGCCGAGAAAAAAGAGCGAGCCAGCCTGGGCGAGGCTATCCACGAGCTGATGGGCAAGCCTGCTTTCTGGCTGATGACCGCCGGCGCCACCATTGCCGCATTCTGCGGTTACGGCATCTCCTCATTCCAGTCGCTCTTTCTGGTCCGCACCTACGAAATCACCGCCGGTCAGGCAGCGATCTGGATCAACACGCCGGTAGCCCTGTCCGCAGCCGTAGGCACCTTCGCCACCGGGTGGCTAGCGACTAAAATTTACAAGAAGCACCCGGGCGCCATCGCCTGGGTACCGGCGGTGGGCCTGGCAGTGTCGGTTCCGTTCTATATTTTCGCCTTCACCACCGACAATCTGCTCTACGCTGCCATCGGCCTGGTCATCGCCGGCTTCGTGAAGTACGGCTATCTAGCCGCTCAGTACACGATCGGCCAGGGTGTGGTCAGTATGCGTGTGCGCGCAATGGCCACGGCAGTGATGCTGCTTCTCGTCAACCTGATTGGCTACGGCTTCGGCCCGCTGTTCATTGGCGCCGTCTCCGACATCTTCTTCAAGTCCGGCGTTGCCGAGTTCGGGGTCGCGGCTGGCGAACTGGCACGCAATCAGTGTCACCCCGCCGTGTTAGGTCAGCTGAGCCAGAACCTGCAGGAAGTCTGTGGCCAGGTCTACGCACAAAGCCTTCAAACCTCCATGGTCATCATGGCCTGCTTGTACTTCGGCAGCGCTCTTTGCTTCCTGCTGACCTGGCGCCGGCTGGGCAAGGATATGGTAGACAGACAGGTTATAAATCCCGTCACTCCATAAATTCCATAAGTGGCAAATCAGAGGGCGCATTGCGCCCTCTTTTTTTGCGCTTACAAGAAAGCGTGCACGATTACACCACGCACTCAATCCAAGCTCGGTACGCTCTAGCCTTAACTATCTGAGTCACAAGCCCAGCGCATCACAAGCTCCGGCTGACCGGTATGCGGATCGGGCGATTCGGCAACCGTCGAAAAGCCGCCCGCCTGATAGAATGCGACCGCTCTGGCGTTGGCGCTGTACACGCTGAGCTCAAGGGCTGAGCGCCTGCGCTTGGCTTCATCCAGCAACTGCCGACCCAACCCGCGGCCCTGGGCGGCAGGACTGACAAAGAGCGCCGCCAGGCGATGCTCGTGCAATGACAGGAATCCGAGTAGCTGCCCCTGCTCCTCCAATACCAGGGTTTCGGACTGTGGCAGGTAATGCTCACGCATGGCATCCAGTTGCTCGCGCCAGAAGGCTTCAGGCACAAAATCGTGGGCCTTGATCGACGCTTCCAGCCAAAGGTCGAGGACGGCGGCGCTGTCGCTGGGGCGATATGGGCGAATCATGTTCATTTCCTGTTGAGGAGATTGCGAGTCAATGACAGTAAGGCTACATATTTTCGGTGCATCAGGTTCGGGTACTACCACCCTAGCCCGCGTACTGGCCAAGCGCTGCGGCTGGCTTCACCTGGACACCGATGACTTCTACTGGTTACCCAGCGAACCACCCTACCTGCACAAGCGGCCACCCCAGGAGCGGGTGGCAATGATAAACGAACAGACTGCCCAGGTGCCAAACTGGGTACTGAGCGGCTCGCTGTGCAGCTGGGGTGAAGCGCTGATCCCTTCATTCACTCACGCGCTGTTCCTGCGCCTTGATGATAACGAGCGCATGCGACGCCTGCAGCAACGCGAATCGCAACGTTACGGCACACGCATCCAGCCCGGCGGCGATATGCATGCGCAAAGCCAGGCCTTTCTCGAATGGGCCGCAGGTTATGAGCATGGCGACATACAGACTCGCAGCCTGCTGATGCATGAAACATGGATCGAACGGCATCTCGCCTGCCCGCTATTGCGCCTAGATTCGACCCGGGAGAGGCCGGAACAGCTTGTTGAGCGGGTGGTGGAGTGGATGAGGGGCTGAGCTTGGCGTGGGGGAGTTGATACTGAGATACATTCGACATGGGGAATGGCAGCTTTCGGCCCAGAGCGTGTAAAAACG
>NZ_AROI01000024.1 GCF_000410875.1 Halopseudomonas pelagia CL-AP6
CGGTACTGACCGGATGCTTACCGACTTTCTCTTACTGAACCGACTCTTTCGGCAAGGACTTCGCCTCATGAGAAACTCCACCTGCACCTTTATCATCATAGCTGGCTGTCTTTCGGCGGATGCGCTGGCAGTTGAACCACAGAGCATTGATCTCGCGGGCTTTGACTTTACACCTCAGCTACTGTTGGGTGAGCGCTATGACGACAACCTGCGTGGCGACAGCGAGAACGAACTCTCCTCATGGGTGACGACGATACAACCCAGTTTCCAGTTGACCGCAGAGGGACGCAAAACCGGTCATCAGTTGAAGTACCTGGCTTCGCGAGAAATCTACCACTCTGATTCGGACGCCTCGCATACTGACCATCACCTGACGCTCAAGAGCGTGCTGGAGTTAACTTCGCGCCATCGGCTTAGTGCCGGATTGGGCCACCACCGCATTGAGGAAACCACCGATACCACCCTGGATGATGTCAATGACAAATATACGCTGACCAATGCCGAGCTGGGTTACACCTTTGGGGCGGCAACTGCCCGCAACCAGATCGACCTCCTGAGCCGCTATGAGCAACGCCGATTCCAGAACAGTAACGGCATTAACGATGACCAGGAGCGCGACTCTTTAGGCTTGACTAGTACGTGGTACCACCGCCTGTCTCCCAGAACACGCACCCTGGGCGAGTTGCGCTATACCGACCATGATTACACTACCGACCTGAACAATCGCAGTAGCACTAACACTGCCGCCCTGATTGGTGGGACTTGGGAAGCTACTGCCAAAACCACCGGAACACTGCGAGTAGGCGTTGAGCAGAAGAACTTCGATGACAGCAACCGCACCGATTACACCAGCCCTATGTGGGACCTCGGCCTGACCTGGAGCCCTCGCACCTATTCAACTTTCGGCATCACTGCCCGCCGCGCCTTCGATGAGGGAGATGATGGCGCAAGCACAGTGCAGGATATCAACACCCTGTTGAGTTGGGACCATACCTGGAGCCCCTGGATTTCCACCGAGTTGGAATACCAGATCCTCGACCGTGAGTACAAGGCAACCGAGCGACAAGACGACCGTACCGCTTTTGGTGCTGCGGTGGTGTATTCCTACGACCGCTGGGCCGATTTCAAGCTCGGCTATCGGCGGGTTGATAACGATTCAAATATCAGTGACAACGACTACCAGCGGAATCTATATCTGCTGATAGTCGAGTTGAGCCTGTAAGCCATATCCATCAGGCCGACATCCATTCAACCCACGCTAATACCCAAAACAATCTCATCGCAAACTCACCGTGCTGCCGTGGAGAGGATCTTAAGCTATGCAATCTTTAAAAATTATTGCCTTGTTGCTGCTTGCCTTTGCACTTGAGACAAACGCAGATACGCAATACCGGCTCAGCTCCGGCGATGTAGTGCGTATCTATGTTTATGGCGAGCCTGATCTGAGTTTTGAAGAGATCCGGCTGAATGACGCCGGCACCTTTTCATATCCTTTTATCGGAGAGGTCAATGCGCTGAACAAAACGCCCCGGGAGATTGAAAATATGATCATCGACGGGCTAAAGGACGGCTTTATTGTCGACCCCCGGGTGTCTGTCAGCATGATCAATTATCGCGAGTTCTATATCAGTGGCGAAGTTAACTCCCCCGGCGGCTACCCTTTTCAGCCCGGCCTGACCCTGGATCGTGCTATTGCGCTGGCAGGCGGTCTCACCGAGCGAGCATCGAAGCGCCGTATTACCATCATTCGCGGAGGAGATGATAGCCGTACCATCGAGAAAGCCGCTCTGGATAGCGCTGTCAAACCGGGTGACACCATCACTATTGATCAGGGGTTCTTCTAACCATGAACAGCCCTATTCGCCCAGAAAAGCAGTGGTATCCGTTAGCCCCTTCAGATGACGACGCCGACTTTATTGATCTGAAAAAGAAATGGCAGGCTGTCTGGGCGGTCAAGTGGAGCATTATTGCGCTGGCTATCCTGGTCACGTCTCTTGCTGCGCTTGCGCTCTCGCAGGTGCAGCCAATCTATCGCGCCAGCGCTACGATCATGGTTGAGGCCAAGGGCAATCAATTGGTCGCCTTTCAGCAGGTCTACGATTCCACCGGCTTGCTTAGCGAGTACATACAAACCCAAATTGGCTTAATTACCAGCCGGGATGTAGCCGAACGGGTTATCCAGCGACTTAATCTGACTCAGCATCCGGCGTTCGATCCGCGCCAGCAGCCCAAGCCGCTAATCGACATCAAGCCACTGATTAACCGCACCCGATTGGCTATCTTCGGCGAGGATCCCGACACCATCCAAGATATCCTCACCGAAGAAGAGATCATGGATTTCGCCGTCCGCCAATTCATGGAGCGGACCACCGTGAGTGTCGAGGGCAAGAGCCAACTAATACGTATCTCCTTCGACATGACTGACCGCTTCACCGCCGCTTTGGCAGCTAACACCATCGCCGACAGCTACATCGAAAGTCAGCTTGAGGCGCAAATGGATATGTCCATCAAGGCTACTACCTGGATGAACAGCCGGCTTGAAGAGCTGCGTGGCAGCCTAAAGGAAGCGGAAAATCGTCTGCAAGACTATCGTGAAGAGGAGGGTCTCGTAGACATTGATGGCGTTGCGACAATCAGTAGCAACGAGCTGGCTATGATTGGCGACCGGATGATTGATGCACGCCGCCAGCGCGCCGAAGCTGAAAGCCAATATCGCCAGGTCCAGTCCATGAGTTCACAAGGCTGGGAGCGTATGGCCAGCGTACCGGCAGTATTGGGTCATCCCCTGATTCAGCAATTCAAAGCCGAGCAAGCTCGCGCGCAAGCCAAGGTAGACGAACTGTCCGGCCGCTACGGCGAACGCTTCCCTGCCATGCAAGCAGCCCGCTCGGATCTGAATGCGGCTACCGCCAGCCTGCAAAGCCAGGTCGAACAGGTAGTTGCCGGTATTGAACGCAATTATCAACTGGCGTTGGCTAACGAGAACTCGCTGCGCTCTTCGTTCAATCAGAATAAAGAGCAGATTCAGGATATTTCCGGCAAGGAATTTCAAATCCGAGAACTGACCCGCGATGTGGAAAGCAACCGGGCTCTTTATGAGACCTTCATGACACGCCTGCAGGAAACCACGGCGACCCAGGATTTGAACACTACCAATGCGCGGATCGTTGATCAGGCTACCCCCCCATCGCTACCGGCAGCGCCCAACAAGAAGCTGCTGCTGACTATTGCTGCCGCTCTGTCGCTGATTGCCGGTGTTGTAATAGCGCTGATTTCCGAAATATTAAACAATACGTTCAAAAGCGCAGATGACGTCGAGGGACAATTAAATCTGCCGGTGCTGGGAATCATGCCGCTGATGCCCAAGAAGCATCAAAAGGCCATACCGCATCTGTTTGAGAAGGGCGAAGAGCATCAATTCTGTGAAGCGGTCAGAACTATCCGTACAGGCATAATGCTGGCAGATATGACGCGCGCGCAAAAAGTATTGGTCGTCACGTCTTCGGTACCAGGTGAGGGCAAGAGTGCCCTGGCCACCAATCTGGCCTTTGCACTAAGTCAGTTAAAAACCGTACTACTGATCGACGCCGACTTACGACGCCCGACAATTGCACGCAACTTCGACTTCCCCGTCGGCACACCTGGGCTGGCCAATCTGATCGCCGGCACGGCAAAGGCGCAGGACTGCATACAAAAAGTCAGCGGCCACCTGGACATGATGACCGCAGGCGCTGTACCACCTAACCCACTCGAGCTACTGGCCTCCCCCCGCTTTGCGGAGCTATTGGAGAAGGTCAAGGAGCATTACGATCACATCATTATCGACTCACCGCCCACGCAGGCAGTCAGCGATCCGATACTGACGTCCACATTGGCCAGCTCGGTGATTTATGTAGTCAAATCCGAGAGCACTTCCATCCCTATGGCACAGCGTGGCGTAGGCCAGCTACTGCAGAGTGGCGCCTCGATAGTGGGCGTGGTGTTAAACCAGGTCGATGTAAAAAAAGCCGCCAAAAAAGGCGAATACAGCGGCTATATCGACCACTACGGATACAGCTCAGGAAAGGCTTGAGCATAAGTGACCAGTATGCGGGCGGCTCATTATGATTGATCTGCACTGTCACTTACTGCCAGGCATTGACGATGGCCCGGTAGACATGGAGACGTCACTGGACATGGCCAGAGCGGCTGAGGCTAGCGGCATTACGCACATGGTATGCACGCCGCATATCCATCCGGGACGTTATGACAACAGCACAGCCAATATCCGCACACTCTGCCAGCAATTTGGGGCGGCGATCGCGGAAGCCGGGATCAAGGTTCAGGTTAGCTATGCCGCCGAGGTTCGCTTTGGCAGCGAACTGATGTCGATGATGTCTGATGGCAGCATCCCTTTCGTCGGCCGCTGGAAAGGCCGGAGAGTCATGTTGCTGGAGTTTCCGCACAGCGGCATCCCTTATGGGGCAGAGCAAATGACCCGCTGGCTGCTCAGTCAAGGCGTAATGCCTATGATCGTTCATCCGGAGCGTAACAAAGGTTTTATGCAACAACCGGCGCGGCTACGGCCCTTTATTCAACAGGGGTGTCTACTTCAATTAACCTCAGGCTCCGTCGCAGGTGCGTTTGGCGAGCCGGCGCAAATCTTGGCTCTGGACCTGATCAAGCAAGGTGTAGTCACACTGCTGGCGAGTGACGCTCACAACTTGACGCACCGGCCACCGGATATGCGGCCTGGTTATGAGGGCGCGAGGCAGGTACTCGGAGAACGAACCGCGCGGCGACTGGTGTTTGATACACCCTGGCTAATAGCTAACCAGCACTTCGCCTGAACACCCTATTTCGTGTGAGCCTCAAGACCCACTTCTCAACTGACGGTTAAGGGCCGTATCCGTTAACGCCCCACGTTCAGACCTGCCCATGACTGTACGCCGGTCCATCAGAACTGATGACCCAGAATGGACTTCTGGTGATAGCACTACATGTTAGGAGGAAGCATGATCACGATCGCAAAACGAAACAACCCTGCCGCCAACCGCCATGGTCTGACATTCTGGGTACAGTGGTTTTGTGCTGTTTCACTGGTCAGCATATTGCTTTGCTATCTGGTGATCGAACAGTTTGGCACGGTGTCCTCCCAGTACCGCATGCTGATTGCCCTGACTATTTTTGCCTCGGTGCCAGCCTATATGCTGGCGCATGTTTATCATAAGAGGCATGGCTACTTAGCCGGGGTGGGTCATCTGTTAATGGGTTGGGTCACCCTATTGACCTGCCTATTCATGATTGCGGTAATTAGCCGCAGTACTCAACTATTCGCTACCAGCATTCTGCTCAAGTGGGCGGCATTAGGATTTTTAGTACAAGCGCTGGCATATATTCCAATGCGCTACTTTGCCAACCTGCATTCCAGAAAATTACGCGTGGGGCGCACATCCGCCATCCTCGGTAGCGGCCCGAATGCCTATGATCTGGCCAAGCGCCTCAAAGCCTCCGGCCGAGTACCATTGCTCGGCATGATCTCATCGCAACCCAATGCAGACAGCATCGATCGTCGCTTTCCGGTACTCGGCGACGTCAGCAACCTTCGCCACGAAATTGAAAGAAATAAAATCAAACGTGTGTACATTGCCCTGAGCCTTAATGAAGTCCCCTCGATCGAAGCGCTTTATTTGTCTCTGCTCGGCCTTAGCGTTGACGTTGTATGGGTGCCCGACTTTGGCGGCATGCCTCTGCTTAACCGGTCGATCTCAGAAATTGAACAACTCCCAGCGATTTACCTGAATGAAACCCCCTTCAGCTCTTACCCGGCCGCCGTATTCAGCAAGGAGCTGATGGACCGCACCCTGGCGCTATTGGCCATTCTGGTCTTGAGCCCGATCTTTGTTGCCGCCGCAATCGCGGTAAAACGCTCCTCGCCCGGCCCGGTGCTGTTCCTGCAGCCTCGCCATGGCTGGAATGGTGAAGTGATCCATGTGATGAAATTTCGCTCCATGCGCATGCACGAGGACGACCACGTGGTTAAACAAGCTACCCGTGAGGACCCGCGGGTCACACCAGCGGGTCGCTTCTTACGCCGAACGTCCATCGACGAACTACCCCAGCTGTTCAACGTATTGCGCGGTGAGATGTCTCTGGTCGGCCCGCGCCCCCATGCGGTAACGCACAACGATTATTACAGCGACAAGATTCTCGCCTATATGGCGCGGCACCGCATCAAACCCGGTATCACCGGTTTGGCCCAGGTCAATGGTCACCGAGGTGAAACTGAAACCATCGAGAAAATGCAGCAGCGCGTGGAGCAAGATCTGGCCTACATCAACAACTGGTCGCTGTGGCTGGACATCAAGATTCTGCTGCGCACGCCCTTGGCCCTATTTTCAAGAAACGTGTACTGACTGTTGTACGCCTGGGACCGCCGCCCGGTGCGTCCCTGACATGATCTGTAAACCCTTTTACCTTCAAGAAAGGACTGGCACATGGATATCACTGTCATTGGAACTGGCTATGTGGGGTTAGTCACGGGGGCCTGTATTGCGGAAATGGGTAATACCGTTTACTGCATTGATACCGATCCAAAAAAAATCGACAACCTCAAGAAAGGCATCCTGCCGATCTATGAGCCCGAACTCGATACCCTGGTGACAGAAAACCATGCGGCGGATCGGTTACATTTCACCACCGAGCTGAAAGACAGCATAGACCGGTGCAACGTGTTCTTTATCGCCGTCGGCACGCCTCCCGGCGAGGACGGCTCGGCAGACCTGCAATATGTGGTCGATGTTGCTCGCCAGATTGGTGACCTGATTACGCTGCCTTCGGTGATCATCAACAAATCTACCGTACCGGTGGGCACGGCTGATCTGGTAAGAGCGACTATCAGTGAGCAACTCAGTCGCCGCGGTCTGGACCTGAGCTTTGACGTGATATCCAACCCCGAATTCCTCAAGGAGGGGTCAGCCGTCAACGACTTCATGCATCCGGATCGCATCATCGTTGGCACCGACAGCGAACACGCGCGTCAGGTGATGACTGAGCTCTATGCGCCGTTTATTCGCAATCGTCCGCGGATGATATTTATGGGCGTGCGCGACGCAGAAATGACCAAATACGCGGCCAACGCCATGCTCGCCACCAAGATTTCTTTTATGAACGAGATCGCTGGCCTCTGTGAGCGTCTGGACGTTGATATCGAACATGTTCGTCTGGGGATTGGCTCTGATCAGCGCATCGGCTATCACTTTATCTATGCCGGCTGCGGCTATGGCGGGTCCTGTTTCCCCAAGGATGTCAAAGCGCTGATTCGCATTGCCCATCAGAGCGATTACGAACCAAAGCTATTGCAAGCGGTAGAAGACCGCAACGCAGTGCAAAAGCATTCTCTGTATAACAAGCTGATGACCCACTTTGCCGGCGATCTGAGCGGCAAGACCTTTGCCATTTGGGGCCTGGCGTTCAAGCCCGGCACCGACGATATGCGCGAGGCCCCCAGCGTGGTGCTGATCAACAGCCTTATCCATGCTGGCGCCCGCGTGAGGGCGTACGACCCCGTTGCCGCCGAATCGGCCCGCAGAGAATTTCCCGACGACTGGTTCAGCGAGCAAAAGCTGACCATCGTCGAAGGTCAATACGAAGCAGCCATCGATGCCGATGCACTGGTGCTGGTCACTGAATGGAAACCCTTCCGACGCCCGGACTTCAAGGCTTTGAAGAAGCTGCTAAATTATCCACTGATCGTCGACGGCCGCAATCAGTACGACCCGGTACAGACCCAGCGCGAAGGCTTCACCTATTACGGCATAGGCCGCATGCCCACCCATGCCTGATACCAATGCACCTGCAAGCCTCAGCCCCCCTCAGCCTGATGCAGGCACCCGCCTGCATCGCAGCAGGATGAGTATGGGTTTAGGTGAGCTCACGCGCAGTAAGCTACTGCGCAATATTCTCACGGTGGTCTCCGGTACCGCTGGGGCACAGGTCGTCGCGATGGCATTCATGCCCATTATCACGCGCCTGTACGGTCCGGAAAACTACGGTGTGCTGGGCGTATTTCTAGGCTTGATCGCGATGACGGTACCCGTTGCCGCGCTAACCTATCCGGTGTCCATTGTGCTGCCACGGCGTGATGACGACGGACGCAACCTGGTCAAGCTATCGCTCATGGTAGCGGTGGGCGTCGCTGCGTTTGCTGCCGTTCTACTGGTCTTGTTTGGCACGCCCTTCGTCGCGCTGATGGGCATGGATGCCATCAGCCCTTTTTTGATGATATTACCCCTGGCCATGTTTTGCGGCGCCTGTCTGGAAACCGCTCAGCAATGGCTAATACGCCAGCAACGTTTCAGGCTCACTGCCCGGGTCGCAATAGCGCATTCCCTGGTTCACAATATTGGTCGCAGTGGAGCCGGTCTTGTGCATGCCTCTGCGGCAGTACTGGTCATTACCACTATCCTCGGGCCGTTATTGCATGCGGGGATGTTGTTCTTCGCTATCCGCCGAAATCAAGAGATCGATCGCAAGCAGCCTGAGGATCAGCCGGCCGAAGTATCAAGCATCCTCGGCGTAGCTAGCCGCTACCGAGACTTTCCGATCTATCGGGCGCCCCAGGCTTTGATCAACGCGGTCTCGCAAAATTTGCCTACACTGGTGCTGGCGGCCTATTTCGGCGCCACAACGGCGGGCTTTTTCGCGATCTGCAAGCAAACGCTGAGCATGCCGACAAATCTTATCGGCAAGTCCGTGGCCGATGTCTACTACCCTAAGCTCGCGATATCCATTCAGCAGGAAAAACCGATCTCACGCATGCTGATCAAGGCGTTTATTAGCCTTGCCGCCGTAGGTCTGGTGCCTTTCGCAACGGTATTTTTCTTCGGCCCATGGCTATTCGCATTTGTATTTGGCAGTGAATGGGCCATGGCCGGCGAGCTCGCTCGCTGGCTGGCGTTATCCGAATACGCCATCTTCATCAGCCGGCCATGCACTGTCGCGGCGCCAGCGCTGCAACTACAACGGCGCTTTCTGGTAATCGAGCTGGTCAGCACCAGTTTGCGTGTAGGGGCGCTGTTCATCGGTGCACTCTGGTTGCAAGACGCTCGCGGCACGGTAATAGCCTTCGCCATCGCCAGCATTGTCATTTACATCAGCCTGATCTTTATTGTGCTGTTCGAGGCTCGCAAATGGTACCTCCGGCTCCAGTCAGAAACTGTTAAGTAATTACCTGGACGCGGTTTTTTCCAACAGGCATTGGGCTCATGAATTTATGAATCAATCCTTACCCACCATCATTGTTATCGGCTATAGCCGCCCCGACAGCCTGACGCGGCTGCTGGGCTCTCTACGTAGCGCTCAATATCCTCAGGGTAACGTGCGCCTGATTATCAGCCTGGACAATTCCGGGATGCTTGAACCCTTACAGGTCGCCAGTGCATTTGAATGGCCTCATGGCGATAAGCGCATCATTGCCCACCAGACCCGCTTGGGCCTGCGCAATCATGTGTTGAGCTGTGGCGATCTCAGCGAAGAGTACGGCGATATACTGGTGCTGGAAGACGATCTTTTTGTGTCGCCCTTTTTCTATCAGTTCACCTACGAGGCGCTAAGATTTTATGCTGAAGACGAGGCTATTGCTGGTATCAGCCTCTACAGTCAGCAATTCAATCAGACCGCTAATCTGCCCTTTATGCCAGTCGACAATGGCGATGCCGACGCCTATTTCATGCAGTTGGCCGCCTCCTGGGGTCAGGCGTGGTCGCGCCAGCAGTGGCAAGCCTTCAGGCAATGGCTGGAGGAGCACGGAACGGACATTTCCGCAGTGCCTGACATTCCGCCAGACATTCGTGGCTGGCCAGAGTCCTCCTGGCTGAAACTGCATAACGCCTACATCATCGCCCGGAACAAATTCTTCGTGTATCCGTACCGGTCGCTGAGCACCAACTTTGGTGACCCGGGGCAACACTTCAATATTGCCTCGTCACGTTTTCAGGTGCCGCTTCAGCAACTGAATATGACTTATCACTTTAAGCCCTTAGCGAGCAGTCTGGCGGTGTATGACGCATTCTGCGAAATATTGCCCAAAAGCATCAAACAGCAAAACCCGCTTCTCGCTGATTATGATTTCAGCGTGAACCTCTATGGCTGCAAGCAGCACGCCAACGGATTGCAGCTGGCGCGGACCAACGCCCGGGGGCTACACAACTTCAGTCTGTCGATGAAGCCGATGGAGTTGAGTGTCATGCATAACGTTCAAGGTGAAGGCATCGGCCTGATCCCGCCGCAAGTGGCCGGTGATTACGCCTCATCGGCTGAGGCTGAGTACGGTATGTATCGATTTTTTTACAAGTTTCCCTCTCCACGGATCATCTTCTCCGGCCTGGTTGAACGGCTCCAGTTAATGGTTAACCGCTCTGGGTCTCGCTGACCCGCTGATTGTTCGAATATCAATACCTTTACTTAGCGATACGGAGTGTAAAAAGCCAATGGAACGTAAAAAGGCACTTATTACAGGCATCACCGGGCAAGACGGTTCGTATTTGGCAGAATTGCTGCTGCAGAAAGGTTACGAGGTGCACGGTATCAAGCGCCGTGCGTCGTTGTTCAACACCCAGCGCGTCGATCACATCTACCAGGATCCGCACGTCGAGCATCAGAACTTCGTCCTGCATTATGGCGACCTGAGTGACTCCTCCAACCTGACTCGTATCATTCAGCAAGTGCAGCCTGATGAGGTGTATAACCTGGGCGCCCAATCGCATGTCGCGGTCAGCTTCGAGGCTCCAGAATACACCGCTGATGTAGACGCGATGGGCACCTTGCGCATCCTTGAAGCCATTCGCTTGCTCGGACTGGAAAAGAAAACCCGCTTTTACCAGGCCTCTACATCCGAGCTGTACGGTCTGGTGCAGGAAACCCCGCAGAAGGAAACGACGCCTTTCTATCCGCGCTCGCCCTACGCGGTTGCCAAGCTCTACGCGTACTGGATTACCGTCAATTATCGCGAGGCTTACGGCATGTATGCCTGTAACGGCATCCTGTTCAATCACGAATCACCCCGCCGCGGTGAAACCTTCGTTACCCGCAAGATTACCCGCGGCCTGGCCAATATCGCCCAGGGTTTGGAACATTGCCTGTACATGGGGAACATCGACTCGCTGCGTGATTGGGGCCACGCCAAAGATTATGTGCGCATGCAATGGATGATGCTGCAACAGGAGCAGCCAGAGGACTTCGTCATCGCCACCGGCGTGCAGTATTCGGTGCGCGAATTCATCAGTTGGTCGGCTGCGGAGCTGGGTATTACCTTGCGTTTTGAGGGCGCCGGGGTGGATGAAAAGGGCATTGTCTCCAGGGTGGAAGGCGAGCTCGCACCAGCAGTCAACGTTGGTGACGTGCTTATTCAGGTTGATCCCCGCTACTTCCGCCCGGCCGAGGTGGAAACCCTGCTGGGTGACCCCTCCAAAGCCAAGTCCAAGCTGGGATGGGTACCAGAGGTGACTGTTCAGGAAATGTGTGCCGAGATGGTCCGTGAAGATCTCAAGGTTGCTCGGCGTCACGCTTTGCTGAAAGAGCATGGCCACGATCTACCGTTGACGATGGAGAGCTGAGCATGACCGATGTACGCAATCAGCGTGTATTTGTCGCCGGCCATCGCGGGATGGTCGGTTCGGCGATTGTCAGACAGCTGGAAAACCTGGGCTATGAACAGATCATTACCCGGGACCGAGAGTCTCTGGATCTGCTAAACCAAGCTGAGGTGAATAGCTTTTTTGCCGAGCAGGCTATCGATCAGGTGTATCTGGCAGCTGCCAAGGTGGGTGGCATCCATGCCAACAACGTCTACCCGGCAGAGTACATTTATCAGAACCTGATGATCCAAGCCAATATCATCCAGGCCGCGCATGCCCATGATGTGCAGAAACTCCTGTTTCTCGGCTCGTCCTGTATTTACCCAAAGCTGGCAGAGCAGCCGATGCGCGAGGATGCACTGCTGACCGGTACGCTAGAGCCGACCAACGAGCCCTATGCCGTGGCGAAGATCGCGGGCATCAAGCTTTGTGAAAGCTATAACCGTCAGTATGAACGTGACTACCGTAGCGTGATGCCGACGAACCTGTACGGCCCCGGCGATAACTATCATCCAGAAAACAGCCACGTAATACCTGCGCTATTGCGACGCTTCCACGAGGCGACACTTCGCGGTGAAAACGAGGTGGTTATTTGGGGTAGTGGCAAACCCATGCGCGAGTTTCTGCACGTGGATGATATGGCGGCAGCCAGCGTACATGTGATGACCCTGGAGGCTCTCGCCTATCAGGCACATACCCAGCCAATGCTATCGCATATTAATGTCGGCACCGGTCAAGACTGCAGCATCGCCGAGCTGGCGCAGATCATAGCCAAGGTTACGGGGTTTAACGGCAAGCTTGGCTTTGACGCCAGCAAGCCTGATGGTGCTCCGCGCAAATTGATGGATGTTTCGCGTCTCGCATCGCTGGGCTGGGTTGCCCGCGTTGGCCTGGAGGAAGGGTTGCAAGATGCCTACAGCTGGTTTGTGGAACACATGAACGAAGCCCGGAGCTAGGCATGTTCCTTGACGCAGACACCTTTAGAACGGTTGTAGCCAATACCCCGCTGGTATCAATTGATTTGGTCGTGAGCAATCGCCACAGCGATATTCTGCTTGGCAAGCGCCTCAACCGCCCCGCACAAGGCAGTTGGTTTGTACCAGGCGGGCGTATCTACAAGAATGAGAGTCTGGATCAAGCCTTTCGACGTATTACCACCAGCGAGTTAGGCCGAATGTTTGTGCGCGAGAGCGCCCGGCTTCTTGGCATTTACGAACACTTTTATGAAGACAGCCTATTTGGCCAGGGCGGCAACGCGCCAAGCACGCACTATGTTGTGATTGCCTATCACGTCGTGCTCAGCTCCGAAGACCTTCTGACTCCTCCGCATGACCAGCACACTCATTACCGCTGGTGGTGCCCAGAAAACATGGCGACGTCCACTGAGGTTCATTTGAACTCGAAAGCGTATCTGAACTGTCTCCCGTTGATCTGAACATTTTCACTAAACGGAACCATTGCCTTGCTCAAACAACTGCTTGTTTACAGGAACCTGCTTTTTATCCTGATTCTGCTGAACTCGGGTATTTTTTTCCTGACCGATAATAAGAAAGCCGGAATACCCTTCATGCGTGAACTGTACTTGTTCGGCATAATAATAGCGGCAGGCATGTTGCTACTGATGTGGAAACGCGTCTATCAGTCCAAGACCAGTCTGTGGATACTGTTTTTAGGTGGGGTAGTGCCGCTGTCATCAGCCATTCTGACCAATCTCAATTATGGTCAGCCGTTAATCTACGGCTTACTCGAAGAGCGCCGCAGCCTGCTTTATCTATCGTTCTTTCCGACACTGTACCTGCTGATCAAAACGGCTCCGACGCAAAAGCACCTGGAAACCTATTTTCTGTATTCCGCCGTACTATGCGGCATCGTCGGCTTTCTGTATTACTTTGGCATCATCCCGGAAAACACCGGCATCTCTTTCCATGTAGATGAAAAGGACTTCGTCGAAACGCTGAGACCAAACCGTTACATGATTGGCTCAGCCTATGTCTCTATTGCGGTTTTCATGCTGCTATACAGCATGCGTGATCGAGTTTCGATCACCCGGTTAGGATTGTTACTGTTCTTCGCTGCCTACCTCTGGCTCGTCATCCAAACACGTCAGACCATGGTCATATGGGCGCTGGCGGCACTGTGGATTTTCCGCAACCGCATTGGTTCGCTGCTCAAGCTAGGTTCGCTGGCGTCGGCCATCCTGGCCGCTTCCTTTTTCCTGGTGCCTGAGTTTTATGTAGAACAATTCGAGCGATTCAATGCACTACTGTTTGAAGCTACCAGTGGTCCAGGCGTGCGTGACAACACCGTGGCGGTCATCATGCAAGCGGTGCAGGATAATTACTACGTAGGCTTGGGCGCCCTGTCGCTGCAATGGAACGGTGGGTTTTCCAGCATGTACGGCCCACACTTCTATTTATCTGACGTGGGCATCATTGGTGTGTATCACCGCTTTGGCTTCCTGACGCCTTTTGTCGCACTGATTTTCTACGGTGGATACCTGTGGATCATGCGTCAGTGCAAGCATAAGGGTCCACTGCTTCTCGCCTTTCAACTGACCTTCTGGTTCGGCATGCTCAATATGCTGCTATCCAACGCGCTCATGTACGGCGGCGCAACGCTGGGTATCGCCGCCGCCTGTTTTGTTTATTTCGCCAAGGCACGAAACCCTGCTTCCGAGCAGGGCCACAGCATCATAACGCCATCTAACAACTGGGCTATCCATGATCAACTTCAGCATCGTCACCATAACCTGGAATAACCTGGCAGGCCTGCAAAAGACCTACGAGAGTATCGCTCGCCAGAAGTATCGGCACTATCGCTGGATCGTCATTGACGGCGCCTCTACCGACGGCAGTGTGGAATGGCTTGCGCAGTTAAACGAACCGCGAGCCGAGATTACCTCGGAGGCTGACAAAGGCATTTATGACGCCATGAACAAAGGCTTGGTCCAAGCCACCGAGACACCCGGCTACACGCTGTTCATGAACAGCGGTGATCGATTTTATGACGATAGCTCGCTGCAGAAGGTAGTCCAGGCCGTCACTGGTGCTGCCGCTGCTCCCAAGTACCTTTATGGGGATTATTTTCTGGAGAGCGCCGAAGGCAAACTGACCGCTGCCTATGGCAAGAGTATTGATAAAATTTCTTTGGGCATGCCCTCCTGTCACCAGGCGATGTACTTCGAAAATGCACATTTGCGACATATCCGCTTCCGCCAGAATTACCAGCTGTCAGCCGACTACTGCATGATTATCGAGTTTGTACGCGGGCTGGATGCGGCGACCCAAATTCTGCATATCCGCACGCCGTTATGCATCTTTGACATGACTGGAATATCCCAGCGTCGGCGCTTTGCTGCACTAAGAGAAGATGTGCATATTCGCATGCAGTACCTGAAGCTTGGAGCAACAAAAGCATACGGACTTTACGGCCTGCACTTCTTGCATACGCACAGCAAAATTCTCAGAGCCGCTTTGGAAAAACGTCTTTCCTAACCTCTTGGCCCAGCAGGAACCAGCCATGTATGCAGTTGATCGCGGAGATCGTCATGAAGGCTTTTAACGTGGATTTTTACACTGGTTCCAAGGAGGAACTGCTCAGCCAGATACTTCCAGCCTGCCAGCAAGCATTTAGCTACATCGTTACACCGAATGTGAATCATATCGTCCAACTGGAGCATGATCAGAAACTGACCAATGCTTACGGGATGGCCAGCCATCGTATCTGCGACAGCCGCGTACTGTTGCCCATACTCAAGCTCTTCGGCGTCAAACCGGTAGAAGCCATTCCTGGCAGCACCCTGACCGCTGACTTGATGGATATTGCCGCAGCGCGCCGCTGGACCATTACCGTCGTCGGTTGCGAAGTAGCAAATATGGAATTGCTGCGGGAAAAGTACCCGAGCATTACGTTTAACCATACCTATCCGCCCATGGGCTTTATCAAGGATGAGCCGGCCGTGCAGCGCTGCCTGGATTTTGTAACAACGCACCCGAGCCAGTTGATCGTCTTTGCCTTGGGTTGTCCCACCCAGGAAATTATCGCCTCCAGAGTTTTCGAGACCCGCCAGGCTGTGGGAGTGGGGCTATGTGTCGGAGGGTCCCTTAACTTTCTCGCCGGCAGCGTCAAGCGGGCGCCGCAATGGGTGCAAAACCTGAGCCTGGAATGGCTCCATCGCATCTGCGCCGAACCCCAACGCCTGTTGGGCCGCTACGCGCATGATGCACGACACTTTATTCCTATCCTCATAAAGCACCTCAGAACCTAGCCTGCAACCGGATCGTCTTCCAAGGAGCACACACATGATTCCGATTATTATGTCGGGCGGCACTGGGTCAAGGCTCTGGCCGTTGTCACGCCAACTGAACCCCAAACAGTTTCTGCCGCTGGCGGACGCCTCGATGTCCATGTTGCAGTCGACCATTACCCGTCTGAGCGGCCTGGACACAGACCTTCCCAGACTGATATGCAACGAAGAGCATCGCTTTCTGGCTGCCGAGCAGCTACGCCAATTGGGAATGGAAGGCTCGCCGATCCTACTGGAACCCGCAGGGCGCAATACCGCTCCCGCCATAGCATTGGCAGCGCTGCAGGCCTCGGAGGGAGACAACGATCCGGTATTATTGATCCTGGCGGCAGACCACCTGGTCGAAAATCAAGCGGCGTTTCACCACAGCGTAAACAGCGCCCTGCCCTACGCCGAAGCCGGCAAGCTGGTGAGCTTTGGTGTAGTGCCCACCCACCCGGAAACCGGATACGGATACGTGCAGAGAGGTTCGCCTGATGGCAATAACGGCGGTTATCAGGTCAAGAGTTTTGTCGAAAAACCAGATTACGAAACGGCCAAAAACTATATCGCCTCGGGTGATTTCTTCTGGAACAGCGGCATGTTTATGTTCCGTGCCAGCCGCTATATAGAAGAACTTGAGAAATTCCGCCCGGACATTCTCCATGCCTGTCGCAAGGCCATAGCGCGCCGCGAACACGACATGCATTTTATCCGCGTGGATCGCGATGCCTTCCTGGCATGCCCCTCTGACTCCATCGACTACGCGGTTATGGAGCGCACTGCCGACGCCATCATGGTACCGCTGGACGCCGGCTGGAGCGATATTGGATCCTGGTCGGCCCTGTGGGATGTCAGCCACAAGGACGAACGCGGGAATGTGCTCAAGGGTGACGTAATCAGCCATGATTCATGCAACAACTACGTGCACGCCGACCACCGACTGGTCGCAACCGTCGGGCTTGAAGACCTGGTGATTATCGAAACCAAGGATGCCGTGCTGGTGGCGCATCGCAACCACGCGCAAGAGGTCAAGCGTATTGTCGACCAGTTGAAACACGATGGCCGCTGCGAGCACCTCAATCATCGCGAAGTCTATCGACCCTGGGGGGTTTATGACTCCATCGATAACGGCCAGCGCTATCAGGTAAAGCGCATTACCGTAAAGCCGGGTGCGAAGTTGTCGGTACAGATGCACTACCACCGCGCAGAGCACTGGATTGTCGTGAGCGGCACTGCACGCGTCACAAACGGGGAGGAAACCTATATGGTGACCGAGAACCAGTCCACTTATATTCCGATTGGACATGTTCACTCGCTTGAAAATCCCGGCATCATCCCACTGGAATTGATTGAAGTTCAGTCAGGTTCCTATCTGGGTGAAGACGACATCGTGCGCTTTGCCGACAACTACGGCCGCGTCAAGGCTGACCAACCGAAGGCCACTGTCGCATAGTCGTTATATCGCGCGGCGTCTCACAGTCCCGTCTTTATCGAGCAGCAAGGAGAGTGCTCCCATGAACTATCGCAGCATCAGTGATCTATCCGCTCTAACCAGCAAATACGCCAGCAAGGTGCCTCAAAGTGTAGACCTGATCGTAGGCATCCCGCGCAGCGGCATGCTGGTAGCCAGTATCATTTCACTAAAGCTCAACCTGCCACTGACCGACCTCTACGCTTTTATTCGCAATGACGAACTCAAGCGGGGCACCACCCGGACGTATAAGTATCACGAACTAGCCAAACCTCAGGACGCAAAGCAAATACTGCTCGTCGACGACAGTATGGCCACCGGCAATTCGATGCGCGAAGCGGTAGCCAAGGTTAAAGAGGTTTATCCCGGCTCGGTGGTGACCATGGCTGCGTTTGCGCAACAACACAATGTCGATGCCATAGACCTGTATCTGGACATCGTCGAGAAGCCGCGAGTATTCGAGTGGAACATCATGCACCACCATTATATAACCCGTGCCTGTCTGGATATTGATGGTGTGCTCTGCGTCGACCCTACTGCCGATGAGAATGACGACGGCCAATGCTATCGAGCGTTTCTGGCAGGCGCCAAACCGCTCTTTCTGCCCTCGGTTCAGGTCGCACATCTGGTCACCAGCAGGCTGGAGAAGTACCGCCCGGAAACCGAAGCCTGGCTCAAACGGCACGGCGTCTCTTACGGCAAGCTGCATATGCTGAATTTACCCTCTGCAGAGGAGCGGCGACGCCTGAACATGCATCACACTTTCAAGGCACGCATCTACAAGGAGCAACTTCAGGCAGTACTGTTCATCGAAAGCGAAGAGTTGCAGGCAAGAGAAATCATGCGGCTGTCCAATAAGCCTGTGTATTGCACCGCCACCAACGAGATGTATGTACCGGGAGTTAACCTTTCAGCGCTGAAAGCCGTGACGCTGCGTAAAGGTCAGTCGCTGAAGAGAAAGATATTCGAGCACCTGCGCAAGATATTCTCTCGATTACCTGCCTAAGCACAAGGCCCTGGGAATGACTCTCAGCCGGGGCCGTATTGGGAGCAGTTACCCTGCCCCAGATATTTTTCCAGCACCGCCCACTGGGGCTTTTCTTCTCCCTTGCGCGGCTCCACTGACAGTTTGTAGGTGCCCCAAGAAGGCCCTGCGGCCCAATACGTCATCGGTATGCAGTGCTCCTGCAGGTAGGCGAGCAGGTTATCCATCGCGCCCAGCCAGCGTTGATCATCTCCCGGAACGCCAAACTCTCCGATATGCCCCCGTTTTCCGTTTTTCTTCAACCAGCCGATAAAAGGCTCGACCCGTTTGACTCCGACCATAGGATCGAAATCACTTCCAGGCGCGGCCTTGTAACTGCCGCTGGCATCCTCATCTATGTAAACATGCGCAGAGAAAATGAGGTTATCCGCAGGGTCATCCAACGACAGCAGAGCATCAGCATAACGCGGCCAGCGCTCAGCGCTGGACCAGGATGTACCTTCGATCAGCAGCGGCCGCTTCATATCATGCTCGCGTATACCATCGATACCCGCCTGCGCGGCGGGCGGCCATTTGTCGTCGGCGCCGTAGGGTTCGTTCATGATGTCATAGGCGTATAGCGCCGGATGCTGCTGCCAGCGCTCGGCAATGCGTGACATCAAATCGCGGTAGGAAGACACCGGGGTTTCTTCAGTCCCGATCACGTTTCCCCGGTAACGTGCATAGTTATGCACGTCAATGATGATCTTGATGTCATTCTCTGCAGCCTGATCCAGCATCTTGTCCACCAAATCGCTGTAGACCGGATCCAGTTTCGCGTTCAAGCTAGCCTGCAAGCGCTCCCACTTCAGCGGGAAGCGCACCATCCTCACGCCTTTTTCACGCCATGCGGCAAAATAGCCTTTCGGCGGGAAAAAATAGTGTGTGCCATGCTTACCGGGAAGTTGGTTACCGGTAAACTCGGCCCCCGCCACATTCAGCCCCACCAGCTCGACTTGCTCACGCGCCTGTAATGTGGAACAACCCAGAGCGAGGAGGCAACCCAATCCGACTAATAAACGTCTTGCCCCTTTTGGCATGATCGTGTCTCCTTGATAATGAGCCATCACCGACAGACTGCCTATTCAGGCATTACATTCTGTTAGAGTAGCAGCCCTTTCCCGGTATAGTGCCACCCCATGCGTGACCGCCTGTCGCTCGAAGCCCAGCAACTGCCAATTTACTTATGCGCGGTCGCTCTAGGTCTGTTGATCGGCACTTTCGCACCTGAGGTCGCGCCGTATCTAACCCCCCTGTTGTGGCCGCTTTTAGGGCTGCTCCTGTACGCAACCTTTGTACAGGTACCCTTGTTGCATTTGCGCCAGTCCCTAACTGACAAACCCTTTGTGTTCGCTCTGATGATCGGCAACTTCATCCTGCTCCCGCTGGCCGCCTGGATTCTGGTTCATTGGCTGCCCGAGAACCCTGCCTTGCGCCTGGGCGTACTTCTGGTGCTCTTGATGCCCTGCACCGACTGGTTTATCACCTTTACCCATCTGGGTGGCGGCAGCACCAGTAGCGCGATCTCTGTCACTCCACTTAATCTGCTGATGCAGATGCTCCTGGTGCCGCTGTATCTCTGGTTGATGCTACCGGATATCAGTCTACTGCTAGCCTGGGATGCAGCTCATATACTGGCCGCCGCGCTGGGCCTGCTCGGCGTACCTATGTTATTTGCGGCGCTCACACAGCGCTGGATGCAGGTGAAGCCCGCACGTGCGCGCGCTGGCGAAGCACTGGCCTGGCTGCCGGTACCTTTGCTGGCCATGGTTATGCTGCTAGTCTGCGCTGCAAACAGCCCTGTTCTGGCACAGACTGCACCCATACTGCTCAGCGTGTTACCGGTGTTCGTTGGTTTCCTGCTCATTGCCGGTTTGCTGGCGTGGGGGCTGGCGAAGCTGTTCAAACTGACAGTTTCCGCCGGCCGTACCCTGGCTTTCAGCTTCGGCACGCGCAATTCCTTTATCGTCCTACCACTCGTCCTGGCACTGCCGGCTGGCTGGGAGATCGCCGTTGTGGTGGTCATCCTCCAATCTCTGGTGGAATTAACCGGCATGCTGGTCTATCTATGGTGGGTACCGCGCAAATTGTTCCGTTAAACACCAGTCAACCTTGTAGTGCTTGCCCAGTCAGTTAAAACAACAGACTCTTGCCTGACCTAAAAAACCTACGGAGAACAGCAATGTCATCCATCCCACCACGGTTTCAAGTGTATCGATGCCGAGCAAATACAAAGCCTGCAGGCGAACTGTTTATCGAATCGCAGGGGGGATCATCGCGTTCGCCGTGGATAGCACCAAGACGCTCGGCCGCCAATTTGCACCTAGCCTTTCCCGGAATAAACCACGTGCGTCGCAAAGCCGGCACCTTTGCCCGGGTGCTGGTCGCGTTTGGCCCGTTGTGGGCTGACCGTTGAGCGAATACCCGCAATCACGGAAGCACTTGGTTACCAGGAAGCACACACATGGATATTGAGATTGTCGAAATACGCGATCACCTGAGTCGCTTCCCGCCGTTCGACGGCTTGCCTGAGGATGTTCTCAGCGAGGTGGCCCGCCAGGTTGAAATCAGTTATTTCAAGGCAGGTACTGACATCCTGCTGTTCAATCAGGACGTTCAGTTCCTGCATTACCTGCGCAGTGGCGCAGTGGATGTGTTCCGCCGCAATGGCGAGCTGTATAACCGCCTGACCGAGGGCGATATCTTTGGTCACTTCGGGCTGCTGCGCAATCACAAGGTGCGCTTTCCTGCACGCGCCATCGAAGACAGCTTGATCTATTTTATTCCGTCCAGCTTGTTTGACCGCCTGTGCGAGGATCATGAAACCTTCGCCGATTTCGTCGAGGCCGAGGGGCAGTCGCGCCTGAAAACTGCGGTGGACAGCCAAAGCAAGGCTGGCGAGCTGATGCAGATCAAAGTGCGTAAACTGATCAGCCGCCTGCCGATCATGGTGCCTGCGCATACGTCGGTCAGGGACGCCGCGAGCGTGATGACGGCAGAGAACGTCTCGTCGCTGGTCATCGTCGACAGCATGGCCGCAGTGGACGGTACCGGTACCCTGCCGGCGGCCGGAAACGGGGCCGGGATTATGGTCGGCATTGTTACCGATCGGGACTTTCGCACTCGGGTGGTGGCCGAGGGCCTTGCGGCTGACACACCGATCAGCCAAGTCATGTCACCCAATCCGATTACCGTGCAGGCCGAGGATTCGGTGTTCGACACCATGCTGTGCATGCTGCGCAACAATATCCATCACCTGCCGGTGATTCAGCGTAAAAGGCCCATCGGCCTGATCAACCTGACCGATATCATCCGTTTCGAATCCCAGAGCAGCCTGTACCTGGTCAGCAATATCTTCAACAAGCAGGACGTAGCTGGCCTGCAAGCATTGCTGCCGGATATTCGCGCCACCTTTGTGCGCATGGCCAATGACGAAGCCACTGCGCACATGATCGGCAGCACCATGGCCGGCATCGGCAGAGGCTTTAGCCAACGCCTGCTCGAGCTGGCTGAAGCCGAATTGGGCCCGCCGCCGGTTCCCTACTGCTACCTGGCGCTCGGGTCGATGGCGCGCAATGAGCAACTGATAGTGACCGACCAGGATAATGCCCTGATTCTCGATGACCGCTTCGACCCCAAACAACATGACGAGTACTTTTTCCAACTGGCGACCTTCGTCAGTGACGGACTGGCGGCCTGCGGTTATACCTACTGCAAAGGCGGCATCATGGCGACCAACCCGAAATGGCGCCAGCCGTTGAAGGTATGGAAACAATACTTTACCCAGTGGATAGAACGCCCCAACCCGGAAACCCTGCTCAACAGTTCAATATTCTTCGACCTGGATAGCGTTTATGGCGAAGCCGAACTGGCTGAAACCTTGAAGGACCTACTCGCCTCCAAAGCCAGCACCAGCGAACCCTTTCTCGCCAGCTTGGCCCGCAATGCTCTCAACCGTACACCGCCGCTAGGCTTTTTCCGTACCTTTGTGATGGAGCAGGATGGTGAGCACAAAAACATCATCAACCTCAAGGGCCGAGGCACTGCGCCACTGACGGATCTGATTCGCGTACACAGCCTGGCCTGCGGCTCCAAGGCACAGAACTCCTTCGAGCGATTGGATGCAGTGGCCCACACGCGTCTGATGCCACCCGAAGCCATTAGTCGCCTGCGCTATGCCTTGGAGTTTCTGTCGATGGTGCGTATCCGCCATCAGGCGCGGGATATTGAACAGGGCCGCGAACCCAATAACTACATTCAACCTGAAACCATCCCCGCTGCAGAACGGCATAACCTCAAGGAGGCCTTTCAGGTACTGAACAACGCACAAAAATTCCTGCGCTATCGCTACCCCTCGCTGCAGTCCATGCGCACCCTATGAAAAAGCCAGACCCTGCCCTTGCCAGCCCTGACTGGCAAAAAATCTTCAGTAATCTGGCAAACACGGCACAGGACCAGCGTCTGGTGCGCTTTTATCAGGCTGGCGCCGTGGCCGCAGACACGCCCCTGAGCGAAGTCGAGCTGATCGCCATGGATATCGAAACCACCGGCCTGGACCCGCACCGCGATGCGATCGTCAGCATCGGCTTGGCGCCTTTCAGCTTGCAACGTATTCGCTGTGCACAAGCCAGCTACCATGTAGTCAAACCGATTGCCGAGCTGACTAGTAAATCGGTCACCCTGCACCGCATTACCCACAGCGAGATCAGCGACGCTCCTGGTCTGGATCAGTTGTTGGGCACCTTGCTGGAAAGCCTGGCAGGCAAGGTAGTGGTAGTGCACTACCGCAATATCGAGCGTGGCTTTCTCAGTGAAGCCGTGCGCTATTTTATTGGCGAACAGCTGCACTTCCCGGTCATTGATACGATGGAGCTCGAAGCCCGGCTACACCGGGGCGCGAACCAACCGGGGTGGTTTGCCCGCTTGCGCGGCATCAAACCGACCTCCATCCGCCTGGCTGACAGCCGCCTGCGTTACGGGCTGCCGCACTATCAAGCGCATCATGCTCTGATAGACGCGCTGGCGACGGCTGAACTGCTGCAAGCGCAGGTGTTGACACACTACCAGCAGGACACGCCTATCAGCCGCCTGTGGAACTGATTCCCTGCTACTGGCAGCCTTCGAGCGGGCGGATCTTGCCGGGGTTAAGCAGCGAGTGCGGATCGTTGGCTGCCTTGCTGGCCAGAATAGCCGGACTCAGGGCGCCGCCATGCTTGCCATCCTCTAGCATGTAGGTATGGCTGTTGTTGATCTTGATGCCCAGCGACTCGTGCAGCGCCATCAACTCGGCCAGCCGCGTGTCGGTTGAGTAACGCACCAGCGGTAGGCCGGTGACCAGCACCTGCGAGTTGGCCAGACGGATAAACTCCAGATGGATCAGCACCTCATCGGCCACCTGCGCCTTCAGCTCGGCGAGTTGTTCCAGGACGCGGTCGCTATCGTAGTTGGTTTGCAGATTTGTGAAGCCCTTGTCGTGCTTGAGTGCCTGTAGCGTGGAATGGTTCCAGCAATGCTCCATCAGCGTCAGCCCTGACGCTTTGGCTTCGGCGAAGGTCTGCGTCCACAACTGTTTGCCACCGTACTCAGCACGCAGTTGCACCAGCGACTGGCGGTTGTGCGGTGCAACCAGCGCCATCACCAGAAAGTGACCGTCCAGCAGCGAAAAAGGAATGTCCCGGAAGTAGGAAGCCGCCCGGCTGTCATAGAGAGACAGCTCGCGCTTCTCGATCCCGGTCGAATCCAGCATTGCGCGGCAGAATCCGTAGGCTGCTTCAATGTTGTCAAAATCGAACAGGTACTCATCCCAGTTACGCGCCGGCGCCAGTGCCAGTTCCAGGTCAAGCAGAATTCCGTTGGTGCCATAGGTATGATGATAGACGAGCAGGTCTTCGCCGCGCAGCTCCAGAACCTGTGGCCTATCTTCGATGGTCAGAATGCGAATGCACTGCACGGTACCGGGTGCCGAGATCGGCCCATAGTTGATCGACCCTATACCACCAAAGCCGCCGGCAAACAGACCGCCGATGCTGGCTGCGCGGTAAGTGGATGGCATGCAGCGCAGCTCCCAGCAGCGCTCGCGGACGCGCTCCTCAAGCTCGCCAATCTTCATGCCCGCCTGCACCCGCACCAAGCCCTCGCAGAGCCACTCGAGCGCAGTACAGGAGGTCATATCGATCACCACGCCACCAGCCAGGGGGACCGCCTGGCCGTAATTACCCGTACCGCCACCACGCACTGTCATCGGAATGGCCAAGCTGACGCAAGCGCTGACGAGGGCTGTCAGCTCAGCCTCATCCCGAGGGCGGACCACCAGGTCGGCCTGCTTGTCCATCAGTTGCGGTACCAGCAGCGGGCTGAACCAGTAGAAATCTCTGGACAGACGTTTGATGTGCACCCGCGAGGTGATCCATTCAAGCTTGGGCAGTTGCGCCTGCAGCGCATTAAGTACTTCAATTGAGATCATTGTTAATTACCCTGTTGAAACAGAAATGAACTCGGTTTATGCCTCACTCTCGTGCCAGCGACCGATCATCAGGCGCGACAGCGCCGACATGCAGAGAAACAGCGCGACGCCAGTCAGCGAGATCAGCGCCAGCGCGGCAAACATGCGTGGAATGTTGAGCTGGTAACCCGACTGCAGAATCTGGTAGGCCAGACCAGTGTCGGCACCACCGGTACCGGCGACAAACTCTGCCACCACTGCGCCGATCAGTGCCAGGCCGCTGGCGATACGCAATGCCGCAAAGAAGTAGGGCAGCGCCGAGGGCACGCGCAGGCGCCAGAGTGTCTTACCGCGACCGGCCCGACGTAGCTTGAAATACGCCAGCAGGTTTGGCGAAACGCTACGCAAGCCTAGCGTGGTATTGGAGATGATCGGAAACAGCGCTACCAGCGACGAGCAGACCACCAGAGCCAGCGTGGTGTTCTCGATCCAGATGATGATCAGCGGTGCAATTGCCACTACCGGCGTCACCTGCAGGAGTACCGCGTAAGGGAAAAAAGCGGTTTCGATCGCGCGGCTCTGCACAAACACGAAGGCAATCAGAACACCGACCACAATGGCCAGCAGGAAAGACAACAGGGTCACCTTGAGCGTGTTCAGCAACGCCGAGCTGAGCAACTCCCAATCGCTGACCAGTGCTCTGCCCACAGCCAGCGGGGACGGAAACAGATACTCGGGAATTTCGCTAACGGTCACAAGGCAATGCCACAACAGCAGCAACAGCAGGGCAATCAGCGCGGGAATAAAACAGCGGCGAAAACGCTCGCTACGCCATAGCGGAAACAGCTCGTTCACGTGGCATCCTCCGTACCGGCAGCGGCCAATAAATAGTCGTGCAGTTGCATAGCATAGGCGCCGAAACGGGCACTCATGCGGAATTCGGGACCACGCGGAAAGGGCTCGTCAATGCGGATTTCTGCCACCACACGCCCAGGGCGTGCAGCCATGACAACCACCCGCTCGGAGAGAAAGACCGCCTCGTGGATCGAGTGGGTTACAAAGATCACACTCAGGCCACTGCTCTGCCAGAGGTCAAGCAGATCACTGTCCAGCTTGAAGCGGGTGATCTCGTCCAGAGCACCGAACGGCTCGTCCATCAGCAGTAGGTTTGGCCTGATCACCAGACCACGGGCAATGGATACGCGCATCTGCATGCCGCCGGACAGTTGGCTGGGCAGAGCATCGGCAAAGCGCGACAAGCCAACCAGCTCCAGCACCTGATCCACCCGCGCTGCGACCTCGCTGCGCGGCACCTTTTCCGGCTCCAGTTCCAACGCCAGACTGATGTTTCTGCGCACGCTGTGCCAAGGCATCAGCGCGGCCTCCTGAAACACGAAGGAGAGCGAGCGGCCACTCTCATGCAGGCGTGCACCGGGTCTGTTCCACAGCAACAGGCGCCCGTCCGAGGGCTCTGTCAGCCCGGCAACCATTTTCAGCAGGGTGCTCTTGCCGCACCCCGAGGGTCCTAGCAGCGTAACGAACTCACCTTCGCGAATGCTCAGGTTCACCGGCATCAGCGCCCGGGTGCCATTCGGATAGACCTTATCGCACGAGAGCAGCTGAACCGCAGACGCCTGGCCACTCGGCGCCTCGCAACGCGCCGGGCTCAGTCGGGTATGTGCATTCATGGCAGCACCGGATTCCGGGTCACGAAGCGGGTTGTATAGACCTCCTGCAGTGAGATCTTGTCAGCATCCACCAGGTTGTTCTCCACCACCATATTCCAGGTTGCCTGCATACGCGCGTCGGTAATCACGCTGATGCCCTGCTCTGCAGCGTCGCCACCGGTGACCATGCCGCTGCTACGCAGCTGTTCGACAGCAAAGCTGAGCTGGTCAGCACTCATGCTGGGATTCTCTTTCTGGATGATCGTGTTACCGGCAGCGGGATCGGTGAGATAATTCTTCCAGCCCTGTCTGGAGGCGTCGATGAACGCCTGCACCTGATCAGGCTGCTCGGCGATCAGCTCGTCACTGCAGGCAACAGCGTTGCCGTAGGGTGGGTAGCCCTCCTGACCGAGCGAGAACACCTTGTAGTCCGCCCCGGCATTCATCAGCGCAAACGGCTCGGAGCTCATATAGCCCTGCTGAGCCAGAGATTTATCCGCCATGAACGGCTGAATATTGAAGGTGTAGGGCCGGCTCATCGCATCAGTGAAGCCGTAACGGCTTTTCGCCCAGGGCCACCAGGATGAGTGGGCGCTGGAGGAGATCAGCACCGAGCGCCCCTTCAAATCAGCCAGCGACTCGATATCCCCGTGGGTGATTATCACCGTCGGGTCATACTGAAAGCTGCTGGCGACCATGGTCAGCGGGATCCCCTGCTGGCGCGCCATCATGGTACCAATGTCGTCACGGATGATGCACTGCGCCTGCCCAGCGGCAAGCAGCTGTGCCGAATTTACTTGTGGGCCACCCATTCGGATGGTGACATCCAGCCCCTTTTCGGCATACAGCCCTTCGGCTAGCGCTTGATAAAAGCCGCCGTGCTCAGCCTGGGCATACCAGTTGGTAATGAAAGTGATCGGCGTGGCCGCCTGTACGTTGGCGCCACCGGCCGCCGCAAGCAGCGCCAGCAGTTGCGCTGTGTGTTTTATCCAAGTGCGCTTGTATCCTGTTGCATGCATGACTCATCTCCGGTCTTTTTGACTGTTTGAAAGATTTCGCTTTTCAGTTGCGTGATTCGATGTGGCCGTTGAACTGGCTGCGCCCCCAAGACATCACCTCGCGTTCAATCCAGCGCGCTTGATGCACCTCGGTAATCGCCTGAGCCCACTGACTGCTCAGTTGTTCCAGCAACTGAGCGCCCTGCTCGGGGGTCGCGCCGGTGGGGTCTCCGACCACGCCCGTCGGACCGAAATCGCGGGCGGTCCAGGCGGCCGCCGGACGCGTGCTGGACAGCGTCGGGCAAGGAAAAGGCGGTGGGTAGTGTGCCTCGGCGCGTTCCATATGCAGGGTTTCCGGCGCCAGTTGCATCAGAATGGCGGTCTCACCATGGCCGGCGTGCATCCCCATCTGACGTTCCTGTTCGGACATAAAGCTGGTATCCACCTGCACACTCCAGGCAGAACGCGCGATGATCATGAAGTCACCGTGGCGCAGACGCAGCTCGCGTGCCGCCATCTCCAACGGCTGCGGCTGCCCGCCATGGGCGTTGACCATGATCAGTTTGCGAAAACCCGACCGGTACACCGACTCGCCGATCTCCTGGATGGTGTGCAGCAGAATCTCGCCGGTCAGCGTCACGGTGCCGGGAAAGTGCAGGTGCTCGTCGGACTTGCCGTAGGTGATCGGCGGGAGCGCGAAGGCTGGCACAACGGCCGGCAGCTTCTCCAGCGCTTTGCCAACCACGCCGGCGGCGATGATCGCGTCCGTTGCGCAGGGCATATGCGGCCCGTGCTGTTCGATCGCACCAACCGGTAGCACGATCACGGTGTTAGCCTTGTCCTCAAGAGCGTCAATATCGGTCCAGCTCAGGTAGGGCAGGAAGCGCTGTGGCGGGGTATAACCATGTAACATCATTACTCCTTGATGCCGCGCTGCGGCAGGTATGCGGTGGCTTCCACTTCAATAAGGATGTTGTCGCTGGGTAGCATGGCGCTGACCTCCACGACGGTTGAGATAGGCGGATCATCGGCAAAGAACCGCCGCCGCACCATGCTGTAACTGGGGAAGTGGTCCAGGTTGCGGAAGTACTGCACCAGCTTGAACACATCGCTCATCTGGCCCCCTTCGCGTTCAATGATCTGGCGGATGACATCTAACACATACCAGCTCTGAGCCAGAATTGGCCCCTGCTTGATATCGCTGGAGAACTCGCCAGTTCGACCGAGGCTGTCCGCCACCTCGGTAGGAATATCCTCAAAGCCGCGAACAATCAGGCTCCGTGCAGGATCCACGGCGATTAAGCCAGACAGAAAAATGAACTCACCCACCCGCTTGCTGGCGGCATAGCGGGCCAGCGGGGCGCCATTGGTTGCATTGGTCATCAGTTACTCCATGGGTCATTGATCGTTTGTATGCCTATCCGAGGACGCTTTGCAGGAGCCACGCTCAGAGCGCCAGCGTCAAACGAGGAGACCGGCAACCACCGCAGCAGACCGCCATGTACTCGCACCGGTCCTCCTCATCCAGGCACTGATCACCATGCACCGGCTCACCGTCGCGCCAGGGCACCACGCAGCTGCCACAGATGCCCTGTTCGCAGGCGGTGTCAACCTGCACGCCTGCCTGCCTGAGCGCGGCAATGATGGAACTGCCGGCCGATACTTCGAGCATAAGATCGCTTTCGCTCAGGTACAGCTGAAAGCCGGACTCCACCCGTACCTCACTGCCGGAAAACGCCTCTTCGTGCCATTGCACCGCTGGCAACAGCGCACATTGATCGCGCACGCGCGCCATCAGCCCCTCAGGGCCGCAGCAGTAAACATGTGTGCTTGCAGGCAACGCTGCCAACCGCGTCGGAAGATCCAACTGCTCGCGTGGTGACTGGACCACATCAACCGGCCATCCGCTGGTATTGAGCTGCGCGGCAAAGGGCCAGGCCCCACGGCTGGAGGCGGCCACAACAAATGTAAATGGCTGCTGGCGAGCACTGAGTTCATACGCCATGGCAATCAGCGGCGTCAGTCCGACGCCGCCGCCCACCAGCAGGTGGTGGGCGGCATCGCTGGCAAGAGCGAATAGATTGCTGGGGGTGCTGACGGCAAGTTCTACGCCGGGCTGCGCCATCTGGTGCAGTATCTGCGAGCCACCCCGCCCATCGAGCTCCAGCTTCACAGCCACCTCGTAATGGCCGCGCTGCGCCGGGTCGCTGCACAGGGAATAGGCACGCCGGTACTGTTCGTTGATCTGGATCTGAACATGCGCACCGGCACGGAATGCGGGCAGCATGGTGCCATCGGGTCGCTGCAAGCGGAGCCGCATGACATCGGGCGTCAACATGTCGCGCGAGGTGATGCACAAGGGGTAGAATTCAGTAGAAAACATAATCAGACCAAATAGATTGTACACTTGGTCAAACTAAATGCATAACGCATGCCACCCGACACCGCCGAGCGTGCATATAACGTGGAGAAAGTATTTTTAAACGCGTTAGTCGGAGCTCAGACCAGCCCCCAGCAGAACGAACCTGATCAGTTCCTGTTCGATATTACTACGCACCGTCGACTCAGTCAGCGATGCCTCCAGCAGCAGCTCCGCCTGCAGCCTGTAATCAGAGTAGTACTGGGTCAGAGCCCATATGTGCATGATCAGAAGGCGGCCGTCCAACGGACGCAGCTCGCCCCGTTGAACCCAGCTATCGATCTTGGAAACCTTGGCATGGGTGGCCTCCATCGCTCCGGGCCAGTAGGCCTCCAAGCGCGCGCCGCCACTGAGGATCTCCATGGTGAAAATGCGTGAAAGCTCGGGATTCTCCAGCGCATAGTCCAACTTCAGGCGCACAAACTCACCCAGCGCCTCACGCGGTAGCAGTTCGGGCGATGCATCAAAGGTGAAGAAGCCGCGCCAGCTGTCGAGCACCTTGCCTAACACCTGCGAGTAAAGCGCCTCCTTGTCCTCGATGTAGTAGTGCAGTTGCGACTTTTTGAGCTGTGCACGCTCAGCAATCGCCTGCGTAGAAGCGCCCTGAAAACCGTGCTGGCTGAATTCGACAACAGCCGCATCCAGAATCTTGCGCATTATTTCCTGACGGCTCTGTTTGGAGCGCTCGGTTCGCATGTCTACTTTTGCCACTTTTGCACCATTTCAGTGAATTACAGACTCCATTCGCACCATGGCGAGGCGAAACATCATTCGCAGAGGAATCAGGCTGGCGATATCCTACCGTGCCTGAGCACAGAGCATAACCGGAAACGAAAAAGGGCCGCACACCTAAGGCATGCAGCCCTTTTCTCAGTTAGCCCGATTCAGCGTGGCTCGCTCATCAACCCCTTGACGATGGAGACGCACCCGACTAGCAGTACCAGGGTGAAAGGTAAGCCGGTGGACACCGCCATGGCCTGCAACGCCACCAGACCGCCCCCGAGCAGCAGTGCAATCGCAATTACGCCCTCGATAATCACCCAGAACACGCGCTGAGGCACCGGCGCATTGACCTTGCCGCCTGCGGTGATGGTATCGATCACCAGGGAGCCGGAATCTGATGAAGTGATGAAGAAAACAATCACCAGGATAATCCCGATAAACGAGGTTATCTCCGCCAACGGCAGTTCACCGAGCATTGCAAAGAGCTGTAGCTCAAGCGCCGCGTCCTGCACGCCGGTAAATCCGTCGTTAACGAACTGACCGATGCCCGTGCCGCCAAAGGCCGTCATCCACAACACTGACACCAGCGAAGGCACCAGCAACACCGCAATCAGAAACTCGCGCACGGTACGGCCACGGCTGACCCGGGCGATAAACATACCGACAAAAGGCGACCAACTGATCCACCAGGCCCAGTAGAACGCCGTCCAGCCCTGGCTAAAGTTGGCATCTTCACGACCGATCGGGTTGGACAGTGCCGGCAGATGTTGGAGGTAAGAACCCAGGTTGGTAAAGAACCCGGTGAGGATCGCCAGCGTCGGGCCAACAATAATAACAAAGCCCAACAACAGGATCGCCAGCACCATGTTCAATTGCGACAGGCGCTTCACGCCCTTGTCCAGGCCCGCCAGCACAGACATCAGGGCAATGGCCGTAATGCCGATAATCAGCAGCACCTTGGACATATCCGTGGCAGCAATACCGAACAGGTGATCTATCCCGCCGGCGGCTTGCTCCGCGCCAATACCCAGCGAGGTGGCCAAACCAAACAGCGTGGCAAACACCGCAAGAATATCGATCACGTGACCAGGCCAGCCCCAGACCCGCTCACCCAGAATCGGATAAAAGATAGAGCGGATGCTCAGCGGTAGCCCTTTATTGAATGAAAACAGCGCCAGCGCCAACGCGACAATCGCGTAAATCGCCCAAGGATGCAGACCCCAATGGAAGATCGTTGCGGCCATGCCCAAGCTGGCAGCCGCCTGTGCATCGCCCGCCGCGCCAGCTAAAGGCGCCCAATCGGTACGCAGGCCGTCTTCGCCAATAGCTACACCGCCCATGGATGCCGAGAAATGCGACATGGGTTCGGATACGCCATAGAACATCAGGCCGATGCCCATACCGGCGGCAAACAGCATGCTGAACCAGCCCATATAGGAGTGATCCGGCTTGGCGTCCATACCGCCCAGGCGCACCTTGCCTAGCGGCGAGACGATCAGGACCAGACAGAGAACGACGAATACGTTAGCGGCAGCAAGAAAAAACCAGGCCAGATTGCCGGTCAGCCAGTCACGGATCGCATTGAAGATGGGCGCAACTTCATTCTGCAGTGCCAGCGTGATGATCACGAAAGCGATAATGGTCAGGGCTGAAATGCTGAAGACTTTGCCGTGAATATCCAGCGCAAAGGAAAACTGCCCTTTGATATTATCCTGGCCAATGACGTAATCGGTATCAATCAGAGTGGACTCGCCCGAGGGCGCTGGAATGGCGTCCACGGCGGGTTTTTCCGGCTCTATACCGGTATTTGAAGAGGGATCTTTAGCCATCGAAGGTCTTGCTCCTGAGTGAAGGAGGCCGATTACACAAGCACCAACACAGGACAAGATTACGGTTTCTTGGCCAGCCTGGTGTGCTACTCAACCATGCTTGACGGAGAACCGGCAAAGACTACCGATCAACAGCCATTCGGCGACATTCGTCACCAATAAGCTGCCATGATAGCGATTTCTGGAACATTATGGAAACGCCTCTGTCCCACCACGTCTTGCCGCTAGCTGGCCGATTGCAGAATGGCCAGCGCTTGCCGGGCTGAGTAGCCATAACTTTGCATCAGTGCCTTGAGCTCATCATTAAACGCCAGCTCCCGTTGCAAGCCAGTATCCTGCTTCATATTTTCCAGTTGGGCCAATTGCTGCGCAAGCATGCGCTCTGCGGCCCGAAACTCAGCTAGATTGGTCATAAACTACCTTCAAGATATTAAGAAATGCCTATGCTGATTCTACATCATAGTCTCAGGCATTAGACGTGTCCTTGCGCAAAGGTTAGCCTGTTAAACATGCTAAAACCTCTCTCTAGGACCGCCCTCAACCGACTGACCCGCTGGCTGAGCATCAGTTGCTTGGCTTTTCTTACCGGTTGCAGCGGCAGCGATCCGGCCACGCCCACCTTGACCAGCCAACCGATGGAAGCGCGGCAGGCCGATCAGATAATGATTGCTGCCGCTCATCCATTGGCAGTCGAGGCCGGGCTTGAAGTATTGCGCGAAGGCGGTCATGCCGTGGATGCCGCCATTGCGGTGCAGATGGTCCTGGGGTTTATTGAGTCTCCAGAGACGGGCCTGGGCGGCGGTGGCTTTTTGTTATTGCATCAGGTCGATTACCACCATCCGGTTATCTACGACGGGCGCGAGACTGCACCTGCTGCGGCGCAAGCCGACCGTTTTCAATGGATGGGCATGCAGCTTCCGCTGGCCGCGGCTATTCCCAGTGGCGCCTCAATTGGCGTACCCGGATTGGTCTCCATGCTCGCCATGGCCCATAAGGAGCATGGCCGGTTACCCTGGGCCCGATTACTCGCGCCCGCCATCAAGCTGGCCGATGAAGGCCTGCCGATGCCCCTGCGCCTGCAAAAACAGATCGCGTCCGATGCCTCCTTGCGACTATTCAGTGACACGCGCAGCTACTATCGCCAGCAAGCTGGCGCAGAGCGGCCAAGACTGCAAAACCCGGCATTGGCCGCGACCCTGCGCCAGTTAGCCGAGCAGGGCCCGCAGGCTTTCTACCAGGGACCCATCGCCGAGAAGCTGATAGCGCGGGTAACCAAGGCTCGCTGGGGCGGGAGTGACATGACCATCACCGACCTGAACAGTTACACCGCGTTAAAGCGCGACGCCGTATGCGCCCCTTACCGGGAGTGGACCCTATGCGGCGCCCCGCCACCATCGTCCGGCGGCATCACGGTATTGCAGATCATGGGCATACTTGAACATTTTGACCTGGGCTCGCTGAAACCCGGCAGCCCGGAAGCACTGCACCTGGTGAGCGAGGCCAGCCGCCTAGCCTTTGCTGATCGCAACACCTACATCGGCGATCCAGATTTTGTCGAGGTGCCAACCCATGCGCTGCTGGACCGCGACTACCTGCAACAGCGCGCCTTGCTGATCAATCCGCAACAGGCACTGGCCAACATCCACCCCGGCGAGCCTGGCAAGCGCGTGGAAATGCGCGAGTTCGAGCTGGCCCCCGATGCGCAGGAGCGCGGAACTTCGCACTTCAGCATCGTCGACGCCCAAGGCAACCTGCTAGCCTTAACCAGCTCGAACGAAGCGCCCTTCGGCAGCCGTATGCTGAGCCAAGGGTTTGTGTTGAATAACCAACTGACCGACTTTAGCTTTGATCCCCAACTAGGACAAAAGCCCCATCCCAATGCGGTCGCCGGTGGCAAGCGGCCGCGCAGTTCGATGGCACCCATAGTCGTTCTCGATGCCAATGGCGAGCCGCGCCTGGTGATAGGATCACGTGGCGGTAGCCGGATCATCGGTTACCTAGTCAAAGCGCTCATCGGCGTACTCGATTGGGAGCTGGATGTGCAGGATGCTATCGCGCTGCCAAACCACCTAGACCGTGGACTCGGTCTTGAAATAGAAGCAGGCACTGTGCTGGAACAACAGCAATCGGCGCTTACCCGCTTGGGCCACAAGGTTCAGGTAGTGCCGATGACCAGCGGCCTGCATGGCATAGAGCGCGTCGATGGCCGATGGCGCGGCGCGGCAGACCCGCGACTGGATGGCGTAGCATTGGGTGAATAAACCAGCCCCCGCTAGTCCCTGTAAGCTTTCATCTATTTTCGCACCCGAATGGCGGGCGTCTTTTCCCAGGAGTGAGGCATGACCCACAACGCTTTTCCAATGCCTCCCCGGCAGCACACGTCAACCGGTGCGCTTCGCCGAGTAGGGGTAGAGCTGGAAATGAATGGCCTGACGCTAGACAGCCTGGCTCAGGTGTCGGCACAATTTCTTGGCTGCGAGATTGAGTTGACCAGTCGTTACGAGCGCACCCTGCGCGGTGATGCGGCGGGACCCTGGATCGTTGAACTGGATTTTCGGCTATTAAAACGGCTCGGCCGCGAACAGCGCAGCAAGGACGACTTGGGCGACGATCTGAAAACCTCTGCCGAAGAAATGCTCAAATGGCTGACCGACAGCCTGGTGCCCCACGAACTGGTCAGCCCGCCGCTACCGCTAGACCGATTGCACGAGGTGGATGGGCTGATAGAACGCCTGCGCCAAGCTGGCGCCAAAGGCACCGGAGACCGCGTCACCAGCGCCTTCGGCATGCAGTTTAATCCCGAGGTACCAGATACCGAAGCCGACACTATCAGCGCCTACCTAAAGGCGTTTATGTGTCTCTATGAGTGGCTGCTGAAGCGGGCCAATATCAACCTGACCCGACGCCTGACCAGCTATGTGGATCCCTTCCCGAGCGTTTACGTGCGGCAAATGATCAACCTCGCCTATTGGCCAACCTTGCCGCAACTGATCAGCGATTATCTGCGCGACAACCCGACGCGCAACCGCGCATTGGACATGTTGCCGCTGTTCAAACACCTCGACGAGGCCCGCGTGCTGGCTGTGACAGGCGACGAGCTGATCAAATCCAGGCCCACTTTTCACTACCGCCTGCCTGACTGCCTGATCGATCAGCCCGGCTGGGGTCTGCACCTGGCCTGGGCGGACTGGCTCGAAGTAGAACGCTTGGCGTGCGACCGCCCACGCCTGGACGGCTGCTGTGAAGCCTACCGGCAACACCTGGACAGTGGCCTGAGCCGCCTGCTGACCGACTGGGCCGACCAGGTCGACAACAACTGGCTGGATGCCGCTGGATGAAAAGGATTACCGTCGCTGTCACCGGGCCGCGGCGCGGCGCCTTTGGGCCGCGCTTTCTGGTCGCCTGCGCGCTGCGCTGGTACGGCGCCCGAGCCCTGCAGATAAGGCCAGGGGATGATCTTGAAACGCTGAACTATGATGCCGTGGTGGTGACTGGTGGGCATGATATAGACCCAGTCATTTACGCTGCAGAGCCTGAGGTACATCCCCGGTATGATGCCGAGCGCGACGTCTTGGAAATGGCGGTGATCGATGATGCACTGGCGCGCAACCTGCCTTTGTTGGGCATTTGCCGGGGAGCCCAACTGCTCAACGCTCGGCGCGGCGGCAACCTGTTACAGGAGCTGAAATCACACCGCAAGATGACCTCCAACCGCTGGACCATTCTGCCGTTGAAAACGCTTAACGTGCAGCCCAATAGCCGGCTCTGGCGGCTGTTGATGGCCGACAACTGTCGTATCAACAGCTTGCACAATCAGGCCATCGACCGGGTTGGTGAGGGTCTGATCGTCAGCGGCCGCGACCTGGATGGCATAGTGCAGGCGGTGGAGGATCCCGATAAAGCCTTTCTGCTTGGCGTGCAGTGGCACCCAGAGTTCCTGCTGCTGTTTCGTCGCCAGCGCCTGCTATTCCAGGCGCTTATTCAGGCTGTGGGGCGCTCGACCAACTGATCATATGGCCAGGCCACTGATCCGCCGCACCGGCGTCTGCACGGCCTGCTCGAACACACCGTCACGGGCTTCTACCAGGCTGAAATGCTGGCTGGCCCGGGTAATCGCGGTATATACCAGTTCTTTGGTCAGCACCGGGCTGCGCGCATCCGGTAGCACCAAGGCAGCATGCGTAAATTCCGATCCCTGGGATTTGTGCACGGTCATGGCGAACACCGATTCCACCTCGCTCAGCCGGCTGGGCAGGACAAAACGCACGCCGCCCTTGCCGTCGTTGCGGGCAAAAGCTACCCGTAACGCCTCGCGCTCGGCAGCACCGGGGTGCAGGGGCTTTTCGCGCACCCGCAGGGCAATACCGATATCGCCATTCATCAGTCCCAGGCTGTAATCATTGCGGGTGACCAACACCGGGCGACCCTCATACCAGCCTTGATCGGCACTTAACCAGCCTCGGCGATGCAACAGATTGGCCACTCGCAGATTCAGCGCGTCGACCCCCCAGGCGCCCTTGCGCACCGCACATAACAGCTGGAAGCGATCAAATGCCCCTAGCACCTGTTGTGCCCAGCGCTCCCAGGCCGGATCCTCGGCCGGCACCTGCGGTTCAGGCCGATGCGCCTGCAGGCTATGCAAATACAGTGCATAGCCTGGCAGCGCCGACGCGTCGCCCAACACCAGCCGTTCAAAAGCCTCGTCGGTTACCGCGCTGACCCGCAGCCGATGAATATCAGCAAAGCCGCCCGTCTGCAAAAGCTGACGGGCGCCAGCAGCATCGCCACCGTTGACCGCCCTGGCCAACTGACCAATACCGCTGACGGCGCCAAAGCGATGGGAGTAGCGCAGCATCGCCGTCTGCTGTTCCAATAGGTGAAGCGTCCCATCACCGATCTGCAGGCCCGCAGCGGTCAATGACTGGCCGCTGTTGTGCTCCAGCCACTCACGTGTGGCCGGGCTATAAAGCCCCTGCTCGGCATGCCGGCACAGGTCACCGAGCACCGCCCCAGCCTCGACAGACGCCAGTTGATCCTTATCGCCGAGCAGAATCAGTCGTGCGCCGGGTGGCAGCGCGTTGAGTACACAGGCCATCATCTCCAGATCGATCATCGAGGCTTCATCCACCACCAGCACATCCAGCGCCAACGGGTTGGCCTGGTGATGACGAAAATGCCGGCTGTCCGGCAGACTGCCAAGCAGGCGATGCAGCGTGCTGACGTCGGTAGGAATCTGTCTGCGCACGGCCTCATCCACCGGCAACCGGCCCACTTGCTGGCCGATGGATTCCGTCAGCCGCGCCGCCGCCTTGCCGGTGGGGGCCGCCAGACGAATACGCAAGGGCTGCCCGGCCTCCACGGCGGGGGTTTGCAATAGCGCCAGCAGCCTGACCACCGTGGTGGTTTTACCGGTACCCGGCCCACCGGTGATAATACTGAAAGCGCCGCGCGCAGCCAGTGCACAGGCAATACGCTGCCAGTCTGGCGACTGCTGGCTGTCGGCAAACAGGCTTTGCAAGCGCTGAGCCAGCGCCGGCGGCGTGCTCAGCGGCTCTGCCAGCCGACGCTGCAGCCCCTGGACTACCTGACGTTCGTAGCGAAAATAACGCCGCAGATACAAGCGCTGGCCGACCAGCACCAGCGGCCGCTCGGCCTGTTCGGGCAACCCGCTATCGATTACACGGCTGCCCGCCAGCGCCGCTTGCCAGTCATCCAGCTTCAGGCTGCGCAACAACGCTGAGGGCAATAGCACATCCGTGCCTTCCTCGCCCTCGGGGGGCAGTGATAGGGCAAAATCCGGCTCGGCCAGCGTGGTGGCCAGATCCAGGCAGACATGCCCATGCCCCAGCTGGTGGCTGACCAAAGCGGCCGCCAATAGCACCCTGGCGTCACAGGCCGGATCCCGCTCCAGTAGAAAAGCCGCCAAGGCCCGATCCAGCGCCCGCAACCAACCACAGGCCAGCCAGGCGTCCAGCAACGCCAACAGTGCTTGCGGGTCGGTCAGCGGGTCGGGCTGCTGCCGGGCCTGCTCCAGCCAGTCGATCTGCGCGTCTTTCATGCAAACAGCTCCTCGGCCGCTTGACCTACGAACAACCGATCCAGTGCCTCAATCAGTGTCTGCGCCGGGCGGTCATGCCAAATCCCCGCCTGCGGCGCCTGCGCCCCGCGCACGAACCAATACAGCGCCCCGCCCATATGCGTCTGATAGTCATAATTTGGCAGGCGTGCCTTGAGCTGGCGGTGCAGCGCCAGCACGTAAAATACGTACTGCAGGTCATAGCGCTGCTCGAGAATCACCCGCTCCATGGCCTCATCGACATAGTCACTGGCCGATGACCCCAACCAATTGGATTTGTAATCCACCACGTAATAGCGCCCCTGATGCTCAAAGACCAGATCGATAAAGCCCTTGAACAGGCCGTTGAGTCGATCGCGGCGTAGCGCCGGACGCGGCCGCCCCCCCAGCGTGGCGGCGCAAACCAACTGATCGAGCTGCTGCACATCCACGCGACTGGCCGCAAACATGAACTCCATCTCCGGCTGGTAACCTCCGGCAGGCAACTGCGCCAGGCAAACATCCGCCGGTGGATCGACCCGCTGGAGCAGCGCCGGGTGCTGCAGCAAGGCGATCAACCAGTCGGCCAGGCATTCGCTCCACTCGCCCCAACCGCGCCGGATGCAACGCGGGCGCAGCCACTCGATACACTGCTGTCGGTCAGTCAGTGCGGCAAAGCCCTCACGCCCCGCCAGCTCCAGCAGCCCGTGCAGAAAAGTACCCGGCTGCGGGCCTCGCGGGAAGCGGTGAATAGTCGGTAGTTCGCCGGCGCGTAGCGGCACAAAGCGCGCAGCACGCTCGTCATCCGCCATTTTCTCCGCGGCCGGACTTTCCGGCGCGTTACCTATGGCCTTGCCCGCCAGGTCTTCGCTGCCGATGGCCAGGGCACTGTAGGAGGCAATCCACCAGGACTCGAAGGGCCCATGCTGCGGCTCCCGCGCGATGATCTGCGGGTCCGGCGCTTGCACTGGCTGGTAGCGCAGATCTTCCACCTGGGGAGCGGGCGTGACGGCCACGGCGTCATCGCCTGCGACGGTCCATTGCTGTAACCAGCTGGCCAGCGCGGGACTGGCACCCAGTGACTGGCCGCCGGCCAGCAGATAGCCAACCGCACTGTGGTGCAGCACCGAGGATTTGCCCTGACCGACCTTTAAATCCGCCATGCCCAGCCAACAGGCATGCCGCGCGCGGGTCAGCGCCACGTACAACAGCCGCAGGTCTTCGCCCAGGCGCTCAGCATCGGCTTGCTGGCGGTCGTCTTCCGAGGGTTCGAGTACCAGGCTGCGACGCTCGCCATCATGGAAGCGGACCGGTTCGCCGCCCTTGACCGGACGGCTGTGGCAAATAAACGGCAGAAACACCAGCGGGTATTCCAGGCCCTTGGACTTGTGAATGGTGACTACTTTGACCAGTTCAGCATCGCTTTCCAGCCGCAGGACTTGATCCTCCCCGGCGCCCTCGCCAGCCAACGGGATCAGTTCGGCCAGATGCCGTACCAGCGCCTGCTCACCGTCCAGCTCGCGGGAGGCGCGTTGCAGCATTTCCGCCAGGTGCAGCAAATTGGTCAGTTGCCGCTGGCCCTGGGTGCGCTGCAGCAAACGGGCCGGCAGATCGAAATCATGCAGCAGGCGATGCAGCATCGGCAGTACACCCTGGCGCTGCCAGAGGCGGCGGTATTCGGTGAACTGAAATACCCGATGCTCCCACAGCCGCTCATCTTCATTGAGCCTTTCCAGCGTGGCCCAGGATTGGTCTAACGTCGGGCTGGCCAACGCGGCGCGCAGCAGCCGATCATTGCCCGGTTCGGCGCAGGCGCGCAACCAGCGCAGCACATCGACCGCCTCCTGGGAGTCGAGCACCGAATCCTTGTCTGACAGGTATACGCTGCGGACTCCGCGTTCTGACAAAGCAGCGCGAATCGCCTCGGCCTCACGGCCGGTACGCACCAACACCGCCATATCCGCCGGCCGCAACGGCTGCCAACCCTGCTCCGGATGGTCAAAGCCTGCCGCCCCGGCCTGGCCGGCCTGCAACAGCTCGACCATCGCCGAGGCGCAGCGTGCCGCCATCTGCTGCCGGTAGGCTTCAGCACTGAGCGGCTCTTCGCTGTGCAGATGCCAGGCGGTCAGCGCCGGCGCGGCCTGGCCATTGAGGGTCCAGCGCTCCTTGCGCCCGCGCGCAGCCACCGGATAAAACGGCAGCAGCGCCTCGGCGCCAGCGCCAAAGCGGAAGGCGCCCAGGTTGTCGGCGTCCTGACTGTCCGCACGCTGCTCGGCCAGATCAAACACCCGATTGACCGCATCGACCATTGGCTCGCTGGAGCGGAAATTGGTGTCCAGGTGTTCATGGCGCCCGAGCGTGGCCTGCCGTGCGCGCAGATAGGTAAAGATGTCCGCTCCGCGAAAGGAGTAGATCGCCTGTTTGGGATCGCCAATCAGCAGCAGAGCGGTATCGGCCGGACTTTGCTCGAGGGGATAGACCCGATCGAATATGCGAAATTGCAGCGGGTCGGTGTCCTGGAATTCATCGATCATGGCCACCGGGAATTGCCCGCGAATCACCGCCGCCAGGCGCTCGCCGTTGTCACCCTGCAGGGCATCGTCCAGGCGCGTAAGCATGTCATCGAAGCCCATCTGCGCGCGCCGGCGCTTTTCCGTGTCGAAGCGCTCGGCGATCCAGGCGGCAGCATGCCGCAGTGCCGGCTGTGCCGGACCGGCCAACGCGGCCAATCGATCCTTGAGCTCGGCCATCGCCTCCAGCGCCGGGTGCACCGGTGGGGTGCCCTGCTTCCATATGTCTGCCAGGCCCGCACTGGTCAAGCGCTCAAAACCCTTGCCGATATCCAGCGTCTCGGCAGCTGGATCCGCAGCCCAGTCGCGCAGCTTGTCCAACCAGTTGCCGAGGTTCTTGCGATTCAGGCTCTGGCCATTGAACGCTTTGGCTTCACGGGCCTGCTCCAACAAGCCTTCGAGTTCATCGGCCCAGACCAGCCAGGGTGATTTGAGTGTGTGCAGCTCGGCGGCGGCCGATTGCAGTGCGTCGTTGATCAGCGTCTGCAAATCGACCGCCGGCACCGGTTGTTTCTGGTCCAGCAACACCCGCACCCTGGCCAGCAAGGCATCAGGTTGGCGCCAATGTTGATCTACCCAGGCCAAAGCCCGGCCCTGCAGCCGATAGCAATGCAGCCGCCAGTAGTCGCGCGCGACTTCGGCGAGCAACTCGCGCTGGTCGGTTTCCAGAGTCTGGGTGAACAGGCTGCCGCTGTCGAAGGCGTGCTCGCGCAGCATGCGTTGGCACCAACTGTGGATCGTCGATACGGCGGCCTGATCCATCCACTGCGCGGCGATATCCAGCTTGCGCGCGCAGGATGGCCAATCGCTCTCGGCATAATCACCGCGCAGGCCTTGCAGAATCGGATCGAGTTCGGCCAGTTCAGCGCGAAACGCCTGCGCCGCCTCGACCAGACGCGCGCGAATACGATCACGCAACTCCTGGGTCGCCGCCTCGGTAAAGGTTACCACCAGAATATCCGGCGGCAGCAGTTCGCGGCCAAATCCCGCTTCACCGCCGTGCCCCAGGACCAGACGCAGATACAGCGCAGAGATGGTAAAGGTCTTGCCGGTGCCGGCGCTGGCCTCGATCAAACGGCTGCCGCGCAGCATGCAGCGCAGCGCCAGCGGTCTTGGCTCGTTATGGGCGGCGGTCATGCCTGCACCTGCGTGGCCGGGCTGATGATTAACCATTGCTCCGCCTCGGCGCGTACCAGTGGCTGGTACAGCAGGCTGGCAAAGGTTTCGAATTCGCCACTGGCGCTGAGGCTGGCAAAATCCGGGAAACTGCGCAGCAGCGCCGCGCTGTCCAGGCGCTCACCGCGACTGAAATCATTGCCGTCGAAACACTGCCGCGCCTGGGCGCTGGCCTTGTCTTCATCCTCGGCGCTCAGCCAAGCCAGCGCGGTCTTGGGCGCTACCGGTAATGGCCGGCTCAGGCCCTGATGCCAGGCATCCAGCCAGTCCTGCACAATGGCGGCGGCCTGCCGCTGCTCCAGCGGCAGCAGCTGGATATCCGCATCCGCGCTGATGATGCAGCTGCTCAAACAGTGCCCGCTGGCTGCGGCGCACACATGCACCACCAGCTCATTGAGCAACTTGCGCCAGTTCAGGCTTTTCTTGCCGAGCACCAGCCCGGGCAATAGCGTCAGCCGTAGCAGGCCTTCCTGGCGCGCAGAACAGCGCACATCCGCCAGCCAACTGCTCAACTCCACGGCGGCGCTACGGCCTGCGATGGGGAGCGGATGATCCAGGCGCTGATCCCACAGCCGCGCCTGCAGATGATAGCGTTGCAACTGATCCGCCAGCGGCGCCAATAGCTGCTCGCTGGTCAGGCCGGCGAAGCCGGCCAGCGGCAATTGCCCGCGCTGTTGCAGGCGTACCGCGCCCTGCTCCAGCAAGGCCATCAGATCGGACTCCGGCTGCGCATCCTTGAGGCTGTCGAGTAGCGTCTGGCTAAGCTGGTAGCGTTGCAAGCCGTCGAGGCTGAAATGCTCGTCGTCCTCGGTCACCACCTCGCGTTCATCCAGCCAGACCTTGAGCCGCTGACTGTAGAAATGCCCGACCGGATTGCGCAGAAAACGCTGCAAGGCGGGTAACTCGATAGCGGCCTCCAACACTGCGGCGGGCAATGCCTGATTACCCGCCTCGAGTCGCACCTGGCCATGCAGTGGCAACCATTCCCGGGCATAGCTGAAGAGCCCGCGCTGGCCGGTAAAATACGCCAGACTGAAAGGTTGCAACGGATGCACGGTGGTTAACCCGGCCAACAGATCAGCCTCTTGCGCTGGCTGCCAACCGGCAGCCAGATGATCACGCAGCTGGCCGATCAGCACCGAGGGCGGGCGCTCGCCGTTATCACGGATGCTGCGCCCGACCCAGCTGATGTAGAGCCCCTGACGCGCCGAGAGCATGGCTTCCAGCAGCAGGTAACGGTCGTCCTCACGCCGCGAGCGGTCACCGGGCCGGTAGTCGCGGCCCATCAGGTCGAAATCCAGTGGCTGTTGCGCACGCGGATAATCGCCATCATTCATGCCGAGCAGACAAATGTGCTTGAACGGAATCGCCCGCATGGGCATCAAGGTACAGACGTTGACCGCGCCAGCGAGGAAGCGCTGGCTCAACGGGTCCTGACCAATGCCCTGCAACCACGCCTCGGCCGTCACGTTCAGCGGCAGGGCCTCCTGCAAGCCGACCGCATCGCATAACGCCAGCCACTGCTCCAGACTTTCCTGCAATTGCGCCAGCAGATATTGGTCACGCTCGCTGCCAGCGTCAAAAAAATCCTCCAGCAACGCGCGCAAGCGTTCACCCCAGACCGAAGGCGCTGCCGGCCGGGCCAGCGCTTGTTCATGGCGATCCAGTGCGTCCAGCAGCGCGCTGAGTGGCCCGAGCAGCGCTGCATCCAAGCCACCGATTTCGTCATAGGGTTCGATGTCACTCCAGGCCTCACCCTGCCCCACCGCGTAGCCCAGCAGCATACGCCGCAGCCCAAAACGCCAGGTATTAGCCTCCAGGCCATCCGGCATACCCAGTTGGCTGCGCCGTTGTTGATCCAGCCCCCAGCGGATACCGGCGCCTTCTATCCAGCGGCGCAGGGTCGGCAGATCAGCCTCGCCCAAGCCGAAATGACTACGCAGTGCCGGTACATCCAGCAGGTCCAGCACTTCGCTGACCGGCAGGCGGCTGTCTGGTAAACGCAACAGATGCTCGAGGGCAATCAGCAGCGGCTCCTGGCCACGCTGCCCCTGATCCGCCAGGGTGTAGGGGATATGCCGCGGATCGTCAGCGCCGTACTGACCAAACACCGCCTGGACATGCGGCGCATAGGTGTTCACATCCGGCACCATGACGATAATGTCTCGCGGCCGCAGTTGCGCGTCACGGTCAAAGGCATCCAGCAGTTGGTCATGCAGTATTTCGACCTCCCGCTGCGGGCTGTGCGCCAGATGAAACTGGATCGAACGGTCCTTTTCGCTATCCACCGCTGGCCAGCGTTCGCGGGTTTCCGCCAGCGGGCTGAGCTCCAGCACATCCTGTTGCAACTGTTGTAGCAAGGTCTCTGCTCCGGGCTGTTCAAACAGGTCCACGCGGCCGCCGTTGATCGCCGCAAAGCGCGCCTCGTAGCCGGCGCGCTCGTCATGGCTATCGAGCAGATTAATGTAATCGCGGCCCTGTTTGCCCCAGGCCGCCAGCAACGGATGTGCGTGCTGGTGCAAGGTGCTGTCGTCCAGCTGGACCGGGCTATTGGGCCGGCGCTGCTGACGCCGATACTGATGACGCAGCAGATCCTGATCGGCGACGATATCACCCCAATGGTACTGGCAGGGATTAAGCACGCAGAGCAGCACCTGACTGAAACGGCCGATGGCCGCCAGGGCCTCGAGCGTCTGCGCGGGCAGCGAGGAGATACCAAAAACGATCACCCGCCGCGGCAAGCCCGCCGGAGGGCTGCTGGCTGCCAGCACCTGGTCGACAAAGCGCGGGTGAATACCGGCACGGCTATCGCTCAGCCGGGCATTACCGACGTCGTCGATGACCGCGCGCCAGAGTGCCGGCTGCCAGCATTCTTCAGCACCCAGGTCACGATAACCCTCGCGCGCCAGGCGAATCCGGTCGCGGCCCTCGGCCCAGTCGTTGAGCCAGTCGGCACGATAGACCTGGTACTGATCGAACAGGTCAGCCAGGCGCTCAGCCAATTGATAACGCTTGCGGCAATCGGCATCGTCGGCCAGAAAGCGCTGCAAAGGGGCAAACGCGGGTTGATCCAACAGCCCCGGCAGCAGGCGCATCAGGCGCCAGGTCAGGGGTTGCTTGTCCAATGGGGATTGCTCGGGAACCGCTTCGCGGCCGAGCACCGAGCGATAGGTCTGCCACAAAAACCGCGCCGGCAACTGCACATCCAGGGCTGCGGCAATACCACAGCCACCCCCTTCCGCCTGCGGGTCAGCGGCCAGCGCCAGCTTCAGCCATTGGGCGATGCCGTTGCTTTGCACCAGCACCACCTCATTCTCCAGCGGATGCAGCGGATACTGCCGGGTCCAACTGACCACCAGCTCACGCAAGGCTTCCAGACGGTTGCCATGGATAATCATCAAGCCGGGATCTAACGGGCGGGCATCCTGCATCAAGGCTCCGGGGGTAAGCGTGTTATGAACACACGAGAGGTACACAAATCACTGCGTGCAGGTTAGGCAATAGTATTGCCGCCGTCCATGCGGCAATAGGTTATAGAACAATATCAACAGGCACTGCCGCCTAGACCTGGCTGCCCAGATAACGCCTCTCCCACGGGGTTATTTCGTTCATGAAATCCTCCAACTCGAGGGCTTTGGTCGCGACGTAGCCCTCAATGAACTCATCGCCGAACAGCTCACGGGCCAGCGCGCTGCGACGCAGACGGCTCAAGGCCTCATGCAGTGTGCCCGGCAATGTCAGCTCTTCCGGCGCCTCGAACTCACCCTGGAAGGCCGCACTGGGCTCGATTTCGTTCTCGATACCATAAAGCCCTGCCGCCAGGCTTACTGCGATGGCCAGATAGGGATTGGCATCAGCGCCGGGCAAACGGTTCTCGACGCGCCGGTCTACCGGGCCGCTAGCGGGAATGCGCAACCCCGCACTACGATTGTCGTGGGACCAGCAGAGGTTATTCGGCGAGGCGTAGGTATGACAGAAGCGCTGATAAGAGTTGATGTGCGGCGCCATCAGCAGGGTCAGGTCGGCCAGGCAGTGCTGTAAGCCGCCAATGTAATGCGGGAAGCTGAACGTCGGTTCGCCATTGGCCGGATCGGTGAAAATATTCCGGCCCTGGGTTCGCTCGACGATGCTCTGGTGAATATGCATCGAGCAACCCGGTACCCGCGCCAAGGGCTTGGCCATACACACGGCAATCAGACCATGCTTGAGCGCTACCTCATGCAGCATGTGCTTGAACAGGAAGGTCTGATCGGCGATCAGCAGCGGATTGTCATGCACGAAATTGACCTCGAATTGGCTCACGCCCATTTCGTGCATGAAGGTATCGCGCGGTATACCCAGCGCCGCCATGGCGACCTTTAGCTCCTCGAAAAAAGGCCGCAGGCCGTTGTTCGAGCTGACACTGAACGCGGCGTTGCCAGCTTCACGCCGGCCATCCAGGCCGACCGGAGGCTGAAAGGACTGATGCACATCGGCGTGCGGTTCGAACAGAAAGAATTCCAGCTCCGTGGCCACCACCGGCTGCCAGTTCCGCTCGGCATAGCGGGCAATGACCGTCTGCAGCAGGCTGCGACTGGAGAGTCCGGACAGTGACCCATCCAGCTCCACCGCATCACAGATCGCCAGCGCCCGCGGCGATTCTGCCCAGGGCAACACATGCACTTGATCCGCAACGGCGCGCAGCACCAGATCACCATCCTCACTGCCGTAAAAGCGCGGCTCGGGATAGCCGCCCATAACCGCCTGCAGCAGCACGCCGCGGGCCATTTGCAGGCGCCGGCCCTGGAGGAAGCCCGTGACGGTCATGACCTTGCCACGCGGGATGCCGTTCAGGTCTGGTGTCACACACTCAATGTCGGATACCCCGGCCAGACGCATGTCCAGCGAGAGAGCAGATAGGGGTGATGTCATGATCGAATACCTTGTGTCAGGAAAACCGTTCGGCAGGTCGTTGGCAAAGCTTCCGGATGATAGCCCGGCAGGGCACAGACGTCACCGCCCTAGCGCGCACAAACGGCTGGCAGTGACCAGAGGGATACAGTATTGTAGAAATATGAACGAACGTTCATTCTAAATTCTTTTCAATATTATGCTTCATAACAAAAAGGACAAACATCATGTCTGCCGCCTCTCGCCTCAAGGCCCTGTTGTTGCTCGGGTTCATCGCTTTGCTAGCCGGCTGCCTCAGCAGCAGTGGGAGTGGCCGCAGCTCCAACGACACGCCGCCCCCTGCCGCCCCCGAAACCACCCCCAACCTGGTATTTCTGAGTGCTGCTGGAATTGGCGTCAGCGATCTCGAAGCCTCAGTTTCGCTCTATACCAACGGCATGGGCATGCGTGAACTCCAACGCCTGACCCGGGACAACCGCACCGAAGTGGTACTCGAATCTGCCGACGCGCGTGGCTCGAATATTGTGCTGATGGACTTTACCGATGGGATAGGTCGGAACTTCCAGCAAAACCCCGGCAAGTTGGTGTTCTACGCCAAGGACCCCGCAGCCTTTGCGGAGGAGTTTGTCGCTTCGGGCGGACGCATTACTCTTCCCCCCGCGCCGCAGCCAAGCTTTGACAATGTGGTAGTCGGTTTCGGACGGGACCTGGATAACAACCTGATCGAGATCGTTGGCGAAACCCATGCAACCGAGTCCTTTTTTGGCGCCTTTGGCCTTGGCGTCAGCGATCTGGACACTGCCCGGGATTTCTACGTTAATGTGCTCGGCTTTGAGCAGAGCCAGTTCTTGCAGATTCCGGGGCAGTATGACGAATACATCCTGACCTCACCGGTGCCTGGCAGCTCCGCAGTGGTGCTGATGAACTGGACCAACGGCAGCGTTCGCAACTACACGGACAATCCGCTGAAACTGGAGCTGGCTGTGGCTTATCCCGATAAACTTGCCGACGTCATCGGAGCATCGGATGGTGGCGTCATTCGCGAACCCAGCGCTGCGGAGGAAGCTGACCTCGACGGCGCACTGCTCGGCTATGCCAGCGATGCCGACGGCACTTTACTGGAAATACGCCAAGGCATCCGCGGCTATCTGGGTGCCGCAGGCATCGGTGTCGAGGATCTGGAGGCCGCCGTCCGTTTCTATGACGCCGGGCTGGGCATGCAGGAAGTAGCGCGCCGCAGCCGCGATGATCGTGACGAAGTGGTCATGCGCTCAGCTGACGGGCGTGGCTCGGAAGTGGTGCTGATGGGCTTTACCGACGGCGTTGCTCGCAACTATCAGCAAAACCCCGGCAAACTGGTGTTTTATGTGAAGGACCCCGATCAATACGCGCTGGACATTGTCGCGGCAGGAGGACGGGTCACCGTGCCTCCTGCGTTTCAGGCAGGGCTGGGTGTAACGGTGGGCTTTGGCCGTGATCTGGATAACAACCTGATTGAGTTCGTCGGCAGTGCTGATGCGATTGAATCCTACTTTGGCGCCTTCGGCATCGGCGTCAGCGATCTTCAGGCCGCCCGCGATTTTTATGTCGCCGAGCTAGGCTTTCGCGAACTGATCTTTCTGCCCATTCCATTCCAGTATGACGAGTATATCCTCCAAGGCCAGGGCGGTTCAGCACTGGTGCTGATGAACTGGACCAATGGCAGCTCACGTAATTACACAGACAATCCGGTGAAGCTGGAGGTGCGCAGCATGTCGCCGGAAGGCTTCGCGCAGGCCGTCATTGACGCTGGCGAGCGGGTAACCGAAGCGCCGGGCGCCACCACCGACACTGACCGCGAGGGTGAAACCGTAGGCTACGCCAAGGATGCCGATGGCACGCTGATCGAAATCCTCCGCGCGCCCTGGCAAAAGAACTAACCACTCCAGCACTCAGAAAAAAGGCCAGCCAGGTTGCCCTGGCTGGCCTTTTCAGCGCTATAGTTGCTCAGAAATTCAACGCGCGATCGCCGTCCTCGTCGCGAATACGCGTCGGCAAACCCATCTCGTTCAGCAGCTTGAGAAAGGGTTTGGGCGGTAGCTCTTCGACGTTGGCCATTTTTTGCACATCCCATTCACCGCTGGCGATCAACAATGCAGCTGCGACAGGTGGCACACCCGCTGTATAGGAAATCCCCTGGCTACCGACTTCCTGATAGGCCTCAGCATGGTCAGCGACGTTGTAGATAAAAACTTCGCGGTCCTCACCGTCCTTCTTGCCTTTGACCAGATCGCCGATACAGGTTTTGCCCTGATAGTTCGGCGCCAGCGAGGACGGATCAGGCAATACTGCCTTAACCACTTTCAGCGGCACCACTTCCAGACCTTCGGCCGTGGTCACCGGCTGCTCCGAGAGCAGGCCCAGGTTGTTGAGCACGGTAAATACGTTGATGTAATGCTCACCAAAGCCCATCCAGAAGCGCACGTTCGGCACCTTGAGATTCTGCGACAGCGAGTGCACTTCATCATGGCCGGTCATGTAGCTGGTATGTGCGCCAACCACCGGCAGGTCGTCGTTGCGCTTGACCTCGAACATCTTGTTGCTGACCCATTGGCTATTCTGCCAGGACCAGACGGTACCGGTGAACTCACGGAAGTTGATCTCCGGGTCGAAGTTGGTGGCGAAGTACTTCCCGTGGCTGCCAGCATTTATATCGATGATGTCGATATCACTGACGCTGTCGAAGTAGTCGCTGACCGCCAGTGCCGCATAGGCATTGACCACGCCCGGATCAAAACCGATCCCCAGAATGGCAGTGATGCCATTGGCCTCGCACAGCTCGCGACGCTTCCATTCGTAGTTCGCATACCACGGCGGGGTTTCACAGATCTTGCTCGGATCCTCATGGATCGCGGTATCCAGATAGGCTGCGCCGGTTTCGATACAGGCCTGCAGCACGGCCATATTGACGAAAGCCGATCCGACATTGATGACGATTTGCGACTGTGTCTTGGCAATCAGCGCCTTGGTCGCCTCGACATCGAGAGCATCCAGCGCATGCGCTTGCAATTCACCGGCAACCTTGAGGCTGCCCTTTTCCCGTACGCTGTCGACCAATTGCTGGCATTTTTCTACCGTACGTGAAGCAATATGAATATTGCCCAGCATATCGTTATGCTGCGCACACTTATGCACGACAACCTGGGCAACACCGCCGGCACCAATAATCAGAACGTTTTTCTTCATGTCTCTTCCTCGAAACGCCTCCTTGGAAAAGGCTGGGTTAAAGGCCTCAGGAGAGGCCGTTGACAAAGTCTTCGAATCCGAACTCGCGGACCAGTTCAATCTCACCGTCCAGCTGACGCACAGCAATGGACGGCATCTTCACACCATTGAACCAGTTCTTCTTGACCATGGTGTAACCGGCCGCATCGATAAACGACAGCCGATCACCAATTTTCAACGGTTTGTCGAAGCGGAACTCACCAAAGATATCGCCCGCCAGGCACGACTTGCCGCACACCATGTACTCATGTTCACCCTCACAGGGTTCCATCTTCGCCGGTTGGCGGTAGATCAGCAGATCGAGCATATGCGCCTCGATGGAGCTGTCGACTACAGCCAGCTGCTTGCCGTTGTACAGAGTATCAAGCACCGACACTTCCAACGAGGTGCTCATGGTGATCGCCGCCTCGCCGGGCTCAAGATACACCTGCACATCATAAAGTTCGGCGAAACGCTTGAGCCGTTCGCAAAAGGCGTCCAGCGGATAACCGTCGCCGGTGAAGTGAATGCCGCCACCCAGGCTAACCCAGTCGACCTGCTCCAACAGTTCTCCAAAGCGCTCTTCAATCTGACCGAGCATCTGGTCAAACAGCGCGAAATCGCTGTTCTCGCAATTGTTGTGAATCATAAAACCGGAGACCTGATCGATCACCTCTGTGACCTTGGCCGCATCCCACTCGCCAAGACGGCTGAACGGGCGCGAAGGATCGGCAATCAGAAATTCTGAGCTGCTCACGCCTGGATTCAGACGCAGGCCGCGCACATGCAGAGCAGAGGCATCGGCGAAGCGCTCAAGCTGACTGATCGAGTTGAAGATGATCTTGTCTGAATGCGCCAACACTTCCTCGATTTCATCATCGCCGTAGGCCACGCTATAGGCGTGGGTCTCACCGCCAAACTTCAGTCGCCCGAGTTTGACCTCATACAGCGAAGAGGATGTGGTGCCGTCCATATATTCCTGCATCAGATCGAACACCGACCAGGTGGCAAAACACTTCAGCGCCAGCAATGCCTTGGCTCCGGAGTGCTCGCGTACATAGGCAATCTTCTCCAGATTGCGCAGCAGCTTGCTCTTGTCGATCAGGTAATACGGCGTCTTGATCACGTGAGTCATACCCCTCTGGTCGGTGCCGAACCTCCGGGCAGGGCCCGGCGTCGAGAAAGCGCGCGATTATAGTTTAAAGGGACCCAGGCTTCGAGAAAAAATGCAGCGCCTTACCCGCCCTGTCGGCTGTCGAGCATAGCGGCCTAGTGTGGCAATTTGGCTGCATATTTCAAGAACCGCTCTCTTTGACGCGAATCAATGCAGTTAGCGCATCAAAAAGACACCTAAAATGCATTGGATATATAGAAGCTGCGGATTTTATAGTTACCTCCACTTTCGAGTGACTTCCGATAAAAACAACACTGGAGTTTATCGATCATGCGCTACCACCCGCTGCTATTAACCAGCCTCCTCACCGCAAGCTGCGCGCTGACGGCGTTCGCCGAGCCAAAACCGGCCGAGCCGTACACGGCTGAGCGCAACAAGGCCGTTCTCGACGCCCTGCCCTTTGCCAACACCCAGGCATTTGATGATGCCAAGCGCGGCTTTGTTGCCGCATGGCCGCAAGGCAAGGTCACCGATAGCGAAGGCCAACTGGCCTGGAACATGGCCGCCTACTCCTTCCTAAATGGCAAGCCGGCGCCGGATACGGTCAACCCCAGCCTCTGGCGTCAGGCCCAGCTAAACGCGATCCATGGCCTGTTCGAAGTCACTGAAGGCATGTACCAGATCCGCGGCATGGACCTGGCCAACATGACCATCATTGAGGGCCAGACCGGTCTAATCATCATTGATCCGCTGCTGACCCCGGCCACCGCCAAGGCCGGCCTGGATCTGTATTACCAGAACCGCCCGCAAAAGCCGGTAGTCGCCGTACTGTACACCCACAACCATGCTGATCACTTTGGCGGCGTTAAAGGTGTAATTAACGAAGCCGACGTGCGTGCGGGCAAGGTCAAGGTCTATGCGCCTTATGGCTTTATGCAGCATGCCGTATCCGAGAACGTGATCGCCGGTAATGCCATGAGCCGGCGTGCCACCTACCAGTTTGGTGCCCAGGTGCCACCGGGCGAACGTGGGCATGTGGATACCGGCCTGGGCAAGGCGTTGGCCAGCGGTCCTTTGACCCTGATCGCGCCTACCGACACGGTCCCCGATGATGCTACGCTGAGTATTGATGGCATCGAGATTGAATTCCAGATGGCCCACGGTACCGAGGCCGAGTCGGAAATGATGATGTATTTTCCGCAGTTCAAGGTGCTCAATACTGCGGAGATCACCAGCCAGCATCTGCACAATATCTACACCATTCGTGGCGCAGCGATTCGCGATGCCAGCGCCTGGTCACACTATATCGACAAAGCACTTGAACGCTTTGGCGACCGCGCTGACATTCTTATCGCCCAGCACCATTGGCCAATCTGGGAGCGTGAACAGGCACAGCACTTTCTTGGTGTGCAGCGTGATCTGTACAAATTCATCCATGACCAGTCGGTACGGATGATGAATAAAGGCCAGTTGCCGGGCGATATCGCCGAGAATATTAAGCTGCCGAAAAGCCTCGATCAGGAATGGTACGCCCGCGGCTACTACGGCACCTTAAAACACAATGCGCGGGCCATCTATCAGCGTTACATGGGCTGGTATGACGCGAACCCGGCGAACCTGGATCCCCTGCCCCCGCAGCAGAATGCGGCCAAGACCATCAGTTATATGGGCGGCATGGAAAAAGTGATCGAGCAGGCTCGCGCGGATTTTACCAAGGGTGAATATCGCTGGGTTGCTTGGGTCATGAGCCAGGCGGTGTTTGCCGAACCAAACAACCAGGCGGCGCGTGAACTGGGTGCCGATGCACTGGAGCAGTTGGGCTACCAGGCCGAAGCGGGTACCTGGCGCGGCGCCTACCTGACCGGTGCCCAAGAGTTGCGCCAGGGCACTGCCGAACCTCGACGCGGCCACCCATTGTCTCCCGACCTGTTGCAGGCACTGAAAGCCGGCATGTTCTTCGATCTTATGGCCGTGCGCCTAAATGCTGAAAAGGCTGAGGGGCAGCAGTTGGTGATCAACTGGACGCTGACCGATATCGACGAGCAGTACCGCTTGAACCTGCAGAACTCGACCTTGACCTATCGCGCCGGCAGCCTGGCAGAGAACCCGGACGCCAGTGTCAGCATGACCCGCGGTACGCTGGATCGCATCCTGCTACGTCAACTGACCTTCCCTAATGCAGTCAAGGCGGGCGACATTGCCGTGACTGGTGACCCAACAGCCTTTTTCAGGCTGCTGCAACTGATCGAGGAACCGCCAGCCAACTTTGCGATTATCGAGCCGGCAGAGCAGTAATCGCGACAGTGCAGAAACAGCATAGCCGGAGCGCAGGCACCGGCTATGCTGTTCTTTCAGCGCCTCAGCCCAGCATCAACATCCCATGCAATCGCTGCACAAAAAACGCTTCTTCCTGCTTGAGAGAAAACAGCTCAGGCGCAAATAACCAGCTCTGGGTCACGCCCATCAGATAGGTGTAAACCAGCAGCCCGAGTTTTTCCGACGGCTGCGTTGCGGGTATCTGCTTCAATTGCTGCGCCTGGGCAACAAGCTGTGCCAGCGTATCGACGATATGCCGCGTCAGCTCTCTCTCGCGCTTGAGCGTGGGCGCAACGGCTTCGGTCAATTCGGTCTTGTTCAACAGAATTTCGAACGACTGACGAAACCAGACATCTTCCGCGAGCAGCACCAGCCATTGTCTGGCAAAGGTGTCTATCGCCTCCACCGGGTTGCCGGTCTCGCGAGCGGCATTGTTAATCAATTGCTCAAGTGGCTCCTGCGAACAGGCCAGAACGGCCTGATAGAGATCATCCTTGTTCTTGAAATGCCAGTAGATGGGGCCGCGGCTGTAACCAGCCTCGGTGCCGATCATCGCCAGGGTGGTATTCGAGAAACCGTTGCGGCTGAACAGCACCAGCGCGGCTTCAATGATCTTCAAGCGGGTTTTTTCCGCGTCTTCTTTGGTACGGCGCATGGGTGTTCCGCTGGCATCACCCGCCCCTGCCAGAACCATTCAGGCAGAAGCGGGTAGAGGGCTGTTATCAAAGCGCGTCGTCAGCCGCCATTTGCATGTAGGAGGGATCGAAGCGCAGCTTGATATTATCGGTATCGCCCAGCGTTTTGCCACCGGGGAAGCTGATGCCAACAAAATCGGCGGAAGGCGCACCGTCACCCAACAGACCTTTCTCGAAGGAAAAATCACGAACGCTGTCCATTGCCTCGACCGCTTCGTCGCTGGAAATGAACGCAACTGCGTCGGCCGGCTTCCAGAACATTTTCATGCCTGCCAGTTGTGCTTCATAACCGGCCTGATCCGTACCGGAGGCTTCGCCCAGAGCCGCACGAGCTTCCTGACCTGATTCACTATCGGTACCCATTTCAGCCATTAGCTCGAACCAGGCGCCGACCAGTGCTTTGCCCAGTTTGGGGTTGTCTGCCAGTGTCTGGGTGTTCACTACGGTCAGATCCTTGATGTGACCGGGGATCTGGCTCGAATCGAACACACGATTGGCACCCGGCATCTTCGCCACGTCATCAAGCAACGGGTTCCAGGTCACCACGTTCTTCACGCCAGGCGTGCTGAAGGCGGCGACAATGTCGGCGTCGCCGGTGTTGACCACGGTCACGTCCCGCTCGCTCATGCCGACGCTGTCCAGCGCGCGGGCCAGCAAATAATGCGACACGGACAGCTCGACCAGGTTGATCTGCTGCCCCTTGAGATCCTTCAGGTCGCTGCTGTCTTTCATCACCAGACCGTCATTGCCGTTCGAGTAATCACCAACGATCAGCGCGGTGGTATCCACCCCACCGGCGGAGGGAATCGACAACGCGTCCATGCTGGTCGCGACCACGCCGTCAAACTCACCGGCGGTATACTGGTTGATCGATTCGATATAGTCATTAATCTGCACGATCTCGACTTCAATGCCGTATTTGTCGGCCCACTTTTTCATGATCCCGGATTCATCGATGTATTTCCACGGAATCCAGCCGGCGTAAATACTCCAGGCAATCTTGAAGCTGTCACGCTCCTGCGCATAAGCGGCGGGAACCATGACCGCCGAGGCTGCCATGGCCAGAACAGCGCCTTTCAACAGACCGCTGAGGCGGCGGGTAAAGGGAAGAGGCTTTTGCATGTTTCAACTCCTGGGGAAAATGAGGCTGTTGCCTATTATGGGTAAAGCACAGCAAAAGGCGCGCCAGCTTCTGCCGGCGCAATGGAATCAAAAGAATTTCAGGTAACGCTGAATTTCCCACTCGGATACGTGGGTGTGGTAACTGGTCCATTCATCGCGCTTGAACTGCACAAAGCTTTCAAACATCGCCTGACCGAAGACCTGCTTGGACAGCGGGTCGGCTTCAAAGGCGTCGATAGCTTCGCCGAGGTTCTGCGGTAGCATCTCAATGCCCATCTCACGCACTTCCTTGTCGCTGTAGTTGTACATGTTCTCACGGTGTGGCTGACCGGGATCCATGGCCTCGCGAATACCTTCCAGGCCGGCTGCCAGAATCATCACCGCACCCAGGTACGGATTACAGGCTATGTCTGCCGCGCGACATTCCACCCGGCCACCCTGCGATGGAATACGCAACATATTGGTGCGGTTGTTATTGCCGTAACAGACGAACACCGGCGCCCAGGTCGAACCGGACATCGCGCCCTTGCGTACCAAACGCTTGTAACTGTTGACCGTCGGCGCAATCACCGCGCTGATAGCCTTGGCGTGCTTCATGATGCCGGCAATAAAATGATAGGCCATCTCGGTCACACCGCAGCCATGAATGTCGTCGCCATTGGCCGGGTCAAACAGGTTCCTGCCGGTCTCGCGATCAGCCAGCGACATATTGTAGTGCGCGCCGCTGCCGGTGCGATTGGCCGACGGCTTGGGCATAAAACTGGCGAAGGCGCCGTGTTTGCGGGCAATTTCGTTAGCCATCAAGCGGAAGAACACCAAGCGGTCGGCCATGCCCAGCGCGTCGGTGTAGGTGAAATCGGTCTCGAACTGACCATTGGCGTCTTCATGGTCAAAGGAGTAAACATCCCAACCCATGCTGTTCATCGCCTCGACCAGCTCGCCGACGATATGCATATTGTCACCCAGAGTGCGCGGGTCGTAGCAGGGCTTGGCCAGAATGTCCCGGCCGCTGATCGGCTCGAAGCCGCCATCGACGCTGTCTTTGAACAAGAAAAATTCAGTTTCTATACCCAGATTAAAGGTAAAGCCCATATCGGCGGCTGCCGCAACTTGGCGCTTGAGGATGCTCCGAGAGCAGGCTTCAAAGGGCGCACCGTCCAGATGCAGATCGCTGGCAAACCAGGCCAGCTCTGGGTTCCACGGACAGACTGTCATGGTCGCGACGTCCGGCATGGCGGCCACTTCGTTATCAGCGATATCCTGCGGCACACCATCCAGAGCGGCACCGGTGAAGAGTTCCGAGCCCTTGAGCATGCGGCCAATATGGGAGATAGGCACAAACTTGCCCTTGATGATGCCGTGAATATCGACATAGCCAGCCAGAGCGTATTTGACGCCCTTGTCTTGCAGGGTTTGTTTGAGGCTTTCGGGGGATGGCTGAACGGTCATGACTGCACTCCAGAATGATAAAAGCGCCGACAGCGGCGAGCTTGGTATGATTCTTTCATTCAATATACATGCCAGCATGCATGTATAAGTACGCATGCCACTATCTCAGAGGCACTTTCAAAGCCACTTGAACATCCATAAAGGAGTCGCAGTAATGCCGGCATATCAAGGACTTGAGCAACAAATTCAGCTAGGCAATATTCCCCTGCAAAGCGGTGAAGTGTTGCGCGACGGCTGGCTCAGTTATGTTCAGATGGGGGAATTGAATGCGACGGCCGATAACCTGATTCTGATCCCGACGTACTATGGTGGAACACACGAGGGCGTTATGCCCCTTATTGGTGCGCACGGACCTCTTGATCCGGACAGGTACTGCATTGTTATTCCCAATCTGATCGGCAATGGCCGCTCGATCTCACCAAGCAATGCGCCAAACAATCAATCGGCCGGTCATTTTCCGCACGTCAGCCTTTATGACAACGTCAGAGTCCAGAAGCGCTTACTGGAAAGTCGTTTTCACGACGCAGCGCCGGCCCTAGTCATGGGCTGGTCCATGGGCGGCATGCAGGCATTACAGTGGGGCTGCCTTTATCCGCAGCAGGTAAAACGCATCATGAGTATCTGCGCCACTGCGCGTTGTTGGCCGCACAATCAGGTATTTCTGGAAGGGGTAAAAGCCGCGCTGACCTGCGACCCGGCCTGGCATGGTGGCTTTTATCATCGTCAACCCGTGGCCGGGCTCAAAGCCTTTGCCCGCGTTTACGCCGGCTGGGCCTATAGCCAAGCCTTCTTCAGGGATGAGCGCTACCGGCAACTGGGTTTTGACAGCATTCTTGCAATATTGAAGTACTGGGAGGACGACCACTTGGCCCAGGACGCCAATAACTTGCTGACGGTGCTGGAGAGCTGGAAGGCCGCAGACATCAGCGCCAATGAGCTATACCAAGGCGATATACCCGCAGCTCTTGGGGCTATTACGGCAAAAACCCTGATCATGCCCTGCACGACGGACCTGTATTTTACCCAGCAGGACGCCGCTTGGGAGGCCACGCAGATGCCCAATGCCGAGTGTGTGCCGCTCATCTCCGACTGGGGGCATTGCGCAGGTGCACCCGGACGCAATCCGCCCGATACCGCGCGGATACTGACGGCCTGTGCCAAGCTGCTGGCGCATTGATTACATGTTACGCCGCTGATCGTCCTGCCCAATATCGTCCCAGAAGGGTCGAGCGCTCTCGCGCTGCGCTTCCGCCCGGCTGATGCCGATATCCCGCAGTTGATGCTGATCCAGCGAACCGAGTAAACGCCGTTCATACGCCAGTCGCTGCCAACGCTGCACGCGGCGTACCACTGCCAGCATCAGCGCTTTTGCTTGACCCGTTAAACGGCGGGGGCTACGTGCGTATTCCTGCCCGCCTTGTTCGGTTATTTGCTTTCTTGCTACTTTCATCGCCACGCCCTCCATGAGGTATGGCGTTAGTCTTACGCCAGCGCTAATATCAATCCAACGAATGTTTATGATGCCTACCATCTCAGGATTTGATCTATGGCCAACTTCCCCACGATCGACAGCGAGTTACTGCGCACCTTCGTTGCCATCGCCGATCAGGGTGGCTTTACTCGTGCAGCGCAAGCGCTGAATCGCACCCAGTCGGCGGTCAGCATGCAGATGAAGCGCCTGGAGGAGGACGTGTTGCAACGCGCGCTGTTTCTCAAGGAGGGGCGCCAACTTGGCCTGACCGCAGAAGGTCAACTACTGCTGGGCTACGCGCGGCGCATTCTGAAATTGCAGAGCGAAGTGATGAGCAGCCTGCGTGAACCGCATATGGTTGGCAGTGTGCGCGTGGGTACGCCGGATGATTATGTGATGCGCTTTATGCCCAACATCCTCGCACGCTTTGCGCAGACCTATCCGATGGTGCAGGTCGAGCTGCATTGCGAGCCCTCCTTCCATCTGCTGCAACGCAAGGATCTGGATCTGACTATTGTGACGCGCGAGCCGGGTAAAGAAATCGGCCAGTTACTGCGTCAGGAGCAGATCGTCTGGGCGCAGGCAGCCAGCTTCGATCTGAACGAACAATCGAGTCTACCGCTGGCGATGTTCAACGCCGAGTGTTTTTGTCGTGACTGGGCCTGCAACGCGCTGGACACCATGGGTAGGGATTACCGGGTGGCCTACACCAGCCCGAGTTTGTCGGCGATCATGGCCGTGGTCAGCGCCGGATTGGCTATTACCGCGCAGTTGCAAAGTCTGATCCCAGCCGACATGCGCATTCTGGGGCAGGAAGACGGCCTGCCCAGCATGCCCAGTGCCAGTATCGTATTACTGCGTAACGCACAAACGCGGTCACCCGTGAGCGAATGCATGGCCGAGTATATCGCCGATGGTTTCAGGCTTTAGACCAACTGTTCCTGCTGCGCCCAGCCACTGTAGATATACGTCATCGGGCGTGGACCCGGCAGGTATTCAGTAGCGATATTACCAATACTGAACCCGGCGTCACGCAACAGCTGGGGGATGTCCCGATTCAAATGGCAACCCCCGGCGAACGGTTTCCATATCGGTGTCAGCCGGTGCTGCCAGCGCCTCACCGAGGCATCCGGAGCCAGCCCGTGCTCACAGAACAACAAACGACCGCCCGGCTTGAGCACCCGCAACATCTCGCGCAGAGCTGGCAGCGGGTCGGTAATGGAGCAGAGGGTGAAGGTCATGACGATGCTATCAAATCGGTCGTCAACTGCATGAATGCCTTGCACATCGACCGCGACCATCTCCACTGGAACCGCACAGGTTGCAGCACGGCGGGCAGCTAACGTCTGCATCTGGGCGGCTGGATCGACCCCGACGATAGAGCTCACCTGGTCCGGACGGTAAAACTGCAGATTGAGACCAGTGCCGATGCCGATCTCCAGCACTTCGCCAACCGCCTGCGGCACGATGCGCGAGCGCGCTTTCATTACATCGCCCATGCCGCAGGCCATATCGATCATGCGCGGTAAAATATAGCGCTCGTAAGGATTCATCAGATCTCCCTTGGCGGGCGGACTGCGACGCCTCAGTCCTTAAGCCAGCTGAGGGTTTGCGGTTGCCCCTGATGCGCGTCGAACAGATGCCCAACGTCTGGCACAGCATAGCATCGGTCGCCGCGTTGCGGCTGCCAGCGGTTGAACTCCACATGACTGATACCCACCTCCCATGGCTCATCCGACTGCCAGCCGCAGGGCAACAGCTCAAGCCGCACTTCGGCACCGATCAGACTGATCGATTCGATCCGCAGTGGCAGGTGAGCATGCTCAGCCGGTTTGTCCTGCAACCGCACTTCATGCGGACGTAGATACAACTGCACCGCTTCATCGGTTATCGGCGATGGCATATCGACCCACGCGGCGCCCTGGGCCAATCGTTGGCCCTGCACCGCACCGTTGAAGACATTGACGTGGCCGAGGAAATCAAACACGAAACGGCTCTCGGGTTGCGCGTACAGCGCCTGAGGTTCACCGACCTGTTCGATCTTGCCGGCACTCATGACCACCACCCGATCGGACAGCTCCAGCGCCTCTTCCTGATCGTGGGTGACAAACACACTGGTAAAGTGCAACTCATCATGCAGCGCCCGCAACCAGCGACGCAGGTCTTTGCGTACCTTGGCATCCAGCGCGCCGAAAGGTTCGTCCAGCAGCAAAATCTGCGGCTTCATTGCCAGCGCGCGGGCCAGGGCAATACGCTGCTTCTGCCCGCCGGATAATTGTGCGGGAAACCGGTCGGCCAGAGAGCTCAACTGCACCATCTCGAGCAGTTCGCCTACCTGCTTGCGGATGTCGGCCGCGCCGGGGCGCTCTTTGCGCGGCAATACTTCCAGGCCAAAGGCAATGTTCTGCGCCACGGTCATATGACGGAACAGCGCATAGTGCTGAAACACGAAACCAACACGCCGTTCGCGCACATGCAGCGGCGTAACATCCTTGCCATGGAATAGAATACGGCCCTGCTCAGCGGTCTCAAGACCGGCAATAATGCGCAGCAGTGTAGTTTTACCCGATCCGGAAGGGCCCAACAGACCTGTCAGTTGACCGTCAGGTATTTCCAGAGAAATATCCTTAAGCGCCTGAAACTGGCCAAAATACTTGTTGATACCGTCTAAGGTGATACTCATCAGCGACTGTCCGATTGATCAGATAGCGGGGCGCGCTGGCGGGACTGGCGCCACTCGACAAAGCTTTTTACCAACAGGGTCAGCAAAGCGATCCCCGCGAGCAGCGAGGCGCTGGTAAACGCCCCCACCGCGTTATAGTCCTGGTACAGCAGCTCAACATGCAGGGGCAGCGTATTGGTTTCGCCACGGATATTGCCTGACACCACCGATACCGCACCGAATTCGCCCACAGCACGCGCGTTAGTCAATACCACGCCGTACAGCAGGGCCCACTGAATATTGGGCAGAGTGACCTTGCGGAACAGTTGCCACCCCGAGGCGCCCAGCACCACGCCAGCCTCTTCTTCTTCCCGGCCCTGTTGCTGCATCAGTGGGATCAGCTCCCGGGCGACAAAGGGGCAGGTCACAAACACCGTGACCATCAAAATGCCTGGCCAGGCGAACATCAGCTGCACGTCCTGATTCATCAACCAACCACCCAGCCAGCCGTTGCTGCCGTACAGGAGCAGATACAGCAAACCTGCCACGACTGGCGATACAGCAAAAGGAATGTCGATCAGGGTTATCAACACCTTGCGCCCGGGAAATTCGAAGCGAGTGACCAACCAGGCCAGAAACACGCCGAAAACCAGATTGATCGGTACCGTCAGTGCTGCGACGAATAGCGTCAGGCCGATGGCATGCAGTGTATAGGTGTCGGTCAGGTTGTCCCAAAAGGTCTGTGCGCCACCGGAAAAGGCCTGCACGAAGATCAGCACCAGCGGCATGACCAGGAGCAATGTGGTTACGGTCAGCGCTAAAGTGATCAAGCCCCATTTGACCCAGGGTTGATCGCCGATACGCAGTGTGGATTTGGAGCGACTCATGGGTGCTTACCGTCCATGCAGGCGACGCAGATAATGCGCCTGCCACAAGTTGATCGCCAACAGCAGCACCAGCGATGCCATTAACACGACCGAGGCAATGGCGCTTGCCGCAGCGTAGTCGAACTCCTGCAGTCGAATGAAAATCATCAAACTGGTGATTTCGCTGACGTAAGGCATATTGCCGGCAATAAAGATAACGGCACCAAACTCACCCAGGCTACGAGTGAACGACAGTGCAATCCCGGTCATCAACGCCGGCCACAGGGAAGGAAACAGAATGCGCCTGAACACCGTCCAGTCGGAGGCGCCCATACTTACAGCGGCCTCTTCGTCCTCCGGTGCCAAATCTTCCAGCACTGGCTGCACCGTCCGCACCACAAAGGGCAGGCTGGTAAAGGACATTGCTACAACGATGCCCAATGGCGTGAAAGCCACTTGGATCCCCAGCGCAGCAAGATATTGGCCATACCATCCCCCTTCAGAGAAGAGAGCCGCCAGAGTGATACCTGCGACAGCAGTAGGCAACGCAAAGGGCAAATCCATCAAAGCATCGACGATGCGCTTACCCCAAAAGTCATAGCGAACCAAGACCCAGGCCAGCAACAGCCCAACCACACCGTTGAACAGAGAAGCGATAGCGGCTGCCCAGAGGGTGACTTTATAGGACGCTACGACACGCTCGTCGCTGACGACCGCCCAGTATTCAGCCAGACTCATTCCTGAGGTTTGCACAATCAATCCGGTTACCGGCAACAGCAGTATCAGACTGATAAAGAGCAGGGATACACCCAGACTCAACGCAAAACCCGGCAAGACGCGCTTGCCGGGTTTGTTTCTACCCGCCGACGACAAGCCGGCCACCGATCTACTCATAGAGAAATTAAATTACCTGCGTTGAAGTTGATCAAGTTTACCACCACTGGCAAAGTGAACCTTCATCGCGTTCTCCCAATCGCCGGCAATAGCTTCGATCGGCAGCAGCTCTACCTCAGGAAATTTGTCGGCAAATTCACCACTGACTTTCTCGTTATGCACACGGTAGTAGAAACCAGCAATCAACCGCTGCGCTTCCTCACTGTACAAATATTCCAGGTAAGCTTTGGAAACGTCTTCGGTACCATTTCGCTCAACGTTACGATCGATCCAAGTCACCGGCATCTCGGCCAGGAAGCTCACCTTCGGCACCACTACTTCATAACCACCGTCAGGATATTGCGCGACAATATTGTTCACTTCAGACTCAAAGGTCAGCAGCACATCGCCAATCTCGCGCTCTACAAAGGTGGTAGTGGCTCCGCGGCCACCGGTATCGAATACAGCGACGTTACCCAGCACGGTCTTCAGAAATTCATCTATCTTGGCTTCATCACCCTCAAATGTCTTTTGCGCATAACCTAGCGCAGCAAGATAGGTATAACGGCCATTGCCCGACGTTTTTGGGTTGGGCAGTACCGAGGTGACGCCATCGCGAGCTAGATCATCCCAGTTCTGAATATTTTTCGGGTTGCCCTTACGTACCAGAAAAGCCATGGTTGAATAATACGGCGAGCTGGCATTGGGCAGACGCTCACGCCAATCTCCGGGGATCAGGTTGCCGCGCTCGTGGAGAATATCCACGTCTGTAACCTGGTTAAAGGTCACCACATCTGCGCGCAGACCCTGAATAATGGCCTGAGCCTGGCGGGAGGAACCACCATGTGACTGTTTGATTTCAATCGTCTTGCCGCTTTCTTCCTGCCAGTGTTCGCTGAACAGTTCGTTGTAAGCAGAAAAGAGTTCACGGGCGATATCGTACGACGAGTTAAGAATTTCCTGATCCGCAGCCTGAACCGGCGTGACCACCATACCGGCGCTCAATGCCAACACGCCAACCGCGCCTTTCAAGCGTCCCAATACTGATAATCCACCAGCCATATAAACCTCCGCAGGCATATCAAGATATGCAGATCCGTTAAAACAGGAAACACAGCGTACAGAAAGGCCTGGCATAGAACAATATGGGCTTTATACGGATTTACTTATACCTTAAAACACTAAAGCATAAGGATCGTTTGAGTTGAAGCTGCAAGCGGGTGCGAGGACCTGGGTCGAGGGTCAAGTGTTTATTGGCTGATTTGAGGCTCCGCTTTCACGTTCACGCGCCCCCCGCGCCACCCTGCTCAACACCAGCCCCCGTCATTCCTCGCGCGCAAAGAAAAGCCCCG
>NZ_AROI01000025.1 GCF_000410875.1 Halopseudomonas pelagia CL-AP6
AGCGGTCCAGGGCAACCCGCCCCGTGAGCATGGGTGCCGCCGTCATTTCGCTAATCGGTTGGATAGCCGTGCGGATCTAGCCCAACTGTTGATAAACCCACTTCATGAATTCGCCCGGGGGCAGCGCGCCGGCGAGGCGGGTCACTTCCTGGCCGTTGCGCCACACCATCAGGGTCGGGATGCTGCGGATGCTGAAGCGCGCGGCCAGCGCCGGTTCTTCTTCGGTATTGATCTTGAGGAACTGGGCTTTGGCGCCTGCGGCGGCGGCGGCTTTTTCAAAGGTCGGCGCGAATTGCAGGCAGGGGCCGCACCAGGGTGCCCAGAAGTCGAGAATCAGTGGCAGGTCGGCGGACGCATGGGCATTGAACTGAGCGCTGTTCACTGGTATGGGCTGATTCGTTAACAAGGGCTGCTTGCACGCGCCGCAGTTAGGCGCGTCCGCCAGACGGCTTTGATCAATCCGGTTCTTCCGATGGCAGTGGGCGCAGGCAATGATCATGAGTAGGCTCTCTTGCAGTGATGGTTTAGCTGGCGACTCAGGGTTTCAGCGCCCAGATGAATTCGCTTTCGCCTTCGGTGGTGACCTTAAGCCAGCGGTCGGGGTCGTCGTCGCTTTGCTCTTCAGACCAGCCGCCTACGGAGCAACGTACTTCCTGACCGAGACCGGAGCTGATGGCGCGGGCGCAATCCAGATCGGTTTCCCAGGGCGTTGCGTCGCTATCGAACCAGACACTGGCCCATTTGCCGGCGGCCTTACGCACGATCATCAAGGGAATCGCTTGGCCTTCCAGCGTCAAGCTGCCGCGACGGGTGAGTTCGTGCCAGGGTTTGAGTTGCAGCGGGCCTATCTGGTTGTTCAGCCACTCAGTCATAGCGTCCAGATGTTCTTCGCGCAGGTAGATTTCGATATCGGGTTGGCGCACGGGCAGTCCTCTCAGGAACGTTGCAGCAAGACCAGTCGCATGGCGACTTCCAGCGACGGCAGCCCGGTTTCCAACAGAGTCTGCTGGCGTTCGGGGCGGCTGCGGAAGCCATGGGGTGTCATGCCGATCAGGTTGGCCAGGTCGGCCGGGTTCAGGTTCAGAGCATAGCGCAAGGTCTGATCATTGACGATCTGCAGGCCGTCGGGCAGCACCTTGATCAGTTCCGGGGTCGGATGAATGCTGTCATAGAGGTTTTCGCGCAGACTTAGCAAGTGGTCAGCATCCGGGCCGACCAGCAGCACCTGGCCGCCGGGTTTGAGCGTGCGCAGGCATTCCTCCCAGCTCCAGGGGCTGAAAACACACAGCGCAGCATCCAGGCTGGCATCGGGCACCGGTAGCCGGGCGCTGGATGCGACCAGCCACTGAATGTCGCGGCTGCGTCGGCAGGCTTTGAGGATGGCGTCCTTGCTGATATCCAGCCCGGCAACGTGGCAATGCGGCAATGCGGCGGCCAGGCGGGCGGTGTAGTAACCTTCGCCACAGCCCATATCCAATAGAGTTTCGGGTGCTTGTTCGGTAAATATTTGATTGATCTGGTCGCTGATTGGCTGGTAATGACCGCCATCGAGAAACGCCTGACGGCAAGCCAGCATGGCCGGTGTGTCGCCCGGTTGGCGGCTGTTCTTGTGCTGGACCAGCAGCAGGTTCAGGTAGCCCTGTCGCGCTTGGTCGTAGCCGTGGCCGTTCTCGCACTGCCAATGTTTGTCCTGCGAGGTCAGCAACGCCTGGCAGTGCGGGCAGATCAGTTTAAGCATCAGGTCAGCAGCCGCTCGAGTGTCGCTTCGTAGATATCGGTCAGGGTGTCCAGGTCGGCCGCGCTGATATGTTCATCTAGCTGGTGGATGGTAGCGTTGACCGGCCCGAGCTCGACTACCTGCGTGCCCATGGTCGCGATAAAGCGACCATCAGAGGTGCCTCCCGAGGTCGAAGGCTGGGTTTCGCGGCCGGTCACCTGGCGGATGGCCGCGCGCACGCCATCGAGTAAGGCGCCGGGCTCGGTCAGGAATGGCAGGCCGGACAGCGTCCAGTTCAGTTGGTAATCAAGACCCTGTTGGTCGAGTAGGGCGGTGACGCGGGCCTTGAGGCTTTCCACCGTGGATTCAGTGGAAAAACGGAAGTTGATCAGGGCGACCAGGTCGCCGGGTATGACGTTGGTCGCGCCGGTACCCGAGTTGATATTGGATATCTGAAAGCTGGTGGGTGGAAAGAATTCATTGCCCATGTCCCAGGTCTCAGCTGCCAGTGCTGCCAGCGCCGGTGCCGCAAGGTGAATGGGATTGCGCGCCAGATGGGGATAAGCAACATGGCCTTGCTTGCCCTTGATGGTCAGCTCGGCGTTGAGCGAGCCGCGACGGCCGTTCTTGACTACATCGCCGACTAGCTCAGTACTGGAAGGCTCGCCGACGATGCACCAGTCGACGTACTCTTCGCGTTCAACCAATGTTTCGACGACCTTGACCGTGCCTTCGGTCGCGGGGCCTTCCTCATCGCTGGTAATCAAAAAGGCAATCGAGCCCTTATGATCCGGGAAGGTGGCGACAAAACGCTCGACTGCCACCAGCATTGCGGCCAGGCTACCTTTCATATCGGCAGCGCCGCGACCGTAGAGCATGCCATCCTTGATCACCGGTTCGAACGGAGGCTGCTCCCAGCGTTCGCTAGGCCCGGTCGGCACCACATCGGTGTGGCCGGCAAAGCAGAGTACTGGGCCGTCAATACCGCGCCGGGCCCAGAGGTTGTCGACCTCACCGAATGGCAATGATTCGAGTCGGAAACCGCAGGCGGCCAGGCGTTCGCCCATCAGCTGCTGACAACCGGCGTCGTTCGGGGTGGTGGAATTGCGGGCAATGAGCTCGCAGGCCAGGGCCAGAGTGGGGGAGAGATCGTTCATGTTGGCTTCGCTGCTTGGTCTGTGTATTAGCCATAGTAGCAGACTCGATCCCGATAACTCAGGGCCGAGCGTGCTGTTTCAGAGCGCTTCAGGCTTTTTGTGGGCGCGCGGCCAGCGTGCCTTGCGCCAGGCGCGCCGTTGTTTCTTGTCGAGGAAGGTCCAGGCCAGTAGCCGGCTTTGCTTCTGCCCTTGGGCTAGGCTGATCACGCGAATGTCGGTGGCGCCTAGCGCTTTGAGCTGATGTTCCAAGTCCGCTAGCAGGGCTGACTTGGACACCAGTGTAGTGAACCAGAACACGTGCTGCGAAATGCCTGCGCTTTCCTTGATCATGCGCTCCAGAAAACCGCCTTCACCGCCCTGGGTAATCAGCTCGTTGGCCTGCCCGCCAAAATTCAGCTTGGGTCCGTCGACGATTTTGTCTTTGCCCAGGTTGCGCCACTTGCGCTCGGTGGCGGCATTGGCCTCACCCTTGTTGGCGTGAAAGGGTGGGTTGCAGAGGCTGAAATCGAACTGTTCATCGGCTCCGACCACGCCTTTGAATATCGCCTGGGGATCAGTTTGCAGGCGCAGGCTGATTGCTCCCTGCAGCTTAGCGTTGGCAGCCAGGATACGTTCGGCGTTATCCAGTGCGGCTTGATCGATATCGCTGCCGACAAATTGCCACTGATACTCATGCTGGCCAATCAGCGGGTACACCAGATTGGCGCCGGTGCCGATATCCAGCCCGGTTAGTCCGGGCCCGGTGGGAATGTGGCCATCGTGGCTTTCACCTAACAGGTCGGCCAGGGCATGGATCAGGTCGGCACGGCCGGGTATGGGCGGGCACAGATAACCGTCAGGAATGCCCCAGTCGGTAACGGCATATTGCAGCTGTAAAAGTGCGCGATTCAGCTCTTTGACCGAAGTCGGATCAGTAAAGTCGAGGGTCTTTTCACCATCCTTATTGCGGATGATCAGCGCCTTGAGTGCCGGGTTGGCGGCGGTCAGCGCGCCAAAGTTGTAGTGCCCCTTGTGCTTGTTACGGGGATGGAACGGCATCAGGCTTTGACTCCAACATAGATGGTATTGGTCGCTTCACCGTTCTGGAACGGATTGAAGAAGGGAATGATATGCGCGGCGGTGTTGATGAATACAGCGTCCATGACTTGCATGAACTCGGCATCGGGCGGGTCCTGCGACCACAGTGCGAAGGTGCCGCCGTGGCGCAGTTGGCGGGCCATGCGGCCAAGATTTGCTACAGTGTAAAAGCTGGCATTGCCATGATGCAGCAGCGCCCGGGGTGAGTGGTCGATATCCAGCAGTATGGCATCGAACAGACGGCCGGGTGCCTGAGGGTCGAAGCCGCCGTCTTCTGCAACGGCCATGTCGAAGAAACTGCCGTGCACATACCGGCTGCGCGGATCGGCGTTCAGCTCCTTGCCCAGCGGAACCTTTTCCTGGTGGTGCCAGTGAATCACCGTTTCCAGATATTCGACGATCAGCAGCTCGCCAAGGCGCCGATCCTTGAGCGCTGCAACGGCGGTATAACCGAGCCCTAGTCCGCCGACGACGACCGACAGTGATTCACCTTCCACAGCGGCCAGACCGAGATCGGCCAAGGCTATTTCGGCCTCGTAGAACATGCTTGACATGAGAAACTCCTCGCCAAGCTTGACCTCATAAATGTCGCGATCACCCAGCGCAGGAATACGTCGCCGGCGTAACGAAATTTCGCCAATGGGGGACGGCTGGCTATCGATTTCTTTGAACAACAGTCCCATGGCGGCTCCAGTAGGCAGACGATTTATAGGTGGCGTGGCCGGTGAACATGGTAACACCCGGTGGCGCGCTGGTCTGTGTTGGCATGACGGGTATAATGCGCGCACAGCGAATTGAGGTGTGCATGAGTACAGATGATCCCCGCTTCGGCGGCATTGCCCGCTTGTATGGCCAGTCGGGCCTGGCCCGGCTGCAGGCCAGTCATGTGGCAGTGGTCGGCATTGGCGGCGTCGGCAGCTGGGTAGCCGAGGCGCTGGGGCGTACCGGAATCGGACGACTTTCCTTGTTCGATATGGACGAGATCTGCGTGACCAATACCAACCGTCAACTGCCGGCAATGACTGGCCAGATTGGTCGTGCCAAGGTAGAGGCAATGGCCGAACGCTTACGTGCGATCAACCCGGCGTGCGATGTGCGGCCAGTAATGGATTTCGTCACCGAGAACAATCTGGCTGAACACATCACTGAGGAGTTTGACTGCGTAATCGATTGCATCGACAGCGTCGCCTCCAAAGTCGCCTTGATCGCCTGGTGCAGACGGCGCAGGATACCTGTGATCACTACCGGAGGTGCCGGCGGACAGATCGACCCGACGCAGATCAAGGTCTCCGACCTGTCAAAAACCGTCAATGACCCACTGGCCGCCAAGGCTCGCTCAATGCTGCGGCGTGATCACAACTTTCCCCGGTCCGGAAGCAAGCGCAGCTTTGGCGTACCCTGCGTGTATTCCACCGAGCAACTGCGGTACCCGCAACCCGATGGCAGTGTCTGTCAGCAGAAGTCTTTCGTTGGCGAGGGCGTCAAGCTGGACTGCGCCGGAGGCTTCGGCTCAGTCACCATGGTCACCGCTACCTTCGGCATGGTCGCCGCCGCGCAGGCTGTGGAGCGTCTGCTCCGCAGCCGCTAACTAAAAGCTGCAAGCTACAAGAAAGAAAAAAGCCCACGCCGAAAAATCGGAGCGGGCTTGCTTAGCGCTTTACTGGTGGCAAGCTTAATCAGCTTGTCGCTCAGTTGTGTGCGTGCAGTATTTCGTTGAGTTGGATCGCGCTCTTGTTGGTTTTGCACTCGATCGAGCCGGTCTGCGAGTTACGGCGGAACAGCAGGTCGGTTTGATTGGCCAGGTCGCGGGCCTTGACCACTTCGACCAGATTGTCTGCATCATCCAACAACGCGACCTTGATGCCAGCGGTGATATACAACCCGGCCTCAATGGTGCAACGGTCGCCAAGCGGAATGCCGATACCGGCGTTGGCGCCGATCAGGCAGCCTTCGCCGATGGAGATGACGATGTTGCCACCGCCGGACAGTGTACCCATGGTTGAGCAGCCGCCACCCAGGTCCGAGCCCTTGCCAACGAACACGCCAGCGGAGATACGTCCTTCGACCATGCTAGTGCCAGCGGTGCCGGCGTTAAAGTTAATAAAGCCTTCATGCATGACGGTGGTGCCTTCGCCGACGTACGCGCCCAGGCGCACACGAGCGGTGTTGGCAATACGCACGCCGGACGGTACGACGTAATCGGTCATGCACGGGAATTTATCCACGCTGAGCACGTTTAGCGACTGGCCCTGCAGGCGAGCGGCTAACTGGCGCTGCGGCAGTTCATTGATATCGATGGCACCCTGATTGGTCCAAGCGACGTTCGGTAGCAGCGGGAAGATCCCGGCCAGCACTACGCCGTGCGGCTTGACCAGACGATGGGAGAGCAAGTGCAACTTCAGATAGGCCTCGGGGGTGGACACCGGAGCTTCGTCGGTAGCCAGTACCGTGACTACCAGGGGGCGGGTACCGCCTTGTAGAGACGCGACCAGAGCGGCGGCATCGGTAAAGCCCGCAGCGCTGAGCGCCGCGCTCAGAGTGCTGCACTGATTGCCAGCCAGCGCAATGGCCTGATTGCCGCCGCTGTAACCCAGCTGTTCGCTGATGACCTTGATCAGGGCTGCTTCGGGGTTCAGCAGGGGCTGAGGGTAATAAACCTCAAGCCAGTCACCTGCAGTATTTTGAGTGCCGATGCCAATAGCCAGGCTGAAACATTCGCTCATAGGGTGGTTCCTTGGATGCAATTGGTGCTGTTGTCAGTCAAAGGCGGCGGCGTATTCATCGGGTTTGAAACCCACCAGCCGTTGTGAGCCAGTATCGAGTACCGGTCTTTTGATCATCGACGGGTTGGCCTGCATCAGTGCAATGGCTTTGCCGGTATCGATGTCTTTCTTGTCACTGTCATCGAGCTTGCGGAAGGTCGTGCCTTGCCGATTGAGAATCTTTTCCCAGCCATGCTCGTTACACCAGGCGCTCAGCTTGTCAGTGCTGATACCGTCTTTCTTGTAATCGTGGAACTGATAATCGACGCCATGCTCGTCCAGCCAGGTACGCGCCTTTTTCATGGTGTCGCAGGCCTTGATGCCGTACAGGGTGGTCATTATTCAGAGGCTCCCGATAAAGGCGCGAATACGTTGAGCTGCTTCGATGCAGTCCTCCAGCGATGCCACGAGTGCCATGCGCACGCGTCCGGCGCCGGGATTATAACCATCAATCTCCCGAGACAGGAAACTGCCCGGTACCACTGCGACGTTCTGCTCGGCCAAAAGGCGCTTGGTGAAGGTCTGGTCATCCAGCGGGGAGCGCGGCCAAAGATAAAAGCCGGCATCGGGTCGCTGTACGTCCATGACGCCGTCGAGAATATCCAGGACGGCATCGAATTTGGCCTGGTATTGCGCACGATTGTCTTCGACATGGCGCTCATCCTGCCAAGCGGCGAGACTCGCATACTGGGTCTGCACCGGCATCGCGCAGCCATGGTAGGTACGGTAGGTCAGGAACGGCTGTAGCAGGCTGGCGTCGCCAGCAACGAAGCCGGAACGCAGGCCAGGCAGGTTGGAGCGCTTGGACAGGCTGTGGAACACCACGCAGCGGGCGTAATCGGAACGCCCCATCGCCGCGCAGGCCTGTAGCAGGCCCACCGGAGCTTGGCCCTGGGGGGCGTAGATCTCGCTGTAGCATTCATCCGAGGCGATGACAAAGTCGTAGCGGTCAGCGAGGTCGATCAGCTTTTGCATGTCGGCCAGTGACATGACCGCTCCGGTCGGGTTGCCCGGCGTGCAGATAAACAGCAATTGACAACGCTCCCAGATGTTTGTGGGCACGGCGTCGACATTCGGCACAAAGCCATTGCTCTGGTCGCAGGGCAGATAGTGCGGCTCAACACCGGCCAGAAAAGCGGCGCCTTCATAGATCTGGTAGAAGGGGTTTGGGCTGACCACCAGCCCAGCAGGGTCACGGTTGACCATGGCCTGGGTAAAGGAGAACAACGCCTCACGGGTACCGTTGACCGGGATGACCTGGCTTGCCGGGTCTACCTTGCTGGCGCCAAGCTGGAAGCGTTGCTCGAGCCAGCGGGCAATACCCTCGCGCAGCGCTGGGATGCCGACAGTAGTAGGGTAGACCGCTGTCTGGTCCAGGTGCCGGGTCAGGGTTTCCAGCACAAAGGGTGGCGAAGGGTGCTTGGGCTCGCCGATTGATAGGGAGATAGGCCGCAATGCGGGATTGGGGGTCACGTCCGCGATCAGCGCACGCAGCTTTTCAAAGGGATAGGGCTGCAGGCGTTGCAAATCTGTATTCATGCGGGTGAGGTCCTCAGATGGCGATCTGGTTGGGCTGAGTATTGTCAGATTGCTGAGCACTGTTGCCCAGCGTTTCGATGATAGTCTGCTGCAATTGGCTGCACAGCTCGGGATCGGATAGCGCATGGTTATTGGCATCCGTGAGCACGAATACGTCGTCCACGCGCTCACCCAGGGTAACGATTTTGGCATTCTGCACGCAGATGTCGAAGTCCAGCAGGATCCGTCCCATGCGCGCCAGCAGGCCGGGTCGGTCAGGCGCGCTCAGCTCGAGGATGGTGTGCTGGCCTTCGGGCGAGTTGAATATGGTCACTTCTGGAGCAAAGGAAAAGTGTTTTAACTGGCGCGGCACACGGCGTTGAATGATTGAGGGGTAGGCGTCCGGATCAGAGAGTGCTTCAATCAGGTCATGCTTGATCTGGCGAATACGAGCAGGGTTGTCACCAATTGAGCTGCCATCGGCATCCAACACAATATAGGTATCCAGGCTGAAACGGTTGGTCGAGGTGATGATGCGTGCATCCTGAATGCTCAGGTTCAACTGATCCATCGCCGCCACGGTCACCGCAAACAGGTCGTGCTGTTCGGGCGTGTAAATGAAGATTTGTGTGGCGCCCTCGAACTCGCGTTGGGCGGTTTCCTTGATCAGCACCAGCGGTCCGGCGTGGTCCGGGTGCTGGATGATCGCCTCGGTATGCCAGGCGACATCGCTCGCGGTATGGCGCAGGAAGTAATCCTCGCCTAACTGCTCCCACAGGGTTTCGGCATCCTCTTCATCAATGCCGCTGCGTACCACAATATCCAGTGCCGCCCGTTGGGTCTGGTGTACCTGCTCTTCACGGTCCGGAGGATTGTCCAGGCCGCGGCGCAGCGCGCGCTTGGTTTCGGTATAGAGCTGGCGCAGCAGCGAGGCGCGCCAGGAGTTCCATAGCGTCGGATTGGTGGCATTGATATCGGCAATGGTCAGCACATACAGATAGTCCAGCCGCACCTGATTGCCCATCTGTACGGCAAAGTCGTGAATCACCTGCGGATCGGAAATGTCTTTGCGCTGGGCGGTAGTGGACATGATCAGGTGACTCTCCACCAGCCAACTGACCAAATGGGTATCCCAGGCCGGTAGCTGGTGGCGCTGGCAGAACTGCGTCGCATCCACGGCGCCCAGCGCGGAATGATCGCCACCACGGCCCTTGGCGATGTCGTGATACAGCCCCGCCATGTACAACAGGTCGGGCTTGGGCAGGCGACAAAAAATCCGCCAGGCCAGGGGAAACTTTTCCTGGTACTCGGGCTGGTTGAGCTTGCGCAGATGCTTGATCAGATTCAGCGTGTGCGCATCCACGGTGTAGATATGAAATAGATCGTGCTGCATCTGGCCGACTATCTTGCCGAATTCCGGCAGGTAGCGGCCGAGGATGCCGTAGCGGTTCATGCGCCGCAGGTTGCGGTGAATGCCTTCCTTGCAGCGGAACAGTTCTACAAACAGGCTGGTATTGCGAATATCTGCGCGGAAGGCATCGTCGATCAGGTGCCGATGGTCGCGCAGCAGACGAATGCTGTCGGCTCGCACGCCGCGTATTTCGGGGTGCTGGGCCATCAGTAGGAAAATTTCCAACAACGCGAAGGGCGTGCGTTTGAACACCTGAGGATGGGTTACCTCAATATAGTGATTGCGTACCTGGAAGCGGCTATTGATGGGTTCGATCACAGTGGTTTCGGCATTGCGCAGCAGAATCTCTTCAAAGTGCTGCATCAGCAGATCATTCAGCTCGGACAGTGACATCACCACCCGGTAATACTTCTGCATAAAGCGCTCAACAGCCAATTTGCTGTCGTTGTCTTCGTAGCCCATCATCTGCGCGATAGTGCGCTGGTGGTCGAACAGCAACCGGTCTTCGGCGCGCTTGGCAAGAATGTGCAGGGCAAATCGCACTTGCCATAAAAAAGCGCGGCCGGAGGTAAGAATGTTGTATTCGGCTTCGTTGAGAAAGCCGCGCTCGACCAGCTCGCGCAGATCGTTGGTGCCAAAGTGCCGCAACGCGACCCAGCCGATGGTCTGGATATCGCGCAGGCCACCCGGAGAGCTTTTGACGTTGGGTTCGAGGTTGTACTCGGTGTCGTTGTACTTGGCGTGGCGTTTGTGCTGCTCGGCTCGCTTGGCGCGGAAGAACCGGGCGTCATCCCACATCTGCTCGGCGCTGATGGTGCTGATCATGCTCTGCCGCAGTTGCTCGTCACCGGACAGGGTGCGCGATTCCATCAGGTTGGTGATCACCGTGATGTCGGCGCGTGCTTCTTCCTGGCATTCGCTGATCGAGCGCACGCTTTGGCCAACCTCCAGGCCAATATCCCAGAGCAACATCAGAAACTGTTCGATGGATGCGTTATGGGCGTCCTGGCCGCTATCGCGTAGCAATATCAGCAGGTCTATATCCGAATGCGGATGCAACTCGCCACGACCATAGCCGCCAACGGCGAGCAGGGCGATATCAGTGGCATCGGTGCTGGCTTGAATAGACCAGGCCTTGCGCAGGATCTGATCGGTAAACCAGGCCCGCTCATAAATCAGCTTGTGAATGTCACGGCCGCCCTCGAAGCGCGCACGCAACACCGTATCCGCTTGGCGAATGGCTTTCTTGAAGGCGGCCACAGGGCTGCTTTTCAGTGCCAGCTCAGCCTGGAACTGGCCTGGGTCGAACAGTTCATTATCCACAACGGACCCCAGACAGCAGTTTATTGAAAGCTTTCTTCGTGACGGCGCGTCAGCACTTCATAGCCGTCGGCGGTAACCAGAATGGTGTGCTCCCATTGCGCGGAAAGCTTGCGATCCTTGGTAATGGCGGTCCAGCCATCGCCGAGCAGCCGGGTTTCATGCCGGCCCTGGTTGATCATTGGCTCGATGGTGAAGGTCATGCCCTCTTTCAGCTCCATGCCGGTGCCAGCGCGGCCATAATGCAGAACCTGTGGCTCTTCGTGAAACACTTTGCCGATGCCATGGCCACAATATTCGCGCACCACACTGTAGTGGTTGGCATGTGCGTGATCCTGGATCACCTGGCCAATGTCGCCCAAACGTGCCCCAGGTCGTACGACCTCGATGCCTTTGTACATGCATTCCTGGGTGACCCGCGTCAGGCGTTGGGCCCACTCGGGCACATCACCGACCATGAACATCTTGCTGGTGTCGCCGTGGTAGCCATCTTTGATCACGGTGACGTCGATGTTCAGACAGTCGCCGTTTTTTAGCGGTTTGTCGTTCGGGATGCCGTGGCAGACCACATGGTTCAACGAGGTGCAGATCGACTTGGGAAAGCCCGGGCGGCCTGGCGCGGCGCCATAGTTAAGTGGCGCGGGAATGGCTTTCTGTACATTGACGATGTGTTCGTGGCACAGCCGGTCGAGTTCGTCGGTGGTCACGCCCACGCGAACATGTTCGCCGATCATTTCCAGGACCTCAGCGGCCAGGCGTCCGGCAATACGCATGCCGGCAATATCTTCCGGGGTTTTGATGGTCACGCTCATGAAAGGTCTCTCTTGGTGGCGGCGCCTTGCGGCGTACAGTAATTAAAGTCAGTCAGTTTAACAGAACAAGCAGGGTGCTGTTGAGCGCTCCGTGCCATGACCGCTGGGCACCTGCGACTTTATTCGGTTCCAGTTATATGGTATAAAGCGCCGCGCCTGAATAAACGTCTGTTGCAGACGCCAGGCTTAAACCGAAACCGCACACGTATCGTCACATTGTCTTGGGTGCCCTCAGGGGTTGGACATTGGGATGCGTGGAGGCTCAACCCGAACTACATTGGAGCTGTCATGACTCAAGTATCTATGCGCGATATGCTGAAGGCCGGTGCGCACTTTGGCCACCAAACCCGTTACTGGAACCCGAAGATGGGCAAGTTCATCTTCGGTGCTCGCAACAAGATCCACATCATCAACCTGGAAAAGACCATGCCGATGTTTCACGATGCCTTGAGCTTCGTGGAAAAGCTGGCCTCCGGCAAGAACAAGCTGCTGTTCGTCGGCACCAAGCGTGCTGCCAGCAAGATCATTGCTGAAGAAGCCACTCGTGCCGGCATGCCGTATGTCGACCACCGCTGGTTGGGCGGCATGCTCACCAACTACAAGACCATTCGCGCCTCGATCAAGCGTCTGCGCGACCTGGAAATCCAGGCCGATGATGGCACCTTCACCAAGTTGACCAAGAAAGAAGCGCTGATGCGCACTCGTGATCTGGAAAAGCTTGATCGCAGCCTTGGTGGTATCAAGGACATGGGCGGTCTGCCTGATGCGCTGTTCGTTATCGACGTTGAGCACGAGCGCATTGCTATTACTGAAGCCAATAAGCTGGGTATCCCGGTTATCGGTATCGTTGATACCAACAGCAGCCCGGATGGCGTCGATTACGTTATCCCCGGCAACGATGACGCTATCCGCGCCATCAAGCTGTACGCGGCGGCCATGGCCGATGCGGTACTGAGTGGCAAGAACAACAACGGTGGCGCTGACGAATTTGTTGAAGAGTCAGCCCCCGCCGCTGAGGCATCAGAAGGCTGATCGGTATCTCGTACCGTTTTATGCCGAGGTAAAAAGGGGGCTATGCCCCCTTTTTGCAATATCTTGAACGCAACATGATACGGCTACCCACCTATCTGCAGGGTGGTCCAACATCAAGCAAGCTAGAGGAACAATTCATGTCACAGATTTCTGCAGCCATGGTCAAAGAACTGCGCGAGCGCACTGGCCAAGGCATGATGGATTGCAAAAAAGCATTGACCGAAGCCGGTGGCGACATCGAAAAAGCAATCGATGATATGCGTGCTGCTGGTTCCATCAAGGCTGCCAAAAAAGCCGGCAACATTGCCGCTGAAGGTGCCATCGGCGTCAAACTGGCTGACGACAACAAGTCTGCCGTGATTATCGAAGTCAACTCCCAGACCGATTTCCTGGCTCTGCAGGACGATTTCAAAGGCTTTGTCAGCGCCAGTCTGGATAAGGCGTTTGCCGCTGGTTACAGCGATGCGGTTCCGTTGATCGCCGATCAGGAAACGGCCCGTGAGGCGCTGGTTGCCAAGTGTGGCGAGAACGTCAATATCCGTCGTTTGACTCGCGTTGAAGGCGATATGGTCGGTGCTTACCTGCACGGCCATCGTATCGGCGTGGTTGTTACCCTGAAGGGTGGCAATGCCGAATTGGCCAAGGATATTGCCATGCACGTGGCTGCCAGCAACCCGCAGTTCCTGGATGCCAGTCAAGTATCTGATGAAGCCATTGCTAAAGAAAAGGAAATTTTCCTGGCGCTGAATGCCGAGAAAATCGCCGGCAAGCCGGAAAACATTGTTGAAAATATGGTCAAGGGCCGTATCAACAAGTTCCTGTCTGAAGCCAGCCTGGTTGAGCAGGCCTTCATCAAGGATCCAGAAATTAAAGTCGGTGAGCTGGCCAAGAAAGCCGGTGCTGAAATCATTTCCTTCGTACGTTACGAAGTGGGTGAAGGCATCGAACGCGCCGAAGTTGATTTCGCTGCCGAGGTAGCCGCCCAGGTTGCCGCTACCAAGCAGTGAGCATGCGAACTGAACCACGCATGGCAGGCCACCTTCAAGGCGGTCTGTAGTCAGGTTTACAGAGAGGCTTCCCGCGCAGGCGGGAAGCCTCTTTTTTAAGGAAACACTGAACAAGTGGCTACCGGTAGTGTCGGTTGTAACTCGTTAATTGTTTCGCCATTCCCGAGCAGGAGAGTCAATATGGCCCAGGTACCCAGCAGCCGTCAGCCCAAGTACAAGCGTATTCTACTCAAACTCAGTGGCGAGGCCCTGATGGGCACGGAGGGTTTCGGTATCGATCCCAAAGTGCTGGATCGGATGTCCCTGGAAATTGGCCAGTTGATCGGCATTGGTGTGCAAATTGGCTTGGTGATTGGCGGCGGCAATCTGTTCCGCGGTGCGGCGCTGCATGCGGCCGGCATGGATCGTGTTACCGGCGATCATATGGGTATGCTGGCGACGGTGATGAACGCTCTGGCTATGCGTGATTCGCTGGAGCGCTCGAATATTCAGACCCGCGTTATGTCAGCCATTACCATGGAAGGGGTAACCGAGCACTACGATCGACGCAAGGCGATGCGCTACCTTAGCAGTGGTGACGTGGTAATATTCTCTGCTGGAACCGGCAACCCTTTCTTTACCACCGATACAGCTGCGTGCCTGCGCGGTATCGAAATGGACGCTGACCTGGTGCTGAAAGCCACCAAGGTTGATGGGGTGTATAACGCCGACCCGATGAAGGACCCGAATGCCGAGCGGTTTGATACCTTGACCTATGATCAGGTGTTGGATCTGAAGCTGGGGGTGATGGATCTGACGGCTATCTGCCTGATCCGTGATCACAAGATGCCATTGCGTGTATTTAACATGAACAAACCTGGCGCGCTGCTCAATGCGGTAGTAGGCAGCGCCGAAGGTACATTGATCGAGGGTTGAGGAATGATCAACGATATTAAGAAAGAAGCCCAGGAACGAATGAAGAAGTCTGTCGAGTCCCTGGATCATGCCTTTGCCAAAATTCGTACCGGCCGAGCGCACCCGAGTATTCTGGACAGCGTCATGGTGTCCTACTACGGTGCCAACACCCCTCTGCGCCAAGTCGCCAACGTTAACGTTGAGGACTCCCGCACGCTGGCTCTGACCGTGTTCGATCGTAGCATGATCCAGGCGGTGGAAAAGGCCATCATGACCTCTGATCTGGGGCTGAACCCGGCTACAGCAGGTACTACCATTCGCGTACCGATGCCCGCTCTTACCGAAGAAACGCGCAAGGGCTTTACCAAGACTGCGCGCTCTGAGGCGGAAAATGCCCGTGTCGCTGTGCGTAACATCCGCCGTGATGCGCTGGGTCAAATCAAGGATCTGCAGAAAGAAAAAGAGATCGGCGAAGATGATGAGCACCGGGCCGCCGATGAAGTGCAGAAGCTGACTGACAAATATGTCGCCGAGATCGACAAGGCGCTGGAAGCCAAGGAAGCGGATCTGATGGCCATTTGATGGTCCATTCCTGGTGTTGAACGGATGAGCGAAATTATGGCCGTAAGTCCAGCGCGATCCGTGCCCCGGCATGTTGCCATCATTATGGATGGCAACAACCGCTGGGCGCGTAAACGCCTGCTGCCCGGGGTGGCCGGCCATAAGGCCGGTGTCGATGCGGTCAGGGCAGTAATTGAAGTCTGCGCCGAAGAGGGTGTTGAAGTACTCACTCTGTTTGCTTTTTCTAGCGAGAACTGGCGCCGACCGGAAGCGGAAGTGGGCGCGCTAATGGAGCTATTCCTCAGCGCCTTGCGTCGCGAAGTGAAACGCTTGCGTGAGAATGGTATAAAACTCTGCATTGTCGGAGACCGCAGTCGCTTTGCTCCCGAATTACGTCAGGCGATGCTGGATGCGGAGGCGCAAACGGCTGAAGGTCGACGCCTCACTTTGGTGGTTGCCGCTAACTATGGCGGGCAGTGGGATATCGCCCAGGCGGTTAAAAAACTTGCCGGTCAGGTGCTGGAAGGGCAATTGACGCTGGATCAGATTACCGAGCCGCAAGTGGAGGCCGCGTTGAGTACGGCCAGTTGGCCACTGCCGGATTTGTGTATTCGTACCGGTGGCGAACGTCGCGTCAGCAACTTTCTATTATGGCAGTTGGCCTATGCCGAACTGTACTTTTCCGATCTTTACTGGCCTGATTTCAAACAGGAAGCCCTCCGCGAAGCCTTTGCTGACTTTGCTCGGCGCCAGCGCCGCTTCGGCAAAACCAGCGATCAACTAGCGGCGGAATCCTGATGCTCAAACAGCGAATCATTACAGCGGTTATCTTGGCTCCCCTGGCGATTGCTGGCTTTATATTGCTGGAGGGCCGGGGGTTTGCGCTGTTTATCGGTGCGGTTGTCACTCTCGCTGCGTGGGAATGGGCTAGGCTGGCGGGTGAAACCAGCCAGAAAGGCCGAGTTGTCTATGCGTTGGTTGTCGCTTTGCTCATGCTGGGCCTTTATCGGGTCAACTGGCCTGCGCAATACCTGTTTATTCCTGCGGTTATCTGGTGGGTGCTGGCGGCTGTCATGGTCGTGCGCTATCCACGTGGGCGAGAGTTGTGGGCTGGCGCCATGCTCGCCCAGTTATTTGGCCTGCTGATATTACTCCCTGCCTGGTACGGCTTGATCTGGTTGCGTGAGACCGCCAACGGTCTGTGGTTGATCATGGCGTTAATGGTGCTGGTATGGGCCGCTGATATCGGCGCTTATTTTGCCGGTAAAACCTGGGGCAAGCACAAGCTGATGGCCAATGTCAGTCCGGGCAAGACCATTGAGGGCTTCTTGGGCGGATTGGTGTTCACCCAAGTGTTGACGCTGATGGCCCTGATGTATCTGGGCTGGTCATTGGGCTCGGTATTGCTGGGTTTGCTGGGGGCGGCTCTGGTGGTGACCTTCTCGGTTGTTGGTGATCTGACTGAAAGTCTTTTCAAGCGTGATCAGGGTCTCAAGGACAGCAGTAACTTGCTGCCGGGCCATGGTGGCGTACTCGACCGTATTGACAGTCTGACCGCTGCGATACCGGTTTTCGCCCTGTGCTGGCTGCTGGCCGGGGGTCAGTTAGGGTGAGCAAAGCCTGGATCACTATTCTGGGCGCGACCGGCTCTATCGGCGTGAGCACGCTGGATGTAATCGCGCGGCATGCCGATCGTTATGCGGTTTACGCGCTGACAGGTTTCAGCCGTATGCTGGAGCTGGAAGCGCAATGTCTGATCCATCAGCCACTATTTGCAGTGGTCGCTGACCAGGCGCAGGCCTGCGCGTTACAGCAGTCGTTGCGCCAAGCGGGCAGCAAGACAGAAGTGCTTTGGGGTGAGGAAGCGCTGGCACGGGTTGCGGGGGATTCACAGGTCGAGGTGGTAATGGCGGCCATCGTCGGCGCCGCTGGTCTGCGTCCGACCCTGGCTGCAGTACAGGCGGGTAAACGCGTGCTGTTGGCCAACAAGGAGGCGCTGGTGATGTCCGGCGCGCTCTTTATGCAGGCGGTGCGAGATTCTGGTGCGGTGTTGCTGCCCATCGACAGTGAGCACAATGCGATATTTCAATGTATGCCTGCCGATTATCAAGCCGGGCTTGGCAAGGTCGGCGTACGCCGTATTCTGCTAACGGCCTCCGGTGGCCCCTTCCGCGATATGCGCGCCGAAGATCTTGCCTCAGTCACTCCCAAGCAGGCTTGTGCGCACCCTAACTGGTCCATGGGGCAGAAAATTTCCGTCGATTCGGCCAGTATGATGAACAAGGGGCTCGAGTTGATCGAGGCCTGTTGGCTATTTGATGCTCGTCCCGATCAGATCGAGGTGGTCGTGCATCCGCAAAGCGTAGTTCATTCGCTGGTGGATTATGTGGATGGTTCGGTGATCGCTCAGTTGGGTAACCCGGATATGCGCACGCCCATTGCCCATGCGCTTGCCTGGCCCGAACGCATCGATTCGGGCGTGAGTGCGCTGGATCTGCTTGCCACTGGTAGCCTGGATTTCCGTGCGCCTGATCTCAAGCTGTTTCCGTGTCTCGGCCTGGCACGCCAGGCGGCGGAGGCGGGAGGCACCGCTTGTGCGCAACTGAATGCGGCCAACGAGGTAGCGGTAGAGGCTTTTCTGGCTGGGCGCATTGGTTTTACCGATATCCCTGTTATCATCGAAGCAACACTGAACCGTATGACCCCAGAGCCTGTCGAAGACCTGAACCACATCATGGCCGCTGATGCTCTGGCGCGCGAGCATGCCCAACGCTGGCTCGCCAACCGGCACTGAGCACCACCATGCTCAGCCTTCTGTCTTTTACATTCCAGATGAGGCGTTGAATGGATTTGTTATTTACCCTGCTAGCCACCGTTGTGGCGTTGGGGTTGTTGGTTACCATTCATGAGTATGGCCATTTCTGGGTGGCCAGGCGCTGTGGCGTCAAGGTATTGCGTTTTTCAATCGGTTTCGGCTCGGCGCTTTACCGCTGGCATGACAAGCGCGGCACCGAGTTCGTCATCGCCGCTATCCCGTTGGGCGGTTATGTCAAAATGCTCGATGAGCGCGAAGCGCCCGTTGATGAAGCGGACTTGGGGCAGGCCTTTAATCGCAAAGATGTCAAACAGCGCATAGCCATTGTAGCGGCAGGCCCGATCGCCAATTTTCTGCTGGCTATCGTAGCGTTCTGGTTGGTCGCGGTCATCGGTATTACCACGTTGGCGCCCGTGTTGGGCCCGGTTGAAGAGGGTAGTGTTGCCAGCCGCGCCGGGCTGGTTGAGGGCCTTGAAGTGGTTGAGGTGGACGGTGTTGGTACGCGCAGCTGGCACGACGTCAACCTGCAGCTGATCCGGCGTCTGGGTGAGACCGGGCAGATGCAGGTTATGGCAATCGATGGCCCCGGCGCCACGCCACAGTCCTACACGTTAGTTCTGGATGACTGGCTGCGCGGCGCCGATCAGCCTGATCCTATCGCGGCCCTGGGGCTAAGCACCTGGCGCCCTGAGGTTCCCCCGCTCCTGGGAGAGATCAGTCCGGGTGGTGCAGCCGAGGCAGCTGGCCTGCAAGCCGACGATCTGATCGTCAGTATTGATGGCCAAGCGGTGAACAGCTGGTTGGCCCAGGTCGTGCCTGCCATTCAGGGCAGCCCAGGCGAGCCATTGGCGTTGGGTATAGAGCGTGACGGCCAACTGATGCTGTTATCCGTCACCCCCCAAGCGCGTGAACAGAACGGTACCGTGACCGGGTTTGTGGGGGCAGGTGTTGCTCCTTTCGAGTGGCCTGAGCATATGGTGCGCTCAATCGATTACAATCCCCTTGTTGCTATCCCGGTGGCTGTGGCCAAGACCTGGGATATGACGGTACTCACGTTAGACTCGCTGAAAAAGATGTTGACCGGGCTGGTCTCGGCAAAAAACTTGAGTGGCCCGATAACCATTGCTAAAGTGGCGGGCGATTCAGCCAGGTCGGGCCCTGAGAGTTTTTTGAATTTCATCGCCTACTTGAGCATCAGTCTGGGTGTGCTTAATTTGTTGCCCATTCCTGTGCTAGATGGCGGTCATCTGGTCTATTACACGGCTGAATGGATACGGGGCAAGCCGCTGTCGGAACGCATTCAGGCCTGGGGTTTGCAAATAGGCCTGACGCTGATTGTCGGTGTGATGCTATTTGCGATCTACAACGATATAAGCCGTCTGGGTTGAGCCCAGGCAAGCAAGAACACGCTCTGCCGCTTGCGGTGGAAACGAATTTAACCAGTCAGCCAGAACGGATTTCATGAAACGTTACCTATTGCCTGCGCTATTGCTGATACTCCTGGCGCCAGGAGCTTTTGCCGACGCCTTCCAGATCTCCGACATCCGCATCAATGGGCTGCAGCGTGTCTCCGCTGGCAGCGTGTTCAGCGCGCTGCCATTGGATATTGGCGAGCAAGTCGATGATCAGGCCCTGGTCGAGGCGAGTCGCTCGCTTTTCCGCACCGGATTCTTCGAGGATATCCAACTCGGCCGTGAAGGTAATGTGCTGGTTATCACCGTGGTCGAACGACCCTCCATCGCGTCTATCGAACTGGAAGGCAACAAAGCCATCGAGAGCGAAGACCTGCTCAGCGGTTTGACCGCGGCAGGCCTGGCTGAGGGTGAAATCTTCCAGCAGGCGACCCTGGACGGGGTGCGTAACGAGCTGCTGCGCCAGTATGTTGCCCAAGGCCGCTACTCGGCAGGCATCGAGACCGAAGTGATTCCCGAGCCGCGCAACCGCGTTACGCTGAAAATTGACATCAACGAAGGCTCCGTCGCCTCGATCAAGAATGTCAACGTGGTTGGCAATACGGTGTTTACCAACGATGAACTGACCGACCTGTTCGAGCTCAAGAGCTCCAACATGCTGTCGTTCTTCCGCAATGATGACAAATATTCGCGAGAAAAATTGTCCGGTGATCTGGAACGTCTACGCTCCTGGTATCTGGATCGGGGCTATATCAACATGGACATAGCCTCCACTCAGGTGTCCATCACGCCCGACAAGAAGAATGTCTACGTAACGGTTAACGTTAACGAAGGTGAGTTGTATACCGTCAGTGACGTCAAATTGTCTGGCGACCTGGTGGTCGCTGAGCCCGAAGTGCGGAGTCTGTTGCTGATCGAGCCAGGTCAGGTTTTCTCCCGCCAGGTCATGACCTCTACCTCGGATCTGATCAGCCGTCGTTTGGGTAACGAAGGCTATACCTTCGCCAACGTCAATGGCATTCCCGAAGTGAACGAGGATGATCGTACCGTCGCTGTCACTTTCTTCGTCGATCCCGGCAAGCGGGCCTACGTTAACCGCATCAACTTCCGCGGCAATACCAAGACCGATGATGAAGTGCTGCGGCGCGAAATGCGTCAAATGGAGGGCGGCTGGGCGTCTACTTATCTGATCGATCAATCCAAGGTACGGCTTGAACGTCTGGGCTTCTTCAAGGAGGTCGATGTTGAAACCCTGCAGGTGCCAGGCGCCGACGATCTGATCGACGTGAATTACACCGTGGAAGAGCAGGCCTCTGGCTCAATTACCGCCAGTTTGGGTTTCGCCCAGGGTACCGGTCTGATTCTGGGTGGCTCGATCAGCCAGAATAACTTCTTCGGTTCGGGCAACCGGGTCAGTATCAGTGCCAACCGTTCGCAATATCAGACGGCGCTGTCCTTTGGGTTCCTCAATCCCTACTTTACCGTGGATGGTGTGAGCCTGGGTTACAACGCGTTTTATCGCACTACCGATTATGATGAGCTGAATGTCGATATTTCCAGCTACGCCGTTGACTCCTACGGTGCGGGCTTCAATATCGGCTACCCCATCAGTGATACCTCGCGTTTGTCCTTCGGCCTGACGGCGCAGCAGGATGAGATCAAAGAAGGGGTCTACACTGTTCAGGAAATCAGAGACTTTCTTGATCTGGAAGGCGATAGCTTTACTAACTTCAAGTTCAACTCGACCTGGTCGCAATCCACGCTTAACCGTGGGGTCTTCCCGGATCGTGGTTTCTCCCAGTCAGCCAGCCTGGAAACCACGCTGCCGGGTAGTGATCTGTATTTCTACAAGCTGGATTATCGTGCCCAGCGCTTCTTCCCCGTATCGGAAGACCTGACCTTGCGCATGCACACCAATCTGGGGTTCGCCCGGCGCTTCGGGTCGACCGAAAAAGTGCCTTTCTATGAGCACTACTACGCAGGTGGGATAGGATCGGTTCGCGGCTTCCGTGACAGCACCTTGGGCCCGAAAAGTACGCCTAGCCTGAATGACCCAGATCGTGATGAGCTGCCCTTCGGCGGTAACATCAAGGTCACCGGTGGCGCCGAGCTGATCTTCCCCGTGCCGTTTATTCAGGATCAGCGTTCGCTGCGCACGGTACTCTTTCTGGATGCCGGTAACGTATACGACACCTACTGTTCCAGCAACAATCTACCCAGTGGCGACGATAACCCTGGGTGTGGCAAGTTTGACGCTGGCGAGTTGCGCTACAGTGCCGGTGTTGGCCTATCCTGGCTAACGGCGCTTGGTCCGCTGGGCTTCAGCCTGGCTGTACCCTTGAACAGCGACTCCGCAGACGATACACAAGTATTCCAGTTTACCCTGGGTCAGACTTTCTGAAGCCAGACACCCAAAGACAATTAACAGGAGCTGTAGAGTGCGCAAGATTATAGGTGTTGCAATCATGTCGGTACTGGTCTTGGCCAGCTTCCCGGCAGCCGCCCAGATGAAAATCGCCGTGCTGGATTACCAGATGGCCTTGCTGGAATCGGACGCAGCGAAAAAGTATTCCGTTGATGCGGAAAAGAAATTCGGTACTCAGCTGCAGCGGTTACGCAATCTGGAAGCTGAAGCCAAACGCCTTCAGGAGCGCATGCAGCGCGATGGCGAGAAGCTGGGCCAGACTGAAGTGGAAAAACTCGAGCTGGAATTTCGCCAGAAGGCCCGTGAATTCCAGGCGCAATCCAAAGAGCTGAACGAAGCCAAAGCAGGTTCTGACCGGGAAATGCTTGAAACCCTCAAGCCACGTCTTGATCAGGCTGTTGAAGCGGCTATTCAGGCAGGCGGGTTCGATCTGGTATTGGACCGTAGCGCCGTGGTCGATGTGAAGGCAGAGTATGACATCACTCGCCAGGTCATCGAGCGCTTGAACAGCATTCGTTGAGGCGGCAGGTGAGTAATACTGCCGAATGGACGCTCGCTACTCTTGCTTCGCTGATAGACGCACGTCTGGTCGGTAATCCCGACCAGGTCGTACACGGTCTGGCTACCTTGCAGGAAGCACAGGCCGACCAGCTCAGCTTTCTTGCCAATAGCCAGTATCGCAAGTACTTGGCTGGCAGCAGCGCTGCAGGGGTGCTGTTGACTGAAGCGGATGCCCAGGGTTTCAAGGGTAATGCGCTGATCGTTGCCAACCCCTACCTGATGTATGCACGGCTATCCCATCTGTTCGACCCCAAACCCAAGCCGGCTGCAGGTATTCATGCGTCTGCCGTTATTGCCGCCGACGCTGTGGTCGATCCGACTGCCAGTGTTGGTGCGGGCGTGGTAGTTGAAGCAGGTGCACATATTGGTCCTGAGGTCACCCTTGGGGCCCAGTGTTTTGTTGGCGCCCGGTGCGTGATTGGCCAGGGCGGCTGGTTGGCTGCGCGCGTTACTCTCTATCACGATGTGTGCATTGGTCAACGGGTGGTTATCCAATCGGGTGCGGTGATCGGATCCGAGGGTTTCGGTTTTGCTAGTGACGAAGGTCGCTGGCTGAAAATTGCCCAGATCGGCGGGGTGAGCATTGGCGACGATGTTGAAATTGGCGCCAACACTACGATTGATCGAGGCGCATTGTCCGATACCCGTATAGGCAACGGCGTGAAGCTCGACAACCAGATTCAGATCGCTCATAACGTGCAAGTCGGTGACCACACGGCCATGGCGGCCTGTGTAGGTATCTCTGGTAGCACCCGGATTGGCAAGCATTGCACCATTGCCGGGGGTGTGGGTATGGTTGGCCATATCGAGATCTGCGATAACGTCTTTGTCAGCGGTATGACCATGGTGACCCGTTCTATCACCGAACCTGGGGCCTATTCGTCCGGCACCGCCATGCAGCCAGCTGCGGATTGGAGAAAGAGTGCTGCACGGATACGTCAGCTCGATACGATGGCAAAAAGGGTTCAGCAGTTGGAAAAGCAGGTGCTGATCGTGACTCAGGGCACTCAAGACTCATCTGAGTCCTGAGCCGCGCCTTCCCCCGGCGCCCACCATTTTTTAGTGCAAGGCCTGCGAATACATGGATATCAAGGAAATAAAAGAATACCTACCCCACCGTTACCCATTTCTTCTGGTGGACAGGGTGCTCGAGCTGGATCTGGAGGCTCGCCATATTCGCGCCTACAAGAACGTATCGGTCAATGAGCCTTTCTTTAACGGCCATTTCCCAGAGCATCCGATCATGCCCGGTGTGCTCATTATTGAAGCCATGGCGCAGGCAGCTGGTCTGCTCGGTTTCAAAATGATGAACCTAAGGCCGGCAGATGGCACGCTGTACTATTTTGTCGGGACGGATAAGTTGCGTTTCCGTCAGCCGGTAGTACCAGGTGATCAATTGCAGCTCGAAGCCCAATACTTGAGCAACCGTCGCGGAATCTGGAAGTTTGCCTGTCGTGCTACGGTCGATGGCAAGGAGGCCTGCTCGGGTGAAATCATCTGTGCGGAACACAAAGTATGAGTCGAATTCATCCCCAGGCGATCGTCGATCCGTCCGCCCGGCTGGCTGAAGACGTTGAGGTTGGGCCCTGGACGCTGATTGGTCCGGACGTTGAGATAGGTGCTGGTACGGTTATTGGCCCGCATGTGGTTATACGCGGGCCTACTATTATCGGGCAGCGCAATCGTATTTTTCAGTTTTCCTCGATCGGGGAAGACTGCCAGGACAAGAAATACAATGGCGAGCCGACCAGGCTGGTCATTGGCGATCATAACGTCATCCGCGAAGGCTGCACGCTGCACCGCGGTACAGTCCAGGATCAGGGTGTAACGACCATAGGCAATCATAATTTGTTGATGGCCTATGTGCATGTCGCCCATGACTGCATCGTCGGTGATCACATCATTATGGCCAATAATGCCACTATCGCCGGCCATGTGCGGGTGGGCGATGGTGCCATTCTCGGCGGTTACACTACTGTGCATCAGTTCTGTCATCTTGGCGCCTGGTCCATGAGCGCCGCCAATAGCGCGGTGTTCAAGGACATTCCCGCCTATGTGATGGTTGGTGGCAATCCGGCGAGTGCCCATGGCATGAACTTCGAAGGCATGCGCCGCCGCGGCTTCAGCCCCGAGCTGCTCGCTGCACTGCGTCGTGCTTACAAGGTCGTCTATCGCCAGGGCCTGACGCTGCAGGACGCGCTCAAGGCGTTGGAAGAACCCGCTGAGCAGTTCGCTGAAATAGCCTTGTACCGCGACTCCATTGTAGCTTCTACCCGCGGTATTACGCGCTAGTCATGTCTGTTTCAGCCGATTCGGCCGCCACCCCTTCGCTTTGTATTGCTCTGGTTGCCGGTGAAGCCTCGGGTGACACTCTGGGGGCCGGGCTGATCCGCGCGCTTAAGCGCCAATATCCGAATGCACGCTTTGTCGGCATCGGTGGTCCGCGAATGATTGCTGAAGGCATGCACAGCCAAGTGCCGATGGAGCGCCTGTCGGTGATGGGGCTGGTTGAGGTACTGGGTCGCCTTCGGGAGCTTTTGAGGATTCGTAAATCCCTGGTCAGCTATCTCAAAACGCAGAATCCGGACGTGTTCATCGGTATCGATGCGCCGGACTTCACCCTGAATGTAGAAAAGCAGCTGCGTGAGGCGGGTATTCCCACGGCTCACTATGTCAGCCCGTCAGTTTGGGCCTGGCGTGAAAAGCGCGTATTGGGTATTCGCCAATCGACCGATCTGATGCTGACGCTGTTCCCCTTTGAAGAGGCGGTCTACCAGAAGCATGGGGTGGCAGTGCGTTGCGTGGGTCATACATTGGCCGATCAAATTGCGTTGCAGCCTGACCGGGAAGCCGCCCGGGCTGCCCTGGGGCTGGCCGCACACTCCCGGGTCGTTGCGCTGATGCCGGGCAGTCGCAATGGGGAGCTGCGCAAGCTCGGGCTGCTGTTTTTGCAAACCGCAGCCTGGTGCCTGGAGCGTCAACCGCATTTGCACTTTGTCATGCCCTGCGCCAACGCCGAGCGGCGCTCGCAAATAGAAGTTATCCTGGCTGAAAGCGGTTTATCACTGCCGTTGACGTTGCTGGACGGTCAGGCCCACGAAGCTCTGGCTGCCTGTGATGCGGTATTGATCGCCTCCGGCACGGCAACACTCGAAGCCATGCTATTCAAAAGGCCAATGGTAGTGGCCTACCGTATGGCGGGTTTAACCTTCAAAATCCTCAAGCGCCTGGTAAAGGTCGGGCATGTTTCGCTGCCCAATCTGCTGGCTGGGCGCGAAGTAGTGCCTGAGTTTCTGCAGGATGCAGCAACACCGGCGGCGATGGGTCAGGCGCTGCTGGAGCGTCTTGGTCCTACTGCGGAAGCTGAGGCGACCCAGGCGACCTTTATGCAGCTGCATGAACTGTTGCGCCGCAATGCCGATGACTCGGCTGCCGAAGCGGTAATTGAGTTGATGCGCAAGAAGGGCAGGTTGGTATGACCCAGATGATGATCGATTGGTACGTGCCTGTTGGTGACGAACTGGTTGCTGGCGTCGACGAAGTCGGCCGCGGCCCGCTCTGCGGTGCGGTGGTCACGGCGGCGGTCATACTCGATCCGCTGCGCCCTATCGAAGGTCTGAACGATTCCAAGAAGCTGACGGCTGCGCGCCGGGAAGCCTTGTTCCCGATTATTCAGGAGCGCGCCCTGGCCTGGTGTATTGCCCGGGCGGAAGTCGAAGAAATTGACCAGCTGAATATTCTGCACGCCACCATGCTGGCCATGCAGCGCGCGGTGGCTGGGCTTTCAGTGCGACCGGACCGGGTGCTGATCGACGGCAATCGCTGTCCGGCCCTGCCAATGCCCAGCGAGCCGGTGATCAAGGGCGACTCCCGGGTCCCGGCCATTGCGGCGGCCTCGATTCTGGCCAAGGTGTCCCGGGATCGCGAGATGCAGGAGCTGGAGTTACTCTATCCCGGTTACGGCATTGCTCAGCACAAGGGTTATCCCACTCCGGTGCATCTGTCGGCGTTGCGGGAGCTGGGGGCGACTGCGATCCATCGGCGCTCGTTTTCGCCAGTGCGGGATGCGTTGGCCAGTGTTGCGGTGGATTCTGACTTGGGTGTCGATCAGGCTGAGGCCGGCAGGATACGCCGACACGCCGTGAATACATCCCTGTAGGCTCATCACCGGCATCCCTGCCGCCTTCCGCACACCAGGCACCAAGCCAGTACCAAACTAACCATTGTTTGGCTAAATCCAGACAAAGTGCGAGTAGCCCCCAACTCCCCCCGCCGTTACAATCCTCACCTTAGTTGTTGCCTTCAGAAACAGGACCACCATGACGCATTCTTTCGTTCACTTGCGTGTACACAGCGAGTTTTCTCTGGTTGACGGTATCGTCAAGATCAAGCCACTGATCAAGATGGTAGCCGAGGCAGGGATGCCGGCAGTGGCGGTGACGGATCAGAACAACATGTGCAGCCTGGTGAAGTTTTACAAGGCCGCTATGGGTGGTGGGGTCAAGCCGATTTCCGGTGTTGATGTCTGGCTGGTTGGTGCCAATGATGACAATCAGCTCACTCGTCTGAGCCTGCTGGCGATGAACCGCAACGGTTATCGTAACCTGACCGAACTGATTTCCCGCGGCTATACCGAAGGTCAGCGTAACGGCGTGGTGACCATCCGTCGCGAATGGGTCGCCGAATCCAGTGAAGACGTGATTGCACTGTCTGGTGCCAAGGAAGGGGAGATCGGCCAGTCACTGCTGTCGAACAATCCGCAGGAAGCCGATGCCCTGCTTAAATACTGGATGCAGGTGTTCCCCGGACGCTTCTACCTGGAGCTGCAGCGTACCAGCCGCCCGAATGATGAAGAGTACCTGCACGCAGCTGTGGATCTGGCGGTCAAGTTGGATTGCCCGGTTGTCGCAACCAATGACGTGCGCTTTCTCAAGCGCGAGGATTTCGAAGCACACGAAACACGGGTGTGCATCGGTGAAGGCCGGGCGCTGGATGATCCGCGCCGTGTGCGGCAGTACAGCGAAGAGCAGTATCTGAAGACGCCGGCCGAAATGGCCGAGCTGTTTTCCGATATCCCCGAGGCGCTGGCCAATAGCGTGGAGATCGCTCGGCGCTGCAATATCGACGTACAGTTAGGCAAAAACTTCCTCCCGGCCTTTCCAACGCCGGACGGTATGAGCGAGGCGGAGTTCTTCCGCAAGGTCTCGTTTGAAGGGCTCGAAGAGCGGCTGAAAGTCGTACTGCCGCCCGATTCCGAGAATTATGACGCGCGCCGTCAGGTGTATATCGACCGGTTGAACTTTGAACTGGATATCATCATCCAGATGGAGTTTCCCGGTTATTTTTTGATCGTGATGGACTTTATCAAGTGGGCCAAAAACAACGGCGTACCGGTGGGCCCAGGCCGGGGCTCGGGGGCAGGCTCGCTGGTCGCCTATTCGTTGCTGATTACCGATCTGGACCCGTTGCAGTACGATCTGCTGTTCGAGCGCTTCCTCAACCCCGAACGGGTATCCATGCCCGATTTCGACGTCGACTTCTGCATGGAAGGTCGTGACCGGGTGATTGAGTATGTGGCCGATACTTATGGCCGTAACGCTGTATCGCAGATCATCACCTTCGGTACCATGGCCGCCAAGGCGGTGGTGCGTGACGTCGCGCGGGTGCAAGGCAAGTCCTACGGCCTGGCTGACAAGCTGTCGAAGATGATTCCGTTTGAAGTCGGTATGACTCTGGCCAAGGCCTTCGAGCAGGAAGAGATCCTGCGTGATTTTCTTGCCAATGATGAAGAAGCCCAGGAAATCTGGGATATGGCGCGCAAGCTGGAAGGCGTAACGCGTAACGTCGGCAAGCACGCCGGCGGTGTGGTGATCGCACCGACCAAATTGACCGATTTTGCCCCGCTATACTGCGATGAGGCCGGCGGCGGTCTGGTGACCCAGTTCGACAAGGATGATGTGGAAGCCGCAGGCCTGGTCAAGTTCGACTTTCTGGGTCTGCGCACCTTGACCATTATCGACTGGGCCATGGACACCATCAACCGCGTGCGGGCCAAGACCGGTGGCGCGCCACTGGACATCAACTTTATCCCGCTGGATGATCTGCCCACCTACCAGATGTTGCAGAAGGCCGAAACCACCGCGGTGTTCCAGCTGGAATCCCGGGGTATGAAGGAGCTGATCAAAAAGCTCAAACCCGACTGCCTGGAAGACCTGATCGCTCTTGTGGCCCTGTTTCGTCCCGGGCCACTGCAATCGGGCATGGTCGACGACTTTATCAATCGCAAGCACGGTCGCGAAATCCTTTCCTACCCGCATCCGAACTATCAGCTCGACAGTCTGAAGCCGGTACTGGCACCGACCTACGGCATTATTTTGTATCAGGAACAGGTGATGCAAATCGCCCAGGTGATGGCCGGCTACACGCTGGGCGGCGCCGATATGCTGCGTCGGGCCATGGGCAAGAAAAAGCCCGAGGAAATGGCCAAGCAGCGGGAGATCTTCCTCGAAGGTTGCGAAACCAACAATATCAACGCCGATTTGGCGGGCAATATTTTTGATCTGGTAGAAAAGTTTGCCGGCTATGGTTTCAACAAGTCGCACTCGGCGGCTTATGGCCTGGTCTCTTACCAAACCGCCTGGCTCAAGGCCCATTACCCGGCGCCGTTCATGGCCGCCGTGTTGTCGGCGGATATGCATAACACCGACAAGGTAGTTACGCTGATCGAAGAGTGCCGCAGCATGAAGCTACGGCTCAACCCGCCGGATGTGAATGTCTCGGAATACAAATTTACCGTGGATGACGCCGGCGCGGTGGTCTACGGGCTGGGCGCGATCAAGGGTGTGGGCGAAGGTCCGGTGGAAACCATTGTCGAGAAGCGTCAGCAGGGTGGGCCTTTCCTCGATCTGTTTGATTTCTGTGCCAGGGTCGATCTCAAGCGCATCAACAAGCGCGTGATGGAAGCGCTGATACGTTCCGGTGCGCTGGATAGGCTTGGGCCTTTCTTCGATACCGAACAGCAGGCTTATCTGAAGAATGTCGATCGCAACCGTGCAGCTTTGGCGGCCGCCATGGAAGAAGCCATTGCTGCTGCCGAGCAGACCGCCAAGAGCGCTGACAGTGGTCACGCCGACCTGTTTGGCGAACTGCTGGGCCCTTCGACCGTAAGGGATGTCTACGAGCAGTATCGCAAGGCGCGCGAGTGGACTTTCAAGGAGCGCCTGCGCGGCGAGAAGGAAACCCTTGGGCTGTATCTGACCGGTCACCCGATTGATGAGTACGAAAAAGAGATCCGCCGCTTTGCCCGCCAGCGCATTATTGATCTCAAGCCTTCGCGTGACAGCCAAACGATTGCCGGCCTGGTGTTTGATCTAAGGGTCATGAAAACCAAGCGCGGGGACAAAATGGGGTTTGTTACGCTTGATGACCGTTCGGGCCGGATTGAGGTCTCGCTGTATGCCGAGGCTTATCAGGCGTCCCAATCCCAATTACAGAAAGACGCCTTGCTGGTAGTGGAAGGTGAGGTTAGTCAGGATGATTTTTCCGGTGGCCTGCGCATGCGCGTCAAACGCGTCATGAGCCTGGAGGATGCCCGTACCACACTGCTTGACAGTGTACGCATCAGCCTGGATACCGAGCGCCACAGCACACAAAGTCTCGATCAGTTGGCTGGATTATTGCGCAAGTTCCCCGGCGGATGTGCGGTAACGGTTGATCTCCAGCGGCCGGATGCGGCTGTACAATTGCGCCTGGGTGACAGCTGGCGGGTCGAACCGGCAGATGACCTGGTACAGGGGATACGTGACCATCTGGGCAAAGACAGCGTCTCTTTGCACTACAGATGACTCGCTAGGGGTTGGTGCGCTCGACTGTTAGGCGCCAATCCCTTAAGGTAATGAAAAATCGGACGCCCTGCTGCGGGGCCTACGCGGATAATGGATGCTTATGAGCAAGAGCCAGAAATACTTGGAGTTTGAACAGCCAATAGCTGATCTGCAGGCCAAGATCGAAGAGCTGCGGCTGGTCGGCAGTGATAATTCGTTGAATATCACTGACGAAATTGCCCGCCTTCAAGACAAGAGCAAGTCGCTGACCGAAAGCATTTTCGGCAACCTGAGCAGCTGGCAAATCGCCCAGATGGCCCGGCATCCGCAGCGGCCTTATACGTTGGATTACATCAGCCACATCTTTACTGATTTCGAAGAGTTGCACGGTGATCGGCATTTCTCCGATGATGCCGCCATTGTCGGCGGCATCGCCCGGCTGGATGGCCGCCCAGTGATGATCATCGGGCATCAGAAGGGTCGCGATGTAAAGGAGAAGGTCCGGCGTAACTTTGGGATGCCCAAGCCGGAAGGCTATCGCAAGGCCTGCCGCCTGATGCAGATGGCGGAACGCTTCAACTTGCCGTTACTGACCTTTATCGATACCCCAGGTGCCTATCCGGGGATCGACGCTGAAGAGCGTGGCCAAAGCGAAGCCATCGCCTGGAATCTACAGATCATGGCCCGTTTGAAAACGCCGATCATCGCCACTGTAATTGGTGAGGGTGGGTCCGGTGGCGCTTTGGCTATTGGGGTCTGCGATCGTCTGATGATGCTGCAATATTCCACTTATTCGGTTATTTCGCCGGAAGGCTGCGCTTCGATCCTTTGGAAGAAATCCGAGAAAGCCGCTGATGCCGCAGAAGCTATGGGTATTACCGCCGAGCGTCTGAAGGAACTCAAGCTGGTCGATAACCTCATCGCCGAGCCCCTGGGTGGCGCACAACGCAGCCCGGAAGAAATGGCCGCGCGCGTCAAGGCGCAGTTGTTGGTCGAGCTTGATGCGCTGGAAAAATTGCCCGCAGACGAGCTGCTCGAGCGTCGGTACGACCGCCTGATGGCTTTTGGTCTGAAGTAGATGTTCTCTTCGCAGGAACTGCTCAGGCAGTTGCTGCCCTGCACGGACGCCCCGGCCTGGTGGTTGGGGTTGTCTGGTGGCATGGACTCTATGGTCCTGCTCGACGCACTGGCTGAATTGCGCAACACCCATTCGTTACCGCCTATCAAAGCCTTGCACATACATCACGGACTGCATGTCGATGCCGATCTGTGGACGGAACACTGCGAGCAGCAATGTCGTGCGCGTGGGGTCGAGCTGGTGGTCGAGCGGGTGCAGCTTGCGTTGGGCGCCAGTATCGAGGCCCAGGCCCGTGCTGCGCGCTACCAGGCCTTTGCCGCACATATGGGGAGCGCAGATTGCCTGCTACTGGCTCACCATCAAGATGATCAACTGGAAACCCTGTTGTTCAGAATGCTCCGCGGTACCGGACTGCGTGGGCTTGCGGGCATGCCGCAGGCGCGGCCATTGGCGCAGGGGCGTCTGTTCAGACCGTTGCTGGGCTGGAGTCGCGCGCAGCTTCTGGTCTGGGCCGAGTCCAGACAGCTGTGCTGGATCGAAGATCCGGCCAACCGAGATGAGCGCTTTGCCCGCACTCTGTTGCGCTATGACCTGCTGCCCTGTTTGGCTAAAAAATGGCCAGCGGCGCCATCCAATCTGCTGCAACTGGCGGAGCATACGGCTGAGGCCAATTTGATTCTGGACGAGCGTGCCGAGCAAGACCTGGAGCTGGCCCGGCCGGGTGTTACCGACCCCTGGCTGCGTGACTGGCAAAGCCTCGATGCTACCTATGTTCAGGCGCTGTCAATACCCAGGCAGAGCAACCTGCTGCGCTATTGGTGCCGCCTGAACCAGTACGCACCGCCACCAAGGCGGCAGTTGCAGGCGTTTCTGGGTCAGTTGGCCGCCAGCAGCACCGGGCAGCCGGAAATGCGCGTCGACGACTATCGATTATGCCGTTCGTCGGGTCGTCTTTGGCTCTTGCCCGATGCCATAGCACGCCCGCCCGTTCCCCAGACCCTAGGCACCTGGGGCGATACGCCGCTGGCCGCCGGCAATGGCCGCTTGCTGATCAGGCCTGCAGAGCAGGGGGTTCGCTGGTTCGCCGGCGATTGGCATATTGCCTATCGCCAGGGCGGTGAACAGATAAAGCTCCCTGGGCGTCCCACGCAGCCACTAAAGGATCTGTTGCAGCAGGCGGGTATTCCGTCCTGGCTGCGCATCCGGGTTCCATTGCTATACTGCGACGAGCAACTGGTTTCCGTAGCTGGGCGCTGGAATGCCCAGGAAGCGTCTGCGAGCGGCGACGAAACGGCTTTTCAGATCACTTGGGTGCCGCTAACAGATTGAGCAATTGGGGGGTGTCTGGTATCCTGACTTCCCATCTTGACGAGACTTTGGGAATCAACAAGTGCTTCCCCCAGGCTCCCTTCGATTCCCCGCGGCTCTGGCCGCTTAACAGTTAATTCAACGGGTTTTTCATGACGCGCTACATCTTCGTCACGGGTGGTGTTGTATCTTCATTGGGCAAGGGTATTGCTTCGGCTTCGCTTGCGGCCATTCTCGAAGCACGGGGCCTGAAGGTCACCATGCTCAAGCTGGATCCGTACATCAACGTCGATCCAGGCACCATGAGCCCCTTCCAGCACGGTGAAGTCTTCGTTACTCATGATGGCGCCGAGACCGATCTGGATCTGGGTCATTACGAACGTTTCATCAGTGCGACCATGAGCCGCGCCAACAATTTCACCACTGGTCGTGTCTACGAGGAAGTGCTGCGCAAGGAGCGGCGGGGTGATTACCTGGGCGCAACCATCCAGGTCATTCCGCACATCACCGACGAGATCAAGAGCCGCATCATCAAGGGTGCCGGCGATGCCGACGTGGCCATGGTGGAAATTGGCGGCACCGTGGGCGATATCGAATCCCAGCCGTTCCTCGAAGCCATTCGCCAGCTGCGTGTGGAAGTCGGTGCCAAGCGTGCGATGTTGATGCACCTGACACTGGTGCCCTATATAGCCACTGCCGGCGAAACCAAGACCAAGCCCACCCAGCACTCGGTCAAGGAGCTGCGTTCGATCGGTCTGCAGCCTGATGTGCTGATCTGCCGTTCCGATCATCCCATCGACCTGTCCTCGCGGCGCAAGATCGCGCTGTTCACCAACGTGGAAGAGCGTGCGGTCATCGGCCTGGAAGACGTCGATACCATTTACCGTATTCCCGCAGTGCTGCATGCCCAGGGCCTGGATGACTTCGTCATTGAGCGCTTCGGTATAGAGTGCGCTAGCGCTGATCTGTCCGAGTGGGACCGCGTGGTCGCGGGCAAGCTGTATCCCAATAAAGAAGTGACCATCGCTATGGTCGGCAAGTACATGGAGCTGCTGGACGCTTACAAGTCGCTGATCGAAGCACTCAGCCACGCCGGCATCCAGAGCCAGACAAAAGTCACCATGCGCTATATCGACTCTGAAGAGATCGAGCTCAAAGGTGTGGGCTTGCTGGAGGGCGTGGACGCGATCCTGGTTCCCGGTGGCTTCGGCCTGCGCGGCGTGGAAGGCAAGATTGCTGCCGTGCGCCATGCACGGGAGAACAAGATTCCGTACTTGGGCATCTGTCTGGGTATGCAGGTCGCGGTGATCGAATATGCCCGCAGCGTGCTCGGTTGGGCTGACGCCAATTCTACCGAATTTGACAAGACCAGCGAGCACCCTGTCGTCGGTCTGATTACCGAATGGCAGAACGCCAGTGGCGACAAGCAGCAGCGTACCGAAGATTCCGATCTGGGCGGTACCATGCGTCTAGGTGGCCAGGAGTGTGCGCTGACGCCTGGCTCCAAAGCCCATGATTGTTACGGCAAGGATGTTATCGTCGAGCGTCACCGTCATCGCTATGAGGTTAACAATAACCTGCTGGCGGATCTCGAAGCCGGTGGGCTGAAAGTGACGGGTCGCTCGGTGGACGGCGCTCTGGTTGAAGTGATTGAGGTGGGTGACCACCCCTGGTTCGTTGCCTGCCAGTTCCACCCGGAATTCACCTCGACTCCCCGTTACGGCCATCCGCTGTTCAGTGGCTTTATTCAGGCGGCATTGGCCCAGCACAAGCTCAAGGGCTGAGGAGCACAGATGCAACACAAAACGGTTCAGGTTACTGCGCCCTCCGGGCAGACGATGGACATCGCCAATGACAAGCCCTTTGTGCTGTTTGGCGGCATGAACGTGCTGGAATCCCGTGACATGGCCATGCGTATTTGCGAGGCCTATGTCGAGGTCACCAGCAAGCTGGGTATCCCTTACGTGTTCAAGGCCAGCTTCGACAAGGCCAACCGCTCCTCGATCAACTCCTTCCGCGGCCCGGGCCTGGATGAGGGGTTGAAGATCTTCGAAGAGATCAAGCGCACCTTTAATGTGCCGCTGATTACCGATGTCCACGAGCCGCATCAAGCCGCGCCGGTCGCCGAGGTCTGTGACATCATCCAATTGCCGGCGTTTCTCTCGCGGCAGACTGATCTGGTGGTGGCCATGGCCAAAACCCAGGCGGTGATCAATATCAAGAAGGCCCAATTTCTGGCGCCGCAGGAAATGCAGCACATCCTCACCAAGTGTGAAGAGGCCGGCAATAACCGGCTGATTCTCTGTGAGCGGGGCTCCAGTTTCGGCTACAACAATCTGGTAGTCGATATGCTCGGCTTTGGCATCATGAAGCAGTTCGAGTACCCGGTATTTTTCGATGTGACCCACGCCTTGCAGACGCCTGGCGGGCGCAGTGACTCGGCCGGTGGCCGCCGCGCACAGGTGACCGATCTGGCCAAAGCTGGCATGAGTCAAGGCCTGGCTGGGTTGTTCCTGGAAGCCCATCCGGATCCGGATAACGCCAAGTGTGATGGCCCTTGTGCGTTGCGCCTGGACAAGCTAGAGCCCTTCCTGGCCCAGTTAAAGGCGCTCGACGAGTTAGTCAAAAGTTTCCCGGTGCTGGAAACCGCCTGATTACCCCCTTTTTTCTTTTGTAGATGGAGCAAGCAGCAACCATGGCTAAGATTATTGATATCAAGGGTCGCGAAGTTCTCGATTCCCGTGGCAATCCGACCGTTGAAGCCGATGTGATTCTGGAAGGCGGCCTGCAGGGCAGTGCATGTGCACCCTCCGGCGCGTCCACCGGTTCGCGCGAAGCGCTGGAACTGCGTGACGGCGATAAGAGTCGCTATATGGGCAAAGGCGTACTCAAGGCTGTGGCTAATATCAATGGTCCCATTCGTGAACTGTTGGTGGGTCGCGACGCGATTGATCAGGTAGGTCTGGATCGCGCCATGATCGAGCTGGACGGTACCGAGAACAAAGCGACCCTAGGTGCCAATGCGATTCTGGCCGTGTCTCTGGCGGCTGCCAAGGCGGCTGCCCAGGCCAAGGGCGTGCCCTTGTACGCGCATATTGCCGATCTGAACGGTACTCCGGGTGTCTACTCCATGCCGGTGCCGATGATGAATATCATTAATGGCGGCGAGCATGCCGACAACAATGTTGATATCCAGGAGTTCATGGTCCAGCCAGTTGGCGCGAAGAACTTCGCCGATGCCCTGCGTATGGGCGCGGAGATTTTCCACCACCTAAAAGCCGTCCTTAAGGCTCGCGGTCTGAGCACGTCCGTAGGCGATGAGGGCGGCTTTGCGCCGAACCTGGCGTCCAATGAGGATGCGCTGGCGGCGATTGCCGAAGCGGTAGCCAATGCTGGTTATACCTTGGGTGATGATGTGACCCTGGCCCTGGACTGTGCTGCCAGCGAGTTCTACAAAGACGGCAAATACGATCTGGCCGGTGAAGGTCAGGTGTTTGATGCCACGGGTTTTGCCGACTACCTGGCAGGTCTGACCCAGCGCTATCCGATCATCTCCATTGAAGACGGCATGGACGAGTCCGACTGGGCAGGCTGGAAAACCCTGACCGACAAGATCGGCACCAAGGTGCAGCTGGTCGGTGATGATCTGTTCGTGACCAACACCAAGATTCTCAAGCGCGGTATCGACGAGTCCATCGGCAACTCGATTCTGATCAAGTTCAACCAGATCGGTTCCTTGACCGAAACCCTGGAAGCCATCCAGATGGCCAAAGCAGCTGGCTTCACTGCGGTGATTTCCCACCGTAGTGGCGAAACCGAAGACAGCACCATTGCTGATCTGGCTGTGGGCACAGCGGCAGGCCAGATCAAGACCGGTTCCCTGTGTCGCTCCGACCGGGTGTCCAAGTACAACCAGCTGTTGCGCATCGAAGAGCAACTGGATGGCAAGGCGCCGTACAAGGGCCGCTCTGAATTCCGTGGCTGATCAACGGTGAAATGGCTCTGGTTGGTCGCGCTGCTGTTGCTGGGCGGGCTGCAATATCGCCTGTGGGTAGGCGAGGGTAGTCTGGCTCATGTAACCCAGCTCAAACAGCAGATTGACGAGCAGGCCCGTGAGAACGAGCAGTTGCTAGAGCGCAATCGCGTGCTCACAGCTGAAGTGGTCGAGCTCAAACAGGGGCTGGAAACCGTTGAAGAGCGTGCCCGGCATGAGCTGGGCATGGTCAAGGAAGGCGAGACCCTGTTTCAGTTGAGCGACGAATGAATTTGCCTTTCTGGGTTGTGATCCCTGCGGCGGGCGTTGGCTCGCGTATGCAGGCGGATCGGCCCAAGCAGTACCTTCCTCTGGGCAATCGCGCCCTGATTGAGCATACCCTTGATTGTTTTCTCGGCCAGCCCGGTTTGAATGGGCTGGTGGTCTGTCTTGCCGAAGACGATGCCTGGTGGCCGACGCTGGCCTGTGCCACAGATCAGCGGATCAGACGTGCTCCCGGTGGGTGTGAGCGGGCCGACTCGGTGCTCTCAGGCCTGCACACTCTCTCCGAGCTGGGTGCGCAGGATAACGACTGGGTGTTGGTGCATGACGCGGCGCGTCCGCACCTTGCCGCCACGGATCTGCATAAGCTGCTGGAAAGCCTGCGCGATGATCCTATAGGCGGCTTGTTGGCTGTGCCGGTGCGCGACACCCTGAAACAGGCCGATGCCCATGGCCGAGTGACCGCTACACCGGACCGCTCACTGTTCTGGCAGGCCTACACTCCCCAGATGTTCCGTCTTGGTGCCTTGCGTCAGGCGCTGACCGATGCCCTGGCCTGTGGCGCACTGATTACCGACGAGGCCTCGGCCATGGAACGAGCCGGTTTTGCCCCCCGTCTGATCGAAGGGCGTGCCGACAATATCAAGGTTACTCGTCCCGAGGATCTGGACTGGCTGGCCCGCCTGCTCTGACGTTTTTCTTGCTTTGAGTAAACGGTACCTTTCTGCGGATATTGTCCTTTTGCTGGGCGATTCAGATTGCGCGCATATCTGTGCGCAATTCCGGTTGACCCTGTATGCATGAGCAAATATGCTGTACATATATACAGCATTATATGCTTAAGCAGGTTCTTCTATGTTCTCTCTCAACTTTTCCGACACTGTTCATCGTATTGTTGCTAAGCGCTTTCCCCTAGGCCGGAGTCGCTGATGGGCGCGGTTGTCTCACTGTCGACATTACTCGATGAGCGGCGCGTCTGGCGTGGTCGACCCGCGGCGGTGCCTGCTGCCGGGCATCCGACTGGCTTTGCCGAACTGGATGCGGCCTTGCCGTCGGGAGGCTGGCCGGAGGCGGCGCTTAGTGAAATCCTTACGCAGGCCGAAGGCACCGGGGAGTTGCAGTTGCTCTGGCCTACCCTCAAACGGCTTGCACTGGCGGGCGAGCGGGTAGTGCTGATCGGCCCGCCGCATATCCCCTTTGCTCCGGCCTGGCAGGCGGCAGGCATCAACCTGGCATGCTTGTCGGTGGTTCAGGCCAGCGGCAGCGATGCCCTCTGGGCTGCTGAGCAATGCCTGCGTTCGGGGGCCTGCGGGGCGGTTTTGTGCTGGCCGCAGCAAGCTAATGATCGGGTCTTGCGGCGTTTGCAGGTCGCCGCAGAAAGCGGGCAGACCCTGGGCTTTGCCTATCGGCCGATCGAGGAGGCGATCAACCCGTCGCCTGCGGCCTTGCGCCTGACCATCGAAACCCAGCCAACTCAACTGCGGGTGCTGAAATGCCGCGGCGGCTTGGCTCCCGCCCATCCGATTCCCTTCAGCGTCTGGCATTGAGTCCGCCATGCTCTGGGCCTGCATACTCTTGCCGCAACTGGCGCTAGACGCGGTACTCCGCGGGTTGGCTGATCCCCAGGCGCCGTTAGCGCTGATCAGTGGCACCCCGCAACGCCGGGTGCTGCAAACGGTCAATGCCGCGGCCCGCGAGCTGGGGCTGCGGCCAGGCCAATCCCTGACGGCGGCGCAGATGTTGTCCCGGGATTTTGCCATGCAGGAATATGATCCTGCGCAGATCGAACGTTGGCAGGGTTTTCTTGCAGCCTGGGCCTACCGTTTCAGTTCGCATGTCAGCCTGCACTACCCGCGGGCACTGGTGATGGAGGTCGAGTCGAGTTTCGCCTTGTTCGGCCCCTGGGAGCGGTTTGAAGCACAACTGCGTGACGAGTTGACGGCATTGGGTTTCCGTCATCGGATCGTATTGGCGCCTAACCCGGCGGCGGCGCGTATCTTGACCAACGTCCATGATGGCTTGGCCGTACTACAAGCCGAGGCTCTAAGACAGAGGCTGGAGCAAATACCTGTGACTCGCGCCGGGTTCGACGCCGAGGTTGCAAGGGCCTTTGCCCGCATGGGGTTGCACCAGTTGCATCAGATACTGGCGCTACCCCGCGCCGGACTGGCCAAGCGCTTTCCCGAGGATGTACTCAAGCACCTTGATACGCTGCTCGGCCTCAGAGCTCAGGCACTGGACTGTTATGCACCTGCAGACGCCTTCGATATGCGTATCGAACTCAATTTTGATGTCGGGTCACACCAGGCGCTGTTGTTTCCGCTACGGCGTCTGACCTCGGATCTGGCGGCTTTTCTGGCTGGGCGCGACAGCGGCGTGCAGCGTTTCGTTTTGCATCTGGAGCATCGCGAGGGTGAGGACAGTCTGGTGTCAGTAGGTCTGCTCAGCCCGGAACGCGATGCGGCGATGTTGTTCGAACTGGCGCGTGGTCGTCTGGAGCAACTGCAGGTACGTGCGCCGGTGCAGGCGCTGCGGCTTCTCGCCAGAGACCTACCGGCTTTTGTACCGCAAAAACGTGAACTCTTCGATGAGCGGCCACAGCAAAGCCTGCCCTGGGAACAGCTACGTGAACGCTTGCGTGCGCGCTTGGGGGATGAGACGGTATCGGCCCTGTCGGTGCGCCCTGATCACCGTCCGGAGCAGGCCTGGCGGACCTCACACAATAGCGCTCCACTGTTGCAGGGTGACTATAAAATCGCCCGGCCTGGCTGGCTGTTGCAAGAGCCGCAGGCGCAACTGAGCGGTCTGCGGATTCTTGCTGGCCCGGAACGCATCGAAAGCGGCTGGTGGGATGGCCGCGATATGCGTCGCGACTACTATCTGGTAGAAACCGTCGGCGGCCAGCGCGCCTGGGCCTATCGCCCAGTGGGCCAGGGTGGGCCGCTGTGGTTGCATGGCTGGTTCGCATGAACACGGATCAAGAACTGGCCTGCACTGAGGGTTACGCCGAACTGCACTGCCTGTCGAACTTCAGCTTCCAGCGTGGCGCTTCTAGCGCCCAGGAATTGTTTGAGCGCGCACAATTGCATGGCTATACGGCATTGGCGGTGACTGACGAATGCTCGCTGGCCGGTATCGTCCGCGCCTGGCAGGCCGCAAAAGACACTGGCGTACCCTTGATTGTCGGCAGCGAGATGCAGGTGCAGAGCGGGCCAAAACTGGTGCTGCTAGCAGAAAATCTGCAAGGCTATCAGCGCTTGTGCTGGTTGATCACCCAGGCCCGCCGCCGCGCGCCAAAAGGCGAGTATCGTCTACTGCCGGAGGATTTCCAGCCACCGCTGGACGGTCTGCTGGCGCTGTGGCTACCCGGCGAGGAGCCCTGCCTGCAACAGGGTCAGTGGTTGCGCGAGCTGTTTCCTCAGGTCCTGTGGCTCGCGGTAGAGCTGCACTGCGGTCAGGATGATGCTCAGCGTTTGGCACAACTGCGCGCCACCGCTCAGGCGCTGGATCTGCCCTTGGTCGCCACCGGCGATGTGCATATGCATGCCCGCGGTCGGCGTGCCCTGCAGGACACCATGACTGCCATCCGCTATCACTGCGCCCTGTCTGAGGCGGGGTTACGGCTGTTCCCTAATGGTGAACGTCATTTGCGCTCACCTGCGGCCCTGGCCGAAACCTATCCCGCAGACTTGCTCGCAGCAACCCAGGTGGTGGCCGCCCGTTGCACCTTCGATCTCGGGCAACTGCGCTATCAATACCCGCGTGAACTGGTTCCGCAAGGGCAAACGCCGGCCAGTTGGCTGCGCGAATTAACCGAACAGGGCATTCGCTGGCGCTGGCCTGCCGGGCTAACAGACAAGGTGCGGCTGCAGATCGACAAGGAGCTGGAGCTGATCAGCTTCAAGGAGTACGAAAGCTATTTTCTCACGGTCCATGACATCGTCCGTTTTGCCCGTGAGCGGCATATTCTCTGCCAGGGTCGGGGGTCGGCGGCCAACTCGGCAGTGTGTTTCGCATTGGGCATTACTGAAATAGATCCAGCAAAATCAAATCTGTTGTTCGAGCGTTTCCTCTCCCGCGAGCGCAATGAACCGCCGGATATCGACGTGGATTTCGAGCATGACCGCCGTGAGGAAGTTATCCAATACGTATTCCAGCACTATGGTAGGCACCGGGCGGCGTTGACCGCGGTGGCCAGCAGTTACCGTGGTGCCGGTGCTATCCGTGATGTGGCCAAGGCGTTGGGCATGCCGGCCGACCAAGTCAACGCGCTGGCTGACTGTTGCGGCCGTTGGAGCAGCAAGATCCCTGCGGATGAACGTCTGCGCGAATCCGGGTTTGATCCGGCACATCCGTTGTTGCACCGGGTATTGATGCTGACCGAGGAACTGATCGGCTTTCCTCGGCACCTGTCACAGCATCCGGGTGGCTTCGTGATTTCCGAACAACCATTGCATACGCTGGTGCCGGTAGAAAACGCGGCCATGGATGAGCGCACCATCATCCAGTGGGACAAAGACGATCTGGATCTGGTCGGGCTGCTCAAGGTTGATATTCTCGCACTGGGTATGCTCAGCGCGCTGCGTCGCACCTTTGATCTGCTGCGCCTGCACCGCGACCGCGATCTGACCCTGGCGACCCTTCCCGCTGACGACAAACCTACATACGAGATGATCAGCCGTGCTGATACCGTCGGTGTATTCCAGATTGAATCGCGGGCGCAGATGGCCATGCTGCCGCGGCTCAGGCCGCAGACCTTTTATGATCTGGTGATTGAAGTGGCGATTGTCAGGCCGGGGCCGATTCAGGGCGATATGGTGCATCCCTATCTGCGCCGGCGAAATGGCGAGGAGGAGGTGACCTACCCATCCGAGGCCCTGCGCGCGGTATTTGAAAGAACCCTGGGCGTACCGCTGTTTCAGGAGCAGGTGATGGAGCTGGCGATTGTCGCCGCCGGCTATAGCGCCGATGAGGCTGACCAGCTGCGCCGCAGTATGGCTGCCTGGAAGCGTCACGGTGGTCTGGAGCCGCACCAGAAACGCTTGACCGAAGGCATGCTTGAGCGCGGTTATAGTGCGGAGTTTGCCGCGCGTATTTTCGAGCAGATCAAGGGTTTTGGCAGTTACGGTTTTCCCGAATCGCATGCTGCCAGTTTTGCGCTGCTGACCTACGCCAGTTGCTGGCTGAAATGCCATGAGCCGGCCGCCTTTACCTGCGCGCTAATCAACAGCTGGCCGATGGGGTTTTATAGCCCCGATCAGTTATTGCAAGACGCGCGTCGGCATCAACTGGAAACCCTGCCGGTGGATGTGCGTTACAGCCAATGGGACTGCACCCTGGAAGGCGGCGGCGCCACTGAGGCGGAGCAGCCGGCCATTCGTCTGGGATTGTGTATGGTGCGCGGATTTCGCGAGGACGACGCGCTACGCCTTATGCAGTGCCGGGAGCAGGCGATGTTTGCCGGGGTGACCGATCTGTGCGAGCGGGCGCAACTGTCGGCGCGCGCGCGTGAACTGCTGGCTGATGCTGGCGCCTTGCGCGGATTGGCGGGGCACCGTCACCGGGCGCGCTGGGCGATTGCCGGAGTCGAGCCGCAGATGCCGCTGTTTGCCGGGCTCAGCGCTGAGGAAGAGCCCGCTGTCAGGTTGCCGTCGCCGACCCAGGGCGAAGATCTACAGGCCGATTATGCCAGTGTGGGTACCACGTTGGGCCCGCATCCGCTGAGTCTGTTGCGTGATCAGTTTACTGCAAGACGCTGCCGCAGTTCGCGGGAGTTGGTCTTGATCGAAAGCGGTCGGCCGGTCTCGGTGGCGGGTCTGGTTACTGGCCGGCAAAAACCCGGCACCGCCAGCGGGGTGATCTTTGTCACCCTGGAAGACGAGTACGGTATGGTCAACGTGGTGGTCTGGCACGCATTGGGCGAGCGCCAACGGCGTGAGCTGCTTGGCTCACAACTGATGCAGGTGGATGGCTATGTCGAGTCGGAGAAGGGCGTCATTCATTTGATAGCCCGGCGGCTACACAACCTTAACTCGCTGTTGGCGGGGCTGGATGTGCGCAGCCGGGATTTCCACTAGGCATTCGGTTTTTCAGAGTGAGTAATGGCGCAGCTCGCGGGCGATCAGCAGCCGCTGTATCTCGCTGGTGCCTTCGTAGATCTGGGTAATGCGCGCGTCCCGATACAAACGCTCGACCGGGTAGTCCTCCAGATAGCCATAGCCACCGTGGATCTGGATCGCCTTGCTGCACACCGCCTCGGCCATTTCGCTGGCAAATAGCTTGGCCTGGGAGGCTTCCGACAGGCACGGGAGCCCTGCGCTGCGCAGACGCGCCGCATGCAGGATCAGCAGCCGGGCCGCATTGAGCTGCATTTGCATGTCCGCAAGCATATTGGCGATGCTCTGGTGCTCGGTGAGCGCCTGGCCGAACTGCGTGCGCTCACGAGCATAGCCCAGTGCAGCTTCAAAGGCCGCGCGGGCAATACCGAGTGCTTGGGCGGCAATTCCGATACGCCCACCTTCCAGGTTCGACAGGGCGATGGACAGGCCCTTGCCACGCTGCCCGAGTAGCGCGCTTTCTGGGATGCGGCAGTTGTCCAGGCTGATGGCACAGGTGTCCGAGCCGCGAATACCCAGCTTGTGTTCCATGCGCTCGACGCGGAATCCCGGATTGTCGGTTGGCAGCAGAAATGCCGACAGGCCTTTCTTGCCTAGCTCCGGATCGGTCACCGCGAAGACCACCGCCAGGCTGGCACGTTTGCCGTTGCTGACGAACTGCTTGGCGCCATTGAGCACCCATTCGCCGTTCTCCAGCACCGCCCGGGTGCGCAGATTGTGCGCTTCAGAGCCGGCTTGGGGTTCCGTCAGGCAGAAGCAGCCAAGCGCCTCGCCGCTCGCCAGTCGTGCCAGCCAGGTTTGCTTCTGCTCGTCGCTACCGTAATTCAGTACCGGGCCGCAGCCGACGGAATTGTGCACGCTCATCAGCGCGCCAGTGGCGCCGCAGCCGGCCGAGACTTCTTCTACGGCCAACGCATAGGCCACATAGTCAACGTAGCTGCCGCCCCATTCTTCCGGCACAACCATGCCCAGCAGGCCCAGTTCGCCCATCTGTGCGATAACGCTGCTGTCGATCCAGGCGCTTTTGTCCCATTCGGCAGCCCGCGGGGCCAGCTCGGCCTGGGCAAACTGGCGGGCCATGTCGCGAATCAGTCGCTGGTCTTCGCTCAATTCCAGATCGTTCATGACAGTCCCTCAAAAAAAGCATTGACCCGTGCGGGCTCTAGTTGGCCAATGCTGGGCGGATTCCAGCGCGGCTGTTTGTCTTTGTCGACTAGCAGGGCGCGCACCCCTTCAGCAATATCGCCGTCGTTGAACCATTGGCGGTCCAGGTGCAGCTCCATTGCAAAGCAATCCTCCAGGGACTTGCCCCGGCCACGGCGCAACAGTTCCAGGGTGACAGCCATGGCCAGTGGCGAGCGGCTATCCATCAGCTGGACGGTGCTTTGTGCCCAGCCGGTGTAGGCAGGGCGAATCTCTTCCAGCAGCGACTGGTGAATCGCGCTAAGGGTCGGCTGGGCAAAATGCAGATCAATGGCTGGTTGCAGATCAGCCAGCTGGGTGGGTGGCAGGTCGGTGCTGACCAGCGCTGTGAGTGCCATATCCAGGCTATCGTTCTCCCAGTTGATGTGGTCCAGAACCTGATCCAGTTCGGCTAAGCGTTTGGACGGGATGCACAGGTCTGCCAGCTGCAGATGCAGGGCATCGGCAGTGTTAACCTGAGTGCCAGTGATACCGAGATACAGACCCATTTCGCCGGGCAGTCGCGGCAGAAAGTAGCTGCCACCCACATCAGGAAAATAGCCGATGCCGGTCTCCGGCATGCCCAGCTTTGAGCGCTCGGTGAGAATGCGCAGGCTGGCGCCTTGGGCCAGACCCATGCCGCCGCCCAACACAAAGCCATCCATCAGAGCGATAACCGGTTTGGGGAAAGCGTGAATGCTCAGATCCAGCGCGTACTCTTCGGCAAAGAAGGTTTCTATCGCTTGCGCGTCTCCGGCCAGATGCTGATCGTACAGGGTGCGAATATCGCCGCCGGCACAGAAGGCTCTATCCCCATTGCCGCGCAGTACCACTGCCTTGACCTCGCTGTTTGCAGACCAGTCGTTCAGATAACCCTGCAACAGCCGCACCATCTCCAGGGTCAGCGCGTTCAGCCCTGCCGGGCGATTCAGGGTCAGGTGGCCGACTCGATTGCGCACCTCGGCCAGTACAGGTGCCTGCGCATCAGTCATTCGGTATCTCCGGTGTAGAGTTTGATAATTGCGGAAAAATCCAGCGCGCCATGCCCCTGGCTACTGAAGGATTGGTATAACTGCTGGGCCAGAGCACCCAGAAGGACGGGTTGTTGCGCATGCTTGGCCGCTTCGGTAGCCAGGCCCAGATCCTTGAGCATCAGGTCGGTGCCAAAACCGCCGCTGTAACCACGCGCTGCCGGTACATTCTCCATCACACCTGGGTAGGGGTTATAGGTATCCGAACTCCAGCAGCGGCCGCTGGAGGTGTTGATGATGCCTGCCAGCACCTCCGGCTGCATGCCCAGGGCCACACCCAGGTTCATCGCCTCGGCGGTCCCTATCATGGAGATTGCCAGCAGCATGTTGTTCGCGACCTTGGCCACCTGTCCGTTGCCGGCGGGGCCGCAATGTACGATGTTCTTGCCCATGGCCTGAAGCACCGGGAGTGCGTGATCAAAATCCGTCTTACTGCCGCCGACCATAAAGGTCAGGGTGCCGGCGGCCGCGCCGCCGGTGCCGCCGGAAACGGGCGCATCGAGCGTGGGGTTGTTCTGACGCTCAGCCGCAGCGGCCACCTCGCGGGCACTGAGAGGGTCGATGGTCGAGCTGTCGATCAACCTGACGCCGGAACGGACATGTGCGAGCAGGCCTTCCTTGCCCAGATACACGGCTTTTACCTGTTTGGCTGCCGGCAGCATGGTGATGATCAGTTCGCAGTCGCTAGCGGCCAGCGCCTGCACGGACGTGACGGCGGCGGCGCCGGTGCTGACTAATTCGTCTACTGCGGGCTGAGCCAAGTCGAACACGCTCAATTGGTAGCCTGCAGCGAGCAGGTTGTGAGCCATGGGACTGCCCATATTGCCCAATCCGATAAAGCCGATATGCATGGCTGGCGCTCCGCTTGTAGATGGCTGTGTGCTGCAGGATAGCGTATGTCGGCTAGCGTGTAAGGGTTGTTGATGTGGTAAAACGGCCGGAAGTAGGACCTTGATCAACGCGGAAGGCGGGTACCTGTGAGAGCCCGATCGGCAGACAGAGCAAACAACGGCAGACGGCTTGGGAGCGGCTAATGGTCAGACTGCAGTGGGTCGGCGCTGGATCGCAATTCGGAATAAAATAAAGTGCGCAGTTTCCCCGCCTGGTGCATTTTTTCCAAGGCTAACTGGAGGCGCGGAGCAATATGCTTGTTGGTCGCTTGGCGCGACACATACAGGTGCGCAGTCTGGCCTCGGGTGTGGATTTCATAGCGAAAGGCGTTTGGTTGCAGGCCCTGAGAGATCAGGCTGTGATGAAATACAATATCGCTACTGATCACCGCATCCAGGCGATTGATACGCAGCATCTCAATTGCCTGGTCGAGACTGTAAACGGAAATCTTGATCAGCTTGTCGTTTTGCTGGAAGGCTTCACCATAATAGGTGCCACTGATATAACCCACTCTTTTACCATCAAGTGCCGCGAGCGTTAGATTGCCAACGAACTCGGGGTTAGCCACCAGCAGGATGTCGGCACTCAGTACTTCGCCGAGACTGTCGGCAAGGTTATCAAGATCAGGATTTTTAAATACGACAGTGTAGTCGCCTTGACCGCGTTTAAATTCTGCAAGCAGGCGTTGGTGCGGCAGTACGCGATTGTCCAACGGCAGCTCGGCCACGTGTGCGAGGCGTTCGGCAAATTCGCTGAGCAATCCAGCGGGCTGCCCTTCGGCATCAAGGTACCCCCACGGCCATACATCAGCGGTCATAAAGGCGATCCGTCCCGGTTCCGTATCGGGGCTCATATCAGAGCTTTGGCTGAAGGCTTCGGATGAGCAACACGCCAGCAACAGCAGGCAGGCAATACGTAGAGGCATGATCACCATAATTCCGGCTCAGCATTTTTCTTGAGTATAGTTCAGGAAGATTATTGGTGAGGTTGATCAATAGCGCAATGGTGTTGATCAATATGGCGATGGGCAAAAAACAGGCAAAAAAAACCGCTGAAGGACAAGTCCGTTCAACGGTTTTTAAACTGGTTGCGGGGGCAGGATTTGAACCTACGACCTTCGGGTTATGAGCCCGACGAGCTACCAGACTGCTCCACCCCGCGTCTGTGGGCGCCATTCTACTCATTGCGCGACATCTGTCAAGCGATTGAACGGAAAAGAATTTTTATTTCCTGGATTTGCTTCGGTGGGCGATTTTGGTCGAGAAAAGGCGCGCTGGGCGCAGGGCGATTAATTGATGTCAAAATCACATGATTACACATTGGCTGTTGATCCAGGAGTGCTTGCCTGATCGGTTACACTGGAGCAGTTGAAACCAACTGGCAGAGCTGCTCTTGCGCAAGATTATTCACATAGACTGTGATTGCTTCTACGCCGCCATTGAAATGCGCGATGACCCGCGCCTGCGTGGTCGGCCGTTGGCAGTCGGTGGTGATCCGGGAAAGCGCGGGGTGGTGGCTACCTGTAATTATGAAGCCAGGGCCTATGGCGTCCGCTCGGCAATGGCTTCGGCTTACGCGCGTAAGCTGTGTCCGGACCTGCTGATTGTGCCACCGCGTATGGCGGTGTACCGCGAGGCGTCGCAGGCAATTCAGGCGATCTTCAGTGATTACACCAGTCTTATCCAGCCTTTATCTCTGGATGAAGCCTTTCTTGATGTGAGTAATAGCGAGTCTTGCCGGGGCAGCGCTACGCTGATGGCGCAGGAAATCCGCCGCAAGGCGTTTGCCAGTCAAGGCATTACCGTGTCTGCCGGGGTGGCGCCGAACAAGTTTCTGGCCAAGATAGCCAGCGACTGGAACAAACCCGATGGTCTCAAGGTAATCCTGCCCGACGAGGTTGAAGCCTTCGTCAAAACGCTACCCATCGAGCGCTTACACGGTGTGGGCAAGGTGACGGCCGCGCGTATGAAAGGTTTGGGCATTGATGTGTGCGGTGAGCTGTTGCCCTGGCGCAAGCAGGATCTGGCCAAGGAGTTTGGCAGTTTCGGCGAGCGTCTTTGGCAATTGGCCCGGGGTATAGATGATCGCCCGGTAGTGGTGGAGAGCAAACGCCAGTCAGTCAGCGTGGAAAATACCTATGACCACGATCTATCGGACCTGGACGCCTGCCTGAATGCGTTACCCCCGTTACTGGAAAAGCTGGCCCAACGGTTGGGGCGTTTGGAGGGCGAATACCGGGTGAGCAAACCCTTTGTTAAGCTGAAATTTCACGACTTTACCCAGACTACCCTCGAGCAGGCTGGTGCGCCGGTCAGCCCCGACGGTTACCGCGAGTTGTGCACCCAGGCCTTTGCTCGGGGTAATCGCCCAGTGCGCCTGATCGGCGTTGGCGTAAGGCTGGACAGCAGCCATAGTTTGCTCGGTGAACAGCTCAACCTGTTTTGAGGTCCAGGCTCAGTGAAGCTGGCGCGCGCAGGTCGGGCACAAATGGTTGTCACCGCGTGGCGTCCAGCCCAGTTCACTGATACGCGCTACTGCTCTGGCGGTTCGCTTGGGCAGGTCGTCCTTGTCCATGGCGAGAAACTCGAAGGGCTGTTCCTTTTGGCAGTGGTCACACTTGATTGACCAGCCAAGCACCGACTGGCCACGCAGATCCGGTCCCTTGGCAGTGGCGGTCCACTGGCCAGGGGGATTGATCAGGTAGCGTATCTTGTCGATCTGCAGTTTCAGCGGTAGATCGCGACTGCCTTTGACAGTGCAGATCAAGGTGTCGCCTGATTGCACGCCGCCGCCCTGGCCGGTCACTTGATACAGCCCGCCGGCCAGCGTGCGGCATTCGATCAATGTGTGAGCGGAGTTCAACAGATTGCGCCGGAAGTCGTGTTCAGCCATATCCAGTACCAGTCAAAAAGGGCTGGGCATGATAACACCGGAGCGGGGTGACATATCACTCGAATCACTGATGGTCGGAGTGGCCAGCCATGCACGCTATGATCTGGATCTGAAATGTCTCATTACCCACCACAAGAGGATACGTTATGAGCGTCAAGCAACTGTTCGATCTGACTGGCAAGGTCGCCCTGATCACCGGCGGCACCAAGGGCCTGGGCCTGCAAATGGCTGAAGCACTGGGTGAGCAAGGGGCCAAGGTCTTTATCAGCGCGCGTAATGCTGCCGAGGTGGAACAGGTGGTGAAAGACCTCGAAGCGCAAGGTATTCAAGCTGGTGGTGTTGCCTGCGATCTGGGCAAACTGGATACTCAGCCGATTACTACCCTGGTGGACGCCGCCGAAGCTAAATTCGGTACTGTGGATATCTTGATCAATAATGCCGGCACCACCTGGGGCCAGCCCGCCGAAGAGCATAGCTATGAAGGCTGGCAGAAGGTCATGTGCCTGAACGTGGACGTGTGTTTCCTGATGGCGCAGGAAGTGGCGCGCCGTTTCATGATCCCCCGTCAATCCGGCAAGATCATCAACATCGCCTCGATTGCTGGTTTCAAGGGCAATCGCGCCAACTCCGGCATTCATACCGTGGCCTATAACACCAGCAAGGCGGCAGCGATCAACCTGACGCGCGCCCTGGCCGGCGAATGGGGGCCTTACAACATCAATGTCAACGCTATTTGCCCAGGCTACTTCCCGACCAAAATGGCCAAGGGCCTGGAAAAGGTCACCGAGCTGATCAAAGCGGGCACGCCGCTTGGGCGCATTGGTGGTGAAGAAGATATCAAGGGCGTTGCTGTTTTTCTGGCAACCGAAGCTTCACGGCATGTCACCGGTCAGGCTATTGCCGTCGATGGCGGTAACTCGGTAGTGTAAGAATACGGCCGAATAAAAAAGGCGCCTGTGAGGCGCCTTTTTTATGCCACTACCGAGCAAAGGCGCCTGGCTCAGTTGGTCAGTCCACGGCTGATATTCTTCGCTGCCCTGGTTATCGCTTCATGGTGGTCGCGCTCAAGCACTTCCATTTGTTGCTCATGCAACTGGCGCTCGGCCTTGGACAAGTCTTTCCAGCCCTGGTGGGTAGGGATGTGGGCCGTGGCGTCGTAAATGCGTTCAAATACGCTGACATCCAGATCAGCGCGGCGCGGGCCGTAGTAATTGTCAAGTAACACCTTAATGCGAATAGACCCTTCAATCACCGGTAACTGACCCTCAAGCAGGCTGTTGGCCAGTATGATGATGTCGCGGGCCAGCCGTTGATTGCGCTCAGTTGCCATGGCTCGTTGTTCGGCTTTGCGCGCCAGGACTTTCCGCCACAGCACGACGGCGTAAACGGCCAAAGCAATGATGATGATCACGCCTGCCAGAGCAAGCCAGTTAAAGGAAGTCATATAACAACGCCGTTACAGGGATGAATGAGTTGGACGCCAGCATAAGTTCAGAATCTCAGGTCAGCCGGGTCTAGCGTACCCTTTTCATGCAGCTTCAGGGTTGGGGACATAAACAGTCCGGTACGGATGTGGCCTTCAATGCGATAGCTGACCGGCTGCTGGTCTTCCATCATCTTGACCACATCACGTATATGACGCCAGAGATTGGACCTGACATTCAATTCAAAATATTCCGACCCATAGGCCGGTACGGTGAAATGATTATCACTGACCCCGGTCGCCAGGCGCGCCTCGTTCAGATAGATCTCGTAATGCATGCCGCGGATCGGCAGGCTGCGATCATTGGGGTTGTCTACCCGCAGGCCCAGTTGAAAGGTTTGTTCCCACAAGTTGGCCTTAAGCATTTCAACGTTGGCTAGACGGATGTCGGGCTTCTCGTAAGAGCGCCCCATCCCAAACATGGCGCAACCGTTCAGCCATATTGCACTGCTGATGAGCAGCGCAAGGGTCGGTAATGATCTGTGCACGTGTCTCTCCATTGTCCCGCCAAATTGTCCCGCCAGGCTGATCTCGTTATTAAGTTGTCGTGCAGCCCGTGCCTGTCCATACTAATCAAATGCTGCCACTACTGCCTAACTAATCACTGCAAAGGAGAGACAAGATGCCTCTTTTTGAAATAGCGTTTCAAGGACAGGTTCGCCCCGGCGTCACGCTGGAGCAGGCCAGAGCGCGGATCGGACAGCTTTTTCAAGTGGGTGATGACCAGTTAGAGGTGTTATTTTCCGGTCGCCGCGTGGTGATAAAGCAGGGTCTGGACGAGGCCTCGGCAGAAAAATATCGCCAGGCGATTGAGCGCGCTGGGGCGATCTGCAGTGTGGACCGAATGGGGCGGGAAGAAGCTCCTGCGGCTATAGCTGCACCGGGAGCGGCACCTAGCGTCGGCGCTGGCGCAACTAGCCCGCAGAACAGCGCGGCTAGTGACTCGTCGGTAAAGCCGCGGGACGCCTATATGGCGGCTTTCAGCGAAGTGGAGGCGCCGAATTTCGGTATTGCCCCGGTCGGTGCGGATCTGCAGGATGAGTATGAAGAATTCGTTGCCCTGCCGATTGACCTCTCAGCGCTGAGCCTGGCACCGCCCGGCAGTGATCTGGAACAACTGCGGCCGGAGGTTAAGCCGGTCAAGCCCAACATCGATCATCTCAAACTGCAGGATTGAACGGTGCTGCGTCTTTAAAGGCTGCAGCACTGCTTGAATTTCTTGCCCGAGCCGCAAGGGCAGGGATCGTTTCTGCCCGCCTGGATCGGATGGTTTGGGTCGATAAAAAACCAGCGATCCTGTTTCCTGACAAAATCCGAACACTCCCGGTGACTGTGTCGCTGCCCATCTGGGTCAGCCCAGTGCGCGGCAAAAGTCACCTGGGCGCGCTGCGCGTGTTGGTCAACAGGCGGGGCCGCTTCAACATCCAGCCCGAGCCAGGTGCTGGCGCTACTCCACTGCGCCATGGCCTGGTAATCAAGCAATGATTGCTGGGCAGGCAATGTGCTGCTTACCAGATAATCGACAAGTCCAAGGGCGTAAGCGCTGTAGCGCGAGCGCATCAGCTGTTCGGCATCAAGCGCTGGCGCGTCCGTGTGCAAGGGTTGGCAGCACTCGTGGTACTGCTTACCGGTGCCGCAGGGGCACTCTGAAGGCGTGGGCGTAGAAGAAGAGCCTTGCATACTTACCACCAGTATTTATCAAACATGTCCGGATTGGCCCAGTATTTGGAGTTCAGCCAGTCAGGCACGCTCTTGTACTCAGCCAAATCATAGGTGAATAGGGTCAGGCTGCGCTGATCCTTGTCGAAACGGGCATGACGCCGCATTGCCAGCCCGAAAAAATCATTCTCCTGCCATCCGTCAGCCGCCTGCAAATCCACCAATACCGCCATGCGGCTGACGCTAAGATTACGCAGGCCGGCAAGCAGCTCGACACCTGTGCGCATGGCCAGGGTTTCCAATTGGTCGGCGACAATGGCCAGATCATAACGCCGGTTGGCTAACGCCGCAGGCAGCGGCACCTGGCTGGTACTGGTTACCTCGCAGCCGGCATGCGCCGCGCAAAAGGCGCTGACAGCCGGGACCGGCTCGCGGCTAATGCACAGCAGGCTGGTCGGCTGATACTGGTCAAGTATCGCCAACAGGGCAGAAGTGGGGCTGTCTGACATAAACTTTCCTGTCGATCCAAAAAATCAGGGCATTTAGCTTCAGGCCTTAACCCGCTAGCCGCAAGCGAAAACTGCAAGTAAAGCGGTTCCCCGCCAGGCGGTCGTTTGTTGCCTTGCAGATCATCGTTGAAAAGACCATCAGTGTTATCATGCCGTCCTTATCCGGAGCCCGCATGCTGAATGATGAACTGAAAGGCCAGATCCAGACGGCCTACCGCACCTTTCTCGAAAACAAGTCGCTGAAGCCGCGTTACGGCCAGCGGATGATGATTGCCGAGGTCGCCAAGCTGTTCGGTGGTATCAAGCTGAACGACGAAAACCGTCGTGACGGCGATCCGGCCGTGGCGGTCGTGGAAGCGGGCACTGGCACCGGCAAGACTGTCGCCTATTGCCTGGCTGCAATACCGATCGCCAAGCACCTGGGCAAACCGCTGGTCATCTCCACTGCCACGGTCGCGTTGCAGGAACAGATCGTGCTCAAGGATCTGCCCGACATTCAGCGCAATGCCGGGCTGAACTTCCAGTTTTCCTTGGCCAAGGGCCGTGGGCGTTATGTCTGTTTGTCCAAGCTCGATCAACTGCTCAGCGAAAACCAGTCCTTGGCCAGCCGCCAGCAGGGCTTTGCCGACGAAGGCTTCAATCTTGAAGTAGATGAAGCCGGCCTCAAACTCTACACCCGCATGGTCGAATCATTGGCCAGCAAGAAATGGGACGGCGAACGCGACTCCTGGCCCGAGGCACTGGCCGATCAGGACTGGTCGCGGCTAACCACCGATCATATCCAGTGCACCAATCGGCGTTGCGGACATTTCAACCAATGCGTGTTCTACAAGGCTCGCGAAGGTGTGCAGAAGGTCGACGTAATCGTCACCAATCACGACCTGGTATTGGCCGATCTGGCCTTGGGCGGCGGCGCCATCCTGCCCGACCCACGTGATTGTCTGTATATTTTCGATGAAGGCCATCACTTGCCGGACAAGGCCATCGCCCATTTTGCCCACCACACGCGCATGGCTGCCACCGCCGAATGGCTGGAGCAACTGGACAAAAACCTCAGCAAACTGCTGGCGCAACATCCGTTACCGGGTGATTTTGGCCGCTTTCTCGAACAGGTGCCACAGCTGGCGCGTGATCTGAAGCCGCACCAGCAATTTATGGCGCAGGCTTTGACCGAAGTATCCGACTTTGCCAGTGCCGAAGACGTCACCGGCCAGGTGCGGCCACAGCACCGCTTCAAGGACGGCGTGATTCCCGAGCACCTGCGCGATATGGGCCTCGAACTCAAGGCCGGTTTCGGGCGGATCACCGACCTGCTGCAACGCCTGGTCGATCAGTTGAAAGACGCAATGGATGGTGAAGCGGTGGGCGTCACCTCGCATCAAGCCGAAGAATGGTACCCCCTGTTCGGCGCGCTGTTGGCGCGCTCCCAGGGCAACTGGACACTCTGGACCCAGTTCTGTCTCGAAGACGCCGAAGACAAACCGCCGACAGCGCGCTGGCTGACGCTGACCGAACAGAACGATATAGAAGTGCACGTCAGCCCGATCATGGCCGCCGATACCCTGCGGCAGTTCCTCTGGTACACCGCGTTTGGCTGCCTCGTGACCTCCGCGACGCTGACCGCCCTCGGCCGGTTCGACCGCTTCAGCATGCGCGCCGGCTTGCCCAAAGGCGCCGTCTGCACCCTGGCGCCCAGCCCGTTCCAGTACGCCGAAAAGGGCGTGCTGCGCATCCCCAATCATGGCGCCGACCCGCGTGACGGCCCTGGCCACAGCGCCTCAATTATCGAGCATTTGCCGAGCATTCTGGCTGATGCCATGGGCAGTTTGGTGCTGTTTTCCTCGCGCCGGCAGATGCTTGAAGTCTACGCCGGCCTGCCTCGGGATTTCCGCGAACGCGTGCTGGTGCAGGGTGACCTGTCTAAGCAGGAACTGATCCGCCAGCACCGCGCGCAGGTTGATAAAGAAAATCCCAGCGTGATTTTCGGCCTGGCCAGTTTTGCCGAAGGCGTCGATTTGCCGGGGCGTTACTGTGAGCACGTGGTGATTGCCAAGATTCCCTTCGCCGTGCCGGATGATCCGGTGGAAGCGGCGCTCAGCGAATGGATCGAGCACAATGGCGGCAATCCCTTTATGGAGATCGCCGTACCGGACGCCAGCCTGCGGCTGATCCAGGCCTGCGGGCGATTGCTGCGTAATGAACAGGACAGCGGTGTGGTCACGCTGCTGGATCGCCGACTGGTGACCCAGCGTTATGGCAAGGCGATTCTCAATGCCTTGCCGCCGTTTCGGCGGGAGATTGATTAGTCGTTACTTAGCGGCAAGCTACAAGCTAAACCCGGTGTTGGGGGGTAGAAGCGTTGAAATGGAAGGCACAGAGTTGAGGGGTTGCCGTTCGGGAGTGCCGCCCAGCACGGATTAGAATAATCGGTTTTTGCGCCCTCTTTACCGGCCTCAGCTTTACCTCAAGCTCGCAGTCGCTCTATCACCCGGTCGCACACAAACGCTATTCCAGCTGTTTATGAGTACTGTAATAGCAACCACGCTCGGGTTTAATAACCCCATAACAACCTCCAATAGGGAAGCATTCCATGAGCAACGTCCAGGGCTATTTCGATCCGCGTTTCGAAACCGTACGCGAACTGTTTGCCGAGCAGCAGACTGATGAGCAGGCGCGCGGTAGCGCCTTGTGCGTGACCGTCGGCGGCGAAACGGTGCTGGATCTGTGGCAGGGCGTGGTAGATAAGGACAATCAGCAGGTCTGGGAACAGGACACACTGGTTAACGTATTCTCCTGTACCAAACCGCTGGGCGCAGTCGCGCTATTGCAGCAGGTCGAAGCCGGTCGTATCGAACTCGATAGCCCGCTGGCTGACGCCTGGCCCGAATTTGCCCGGGCTGGCAAAGAACAGGTCACCCTGCGCCAGGTGCTCAGCCATCGCTCGGGCTTGTCCGCTATCAGTCAAACATTGCCCCCCGAAGCTCTATTCGACTGGGATGCCATGACCGCCGCGCTGGTCGCCCAAACGCCCTGGTGGCCACCCGGTGAAACCCACGGCTACGCACCGGTCACCTACGCCTGGCTGCTCGGCGAGCCGCTCAGACGGCTGAGCGGAGAACGTCCCGGCGGCTACATTCGGCAGCATATCTGTCAGCCGCTGGGCATGGACTTTTTCGTTGGTGTGCCAGATGACCAGTTGCAGCGTATCGCCCACGTATCGCGGCTGCGCAATCAATACGGCGACGACTACGCGCGCAAACTCTTCGCCTCCATGGGCCAGCCCGAGGGTATGGGCTTCAAAGCCTTCGGCAACCCCTCGAGCATGATGGTCAGTACCAACAAACGCGAATGGCAGCAGGCTGAAATATTTTCTGCCAATGGCACCGGCAATGCCCGTTCCCTTGCGCGTTTCTGGCAAGTGCTAGCCCACGGCGGCAGCCTGGACGGCGCGCATCTGCTGGATAGCGACTTAGTCGGCCTGATGCGTAGCGAGCACAGCCAGGGGATGGATAAAACCCTGCTCGCACCCACGCGTTTCGGCCTCGGCGTCATGCTCGAACAGGACTACGAAGGTGGCGGTTTCGGCATGGGCTCCCAGGCCTTCGGGCATCCAGGTGCCGGCGGCTCGCTGGGCTTTTGCGATCCCGAGGCCGGCGTCGGCTTTGGCTATGTCACCAACGCCATGGGTCCCTATGTACTGATGGATCCACGGGCGCTGGCACTGAGCCGCGAAATCTATCGCTGTCTGAAACAGCAGGATTGATGCAGAGCTTGTCCGGCGTCAATGTCCTGCGCGCGTAAAGTGCTAGCATAAGAGCATTGTGACCCGGAGTAGTGAATATGAAATCCGATGTAGCCGAACTGCGTCGCGACTATACCCGCGACGGCCTGCTGGAAACCCAGGCACCTGAAGAACCCCTGAGCCTGTTCGCCACCTGGTTTGAACAGGCGGTAGAAATCGAAACCACCGAAGCCAACGCCATGATGCTCGCTACCGTCGATGGGGCTGGTCAGCCCCATCTGCGCACGCTGCTGCTCAAGGGCGTGGATGATCGTGGTTTCGTGTTTTTCACCAACTATGAAAGCGCCAAAGGCCAGCAGCTCCAAGCTAATCCCCAAGCCGCGATCACCTTCTGGTGGCATGACCTGGAGCGCCAAGTACGCATTGAGGGTGCGGTCGAGCGCATCAGCGATGAAGAGTCCGACGCCTATTATCACAGCCGTCCGCTGGGCAGTCGGTTGGGTGCCTGGGCCTCCCCGCAGAGCGAGGTTATTGCCAGCCGCGATGTGCTGGAGAACAACCTCGAGCAACTACAGCAGCAGTACGCCGACCAAGCTCCCGAACGCCCCCCGCACTGGGGCGGTTTTCGTCTCAAGCCAGAGCTGATCGAGTTCTGGCAGGGCCGGCCAAGCCGCCTGCACGACCGGCTCAATTACCGACTGATCGACGGTAGCTGGCGGCGCGAACGCCTGGCACCCTGATGCTTGCGACCTAGCAGCTTTTCCCTCACTCTTGTGGCAAACAACAGGGTGAGGGCAGGCCATCATGGTCAGGGGCGCGTTTCAGCAGAAAGTGGTTGTCATTACCGGCGGTTGCGCAGGTATCGGGCGCGCGTTGGCATTGAGATTTGCCCAGTCCGGTGCGCGAATCGCCATTCTGGATGTGCAGGACGAGCCCCTGCTGGCATTCCGGCAGCAACTGATGGATAAACTCAACGCCGAAGTCCTGGCGATCCGTTGTGATGTTGCCGACCCCCAGGCGTGCGAGCAGGCCATCTGTCAGGTGCTCGAGCATTTTGGCGGTATTGACGTACTGATCAACAACGCCGGCATCACCCATCGCAGCGCCTTCGCCGATACCGATCTTGCGGTGTTCCAACGGATCATGGCGGTCAACTACTTCGGTGCCTTGCACTGCACCCAGCAGGCATTGCCGAGCATCGTGCAACGCCAAGGGCAGATTATCGTACTCAGTTCACTGTCGAGCTTCGCTCCGCTGTTGTACCGCAGTGCCTACAACGCCAGCAAACATGCACTGCATGGCCTGTTCGAAACGCTGCGCATGGAGATCCGCCCGCAGGGCGTGAACGTGATGTTGGTCACCCCAGGCTTTACCGCCACGGATATCCGCAAAAATGCGTTGGTCGGGGACGGTTCGGTCAGTAAGCAGATTATCAATGCACCCTTCAAGGTGTCTTCGCCGAGCGACGTGGCCGATGATATCTACCGCGGGGCAGTAAAGCGCAAACAGTTGATGGTGCTATCCAACGTTGACTGGCGGGCACGTTTGCTGGCGCGATGGTTCCCCGGCCTGTTCGAGCGCTGGATGTTGCCCAAGCTGTCCGGCGTCAAACCAGAACGTTGATGTCAGGTAGGCGTGTCTGGGTTACAAGCCCAGATAGTCGATCGCGCCCTGACCTGCGCGACGCCCGCTGGCAAAGCACGCTGTTAGCAGGTAGCCGCCAGTGGGCGCTTCCCAATTGAGCATCTCTCCAGCGCAGAAGACTCCGGGCAGGTCCTTGAGCATCAGGTTCTGATCAAAGGCTTCGCGGACTACGCCGCCCGCACTACTGATGGCTTCATCCAAAGGACGCATGCCGGTCAATTCAACAGGCAATGTTTTGATGCTGGCCGCCAAGCGGGCCGCGTCAGAGAATATCTGCTTGTCCAGGCACTCGTGCAGCAGGGCGATCTTCAATGTATCAAGGCCTGCGCGCTTGCGCAGGACCGAGGCCAGTGTCTGGCCAGACCGTGGCTTGCGCAACGTCTCGGCAAGTTGTTCGCCCGTGCGATCCGGGGCCAGGTCCAGTGTTAGCCGCGCCTGGCCGTTCTGCAGTAGTTGATCGCGCAGCGGCGCAGACAGGGCATAGATCAAACTACCTTCCAGGCCGTCATGGGTAACGATGCATTCGCCGCGCTTTTCCCACGTGCTGCCGTCGGGCAGTACCAGTCTGGCAATAATCTGTTTAAGCGGATGGCCGGCAAAGCGCTGACTTAGGTGTGAGCTCCACTGGCGGGTAAAACCGCCGTTGGCGGGTAGCAAGTCACGCACCTTGATGCCTTGCGTTTGTAGCAGGTTAACCCAGGCGCCGTCTGACCCTAGCCGCGACCAACTGCCGCCGCCCAATGCCAGTATCACAGCGCGGTGAGTCTTGGTTTGCTGGCCCTGCGGGGTATCAAACAGACACTGGTGCTGCGCATTCCAGCCTATCCAGCGGTGGCGGTTATGCAAGCTTACGCCTTGCTCGCGCAGCCGCCTAAGCCAGGCGCGGAGCAATGGGGCGGCTTTCATGTCTGAAGGGAATACGCGGCCGGACGAACCGATAAAGGTGTCTATTCCCAAACTGTGAATCCACTCGCGCAGTTGGCTGGCGTCGAACTCGGCCAGCCATTCGCTCACCCAGGGGCTGGCTTCGCGGTAGCGGCTGACAAAGCCGGCGGCCTCTTCGGAATGGGTAATATTCATCCCGCCGACGCCAGCAAGCAGAAACTTGCGCCCTACCGAGGGCATGGCATCGTAAACATCCACCGCCAAACCTGCCGCGGCCAGCGTTTCGGCGGCCATCAAGCCGGCAGGGCCGGCACCGATAACGGCGACACTGGATGACGAAGGTGAACGCATGGGGGAGGTCCGTTGAGCAAATGTTGGCCGGCAGTTTAACTCAATCCCCTCTCACGCCAAATCTGCTGCGCACTGTGATGCAAAATGGCATGACGGCGGGCGAGGGCTTCGCGATTGCTGTCATAACCGCCACCAATCACCGCGCACACCGGAATGTCGCGGGCCAGGCAATGTTCGATAACCTGGCGGTCGCGTCGCGCTATGCCCTGGTCGGTCAAATTCAGATAACCGAGCGCGTCCTGCTGATGCACATCCACGCCAGCGTCATAGAGCAGCAGATCGGGTTGATAGAGTGGCAGCAAGTAATTGAGCACATCATCGACAATGCGGATATAGCCCTCATCATCCAGGTTCCTGGGCAACGGAATGTCCCAGTCACTGTGGGCTTTGCGTGCCGGAAAGTTATTTTCACAGTGCAGCGAGACAGTGATGGCCTCGGCATCGTGCTCGAGAATACGGGCGGTACCATCGCCCTGATGCACATCGCAATCGAAGATCAGTACGCGCTGAGCCTTGCCGCTGGCCAACATATAGCGGCTGATGATTGCCAGATCGTTGAACACGCAGAAGCCGGAAGCGAAGTCGTAATGGGCGTGGTGGGTGCCGCCGGCTAGATGGCATGCCAAGCCGTATTGTAAGGCCAGCTCGGCGGTCAGTATCGAACCACCTACCGCTCGAGTGGTTCTGCGCACCAGAGCTTCACTCCAGGGCAGGCCCATGCGCCGCAGCTCCTGCGTGGCCAGGCTGGCATCATGGAAGCGGGCAACGTAATCCGGATCGTGCGCCAGGGCGAGCAGGTCATCCGGACAAATTTGCGGTAAGCACAGGTTGCCATCATGCAGCGTGCCAGTGGCGCGCAGGTGGTCGTGCAAGCGCACAAATTTGTCCATCGGAAAGCGATGGGCGGCCGGGAATTCAAAGCTGTAATCCGGATGGTAGACCAGGGGCAGATCCATCCATGCTCCTCACTTGACGATAATCGGCCAGCAGTATGATTCAGTGGCCTAGCCGGCAACAACCACGCAGGCGTTACCAAAAACGACGGTTTAGCGGTTAGAATGTCCCGCTGGGTGACATTCTGTCGCAGCGCTTTTATATCGTTTCCGGTCTTATGGGCCGGCTGCCGTCGAGGAACCAAGCACTATGTCGCACATGCTGGATGATCTGGTAAGCCTGCTGGCGCTGGAGAAAATTGAAGAGAATCTGTTTCGTGGCATGAGCCAGGATCTGGGGTTCAAGCAACTCTTTGGCGGCCAGGTGCTTGGCCAGTCGCTTTCCGCCGCCAGCCAGACGGTCGATGTGCTACGCCACGTCCATTCGGTGCATGGTTATTTCCTGCGTCCTGGGGATCCGACGCTGCCGATCATCTATCAGGTCGATCCGTTACGCGATGGCGGCAGTTTCACCACGCGGCGGGTGCAGGCGATCCAGAAAGGCAAGCCGATCTTTACCATGATTTGCTCCTTTCAAGGCGATGAGGAAGGTTATACCCATCAAGCGGTCATGCCGGATGTGCCTGGCCCCGACGATCTGCGCAATGAAACCGAAATCACCCGCGACCAGCAGCATCTGCTCAATGAGAAAGTGCGCGAGAAAGTGCTAGTCGACAAACCAATCGAAATTCGTCCGGTGGAAGTGTTCAATCCATTCGAGCCTCAGGTCGCAGAGCCGGTTCGGCATATGTGGTTCCGGGCCGACGGCTGTTTGCCGGATGACCCGCAGCTGCATCGCTATCTGTTGGCCTATGCGTCAGACTTCCATCTGCTGGGCACCGCCATGTTGCCCCATGCGGTATCGTCCTGGTCACGCAAGATGCAGGTCGCGAGTCTTGATCACTCCATCTGGTACCATCAGCCGCTGCGCATGGATGACTGGTTGCTGTATGCGATGGACAGCCCCTCTGCGAGCGGCTCACGCGGCTTGTCCCGCGGGCAGATATTCAATCGTGACGGCGTGCTGGTAGCGTCCATTACCCAAGAATCACTGATGCGCAAGGTGCAGGGCTGAGCCATGCATGATCTTAAGGCGTGGGTGTTTGATCTGGATGGTACGTTAACGCTGGCGCAGCACGATTTCGCGGCGATTCGTCGCGAGTTGGGCATCCCTGCCGGGGACGACATACTTTGTTTTATCGCCAGCCGCCCCTTGTCCGAGCGTGAGCAGCTTAGCTCCCAGCTGGACGCGATCGAGATGCGGTTGGCCGCAGAGGTGCGCGCTGCGCCGGGCGCGGCCGAGCTGATCAGGCATCTGCACGAGTCGGGGCGTCACATCGGTATTCTCACCCGCAACCTTCAACAGGTCGCAAGGTCTTCCCTCGAGCTGCTCGGGGTGTTGGACTGTTTTGCCCCCGAGCATATCCTCGGACGTGACCAAGCCTTGCCTAAACCTGACCCGGACGGCATTCATCAACTGCTCGGGAGGTGGTCAGTGGCGCGGACTCAGGCTGTTATGGTCGGCGACTTTCGTTTTGACCTTGAGGCAGGTAGGGCGGCGGGTTGCCATACGTGCTTGGTCCATGCGGACAACCAATGGCCAGAGCTGGCTGACTGGCACGTGACGGATTGCCGTGACCTGATGGTGCAACTGACGCCGCCATAGACTGCCGGCCACCAGCCCCCTCTTGCTCAACACTGTGCTCGGCTATAGAGTGCTTGGTTGCCAAGCAGGGGGCGTGGCCTCAGTTGCAAAACTACCGGTCGTTGGCTGAAATCTCTGCCTGACCGCATTAAACCAAGCGCACCCTCATTCTATAGTTTCACTAGGAGCCAATATGGCCTGGTTAAGATCGCGTCGTCTGCACTATTTTCTTGGTGGTGTGGCGATCCTTTTTGTTTTGCTGGTTGCTTTGCGGGCACTGTTCTATTTCGGTTTTTCGGCAGTCACCCCCGGGGCAGAACAGCCGTTGGACGTTGTACTCGAAACCCTGAGTATCGGTGTACGCTTCGATCTGCGGTTGGCTATCCTGCTGATGTTGCCGGCCATGCTATTGGCCTGGCTTCCCGTGTGGAACAGTCTGCGCTCAAGCCTGCTGCGCTGGGTGGCGCGGCTGTATCTGGTCCTTGCGCTGGGCATTGTGCTGCTGCTGTACATTTTCGATTTTGGCCACTACGCCTATCTGGGTGTGCGCCTCAACGCCTCCGCACTCAAGTTCATTGCCGATGCCGGTATCTCCCAGCAGATGGTCTGGGAGAGCTATCCGGTAATCTGGATCACGTTAGCCTGGCTGACCATGCTGGTCGCCTCGGTTTGGGCGTTAATGCGCTTGGAGAAGGCTACCCTCGATCAACCGAAAACGGTTATACCGCTCTGGTCCCGGATACTTGGTAGCGTGGTGATGGTGGTGGTGGTGTTCCTGGCGATTCTTGGTCGCTATGCCAATATCAATCTGGAAAATCCGGTGCCGTTGCGCTGGAGTGATGCCTTTTTCTCGGGGGATAGCCAGGTAGGTGCACTGGGTCTCAATCCAGTCATCTTTTTTTATGACACTTTGAGCGTGCCCCAGGAACGCTATGACCTGGATCAGGTGCGTGAGCATTACCCGGTGGTCAGCCGTTACTTGGGTGTCGAAAAGGTAGACGCGGAGCAGCTCACGCTCAATCGTCAGGTCGGGGTGCAGCCGCACCAGCTGGATGTGGCGCAGCCACCTAATATCGTTTTTGTCATGCTCGAATCACTGGGTACCACTGCCGTGGGGGCTTACGGTAACCCGCTGAACCCCACGCCGAATATTGACCGTATGGCGCAGGAGAGCTGGTTTTTCCGGCACTTCTATGTGCCGGTAACCGGCACGGCCAAGACTGTTTGGGCGAGCATCACCGGCATTCCTGATGTGTCGCGTTCGCAAACGGCCACCCGTAATCCTTTGATCACCAATCAGCACACCTTGATCAATGAGCTTGAGGGATACCACAAGGTTTACACCATTGGCGGTAACTCCGGCTGGGCGAATATGAATGCGCTGATTCGCCAGAGTATTGATGGGATAAAGCTGTATGAGGAAGGGGGTTGGAAAGCAAAAAATGCCGACGTCTGGGGAATCTCGGATCTTGATCTGTTCAAGGAGACCGACCAGATTCTGCGGGATTTGCCGAGGGACAAGCCTTTCTTCGCCTACATTCAGACCGCAGGCAACCACCGACCCTTTACCATTCCGGCAGACAATGATGGGTTTGAAGCGATTGACCGCCCGCTCGCGGAGGTAGAAGCAGCGGGCTCGCGCAGCGTGGCGCAATACAATGCTGCGCGGCTGCTCGACTTTAACCTGGGGCGTATGATCGATCTGGCCAAGGAGGGCGGCTATTTTGATAACACTATCTTCGTGATGTTTGGCGACCACAATACCCGCATTGCCAATATCGATTTCATGAAGCCGGCATTCGACCAACTAGGGTTGGAAAGCAACAACGTTCCCCTGCTGATCTACGCTCCCAAGCTGCTGCCGCCCCGTGAGTTTGACGAGGCGGTGGGCCTGGCGGATCTGCTACCCACGATTGCGAGTTTGTTGGGCGTGGAATACGACAACCGTACTATGGGTCGCGATCTGTTGCAGCCAGCACCTGAAGGTGAGCGGGTGGTGCCGGTGGTGCTTCGCGAGGGCAGTTTCCCGTTGATTGGTGCGGTGAGTAAGGATTTCCTGCTGCAGATGAACTATGACGGTACCGAGCCTAGCCTGCATGATCTGCACTCCATGACGCCGCTTACCAACGTGGCGGAGGAGCATCCTGATGAGTACCAGCGGCTGCTGCCGCTTACACGTGGGTTGTATGAAACCTCGCGCTTTATGATGTATGAGAATGTGAGGGATTGATTGGGAGCGTGTGATCGGAACCCGGCTAAGGCCGGGTTTTTAGTTTTTAGTTTTTAGTTCTTTGGTGTGAGGTCTTGTCTTAGTGTAGGCGCAGCCTTACATCGCCCCCTCCATTACATGCTCAGCCGCATAGACAAATCCACGGCCTTGATGTCCTTGGTCAGGCTGCCGATGGAGATAAAGTCGACGCCGGTCTCAGCCACGCTGCGTAGGGTTTTTTCGGTAATCCCTCCCGAGGCTTCCAGTGAAGCACGCCCAGCGGTCTGTGCTACGGCCTCACGCATATCATCGTGACTTAGTTCGTCCAGCATGATGATGTCGGCACCCGCACTGAGCGCCTGCTGCATCTCGTCCAGGGTTTCCACTTCGACTTCCACCGGCTTGCCTGGGGCCAGTTTGCGCGCTTGGGTGACCGCTTCGGCAATGCCGCCACAGGCAGCAATATGATTTTCCTTGATCAGGAAGGCATCAAACAGGCCAATGCGGTGGTTGTGGCAGCCGCCGCAGGTTACAGCGTATTTTTGCGCCATGCGCAGGCCGGGCAGGGTTTTGCGGGTGTCCAGCAGGCGCACAGAAGTGCCTTCGACCAGCGACGCAAAATAGCGGCTACGTGTTGCCGTGGCTGAGAGTGTTTGAATGAAATTCATCGCGCTGCGTTCAGCCGTCAGCAGCCCGCGGGCCGGGCCGCTCAGCTTGCAGAATACCTGATCAGGTTGCATCTGCTCACCGTCCTTGGCCAGCCACTGCACCTTGATCGCGGGGTCGACCTGGCGGAACACCTCGTCGGCCCAGGCTGTGCCGCACAGGATTGCCGCTTCGCGGGTGAGAATGGTTGCAGTGGCCAAGCGATCAGCAGGAATCAACGCGGCGGTAATATCGCCGGAACCGACATCTTCTGCCAGCGCACGGCGCACATCGTCAATGATGGTCTGCTGTAGGGTGTCGAGGGTCAGGTTGGGCATACGGGCTCCGTCGCGGGTCGGCATCAGCCGGCGAGTATACCCGATCAGAAGGAAAATACCCGCCCAGGAAGGGCGGGTATCACAGCGGTTGCTTAGGTGTTTTTCAGCAGATTGGCCGGGTTGTTGAAATAATCCTTGGTCAGCTTGAAGACCACCGGGCTCAGCAACAACAGCGCAATCAGATTAGGAATCGCCATCATCGCATTCAGCGTGTCGGCGACCAGCCACAGGCTGCCCAAGTCCACGATCGGCAGAGTGCCCAGCGGAATGGCCAGTACCCAGAGTACGCGGAACGGGACGTTGGACTTTTCACCAAACAGGAACTGGGTACATTTTTCACCATAGAAGCTCCAGCCGATGATGGTGGTGAAGGCAAACACCGCCAGGCCGATACTCACAATGTACTGACCCCAGCCGCCCGGCAGGCCCTCGTTAAAGGCCAGTGCAGACATGGACGCGCCGTTTTCACCACTCTGCCAGGCACCAGTGACCATGATCACCAGGCCGGTGATGGAGCAGATAATGATGGTGTCGATAAAGGTGCCGAGCATGGCCACGGTGCCCTGGCGAATCGGGTCGTTGGTTTGCGCGGCGGCGTGGGCGATCGGGGCGCTGCCCAGGCCGGCTTCGTTGGAGAATACGCCGCGGGCGATACCAAAGCGCATGGCGGCCCAGATGGTCGCGCCGGCAAAACCGCCAGCAGCAGCAATCGGGTTGAACGCATGGTAGAAGATCAGGCTGAAGGCTTCCGGCAGGCGGTCAGCATGTATGATCAGGATGATCAGGCCGCCGCCTACGTAGAAGAGCGCCATGATCGGTACCAGTTTGCCGGCAACCTCACCAATCCGCTTGATGCCACCGATCAGCACCAGCGCAACCAGAACGGCAATGACGATGCCCGTCACCAAAGGTTGAATGCCAAAGGTGCTTTGCAGCGCATCTGACACCGAGTTGGACTGAATGGTATTGCCAATACCAAAACCGGCGAGCATGCCGAAAATGGCGAATAGCACGCCCAGCCACTTCCACTTTATGCCCAGGCCATTTTTGATGTAGTACATCGGGCCGCCAACATGATGGCCGTTGGCGTCTTTCTCGCGGTAGTGGACAGCCAGGGTCGCTTCGCAGAACTTGGTAGCCATGCCAACCACAGCAATAACCCACATCCAGAACAGGGCGCCGGGTCCGCCGAAGAAAACGGCCGTGGCTACCCCGGCGATATTACCTGTGCCTACGGTAGCCGACAGGGCTGTCATCAGTGCGTTGAACGGGCTGATGTCACCTTCTTCACTGCTCTTGCGCCCGCGCCACAACATGCGAAAGCCATAGCCAAGCTTGCGCTGCGGGGTCAGTTTCAGGCCCAGTGTGAGGTACAAGCCTGTACCGGCGAGAAGAACCAGCATGGCTGGCCCCCACACCACGCCGTTGATGGCACTGATTATCCCGATAAGTGATTCCATTAATGTGGCTCTCCGTCCGTTTGTTATAGTTCAGGTATCGTGTTGAATGCGAGTGACGCGGTTAAAAGCCAGTTCATTGTTACCGATTATTGCCTGCCGCCAAAGCATGGCGTTCTTAAGCGCTTCTAGCCTGCCTTAGAGCGTCTAATTGTTACAGGAATGCGTCTAATTTGTGGACCCAGGTGCCGCGCGAAGTGTGAAGTCGGTCAAGGAATCGACATGTGGTGAATAGCTGCGTCATAAATGCCTGTATACTATTTTTTAAATTGACGCCAAATTCATGACATACGGACTGCAAACTACAGGAAGTGGCATATAGCAGGGTGAACTCCGTTGGCGTTGTAGAAGGCAGTACCGCACTGCCTGGAGAATACGTATGGCCCGCGACCGTAAAATTGTCCCTATCAGTTCCTCCGCCGATACTGCGGTGGCGAGCTTTGATCCAAACAGACCCTCCCATCTGCCTTCGCCCCTCATGCCGGTGCGCAAGCAAGCGGTCGATTTTCTCAAATCTGCTTTGACCACGCTGTTTGATAATGCCGACGACAGTCTGTTTGAGATGGCTGATCGGGCTGGCAACAATAATGAGCAAACGCTGTTTTTCGAGGCCATGCGTGCGGTGCGGCTGCAGCGTCACAAAATTACCAAAGATTGCTGCCACGGGCTGATGCGTGAGCTGGAGGCGCTTAATCAAGAGGCCGAGCGGGTTGTACCTGCTTCTATCCACAATTTTGAGCTCGATACTCTTTCGCTGGTACAGCCAGATGAGCTGGAAGAGACGGTTGCTCTAGACAGCATGATAGGCCGGGCGGTGACGCGCAACCAAGGCTCGTTGTCGCACCTGTCGATCCGTTTCAACAGCTTGGTTAAGCGTCGGGTCGATGACCAGGATTTGCCTATCGGTCCGGCTATGCTGTCCCGGGTGTTTGTTGACACCTTGGCTGAGTTGCAGTTGGATATCAAAGTCAGGCTAATCATCTTCAAGTTGTTCGAGCGCTATGTTTTCAATCAGCTCGACGGCTTTTACGACGAGATCAATAAGCAACTGATCCTGTCTGGCGTGTTGCCTGATCTGAAGAGCACTGCAGGCCGGCAGGCTGCGGCGAGGATGACCGGCGCAAATGCGGCTGCTGGGCAACAAGGGCATGGCCCGGCACAAGCAGGTGGCCAGGGTTCGGCTGAGCACCAGCAAGTATTATCGATGTTCAGTGAGTTGATTGGTAACTGGCGGCATGCCAGTGGCGATGCGGCTCTGTCATCGATGGGTTCGCCTTCCACGCAGCCGCTGCGCAGTAACGAATTGCTCGGTATGCTGGCTGATCTGTCAAGCAGCGATTTCCTGAGCACTGATGTTGCCGGGTATGATGGCGAAGAATTCATCCCGCGCCAGGATATGCGCTCGCAAATCAATCAGTTACTGCGGCGTCAGCGGGAACAGAGTGGGCAGACCCGCGCGTTGGAAAGGGTTGACGATGACGTTATCAGCCTAGTGTCCATGCTGTTTGACTTCATTCTCGATGATCCAGAGCTGCCCTCCGCAGTAAAAGCCATGATCGGACGTTTGCAATTGCCCATTTTGCGTGTGGCCATTGCCGACAAGCGGTTTTTCAGCCAATCCAGTCATCCTGCACGGCGCTTGCTCAATGAGCTGGCCCGTTCGACCGTAGGCTGGACTGACCACGACGACCTGCGGCGCGATCAACTACATTCCCTGCTCGACAGCATTGTGCAGCGATTGTTGGACCAGCCCGAGCCCGACCCCGAGCTTTTCGCCTCCTTGCATACCGAATTGGCCGGCTTCGTTAACGTCGAGCGCCGCCGCTCGGAGCGGCTTGAACAGCGCACTCGCGATGCTGAAGAAGGTAAGGCTCGTATAGAGGCTGCGCGCAGTCAAGTCGCGTTGACGCTGAACGGGCTGTTGATGGGCAAGACGCTTCCGGTCTTTGCGGTTGATCTGCTGCGTGATACCTGGAGCCAGGTAATGCAGATGACCTGTTTGCGGGAGGGCCCTGATTCGGCGGCCTGGCGCAGCGTCAAACAAGTCGCAGAACAGTTGTTAGAGAGTATCGAGCCGCTGGCAGGGCAGCCGACGGCTGAAAGGGAGCGTATGAATGAGCGAGTCCGGCAGGCGGTTGCTGACGGCTTGCAGTTGATAGGTTTGCGCGCAGAGCAGGGCGCGCCTTTGATTGTGCGATTACAGCAATTGCAGCAGTTGTGTTTGCTGCCGCCCACGCCAGTGGCCGGGCAGACCAGCGGCAGTGCTCTGGTACAGGAGCCGAGTGTCGATGCCGCTTCCAGGCTAGTGGCTGCCGAGCCCGCCCCGGCGGGCTACGTGGTCGCGAAGAGCGATTCGCTTGAGCAATTGAAGGATGCTGGGCACAACCCCGGCGCATCGGTGTCAATCGCCACCACGCCAGCCGAATTAACCGAGGTGACCAGGATCCGGGTGGATGCTCCGGTCATCGAAGCCGAGATTGTTCAGCCGGAGCCCGAGTTGGTTGGTGATTTGCCCGATATCAAGGCGGCGGCGTGGGTTGGCGCATTGCATACGGGCAGTTGGTTCGAGCTGGCAACGGCAACCGAAGACCCGCCGCAACGCTGCAAGCTTGCGGCTGTTATCAGCTTCAGCGGCAAGTATATTTTCGTTAATCGTAGTGGTGTGAAGGTCGCCGAGTTTAGTGCCAATACCCTGGCTCAACACTATGAACAAGGTCTGGTTCGGCTGCTGGACGACAATCAGCTGTTTGACCGGGCACTGGAATCGGTAATCGGCAATCTGCGCAGGCTTCAGGCTGACAAAAACTGATTCGACCGGCTGTTCCCGGCAAGGGGTAGGCCTGCTAGCATAGGATTTTTGGCCAATCCCGAAACCCATGCAGATTAATAGCCACGATGGCTGGTGCAGTGAAGTCAATCATTGCCCTTCGCCGCATCACAATGAACGGCCAGCGGGTGAGGTCGCGTCTTTACTGGTAATCCACAATATCAGTCTGCCGCCTGGCCGTTTTGGCGGGGGCCACGTGCAGGCCTTCTTTCAAGGGCATCTCGATTCCGCTGTGCATCCCTACTTTGCTGAGATAGCCGCGCTGAAGGTCTCGGCGCACTTTCTCATCGAGCGCGATGGGACTATCACTCAGTTCGTATCTTGCCTTAAACGGGCTTGGCACGCGGGGCGTTCGCAATATGGTGGTCGGCCGGAGTGTAATGATTATTCCATTGGTATCGAGCTGGAAGGGACCGACGATCTGCCCTTTACTCCTGCTCAGTACGACAGTTTGCAGGCGCTGACCAAAGCGTTGCAATATGCCTATCCTGACATCAGCCGATACCGCATTACCGGGCATGAGTTCATTGCGCCGGGACGCAAAACGGATCCCGGCGTGGGCTTTGATTGGCAGCGCTATTTCCACAGTTTAAATAAAGCGTCGGTACTGCCCGGCAGTGAGAGGCAATCATGAGTTTTCTGGTGCTGCTGATGGTCGGGCTGATAGTGACATTCACGCCCTGGCGCAAGGGTTTTCCTCTGGATGTGTTCGGTGGCTGGGTGGCTGGAGTTTCACACAAGACCGCAGCGCGGCCTGCGTGGCAAGCGTTGGTCATGCTGGTATTGCCGCTGGTAGCGGCCGGGGTGCTGCTATGGTTGGTCGACGGCATTGCCTACGGCGTGTTTGTACTGTTAACCCACACCTTATTGCTACTGCTATGCGTGGGTCGCCAGGATCCTTTGGGTTCGTTAGCTCTTCAGTTCGAACAGGCATGGCAACGCGGCGACCGTGAGGCGGCGAGTCTGGTTGCGCAGCGCGATCTGGATATACACGCAAACGGCCCATCCGAGCTCGTCGCTGCCGTGCGCACGCGCCTAGTGTGGGAAGTCTGCGCAGGGTATTTGGTTCCTGCGTTCTGGTACCTGCTACTCGGGCCGCTAGGTGCTATGGCCTACCGCCTGTTACAGCAGATGCAAACACAGCTTGAGCATCCACTGCGGCCACTGGCGGTTTCTATTACTCATGCACTGGAGTGGCTGCCCGCCCGTTTAATGGCGTTGAGCATGGCGTTGGTCGGGCATTTTGAGCGCACGATAGCGGCGCTTGCTGGAATGATGCTGCGCTGGGAGGTCAGCGCGGCCAGTTTGACAGGATTGTGCGCAGAAGCTGCCTTGGCTCCGGAAGCCACCAAATTGGACCGTCAGGCAGTCATGCAGCCGGTGCATCGGTTGCTGCAGCGCAGTATGCTGGTGTGGGCGGTAGTGATCGCGTTCTTGAGCGTCCTGGCTTGAGTCTGTTCGCTGATTATTCTTAAAGAAGGGTGGCAGATTGCCGATAGAGTCATTGTGAGACAGTTAACGGTAAATTGATTGGTGCAAGTGGAAGCGTAAAAAAGCCTGCCGCATGAGTGGGCTGATAAAAATAAATGTATCCGGGTCAGGTCTGCCCTGACCATCGCGGCCCTGATACGCAGTTGTGCATGAGGAGAGTGCCGAGTGAATAGTCTGATGGCTCCAGCCATAGCGTTGATGAACCGTCTTGGTTACGGCATGAAGTTCTGCCTGATCAGTGTGTTGTTTTTCATTCCCCTGGGGATTATTAGCAGCATGTTGGTGCAGCAGGCCTATGAGCGGGTGGAGATTACCCAGCATGCGCTGGACAGCATGGCCTTGCTGCGCCAGAACTCGAGCCTCATGCGCGACGCTGAGGCGCTGCGTGATCTTGAGATGATCTATGTGCAGTTGGGTCAGGGTGAGTACGCCCAGGACCTGGAACAACGCACTCAGGTATTGCGCAAGAGTGTGATTGACGGGCTCAACGGGCTGGCCCTTGATGCGGATGATCCTGAAGCCGCAGACCTGATCACCAAGCGCAACGAGTTGGTTGCGGTTTACCAGGGCATTGCTGGTGAATCTGTGGGCAGCCGTGGCGCGATGTCTACCCAGGCCTTGGGTGAAGTCAGCTCATTGTTGAGCTTCAGTGCCGCCTATGCAGGATTGCCTCAGGATTATGATCGCAATATTCGCCAACTGAGCGACCTGCTGATCAACGTGACTCCGAACATTACCTCGTCCCTGGGTACCGGTCGTTCTGTCGGCGCCTACTCCATTGGGCTGGGCTACCTGAATTCCGATGCCAGCCGCGACATGGATGATCTGTTCGAGGGCCTGCAGCGCTTACGTAGTGACTACGAGCAAGTCCTCGCGTTGGTTCTGGCAGACCAGAGTCTGGTGGATCTGCAATCCTACTCCCAAGCTAGCCTTGAGAGTCTGGACGAAGCGAGTCGGATCTTCGAGGACGATATTATTCTGGCCAACAGCTTGACGGGTACCTGGTCAGACTATTTCAACCAGATCACCGCCGAGATCGACAAGACCTACGCGTTTAACCAAGCCGTGCTCGATACGCTGGGGCGGGTGCTTGGCCAGCGCATGGGCGAGAACTTCCGCTCAATGATGGTGTTGATCATATCGTTGTCGCTGGTCGGACTGTTGATCATTTACCTGTATGCAGGCTTCTACATGGCCACACGGCGCACAATCAAACGCTTGTCCGTGCTGATGGGGCAGGTAGCGGATGGCGACATGACCGTTCAGGTCGAGGTCGATAGCCGTGATGAGCTGGGCACACTGGCCAGTGAGTTTAACGATACCGTCGAGCGTATTCGTGAACTGATCCGGCAAGTGAGTCAGACCGCAGGGGAGGTACATCAGCAGTCGCAGCAGGTGGAGAGTATTTCCAGCGAGAGTAGCCAGGCGGTTGCATCCCAGCGCTCGCAGATCGAACAAGTGGCAACGGCCATGAACGAAATGTCTGCGACCTCCCAGGAGGTCGCGCGCAGCGCGGCGTTAGCCGTCACCAGCGCCGAGCAGGTCAACACCGAAACGCTAAATGGCCGCAAGTTGGTCGAAAGCTCGGTAGAGGGTATCGGCAAACTGGCTGGTGAAATCGAAAATTCGGTCAAAGCGATCAACAAACTGGCCGATGACAGCAGCTCTATCAGTCGGGTGCTGGAAGTGATCAAAGGTGTCGCGGAACAGACCAATTTGCTGGCCTTGAACGCGGCTATCGAGGCGGCCCGTGCCGGTGAGCAAGGCCGTGGTTTCGCGGTAGTCGCGGATGAGGTTCGCACCCTGGCGCGGCGTACCCAGCAATCGACTGAAGAAATCGAGCAAATGATTGCGCGCTTGCAGGAGGGGGTCAGTGGAGCAGTCAAGGCGATGGGGGCTAGCCACGGCATGACCGGCTCTACTGTGGATGCGTCACTCAAGGTTCAGGAGGCGCTGGGCAATATTCTTAATTCAGTGACGCAAATTGTCGACCAGAGTCAGCAGATTGCTGCTGCGGCTGAGGAACAAACTGCGGTCAGTCATGATATTGATCACAATATCGTACAGATTAATCAGGCGGGCGAAAGAACTGCCGAAGGGGCGCGCCAGGCAGAGGAGTCGAGCAATCGCATGGCGCAATTGGTCAAGGATCTGCAGCACATTATCAGCGCCTTCCGCGTTTGATAGCGCCGGTGTGGTGCTGCGCAGCACACCGGCCTGAGGTACTCAATCCGCAGGTTTGGGTTTGGGTGCCCAGAGCACTTCGAGGGTTTTTTCCTGCCGGGCTATCGTTCGCGCCATGACGAATAGCAGATCTGACATTCGGTTCAGGTAAATGGGTGCTTGTTCGTTGACAGCCTCATGGTTAGCCAACGTCAGATATCGCCGCTCGGCACGACGGCAGACACTGCGTGCTAGATGGGCGGCAGCGACGCAGCGGGATCCGCCCGGCAGAATAAAGTTTTTCAGCGGCTGAAGATCTTCATTGAAGTGATCAATCAATTGTTCCAGCCCGAGCACATCGTCGGCGTCGATGATCTCGTAGCCTGGAACCGCCAGCTCTCCACCCAGATCGAACAGACGGTGCTGTAGGGGGCTGAGTACCTCACTCAACGCGATCAGATGCTGTCCCTGCAAATCGGCAATTAACACGCCCAGCAGGCTGTTGAGCTCATCGACACTGCCCATGGCCTCGATACGCGGGTGATCCTTGCCGATTCGGCGCCCGTCGGCCAAGCCAGTGTCGCCGTCATCACCGGTACGGGTATAGAGTTTGCTCAAGCGGTAACCCATGGTTCTCGTAGCCTCGTTGCAGATGGTCGGTAGTGGAGGGAATGCTAGCCTGAATAGCGCGAATGACAAAGCCGGCTGTCAATCGGTGGGCAGGCCAAGCGTTGCCAGATGTGTCTTCAGCGCCTCGTGCAGACGGTCCAGTACGGGCGTTTCCAGACCAGACTGGCGAGCCGCCTGACAGGTGAAGCCGGTGATATAGCTGATCTCGGTGCGCCTGCGCGCGTGAACGTCCTGGCGCATTGAAGAGCTGTTGTTCGCGGTATGCTCGATAACCTGGTGAATGCGCTCGCTGAGCTCGGTTAACCGATAGCCGGGTATGTGAAGCGCCAACAGGCTATGCAGCTCGTGGATTAGCGGCGCCATCTGCTTTCCAGCCCGCTCGAGCACCTCGCCATTACAGCAGTCATGCAGCGCGGTGTAGGGGTTGATGGCGCAATTGATCGCGAGCTTTTGCCATAGCGTGTTCAGGATCTGCGGGTGCCAGTGCCAGTCGATGACCTCTCGATCAAGCTGTTCCAGCCACTGTGGGCATGGATTAGCGTCCGGGTCGCCGACCTGGGTCGTGCCCTGGCCAGCCCAAACAATATGCCTTGGCGCGGGCATCCATACGCCATCGGTGACGCTAGCGTAGAGCACCTGCTGGTGAGGATAGGCCAGACTGGCTGCCTGCTGGCTGCCCATGCCGTTCTGCAGCATCAGTACTGATGCTCCCGGCATCAGGCGCTTGGCTACGCTGTGCAATGCGCTTTCGGCGGAATAGGCTTTAGTGGCCAGGATCAGGGCGCGGATGGGCTGCTCTTGGCTGTCGGGCAATTGTGCCGGTAGCGGAACCCTGCAACGGCGGCCTGCGTGCTCGAAAAGGACTGAGCTTCCAGCGGCTTGCCAATGCTGAAGCGCTTGCGCGTCGCGCAGGATCACGCGCACATCGACACCTGCTACCGCCAGACGGGCAGCCCAGAGTAAACCCAAGCTGCCGGCGCCCAGCACGTGCAGCATACTCAAGCCTCGACGGCGGTCCAGCGCACTTCGGTAACCAGGTTGGTGGCATAGGCGTCGCCTAGTTGGGTTTCCACCAGATCAAGCAGGTCAGCAGCGAGAGGCATCGGTTTCTTGTTGTCGATTGCACACAGCGCCATACCCGCGCGAACGCTGAGATAACCTTCGCTGGTCTTGAACGCTTTGAGATTGAGACCGTCATGCAAGCGCTTGAAGCTATTGGGCTTACAGTCCTGCGGGTCATCCGCCAGTGTGACGATGGCAAAGGTGTTATCGCCCACCCGAGCAATAACATCGGTGGGGCGAACTAGCTGCTGTAAGCGTCGGGCAATGCCGCGCAGCAGTTCCTGTTGCACCGCGTCACCCAGCTTGCGACTCAGTTCTTCGAGGTTCTGTACGCCGAGTACCAGTACGCAGCAGATGCCACCCCGCGAGTCGACATTACGCAATACATCGCCAAGCCGTTGCAGGGCGTAGCGGCGATTGCCCAGTGAAGTGAGGCTGTCGACCAGATTATGTTCTTCAAGCTGCGAATTATTGTCGGCCAGCAGGCGATTTTCGTCGAGCAGGCGATTGATCAACTGCGATGTTCGGTCTGCTGCATAAATCCGTGGGAGCAGTTGTTCGTTCATAGCGGACTTGCTGATGAAATCATCCACGCCCCGGTCAAAGGCCTGACTCAATACGTTGTCGCCCTCGCGCGCGGTTAACAGCACTACATAGGTGTAGTGGCCACTCTGCTCATCCGCTTGGCGAATACAGGTGGTCAGCTCCAACCCGTCCATTTCTGGCATCAGCCAATCAGCTACCATAACGCTGGCTGGTCGTTCTTCATGCAGCGCCAGGGCGTCCATGGCGGAGTTGGCAAAACGGATATCAGCGTAACCTGCGCGTGTCAGGTTATGGCCAATTACCGCACTGCTGAACTTGGTGTCGTCCACCACCATGATGCTCAGTTGCGGGTTGGGCATGGCAAGGCTCCCGGTCAGTTGGTCAATTCACGTTATAATGCCATGAAGATATACTGTAATTTTGCACTGTATGTCATAAAAATGATGTTTATTTGAGGTATCTGCATGCCATCTTTCGATGTGGTGTCCGAACTGGACAAACATGAAGTGACCAACGCGGTTGATAACGCGATGAAAGACCTTGACCGCCGCTATGACTTGCGCGGCAAGGGTCATTTTGAGTTCAAGGACAAGGAACTGACCGTGCTTATGACCGGGGATGCTGAGTTCCAGCTTGAGCAGATGCTCGAGCTGCTCAAGCTTAGTCTGGTCAAGCGCAAGATCGATATTCAGTGCATGGAAGTCAAGCCGGCCTTTGCATCAGGCAAGCAGGTCAAGCAGGATGTGCTGCTCAAGGAAGGTATCGACAAGGAGCTTGCAAAGAAAATCGTGTCCATGATTAAGGACTCCAAGGCCAAAGTACAAGCCGCGATTCAGGGCGAACAGGTGCGAGTAACGGGCAAAAAGCGTGATGATCTTCAGGAGGTCATGGCATTACTGCGCGGTGCCGACGTCGATATGCCACTGCAGTTTAATAATTTTCGCGATTGATATTCACGAGGTATAACGGATGGATGATGTGATGGTGCAGCTGGAAGAGCTGTCTGCGGCCTGGTTGCCGCTCGCTTTACAATATGGCAGCCAAGTGTTGTTAGCGATCATAACCTTGGCTATTGGCTGGTGGATTATCGGTCGGCTTACCTCCGCAGTGCATGTGCTGCTGGAAAAGCGCCACGTGGATCGCACGCTGCACAGCTTTATTGGGACCTTGATTGGTGTCGGCCTCAAGGTTCTGCTGTTGATCAGCGTTGCTGGCATGATCGGCGTCGAAACCACGTCCTTTATCGCTTTGATTGGTGCTGCAGGCTTGGCGGTGGGTCTGGCGCTGCAGGGTAGTCTGGCGAATTTCGCTGGTGGCATGTTGATTCTTATCCTCAGACCTTTCAGGGCGGGCGAATATATCGAGGCCCAGGGTATTGGCGGCACCGTTGACAGTATTCAGATTTTTTTTACTGTTCTGAAAACCCCCGACAACAAAACCATTATTGTGCCTAACGGCAGCCTGTCCAACGGCAATATTGTTAACTATTCACGGCAGCCTACCCGGCGCGTCGATATCAATATTGGTATCGATTACGGTGATGACGTACGCCAGGCTCGGGCCATTCTTTTAGGTTTGGCAGAAGCTGATGAACGCGTATTCAAGGATCCGGCTCCAGTCGTTTGGCTGACTGGCCTGGGGGATAGTTCAGTCGATCTGTCATTGCGCATGTGGACCAAGACTGAAGACTTCTGGGGTGTATTCTGGGAGCTTCAGGAATTGGCCAAAGAAGCCTTCGACAAACAAGGCATTTCCATTCCATTCCCTCAGCGGACGGTGCACTTGGTGCCGCAGGCGGTCGAAGAAAAATCCGAAAAGGCGCTCGAGCACTGATTCGACATTGCCGATCAAGAAACGCTGTAGCAAAGAGCCCGGCTGATGGACTATCAATTTCTTTTCAAGAGCGGCAGCGATGCTCGCGACCGGTACGACGATGGCGCTCTCTTCTATATGGCGCTCTCTTCTATAGCGTTGGTGTTGGTTACAACTTCTGATTGTGGCCCTGCGGCGCCATTTCTGGCGCCGCTTTGATGTTGCCCCACCGCTAAACCCTCAATGGGTAAAGCATCAATCGATGCCCGGGCGGCGCAGCTTGTCCGGGTGCGCCAGCCTAAGCAGCAGGAAGGCCAGTACAATGGCCGGCAGGCCGGTCAAGGCCGTCAGCATAAAAAAGCTGATCCAGCCTACATTGGCGGCCAGCAAGCCGGTAAAACCAGCCGCAAACTGGCCTGGCAAGGTCATTATCGAGCTGAATAACGCATATTGCGTTGCGGTATACGCGGTATTGGTCAGACTGGACAGGTAGGCAATGAAGACTGAGATGGCCAGCCCGCCGGTAATGTTGTCGGCGACGATGGCTACCACCAGGCCATAACTCTGTGGGCCTATATAGGCCAGCCAGGCGAAGGCCAGATTGGTGATCGGTGCCAGGAACGCGGTTGCCAGCAGAATTGGGGCAATCCCGAATCGCGCTACCAATAGTCCACCCACTCCTGCTCCCAGTAAGGTCATGCCCAGCCCGAATGCCGCCGCAATATTGGCAATCTGAGCTTTGCTGAAGCCCAGATCAAGGTAGAAGGGGTTAGCCATCACGCCCATAAAAATATCGCTGATGCGGAAAGTCGCGATAAATGCCAGAATTAGCAGCGCTGCCTTGCCATAACGCTGGAAAAATTCGGCAAACGGACAGACCATGGCGCCAATAAACCAGGCGGTCAGGTCGCGGCGCCAGCCTGCGTGGCGAGTGTGTGCGAGATAGTCATTGACGCGCTGTTCCAGCAGAGCGGTAGCCTGGGTGATATGTACCTGGGGCTCGGCGATCACCAGTGTGGTGATAAAGCCAATCCCCATCAGGACTGCCATGGCAGCATAGGCCGTGCCCCAGCTATCCAACGACGCCAGATGCAGGGCCCCGGCCCCGGCTGCGAGAATGGCTACCCGGTAGCCGGTCACGTAGGTGGCGGCCATCGCGCCCTGGCGATGCTTGGCTTCTGCCTCGACGCGATAGGCGTCGATAGCCACATCCTGGGATGCGGAGCCGAAGGCGGCCAATACCGCCCAAAGCGCGACCAACCCCAGGTTCTCGCGTGGATCGGTAAAGGCCATGCCGAGTAAGGCGATGGCAATAACTACCTGGGCCAGTAGCATCCAGGAACGTCGTCGACCCAGCCAGCGACTCAGCAACGGAATGCGCGCGCGGTCAATCAACGGGGCCCAGAGCACCTTGATTGAATGGGCAATACCGACCCAGCTGAGAAAACCGATGGCGGTCAGTTCCACGCCCAAATCACGTAGCCAAGCGCTGAAGGTGCCGCCGACTAGCAGTAACGGCAACCCGGCCGAGAATCCCAGAAACAGCATGCCGATCACGCGGGGGTTGAGATAAACGCGTAAGCCTTCGCGTTCGGGCGGGGCTTGAGACGGTGCCTGAGATGCTCCCCCGGAGGATGCCTGGGGGCCGGGTTGATTGTCGTTCATGCTGCTCCTGTTAGGTCATTCAGTCCGGCCAACCGAACTTTTTCATGTCCACGCGACGACTGTTGATGATGACACCTTCGGCCATCAGTCGCTGATATTGTTCCTGTCCGGAGCGGCTATCGGCAGATAACGACAGCTTGCCCGTGCTGTTCAGAACGCGATGCCAGGGTAATTCGGTATCGGCGGGCAGTTGCCCGAGCCAGCGCCCGGCGAGCCGTGCTCCCCGGCCCATTCCGGCGAGCCTCGCCAGTGTGCCGTAACTGGTCACGCGACCGCGAGGAATACTCGCCAGAACCTGCCAGAAAATCTCGCGTGTAGCAGGTTTGATCTCTGGTATTCGCTTCTCAGACATGGATAATGTCGCCTTGTTGGTCCAGCCCCTATTCAAAGGTTTTTCTCGATGTATTGTTTCCGCGTAATACCCATTGTACTTGCTTCGCTGTGCCTGTCCGCCAACGTCATGGCCGATACCCTGTGGCTCAAGAACGGTGACCGCATCACCGGCCAGATTGAGCTAATCGAGGGTGGCAAGTTGATTATGAAAACCAGCCTGGCCGGCCGGATCAATGTGAAAGTCGCGGATATCAAGACATTTGAAACCGATAACCCCTTGCTGATCAAGTCTGAAGGCCAGGCCGAGCGTGCGTTCTCCGTTGCTGCGGCTGATCAGCCAGGTGCGATCATGGTCATTAATGGCGCGCCGGAGCCTGTTGCGCTGCAAATCAGTAGCATCCAGCAGATGCTTGAGCCCAGGCCACTGATCGAAGACTGGGTATGGGAAGGCAACGCAACGGCAGCGCTGGATATCAAGGACAACACTACTAATCAACGTGATCTGGATATGGCATTCAATACCCGCGCGCGTCATGGCGACTGGCGGCATGTGCTGGGTGGCGAATTCGAGCGTGACTATCGCGATGATGTGAAAAGTCGGCACCTCTGGCAGACTGATTACGACCTGAGCTGGTTTTTTGACGAGCACTGGTTCTGGCAGACCAGCGCGAGCTATCAGCGCGATCATGTCAGTGAAGTGAAGCGCCGCAAGCAGCTAGGTATGGGCCCTGGTTACGAGTGGTGGAACAATGCCCTGGGTCGTTTTGAAACGTCGGCGCGTATTGATCATGTTCGTCTGGAGAATCGTGACGGCACAGAAGATATTTTCAATGCCCTGGGTTTGGAGTGGGACCTGCGTCGCTTCATTTATGGCAAGCGTTTCGAGTTTTTGCATAATGCCGAAACCCTTATTCCCGATGACCCTTCAATCAATTTCGTGGTGGATACCGAAATCGGTGTGCGTTATCTACTCAACAGTTGGGCGTCGTTGAGCCTGTTGGCCGAGTGGGACTATCTGGATGGCAACAAAGACCAGAGCATCAATGACAAGCGTTATCGCTTTGGTCTGGGGATTAGTTGGTAAGGCGGCCCTAGGCCCCCTTACCAACCTGAGTCGGGTGGTACTTCAGATACGAATGCCGCCATCGAGCTCCAGAATCCGACCGGTATAGTAGTCGTTCTCGAATAGATAGGCCGCGGAATGGGCGATCTCTTCGGGCTTGCCCATACGTTTGAGCGGAATGCCCGAGGTCATCTTCTCAAGCGCTTCGGGTTTCATGCCCGCAGTCATCTCCGTTTCGATAAAGCCTGGTGCGATGCCCGCTACGCGAATGCCGTGGCGTGCAAGCTCCTTGCCCCACACTACGGTCATCGCCGCGACACCGGCCTTGGCTGCCGAATAGTTCGACTGGCCGATGTTGCCTGCGCGTGAAATCGAAGAAATATTGATGATCAGGCCCTGGTTACCCAGCTCAATCATCTTCGCCGCGACTTCACGGGTGCCGAGGAACACGCCGGTCAAGTTGACGTCAATCACCGATTGCCATTGGGCCAGGCTCATTTTCTGAATCTGCCCGTCTTTGGCCTTTACCAGCAGCCCGTCGCGCAGAATACCTGCGTTGTTGATCAGGCCATTAATGGCGCCGAAATCGCTAGCGACCTGGCTGACCATGCTTTCGACCTGCTCTTCATTGGCGACGTTGCAGATATAGGCACGGGCATCGCCGCCGGCCTGCTTGCAGGCCGCAACGGCTTCGTCCAGGCGTTCCTGATTGAGGTCGACCAAAGCCAGTTTGGCGCCTTTGGCTGCCAGGTATTCCGCCATCGAGCGACCCAGACCCTGGCCCCCGCCAGTAATAATGATCACGCTGTTTTTTACTTGCATATGTGGCACTCCTCGAAGCCGATGGAAAAATAATCGGGCACAAGCATGCCCGAGTCGCGAGCATATGAGAATACCCGGCGTGCTATTTTGGTCATTTTCTGACCCTTTACGAGGCTATGGCTTTATGAATGATGGGTTGAAATTCCGCCTGGTCGTACCCATATATTGCTTTCAAACTTATTAATTGAGGTCATCATGCCTTTCATTCGCTTGCTATTGCTGGCCATTCCGTTCATCGAGCTGGCGGGTCTGATTATGTTGGGCCAGGCCATCGGCGTGGGCCTGACGTTGTTGTGGGTGCTCGGCACCATCATGCTCGGGATTGTGGTGATCAAGAGTCAGGGCTGGGCCATGGTGCAGCGTCTGCAAATGCAGATGGCGCAAACGGGTTCACCGCTGATCGTGCTTAAATCGGGCATGTGGGGTGTGTTGGCCGGTGTCCTGCTGGTTATCCCTGGTGTTTTTACCGACGCGGCAGCCCTGATCTGTCTGATCCTCGCCTGGCGCCATCGCGGCGAGCCGTTGCCGGGCGAGCCCGGTGGTCCTAACAGCTGGGAGCGCGGCGGTCACAACATTATTGAAGGCGAGTGGAAGCCGGCTGAAGAGGGCGAAGCTGAACGGGGCAAGGATATCGACCGTCAGTGAAAAAAAATCGCGGGCGCCCTTGAAATCGCTCCCCAGGACCCCATTAACCCAACACCAGTTTTGACAAGCGCCCACCTAGGGAGCTGAACGGAACAGTGACGTTGCCGATGGCGCGTCCTTCGGGTCGCAAGACCTGATTTAACTCGAAAAGCCGGCTTGCCGGTAATCACATTCACATTGGGAGACTCACAACGATGAAAATTCGTCCGTTACACGACCGCGTAGTCGTTCGTCGCAGCGAAGAAGAAACAAAAACCGCTGGTGGTATCGTTCTGCCCGGTTCTGCCGCAGAAAAGCCAAACACTGGCGTCGTGGTAGCAGTGGGTACCGGCCGTCTGCTGGACAACGGTGAAGTGCGTGCGTTGGCTGTGAAGGAAGGCGACAAAGTTGTATTTGGCCCTTACTCCGGCAGCAGCAGCATCAAGATTGACGGCGAAGATCTGCTGATCATGAGCGAGTCCGAAATTTACGGCGTGCTGGAATCCTGATTACAGGCATTACCTGCACTCTCTGTATGAACTGATTAAAGGAAAGCGAAAATGGCTGCTAAAGAAGTTAAATTCGGTATCTCCGGCCGCAACAAGATGCTGGCTGGCGTCAACGTCCTTGCCGACGCGGTCAAGGCGACCCTTGGGCCAAAGGGCCGCAACGTGCTAATCGAGCGCAGCTATGGCGCGCCGATCATCACCAAAGACGGCGTGACCGTTGCCAAGGAAATCGAGCTGAAAGACAAGTTCGAGAACATGGGCGCACAGTTGGTCAAAGACGTGGCCTCCCGTGCCAACGATGACGCGGGTGACGGTACTACTACCGCTACCGTATTGGCTCAGGCCATCGTTACCGAAGGTCTGAAATCCGTTGCTGCTGGCATGAATCCTATGGATCTCAAGCGCGGTATCGACAAAGCCACTGCCGCCATCGTTGCCGAAATCAAAACACTGGCCAAGCCTTGTGCCGATTCCAAGGCGATTGCCCAGGTAGGCACCATCTCCGCCAACTCTGACGAGTCCATCGGCCAGATTATTGCCGAAGCCATGGATCGCGTTGGCAAGGAAGGCGTTATCACTGTTGAAGAAGGTTCCGGCCTGGACAACGAGCTGTCTGTCGTAGAGGGCATGCAGTTTGACCGCGGTTACCTGTCTCCTTACTTCGTCAACAAGCCCGAGACCATGTCTGCCGAGCTGGACAGCCCGTACATTCTGCTGGTTGACAAGAAAATCTCCAATATCCGCGAAATGCTGCCGACACTGGAAGCAGTGGCCAAAGCTGGTCGCCCGCTGATGATCGTTGCTGAAGACGTTGAAGGCGAGGCGCTGGCGACTCTGGTTGTCAACAACATGCGTGGCATCGTTAAAGTTGCTGCCGTTAAAGCCCCAGGTTTTGGTGATCGTCGCAAGGCCATGCTGCAGGATATCGCCATCCTCACCGGCGGTACCGTGATCAGCGAAGAAGTTGGTCTGAGCCTGGAAAACACCACCCTGGAACATCTGGGTCAGGCCAAGAGCGTTCAAATCAACAAAGACAACACCACCATTATCGATGGTGCTGGCGTCAAAATTGATATCGAAGCCCGCGTCGGTCAGATCCGCAAGCAGGTTGAAGACACTACGTCCGATTACGACCGTGAAAAACTGCAAGAACGTCTGGCCAAGCTGGCTGGTGGTGTTGCGGTGATCAAGGTTGGTGCGGCTACTGAAGTGGAAATGAAAGAGAAGAAGCACCGTGTTGAAGACGCCCTGCACGCTACTCGTGCTGCGGTGGAAGAGGGTGTTGTACCTGGCGGCGGTGTTGCCCTGGTTCGTGCCTTGCAGGCGATTGAAGGCATGACCGGCGACAATGACGACCAGACTGTTGGCATCAACCTGCTGCGCCGTGCTGTGGAAGCGCCGTTCCGCCAGATCGTAACCAATGCTGGTGACGAAGCCTCTGTTGTACTGGACAAGGTCAAGGCCGGTAAGGGTAATTACGGTTACAATGCTGCGACTGGCGAATACGGTGACATGATCGAGATGGGTATTCTGGATCCGGCTAAGGTCACGCGCAGTGCACTGCAGGCGGCGGCGTCGGTTGCCAGTCTGATGATCACCACCGAGGCAATGATTGCCGAGTTGCCGGAAGACAAGCCGGCAATGCCTGATATGGGCGGTATGGGTGGTATGGGTGGCATGGGCGGCATGATGTAATTGCAGTCCCTGTGACCAAAAGCCCGGCTTCGTGAGGAGCCGGGCTTTTTTATTGTCTGGAGATCAGGGTGTGGGTGTAAGTCTTTTCCTACAGTGTGCGTAAGCTATATCGGCAATCTACTGTGCGCGGAATGGCCATTTCCGCTCGCATATGTTGTAACCGATTGTTTTTACTGAGAAGGAGTTCGGCTCGCCCGCTGCGCTAGTCAATTCCAGACGCTTGTGTAGTAAACGTAACCAGATATTATGTGTCTAAGCGTTAGGGAAAACGCTGTTCGGCAGGGAGCTGAACTCAGGGAAAGCTCAGGAAGGTAAAGTCAGGATGACTTGGACAAGGAAAGCCGAATAAGGAATGAAGAGTGGGCGGGCTATCCCGCCCCTTTTTTTGTCCAAAATTCAGTCTTGGCAGCAATAAAAAGGCCGGCGCATGGCCAGCCTCTCGATCTTGTAACAGTAACCTGAACGTCTAGCGCTCCAGATACTGCAACTTGTCTGGCACGCCATCCCATTCTTCGGCATCAGCCAAGGCTTCTTTCTTTTCTGCGATATTCGGCCAGACTTCCGCAAGTTCAGCGTTCAGCTCGGTGAACTCTTGCATATCTTCGGGCACTTCATCTTCCGAGAAGATCGCATTGGCAGGGCATTCTGGCTCGCAGAGTGCGCAGTCGATGCATTCGTCAGGGTGAATAACCAGAAAATTTGGGCCTTCATAAAAACAGTCGACAGGGCAGACCTCAACGCAATCGGTGTACTTGCATTTGATGCAGTTGTCGGTAACAACAAAAGTCATGGTCGGGTCTCCATCCGAATCAGGCGGTCGCCTATATGGCGCGAAATATGGCGCGTAGTCTAGCAGTTTTTCCAGGCCGGTACAGGTCGGCAATAACAATTGCCGATGTTGTCGACTGTTAGCGGTTGGTTAATGCAAATAGCTATTATTTACCGATTTCAGGCATGCTCGGATTTCCATTTATACAGCAATTCAAGGGCTTGCAGTGGCGTCAATTCATCCGGCTTCAAGCCGCGCAAAATATCCACCATTGGATGCGCGACACTGGCAAACAGATCACTTTGTAGCGGTGCATGCTTAGCTTTGCTTGATGTGTTCGCCTGTTGGCTCAGGCTCTGCTGCTCAAGCTGCGCCAAGTGCTGCCGAGCGCGGTCGATAACCGGCTTGGGTACCCCGGCCAGCTGCGCTACCTGTAGCCCGTAGCTCTGGCTTGCAGGCCCCGGTAAGACGCTGTGCAGGAACACAATGCGTTCATTGTGCTCGGTGGCATTAAGGTGCACGTTGGCCACGCCAGGGTCAGTATCAGCCAGACTGGTAAGCTCGAAGTAGTGGGTGGCAAACAGACTGAATGCGCGTATCTGACCCAGGTACTCAGCGGCAGACCAGGCCAGAGACAGGCCGTCGAAGGTGCTGGTGCCGCGCCCCACCTCGTCCATTAGCACCAGGCTGGCGTCGGTGGCATTGTGCAGGATGTTGGCGGTTTCACTCATCTCGACCATAAAGGTCGAGCGCCCGCCGGCCAGGTCGTCACTGGAACCGATGCGGGTAAAGATGCGGTCCACCAAGGATAGCTCCACCGCCTGCGCGGGGACGTAACTGCCAATATGCGCCAGCAGCACAATCAGCGCGGTCTGGCGCATATAGGTCGACTTACCACCCATGTTTGGGCCGGTGATGATCAACATGCGCGTGTCCGGATCCAGCAGCAGATCATTGGCCACAAAAGGTCCGTCGAGCACCTGCTCGACAACCGGATGGCGCCCCTGCTGGATGTGCATCTGCGAGCCTTCGATAAACTGTGGGCGACAGTAGTCCAGCGTGCTGGCACGCTCACTCAGGGTCACCAACACATCCAGCTCGGCGAGGCTGCTTGCGGTGTCCTGCAGGGCGGCGAGATCTTGATTGAGGCGGTCGATCAGTGCTTCGTACAGCAGCTTTTCTCTGGCTAACGCCCGACTGCGAGCGGAGAGGGCCTTGTCTTCAAAGGTTTTCAGTTCCGGCGTAATAAAGCGCTCGGCGCCTTTGAGGGTTTGCCGCCGAATATAGTCCGCCGGCGCCTGGGCCGACTGCCCGCGGGATAGCTCGATAAAATAGCCATGCACTCGGTTGTAACCGACCTTTAATGTGGAAAGGCCGGTACGCTCGCGCTCACGGTTTTCCAGGTCGATCAGATATTGGCCAGCGTTTTCACTGATATTTTGCAGCTCATCCAGCTCGGCATCGTACCCGGGCTTGATCACGCCGCCATCGCGAATCACTGCGGGCGGGTTTTCTATGACGGCACGCTCAAGTAATTCTGCCAGTTCGGGATAGGTACTGACCTGCTTGGCCAGCTGGCGCAGATGGGCTGTTTCCAGCGGCAGCAAAGCCGTTTGCAGGCTCGGCAGTGTCGCCAGCGCATCACGCAGGCGTGCCAGATCGCGAGGGCGCGCGGAACGCAGTGCAACGCGGGCCAGTATTCGTTCGATATCGCCAATGCCCTTGAGTACCGGCTGCAGCGCTTCATGGTAATGCTGATCAAGCAGGGTGCTGATGCTATCTTGACGCGACTGCAACACTGCCGCATCGCGCAACGGCCGATTCAGCCAGCGAGCCAATAGCCTGCTGCCCATCGAGGTGGCGGTGTGATCCAGTACATCCAGTAGTGTATTGTCGCGGCCACCGGCCAGATTTGCATCGATCTCCAGGTTGCGGCGGCTGGCGCTGTCAATGATGACGCTGTCTTCGAATCGCTCCAAGGTCAAGGCGCGAATATGTGGCAGGGCGGTGCGCTGGGTTTCCTTGGCATAGCTCATCAGTGCGCCAGCGGCACCCAGGCCGAGTTTCAGATCCTGGCAGCCAAAACCCACCAGATCCTTAGTGCCAAATTGCTGGGTCAGCGATTTGAACGCGCTGTCGCGGTCAAATTCCCAGGGTGCGCGTCGGCGTACCGCGCGGCGCCGTTCGATCGGCGTATTGCTTTCCCAGTCATCGGGAATCAGCAGTTCAGCCGGTGCCAAGCGTTCCAGTTCGCCGAGCAGTGTTTCCCAGCCCGCCAGCTCCATCACGCAAAAGCGTCCACTGTTGATGTCCAGGGTCGCCAAGCCAAAGCCGCGCTCGCTGCCGACCAGCGCCGCCAGCAGGTTGTCGCGCCGTTCGTCGAGCAGAGCTTCATCACTGACGGTGCCGGGCGTGAGTATGCGAACTACCTGGCGTTCCACTGGTCCCTTGCTGGTGGCCGGATCACCGATCTGTTCACAGATGGCCACCGACTCGCCCAACTTGACCAGCCTGGCGAGGTAACCTTCGGCGGCATGGTAGGGGATGCCGGCCATCGGAATGGGTTGCCCGCCTGACTGCCCGCGGGCGGTCAGGGTAATATCCAGCAGCCTTGAGGCCTTTTTCGCATCGTCGAAAAACAGCTCGTAGAAATCGCCCATGCGATAGAACAGCAACTGCTCGGGATGATGCTGTTTGAGCCCAAAATATTGTTGCATCATGGGGGTGTGGCTGGCGGATTTCTCGGCGCGGCTCATGCAATTCCCTGGTTTGTGGTGGACATGGATGTATCAATAGTTATGTCGATGGGTATATCGAAGGTCGAACACCTGGCCGCCTAGTCTACGCAAAGCGTGGCCAGCTTTTAAGCGCAAAATTACGAGGTAGACAGCATGTCTCAATATGACCCGTTAATCGACTCCGCTGCGGCCCGTCTGGGTAACGCGCTGCGGCGTGAAGGGTTGTTGGTAACAGCTGCAGAATCCTGTACCGGCGGCGGTATTTGTGAAGCCATCACGCGGGTCAGTGGTAGCTCGGCCTGGTTTCACAGCGGCTTTGTCACCTACGCCAATCACAGCAAGGCGCGCTGGCTGAATGTCAGCGAAGCGGATCTGGCAGCCCATGGGGCCGTTAGCGAGCCGGTTGTCAGAGCTATGGCCCTGGGCGCGCTTGAGGCTGGCGAGGCGGACCTGGCGGTGGCGGTCAGTGGCATCGCCGGGCCTGACGGCGGTACGCCGGAAAAGCCGGTAGGCACTGTCTGGTTTGCCTGGGCATCGCGTGGCGGCGAGACGTACAGCCTGTGCAAGCGCTTGCAGGGCAGTCGCCGCGAAGTACGTGCGCAAACCGTACTGCACGCGCTGGAAGGGCTGCTCAAACTGATCGACCGACGTGCTGTGAGCCAGTCCGCAGGTTAACGAAACAAGGGGTAGGCGGCAGCAAACTTCTGTGGAATAATACTGACCATATATACAGTAGTTTATAGGCCGTCGTTCTCCTTCGCAGGCAGACGCTTTATAGACAACCGTTATCGTTGACCGAGCGCTCGGGCGCCCGCTACACCAAGAGGATGCACAATGGACGACAACAAGAAGAAGGCGCTTACTGCGGCTTTGAGTCAGATTGAACGTCAGTTTGGCAAGGGCGCAGTGATGCGCATGGGCGATCATGAGCGTATGGCTATCCCGTCGATTTCGACCGGCTCGCTGGGTCTGGATATCGCGCTGGGTCTGGGCGGCTTGCCCAAGGGACGTGTCGTAGAGATCTACGGCCCTGAGTCGTCGGGTAAGACCACGCTGACCCTGTCAGTGATTGCCCAGGCGCAAAAGCAGGGCGCTACCTGCGCCTTCGTTGACGCCGAGCACGCGCTCGACCCTGAATACGCTGGCAAATTGGGCGTCAACGTCGATGATCTGCTGGTATCGCAGCCGGACACTGGGGAGCAGGCGCTGGAAATCACCGACATGCTGGTGCGCTCCAACGCGGTTGACGTCATCGTCATTGACTCGGTTGCTGCGCTGGTACCCAAAGCCGAAATCGAAGGCGAGATGGGTGACCACCACGTGGGTCTGCAGGCTCGCCTGATGTCCCAGGCGCTGCGTAAGATTACCGGTAACATCAAGAACGCCAACTGCCTGGTGATCTTCATCAACCAGATTCGGATGAAAATCGGTGTGATGTTCGGTAATCCGGAAACCACCACCGGTGGTAACGCACTGAAGTTTTATTCATCCGTGCGTCTGGATATCCGCCGCACCGGCGCGGTGAAGGAAGGCGATGAAGTGGTCGGCAGTGAAACCCGCGTCAAGGTCGTCAAGAACAAGGTGGCGCCGCCGTTCCGCCAGGCCGAATTCCAGATTTTGTATGGCTCGGGTATCTACCATAATGCCGAGATCATTGATTTGGGTGTGCAGATCGGCCTGATCGAAAAAGCCGGTGCCTGGTACAGCTACAAGGGCAGCAAAATCGGCCAGGGCAAGGCCAATGCCGCCAAGTACATGGAAGAGAATAAGGCGACTGCCGACGAGATTGAAAAGGCCATCCGCGAGAAGTTGCTGCCTAAGCCGGCCAATGCCAAGGCGTCGGCTGCTGAAATCAGTGCCGACGCTGCTGCCGAGTAAGCTGCTCAGGCATGTTTGGTCGCACCCTGCTGGAAACGCCTCAGGCAGCACGCCGCACAGCGCTGGATTTGCTCGCGCGGCGTGAGCATAGCCGCCGTGAAATGCTGCGCAAACTGCAACAGCGGGGCGCGTCAGCGGCGATGTGTGAGGCGACGCTGGATCAGCTTGAGGAAGATGGTCTGCTCAGTGATGAACGCTTCTGCGAAGCCTACATTCATGCGCGTAGCCAGCGCGGCATAGGACCCCAACGTTTGCGTGAAGAATTGCGTGAGCGCGGGGTCGCCGAGCACCTCGTCGAAAGCCGTCTGCAGGCAACCCAATGGGATTGGGCGGACAGTGCCCAGCAGGTATTTGCCAAGCGCTTTCCAGAGGGCCCGGCGCGGGATCCCAAAGAACGCGCCAAGCAATTACGCTTTATGCAGTATCGAGGCTTTGCTGATTTTCCTCTCGATTGATAAAGTCGATCAATGCGCGTAACCGCCCATGATCTCGCCCATTAAAGGGGAAGCTCAGACGGGGTAATGTACACAATTCCGGCTCTTCCTCTCCCGTGGCGCAGGCTTCCTGCCTGAAGCTGCCATCCCGTGATAACGCTGAAAAAACCTCGCCGATTTTTGCCATGGCTTGCTCGGTGAGTGGCCGGTTCATGCGCAGCACATAACGCCCTTCGCTCCATCTGGCAGAGTTATAGTTGCTGTAAAAGCGCAGTATTTCCTGCATGGCGTCTTGCGGTGAGTGCGCGAGCTTCATCAGATTGAAGTCGCTTTCATGGATATAACCGTGATCACTCAGTTGTTTACGAAAAAATCCGAGCAGCCCCTCCCAATAACTCCCGTCGGCGACATCCAGCAGCACTATCGGCACCATTGGGCTTTTGCCCGTCTGGATCAGTGTCAGCACTTCCAGGGTTTCGTCCAGGGTGCCGAAGCCGCCAGGGCAGAGGATCAATGCATCGGCTTCCTTGACAAAAAACAGCTTGCGCAAAAAAAAGAACTTGAAGGGCAGATCATGATCGGTGTCGTGCACCACGTCATTTGAACGCTGTTCGAACGGCAGAGTAATGTTGAAGCCCAGGCTGTTATCCAGTCCCGCACCTTCGTGGGCGGCGGCCATAATGCCCCCGCCAGCTCCGGTGATGGTCATATAGTCGTGGCGCGACAGCATGCTGCCCATCTCGCGAGCAAGGGCATAGATGCGACTGTCGACATGCGTGCGCGCCGAACCAAAAACCGTGACCTTACGCCGGCGCTTGAAGAGCTCCAGCCGCGCGAAGGCCTGCTCCAGTTCGCGGATGGTGTGCAACATGATCTTGGCATCCCAGCGGTTGCGGTCGGCTTGGGCCATACGTATCACATCAAGGATCATGTCACGGTAAAGCCCGGCGTTTTCACTCTGCCCGGCACTCATCTCGATCAGTTCATCGACCTTCTGCTGAATGCCGGTCCCGCCGGTTTGCCAATGACGGCTAAGATAGTCTACGGGGTCCAGTTCATCGGTCATCTATTGCTCTCTTGTAAGCTGGCTTCAGAATGCGATTTGTTCGCCAGGCTCGGGAATATTCGCCAGCCAGCCTAACTTGGCCTTGATCGCGGCGGCCAGCAGCTGGCTTTTTTCTAGCTCGCCATGAACCAGATAAATTTCCGGGCTGCGCTCGAACTGGCTGAGCCAGTCGATCAGTTGCGATTGGCCGGCATGGGCGGAGAAGCCGCCCAGGGTGTGTAACTGGGCTTTTACCGCCAGGCTTTGATGGATAACGCGGACCTGCTTTTCGCCATCCACAAGTCTGCGGCCCAGGGTGCCCTTGGCCTGAAAGCCGGGGAAAATTACATGACAGTTGTCGCGCCACAAATTGTGTTTGAAGTGGTGGACTATGCGGCCGCCATTGCACATCCCGGCACCAGCAATAATGATCGCGCCACTGCCGATGCGGTTGATGGCCATCGATTCATCAGGGGACTGAGTGCACCTGAGGATCGGGAGCCAGTGCTTCAGGTCGCCCTTGCCGCGCTGCTCGATGGCGGTTTTGTCGTCCTCGTTGAAATGGTGGTGGTAACGATCGTAAATGGCCGTAGCGGCTATAGCCATGGGGCTGTCGAGGAACACTACCTGTTGTTTTAGTGTGCCTTCCTGATAGAACTTGCCCAGGTAATACAGCAGCTCTTGCGTACGCCCTACCGCGAACGCGGGAATCAGCACGTTGCCACCACCCTCGTAAGCCTCCTTGAGGATGCTTTTCAGCTCTTCAAGCGTGTCCTCAAGTGGCCGATGGTCACGATCGCCGTAGGTCGATTCCATCAGCAGCAGGTCAGCTTCACGCACAACGCTAGGGTCGTGCAGCAAGGGCGAATAGCTGTTACCTAGGTCGCCGGAAAAGACCAACCGGCGCACCAGATTATGCGGCTCGTGGATAACCATCTCGACTATGGCTGAGCCCAAAATATGCCCGGCCTCGTGAAAGCATAGCTCGATACCCTGGGTGATCTCTATCAACTGCTCATGCTCAAGCGGCTCGCACTGGCTAATAATGCGGTCGACGTCAGCCTGATTGTACAGAGGTTCAAGCAGCGGCTTGCCCGCGCGTTGGCGCCAGCGGTTTTCCCATTCGGTGTCTCGTTCCTGCAGGCCTGCGGCGTCTTTGAGCATCAGTTCCAGCAGTGATCGGCTGGCCGAGGTCAGGAAGACGGGACCGCGGTAGCCTTCTGCAGCAAGCTTCGGCAAAAGTCCTGAGTGGTCAAGGTGCGCGTGTGAAATAACCACCGCATCCAGGCCGGTTGGATCAAACGGAAAGCGGTTGCGGTTATGCGCTTCTTCGCGGCGAAAGCCCTGCGTCATGCCACATTCAAGGAGTACCTTGCGACCGTTGGCTTCAAGAAGATAGCAGGAGCCAGTAACTTGCTGTACGGCGCCATGGAAGGTAAGAAGAGCCATAATCTACGCACCTGTGATGTGAAAAGCCCATTATGCCGAAATCGGTCGAACGGACTTTTGATATGCATCAGTTTAGAGCGCTTGGCAATGTTCCGCGACAAAACTGTGGGTCAGTACCGGACGGGTCGAGCCGGTGATCGCAAAATGGTAGGTTAGCGTCGCGCCCATATCCATTAGCCGGCGGAAGCGCTGATCCGCGCAAACGCTGGCCTGTAGCTGAGTGCGTACGATCAGAGGATCGCGTTGCAGTTGCTCGGCATAAGCTTCGTTTACGGACAAGTGATTGATCAACTCGGAGCCGTCGCTGCTGAAACCTTCATCGACGATGTCGTCGTTGAGGGTTCTGGGCGTGCCTTCGCTGCTCTGGGCGGCGACCTGCTTCAGGGTGTCCTGTAGCCGTATCTCGCGCAGGGAGGTGGCGTGACTGGGCAGGGCGATGCACAGCGCAACAATTAGGGGCAACCAACGCATGGATTTCTCTCCAACAGGAATATAGTGTCACGAACTTCGACCATGGCACTGCGGACTGGTTCGCAATGAGCCGATAGATGAGCCGATAAGAGCGTGAATAAGTATGGCAAAATGCCTAGTGGTCATCATGACCCGTATTTTACCTAAAGGTTTCCAGTGTCAGTCAGACCACCCCATGCTGTAGAGCGCCTGCGGGCCGAATTGAAATCCGCTTCCACCCGACCTTTCAAGGCTCGAGGCGCGCGGTTGCAACGCTGCCCCGGCTGCCTTCTGGCCGCCCATGCCTGCGTCTGCAGCTGGCGTCCGCAACTGGATAGCCAGGTCGGATTCTGCCTGATAATGCATCCGTTGGAGCCGCTCAAGCCGACCAACACCGGACGCCTGATCGCTGACTGTATCACCGATACCCATGCCTTTGTCTGGTCGCGTACCAGCGTAGATCCCGCACTGCTGGAATTATTAAAAGATCCGCAGTGGCAAGCCTATGTGGTGTTTCCGGCAGAGTACGCCCAAGCAGGGCAGCCAGTAGTGGATACCATCAAGCCGGATGGCGGCAAACGGCCTTTATTGATCATTTTCGATGCCACCTGGACCCAGGCGCGCAAGATGTTCCGCAAGAGCCCGTGGCTGGATGGGCTACCGATACTGAGCCTGCAAACCGAGCAGTTGTCGCGTTATCGGCTGCGCCGCTCTACTCGCGAGGAGCATCTGTGTACCGTCGAAGTGGCCACGGCGTGCTTGGGGCTGGCGGGGGAGGCGGCGGGGGCAAATCTGTTGAACGACTATTTCGATGTATTTACTGACGCCTATCTGGCCTCGCGCGGCAATTGCGCCGCGACCGCAGAGCTACCCTCGCGGCAACGGCTGGCCGAGCACCTGGGCGTATCTGCTCAGATCAGTGATGGCCCGCAGGCTCTTGCTGCACAGTCGCCAGACTGCGGCGCCGGCCCAGATAAATAGGTACCAGCTGCGCGATCAGCATACCCGCCAGCATCAGGCAGCAACCGATAAAGCCGCGTAGGCTCAGGCTTTCTTCCAGAAATAGCCAGCCGGCGAGCGCAGCGAACACCGCTTCCAGGCTGAGAATGACCGCTGCGTGCGAGGCGATGGCATTCTTCTGTGCCACGACCTGCAAGGTAAAGCCCACGCCCACTGCCAACAGACCGCCGTAAAGAATTGCAGGGCCAGCCTGCACTATGCCTTCCCAGCGGATGGATTCAAATAGCAGTGCCAGGGTCAGGCTGATGACGGCGCAGACCACAAACTGGGAAAAGGCCACGCGCACTGGATCGTAGCGGCTGGCCAGGGCGCCCACCAACAGCACGTGAATCGCCCAGCAGGCCGCGCCAGTCAGTTGCAGCCAGTCACCGGGCGCTATGCTGTAATCGGCATTGACGCTGAGCAGTAGCATGCCGACCAAGGCCAGCAGCGCACCGCCCCAGGTGCCTAGTCCTGTGCGCATACCGATACACAGACCGAAGATAGGCACTAAAATCACATACAAGCCGGTGATAAAGCCGGCATTCGTCACGGTGGTGAACATCAGCCCGATCTGTTGCAGGTTGATGCCTAGCGTCAGCATCAGGCCCAGCCACAGACTGCCGAGCAGCATGGGTTTGCTGAAGCGCCGTTCGGCGGCTTTACCCTGCGGGCTGGCCAGCAACACCAATGGCAGAATCGCTAGCGCACCCAGGGTGAAGCGCAACCCGGTGTAAAGAAACGGGCCGATATGGTCCATCGCGACGCTTTGTGCGACGAATGTCGAACCCCAGATCAGGGCGGTGAGCAACATCAGCGCGTCTGAACGATAGGCGTTGGATTTCATCTCGCGCTCACAAGTTAAAAAGACTGGGTAAAAGGTGGAAGCGGCGCAGTATGCCTACACCCAGAGACAGAAAACAGATACAGTTGCGCCTGACCTCACTGCAGTTGCTGAGGATTGACTGTAATCACGCCCTAGGGCAGGGTTTAGCAGCACGAGTTAGCAGCACACAACAATAACATTTGAATCGGGAACGCCAGGCATGGGTCTCTCCTATGACATTCTGATCGCAGACGATCATCCATTGTTTCGCAGCGCCTTGCGCCAAGCGCTGATCAGTGGCTCCGAGGCGCAGGTTGCCTTGACTGAAGCGGGCAGCATTGCCGAGCTGCAGGCGTGCCTGGATCAGCGAAGTGATTGGGACCTGGTGTTGCTAGATCTGAACATGCCCGGTGCCTACGGTTTTTCCGGTCTGGTATTGTTGCGTGGCCAGTATCCGCAGATCCCAGTGGTGGTGATTTCCGCCCAGGAAGAACAACCGGTGGTACAACGCGCGCGGGATTTTGGTGCCAGTGGCTTCATTCCCAAGTCGTCATCGCTGGAAGGTATTCAGGATGCGGTGCGTAACGTGCTGGAAGGCGGCGTCAGCTGGCCCGACACCGCCGGAGGCGCCGGTTTGATGTCCGAACAGGAAAAAAACATCAGCGCTCAACTGGCCAGCCTGACGCCGCAGCAGTTCCGCGTGCTGACCATGGTCTGTGATGGTCTGCTGAACAAGCAGATCGCCTATGACCTGAGCGTCTCGGAAGCGACGGTCAAAGCGCATGTCACAGCGATCTTTCGCAAACTGGGCGTGCGTACACGAACGCAGGCCGCGTTGGTACTGCAACATATGGAACTGACCCGCGCTGGGCACTGATTTAGGTAATGGCATGACCAATCCGTACAAGGGTGTGACCGGTATCAAGCGTGTCTGGTACGCCCTTGGCTATTCGCTTGACGGTCTCAAGGCCGCTTACCGGGGCGAAGCCGCCTTCCGTCAACTGGTTTGGCTGGCGGCGATACTCGTTCCCCTGGCGCTGTTGCTGCCGGTCAGCTATGCCGGCCGTGCGCTGATGGTCGGCAGTGTATTGCTGTCGCTGATCATCGAACTGCTCAACTCCGCTATTGAAGCGGCCATCGATCGTATTTCCCTCGAACGTCATCCTTTATCCAAGGCGTCCAAGGACATGGGCAGCGCAGCGCAGATGCTCGGGCTGATCATGATCGCGGTGGTCTGGACGCTGGTGCTACTGGAGCCGCAATAATCCCCACCGCGACTTAAGTCTAGCGATCCCAGGCTGGGCAAGGGCGCGGCGGAGTGACAGACTCGGCTATCATCGCCGATTACTCGGTTGGGCTAATGATTCCGGACCAATGGGTTTGGGTTTATAACGCAAGGGTATGCTGACCACTCATGATGCTTTCCGGCGCACTGGTTGCCTCCATCTTCCTGCTTTACATGGCCTTGCTGTTCGCCATCGCCTTCTGGGGTGACCGCCAGACCAACGAATTCAATCCGCGTCTGCGGGTTTGGGTCTACAGCCTGTCGCTGGCCGTCTGGTGCACCAGTTGGACCTTTTTTGGCGCCGTAGGCATGGCCTCCGAACAGCTCTGGAACTTTCTGCCCATCTACATCGGCCCGGTGATCCTGTTTCTGTTCGGTTGGCGGCTGTATGCGCGCATGATCGCCATCAGCAAGCAGGAAAATATCACCTCGATTGCCGATTTCATCGCCTCGCGTTATGGCAAGTCACAGACGCTGGCGGTCGCGGTCAGCTTACTCTGCCTGGTCAGCGTGTTGCCCTATATTGCTCTGCAGTTGAAAGGCATCGTGCTCGGCTTCAATCTCTTAAGTGGCAACGCCGCAGCGGGGGGGGATCTGGGCGAGGCGGCCGGGGCCGAGGATACCGCGCTGATTGTCACGCTGGTACTGGCGCTGTTCACCATCCTGTTTGGTACTCGCAGCCTGGACGCCACCGAACACCATCGCGGCATGATGCTGGCGATCGCCTTCGAGTCGATCGTCAAGTTACTCGCGTTCCTGGCCGTGGGCGCCTTTGTTACTTTCAGTCTGTTCGGCGGTGTCGGTGATCTGATCGAGCGCGCCAGCAGCAGTGTTGAGCTGCACGATTACTGGCAACGCGAGACGCTGTTTACCAATCTGTTGTTCCAATCCTTTATTGCCATACTGGCATTCCTCTGCCTGCCTCGGCAGTTTCAGGTGGCAGTGGTGGAGAATATCCAGCCCGGCGATCTGCGCATGGCGCGCTGGGTGTTCCCTGCGTATCTGATCCTGGCTGGGCTATTCGTTATCCCCATCAGTCTGGCCGGGCAGATGACCCTGGGGCCGGGGGTGTCGGCCGACTCCTACGTTATCAGTATCCCGTTGCTGGAAGGGCGCCCGTTGTTGGCATTGCTGGCGTTTATTGGCGGAGCCTCGGCCGCCACCGGTATGGTCATCGTGGCGGCCATCGCGCTCAGCACCATGGTCTCCAATGACGTGGTGCTGCCGCTGCTGCTGCGCAACCGTAACCGCCCCGAGCGCACCTACGAAGAATTTCGTGGCCTGCTGTTGAATGTGCGCCGCACCAGCATTTTGGTAATCCTGCTGCTGGCCTATGTGGTCTACCGGCTGATCGGCTCGGCCGGTAGTCTGGCCAGTATCGGCCAGATCGCCTTTGCCGCCATAGCTCAGTTGGCCCCGGCGATGTTTGGCGCGCTGTTCTGGAAGCAGGCCAACCGCAGCGGCGTGTTCGCCGGTCTGTTGGTGGGTATCACTCTGTGGTTCTATATGTTGATTCTGCCATTGCTTGGCGGTGAGCTGGAGGGCTGGCCATTACTGGATCCGTTGTATGCCAGTTCACTCGGCCTGCCGATTGACAGCCTGACGCTGGGCAGCCTGATTTCTTTGGCCGGCAATGTGATTGTTTTTGTGATGATTTCCCTGCTTAGCCGTACCCGGGTGCTGGAACACTGGCAGGCCAGTCGCTTCGTCAGCCAGGATTCCCAACAGTGGCATGATGGCCCCAGCCGCGCGTTGTTACGCGTCACGCTGGAAGATTTGCTGGCGCTGGCCGGGCGCTTTGTGGGTGAAGAGCGGGCGCACAAGAGCTTCCTGCGCTTTGCCGAAATACAGGGCAAACCGCTGGTGCTGAATCAGAACGCCAGCAGTGGCTGGATTACCCACAGCGAACGTTTGCTGGCTGGCGTGCTGGGTGCTTCTTCGGCGCGGGTGGTGGTCAAGGCCGCTATCGAGGGTCGCGATATGCACTTCGATGATGTAGTGCGCATCGTCGACGAGGCCTCGGAAGTATTACAGTTCAACCGTGGATTGCTGCAAGGTGCCATCGAGAACATCACACAGGGTATCAGCGTAGTCGACAAGGAGCTGCGACTGGTGGCCTGGAACCGCCGTTACCTGGAAATGTTCGAGTATCCGGAAGGGCTGATCTTCATCGGCCGGCCGATTGCCGACATCATTCTGCACAACGCCGGTCGGGGCCTGTGCGGGCCCGGTGACCCGCAGGACCACGTGGAAAAGCGCATCAACTGGATGCGCGAAGGTACTGCGCATCGCTCCGAACGGCTGTTCCCTAGCGGGCAAGTGATCGAAATCATCGGTAACCCGATGCCCGGTGGCGGCTTCGTTATGAGTTTTACCGACATCTCTGATTTCCGCCGTGCCGAGCAGGCCCTCAAGGAATCCAATGAGAGCCTGGAGCAACGCGTGGCCGAGCGCACCCGTGAGTTGTCCGAGCTGAACCAGGCGCTGATCCAGGCCAAGGCCCAGACCGAGCGCGCAAGCCAATCGCAGAGCCGCTTTTTGACTGCAGTCAGTCACGATCTGATGCAACCGATGAACGCGGCGCGGCTGTTTTCCGCCTCACTCTCGCACCAGACGCATCTGCCGGCCGAGGCCGAAGAGCTGGTCAGACACTTGGACACCTCACTACGCTCGGCCGAAGACTTGATCTCCGACTTGCTGGATATCTCCCGCCTGGAAGCCGGCCGCATTCGGCCGGAATGGACCGATTTTGCCCTGCGCGACCTGCTCGAGCCGTTACGTATCGAGCTCGGTGCCATGGCGGTGGAGCAGGGTGTGGACCTACGTGTGCATATCAGTAGCCTGCGCGTGCGCAGCGATATGCGCTTGCTGCGGCGCGTATTGCAGAACTTCCTGACTAATGCTTTCCGCTACGCCGGGCGCTCCAAGGTCGTGCTCGGCGTGCGCCGTATGGATGATCGGGTGCGTATTGAAGTCTGGGATCAGGGTCCGGGCATCCCCGAAGACAAGCTCCAGGTGATCTTCGAAGAGTTTCAACGGCTGGACAGTCACCGGACGCAGGCGGAGAAGGGCCTGGGGTTGGGCCTGGCTATCGCCGACGGCCTATGCCGGGTGCTTGGCCATGAACTGGCGGTGCGGTCCTGGCCGGGCGCCGGTAGCGTCTTCAGCGTGACCGTGCCGCTGGCGCGCCAGAAGCACCGCGCCAGTACCAAGGCCGGTGAACAAGTCAGCCCCATCGTCAGCGGTGCGCAGGTGCTGTGTATCGACAACGAGCCGAACATCCTCACCGGCATGCAGAGTTTGCTCAGCCGCTGGCAATGCCATGTCGCTGTTGCGCGGGATCGTAATGAAGTGCAGCAGGTGCTAGCTCAGGGCTTCGTGCCTCAGTTGGTGCTGGTGGATTATCACCTGGATGCAGGGGACACCGGCGTCGAACTAATGCAGTGGTTGCGCACGCTTCAGAGCGCGGAGCTGCCTGGGGTGATCATCAGTGCGGACGGGCGTAGCGAGCTGGTCACCCAGATCCGCCTGGCGGGGCTGGATTTCCTACCCAAACCGGTCAAGCCGGCGGCACTCCGGGCCTTGATAAGCCGCTATGTCAAACTCCAATAGAAGCACTCTTGGTACCCAACTGTATCTTGTCCAGCGGCGGGGGAGGCTGTTAGTTTAAGTCGCCTCATTTGCAGGGGTTAAGTTGCATGTCTTCGCGGTTCAAAACGGCCTTGCTGGGCGCTCGGGATACCATTCCTATGCTGATCGGCGCGCTGCCGTTCGGTATCATTTTCGGCACGCTGGCGGTGTCTTCGGGGCTGTCGGCCGGTGCCACCCTGGCCATGTCGGCGCTGGTGTTTGCTGGCTCCGCGCAATTCATTGCCATCGGCCTGATTGCCTCGGGCACTGGCCTGGTAGTGATTCTGCTGACCACCCTGATCGTCAACCTACGTCATATGCTTTACAGCGCCAGCATGCTGCCCTACGTTCGGCATCTGCCGCAACGCTGGCGTGTGCCGCTGGCCTTCTGGCTGACTGACGAAAGCTTTGCTGTAGTGCACCGTTATTATCTGGACGCTACTGTGCCGTTGGCAGGCAAACACTGGTATTACCTCGGCTCCTGTCTGGCCATGTACAGCAACTGGTTTGCCTGCACCCTGGTCGGGGTGCTGCTCGGCCATGCATTGCCGGGCATGGCCGATTGGGGGCTGGATTTTGCTATGGTCGCGACCTTTATCGGCATCGTGGTGCCTTTGCTGCGCACCCGACCCATGCTGGTCGCGGCGCTGGTGGCGGCCGTGGTTGCGGTCGCGGCGAATGGCTTGCCGTACAAACTGGGCTTGATGCTCGCGGCCTTGCTGGGCGTGGTCGCAGGTGTGGTCGCAGAGCGATTACAACCACGCACGAGCTACCCGGCCGAGCAGAATCAGGGGGTGACCGATGAATCCCTATGAAATCGCCCTGATCGCCGGTATGGCGGTGATCACTTTCGCCATCCGCTACACGTTGTTCGCCGTGGGCCATAGAGTGCGCTTTAGCCCGCTGGTGACCCAGGCGCTGAGCTATGTGCCCGTGGCGGTACTGACCGCTATAGTCGCGCCAGCGATGTTGATGCCTGACGGCGCTCATCTGGATCTGGCACTGGATAACGCCTATCTGATCGCAGGCATAGTCGCGATTGTGATCGCGGCCAAATGGCGCAACCTGCTGGCCACCATCATCGGCGGCCTGGCGTTCTTCTTTATTTGGCGCTGGCTGTTTGGCTGATTACCAGAAGGTCGCCCGGCCACTGCGCACTGCGCTGATCATCAGCGTCAGGGCGGCCAGGGAAATCAGCGTGGTGAAGCCCAGCACAGTCGTGCCAAAGCCGATCAGATCACTGGTAAAGCCCACGCCCAATACCACCGAGGCCATAGTCAGATAGGCCATCAGATAGAACGCCGAGATGATGCCGCCGCGCTCAGCCGGCGGCGCTACCTGGCTGATCGACGCAATAGCCACCACCCCGGTAGCCCCGGCGCCTGTGGCCGTCGCCAGCGTGGCCAGACCGAACAGCCCTGGAGAACTGAGCAACACCGATGCGGCCATAATCATCAAACCGGCAATCAGTATGCTCGGGCCGGCGATCAGCAAGCGGTTCAACGGCTGACGCTGGCAGGCGAACTGACTGAGCCCGGCCATCAACTGCCAGGCCGCCGCGAACAGCCCGGCCACCGCGCGGTCACTGATGCCGGTCAAATTCATCGCCAGCGAAGGCCCCAGAGACGCATACAAGCTACCGGTCGACCAGGCCAGGCAGATTGTCGCGGCAGCAAACACAAAGGCGCCCAGTAGCTCCCGCGGGACCTTGATGGTGGTCGGACGCCAGGCGCGTAGGCGGAAATTGCTCTGGCGCTGACCGATATGGGTCGGCCAGGGTGCCGTCAGTAACAAAATGATAGTGCCCAGGCTGAGCGCGATGACTACCATAAACGGCCAGAGGTCGGCACCGGAGCCGAAATAGAGCGCGAGCGAGCTGACCGTGGGCCCGGCAAAGGCGCCCAGGGTGAAAAACAACGCAGATAAGGTCGCGGCGCGGGTCCAGTTCTCGTTCGGCTCCAGTTCCACCAGCGCTGCCGATGCCGCACCGGTGACGATCCCGGTGCCAATGCCGGTCAGAATGCGCGCCAGCCCGAGCCCATAGATATCTTCGGCGAGCATAAAAGCGACCGCCCCACCCAGAATAAACAGCAGGCCAGGCACCATCATTTGCCGGCGGCCGAGCTTGTCCGACAGCGACCCTAACGTCAGCAGGGTAGTGACCACCCCGAGTACGTAGATGGAAAATACTGCCGTCAGCGCCGTGGAGGAAAAACCCCAGCGCGCCTGCCAGAAAGAATACAACGGGGTCGGCAAGTTGCTGGCGAAGATGGTAGTGAAGATCGCCAACAGCGCCGCGACCATGGCCAGGCCACGACGGTCTTCTGCTGCTGGTGACTCTGTCGAACCTGTCATGCGCCTGTCCCCGCTCTCAATCCACGCATTATCGCAGAGAGCCGGGCGGCTTGCGCGCTTGATGCGCCATCAGCGGCGCTTATGACCCAGGGCCAGACTCGGCCAGTTGCAGCGGTGAGCGCCCCAGATCCTTGGTCAGCTCGCGCAGGGACAGGCGATAGCTGCTATCCAGTGCGCGCTTGCGCAGGTCGCTTAGCCGGCTCAATCCTCGCGGGCCGGCCGGCCATTGCTCGACATACTCAATCAGTTGCGCGCTCTGGTCCTGCGGTTCCACCTTCGCCAGGGCGAAGCGGAACGGGTGGTAGCCGGTCATGCCCAGACGCAGATCTGTGACCACCCACTGATTGTCGATCAGGTCGTAGCGCAGAATGTCGCCAGTGAACCAACGCAGGCGCTCATGCTGTGCGGAGCCTTGCAAGGCGGGGGCAGCGGCGGAGTACTGGCGCGGCAGGCGTTCCAGTGCCGGCGGCTCGTCGTCGAACCAACTGACCAGCCCCTCGTAATAATTGTCGCCATCCACGGCCACCACGCGCCAGAGCACGGTATTGAACGGGGTAGGGGTAATGAATACCGCCTGCGGCTGGATATCGTCCCGGGCCAGCGCCAGCTGCAGGTTGCTTTCGGCCATCTGCTTGCCTACCAAAGTGCTCGCCAGGTACAGCGTGCTGATCATGAGCGCAGCGTATTGCAGCGTCCGTCCCTTGCCCTTCAAACCGATGATCAAACCCGTTATCACCGCCAGCAATAAAGGCACGCTGTAAAGAGGATCGATGATAAAGATGCTGGAGATGGATACTGGCGGCGTGGTTAGCGGCCAGAACAGCTGTGTGCCGTAACTGGTAAAGGCATCGAGCAGCACATGGGTGGCTAGAATCAGCCAAATGCATAGCCCCAATCGTACTCCCGAGTAACCCGGATTCGGTCGCCATCTTCGCCAGCCCCAAGCTAGCAACAGGCTTAGGGCCGTCAACACGAACAGTGAATGGCTAAAGCCCCGGTGGTAGGTCATGTTGGCCACGGCATCACCGTAGTTGATCACCACATCCATATCCGGCAACGTGCCCAGCAGTGCGCCAGCTACCAGCGCCTTGCGACCATGCCAGCGACCCAGCATGGCGCCACCAATCGAGGCGCCCAGCATTGCCTGGGTAATCGAATCCATCAGGGCTTCTCCAAAAAGAGGTTGTCCAAAAAAAAGCCAGCATAAGCTGGCTTTTGGGTTACTGCAGCAGTAAATCGATTCGTTATTTTACCAACCGATCGTCAGCGCTTAGAGTGCGTGTTGCTTGTCGATCTCGATCGACTGGTCCAGCAGCTCCAGCAAAGCCTTACGAGTCTTCAGCTTGGTATTGCGATGCGCGCTCATATTCAGCTTGGTCAACTGCAGCGCCATCTCCATCGCCTTGACCTCCAGTTCCTGCGCAGGCACCACTTTGTCCAGGAAGCCCGCGTGCACCGCGTCAGTTGGGTCGAACATCTCGGCATTGATCACCGAGCGGTTGAACGCGCTGTTGGTCAGCCGCGCACGGGCCAGCTCGATGCCGACATGGTGCATGGTCATGCCGATAGCGACCTCGTTCAGGCCGATCTTGAACGGACCTTCCACCCCGATACGGTAATCGGCTGAGAGCAGAATAAAGGCACCCTTAGCCACCGCATGGCCGGTACAGGCAACCACCACCGGGTAAGGGTGCGACAGCATTCGCCGCGCCAGCGTCGAGCCCGCTGCCACTAGCGCCTTGGCTGCATCTGCGCCAGAGGTCATCACCTTCAGGTCATAACCACCGGACAAAATCCCCGGCTGGCCACTGATCATCACCACGGCCTTGTCCTTCTCGGCCTGATCCAGCGCCTGGTTGAACGCCTCGATCACCGCAGGGGAAACGGCATTGACCTTACCGTTGTTCAGGCCCAGCCGCGCTACACCATCGGAAAAACTGTAGGAAACCAGCTCGCTCATGGAAGCATCCTCAATAGACTATAAACAGCCGGGAACGACTGTATCAGTGCTGCAGTGTACCAATATAAAGATGACCGGCCAGTTCCAGATCACAGCCCCGCCTAGCCGCAGACCCCAGACAAAAAGCGTTTGCCAAGCCAGGCTTGTTTCGGTACATTAGCGCGCCTTGGAACCGGCCCGCTGGTTCCAAGAAATACGGAGAGGTGGCCGAGTGGCTGAAGGCGCACGCCTGGAAAGTGTGTATACGTTAATAGCGTATCGAGGGTTCGAATCCCTCTCTCTCCGCCAGATATATAGTGAAAAGCCCCGCATTGCGGGGCTTTTTCATTTCTACCTTCTTGTGGCCCATACCTTGGCCCATGCTTTGGCGCCGGACAGTGAACAGAGATTTTTTCTCATTGCTTGTTGTCTCATGACCGGCGAAGAAAATTCTGCTGTTTGGTTTTGCAGCGATTTATCCGCTTGTCACTGGGCCTGATTCTCACTGGGTTTATTGAGGCTACTTTGTACAGGTTAGGCTGCATCATGGTGTGATCTGTTATCTGCTCGTAAACCTTCGCAGTTTAGAAAGACGCGATTGAGGGAAGTAGGCGGTAGGTGTTGGGTTCGTGAACCCATAGTGGAGTGGAGAGCCCCGTGCCTTTATGCGGTTGCACTCTTACGCGGCCACCACAAGTCGCCAACTGTTCGGGCGAGGATGCCGAGCGGGTTGCTGGGACTATAGGAACTGCGCGCCCATTGGCGTCAGCTGTCTGATTTCTGCATGCTCATGCTCTTGAAAATAGCGATCGCTGCGTGACCCGTAAGCTTCAGGTCCTTCCCAAGAGCATTTACATGTGTCTTGCTGTTTTTTAAAGGGTTGCAGGCTGGCTACGCAGCCAGAACGTATTGATGTCGAGTTTTGAGTTTTGCATACACGTCAGTAAGCGTGCGACGTATGAGTTGAGCTGGGTGCGCTTTTTATAGAGATATTCAGCGTACTTGTCGGGAGAAAGGTGGAGCGCGATCTCAAGTTCTTCAACGCGAATGACGGCATCTTCTCGAAGATAATCATCTTGCAAATGCAGCACTCCTGTTGAAAGCGCGGCTATCATTTGAGCCTGTAAGTCAGGCGAAAACTGATCTAAAAATGCTTGATACTCTTCAACGCTATTAAGCTCGGTTTGCTCTAAGTTTTCTAGTGCTTCTAGTAATTCCATTTTTGTTCTCCAGTCTGCAGGTAGTTTGTATGGGGGCTATGTCCACCGTTTTCAAGGGCTTTCTTGACTACATAACTGGCTGCAAAGGCGATTAGTCTTCGAGGCACGCAACAGCCTTCTGCAGTTAAGGGGGCGTTGTAAATGTGCGGAGGGGAGGGGGCTTAGAGGTCTGTAGTCTTTTGCCGTTGCAGGTCTTTCAAAGATGGGCGTGGCATTTCATGCTTGATTTTTACGCCACGGGTCGAATAACGACAAAAAACCAGCGCCATTCTCGCAAGCCTATGCAGGTTTTTTTGCATGTTTCTGAGAAAAAAAGAGAGTTGGCGACGTTATTGCCCCGCCTGCGGCGGGGCGGTTCTAGCTCACTTTCTACATGCCAGCGCTGCCTTCATAGTGCTTTCCATCAAAGCATTATTGGGTGGGTACTCCATACTCAGTCGGTCCAGGTCCTCACGGCCATATTTCTTCTCCAGCTTGCCAAAGATGCATTGGCAATCCGATTTGGGTGCACCGGCATGCATGCACCCAGAGATGAATTGTCCTCGGATCGGGTCGCTATCAGAGCAGGCGACGACAGCAACGGTGATCATTGCCATCGTGGCTAGGTTGCGCAGTTTTACTGCTTTCATCTGAGCACCAACGCCGCGCCAACAAAGACGCCGATCACCAACCCTATGACCTGCGGTCCGATTGCCCAGAACACCCTGATCCAGATCAGGCTGAAGAACCCGCCTTGGGTAAAAACGGCGCTTGGTCGGGCAAAGCGACGAAGTGCATCGCCAAGAAGGGCACCGGCAATTCCAAGTATGACACCTAGCAGTACCGCGAAGACCTTGGCTGCGGTACTGGCTCCCAGTACTAACGGGGAGGTATTTGATGTGACGCTAAAGATGGCCAGGGCAGTCGCGGCTATTCCCCAGCCAATGGCAGCAGGGGCCCAGGCCGCCATGTCGAAGTCATCCTGGCGGTCAAAGTCGTTCATGTTGTCGTCCATTTGTTTGTTCCTTGTGTTGAAAGCTGATTACCAGGCTGGGTTGCAGTCGTTGGCGGCGGCATCCAGCGGTTGGGTGCCTGCCTTGAGCCCTTTGGTCGACAAGTTGACAACGTGGCCACCGGCGGCGATTTGTAGTCGATTTGCTTGTCGGAAGGCTTCCCAGAACTGGGCTTTGAATATGTCCGCGCAGACTCGGCAGTCGGTATAGAAAGGGTTGCTAAACGTCACGCCATCGACGATGACGTCAAATCCTTGCTCGCTTTCCGAGTCGTAGCGCTCGCCCTGAATGGTTGCTTCGGCAGAGATATACCCCTCGCTGGGGCAGGAGATCAGTAGCGCATTGTTGTTGCCGTCATCGACGGCATGCTCAGAGGTGCCCATAGCCCAACCGCTGGTCCATTCATCGGTGCCGGCGAGGGCTGGAGCGGCAATCAGGCAAGCGAGGGTGAGTGTCAGAGGTGTCCTTGTCATGGTGTTTCCTTGGTTTGATAATTGAACGGGTTTGGTTGGATTTCAACTAATTAGGTTGAGTTTCAGCTTATCCGGTCCTTCATGTCAACGAGTCGTTGCCCAACCATTCGGGTTGGATTGGAGGGCATATGAAAGAAGACACGCAGGTTGCACTGGCAAGGTCCATCGGTGAGGTCATTGCACACCGACGTTCTCTCGCCGGGCTCACGCAAGAAGAGGTGGCGGAGAAGTTGGGATTGGGTAACGAAGCGGTGTCGCGACTGGAGCGTGGCAAGGCGACGCTGTCTGTCGTGAGGTTGCTGGAGCTGGCGGAGGTATTTGGCTGTGAGGCTGCTGACCTTCTGACCGAATCCAGTGTCCGGGTAGATGATCAGGCTAGGCAGCTACAGCAATTGCTAACCAGGCTGAACAGTGATGACCGAGCGCTTGTCGTGGGCGTTGTGAGGCAATTGAGCGAACGGCTGGCCTGCTAAGGCCAGCACATCGCTCCTTGAAGCCTGGATGCCGACACGTGGTATTTATGATTCATCCCTTTCCATGATCCCGCAGCTCAAGCACAACCGATCAAAACTACCGAACCAGTTGCGCTGCATGACATCGGCCAGCTCGCGGGCCTGCTGCTTGCTGGCGCTCTGGTTGGCGGCGATGACCGGTATCAGCTCTGCCATGCTGGCGAGGCTGGTCCAGGGTTGATCAGTTGGCACCTCCTTGATGGCCGAGTGCTGATAGTGGCGCAGGGTGCAATCCAGTAGGGCCGCTACCAATGCCAGTGGATAAAGATGGTGTCGATGTATTGATGTCGCTGCACCACAGGCGCAACAGTGGGTAGAAGGCATGCTGACCTCTCCGAGAAGTAAAGGTTAAATTAGCCCGCGTTCGGCGAGGCTGACAGACGTGGTACCGCCGACCACCAGGTGATCGAGCAGGCGCACGTCAATGGTTTGCAGGGCTGTTTGCACACGCTGGGTGAGTGCGATATCCGCCTGACTGGGTTCGGGGTTGCCGCTGGGGTGGTTGTGCGCAAGGATCACAGCGGCGGCATTGCTGTTCAGCGCCGCTTTCACGATCTCACGCGGATACACGCTGGCACTGTCGATGGTGCCGTAGAACAACCGCTCAAAGCGCAGCACGCCATGCTGGCTGTCGAGCAGGATGATGCCGAACACCTCACGTTCTTCGGTGCTCAGCGTCATACGCAGGTAGTCCCTTACCAACGCAGGACTGGTCAGGTAGCTACAGCGTGCAAAGCGTGCCTGCAGTATGGCTTCGGCCCAGCTCAGTACCTGGCTTTCAGACACAGGCAGGCCGCCGCTGGCCTGGCAGGCCTCGGTGTGTTGGGTAGTGCACATGGTATTTCTCCTGAGAGGCTTGGTCAGGCCGGGGCCTGAGTTGAGGGTGGTAAAGCGGTGCCGTCAGCACGTGCTTGCAGACGTGCCTGTAGGCTGGGTGGGGCTTCGGGTGAGGTATTGCGGGTGCGTTCTGGTTTACCGTCGGGGTAGAACTCCTCCAGTACCTGGCGGCTTTCGTCCTCGGTATCTTCAAAGGCGCCGTTGGCAAACCCTTGGCGGGCTGCTGCATCTAGTGCCGGCTGATCAAAGCCTGCCTCATGGCGAGCCTGATCAATTGTCTGTGCTTGCTGCAGCGCCTCTTCAAGCGTCATGCCCTGGCGTGCGGTCAGGTCGACGTAGTAGATGGGAGTGCCATGGCTCTGGCGGGTGGACTTGCCGCGTAAACGGAGTTCCAACGGCAAGCAGGCCAGCCGGCCTCCAGACAACGCCTGAAAGTACTGCAGACGAGCATAGAGGGTACGGATGCTGTTGTACCCGGTGGTTCTGAACACAAAGCTGCCGAGCGGATCCTCATCCCCAATGGCAACATTCAAGCGCCCGTAGGGTTTGCAGTTACCGCCCTGGGCCAACGGGCAGCCATCCGGTGATGGGCATGGCAGTGCCTTGATGCCTTCGTTGCAGCGGCGCTTGCAGTGCTCGCCGTCGCCGACACACAGCGGTCGACCAGAGGTGCGATCAAACAAGGCGTACTGCGCCCGAAAGTTCAGGTCTGGATCGTTGAACAACAAGCGGACGGGAATGCTACGCAGTTTGTCTCCGGCCTCAGTGCGCAGCGTTTTGTCCAATGGGTGAAGCAACCATTGACCGTCGTGCTGCACCTGCGAGGTCAGGGTGAACTGGTCATCCTTCTCGGGTAAGCGTTTGCCTTTCTTTTCGATGACTTTTCCGATAGCGATTCGGCCCAGCACGGGCGGCGTTATAGCGAGACCTTTAAGCATGGCGATACTCCTGTAGACGTAAAAAAGCCCCGAACAGCGAGAGCTGCCCGAGGCGAGGGGAGGTGGTAGTGGCGGGAGTTGGAGAGGTGTTAACTGATCAGGAAGCGGCGACTGCCTTCCTTTACTTTGCTGTAGCGGGCTTTGAGGTCGGGGTTATCGTTGAGCAGGCTGTCGGTATCCAGCACAGTGCTGTCCTTGCTGCGTTTCCAGGTGATCTGGCCGCCGGCAAAGGTGGCACGACTGACGTCGCCCATGGCCTGTTGCAGTACCTGCTTCAGCTCAGCTTCCCGTTGTTGCTGCTTGCTGATGGTCTGCTTGAGGGCCTTCAGCTCAACATACGCCACGCTGAGCGCGGGATTGCCACTCAGATCAAGCGTGCGACCATTGTCCTGAGGGTAGAGGCAACGCAGTGCCTGATCTGCCGAATCGCTGCCATCAGCCGGTGGCGGCGTATCATCGACAACGTATTGCCAGAAGCGACGTTCCAGCTCGATCAGGTTGGCGATCATCTTTTCATCACGCTCAATACGATGAATCTCCAGATCCTGACCGCCAATCAGCACAGCCACATCCGCTGCCTGCTTACCGGTCACTGCCAGCTGGTGCATCACCTGCAGTTGCACGTACTCCGGCACGCCATCCTTCCACAGCCTGGCGCCGTTAATGCCAGCGGTTTTGCACTCCAGGATCTGCACCTCGGCTGAGCCGACCACCTCACGGTCGAGGTTGGCCATCATCCAGCGCAGGTCCGGGTCTGAGTGCTGCAGTACGGCGTTCACCTTGCGCACCTTCAGGCCAGTGCGCTTGCTGTATTGAGTTGCAACAATGGGTTCGAGAATGGTGCCCCAGAATGCCGGTGTGCCGTCGTCGTTAGCGTCAATCTGCGGCATCGCAGCGTCACGCCCGGTTTTCTCAAGCCATAGCGCCAGCTGCGATTTGTATGGGTTCAGTCCCACGGCGGCAGCGGCGTCTGAGCTACCGATTCCACCTTTGCGTACGGTCAGCCATTGCTCGCGGTCCAGATTGGTGGTGCTGACCAGGCGTAGCGCAGTGCCTTTTCTCGGGGGCGTGGGTAAGTGTTGTTCCGTTTTCATGTGATTTACTCCAACGTTGTGTGAACACCCAGACGCAAAAAAGCCCGGTCAGCAGAACTGGCCGGGCTTTATGTCGTTAAGGGCAGGGATTGAGTGCTTGGTTTAGGCGACCAACTGGATGGCGTGATCCAGCGCTTTTTGTTTCAGTGCGGCGCCTTGGCCGAACCAGGCAGAATCCAGGCGGTGGTCGGTGCTGCGAGCACGCTTTTCGTGATCAACAAACTCGGTTACCGCATTGAGTAGGCCCCAGGCTGTGTCTTGTGCTGAGATCAGTTGCGCGCCTCGTCCCTGGCCCTGATACAAGTCCTGAACCTTCTGCAGTGCCCGGTGCTGCGGCAACTGCTTACGGTCCTCCAGGTCGGTGTCCGTGCTGCAGATCACCTGCAGGAAGTACCGCAGGGCCTCCTTCGGCTTCACCTTGCGTTCAGACAAGGTTTTCATGCGGTACATGAATTCACTCCATTGAGAAACCGAGATGCCGAGCTGCTGCTTGACTCGCTGTGAGTTGAACTCGGTGCTGTGCGGTACCCGAATGGCCTGAGAAGCGCCATTCACGGCGATGGCCAAGGTGTTGTTGCAGACCACTCGCACGGTTGTTGGGGTGGCCATCGTGGCCAGGGTCCCGTCACACGAAGTGGCTAGCAGCAGGTAGCCGTTCACCTCATCACGACCCTTGAGCACACTGCTTTGGCCGGTGCGAGCAAGCGCCCAGAACTTTTTGCCGCCCTTGAGCACACCCGCGGTCTCCAGCTCATAACCGGCGTACTCGGTGAGGTCGCGATAGAACTCCAGCACCTCATTGGGCTGCACTACCTTGTAGCGGTTGGACACAACGGACAGCGGCGCTTTGGTGTCAGAGCGATAGAGCACTTTCTGTTCAGGGTAGGAATGAATGCTGCCCAGGTGAGAGCTCGCGCCAGCAACAAAGCGCACCGGGGACTCCTCAATGTGCCAGTCCATCCCGGCTTCGCGCTGCCAGATCTCCAACGGTTGGTTTTGGGACAACTGACTACCCAGCCCATGCCAGGGGGTAGCGCCAACAAACGCCATGTTCTCGATGTGATGTGTCATGAAAATCTCCTGATAAAGGGCATAAGTGCCCATCCGGAATCAAAAGCCGGGTAGGGCGGTGGTAAGAGGAAAGGGATGCGCTTAGAAGTGGTTGGAGCAGTCGTTGCAGCGGTGGTGGCAGAGCAGTTCTTCATCCAGAACAGTGCCAAGGCGGATGCCGGCAATACAGCCGATAAGCGCGCCGCTGATGGCGCCAAGCACGGCACCGGATGCCGTAGCTGCTGGACCAGCGATGCTGAACACCGCAGCGCCAACGCGAGCGCCTTGCACGGCCCCTTTGGCGGAGCCGGCTGCGCCACTCAGTGCGCCAGCAACTGTGCCCACAGCGCCGCCGATACGCTTGCCGTAGTGACAGCGCTGCACGCTATGGGAATGACAGACAGGACAGGATGGGATCACGAAAAATCACCTCATGCAGAGCCGGTTGAGCCGACCGGCTGGGTATGCTCATGTGGGTGATATAGGTTTCAATTTCTTTTCAATCGAGGCTGTGGCAGGCAGCTTGGAGGTCATCTCGCCCCCAATTAGATAATTTGAAGCTGACGCAGCGATCAAAGAGGTGCAGGGCTCGTATGGGAAAGTCATTCAAAAGGATTTACTGACTGGTGACATCCGTTGATACCGCGATGGTTCTACCCCTCAGAGTTTCACGAGTTGATTCAGGCTCCCAAGCACCGATTGGTAATGATTAGCGGCCCTTGACGATGCACCTTGTAGTGGTCTACTAATCCCGGACACCGAAATGGGTGGTAAATTTACCGCCATAGCTGAGGTGTTCCATGACAAGACAACGTCGTACGTTTTCAACTGAGTTCAAGCACGATGCCGCGTTGCTGGTTCTAGACCAGGGATACTCGGTCATAGAGGCAAGCAAGTCCCTGGGAGTTGGAGAAACAGCACTACGACGCTGGGTCGACCAGTTACGAACCGAGCGCGACGGCGGCACGCCCAAGGGTAAAGCTTTAACCCCAGAGCAACAGAAGATTCAGGAGCTCGAAGCCCAGATCAATCGGCTTGAACGGGAGAAAGCGATATTAAAAAAGGCTACTGCTCTCTTGATGGCGGACGAGCTCGATCGTTCGCGTTGATAGACCGGTTAAGTGAGCATGAGCCTGTTGAACTGGTCTGTGAAGCGTTCGGCATCTCCCGATCCAGCTACTACGATTCCCGGCGTCGACGGAAGCAAATTGATCCCGAGAAATTGATGCTGCGCAGTAAGGTAAATCAGCTGTTTAACGAGAGCCGGAGCTCTGCGGGTAGCAGAACGATCATGGGATCGATGCGCGAAGAAGGGTATCAAATTGGCCGGTTCAAGGTTCGAAGCCTCATGCGCGATCTTGGGTTGGTATCCAAGCAGCCAGGGCGTCATGCGTACAAGTCCGCTACCGTTGAGCGAGTGGATATCCCGAACCATCTGAACAGAGAGTTTGCCGTGCAAGCGCCTAACCAGGCTTGGTGTGGCGACATTACCTATATTTGGGCGTCAAGGACGCTGGTGTTACCTTGCCGTCGTCTTGGATCTGTTTAGCCGTCGTGTTGTGGGCTGGGCGCTATCGAGTCACCCGAATGCAGAGCTGGTCATAAGAGCGCTGGATATGGCTTATGAACAGCGAGCCCGGCCTCAGGACGTGATGTTTCACTCGGACCAGGGAAGCCAGTATGTCAGCCGCAAATTCAGGCAACGGTTATGGCGCTACCGTATGAGGCAAAGCATGAGCCGACGGGGCAACTGCTGGGATAACGCGCCCATGGAGCGGCTGTTCCGCAGCTTGAAGTCAGAATGGATACCAAGCACCGGATACGCCACGTTCAAAGAAGCACAGCGAGACATCAGCTATTACCTGATGACACGGTACAACTGGCTAAGACCACATCAATTCAATGATGGTTTAGCACCTGCCAAGGCAGAGGAAAAACTTTATCCACTGTCCGGAATCAGTTGACCACTACAAAGATCGCCATCACTAGCTATAGGTTGAAAAAAACTCGCTAAGACTAATGATCTCATGTTCGCTAGGAACACAGGACTTGTCCACAAACAAGTCGAGTTCAGGCGCTATATTAAAATCACAGACAAGGTAGAGCGCATCACTTTGTACGGCGGGATAACCGGCCGCTGACATCGCTTCCGCGGTTTGGACCCTTACGCCAGTGCTACACAATTCAGCGAAAAAATTCGAGGGACTGAAATCAGGGGAACAAATAAATATATAGTGAGCTGTTATCAGCCGGCGCTGTAGCGCAGAGAGGTCACCGCTATTCGCTATTCGGAGCGTGTACTTATTCTCGCGCTTCATCCATTCGAAGTGGGGTCGGCTGATCGCAGTACTGATTAGAACAAACCTATCTGAGGGGGGCGGAAGACGCTCACCCGTATCGTTATGGAACTCTTGAAGTGGAATAAACAATCCCGCTGCGTTGCGGGTTTTATGTATTCGGAAATTATGGTAATCGTTTTGTTCCCTCTGGGTCGCACGGTCAGAGACGTGCTCAACAACCTTGCTTAAGAAAGTTTTAAGTGCTTGATTATCAGATCCAGGATGTAGTGGAAAAGCACCGAGGCCGGGTAGAATTTCGCAGTACTCCGCCCAGTTTTTATGCGTATCACCAGGGTATAAGATATAAGCGCCATGTGTCCTGCGGATAGCATCACGATAAGCGTGCATTTTCAAAAGATCGTCGGGCTTGTATTTGCTAGCCCCCGGCATTTCGCCGTCGGCTTGAAGAGTTCCACTTTCTTTCCCGAAGATCTCTTGTATGTCATCAACACGATATTTGGCGTCGAAATGAAGGTGCGCAATTAGCTCCTGTCGCTCGGCCTCGTCTGCACTGATTTCGCTATCACCTATCTGACTAGGCCAAAGGCTTAATGTGTAATCCGGGCGCATTCTCTCAGTCCATGATCCTGTCTGGTCGCGCTTCCGGTTACTGCTAAATGTCCGATTATAGCCGAACTGCACGCGCAAGCTGCGTCCGTGAATGTTGAGGGTAGCGTCAAACGCTAGGTGCTCCCCGGCTTTCAGCTTCACCCCGAAACCATCCTCAGTCTCTTCTATTAGGGTTTGGGAGAGAGGCTTGCTCAACCGAAAATACTCGGCAAAAATAGACAACAACTTAAAGAACACCCAATACTCGTACAGGGTTGCTATGTCTCTCTGCCCAGCTCCGTATACATCCTCCCCAGCGTGCCATACGAGCCGGGCGGCTACGTCAAATTTTAGCCAAGAATGAAAAACCTCGCGATAGCCGGCTCTTCTTTGAAGAACAGGACTTCCTAGTGGAAGAATACTCATCCTCGATAGGTTGTGGAAAAAACTTGATTTAAGAGAATACAATAGAGATCCCTCCAAACTTGCGATTTGCGTTCGAAGTCTGTGGTCTGCCTCGCTTCGCTTAAGGCCCTTATGCGCCCTTGAGGCCTCAATTACCTCCAACCTTTGATCCATGCTTCTCAAAAACGCTAAAAAATTTTCGAGTATAAATTTTATAAAACGGTTTTCACTCGTGTCTTCTGTTTGAGTATTCCTAGATGTTGGAATGCGCTCTGGAACTGATGGCAATAACTTCGACAAAGGATGACTAAGGGGAACGGGAACACGGCGAGAAGATCTGGAAATTGTGCGCATTGTTTTTGCGTTCGGACGAAAAGATCGCCGAACGTCAATATCTTGCTCTTCAGTTTCCCACCGTTTGTGTGGGTGAGACGCTATCCTCGCAAGGGCATCTTTAAATTGGCGCGAGCCAATTAGGGTTCGCAAAAAGGCAAACCGTTGGTGTATGGTCTGCGAAGATTTTCCGGGAGACGGGCACGCTTTTAAATGGGTAGGCGCTCTCAGATCCATAGCTAGATCGACACAAACTTCCGTTATCTCATCAAGCATCTGCCTGTAATGCTCACGATGGCCAAGTTTGCGCGGCCTGATCTCTAAAGCAGCAGTGCCCAGAACGCTTCCATACTTATCTTTAACGAGTAATCCAAGCCGCCCCGTGTGCAATCCAGTCACTATGGTTCCGGTATAAGCCAGCTTGGGGTTCGAGCTTGGAAATACCACACCACTGCCGGAGTCTTCGGCTAATCTAAGGTCCGGTTGAGAAATCTCGTATTCATACCGCAGGCCTTCGAGAAGCTGTACGGCCTCCTCACCAAAGACAACTGACTCATCGTAAGTCAGGCGCTGAATTGCTTCATCTTTGCCAGGTGGCGCATAGATGGACATAGTTAATGGCGCCGCACTTGGGCCAGAAAAAATAACGGATACACAGGAAGATAATTTCGCCATTTACGCCTCAGCGAAACTCGTAAAGCCATCTTGCAAGCGCTCTTGCATGCGACGTATTTTTTGTAAGCTGTGTTGACAGTCGTACTTCTCGCAGTATTCACTCAGAGTATCGAGCACTGGACCTAATCGTCGTTCGGATCCGTGCAGTTTCGGCAGAAGTTTCTGTAAAATTTGAGCATCCAATGCATCGTTTAGTTTCCACCCTGGTCCAGTGAGTTGTGCGTGGAAATAAGTGAAGCGAGTGATCTCAAGTGCCGTCCTAAAGCCAAACTCAGCACCGATAGCTGCCAGATGATTAAAAGCTTCAGTCAGCCTCTGATTCAAATCAAGTTTGATATTAGAATGCCCAGCTATCGATGCATCTAGAGTCTCAAGATCTAGTTTCTGAATACTGCTGGCAGTAATGAACGCTTGGGAATAGATAGCCCCCCGGCCAGCTAATGCATGGATATCAACTGCTTGTGGGCTTTCCAGGAACGAGCTTATATCTGCTGAGGAAGCCCTAAATTCAATCACATTGGATCTATCCAGAACTTTCGGCGAGAACATATACGTCGTCTCATCTACATTAACGGTGCCGATTATGTAAAGATTTTGCGGGAATTTAATTCTAGGTGGCACGCCCTCTCCACCAGTGCCACTCATTAAGTCTGATTCTGAAGAATGAAGTGCGATAGTTTGTTGGGATTCAATTGCGGATAAGATATCAGAAAAATAGCGTTCCACATGAGATAAGTTCATCTCATCGAGAATAAGAAAATACGGTCTCTTGCTATCGTTCGAAGCTCTCAGAATGATGTCCAGTGCTCCGCTTGTCGGTTTGCAATATTGACCTTTTTGAAGGGCATCCGCATAACCAAGAACACTTTCATTGGAAGTCCAGTCGGCTCCAACAGCAACTATTCGATATTGCTCGGGGGTGCTTGACATCCATGCAGCGAATGCGTGTGCGAGCTTTGTCTTCCCCGATCCAGAAAGTCCGGTGAGAATAAGAAACGGTTTGGCAAGCAGTGATGCAACAGTATTAAGAGATAGAGAGGGTGCAAACGAAAGGTTTGCGAATTTCGCAGCATCGACGAATGCTTTATCTGCACCGGTAATACTGTGTTCTTGTTGAGCAGGAATGCCTGGCGTAGAAAGGTCTTTACTTATTTCTGATAGAGTGTCTTTATCCCACAACCTCCATACAGCTTTAGAGCCCGTGCCTGATTTTGCTATTCCCCCGGTACGCTCCAAGAGAGCCAGCATCAGATTCAATCTTCTTTCAGCGACTCCACTAATTGCTGGATGATTTGTAGAGCTGGCGAGTGAAAGAGTTTCTACTAATTGATCTTTCCCTGGGCGATATGCTGTCTCAATTCCAAAAAAAATTTCTGCAAGAGATAATGGTCGTCCAGCTTTTAAAAAAGCTTCAGCCAAAATTCTAAAAGGATATTCGTCGTTCTCGGAGTAGTGCTCACAGACCGCGATCAAATGTTCGCGTGCGCTCAATGAGCCTTCTGCGATCCGACGCCCCTGAGGTGTTAATCTGAAGGTCGTGTCGAAGGACGCGACTTTAGTGTTGGTCCACGCCTTTGAAAAATCTCGGAAGTACGGCCTGAAAACCCCTGTATCCTGATCTTTATCCACCCATTTTAATGATGGAAACCTTTCTTGCAGCTCTTCATATATAGGGGCCTGCTGGTCATACACTGTCTCGCCTTCGTGACGAGAAATTATCTCAATCACACCTAGCCAGACATCTGGAGCCCACGCGCCTTCAGACCCCGAATCTATCTTTGTCCAGGCTTCATAAGTCATCTATGTTCCCCGTAAAAAGATGCTCCTGTCCGAGGAGCGAAATAATCTGTTTTAAACTTCTTCGTTCGCCGTCAAACAAATTTTGCATTAGTTCACGTCCCACTAGCGCCCCTAATAACGGAGGGACAGCGTTTCCAACTTGCCGAATCGGATGTCTTGACGTGCCAGAGAACGACCACCAGTCAGGGAATGTCTGCATGCGTGCAGACTCCCGAGGTGACACCTCACGAGGCTCTGTCGGGTGAACATGACCTTTTCCGCCACCTTTGTCCGACCCCACAATAATTGTGTAGCTTGGCTTTTCAGGGTGAAGCTTGTTTATTCTGGTCTTCGAATCTCGCTCACCGAATGCTAGATTCTTATATCGCTCAATTATGCGTTCGCTGTGCTTTCTGCTCGTATGGTTTGCGAGCTTTTCTCCGAGAGGAGGCAGTCCTCTTAATCCATCCGTCACTGTACGATACGGTAAAAATTTTCCTAGACTCTCGTCAACAAGCGATGGAGACTGCGTACATATTTTTGGGATGGAGCTTAGCTTCTTGCCATCGCGACTGCCTACGATAAAAATTCTGTCTCGGAACTGTGGAACCCCGTAGTCAGCAGCATTGAGGCGAAACACCGAGAGAGTGTAATTAACGTCTTTACCGGGGGCCTCGAGTTTTTTACAAAGTTGCTTAAACGTTTCACCCCCGTCAATTGTAAACAAACCAAATACGTTCTCGAATATAAACGCTTTTGGCTGAATGTCGCTTATTAGCCGAAGATACTCGTATGCGAGGAGACCTCGTGGATCATTTACCCCGCGTCGTTTCCCGAACACGCTAAAGGCCTGGCATGGAGGGCCGCCTGCCATCAGGTCTAATTCACCTTTTAAGACCCCTGCCGCCTCCATCACCTCTTGAGAAGTCAGCTCCGTAACATCCGCTTGCCGTATCGATGCAGATTTCAAGAAGGGAATTCCTTTGCTTTTGCAAAATTCCTTGCTGTTCTGTAGCGTTTGGCAGCTATGATAATCAATGTCGGTTGCAAAAACGGTTTCAAAACCGGACGCTTCAAGGCCTAAGTCGAGTCCACCGCCGCCACTAAAAAGAGAAACCAACTTACGCACTTTAGTTTCTTCAGGCTCCGTTTTCGGCTTCTGATGGGTTACCTTGGCGTCGGCGTTGCCTCCGAAGTCATAGCTCAAATTGGCATGCCCACTTGTCGCGTTCGCTCTTTCATCTATTAAGTTACTCTTCAGTTCGATTGGACGATTCTGCGTCACTGTCATGATCTCTCTCAAATATGGACAATTGCCCACTGTCGCAGATGTACTCTTCTGCGCGACTTAAAAACCACCCTTTTAGGGTTTTGCCTTCACGGCTTAAGGCCGTATACAGGTCCCTTTTTACCCCAGGGTCGATCTCAACGACGATCCGCCCACTTGTGCCGACACTCATTTTTCACCCCGCTCTGTTATGTTGCCAATGTAACATAACAGAATGCCTTTCGTGTCGAGAGCGTTTAGATCGGTTTAGACGTGAGTGTACGGATCGGATTGAAAGCTGTATATAAATACAGTGTTAAGCGTGCGCAGCACTATAAGTGTTGTCGAGTCAAAATGGTAATGTGCGGTTCGCCAGAGTTTGGCGCCATTGATGTCGGCAGTCTTGCCTTCGATGATCTGTACCTCTGCACTGCCAATAACCTCACGGTCGATGTTGGCCAGTATCCAGGTAATTCTGGATGCTGCAGTACTGCATTCACTTTGCGGACCTTTTTACCCGTGCGGCGCTGATGCTGGGAAGCGACCACGGGCTTCTAGGACCACACCCCAAAACTGCGTATTCCGGCGAACGTGACCGGTCATACCGGTGATCGTGACCGATTTGCACACGGCCTTCACGCTGGAACGGGTTTTGTACTCTGAGCGGTCACGATGGGTCAATCGATACCGCGTTTTGAGCGTTAGCCTTTCTCAGTGATTCTCCCTTCAGATTGAGCCGGTGGGCGCCGTGCAGGAGCCGGTCCAGGATGGCGTCGGCGAGCGTGGCGGAGCCGATGTAGTCGTGCCAGTGTTCGGTGGGTAGCTGGCTGGCAATGAGCGTTGAGCCACGTCCATGACGGTCCTCGATCACCTCCATCAGATCCTGTCGTTGCTGGGCATTGACCTTCTGCATGCCCCAGTCATCCAGGATCAGCAGATCGGTTTTCAACAGCTGCGTCATCAGGCGGGCGTAGCTGCCATCGCCGTGGGCGATCCGCACTTGCTCGAACAGCCGTGGCACCCGCAAGTAGCGGACGGATAGCCCTTGGCGGCAGGCCTGGTTGCCCAGGGCGCAAGCCAGCCATGTCTTGCCACAGCCGGTGGGACCGGTGATACACAGATTCAGCGATTGACCGATCCAGTCACAGCTGGCCAGGCCTGCCATACGGGAACGTTCCAGCCCTCGCGGGTGGCGATAGTCGATGTTTTCGATGCAGGCCTGCACGCGCAAGCGAGCAGCCTTCAGTAGCCGGTCCAGCCGACGGTTCTCCCGGTGCAGCACTTCCCGGTCTACCAGCAGGGCCAGGCGCTCCTCGAACGCCAGGTCATGGGTTGCGGGCTGCGCCCGCTGCTGTTCCAAGGCGTCGCACATGCCCGTTAGCTTGAGGTGGCGCAGGGTGTTGAGTGTGTTGTGAGTCAGCATAGGTCTCTCCGGGATCAGTGGTAGTA
>NZ_AROI01000026.1 GCF_000410875.1 Halopseudomonas pelagia CL-AP6
CGCAGCGACTATCGCCTGGCCGAAGGCAAAAGCGACGTGCCCGCCCTCGTCAGCGGCCACTTTCTGACTTTGTCTGAACATCCCAGAACCGACTGGAATGACCTGTGGCTGATCACCGGCCTGCATCACGAAGGAAAGCAGCCGCAGGTACTTGAAGAGTCGGTCACTAGTGATGTCAAAGCTGAAGACGGTTTCACTCAGGGCTATCGCAACCAGTTCACCGCGACCCCTTGGGATGTGCCGTTCAGGCCGCAACTGCAACATCCCAAACCCAAAGTCCTCGGCAGCCAGACTGCAGTGGTCACCGGCCCGGCAGGCGAAGAGATCCACTGTGATGAATACGGCCGCATCAAGGTGCAGTTTCACTGGGATCGTGAAGGCCAGGGCAACGAGCAAACCAGTTGCTGGCTCCGAGTGTCATCCAGCTGGGCAGGCAACCGCTACGGCGGCATCGCCATCCCCAGAATCGGTATGGAAGTGCTCATTACCTTCCTCGAAGGCGACCCGGACCAACCCCTGGTCACCGGCTGCCTGTACCACAAGACTCATCCGACACCTTACGAGCTGCCGGCAAACAAGACCCGTAGCGTATTCAAGACCCTGAGCAGTGCACCGGGTGGTGGCGGTGGCGGTTACAACGAACTGCGCATCGAAGACAAGCAGGGTGAAGAACAGATCTACCTGCACGCCCAGCGCGACTGGGACGAGAACATCGAGAACGACCAGAAGATCCGCGTCGGCAACGAACGCCACGACCGTGTAGAAGCCAACAGCTACTCGGAATTCATGGCCGAAGAGCACCACACCACCCACGGCGAACGCAAAACTGAGATCAAGGCCAATGACCACCTGACGGTAGGCACCAGCCAACACGTCAAGCTCGGCACTGGCCAGTTCATCGACGCCGGACAGGAAATCCACCTCTCCAGCGGCATGAAAATCGTCCTGGACGCAGGCAGCGAGATCACCTTCAAGGTCGGCGGCAGCTTCGTCAAACTCGACCCCAGCGGCGTCACCCTGGTCGGCCCCAGCGTCAAGATCAATTCTGGCGGTAGCGCCGGCTCAGGGAGCGGTGCTGCACCTGCGCTGCCAGTGGATGTGTTGGCAGCGGATAGTGATGAAGCAGGAGGCGTTCTGTCTTTCCGACTCAAAGAGGCCCGCCAGGACAGCACGCCCTTTGTCGAGCTTTGCCAAAAGCCCAAAGGCGGCACCCCGGCTCAGTGTCCCCTTGCTGATTGCCCATGCCGTAAGGGAGCTTAGGTCCAAGTATGAGCTATCAACGTATGGATCAGATGCCTGATCTGCAGGGCCAGTTGTACTGGCTGGCCGAACCACAAAAAGGTTTATTGGAAACACTGTACGAGCACGAACCAGACCCTGACCCAGTTCAGCTGTTTGAAGATACTTCGTTTGCCGCACAGGCCAGTCAGTCACCACTGCTGTTCAAGCTGTCAGCCCGCGGCAAGCTGGTTCCCAGTCTCGCAAGCGATCCGCAAAAACTGTCCGGCCTGCTGATAGCTACCCATGCTCCACGCACGGCCTTGCTCGACCAACTGCGCGGACTGCTTGAAGCCCGCTTTCTGCAGGGTCGCAAAGCCCTGCTGCGCTACTACGACCCCCGCGTGGCCAGCTACCTGCTACCCACCTGTACCGGGGATCTGCAAGCGCGCTGGCTGGGCCCTATCAGTGAAATCACCTGGTATGGCGGAACCTGGGCTGACGAAGCCGGGGGCAGTGAACAATGGCACCGGCTCACACAGGTGCAGCAGGCGGAGGCCAAAGCATCTTCGGCGCCCCTCTCTCTGAATGAAACCCAGCTACAACGGCTGGTAGATCAAGGCTACGAACATTTTGCCTGGCGCTGGCTTGCCAGCCACAAGGGTTATGAAATGACGCAAGTACTCGATTGGATCAAAGCCGGCATGGCTGCCGGACATACCGAACAGAAATCGCTGAACGCCTGGCTGGATAGCCAGACAATGGTGCAAGGAGAGCAGCACGGATGAGTTGCAATGTTTGTATTCTCGACAACGGCCCGGCCTGCGAGCCGGACAAGTTAATCGTTGAAATCATCGGCAAACAACATCCCGATACCCAGAAGCTGCTGATTTGCGACGCAGAAGGGCAGCCTCTCGACGCCATTACCGCAGCGGTAGAAGAGGAAGAGATCTCCGGCGAGGGTGTATCCAGTCTATTGAAAATATGGGACTGGGAAGAACAGCCAGGCGAGTCCCTGTATCTGGAAATTGCCACCGAATCTGGTGCCCCTATCCGTCTGCCTTTGCTGACCGACCTGCGCGCCACCCCTCGCCAGGACGAAGCACAGCTCAACCAGATTGTGCCTGTTGTACCTTGCACGGCACTGCCGAGCATCAAACAGCAAGATGATTCCGGCATACCCGTACTGGTCCGCAGCGGCTATATCTACGTCTTCGTGTGGGGCAAACTCTGGCGCGAGCTTGAAGTCCGTTTTACCGAGGAAGGCACACGCTATTTCGATGTAGACGTCGCATCCTTTCGTAACGAACACGGCTTTGCCAATGGCAAGCGCCCAGCCACCGGCGTAGCACTGGAAGACATCTGGTTGCCCTCCCAGTGGAATGGCAGTTGGGCCGGCTCGCTTGACTTGATATTTTCCGAAGTACAACTGAGCGCAGCTCGACTTAAACGCTATGAACGGCATGAGAACTATCGCAGCCCCCGCGTGAGCATGCCTAGACTACTGGTAAGCGAATCCCTCTGGCAGCAACGCTGGGCCGATGCCCCCGCAGGCCTAACCTTGCTCGAAGCCCAGCATGGCGGCCAGCACAATCACAGCAAATCTCCCGTACAAACACGCTACAGCATGAGGTCAAACGCCTTTCCAGTTAACCTCTGCGCGCCCCAACGTCAGCGCCAGCCAGGCCACGAACGGCTGCTCGACCAACCGGCACGCATGCTCTGCGACTTAACTGGCGCCTATCCGGAACAAGCCTTCGCAAGCACGCGCCAGGCCACTGAAAACTGGCGTAAAGGCGTAGCCAGCAACCCGCCAGCCGAATTCGAATCCGAAGCCTGGCACGCGTGCTATAAGGGCTGCGAGGCAGACGCACTCGCCGTATGGCAAGCTCAGGACACCCAGCCCGACGCCCTGCAGTCCATGCGCGACCGTCAGTTGTATGCAGTACTGCTACCTGATCCCATGTACCGTTTGCGCCACCTGCATTCACGCATTGGCAGCCTGCAAACCTTACTGAAGTACTGCACCAACCTCGCCATGGAGCACCCCCACCACACCAGCGCCTTGCTGCTGCAGAACCTGGCTGTGCCCAACCGCATTGGCGGCAACAGGAACCCCTTGGCAGAAAGCGTCAAGAACAAGCTGAGCGAGGAGGGAAAGCGCGAAATCAATATAGCCACCGCAGCCGTCGAGCGCGCCAACGCCTGGAAGCTGCTGGAAAGCGCCCAACTGGCACTAACCAATTGCCTGAATCTGCCCCAATCCCAGCAATGCATGGGCGACCACTTGAGTTTGGACAACCTTGAATACTGCGGAGCCATGCTCTTCTCAGTTCAGCTCATGGCGTCTATTGCCTCATCTCCAGCCCAACTCGACCCACTGGCGCTCAAAGGCGACATTCATGACGCCGCGAGCGGCTTCCGTCTGCATACCCCGGGCCAGCATCCAGGGCAGCGGCTACTCACAGAAATCGTCAACAGAGAGAGCCACCCCCTTCACGCAATGCTCTGGCCAGAAATCAGGTATGACGAGCTCTTTGCTGATTACATCAAGCCAGCCGAGGAAGAGCCAAATAACGGCGACGGACGCTTCAGAGCAACGGTGCTGGCCCGTCTGGAAGGCATGGATGCGCCAGATGAAGAGAGCGAAACGCTGGATGGCATGACCTTGGCAGCGCTGATGGCAAGCGGCGAGCTGCAGGACAGCTTTACCGCACACGCCCCTTTCAAGGCTGGAATGGCGGTACTGTCCAAGATCAATGAAATATTGAATAGCTCAATCAAAGCCGCCGAGAACCACGCAGCGAATATCTCCAACCAGCTCGACAGCAGCAACCAGACCGTAGCTGCAAATCGGGCCGCAGTGGACCAGGTCCGCCAGGACCAGAGCCGGCTCAGAACAGATCTGAGCGAGCATGCCATAGAAGTCAAAATCAAACTGCACGGCATGACATTAGAACATTTGCGCCAAACCATGCCCCAGGCTTTTGAAGGTGCGCTTTTTGTCAGGTCTGGTAAGTTCAGAGGCGCCGAGTACTACCTCTTCGGCCTGGAAGACTTGCCAGAAGTCGACCGCCGACTGATTGAAGATAATGTGTTCGGTGAATATCGGGACGGTCAAGGCAACCGCATTGCTACCACCGACGACCGCGCGGCGAACGGTTCGCGTATGCGTATAGTGCCGGAAAAAGGGGTCTATTTAGCTGTTCCAAGTACCAGTGAAACCGCACGTATTTTGAAAGAACTCAGTCAATCTGTTAACGAAGAAGCATTGGCTAGCTCGGCGCTGCTCGCCTCACGAGCAAATTCCGAGCAACTAGCCGGAGCTCTGCGGCATGCCGACGGCGACGTTCAACAACGGAAGGAAGGCCCGGGACACAGGGTCTTGAATAGCAGGCCTTTCTCTGGCCTCGTTCTGATGATGGAGACGTGGAATGTGCAGGTAGCTGCGTCAGAGCTCGCAAACTATTCGCAGGAAGGAAGGGGGATCAGGGGGGTCTCCGGCATGGCGAGCGCCAACTTAGACTTGGTTATAGCTTTGGAGGTATTGGTCACTAAGGTTGCTGGCAATCAGCAGATACTGGCCAGGACCGCCAACAGGACTGCTCTAACAATCTCCGACGACCTCGCTACAAGGCTTCTCGGTCCTCGGCTAGCCAAGAGCATCGTCAATGTTGTGACTGTACGGATGGTGGGTCAAGTTAGCGCCGGCCTGATTTTTGCTGGTATTAGCTTGTCCGATGCCATCCATTCCGCCCAATGGTCGGACAATGCTGTCTGGGGGCACTCCATGATGACCGTAGGCGGCCTCATTGGCGCTGCCGCACCGCTGTTTGCCGGCTCAGCGCTCTTTGGCCCAATGGGCGTAATCGCAGTAGCCTTGATCATCGGCGGCGCAGTACTGGTAGCACGCTTGAGCAACACGTCCTTTGAAGACTGGTTGGCCGGTAGCGTCTTTACTAAAAAAGAAGGATTTACCAACATAGAGCCTCCCCAGGAGAATTTAAGGTTCTGGGAGCGCTCAAACCACCTGAAAAATCCTGACGAGGCACTCTATCGCCTGGTCGGCTTGCTTACCGGCGTCAGCATCCAGGTGGAAGACAATCCAGACTACGCTCCAAGCATACCCGCTTATGGCCACATTTCTGCACAGGAGCTTAAAAAACAGGCCAACACACGGATAACCGTGCGCTCCAACCTGAGTGGCATGGCTTCGCATCTGGGCAGCGCAACCAGTATCGTCAAATGCCTGCTGGTACGTAAAGAAGTAAGCACGCACGGTCGCAGCCGCATAGTCAGGCGCCGGGACCAACCAGATCGTAGCAACCCCCTTTTAGAGCACGTCACGGCCGACGCAAGCGTGCTCTATGTCAGCACCCCCCATAGCGGCTCTTCTCGGAATGCTGACCAATACTACTGGGAAGTCAGAGCACAGTTCAGGCTTAAAGACGAGCAAAAGAACACAACCTGGGTCTTTCCGGCGCCGGACCCCAAGGACACTCCAATCGATATGGAGACAGAAACCGATCCCGATTATGTCCGGATCGGTCGACCATTCTGGGCAGATCAAGAAACCCATGCCGCCACGGGAGCCACCGGCTGATGACCCTTTCCAGCTACGCCACAACAGCCTATTCACCCGCCAACCTGCACCGCCAGCCACCGGGCAAGTCTCGCTCAGGATTAAAGCGCCTGACTGGTCAGCGCCTGCCTTGGGGCAATACCCAGGAGGTAGTGCCGGACAGCTTTATGACGCCAGGCCCCTCCAGCCTACGCCACTTGGAAAGCGTACGCTTAAAGCGAGACCAGGAGTTAGCACAAGGCACTTATAAGCCAGCACCTCTTGAGCATATAGACTTTCATGATCGCTGCGACCATGAGCATTACCGGCACGCTCCTTGGTCAACTAGGACGCACTTCTGGATATATGTGGCTAGCTTCGGAAAGGTGGGTTTTTTCATATTTCTTGTGATAGGACTCATAACGGCTTTGCAGGTTGGTTTCGTGTCGCAAACCGGTTTCATTACCGGCTTTTGGGAGTCAGTCAAGACTCTAGCACTTGTACTTCTTCTGCCATGCCTAGTTTTTTGGGGCCTTGCTTCTCTAGTAATTCACAAGCTTCCCCGCCTCTGGGCAAAACCCGGCAAAGGCCCGAAATGGGAGCTCAATCGTCGCACCGGCATGATTACCGTCTTCAAATATAAGGGGAAAGAGGCAACGGAACATCGCGCCCTTTTTCCCGAGTTCGACGCCTACATCAACACCACCCCTGACCGTCAGGGCCTGCCGATGAACGTGCTTAGCCTGGAGCACCGCTACTCGGATATCAGCATCCATTTTGGCGACATCCAACCGCCTGACCGCACCATCAATCAGCCTCTCGCGCTGTGGGACTTTATCCAGAACTACATGGATACCAGCCACCCGCTGCCGGATGCACCGCTGTTTGAAGAGCACCGCCACAACGATCCAACCACGGTTGAACACGACAAAGCAAAAGGCCGTAACCCGCGCTACTGGATCAATATGGACGACGAGACATTCAAAAAGGCAAAACACGAAATGCTGGGCCGGGTGGATAGAATCAACACCCTCACCCGCCCGAATCTGATGGCGCAATTTGTGGAATACAACTAAACCATTCGCGGTCGAGCCTCCCGGCCTCCGCGCTGCTGCAGAAGAAAGCACCCTGCCCCGCATAACGTCATCCTCGCGCAGGCGAGGATCCAAGCAGGGTACAAAGGCCCACACCGGAAACGAGTGTAGCCTGAATAATTAAAGGCCCGCGAGGTGTTGAACATAACCACGCCAGCGCATACTGCCTACTGATTTTCCAGATCGGTATGGCGGTAGCGTGCCCGATACCCATGGCGTCACAGGAGCCACCGGCTGATGACCCAATCCAGCTATGCCACAACGTCGTATTCACCTGCCAACCTGGAGCGCCAGCCTCCAGGCAAGTCTCGCTCAGGGCTAAAGCGACTGACGGGGCAGCGCTTGCCTTGGGGTAATACCCAGGAGGTGGTGCCCGATAGCTTTATGCAGCCGGCACCCAAAAGCCTAAGATTTTGGGAACAGGAATACAAACGAAAGGCGGAATTGAAGGCCAAAGGCACTTATAAGCCAGCACCTCTGGAGCATATAGACTTTCATGACCGCTGCGACCATGAGCATTATCGTCACGCTCCTTGGTCAACTAGAACCCATTTCTGGATACATCTGGCTTCTTTTGGAAAAGGCGGGCTTTTCATTTTCCTCCTAGTAGGGGGCATAGTCGCTTTTCTAGAAGGATTTGCCTCAAACAGTAGCTTTTTTACTGGTTTCTTTGAGTCACTTGAATTTTCTATTCTTTTCACTCTACTTCCCTGCGCTTTAGTATGGGGCCTCGCTTCCCTAGTCATCCACAAATTCCCCCGCCTCTGGGCCAAGCCCGGCAAAGGCCCCAAATGGGAGCTAAACCGCGGCACTGGCATGATCACAGCATTCAAGTACCGCCGGAGCGAAGTCACCGAACAACGCGCTCCCTTCCATGAGTTCGACGCCTATATCAACACCACTCCTGACCGTCAGGGGCTACCGATGAACGTGCTCAGCCTGGAGCACCGCTATTCGGATATCAGCATCCACTTCGGCGACATCCAGCCGCCGGATCGCACCGTGAACCAACCGCTCGCGCTGTGGGATTTTATCCAAAACTACATGGATACCAGCCACCCGCTGCCGGATGCGCCGCTGTTTGAAGAGCACCGCCACAACGACCCGACCACGGTTGAACACGACAAGGCAAAAGGCCGTAACCCGCGTTACTGGATCGATATGGACGACGAGACGTTCAAACAAGCACAGCACGACATGCGCGGCCGGGTGGATAGAATCAACACCCTGACCCGCCCGAACCTGATGGCGCAATTTGTGGAGTACCGCTAAGCAGTTCGCGGTCAAGCCTGGCCGACTACAGCTCTCCTCCAGAAGAAAGCACCCTGCCACGGATAAAGTTATCCTCGCGCATACGGGGTTCCAAACGAGGCTCCAAGGCCGATATAGAAAATGTTTGCCGGCTCTGCGCTATTTGGTCCGATGGGCGTTATCGCCGTAACTTTGATTTTGGGAGGGGCCTTAATCGTGGCACGCTTCAGTAATACGGCCTTTGAAGACTGGCTGGCCGGGAGCATCTTCAGCCAGGAAGGGGGATTCAGCAACACGGAACGTGCTCGGGCGGATGCCATGCCCTGGGCAAGCTCCCGTTCGCGCCATCTGGAAGATCCTGAAGAGGCACTCTACCGCCTGGTGGGCTTGCTTACAGGCGTTAGCATTCAGGTAGAAGACAACCCGGACTTTGACCCAACAATGATTGAAAATGGTTCAACCTCTGAACAAATGCTTAAAATGCGCGCCAACACTCGAATCACCGTGCGCTCCAATGTTAGTGGCATGTTTTCGGAGCTAGATAGCGGGAACAGTATTGTCGGCTGTCTGCTGGTGCGTAATGAAATCAGCTATCAACCGACCAATCACGGCCTCGGCCATAGAGTAAGACGCAGAGATCAACCGGACCGCAGTACGCCTATCTTGCAACAGGTTACCTGTGACGCCCGAGTGCTCTACGTCAACACACCTGCTAGCACACCGCATAGTCACTCCCTTCAGAATGCTGACCACTACTACTGGGAAGTAAGGGCGCAGTTCAGGCTAAAAGACTATCAAAAGAACAAAACCTGGGTGTTTCCTGCGCTTGCGCCCAAGGCCGCTCCAATCAACATGGAGCAAGAAACCAAACCTGATTTTAGACGAACAAACCGACCACTATGGGCAGATCAAGAAACCCATGGCGTCACAGGAGCCACAGGCTGATGACCCTCTCCAGCTACTCCACAACATCCTATTCACCCGATAGCCTGCAACGGCAGCCACAGGCGAAGGCGCGCTCAGGGCTCAAAAAACTGACTGGCCAGCGCTTGCCTTGGGGGAGTACTCAGGAGGTCGTGCCCGATACCTTTATGCGGCCAGAGCCAAAAAGCTTGAGATTCTGGGAGCAAGAGTACAAGCGCAGAGCAGAATTGAAAGCCAAAGGTACTTACAAGCCCAAACCAATGGAGAAAATCGATTTTCACGATCGTTGCGACCATGAGCATTACCGACATGCACCATGGGCTAAGCGTTCTCAGTTATGGCTTTTCCTTCATGCTTTCGGGAAAGTTGTCTTCTTTATCTTCTTAGCCCTCGGATCTTTAGTAGCAATTACAAGTGGTTTTATGGATAGCGGTGGTTTTTTAGAAAATTTCCTGACTAGTTTTCAGGCATTGTTTCTGGCTATAGGGCTGCCATCCCTTTTAACGTGGAACATTGCCTCCCTAGTCATCCACAAATTCCCCCGCCTCTGGGCCAAGCCCGGCAAAGGCCCCAAATGGGAGCTCAATCGCCGCACCGGCATGATCACTGTATTCAAGTACCACCGAAGCGAAGTCACCGAACAACGCGCTCCCTTCCATGAGTTCGACGCCTATATCAACACCACCCCTGACCGTCAGGGCTTACCGATGAACGTGCTCAGCCTGGAGCACCGCTATTCGGATATCAGCATTCACTTCGGCGACATCCAGCCGCCGGATCGCACCGTGAACCAACCGCTCGCGCTGTGGGATTTTATCCAGAACTACATGGACACCAGCCACCCACTACCGGACGCACCGCTATTTGAAGAGCACCGCCACAACGACCCGACCACGGTTGAACACGACAAGGCAAAAGGCCGTAACCCGCGTTCCTGGATCGATATGGACGACGAGACGTTCAAACAGGCGCAGCACGACATGCGCGGCCGGGTAGATAGAATCAACACCCTGACCCGCCCGAATCTGATGGCGCAGTATGTGGAGTATCCGATTTAAGCCCATGACCCAAAAGCCAGGTGCCTGCCCATACCAACACCACGCTAGCGCCAATGTGTGGCGCAAATAGCCAAATTCGCCACACCGACCAACAAGCATTGAACCAAATCCTCCAACTCAGGCTCGTAGCATTAGCAATGTGACGCCGGCGTCACGAGACCTTAATCAACCCGCCTTAATTGAAGCGCATCATTCGTTTCTCCAGGCCGAGTACTGCGTCGGGCAGTTACTCGTTTCACCTATCAGGACCCGTCAGATGACCGCCTTATTGAACTACGCCACGTTACCCTCCCTCCCGGCTTACAATGCCTTGCAGCAGTCGGTAATTGATCAGGCGCGTAGCTGGATTCTGCATGACGGTCTGGTGCTTGATTGCGAGACCTGCGGCCTGGGCGAGGCGGCGGAGATTATTGAAATAGCCATCATGACCATGGGCGGAGTGTTGTTGTTTAATTCGTTGATCAAACCGTCCCTTCCGATCCCCGAAGAGGCAACGGCCGTGCACGGCATCACGGATGATATGGTCGCGAACGCGCCAAGCTGGCCAGAGGTGCATGACCAGATATGGCAATTGATTAAGGGCCGACCGGTACTCGCTTACGGCGCTGCATTCGACTTCGGTCGGATCGATGTTATGGCGCACCTTTATGGCTTGGAATCGCCGACTGTCAGCTCGCACACAGCGAGCCGGATAGCGCTATCGAACGGCACATCATGGATGTGTGTCATGCAAGCCTACGCGCAGCTCTGGCAAGAACCGACAGCTTGCGCCCAAAGCGCTGACGGATGGCGCTGGAAAGCTCTTACTGAAGCATGCCGGGCGCAGGGCATTCCTGTCGGCCGAGCCCATCGGGCCCTGGACGATTGCTTGATGACGCAGGCCTTGGTCAATGCAATGGCAGGGGAACCGGTTACCCGGGCCAATACCTTCTGAGGGTTACAAATCAACGCACAATGGCCCAGAGTGGGTAACAACGCTGTTCCGAAAACGTTGAATGATGTGTTAATCACGAAAAAGCTTGCGGGGTACCCACCGCAGGTAAAACACCATCCCGAAGAGCTCAACCAGCGACTGCACCACGATCACAACGGCAGCCACTTCCCAGCCAGCCGGTAGCGAATTAGCGCACGTTTTGTGCGGACTTCAAATCAGCGCTCTGACAGAGCGGCGGCGGCGAGCGGACCCAGCACCACTACCAATGCTGGCCAGATATCGGCAGGTGCAAATGCAGCCGAAAGCTCGGCTCCCAGCATCAGCCACAGATAGAATGGCAGTAATAGCAGATGCAACAACAGGTTGATGGGTGTGACCGCTATTGCACGAGGTACGCTACCCTTCCCCAGTTGGCTAAAGGTGATAAACCAATAGGTGCATGGCACTAAGAGCACGAGCAGAACGCCGAGCCGCAACGCTGGATCAGCAGGTAACCATTGCACTAGCAGCCAGGCCACGACAGGCAGACGATGGCAGTAAGCTCAAGGCGGTTAATAATCTCAAGCACAATTTCATTAGCACCACACTGAAGCGGCGAATGGAGAACATAGAAGTGAGCATTAGCAGGTCCCTGACCGCACTCGATGCTGCTGACCGACAAGATCGTCCAGTCTCGGGCGCCAACCTGGTCCGTTTGGAAGGGAGAGTCGCCAAGTTGAATACTCTAATCAAGTCTTTTACACACTCTGGGCCAAAAGCAGACACCCAGAGGGCAGTAAAACAAATCTTATCTGGCGTCTTTTTCGGACATACTGCCACAGGATCTGCAGTACCCGCGCAATCCACACGCCACCCGTTCGGCCGCGGCGCTTCAACTAATTAAGAACCACAGAGGTGCCCAGCAGCATGATGACCGTAGCCAGCAATGCGACACACGGATAACTGGCATAGTTGATCACTGCCCTCTTCGGCCTGGGCCAGGGAGCAGGCCCTTGACCAGATATCCCGGAGAACATCATGAGCCACGTATTCCACCGCAGCCTCAATCAAGGCTATCCAACTGCGGTTAAGGGCGACGGCCCCTACCTGATCGACAGCCAGGGCCGCCGCTACCTTGATGCCAGCGGCGGAGCTGCTGTCTCCTGCCTGGGGCATAGCGATGCGCAGGTCATTGAGGCTATCCAGCAACAGGTGAGCACATTGGCTTACGCGCACACGTCGTTTTTTACCAATGAGCCCATGGAGGAGCTGGCTGACTTTCTGATCGCGCGTGCACCCGAAGGTTTGAAGTCGGTGTACTTCGTCTCCGGCGGCTCAGAAGCCATCGAAGCGGCGTTGAAACTGGCTAGGCAATACTTCATAGAAATAGGCCAACCTCAGCGTACGCACCTGATCGCACGCCGCCAGAGTTACCACGGCAATACGCTGGGCGCCCTGGCTACGGGGGGTAATGCCTGGCGCCGCAAACAGTTCGAGCCACTGCTGATTGACGTCAGCCATGTAGCCCCTTGCTATGCCTATCGAGAACAGAAGGATGGCGAGTCCGCTGAAGGGCTCGGCATCCGCTTGGCCGCCGAGCTGGAAGCGGAAATCCTCCGGCTCGGCGCCGAGAACGTTATGGCCTTCGTGGCCGAGCCCGTAGTAGGTGCCACCTTGGGGGCAGTCCCCGCAGTCACTGGCTACTTCCGGCGTATTCGTGAGGTTTGTCAGCGTTACGGCGTGCTGTTGATACTAGATGAAGTGATGTGCGGCATGGGCCGGACGGGTACCCTGTTTGCTGCCGAGCAAGAAGGCGTGACTGCGGACCTGATCACCATTGCAAAGGGACTCGGTGCAGGTTATCAGCCGATCGGTGCGACGCTGGTCAGCGCTAAAATCCATAACGCTATCGCCAGCGGCTCAGGATTTTTCCAGCATGGCCATACCTATATTGGCCACGCCACCGCCTGCGCCGCAGCCTTGGCAGTTCAGAAGGGGATTGAAGAGCGTAATCTGCTCCCACGCGTATGTAGCCTCGGCGAAGGTTTGCGCGAACGCCTGCTAGAGCGCTTCGCGGCCCATCCCAATATCGGCGATATTCGTGGTAGAGGGCTGTTCCAAGGCTTGGAGTTGGTTGCCGATCGCGAGAGCAAAAAAGTCTTTGATCCCGCGCTCAAACTCAACGTCAGAATCAAGCAAGCGGCAATGGAACAAGGCCTGATGTGCTATCCGATGGCCGGCACTGTCGACGGCCAAGAAGGTGATCACATCCTACTCGCCCCACCGTTCATTCTCGAAGAAACGCATCTGGATGAGATTGTTCAGAAGCTGGAAATTGCCGTGCACAGCGTACTTAACCGCATTTACAAGGAGCCAACCACATGCCGATCCGGTCGCGACTCAGCACTCTGAGTGAAGACTCAATGAGTGCGGCGCAGCGCACTGTTCTAAGCGACATCCTGAGCGGTCCACGAGGCAATCTTGATGGCCCATTCCTGGCCTGGATTCATAGCCCTGAGCTCGCCGATCACGCTCAGCGCTTGGGACGATTCTGTCGCTATGGCACGCGTCTGGAGCTTCGCTTGAGCGAACTCGCGATCCTTTTCACTGCGGCTTGGTGGCAGTCTCAAGCCGAGTGGCAAATCCACGCGCCTATTGCTCGTGAGGCCGGGGTTTCTAACGCAGTCATTGAGGCGTTGCGCCTGCAACAGGAACCTGAGTTCACTCGGCCTGACGAACGCCTGATTTATCAATTCGGCAAGTCGCTCTACACCCACCGACGGGTTGATGATGCACTCTATGCTGAGGCCGTCGGCATCTTTGGTGAGCCCGCGGTAGTCGAATTAGTCGGTATTCTTGGCTACTACGCCTTGGTAGCGATGACATTGAATGTCTTCGCAGTACGGCGGGACACGGATACTCCCCTGCCATTCTCTGAAGGCTAATTCCGGCTCGAATATCCGCTGCGGATCCGGATCAAAACAGCCCAAAACCGGTATCCACTCCTATTGTAGGCGTCGAAATGACCTGTAGTGGGGCTCCCGCCAACACATAAGCCACATGCGCACGGGAGCCCTCCTGGCGCTGGGGGATCTGTCTGTTCGAGACTCTTGCGCCGCGCTGAAGCTGCCGCAGCTTTTTCCACTCAGTGCGATAAAGCACAGACGCGGCTATCGTTATTACTAAAGCTGATCTCCGCGATAATACCTTGGTGCTCCTGCCGATACGTGGTGATCAGTTCGAAGTACCGAACCAGCCCATTACAACCTGCCTGGAAAGACCATGTTGCCGCCGAAGCAGGCGTTTTGGCCAATTTCCACACCGACGTTGAAGGCAAGCAGGTTTGCGACCAGGCCATCCGGGGAGATGTTGTATTCGATGGTTTTCGACGACAGGCCAAAGCCGTGGAAGAAGCCGAGGGCCAGGAATATCCAGAACACACGATAGCCACCGGCGGCCGAACGCGCACGCCAACGGCCATCAAACAAAATTGACAACACAAAGACTCCAACAGATTTGCTTTAAAGAGCTGCAACGCAGCAAGACGCAATCAGTCAAGCCGCTTTGGGCGGGCGATCTAGGCGGTATCGAAACCTGCGGGGGGAGTCTCCGGCATGGGGCGAGAGTTGCTGGAGTGACATCCTGGCGCCAGAGACGGGCCGGATCGTTGGGTGATCGAGAGATTCGTGGCTGTGATTACCCCTATCATGATGCGCGTGATCATCTAACTTTTCGTCAATATCATCGTGACTGCGTGGGTGGTAATCATGCCCCTCTTCATGATTCAAGCACTGACCAACAACATGGCATCCCAGTCACGCACGGGTGCCATGTTGTTGGATCTTCTGACCCTCCTGACCATCAGCGTTTTATCCGCGTGCCATTCAGTCAGAAATACCAGGGGCTTCAGGTTTGCCGCAGACCTGCTTTTCTGCACGTTTCAGCCGTCGGTTCAGCATCATCCAGTAGGCCGCAGGCAGCACCAGCATCGAGAGCAGCGGCGCGGTGACCATGCCGCCAATCATCGGCGCAGCGATACGGCTCATGATCTCGCTACCCGTGCCGGTCCCCAGAAGAATCGGCAGCAAGCCGATAATCAGCACCAGTACCGTCATCGCCTTGGGTCTGACCCGTTGCACTGCCCCATCGCGCACTGCTTCGAGTAATGCCGCCTGATCACCCGCGCCGCGGGCCTGGCTGGCTTCCCAGGCGTTGCGCAGATAGAGCAGCATGATGACACCAAACTCCGCAGCCACCCCGGCCAATGCGATAAAGCCCACGCCGGTGGCCACCGACTGGTTGTAGCCGAGCAGGTAGAGAAACCAGAGCCCGCCGGTCAGTGCAAAGGGCAGCGTGGCCATGATCAACACGGCTTCGCCCACCCGCCCAAAGGCCAGATACAGCAACAGGAAGATGATCACCAGCGTCGCCGGCACTACCCACATCAGGCGCTCATTAGCCCGCTGCAGAAACTCGAATTGCCCCGAGTAGGACAGGCTCATGCCCGGATCCAGGGTGATTTCCGCATCAATACGCTGGCGCAGATCGCGCATCAACGAGGCCATATCGCGGTTGCGCACATCAATGTACACCCAGCCAGAGGGCCGCGCGTTTTCGCTGCGCAGCATCGGTGGCCCGTCACTGATGCTAATCCTGGCCACAGTACCCAGGGTGATCTGCGCGCCTCCGGGCGTCAGGATGGGTAAATCCCTGAGCGCCTGAGGTGAATCGCGCCAGTCTCGCCCATAGCGCAAGTTGATCGGGTAGCGCGCCAGGCCTTCAACTGTTTCGCCAATATTGCTGCCGCCCACTGCGCCGCCAACAATCGCCTGCACATCGGCGATGTTAAGCCCATAGCGTGCGGCCTCCTGGCGGTCGATGTCGACATCCAGGTAGCGGCCGCCCGTTAGCCGCTCAGCCTGGGCCGAACTGACACCGGGTACCTGACGAGCGACCTGCTGTATTTCCTGGGTCAGCGCGTCGATTCGCGACAGATCGCTGCCGGCCAACTTGATCCCCACCGGGCTCTTCACGCCAGTGGCGAGCATGTCGATGCGGTTGCGAATCGGCGGAATCCACAGGTTGGCTAGTCCAGGCACTTGCACCGCCTGGTCCAACTCCTCGACCAGCTTGGCCGGGGTCATGCCTTCACGCCACTGATCCCGTGGCTTGAACTGGATAGTGGTTTCGAACATTTCCAACGGCGCTGGATCAGTGGCGGTTTCCGCCCGCCCGGCCTTGCCGAAGACCCTGGCCACTTCCGGCACGCTGAGAATCATCGCGTCGGTCTGCTGCAAGAGCTGCGATGCGCGCTGGGCGGATAGGCCCGGCAGCGCAGTCGGCATGTACAGCAGATCGCCCTCATCCAACGGTGGAAGAAACTCACCGCCCAGACGCGAGATCGGCCAGAGGCTGGTCAGAAACACCAGTAGGGCGACCAACAGCGTCGCTTTCGGGAAGCGCAGCACGCCGTTAAGCAGCGGTTTGTATATCCAGACCAGAAAGCGGTTCAACGGGTTGCTGTGCTCAGGCCGGATACGGCCACGCACGGCATACAGCATCAGTACCGGGATCAAGGTGACGGACAGACCCGCGGCGGCGGCCATGGCATAGGTCTTGGTGAACGCCAAAGGCCCAAACAGCCGGCCCTCCTGCGCCTCGAGGGTAAACACCGGAATGAACGACAAGGTGATGATCAGCAAACTGAAGAACAGCGCCGGCCCCACTTCAACCGTTGCGTCGGTAATCAGCTGACGATGCTGCGGCCCATCCAGCTCTTCGCCCGGATGCTCCTCGCGCCAGGTTTCAAGCCGTTTGTGCGCATTTTCGATCATCACGATGGCCGCATCGACCATCGCTCCGATGGCGATCGCGATACCGCCAAGTGACATGATATTGGCGTTGATGCCCTGCCACTGCATGACGCCAAAAGAGATCAGCACACCGATAGGCAAGGCCACGATAGCGACCAGGGAAGAGCGCAGGTGCCAAAGAAAAACCAGACACACCAGCGCGACAACAATGAATTCCTCTATCAGTTTGCGGCTAAGGTTGCTGATGGCGCTGTCTATCAACTCGCCGCGGTCATAGGTGGTGACGATCTCTACGCCCTCGGGCAGGCTCGCGGACAATTCTGCCAGCCGCTCGCGTACCCGCTCGATTGCTGCCCGTGCATCACCGCCACTGCGCAGGATCACCACCCCGCCAACCACTTCGCCCTGGCCGTCCAGTTCAGCAATACCGCGGCGCATTTCCGGCCCCGTCTGAATCCGCGCAACATCGCCCAACAACACCGGTACGCCCGCCTCCGTGAGTTTCAACGGGATCTGCCGAAAGTCGGCGAGGCTTTCCAGGTAGCCGCCGGCGCGCACCATGAATTCGGTTTCGGCCATCTCAACCACCCCGCCACCAGTCTCCTGATTTGCGGCGCTGATGGCGGCGCTGATCTGCTGTTGGGTAACCCCCAGATTCGCCATGCGTTGAGGGTCCATCACCACCTGGTACTGCCGCACCATCCCCCCAACCGTGGCAACCTCGGCTATACCGGGTAAAGCCTGCAGTTCGTATTTCAAAAACCAGTCCTGCAACGAGCGCAGTTCAGCCAGGTCTCGGGTGCCGCTGTGATCGACCAGCGCGTACTGATAGATCCAGCCCACCCCGGTTGCATCGGGCCCCAATGAGGGCGTGACGCCTGCCGGCAAACGACCCTGAACCTGATTGAGGTATTCCAGCACCCGCGAACGGGCCCAGTACAGGTCAGTCCCTTCATCGAACAGCACATACAGATAGCTATCGCCAAAGAAGGAAAAGCCCCGCACCGTCGCTGCGCCGGGGACCGACATCATGGTCGTGGCCAGTGGGTAAGTGACCTGATTTTCAACGATCTGCGGGGCCTGGCCTGGATAGCTGGTGCGGATGATGACCTGGGTGTCCGAGAGATCCGGCAAGGCGTCCACCGGCATGCGGTTCATCGACCACAGCCCCCAGGCGACGACGACGACAGTAGCCAGCAGTACCAGCAGCCGGTTATTCAAGGACCAGCGAATCAGCGCGGCGATCATGACTGCTGCTCCAGCTTGTCGATCCGCACTATTAGCAAGCCGTCCGGGTCCTGCCGGACCCACACCCTGATGCGGTCCCCTTCGGCGATATCCGCAGTGTCCACGCCTTCAGCGATTGGAAATTGCATGGTCATGCCGGGCATGTCCAGGCTTTCGAACCGGCCATGCTCCAGCATCAGGCCATCCTCGTCCTGATACACCAGGGTGGCATCTGCTGTGTGCAACGGCGCTTCATCTACCGGTGTATCCAGTGCTCGCGCCAATACACCGCGCAGACTGGCCTCAGAATCGAGCAGGAACTGGGCGGAACCGACCACACGCTGCCCTTCCTCCAGGCCTTGCAAGACCTCGACCAGATCGCCTGCCTCGCGTCCGGTTCTGATCTCGACCGGGCGATACAGCCCAGACTCCTCAATCAGCATCACCAAATCACGCCGGCCACTGCGGATGACGGCATCGGCCGGGAGCAGTAAACGTAGTTCATTGTCACCCGTATCCAAGCGTACCCTGGCGGTCATGCCAGGACGCAGACGGCCCTGACTGGAATCCATTTCCGCGCGTACCCGTACCACGCGGGCGGCAGCATCGGCTTCCGGCAACACGCTGGTGACCTGCGCCTTGATGATCTCCCCTGGCAACGAGGGCAGAACCAACTCCAGCGATTGCCCTGCCTGCACGCCACCCGCTTGCGCTTCGGGCAAAGCGACTTCCAGCCAGACCCGGTCGGTGCCATTGATGACCACCATGGTCGAACCGGCGGGCAGACTCATGCCCTCGCGCAGCGACAACTCGCGCACTACGCCGTCGACCGGGCTGCGCAGCGTCCAGGTGCCCTGCAATCTTCCGCTCTGGCGGGTCTTCTCCATCAAATCCGCTGGCATACCGGCCAGGCGCATGCGCTGCCACGCAGCGCCGCTAAGCGTGTGATCCCCGATCCTTCGTAGCGCCAGGTATTCTTCCTGAGCCGTAATCCAGTCAGGCACCAGCAGTACAGCGAGGGGCGCACCCTTTTTTACCGCGTCATCTGGAGCCAACGGCGTTACCTCCTCTACCCAGGCATTGGCGCGGGTCTGCACTATGGTCACGGCACGTTCGTCGTAGCCCAGCACCCCGCTCGCCTCAACCGGCCTGCTCAAGGTGCCGCGGCTTACGGCGACGGCACGCAGGCCCAGGCTATCCGTCACCTTTGAATCGATGCGGATGGTGGTGCCGTCGCTGTCGGGGTCGGCGTAACGTGGTACCAGATCCATATCCATAAACGGCGATGGGCCGGGGGCGTCGAACTGCTGTTGGGGATACATCGGGTCGTACCAGTAGAGCACTTTCCGCCTTTGCTCTTGATCTTGCTTCTGCTCTGGTACGTGGCCGTGCTCCGAGTGCGGTTGAGCGGCAACGGGTGTTGTCGATAAGAGTGCAATCAGGGCGAAAAAGGCGCTGACAGGTGATGGAATATTCATGGTTGGTCTCCAAAAGTCAGCTCTAGACGGGCACGGCTGATCGCCAGCGCGGCCGTCCGTTCGATCTGTTCCAGGCGGATTTCGATATGCTCACGGCGGGCGCTGATCAGCGAATCGAGCGTGCCACGGCCGGCCCTGTAGTCGGCTAACGCAAGCTCTGCGCGCTCGCCGGCCAGCGGCTCCAGGCGCTCTAGATTGCGCTCCAGAGTCCGTTCCAGGCGCTGATGCTCGGCAAGCATGCTGTCCAGTTGCTGCACCAGGCGCAAACGCGCCGCCTCGCGATCCTGCTCAACATTCGCCAGCTCATATTCCCGCGCAGCCAAGCGTCTGTTCTGGCGCGAGCCGGGGAAAACCGGCAGCCCGACGCTGACCTGCATGCTCAGCATATCGTTGAAGCCTGCGGCGCGGCGTTGATAGGCCAGCTCCCAACTCCAGTCGGGGCGCTTGTTCGCTTGGGCAAGATTCACGCTAGCCTGGCGTTCCCGGCTCATCGGCTCATACAGCGCGAGCGTCGGTTGATCGGCAAGGCGAGCCCGGTAGCGCTCGCTGCTGACGAGCCAGTGGGGCCATTCGCCTTCTGTCGGCTGATAGGCCAACGCCCCAATCCAGCTACGCAGTTCTGTACGCGCCACGGCGAGATCGCTACTGAGCTGGTCGCGCCGGTCATCGAGCAACAGGCGCTCCATGCTCGCCACCGGTCGTTCGGCGAGCGCGCCCTGCCCGCCTGCGAGCCGCGCCTTAACGGCAGCGTCGAGCAGCCGATTCTGTTCGTACAACTCGTCAAACAGCTCCAGTTGCTGCTCGCGCTGATGGACCTCGAGCCAGGCTTCTGCCGTGGCCAGACGCACGTCGAGACGTCTGACTCGATACTCAGCCTCACTCAGGTCGACCGCGGCACCGGCCATGGCCCGCTCCGCCGTCCGCTTGGCGCGATTGGGCACCTCCTGCATCAGGCCGACCATCTGCATAGTCATGCCGTCGGCGCCCAAGTGTCCTCGGTCCTCGCCTTCTATGGGAAGATTCTGCAGACCGAGCACCAGCCGTGGGTCTGGCAGTTGGCCCGCCGCAGAGGCGTCTTCACGGGCCGCCTGGGCAGCTAGACGTTGGGCGCGTAGCGCTGGGGCCGTTTGATTTGCGCTTGATAGCGCCTGCTCAAGAGTCACAGCCGACGCCGGCATAGCCGTGCCAACCATAATGCAGAGCAGTGCTGCGCCGAGCGGGCGCAGAGTGCGGATGAAAAACATAGGATTGATTCCCGTCTAATGCCTGGCGCAAGGCACAGGCAGACACCGCCAGCTAAGCCGGCGAACCTTCTCTAGGGGGAATCAGTCGCGGGGTGGGCGCCAGAAGGTATCAGGCTGGGTAATTCGGCTCGTGACCAGCTCAGTCACTCTGGCTGGTCGAGGAAAGGGAGAAACGGCAAGTGTGGCTGGACCGGTGAGTACCGCCCCACCCAGCTGACAATCAACGCCTGAATCGCACAGCAAGCCAGCGGTGCTCTCAAGCCAACCGGCTTCACCGGCATCGCCAACACAATCGTGATGCATTTCTGCTGGCTCACGATCCATGCCATCCACGCAGCGTTCGATAGCGAGCAGCGACACGGCTAACGTATTGAACGAAAGCAGGAGTCCGCACAGCAGGACTGTGAGCGCCAGCCGCAGGCGCTTCATGGGCAGAATACCCAGGATTGAATTTGCTGTACGTGATTTATGGTGAGCATGGCCTCAGCATACCGGCTGCGCAAGATTGATCCTTGATCCTGATCAAATAATCGTATTTACAAGATTCACGGGCAAGAGGGCCATTAACGCCCTTTCGGCGCCGGCAGCCGACTTACTCCAGATTGACGCGGGTCAAGAGGCAATCCGACTTATAAGACTAGCTTGTAGTGATGATAGAGGCGCAGTGTGGATCCTTCACGACAATGCTCGCTATCTGAAAAGGCAAGGAGAAAACAATGAACAAAGACGCCAATCATGCCAGCGCCCTCGCGAGGCTGATTGTTCCGGGCATGGGGTCGGACCACTGTGCGGGTATTGTCAAAACCTCGCTGAAGCGCTTGAACGGTATGGGTGAAATCTCAACCAACATCGCAGCTCACCGGGTGGAGGCAGCCTACGATTCCAGCCTGTTGAGCCTGGCGGATCTCCGCTCTGCGGTGGAAAATGCCGGCTACGATGTTGCCCAGGTCTCATCGGCCGAAGACGCGCCTAATGCCGCGAAGGATGCCGACATCGAAGGCGCTTACTTGAGCCAGGCGCTCAAACGTTTATGGATTGCTGGCGTCCCTACCACCCTGATCATGCTGTTGATGATCCCGCACATGTTCTGGCAGCCAGTACCCGGCTATCTGCTTATTGTGGCGTTACTGGCGTTCCCGGTGGTGTTTCTTTTCGGCGGCGCGGCCACGCACAAATCCACTTGGCGCTCGTTGACAAATCGCACTTTTAACATGGATGTGCTGATCTCACTGGGCAGCGTACCGCCCTACCTGATCGGCCTGGCTGGTTTCTTTATGGACATGACTTCGTTCATGGAAATGGCCGCCACGATCATGACCTTTCACTTGCTCGGACGCTACCTTGAGGCCAAGGCAAAAGGCAGGGCCTCTCAGGCGATCCGCAAATTGCTGACACTGGGCGCCAAGACCGCGCGGGTAGAACGTGATGGCGAGGAAATTGAAGTCCCCATCGAGCAGTTGCAGCCCGGTGACATTATGGTGGTCCGACCGGGTGACAAGGTGCCCACTGACGGCGAAGTGGTGGAAGGTGAAAGCCACCTGGATGAGTCGATTGCCACGGGGGAATCGGTGCCAGTGTTCAAGACCCAGGGCGACACCGTTATTGGCGCAACCATCAACAAGGAGGGGCGCTTGCGCGTCAAAGCCACCAAGGTGGGGGGCGATACTTTTTTGTCCCAGGTCATCAAGTTGGTGGAACAGGCTCAGGGGTCGCGGGTGCCCATACAGGAGTTTGCCGATCGCATGACCGGGCGCTTTGTACCTATCGTCATGCTGATCTCCCTGGGGAGTCTTGCCGCCTGGCTGATTGCTGGCGACAGCCTGCGGCCAATTCTGGTGTGGGGCGCCGGATTTCTACCTTGGGTCGATCCCACCGCAACCACGCCCGCGCTGGCTCTTATCGCAGCCATTGCCGTGCTGGTTATTGCTTGCCCCTGTGCCCTGGGTCTGGCAACGCCAACGGCACTGATGGTCGGTTCAGGGATTGGGGCGGAACGCGGCATCCTGATTCGCTCTGGAGAGGCCATTCAAACCATCAAAGACATCAAGGTAATAGTCCTCGATAAAACCGGCACCATTACCCGAGGCAAGCCAAAGCTGACCGAAGTTGTGGCCGCGGAAGGTATTACCGATGAACAGGTATTGCAGTGGGCTGCGACGGTAGAGAATGCCTCGGAGCATCCTATCGCACGCGCTATTGTCGAAGGCGCTAGCGAGCGCAACCTGAGACCAGGTGCGGTGACGGAGTTTCGCTCGACCGGGGCGCGTGGCGTTTACGGCAAGGTCGATGACGCCTCTGTACTTATTGGTAACCGTCAACTGCTCGCCGAGGAAGGCGTAAGCGGTCTGGAGGCCCTAGATGAAAACTTGGATGATCTTGAGGGCCGTGGCCGTACTGCTGTGCTGGTAGCGGTGGACGGCCAGGCCTGCGGCATTGTCGCGGTGGCAGATACGATCAAAGAGGAGTCGATAGCAGCGATTCGTGGCATACACGAACTGGGCTTGCATGTGGTGATGATTACCGGCGACAACGAACGTGCGGCAAGAGCTGTCGCCAAGGAAGTGGGCATCGACGAGGTTCAGGCGGGCGTGCTTCCGGAAGGCAAAGTTAATGCGATCCGAGAATTGCAGAAAAAACACGGCAATGTCGTGGCCATGGTGGGCGACGGCATCAATGATGCACCGGCCTTGAAACAGGCCAACGTGGGTATCGCCATCGGCGCGGGTGCAGATGTGGCCATCGAAGCAGCCGATATCACCCTGGTGCGCGGCGAGCTAACCGGTGTAGTGGACGCCATGTACCTGTCTCGCGCCACCTTCAGCAAGATCGTGCAGAACCTGATCTGGGCCAGTGCTTACAACGTTGCGGCCATACCTATTGCTGCCGTGGGGCTGCTGCATCCGATGATTGGTGTCGTGGCCATGACCGCCAGTTCGCTGTCGGTGATCGGCAATTCACTGCTGCTCAAGCGGGTGAAGTTGAATGCAGGTAACGGCGCTGAAAAACAGTGAATACCAACCCTCAAGGCAAAAAAACCGGGATACTGGATCAGCCTGCATGGGTTAGCGACGCTCGCACTACCCATCCGAATCAAAGGTCACCGAATCGATTGCGCCCAAAATAAGCGATGGACACAGACGCTGCACGGTTAGAACAGCAAGCACCAGACGGACCGGTATTGGCCTATTTCCTGGTCAAATGAATGGTCACAATGCGCGCCCGTTGGCTAGGCATGTGATAACAGCCCCTAGAACTCCCTCGGAGTACGCGCGCTCCTTGATGGTGAATAATGCGCCGCAATTGATAATTATCATTCTCGTTTAAACACATAGACAATATACTCGAATCCATCGCATCCCAAAAATCGGGCCCGCCTCCTGCTACGTGGATTTGCCATATGAGATCGAACCGTTTCCCCGGTTTTCGGCGCCTGTACATGCTGCTGACAATGCTCGTATTTTTCTTGGGGCCGTGTCTACCGGCGGTGGCGGATACGCAACTTGTCGTTCGGTCACAACTTGTGCTGGCAGGTCCACCAGCCTCGGTTTCGTATCCGTTGATACATATGGTAGAAAGCGGTTCCCTGAGCGACCTGGCGCCAGACATCAAGTTCGTTCTCTGGACCAATCCGGATCAGTTGCGCGCATTGGTGGTTGGCAAGCAGGCCGATTTCATTGCAGCCCCGACCAACGTAGCGGCCAATCTATACAATCGGGGGGCCGACATCACCCTGCTCAACGTGTCTGGTTGGGGATCATTGTGGATGGTATCACGCAACCCGAATATGAATACGCTGGCCGATTTCAAGGGCGAAGAAGTAGCCATCCCCTTCCGCGCCGACATGCCGGATATCGTATTCAGCTTTCTTGTGGAACAGCAGGGACTTGATCCAGGCAGGGACTTCTCTCTTCGCTATACCTCGACTCCGCTGGACGCTCTGCAACTGCTAATAATGCGTCAGGTAGATCATGCCTTACTGGCCGAACCCGCAGTCTCTATGGCGCTCCTTAAAACCCGTTCTTTACCCGTTTCACTGGTGGCTCCAGAGCTGTTTCGCAGCGTGAACCTGCAGGAAGAATGGGGCCGTCTGCAGAACAGTGATGCCCGCATGCCCCAGGCCGGGCTGGTGGCGTCAGGCGCTATTCGCGGTGATCCGCAAATACTCCGGCGTTTCGAAGAAGCCTACGCGCAATCGAACGCATGGTGCTTCGAGCACTCCAAGGAGTGTGGCGAGATGGTCGCTCGCCATATTGGTCTGCTCAGCGCTGCAGCCGTCACTGATTCTCTTCAAGTTGTTCCGCGCCATCTTACGAGTGCGATTATGGCTCGCCCTGAGCTGGAAGCTTTCTTCCAGCTTTTGCTTGATCGTCAGCCTGCCAGCGTTGGCGGTAAATTACCGAAAGTCGGTTTCTATGGCGGCGCGCCTAACTGAATGCGCCTTTTTCTTGAAACTGTATTCGATGGCGCGCGCGCTGCTTTGAGCTACCTGTGGAGTGGTTGGGGCGCCCTGGCAAGCCTGCTGCTGTTTGCCGCAGTATGGGAGCTTGCCGCACAGGTTTACGGCCCTCTTGTGCTACCGGGCCCATTGGCAACGCTGACGCAGCTTGTGGTTATGTTCGAAGACGGAATTGTCCAGCCGCAATTGATCATATCAGCCCGACGCACGCTCTACGGGCTAAGCGCCGCGCTCTTAGCTGGCAGCCTTCTGGGGCTGTTGGCCGGCCGGTCGCTTACGGCAGCCATGCTGTCACGTCCGCTTGTCACGCTGCTGTTAGGTATGCCCCCGATCGCCTGGCTGGTGCTGGCTATGCTTTGGTTTGGTATGGGTGACGCAACCCCCGTGTTTACTGTATTTATCGCGTGCTTCCCTATTGTATTCGCCGCCGCCATGCAAGGTGCGCGTACGCTGGACAATCAATTGCAGAAGGTTGCGCGAGCTTACCGACTGCCCTGGCGCATGTTACTTACCGACCTGTATGTTCCCCATGTCACTTCATATATGGTTCCAGCCTGGGTCACGGCGCTGGGAACCTCCTGGAAGGTAGTGGTTATGGCGGAATTGTTGAGCACAACGGACGGCGTTGGTGCGGCCTTGGCAGTGTCCCGCGCACAGCTGGATACTGCCACCTCGCTCGCCTGGATTGTCGCAGTACTGGCGCTGTTGCTGGGCGCCGAGTATCTGCTTCTTGAGCCGCTCAAGCGGCGAGTTGAACGCTGGCGCACGGTGGATGAACAATGAAATCTCTGCACATTCGTCATCTCTATCACCGTTTTGGTTTGACTGAAGCGCTGGCCGATGTGGGGCTCGACCTTTACGCGGGGGAAACTCTCGCTCTGATAGGCCCCTCCGGCTGCGGCAAGAGCACCCTGCTGCAAGTGATTGCCGGCTTGATCCAACCCTCGGAAGCCGTCATGCAGTGCGACTTCCGGGGGATAAGCTGTGTTTTCCAGGAGCCCAGCCTAATGCCCTGGATGGTTGCCAGGGATAATATCGCTCTCGGCCTCAAAGCCCTAGGCGTACCCAAGGTTGCTCGCCGCAGGCAGGTGGAGAACTTTGCCGCGCGCTTGGGGCTGACAGAGAGCGATCTGCTCAAGTATCCACATGAGCTCTCGGGCGGGATGCAGAGTCGGGTTTCGCTCGGCCGTGCCCTGGCATTGTCGCCGGATCTATTGCTGCTGGACGAACCCTTCTCTTCGCTCGACGTTGGCCTGAAGCTGGAACTCTATTCTTTGCTGCGTGAACAGTTCATGCAGCGCCGCAGTGCGGTCCTGCTGATCACCCACGACCTTATGGAAGCCGTGCGCTTGGCGGATCGTATCCTGTTGATGGTGCCCAATCCGGGGCGTTTGGTGTATGAGTTTGTCATGGACCTGCCGCAGGAAGAGCGTACGGAGGCTTGGATATACAAGACAACCTGTGAGCTGATGGAGACTCGTGAAATGCGCATTGGCTTCGGCCTTAGCCAGGGAACGCTGGCTCCTATCGTGAACCGCCATGGAGCGCACGCGGGTTGTCGCCCATGAAGCCAATTATGCCTGTGTTGATGTGTGGTTTTCGCCCCTTTTTTCTGCTGACTGCGGCTAGCGCTTCACTCTTCATGCTGGCCTGGTTAGCACTATTGAATGGTTGGTTGTCGTCCTGGAACCCTGCAGGTGGAATTGTTCTCTGGCACGCTCATGAGCTGATCTTCGGCTTCGCGGCAGCGGCTACTGCGGGCTTCGCGCTGACCGCTATACCTGAGTTCACCCATACGACCGGAGTCAAGGGCGAGGCTCTGCTTCCCCTGGTCTGGCTATGGCTACTGGCTCGCCTGTTCTACCTGCTGTCGTCGTTTTGGCATCCAGCACTTGGGCTATGGCCAGCAGCTCTCTGCAACCTAGCCTTCTGGGGGCTCCTGCTGCGCCTGATCGCCCGTCCGTTATGGAAAGACCCGGGGCGCCAGCATCTGAGCTTCGTTTGGGTCATAACCTGTCTGGGAGTGTTGCAGCTTGGGTTTTTCATCGCACAGATCACTGAGGGCGATGCGCTGCCCTGGATCCGGGCAGCAGTGGGCGCCTTAATGATATTGATCGTGATCGCCACCAGCCGCATCTCCATGAGCGTAGTCAACGGCCGTATAGAGGAAGGGCGTCCAGGGGGCTCTGCACCCACGGACGGCTACCTGGCTCGTCCGCCGCGCCGTTATCTTGCTATTTTCTGCATTGCAACCTGTAGTGTCAGCGAATTCGCGCTGGGCCATCACAGCGTCACCGGCTGGGCTGCGCTGGCGGCCGCTGCAGGTATGTTCAATTTACTTAACGACTGGCATGTAGGTCGGGAACTGCTCAACCGCTGGGCGCTGATGCTCTATACCAGCTACTGGCTGATCGCTCTCGGGTACGCGGGCATGGGCGCGGCCTGGCTCGGGGCACCGCTTAGTCCGTCAGCTGGTCAGCACCTGCTGACCAGCGGTGCCGCCGCTCTGGCCATATTCACTGTCATGGCGCTGGTTGCCCGTATTCATTCAGGACTTTGGCTGGATAGGCGGCCCTGGCTTCCACTCTGCGCCATTGTGTTAGTGGGTGCCTCCCTGCTCCGCGCGCTGGCAGGTACGTCCCTCGTGGCGAAAGCAATCATGCCTGTTCTGAATCTGTCTGGCCTGCTGTGGGCGTGCTGCTTTGCCACCTATCTCTACTACACTTGGGCCACCCTCACCGGCCCACGCGAAGATGGTCTGCAAGACTGCTCCGCACCCCAGGCGAAAAGTAGCCGGGATTGCTGAAAAGAACTGTTCAGTTGCTACCCAGGGCCCGTCTGGCGTAGTTGCAGCAATCGAATAAGCTGCTGCCCAGGTGTGTTGTAGGGTTTCCGTGCTCAGAGCCAGTTTTCGGCAAGGGTAGATCGACGGAATGGCATAGCCCTTCGATATCCAACAGTACCAGTTCGAGGTTGCGCCCTCCGATATAGCCCGCACGGCGGAAGGCGCCCAACTGGCGCGAGAAGGTTTCCGGCGTAATATTCAGCTGCCGGGCTAGCACGCCGTGATGGGCCGGCAATGTCAGCCAGGCGCTACGTTGCTGCACGTATAGGTCCATCAGGTAGACCACCAGACGCTGGGCCGAATTGCCAATGGTCAGTAAATCAATACGGTTGAGCGATTGGGAAATCCGGATGGCCATGCCTTCCAGCATGGCCATACTGAAATCCGGAGACGCCTGGCACAGTCCCAGCAGACGTTCACGTGGCAACCGATAAACAGAGGAATCTACGCTGGCCTGCGCCGACAGCGGATAATGGCATGGTTCAACGAACATAACAGTTTCCGCCAGGAGATCGCCTGCAGCCATGCTACGAAAGATCTTGTGATCGCCCTTGTAGCTGGGTCGGTACAGGACTACATTGCCCACCTCGACGAGGAAGAAATAGCTTGCCTTGTCACCCATGCGAAACAGGTGCTGGCCACTTTCCAGCTTGATCCGTAAAGAGCCTTCGAGAAGAAACTGCAGTCGTTCAATCCCCACCTTGGAAAATGCCGGTGAGAGGCTAAGCATATGTATCAGATCTGAGGTCTTCATGGTTAACTCATACCGTGCGAGAATTGATAGGGTACGTGACGCTCCCGCCCAGGCGCAACGCTGCGGCGGCAGCAGCAGACCGTCCGTCCGTGAAGTCACCACCCTACGCAACTTCCACTGTAATGAGAAGTATTATCATTCCTAAAATACCCCTTCTTCTGTGGTGTTTTGCAGTAGATCTTTGTCACCCCGTGACTGATATTCTGGCTAGGTCTGATCACCGAGGCTGCTGACTTGGTTTTTACATTCGCCGAGCGACTCAGAAATTCCTGCGCAACATCAAGCTTAGCTCCGTCTGCTTGAAGCCGAACGCCCAATCCAGATTGCTGCTGTGGTTGATGCTATGGCGCACGCGCAGCTCCGGGGTCAGGCCAGCGATCTTCCAGCCGTTCGCCCCGGCGCTGAGGATATACACCTGCTGCTTGTCGTAGCGCCGTTCACCAAGGAAGAAGTCGTAGGCGTCGTTGCGGGTTTCCCGGTAGATGCCCATGCCATTGACAAAAAAGCCAGCCCGACCGGCAAAGGCGTGGTAAACGCCGCCGCGCATGCCCCATTCCTTGCTGCTGGCCTGATCCACCTCGTATTTACGCCGGGTCAGGGTCACACCGCCGTACAGGCTGGTATTGACGCCAGGCATATAGGCAGCCGTAACGCCCCACTGGTGCATTTCATAATCCGCCCCCAGGCGCTGCCCCTTGCTGGTGTATTCGTAACGCTTGGTATCCAGGCTGGTGCTCAGTTGCCATTTGCGGCTTAACGTGTGCTGCCATTCCAGTTGCAGGCCCTGCGCCAGATATTCGCTGGCACGGTTGCGGTAGTAATGCTCCGCATAGGGCATAACGCTGATACTGTTCCGCGCATTCAGGTACTGATAACCCATCTGCAGTTGTGCCAGGTTGGTGCTGTAATCCTGCATGGTTGCCGTATCAGACGGATTGGTTTTGGAATAATAGGTGCCATAACTCATGGGCCGCAGTTGCAGGTTGTGATTACCCGCCAGGTTATATCGGCGCTGCAATGACAACTCATAGCTCGCCAGCCCGGACTCAACCGGATCCGGCATTTTCCGCTCGAAAAAGCAAATACCGAAAAAAGAACTCAGGCAACTGTAATAGCCGTTGGCCTGATTGATATTATCGTTATAGCCGACCCCCACCGCCGCGCTGCCATGCCAGCTCGCGCGAATATCCATTGCCTGCCGGTACTGCTGCACCAGCATCTGCGCCTGCTCGGGCAAGCCCATATTGAGCACCCTGGCAAAGCCCTCCTCTGCGCGCTTTTCCTGATGATCCTCAAACCACAGGCGCGCCAGCTCCAGCTGGATACGGGCATCTTCCGGCTCCTGTCCGCTGGCCTGCTCCATGCGCTGCAACGCCAGCGGATAATTCCCATCGAAGCGCGCCAGCAGGCTTTCCGCCATATTCGCCAGCGCTGGCCGGTGCCCCGGCAGCTCACGGTAACGGGCGACAAAGTCCGGCAACTGCGTCCACTGGTTGGTATTGATGGCCACATAGATGGCTGGCGTCAGCGCCTCCAGCGTGCTCGTCACCTGGTAGCGCTGGCCTTCATACATCAGCGTACCGGGCGGCGCTGCCAGCGCCTCCTCGGCCTGGGCCTTCTGCTCGATACTGCGGCGGGTCTGATCCTGCAGAAAGCGCGTATCGTCGTCATCGGCCCAGACTCCAGGCGCAACAAGGCACGCCAGCGACAGCAGCCAGACGGCTCTGAAACGGCAAGGCATAAGGGATTTCCACAATGGATGTGTGTGCATATAGAATGGAGGCCGGCGAACCGGCCTCCACAGGTACCCCTCCCAAGCGTTACCGAACGAGACTCCATCCGGCATCGCCCTGTTTGACGCTCTCCGCTGGTAGCCGCCAGTGGAGAGTGGTCAAACCTTAGGGAGCGATCTTGCTGCCACCGAAGGCGACATGATCTGCGCTTGAACCACCGGTATAGATACCAGCCAAGGCATCAGCACCGTTGTAGAAACGGCCGTCAATGGTGCCTACGGTATTACCGAAGGTGCCATTGCTGCCAATGCTGGTACCAGCAAAGTTGATGCTGCTGGCGCCACGACTGATGCTGCCGGTGATATCACCTGAACCCGAGGCATAGTTAGCGGTCAGCTTGCCGGTGTAAAAGTTCTGGTTACCCGGCAGGCCGCCGGCAAGAACATTACCCGCGGCGTCTGTACCCGTCTGGTTGATACCGATCACACCATAAACCGCATTAACCAGTGTTGGCATGGCGGTAACGGCATTGTCACCCACATACCAGACCGTGCGATCAGCACTGGTCATATTCAGGTTAGTGCTGTTTGCTGGCGGAGTGCCCGCAGCGCGAGGTGCCCACTCGCCGAAGTACACACCACTGCCCACGGCCAGCGGAACGACGGGGCTGGCCGGAGTACCCGAACTGTTGGCCGCTACCTGCCCGATCACCAGGCCACCGAACTGCGGCGCGATGGACAGGGTGGTGATCTGACGAATGCTGTTGACGGCGAAGTTGGCATAAGTGCTACCCGCGCCATTCACCGACTCGGTATCTTTCCACACCTGGGCGACGTTGATCGGCAAGGCAGGCATGCCCATATCGGAAGGCGTCATGATCGCGCCATTGCCATGGTCGGCAATGGCGTTATTCGAGCCATTGATCGGGCCACCTGCCAGGTCGATACGGGTGCTCGCCCCATTCAGCGCCACACCGGAGTTACCGCCACCGAACAGGATGTGGTTCGACGCCCCCACAGCCACACCCGCACTATGCGAGGTTCCCCCCAGAGGGACAGCCAGTGCAGCACCACTACCCACCAGCGCCATGATGGCCAGAGCCAATGTTGATTTTTTCATTTTCATATCCTCTTGATTGAGTTTAAAAACGGCTGGTTTTTTACAAAAAACCAGCAAAAAACTAGAAATTAATTTTTAGTCCTGCTGTAAGGGTACGTCCCGGTCCCGGCAACAGGGTCTTGGCCATCGGGTCCAGGTAATATTCATCGGTCAGGTTGGTTACGCCCAGATTCAAAGCCAATTGTTTATTCACCTCGAAGTTGGCATACAGGTCATGCAACAGAACCGAGCGCCAGTAGAAGCCATCCTGATTACCGTCCCTGAACCACACATTCCGCACCAAGGTGCTGGTAACAGAGGACTCCGAGGCCAGCAGGCTATCCAGCTGACTGTTTTCCGCTCCCGCGTGGTATACGCTGCGCCAGCCCAGTTCCAGCCGTTCGTTGAATAGACGGGTGCCCAGCAACATATCGATGGAATATTTGGGTTGCAGGCTGTTGCCGCTGTAAGTGCCGGGGAAGCCGCCGGTCATGCAGGTGGGGATACGGTTGTAATATGGGTCCAACCCCGAGGCGTAGTCCTTGTCACAGAGTTTCTGGTTCAGCCGGTAGGTGGCGCCTAGGCTGCCAAACACACGGCCCGTATCGAATCGCGATTGCAACTCCACGCCGCTGGACTCTTTCTTGTCGAACTGGATGCTGTCGTAATACAGGCCGCGATCGATAAAGTCCTCGATCTCGGTGTTGTAATAGCTGATGCGCATGTCGGCAAAGCCCAAGCTTGGGAAGAACTGGGTCAAGTCATGGGCATAGCCCACTTCCCAGTTGATGCTGCGCTCCGGCTTGCTGGCGCCCGTCGCCAGGGTTCCCACGGTGCCGGCGCCGTCGAGAATGGCGCTGGAGGTCAGCTCGTTGACGCTGGGAAAGCGGGTGGTCTGCGCATAACGCACAAACGCCGTGCCATAAGGGGTCACTCTGGCGGTTGCGCTCAATACCGGGCTAAAGGCATCACCGGACTGCTCTTCTGGAGCCTCCCATCCTTGGCTGGCATCCAACGTTTCATAAACATCCGTACCATATGAAGAATTTGTTGGGTAAATTACGGGGACACTGGTCTCTGTTGCATTGCCACTTTGCTCCAAAGCGTTTTCTACGACTTTATATAGCTTTGAGGTGTCAACTTCACCATTGGCGAATGGGTTTTGCGAGGAGTCCAGCTTGCCATCCTTATAGGGAATTAATGCTGTTTTTTTCCAGAACACATATCTATAGCCATTGATATTTGCAAAGCTGACTTCTCGGCCATTATAGAACTGTTGTATCGCCTCATTTCCTTGGGCTGCTGCCGCTAGGCGGGCTATATTTTCTTCAGCCGTAAGCAATTCCCCCCACTCCAGTTCCACACCGGTTTTGCGCCGTGTTGCTTTATAAAACTCACTCTGCTGACGGCGAAGCCTGGCCGTACCGGTATCCTTACCGGTGTAATGCAAGTAGCGGGTGCCTGCAGTTACAGTGAGCCAATCGGTGGCCTGCCAGGCCAGGTTCATCATGGCCGAGTATTCCTTGCGTTCACCAGAACGCGGACCAAAACGGTCGGTCCCGGCATTCAGATAAACGCCATCCGGCAGCATACTGTTGGTGTTTCTATCACTCTGCTGCACTCGCTCATCCAGCTTTTCCTGCTGGTAACTGCCTCCGAGGGTCAGTTGCAGGTTGCTGGCCAGGATCATCTGGTTGCTGAAATCGAAGCCGGTGCGATCATGATTGGTCCATTGCCGGCCAAGGGGAACAATGGTGCCGTCGTGGTCTGGCTCAGGCCAGATCCCAGTACACGTACCTTCCCACGGCCCAGTACAGAAACTATCCCAAAGCCCCAATTCATCTCTTTGGGCGTCATCAAGATCGAGGCCCCAGGGTGATGCACCCGTTTGATAGCGGGTGCCCTTCGCCTTGGTCTGCCACAGGCTGGTTTCCAGGTCCAGCCATCTGGAGTCCTTAGGTTTTATGTCGTAACTCAACTTGTAACTGTCGAGCCTCAGTTCCGAGCGCGGATCTTCATAGACGAAGTTGCGAATGTTCGCCCAGTCAAGATCCGGCTGAGCTTGCTCCGCGCCCTCTCGGTAGGCATACATCAGCATCGAGCGACCGGGCGTGGTTTCACCGAAGGCTGTATCGGTACGCATGAATTGCAAGCCCAGCTTTTGTTCGTTGGGCAGGTACCAGTTGTTCTTGATCAGGGTGGTTTCGGTTTCACTGGAGGTATTGAATACCTCGCTGCCCGCAGCGTATACCTTGGTCAGGTTGGGGATATAGACGTCAGTGGTACTTGTATCCCATACATCGTGCCCCTTATATCTGTTGGCATTGTTTTTCCCGGCATAGTAGTTCCCCGAAGTACGCTCGCTGCGCGACAGCAGAATATCGACGAACTCATTGCGCCCGGCAATGGCCAGCATTTCCGAGTGATCATCGAAGTTAAGCGTCTGGCTATCGCTTCTGGTGCGAGCAGGTGGCGTATCGATCGTTATGCCATCCAGGTTCGCCCGTTCCGCGCCGGGTACGCTACGATAATCCTGACCGTATACCGAGGCGGCATCGAACCGGGGCTTGCTGGTATTGCCCGAGGTTTTCAGGTTGGTTTCGATACCCCAGCTATCGCCTTCGGGGATGATGTCGCTGGCTTCGATGGTGCGGATGTTTACCGCCCCACCCACGCCGCTCTTGATGCCCCGGCTCAGCGACGGGCCTTTCTCCACTTCGATGCTGCGGAATAGCGCCGGGTCGACATAGCTGCGGTTGCCTGCACCCACGAAATGCAGCCAGACGTTGGTCGATTGCTCGGTGCCATCAATGGTCAGCGGCGTGCGCCCTTCGCCGGTGATGCCGCGAATATTCGGGGTGATGGACTGGCTGCTGCGCGTGTCCATGCTGTAGACGCCGTTCATGCCCTTGAACACGTCGCCGGGATTGGTAGCCTGGAAACGCTCCAGCTCCTCGCGACCGACATATACGCTGGTCACGTTCTCCTGGTAGACCTTGTCGCGCCCCTCGGCGTCCTTGTCCCTGGTGCCCACAACCGTGATCGGCAGTAGTTCGATCCGGTCACTGTCGTCCGTGTCAGTGCTGGACTCCGCTTGCTCTTGCGCCTGCGCCTGCGCCTGCGCCTGCGGACTCAATAGAGAAAGGCTCGATATAATTAGTGCGAGTATTTTTAGCGTGTACGGCATTACCCCCTCCAAGTAACTCTAAGCAAAGAATGGACTCCGCAAATGAGAATCATTATTCTTGAGCAGTTCAATGCATTAGTCCTATGACAATTGTCAATGCGTTGGCAAAATCAGAAGGTAAAAACAAGGAAGCGATGCGTCGTTCGCACTAGGGGGTTTGACCAAGTATTCTGGGCGATGTACCTGGTTTTCCCGGACCACCGACAGATCGAGATGGACTGAAGATTTTGGCAAGACGTAGTGAGTAATACTCCGCCCCCGGCTAACGGCAGTTACTCCGCCGATGAGGCACTACGTTGTCTCTGTCCACAAGACGATGGACGCAGCAGAAGGGGCTTCTCCGGCAGGGGTATAACTAGGTTTTTTTCAGCGGCGACCAAACTTAAGGCAAAAAAAATCCAGTCGCTTTTAATCGACTGGATTTCTTAGGTTGTTTGGTCGGGACGGAGTGATTCGAACACTCGACCCCTTGCACCCCATGCAAGTGCGCTACCAGGCTGCGCTACGCCCCGACGTTGCTTCGACTTTGTCTGTCGAAGCGGGTCGCATAATACATTAACTATCTGAAATGAGAAAGTTTTTTTTCGGGTTGAGGCAAGTTCAGTGAGTGCGCAGAACCTGCAGAACTTCTTCCAGCTCGGTGATGGTCTGACGGATCAATTGCTTGTAATGGGTTACATCTTCCTTGGCTTCGTCGCCGGACAGGCGCTGACGCGCACCGCCGATAGTGAAGCCTTGGTCATACAACAGCGCACGGATCTGACGGATCATCAGAACGTCCTGGCGCTGGTAATAACGACGATTGCCGCGGCGCTTGACCGGGGACAATTGCGGGAATTCCTGCTCCCAATAGCGCAGTACGTGGGGTTTGACTGCGCAAAGCTCGCTCACTTCACCAATGGTGAAGTAACGTTTACCAGGGATAACTGGTAGTTCATCGTTATGGCTGGGTTCCAGCATATGCTTCTACTCGTGCCTTGAGTTTTTGTCCGGGGCGAAAGGTGACCACACGCCGGGCGGTAATGGGAATTTCTTCACCGGTCTTGGGGTTACGGCCTGGCCGCTGGCGCTTGTCGCGCAGGTCAAAGTTGCCGAAACCGGACAATTTGACCTGCTCGTTGCTTTCCAGGGCATTGCGAATCTCTTCGAAAAACAGTTCTACCAGTTCCTTGGCTTCACGTTTATTGAAACCGAGTTCCTCGTAGAGATGTTCCGCCATTTCTGCTTTTGTCAGAGCCCCCATAGACTATTTCCTTAGTGTGGCATTGAACCTTTGCTCCAAGGACGTCAGCACCTTGTCCATGACAGCGTTCACCTCATCATCAGTAAGAGTGCGCGAGGAATGCTGTAACGTCAAGCCGATTGCCAGACTTTTTCTATGCGGATCAATACCTTTACCCTCATACACGTCAAACAACCTGAGGTTTTTAAGAGCATCGCCTGCATTTGCACGAATGTCTGCCAGCAAATCTTCAGCCACTACCGTCTTGTCCACGAGCAATGCCACATCCCTTCGGACTTCCGGGAAGCGTGACAGTTCAGCGAATTTTGGCAGCCGGCCCTGAATGATCTTGCTTAAGGTTAGCTCAAATATGAACAGCGGGCCCTGAATGTCTAACTCGATAAGCAGCTGCGGATGCAATGCACCGAGCCAGCCGACAGTCTCACCATCGCGACTGATGCGCGCGCTCTGACCCGGGTGCAGTGCAGGATGCTCGGCGGGCTCGAACAGATACTGGTTACCGGCACCGCCCTGCCCCAGCAAGGCTTCAACGTCGCCTTTCACATCATAAAAGTCGAGCTTGTCGCTGCCGTTCGCCCAGCCCTCCGGGAGGCGAGATGCGCAGGCGACACCGGACAGCATCGGCTCCTGCAGCAGCTCGCCATTGCTTTGAGGCACAAAACGCAAACCGCTTTCGAACAGGCGCACACGGCCCTGCTGTCGATTCTGGTTATACTGCACCGCCTTGCTTAGACCGGGCCACAACGAGGTGCGCATGACCGCCATATCAGACGAGATAGGGTTAGCCAGTGCCAGCGGCTCGATCTCGGGATCAAAGAGTTTGTTCAAACCCGGCTCGACGAAGCTGTAAGTGATGGCTTCGTGATAACCGCGAGCAACCAGCAAACGACGCAGTACTGGCAGCTCACCACGGGTTTCCGGCTTGGCCGTCAGGTTTAGCGCGGCCGTTGGTGCACTGACGGGCAGACGGTTGTAACCGTACAGGCGTGCGAGCTCTTCGATCAGATCTACTTCAATGCTGATATCGAAACGATGACTTGGCACGTCCACCTGCCATTGCCCTTCGCCGTCGGCAGTGATGTATAGCCCCAGACCCGACAGATAGGCTTCAACATCAGCCCCTTTCATCTGCATGCCGAGCATCTGGTTGATACGTTCGCTACGCAAGGTGATCTGCTTTAGCGTTGGCAATGTGGTTTCGTTAACGGCCTCAATCACCGGACCCGGCTCACCGCCAACGATCTCCACGACCAGCGCAGTGGCGCGCTCTATGGCGTCGCGCTGTAACTGCCAATCCACACCGCGCTCAAAGCGATGTGATGAGTCGGTGTGCAGGCTGTAGCCGCGGGCCTTCCCGGCAATCGCGATGGTGTCGAAAAACGCGCTTTCCAAGAACAGGTCACGCGTGCCCTCGCTGACGCCACTATGCTCGCCACCCATAATGCCAGCCATGGCCAGCGGACGTTCGTGGTCCGCGATAACCAAAGTATCGGCGCGCAGGCTAATTTCCTGGCCATCGAGCAGAACCAGTTTCTCGCCCTCCACTGCCATGCGTACGCGGATGCCACCTTTGATCTCGGCCAAATCAAACGCATGCAGCGGCTGACCCAGCTCCAACATCACATAGTTGGTGATATCCACTACGGCATCGATGCTGCGAATATCGCTGCGGCGCAGACGCTCGACCATCCACAAGGGCGTAGGGCGCGACAGATCCACATTGCGAACTACGCGGCCCAAATAACGAGGACAGGCTTTGGGAGCTTTGAGCTCGACTGGACGCACCTCGTCGTGCACAGCCGCCACAGCATCAATATGCACGGGCGAAACCGCTTCACCGTAGTTGGCACCCACTTCACGGGCCAAGCCGGCAATCGACAGACAGTCGCCGCGGTTCGGCGTCAGGTCGACTTCAATGATCGCGTCATCCAGGCCCAGGTATTCACGCAGGTTCTGACCTGTGGGGGCGTCGGTTGGCAATTCGTAGAGGCCGTCGTGGTCATCTGACAGCTTCAGCTCGGCTGCAGAACAGAGCATGCCGAAGGATTCCACGCCACGCAGTTTGGCCTTCTTGATCTTGAAGTCTTCGCCCAGCTCGGCGCCAACCATGGCAAAGGGAATCTTGATGCCGGGGCGCGCATTGGGTGCGCCGCAGACCACCTGAAACTGCTCGCTACCGTTGCTGACCTGGCACACGCGCAGCTTGTCGGCGTCCGGGTGCTGTTCGGCACTGACGATCTCGCCCACCACTACACCGCTGAACACGCCAGCGGCCGGGGTGACGCTGTCTACTTCGAGTCCGGTCATGGACAGGCGCGCTACCAGCTCTTCACGGGAGACGTTGGGATTCACCCAGGTGCGCAGCCACTGTTCACTGAATTTCATTGTTGGTTCCTGCTCTCAAAAGGGTTGCGGGTGCGACGCTTAGCGAAACTGCTCAAGAAAACGCAGATCGTTATCGAAGAAGATTCGCAGATCGCCCACGCCGTAACGCAGCATTGTCAGGCGCTCGACGCCCATGCCGAAGGCAAACCCCTGGTATTTTTCCGGGTCGATGCCGGACATGCGCAGCACATCCGGATGCACCATGCCGCAGCCCAGCACTTCCAGCCAGTCAGCCTTCTCTTCACCGTTCTTGATCACGGTACGGCGGATATCCACCTCAGCGGACGGCTCGGTAAAGGGAAAGAACGAGGGTCGGAAGCGGACTTCCAGATCGGCCTCGAAGAACTCGCGCAGGAACTGCTCGATGGTGCCTTTCAGATCAGCAAAGCTCACGCCTTCGTCGATCAGCAGGCCTTCGACCTGGTGGAACATCGGCGAGTGGGTCTGATCCGAGTCGCAGCGGTAAACACGGCCCGGACAGATGATCCGGATCGGCGGCTGCGTGCTCTCCATGGTACGCACCTGCACCGGCGAGGTGTGCGTGCGCAGCAGGGTGTTGGCGTTGAAGTAGAAGGTGTCATGCATTGCCCGGGCCGGGTGATGGCCGGGAATGTTGAGGGCTTCAAAGTTATGGTAGTCGTCCTCGACTTCAGGACCTTCCTCGACGGTATAACCGACGTGGGCAAAAATCTGTTCGATCCGCTCCATAGTGCGCGTGACCGGATGCAATCCACCACTGACTTGGCCGCGGCCCGGCAGGGTAACGTCGACACGCTCGGCTGCCAACTTGGCGTTCAGCGCGGCGGCGTCCATATCCCTCTTGCATGCATTCAGCACGCTAGAGACTCGTTCTTTGGCGTCATTGACCATGGCACCCACTTTCGGGCGCTCTTCGGCCGGGATGTTGCCCAGGGTCTTCATCACCTGAGTCAGCTCACCCTTCTTACCCAGGTACTGCACGCGGATCTGCTCCAGCGCATTGACATCAGTTGCCTGCTCGATAGCTTCAAGGGCTTGGGAGACCAGGGCGTCAAGGTTTTCCATTTACAGACTCCAGAAACAAAAATAGGGGAAGAGCGATGAGGCTCTTCCCCTATTTATGACGTTGCCAACCGGAGCTAGGCTCCGGTGATTGTCGTAACGAGGGCTTAAGCCAGGCTAGCCTTTGCTTTTTCGACAATCGCGGTAAACGCCGCTTTTTCGTTCACAGCCAGATCGGCCAGAACTTTACGGTCGATTTCGATGGACGCTTTTTTCAGGCCAGCGATCAAACGGCTGTAGGACATACCGTTGATACGAGCACCAGCATTGATACGAGCGATCCACAGAGCACGGAACTGACGCTTGCGCTGCTTGCGGTCACGATAGGCATACTGACCTGCCTTGATAACCGCCTGCTTGGCAACACGGAATACACGCGAGCGCGCACCGTAGTAGCCTTTGGCGAGTTTCAGAATTTTCTTGTGACGCTTACGCGCCATTACACCACGCTTAACACGAGCCATTCTTTATATCCTCAACCTAGACTTAACGGAGACGCAACATGCGCTCGACTTTTTGCACATCAGCAGGGTGCAACTCGGAAGTACCCCGAAGTTGACGCTTACGCTTAGTGCTCATCTTGGTCAGGATGTGGCTCTTGAAAGCATGCTTGTGCTTGAGACCGTTGCCGGTCGCCTTGAAGCGCTTTGCAGCACCCCTTTTGGTCTTCATCTTTACTTTAGCCATGTTCAATTACTCCGCAAATTGCGTTAATAGATAACCGCAAGGCCTGGCGTTGCCCTGGAGGTTACTTTTTCTTCTTGGGTGCGATGACCATCATCAGCTGACGACCTTCCATTTTCGGGTACTGTTCGACGGTACCGTATTCAAGCAGGTCTTGTTCGACCCGTTTCAACAGTTCCATCCCCAGTTCCTGGTGGGCCATTTCGCGGCCGCGGAATCGCAATGAAACCTTGGCTTTATCCCCATCACTTAGGAAGCGTATCAGGTTGCGTAACTTCACCTGATAGTCCCCATCTTCCGTCCCTGGTCGAAACTTTATTTCTTTAATCTGAATCTGTTTCTGATTCTTCCGCGCTACGGCCTGCTGCTTCTTCTTTTCGAAGACATGCTTGCCGTAGTCCATGACTCGGCAAACCGGCGGCTCTGCATCGGGGGAGATTTCAACCAGGTCAAGCTTGGCCTCTTCTGCTACAGCCATCGCTTCCTGAATGGACACGATACCGATCTGTTCACCTTCGGCGCCGATCAGCCGCACTTCCCGTGCGGTGATGTTTTCGTTGATCGGCGGACGTTGTGCGGCTCTTTTGTCTTGTCTCATCTCGCGTTTAATCTTTATAGCTCCGAATTCTGGCGGCCTCGTTGTGCAACGGCGCGGTCAAGGAACTCTGAGAACTCGGTAACCGTCATGGAACCCAGATCTTTGCCCTCCCGCGTGCGCACGGCCACAGTGTGCGATTCGACTTCTCTATCACCTATTACCAGCAGATAGGGAGTCTTGTTCAAAGTATGCTCGCGAATCTTAAAGCCAATTTTCTCGTTTCTCAAGTCCGCAGTTGCTCTATAGCCCATTTCATTCAGGCTTTTCTCCACTTCGGAGCAAAAAACCGCCTGATTATCGGTGATATTGAGAATCGCGGCCTGAGTTGGAGCTAACCAGGCTGGAAAATCGCCAGCGTAGTGTTCGATCAGAATTCCAATAAATCGTTCAAAGGAACCCAGGATCGCGCGGTGCAACATGACCGGAGTCTTGCGCGCACCATCTTCTGCCACATATTGCGCGCCCAAACGGCCCGGCAACATGAAATCCAGCTGCAAAGTACCACACTGCCATACCCGGCCAATGCAGTCCTTCAGGGAAAACTCGATCTTTGGACCGTAGAAAGCGCCCTCACCCGGCTGCAGATCCCATTTCAGGCCAGCTTCGTTGAGTGCAGCTTCCAGACCCTGTTCGGCCTGATCCCAATCGGCGTCGTCGCCCATACGGTCATCCGGACGGGTCGACAGTTTCAGCTCGACGTCGTCAAAACCAAAGTCTTTGTACACTTGCAGGGTCAGCTTGATGAAATCAGCCGCCTCGGACTTGACCTGCTCATCGGTACAGAAGATGTGCGCGTCGTCCTGGGTAAAGCCGCGTACGCGCATCAGGCCGTGCAACGAACCGGATGGCTCGTTGCGGTGGCAGGAGCCGAACTCGGCCAGACGCAACGGCAATTCGCGGTAGCTCTTCAGGCCCTGATTGAACACCTGCACGTGGCACGGGCAGTTCATCGGCTTGATCGCGTAGTCACGGCTTTCCGACTCGGTGGTGAACATGTTCGCCGAGTAGTGCTCCCAGTGGCCGGAGCGCTCCCAGAGGACGCGATCGACGACCTGCGGGGTCTTGATCTCTTTGTAACCGCTGACGCGCTGCAGATTGCGCATGTACTGCTCGAGCACCTGATAGATAGTCCAGCCATTCGGGTGCCAGAAGACCATGCCCGGCGCTTCTTCCTGGGTGTGGAACAGGCCCAGGCGCTTGCCGATTTTACGGTGATCGCGCTTTTCGGCTTCTTCCATACGCTGAATGTAGGCGGCCAGCTGCTTCTTGTCGGCCCAGGCGGTACCGTAGATGCGCTGCAGCTGCTCGTTCTTGGCATCGCCACGCCAGTAGGCGCCGGAAATACGGGTCAGCTGGAAGGCCTTGAGAAAGCGCGTGTTCGGCACGTGCGGACCGCGGCACATGTCGACGTATTCTTCATGGTAATACAGGCCCATCGCCTGCTCGTCCGGCATATCTTCCACCAGACGCAGTTTGTAGTCTTCACCGCGGGACTCGAACACCTCAATGACCTGATCACGCGGCGTGACCTTCTTGATCACATCGTAATCGGTAGCGATCAGCTCACGCATGCGCGCTTCGATCGCGGCCATGTCGTCAGGGGTAAAGGAGCGCTCGTAGGCGATATCGTAATAGAAGCCATCGTCGATCACCGGACCGATGACCATCTTGGCGGTCGGATACAGCTGTTTGACCGCGTGACCAATCAGGTGCGCACAGGAGTGGCGAATGATTTCCAACCCCTCTTCGTCCTTCGGCGTGATGATCTGCAGAGTGGCATCAGTATCGATAATGTCGCAGGCGTCGACCAGACGGCCGTCAACCTTACCGGCTAGCGTCGCTTTGGCCAGGCCAGCGCCGATCGAGGCGGCCACATCAGCTACGGATACAGGGTGATCGAAACTGCGCTGACTGCCGTCAGGGAGAGTAATAGTGGGCATATGCCGCTCCTTCTCAGTGGTGACCCCTACGCAAGGCCACATGATGGAAAAGTCCGCTTGGGTTGCCTGTTACTGCAGTTCATACCGGCTGACGATTGCCGGCAGCCCTCTTCAGGCTACTGCAAAGACGCCCCAAATGGCGCTGAAAAAGAAAAGCCCGGTCACATGGACCGGGCTTTCAATTTGGTAGGCACGATTGGATTCGAACCAACGACCCCCACCATGTCAAGGTGGTGCTCTAACCAACTGAGCTACGTGCCTGCAATGGCCGCGAACTTTACGCAGCACGCCGGACCTTGTCAAGCATAAGCTACTGATAAAAGCGGATAAATCGTTTATTTGCTCAGATTGATGTGTGACTGGGCAAACAGGGCTCGGTTTAACGACAAGGCGGATGTTAAGACATGCTCCGCTTGGATTCCCGCCTACGCGGGAATGACGGGGTGCCGGGGGTCGTTCGGTGTATTGCTTCACACCCCGCCGCCGCCTACCCACTCCGTCATCCTCGCGAACGCGAGGATCCATTGAGAGAGTCTTAGGCCGGAGTATCCGTAAGTGCCGTAAAGGTCAAAATGGATTCCCGCCTTCGCGGGAGTGACGGAGTATTAGGGCAGGTCGGAGTATCACCCCAAAGCCCCCGCTGCCAGCCCCACGCCCGTCATCCTCGCGAACGCGGGGATCCATTGAGAGGGTCTTAGGCCGGAGTATCCGTAAGTGCCGCAAAGGTCAAAATGGATTCCCGCGAGCGCGGGAATGACGATGCATTGAGGATCGCGGGGTATATTACCTCAACCCTGGGCCTCTCACCCCCTGTAGCCCGAGCTCACCCTCCACCTCAAGCATCACCTGACGCCAACGCCGCGCCACCTCATCTCATCAGCGCCTCACCTCACTTCACCCCGCATCATCCCCGTCCCACCCCTCGTCATCCCCGCGTAGGCGGGGATCCAAGCGGTGTCTGCGATTTACACCTTGATCAACTGAGCCCGCAGCTTCTGTATCTCGTCGCGCATACCCGCCGCTGCCTCGAATTCCAGATCCCGCGCATGGTGGTACATCTTCTCTTCCAGCTGCTTGATCCGCTTGGTGATCTCGGAGGGCGAGCGCAACTGGGCTGCGCTGTACTCGGCTGCGTCCTCGGCCGCCTTGAGCTTCTTGCGCTTGTTCGAGCGGCTGTTGCTGCCCGGCACCACCGCGCCTTCCATAATGTCCTGGACGCTTTTGGTAATGCCGACAGGCGTAATATTGTGCTCCAGGTTGAACGCAATCTGTTTCTCGCGGCGCCGCTCGGTTTCACCAATTGCCCGCTCCATCGAGCCGGTCATTCGGTCAGCATAGAGGATCGCCTTGCCGTTCAGGTTACGCGCTGCCCGGCCAATGGTCTGGATCAACGAACGCTCGGAACGCAGAAAGCCCTCCTTATCCGCATCCAGAATAGCAACAAGAGAAACCTCTGGCATATCAAGGCCTTCGCGCAGCAAGTTAATCCCAACTAGCACATCAAACGCACCGATACGCAGGTCGCGAATAATCTCCACCCGCTCGACCGTGTCGATATCCGAGTGCAGATAGCGTACCCGTACGCCGTGATCTGACAGGTAGTCGGTAAGGTCTTCAGCCATGCGTTTGGTCAGTGTAGTGACCAGCACCCGCTCTTCCTTGGCCGCGCGCAAGGCAATTTCGGACAGCAGATCATCCACCTGGCTGGTGGCGGGCCGCACTTCGATCAGCGGGTCCACCAGACCAGTAGGCCGCACTACCTGCTCGACCGTGCGCCCAGCATGTTCTGCCTCATAAGGGCCTGGCGTGGCAGACACAAAAATCGCCTGGGGCGAGATCAGCTCCCATTCATCGAAGCGCATTGGCCGATTGTCCAGCGCAGACGGCAGGCGGAAGCCGTACTCCACCAACGTTTCCTTGCGCGAGCGGTCGCCTTTGTACATAGCGCCAACCTGAGGCACCGATACGTGGGATTCGTCAATAATCAATAACGCGTTCTTTGGCAGATAGTCGAACAGAGTCGGCGGCGCCTGACCATGGCCGCGACCGGACAGGTAGCGGGAGTAGTTCTCGATGCCGTTGCAGTAACCCAGCTCGAGAATCATCTCCATATCAAAGCGCGTACGCTGCTCCAGACGCTGGGCTTCAACCAGCTTATTCTGGCTTTTAAGCACTTCTAGGCGCTCGCCCAACTCGACCTTGATATGCTCGACCGCATCTAGAAGCTTTTCCCTCGGCGTCACATAATGTGATTTAGGATAAACAGTTACACGCGGAACCTTGCGTAATACTTCACCTGTAAGCGGATCGAAATAGCTGATGGTTTCGACCACATCGTCGAACAACTCGATGCGGATCGCTTCCAGATCCGATTCCGCCGGGAAGATATCGATCACGTCACCGCGTACCCGGTAATTGGCCCGTGACAGCTCCATATCGTTACGCGTGTATTGCAGCTCGGCCAAACGGCGCAGCAGGGAGCGCTGATCCAACTGATCACCACGATCCACATGCAACACCATACGCAGGTAAGACGCCGGGTCACCCAGACCATAAATCGCCGAGACGGTGGCGACGATGATCGCATCGGGCCGCTCAAGCAGGGCTTTGGTCGCGGACAGGCGCATCTGCTCGATATGGTCGTTGATCGACGCGTCCTTCTCGATAAAGGTATCCGAGGAAGGTACGTAGGCTTCGGGCTGGTAATAGTCGTAATAGGAGACGAAATACTCGACCGAGTTATTCGGAAAGAATTCACGAAACTCCCCGTACAGCTGCGCCGCCAGCGTTTTGTTCGGCGCCATAATGATCGCCGGGCGCTGTACCTGTTGAATGACATTGGCGATGGTAAAGGTTTTGCCGGAGCCGGTGACCCCGAGCAGCGTTTGGTGCGACAGCCCGGCTTCCAGGCCTTCCACCAGCTGCGCGATGGCCGTAGGCTGGTCGCCGGCGGGCTGAAAACGGGTCTGTAGCTTGAATTGGCTCATGGGGTCTGGGTTCCGCGGGTGAAAATCGACGACTACTATATCATTGCCTGTGTCAGCTTCTGACAGCAGTCCACGGCAAAGGGTTTCAGCATGCTGCCAGTTGCGGCCGCACTCGCACAGGATGGCTTGTCTGTTTATAATGCCCCCCGGTTACACCCACCCACCTGCTTTGAGTTTGCCTATACCATGACTCTGTTCTCCCCTGTTGAAATGGCTCCACGCGACCCGATTCTTGGCCTGAACGAAGCCTTCAATGCCGATACCCGAGCTGACAAGGTCAACCTGGGTGTCGGGGTGTATTACGACGAAAATGGCAAGGTGCCCTTGCTGCGTGCAGTGCAGGCCGCCGAAGAAGCGCGCGTGGCTGAACATGCAGCGCGCGCGTACCTTCCGATGGAAGGCTTGGCGCCCTACGATCAGGCAGTTCAGACCCTGCTATTCGGCACTGATTCGCCGCTGCTGCAATCCGGCAAACTGATCACCGCGCAAGCATTAGGTGGTACCGGCGCCTTGAAGCTGGGCGCGGACTTTCTATATCGCCTGCTCGACAAGCGTCTGGTAGCGATCAGTGATCCGAGCTGGGAAAACCATCGCGCGCTATTCGAGGCCGCTGGCTTTGAGGTGGTGAACTACCCCTATTACGACCCAACCACCCACGGGGTCGATCTGGAAGGCATGTTGCAGGGTATCGAAGCCCTGCCCGAAGGCAGCGTGGTATTGCTGCACGCCTGTTGCCACAACCCAACCGGCGCTGACCTGAGCCTGGCTGACTGGACTCGGGTAATCGACGTGGTACAGCGCCGCAAGCACGTGCCTTTCCTGGATATAGCCTACCAGGGTTTCGGCGACAATCTGCAGGACGACGCCATTGCCGTGCGCTTATTCGCCGAATCCGGTCTGCCGATGTTTATTGCCAGCTCGTTCTCTAAATCCTTTTCGCTGTATGGCGAGCGTGTAGGCGCCCTGACTCTGGTAACCGAGAGCAAGGTAGAAAGCGCGATGGTCCTGTCGCAACTCAAGCGCGTAATCCGGACCAACTACTCCAACCCGCCCACCCACGGAGCCAAGGTGGTAGCCAAGGTGTTGACCGATCCCGAGCTTTACGCGCAATGGGAAGAGGAGCTGGCTGAAATGCGCGATCGCATTCGCCAGATGCGTCAGGCGCTGGTGGAGAAATTGACTGCGGCGGGCGTGAGCATGGACATGGATTTCATCCGCCTCCAACGCGGCATGTTTTCCTACTCCGGTCTGACCCAGCTTCAGGTGGCAATGCTGGCTGAAGACTTTGGGATCTATGCCGTAGGTAGCGGGCGGATCTGCGTAGCGGCATTGAACCACGGCAATATTGACCATGTCGCGAATGCGATGGCTCAGGTTCTACTGACCACTAACAGCTGACCCAGAAGCTCGGCACTTAGATAAAAAGGCAGTCCAAGGCGTTGACTTGGATGATATTTTTGATAAAGTGCGCAGCGTCCGATCCGCGATAGCTCAGTTGGTAGAGCAAATGACTGTTAATCATTGGGTCCCAGGTTCGAGTCCTGGTCGCGGAGCCACTATTTGAAAAAGCCTGTGCTGTTGCACGGGCTTTTTTGTATCCGGGTTTTGAGGTTAAGTGTAACGGTAATGATGGTGCATATGTTTTAGTCGAGGCACCGTAGCTCACCATAAATTGGTACTAACCGGGCACATGGGTTACCGATGAAACCGTGCCATACCGCAAGCGGCTCCGCCTAGAGCTTCAATCCCCGACTGATAATCTCCTTCATAATCTCCGAGGTGCCAGCGAATATCCGCTGAATCCTAGCATTGGCGTACATACGGCAGATCGGGTACTCCCACATATATCCCGCCCCACCATGCAACTGCACGCCTTCGTCCACCACGCGCCCGAGTAATTCTGTGGTAAACAGCTTAGCCTCGGCAGCGACCTCAGCGGTGAGCTTCTTTTCGTTATGGTCCATCACGCAGCGGTCGACAAACACCTGCGCCACGTCGATCTGTGTGCGCATCTCGGCCAGTTTGAATCGGGTATTCTGAAAATCAGCCACCGCACGGCCAAATGCCTTGCGCTCTTTAACGTACTCCATGGTCGCCTGGAAAGCGGCCTCGGCACCGGCTACCGCACCGCAGGCGTTGGTTAGGCGTTCCTGGGCGAGCATCTGCATCAAATAGATGAAGCCTGCCTTGCCATCACCCAGCAGGTTGGCCTTGGGGACCTTTACGTCGTTGAAAAACAGCTCAGCGGTGTCCTGACTGTGCATGCCCAGTTTCTTCAGCTTGCGGCCACGCTCAAAGCCCGGCATACCCCGCTCGACCAGAAACAAGCCCATCGCATGCTTGTTGGCTGGATCGGTCTTGGCTGCGACGATCACCAGGTCACTGAGCAGGCCATTGGAGATATAGGTCTTTGAGCCGTTGAGCACATAATGATCACCCTTATCCACAGCGCTAGTCCGCATGCCAGCCAGATCCGATCCCGCCCCCGGCTCGGTCATGGCCACCGCCAGAATGCATTCGCCGCGAATAACCCCAGGCAGGAAGCGCTGCTTTTGCTCTTCATTGCCGTACTCGGTGATATAAGGCCCGCACAGCGCAGAGTGCAACGGCAGCATAAAGCCTGGCTCATTGATGTAGGCTAACTCTTCGCTCATGATCTGTTCGTAGCGGAAATCCTTGATCCCCGACCCGCCGTAGGCTTGATCGGCCCAAGGCAGCAAAAATCCCATTTCACCCGCCTTGGTCCAAACCGCCCGATCGACCATGCCCGCCTCTTCCCAGCGTTCCTGGTGCGGGACAACTTCCTTTTGCAGGAAACTGCGAAAGGATTGGCGAAACAGGTTGTGCTCGGTATCGAAGTGAATGCGCTGCATGACCGACTCCTTTTGATGATGTATCCAGATTAGGTCTAGGCCGCGAGCGCCTCAATGACGCGAACGCTCACAGCAATTGACCATTTCGCCGGGTTGCGGGGGTGCGGCAGCTATGGCTAACTCGCTGGCAACAGAAAAAAGGCAGAAGCATGCATAACAGGTCCGTCGCCATTCATTTCGTCAAGGCCGTGCTGGCAGGCGCGGAGCGTCAGGGGCACGCTAGAACCTCGTTGTTGCGCGCGGCGGACATCAACCCTGAGCTGCTGGAGCAGCCGCGCATGCGCGTTGATCCCGCACAATATGCGCGGCTGGTGCAGGTGGTCTGGCATACCCTGCAGGACGAATACATGGGGCTGGGTAAGTCGCCTAGCAAGCCGGGCACTTTTGCCATGATGTGTCACGCGCTGATCCACTGCCCGACCCTGGAAAAAGCACTCAAGCGGGGCATGCTGTTTTACGGTCTGTTCCCGGATGCACCGCAGGTACAGCTGCGCGAGGAGGGAGAGCTCACCTGGCTGGAAATCGACACTCGCGTGATGGATGATCCGGATCACTTTCTTACCGAATCCCTGCTGGTAATCTGGCACCGGCTGGGCAGTTGGCTGATTGGTAAACGCATTCCATTAGAGCAAGCCTGCTTTGACTATTGCCGCCCCCCGCAACACCAGGAATATGAACTGATTTACGGCTGCGATCTGCACTTTGACCAACCGACAACCGCCGTCGCCCTGCGCACTCACTACCTCCAGATGCCACTGATCCAGGATGAGCGCACGCTCAAGCGCTTTCTCGCACACTCACCCTCTGATCTGTTATCGCGCAGGGACTTCGGCAATAGTCTGTCCAGCCGACTTCGGCAACTGATTGGCAAACGGGTTGGAGCAGATATGCCGGATATGGAGGCAGTGGCCGGCCAACTGAATATGAGCCCTGCGACCCTGCGCCGGCACTTGCGCGAGGAAGGCACCTCCTGGCAAGAGCTTAAAGACCATCTGCGCCGCGATATCGCCATCTATCATCTGGCCCGCCAGGATCTGGCGATTCAGGACATTGCCGCATTACTCGGATTCTCCGAGCCATCAGCCTTTCACCGCGCTTTCAAAAAATGGACCGGTTTAACACCGGGCGAATATCATTGAAATAAATCGATAGATATGCCGGGTCATAAACGCTATATCTATCGCGCAATCAGATATTATGATTGCGCCGAGCACGCCACCAGTACCCTTACGCGGATTATTTCGCGATTGAATGCCTGGGTAACAACCGTCTCTTCGCCGGGCTCAAGCCGTGCACGTTTGGCTGCAGGCCGTTCCGGACCGTTAACAAAGCTGGCTTCGCACAACACTGGCTGGGTGCCGGTATGCGTTAATGTAACGGTGGCAATATTGCTCACCTGACCACTGACCGCTCTTACGCCCAGGTCGTCTCCCTGCAACTCGACCTCAATAGGAAAAGGTTTGTTGGGGGCCGGTATGGTCTGGGCCATTAGCGGCATGGATAGCAGCGTTAGCACCATTATCGACAAGGATTTAGTCATGATAACTCCTATTAAACTTAGCCTCAGAGTACGCCAGGACTGTTTGCCATGAAAGCACCCCGCGTTACCCTTGAACAGTGGCGAACTCTGCAAGCAGTGGTCGACCACGGTGGCTTTGCTCAAGCCGCTGAAGCGCTGCACCGTTCGCAGTCATCGATCAGTTACACCGTGGCCAAAATGCAGGAGCAGCTTGGTACCCCCCTGCTTGAAATAGAAGGCCGCAAGGCGGTACTGACCGACGCTGGCGAGGTATTGCTGCGCCGTTCACGTGCATTGGTCAAGCAGGCCAGCCAATTGGAAACGCTAGCTTTCAATATGGACCAGGGATGGGAACCGGAGGTTCGACTGGTAGTTGATGCGGCCTTCCCCACCGCCCGCCTGGCAGCCGCATTGAAAGCGTTCATGCCTTTGAGCCAGGGCTGTCGGGTGCAGTTGCGCGAGGAGGTGCTGTCCGGTGTAGAAGACTGTTTACTGGATAATTCTGCGGATCTGGCGATTTCCGGAATGAGCATTGCCGGCTACTTGCCGCACCAGATCAACAAGGTTGAGTTCATGGCGGTGGCCAACCCGGAGCATCCGCTGCACCAATTGCAACGGCAACTGACCCACGATGATCTGCAAACTCAATTACAGGTCGTGATTCGCGATTCTGGCCATCACCCCATCGATTCCGGTTGGCTTGGCGCTGAACAGCGCTGGACAGTCACCAGCATCGGTACCGCCGCCAGCCTGGTTGCCAGTGGGCTGGGCTTCGCCTGGCTACCCCGGCATGAGATTCAACGTCAGCTGGATAACCATGAATTGTTACCCCTGCGCCTTCAGCAAGGCACTTATCGTTCGCATTTCATGTACCTATATGCCAATAAGGACAAGCCTCTCGGCCCTGCGACGCGCATCCTTGCCGATCTATTAATTGAACATTCGATGACAGACTGACATCCGCCGAAGATGCTGACTAGAATACATCCCGGCTTGATCACAATAGGAAGGACCCATGCCACATATCACCATTGACGGCTGCAGCCTGCACTACACCGACCAAGGCGAGGGCCCAACGGTGTTGTTAATCCACGGACTGGGCTCCAGCACACGCGACTGGGAGTACCAGGTGCCCAGTTTGACGCCCTATTTCCGGGTGATTTGTCTGGATATGCGCGGGCACGGTCAGAGCGACAAGCCCAGGGGCGGGTACTCGATCAAACGCTTTGCTGCCGATTGCGTGGCCTTCATTGAGCAATTGCAACTGGTAAAACCGCACATCGTTGGCATCTCCATGGGTGGCATGATCGCCTTTCAACTGGCGACCGAGCGTCCTGAGTTGCCTGCCAGCCTGACCATAGTCAACAGCGGCCCCGAGGTCATCCCACGCAAGCCCGCAGAATATGTGATGGTCGCCAAACGCCTGTTCTTCGCCCACGTTCTGCCGCTGCCGATGATCGCCCGCGGGCTGGCCAAGATGCTGTTTCCCAAGCCAGAGCAGCAGTCTATCCGCGAGACATTTGAAAGCCGTTGGAATGAAAATGACCGGCGCGCCTATTTAGCGTCGTTGCGTGCAATCGTCGGCTGGGGCGTCAGCGACAAGCTGAGCCGTATCGACTGCCCGGTATTGGTAGTAGCTGCTGATATGGACTACACGCCGGTAGAGAGCAAGCGTGAATACGTCAGTCGGCTCGGCGATGCGCGGCTGGAAGTGATAGAGGATTCCCGGCATGGCACCCCTATCGACCAGGCCGACAAATTCAATACCCTGTTACTGGACTTTTTACGCCATTCAGGGTCTGCTGCACCCACCCAATCGTGATAACCGGAGAATAATTATGCTTAAACGCCTCATTGGCGCTTGTGCGCTGCTACTGATTGCGACTACAGCGGCAGCCGAAAATCCGCGCGTGTTGTTGCAAACCAGCCATGGCGACATGCTGATTGAATTGAATGCTGAAAAAGCGCCGATCAGCGTGGAGAACTTCCTGCGCTATACCGATGCCGGACACTACGACGGTTTGATCTTCCACCGTGTGATTCCGGGCTTCATGATCCAGGGCGGCGGCTTTAACCCCGACATGCGTCAGCGTGACGTGGGCCAGCCAATCAAGAATGAAGCTGATAATGGCCTGCTGAACACCCGCTACACCCTGGCCATGGCCCGTACTCAGGTAGTGGATAGCGCCACCAGCCAGTTCTTCATCAACTTGGGTAGCAATGATTTTCTCAACCACGGCGGTCGCGATTTCGGCTACGCCGTGTTCGGTGAAGTGGTTGAGGGCCAGCACGTGGTCGAAACCATCGCCAAGGTGCCCACCGGCAACCAGGGCATGCATCAGAATGTGCCGACCAACCCGGTCACCATCATCAGCGCCAAGCGCGTAGAGGCCTCCGCAGAGTAATAGCGCTGCCAGCGCGGGATTCTGCTCTACTCGGTCTGTCGGTAGGGTAGATAGCCCCGCGCTTGCAGGTGATAAGCCTGCATACCCTCGCGCTCACGCTCTAGAAAGCCCGCCACCGCCGCATGCAGTGGTTCCTGCAACTTGTGCCAGGATTGGGTCAATACCGGCTCAAAACCACGGATCAGCTTGTGCTCGCCCTGGGCCCCCGCATCGAAGCGCGTCAGACCTTCAGCAATGCAGCGCTCCATGCCCTGATAGAAACAGGTTTCAAAGTGCAAGCGGTCGTACTCTTCCAGGCACCCCCAATAACGCCCATACAGCGAACTCTGGTCCGCCAGAAAAAAGGCCCCGGCCACATCACGGCCAGCATGACGGGCAAATACCAGGCGGATCGCTTCGGGCATGGACTCGCCGAGCAGTTGAAAGAACGCGGGCGTCAGGTAAGGCTGCTGCCCACGCTTGAGGTAGGTCGCGGCATAGAATGGATAGAAATTATCCCACACCGCCGGGGTCAACTCCGCCCCTGTTAGCCAATGGAAGCTGATGCCCTGCTCCGCCACCGCCTGACGTTCCTTGCGGAAATTCTTGCGTTTGCGCGAATTGCACGCGGCCAGAAAATCATCGAAATGCTGATAGCCCCGGTTAAACCAATGGAACTGACAACCCAACCGCTGCACCCAGCCTGCGGCTTGCAAAGCCAGGTTCTCTTCACCGAGATTGAACAGCAAATGTGCTCCGGACGCCTGGCTCTGCGTCAACCCGTCATTCAGGTAATGCAGCAGCAGGTCGCGGCTGGCTTCGCAGCGCGCCAACAGGCGCGGGCCCTGAACCGGGGAATAGGGGATAGCGGCAAGTAGCTTCGGATAGTAGTCCCGCCCTGCCCGCTCCCAGGCCTGCGCCCACTGAAAATCGAACACGTATTCGCCATATGAGTGCATTTTGCGATACAACGGCAAGGCAGCCTGCAGGCTGTCATCGTCATTGACTACCAGCAGATGTGCAGGCTCCCACCCTTGCTCCGCACAGACCGAACCGCTGTTTTCCAGCGCAACCAGAAACGCGTGGCGCATAAACGGATAGTCGTTACTCAGCAGGCTGTCCCATTGCTCGGCGGGGACGTCTTCAATGTGGGCAAGTTGGCGTATTTTCATTTGCATAGCATGCCATACCGCGCCGGGTCATCGCAGCATTGCATGCTCTTCAAAGCCCCGGATTTACCACTTCTGGTGTCTGGCCCTACCCCCCAAGCTACGCTGCTAGCTGGAGAGCAGCACCTTCATTCCCGTCATTGCCACGAAAGCCGGAATCCATTTTGACTTTCAGCCACCAACGAGCAACCAATAAAAAACCCCGCCAAAGCGGGGTCTTCCAAACGAATGCACCTTCTATTTTTCCGCCCACTGCAGAAACGCCTGACGGCTTTCGGGGCTAAGCATCAACCACAGCTGCTGCAGTGTGGTCAGGGTTGCATCAGTGTGCGGGAGGGTCTGTGTGGCAGGTGCTGCCTGCGAGGGCACCACAGGCGCTGCTGTAACAGGCGCCTGAGCCCCCAGCGGCTTGACCTCGTCGGAATAAGTCGGTGAGCTTCCACCGCCCATCAACTGGCCTACCAGCGAAACGTAAGCCGGACCTGGCTCAGTGGGATTGCGCTGACCGCTACGCGTGTTCTGCGCCCAACCCGAGAACTCGTCTTTCATGGCTCTGGCTTCGGTCAGGTTCTGCGGGGCGTCGAAGTCCAGACGCCAGATATCTCCAGCCTGACCATCGATCATGAAAGTAGCACTGCGTGTGCGCACAACCTCATGACTCAGACCGCCATCAACATCATAAATGTTTTCGTAATAAGCATTGATTCGATACTGGCCGGGCTGCAGGTGCAGCTTGCGATCGCGATTGCCTGTCATGCTGTTGGCTGCGGGCACTGGCTGGCCATTGATATTCAATACTTCAAGCGTATAAGGCATTTCTACCACGACAACCTGAGCGGCCGGCTGCTCGGCGCCGGAATAGAGTTTGACCGGCTCTCGCTGGGCACAGGCGGCCAGCATACAGGCAACAGCGACTACGAACAGGCTTCGCATGACAACTCCTTGATATAGCAAAAATACAATTAGGTGGGGGCAATCTTCCGCAGAGCGGTTGGAGGCAATAATAAGACGAAAAGATGTCACTAATATGACAAAAGGGTTGTGCCAGCGGCACAACCCTTTTTCAGTACAGCGTCAAACTATCGGTCAGAAGTCGTAGCGCAGACCTACTGACAAGCCAGTTGCATCTTCGCCAGCTGCCCCAGAGGGGTTAGCAGTACGAGCCTGGCTCCATGGTGTCAGAGCAGCGTTGGAATCGTTGTCAACCATGGCGTAGTTAGCATAAACGCGAACAGCCTTGTCCAACTTGTGCTCAACGCCTATGACCCACATATCGCTGTCGAAGTTGTCGGCGTCTGCATCACGAGTCATCCACATGCCCTTGATTGCAGTGTTGGACGCGACTTTCAGCTCGGCGCCCAGACCAAAAGTATCGGCGGTCAGTTGATCACGGACAGCGGGCGTAACAGCATCGTTCGTGTAATCAATAGTCTGGTAGAACGCCACTGCCTTGATCGCATCAGTTATCTTGTAAGCACCGGCAAAACGAATACCGTCACGCTCTCCACGACCGGTATCTTCTTCTGCCTGCTCATAGGCCAGCGCAGCCTCGATAACCGAGCCAGCATAGTTCAGAGACATGCTCAGGGTATCGGAATCAACATCTTCTCCCGCCACGGTATCTTCATGTACCGAATAGCCCAACTTGGCGTTAAAACCGCTAAAGTTTGGTGTGGTGTATTCGATAGTGTTGTCATAACGTTCGTCGAAGCGCGCGTTACCAACACGGGTCAGGTTACGCATGTCGCCGACCTGATCACCGAACAGGTTGGCCGGGCCACGAGCAGCCTTGAACGGGCTGTCGAAACGACCCATGCGAGCACTACCGAAGTTACCACTCAGACCGACGAAAGTGTCACGGGTGCTGAAAGAATTGTCGTTATCGGTTCCGAAGTCGATCTGCTGTTCAATCTGGAAGAAAGCTTTCAGATTTGGGTTGATCTCATGATCACCCTTGAAGCCCAGGCGTGAAGAGTTGCTGGACAGGTTGGTCTCGGAGTAATCAGCACCGTCGTCCAGATAGTCAACGGATACGTGGGCACGGCCATAGATGCTCACATCGGCCATGGCCATAACTGGCATGGCAGCAGCGGCCCCAACAACAATCGCAAGCAGCTTCTTATTCATCAGTAAATCTCCTAGGTTTTTTAAACGCCAGCTCAGGTGACGTGACGTCGTTGTTTCGACTGGAGCGATTATGGAAATCCCAGATGACCAAACGGTTACCGTCTGATGAAGATTTGAATGCGTAGGGAACTTTTAGCGGAATGAGTGATACATGACGAGGTCATGTGAACTCACAAAAAAAGACCCCACCGAAGTGGGGCTGAAGGAGCAGTACCTAATTTGACGCAGGCGGTGTCAACCGAATGAATCAAGTTGCCGATAATGAATCCCGATGATGTCAATATCATGACACTGTGAAGTCATTATCAAGACAATGTTCCGGCTTGACGCTCAAACAGGATGTCCTGTTCAAACCACTGAGTCAGCAGCCCAGTGGCCTGGGCCAGAAAGGCCTGGTCTACCGTCAGCCCTGACTGGTGTGCCAGCGCCTGCAAAAGCGGCTGCAGCGCTTGCTCTGCCTGCAACCCCAACGCCAATTGATAGGCAAAGGCGGTAAGCTGCATGAAGCGCACTTTGTCAGCTCTGTCCCGCCAGGCCAGCAGACAGGTGGGCGTCGCCGGCACTTCCACCGGCCGATAGCTATCGCCCAACTGATGCACCGGCCATTGATAAGCCAGTGGCCAGGCCAGCGGCGACCAGGCCAACGGCACACTCAGTAAATCCCCCAGCAACGGTGTCACTGGAGGCAGCATGACATCGGCTATATCCAGCGCTAACTCAACGCGCTCGTAGTGGGCCAGCTCGAGCATAAAAGGCGGGTCATCGGCCTCCGCCTGGTAGCCTTGCTGAAGCCAATCGATGAATTCCTGAGTAATGTCCAGAAAGTAAGGACTGCGGCAGCGGTGTGACGCAATAAAGTCGCGCACGATCTGTTGCCAGCGCACATCCGGCACCAGTCTGCGTAATACCGGAAAACCGCTTGATAGAAACCCCTCGATGTTGCGAAAGAACAAACCCTCGTAGAGCTCCATGCGTTCGGCGGCTATGCCCGGCAAGCACGCAGTGGATCGCGGCTCCCGAAGCCGCGCGGCGAACTGGCACTGCGACTCTTTTGCGCTCACGCCGCACCTGAGAAACGGCGTGCGTGGGCCTGCATGGTGCGAATGCGCTCCACCTCCGCCAGTAATTGGTCCAGCGGCGGAAAGTTGAAATCGCGTTCTAGCAATGTAGGTCTGACGCCATGCTGGCGATACGCATGACCAAGCAAATCCCAAACGGGATCGATCACTGGTGCGCCGTGAGTATCGACCTTCAATTGATCGGATTGGTCGTAATGCCCAGCCACATGCATATAAGCAATGCGTTCACCGGGCATGGCGTTGATATAGGAGTACGCATCCATGTCGAAATTGATCGCGTTGACGTAGACGTTATTGACGTCCAGCAGCAGTTGACAGTCCGCCTCCGTCAGCACCGCACGGATGAATTGGGCTTCATTCATGGCACCAGGCAGGGCTGCATAAGCAGAAACGTTTTCGATAATCAACCGCCGTTCGAGCACATCCTCGACCTGCCGGATACGCGCAGCAATGCGCCAGACGTTTTCCTCACAGAAAGCCACAGGCATAAGGTCATAGAGTTGACCATCATCCGCACAGGCCGAGAGGTGCTCGCTGTAACCCTTGATGCCATGCAGATTGAGGAAATCCCGGACGGCCCTGACCAGGGTCATATCCAGTGGAGCGAACCCGCCCAGGTTGAGGGACAGGCCATGGCAGAGAAAGGGGAAGCGCTCGGTCATGGCACGAAATTGCCGCCCCATACGCCCGCCCAAGCCTATCCAGTTTTCCGGAGCGACCTCAAGAAAGTCGAGCTTCGCCGATGCGCAGTTGGCGAGTTCTGCAAGCAGCGCCCGACGCAACCCTAGCCCTGCTCCTTGAACAAAATCCTCAGCCATCACCGCCCCCCCTCAGAGATTGGATCAGCTTCCGCAGGTGCCTTCACCGCACTTGCCTTCCTTATCTTTGCCTTCCTCGCCGCCCTTCTCTTCTTCACCGCAGGTACCCTCACCACATTTGCCCTCTTCCATATCACCGGCATGACTGTCGGCCAGGTTGTAGCCACTTTGCAGCTCCTGCACAGCGAAGGGGTTTTCTGCTGCGGAGACAGTGAAGGATGCGCCCAGTAGAGTGGCACCTAAGGTAACGATGGCGGTATTCAGCTTTTTCATTGTAGTTCTCCAGTCGCTTGAAATGAGACGCCCAATGACGCCTCCTGAAACTGTAGACTTTTATTTGAGAAGGGCGTTACACGCACGACAAAAAAACGACGGGCTGAATCGCTCGTCGGCCAACGCACGGTCAATGCTCGGGCCGAGGTTCGGAGCGAGTTTTACCACACTGCAGATCGGCCAAATGCTCGGCAAGCCTGTTCAGGTCCGCGCTGGGAGCGTCAGGCAACGCACGTACGACGCGCTGGACAACGCGCATCTGACGCATAAAGCGGCGGCATTTCCAGCAAATAGCCAGGTGCGCCCGTACGGCCAATTGCCGACGAAAGCTTAGTTGGCCGTCAAGCACATCACTGGAATACATTACCAGATCCCTGCAACTTAACATTCTCCGGTCACCTCATAGTGTTCCAGGGTGGCGAACACGCTCAGGCGCGCCCGATGCAAGAGTACTCGGGCATTGGAGAGAGAAATATCCAGAAGATTACAGATGTCCATTAATTCCACGCCCTGGCGCTCGCGCAAGAGCAGCACGCTACGTTGCAACTCCGATAGCGAGGCCAGCGTATGTTCCAGGCATTCCGCCAGCTGTTGTTCACACAACAACTCTTCAGGTGAGTCGCTGTGCCAGGAGGCTGGCGCGTCGCGCCAATGGCCATCGGTCAAAAAGCGCTCGTCGCCCACCGAACCATGTGGCCCGTCTCTGTCGTCAAGCGGCACCTGGCGGCGTTGCTTTTTCAGTCGGGTCTTGGCGGTGTTGGCCGTAACGGTGATCAACCAGGTTTTAAGCGATGAGCGACCGGCAAAACTGTCCAGATGCCGAACCACGGCCAGCCAGCTGTCCTGCACCACCTCATCGGCCAGAGTACTGCCGACAATGGCCACCGCCACCGCGCGCATCGCCCCTTGATACCGGCTGACCAGATGATGAAAGGCAGCCTGGTCGCCTTGCAGCAACAGCGCCAGTAGCCTTTCATCATCCAGATCTGTCATTAATGCTTGCGCACGATCACGCTACCAATAGAGTAACCCGCTCCAAAGGAGCAGATAACCCCATGGCTGCCGCTGGGAAGATCCGCCTGGTGCTTGTGAAAAGCGATGATCGAACCGGCCGAGCTGGTGTTGGCGTACTCATCCAGCACCACTGGAGCCTCATGGGCTTCCGGGTCACGGCCTAGCAGCTTACGCGCGATCAGCATGTTCATGTTCAGGTTGGCCTGGTGCAACCAGAAGCGACGAATATCACTAACCGGCAGATTGAATTCCTTGAGATGGTTGCCAATCAGCTCGACCACCATCGGGCAGACATCCTTGAACACCTTGCGGCCCTGCTGAACAAACAGTTTGTCATCCTTGCCCACACCGCTATCATCGGCGCGATTGAGGAAGCCGAAGTTATTGCGGATGGTGTTGGAAAACTTGGTCAGCAGCTTGGTGCCGAGAATATCGAACTGGCAATCGGATATTGCCTGATCGGCGCGCTCGACGATAACCGCAGTACAGGCATCACCGAAAATGAAATGGCTGTCACGGTCACAGAAGTTCATGTGGCCGGTGCATATTTCCGGATTGACCATCAAAATGGCGCGGGCCTGGCCCAATTGTACCGAGTTGGCTGCTACCTGGATCCCGAAGGTAGCTGAAGAACAGGCTACGTTCATATCAAAGCCAAAGCCTTCAATACCCAGCGCTTCCTGCACTTCCACTGCAATCGCCGGGTAGGCGCGCTGCAGGTTGGAGCAGGCGACGATCACGCCGTCGATATCCGCAGCGGTACGGCCAGCGCGGGCCAGCGCGTCAGTGGCAGCCTTGACCGCCATTTCGCAGAGGATTGACCATTCGTCATTGCTGCGTTCGGGGATATCCGGCTTCATGCGATTGATATCCAGAATGCCGCTCTTGTTCATCACGAAGCGGCTTTTAATACCCGATGCCTTCTCGATAAAGTCGGTACTGGACGGCGCTAAAGCGGCGACAGTACCCGCCTCAATAGCCGCCGCGTTGCGACTATTGAACTGCTCGACATAGCCATTGAAGCTGGCAACCAACTCTTCGTTGCTGATGCTACTGCTCGGGGTATACAAACCTGTTCCGCTGATCACGACTTTGTGCACGGTCGGTCCTCTTCTGTTATGGGCAATGCATCACCAATCGAGGTAATGCCTGAACAGCGCTCAATTGGCTGACTGTTCATGAATAAGTTATCTGCTGCGCTGCAATAGCCAGGAGCGGACCAGGGGGAAATGGTCATCCAGCGCATTTGCGTGTGTCAGCATGTCATTATGACCGTAGTCTCTGGAGCATCCTGTGCCTTTCTCCAGTAACACAATCTGTGCATCATGCTTGCCCAGCTCCCGGGCAAAGGCTTTCACGTCGTCAACATGGCCTAAATAAAGGTCATGCTTACCGGCCAGGTACAGACCTGGCGGCCAGTTCAAAGCATCCAATGTCAAAGCATAGTCGAATCCGTCCTCCAGATCACGCCATTCACCGCCGTTCATCCACGCCATATTGTCCTTATGCAGCGCGCAGGACTCATCCGCTGACCCAGCACCCAGGGAACGCGCCGGAATAAACCCCTTGAAACGGCCCAGCAGCCCGGCCACCCTACCCCACAACAAATCGATCATGATCCGTTTGCGCAGGCTGCGCTGGTAGATCACCCGTTTGCAGCCGAAGTGCACTATCCCCATCACCCGCTGCAGATATTCCGGCTGGCGAATCAGTGCACTGGCTAGCCAGATACCACCCCAGGAGTGGCTCGCCGCAAAAAACGGCTGGTCAGGATGCTCGCGCTCGATCAACTCGAACAGGGCCGGCAAATCCTCAGTGATCATCTGGTGTTGGGTGATGCACATGCCAGGTTCAAGCGCAGGGGTACTTTGGCCGCGACCGCGCAGATCCGGTACGAAGACGTCATAGCCCTGCTCGGCTAGCCAAGGCGCCAGGCCTCTGCCGGATTGTGAATAAAATATCCGCCCGTCTTCGACCAGGCCGTGCACCAGCAGCATCGGCGTACCAGCGGACTCCGGTTGAAAGCGTTGTACGTGCAGAATTATGCCGGGCGCCGCCTCCAACTGTATGGACGAACTCAGAATGCGGGGCATCAGCCGGCGATCTCCTGCCACAGCTTGGCCAACCGTTTAGCCGACACCGGAAAACGGGTGCCGAGCTGCTGGGCAAACAGTGATACCCGATACTCTTCCAGCAGCCAGCGCCACTGCTCCAGTTGTCCATCCCACCGGCCTTCCTGACGGTGCTTCTGCTCGCGTGCCTGATACTGGATTAGCAATTGCTGAATCTCTCCGGTCCAGACACGGTCGCGCTGAACCTGACCGGGCAATTTGTCCAGCCGCTGCTCGATCGCCTGCAGGTAGCGCGGATATTGGCTCAACCACTGGGCCGGCACATCACGAACAAAATGCTTGAATACCAACCCCTCCAACTGACCACGGATGTCGGTCAGCGCCACTGCCCAAGCCAGATCGATCTTGCCTTTAAGGCGTTTCTGCAGCGCATGCCATTGTTTGAGCAGAGCCAGCAGCTCACGCGACAGACTTTCGGCTGCGGGCACCCATTCGGCACGTCCTTTGGCCAGGCATTCTGCTAACGCCTGCGGATCGCGCGGCAGCGGCTCGCCCTCAGGCAGGAATACGCGGTCGATAGCCGCGAGCAGAAGATCCTCGGTCAGTTGCGGTTGATTACCCCACTCACGGTAGTAGATCGCAGCTTCCTTTAATGCCGGTAGTTTCTGCCGTAGAAAGCGAGCCTGCTCGCTCTGTGCCTGCAACAGCAGACGCTGCACGCCGCGGCGATGGGCCTGTTCGGCTTGGATTGGCGTATCAAAGAGCTGTTCTACCACTTGCTCACCCTGCTCTGCCCAAGCTGGCCAGAAGGTGACTTCGATGCCGGCTTGCTTGCGTACCAAGCTCAGCGGCAATGCATATTCGCCCGGAGGGTGCGCTTTGGCCTGCTCGCTACGCTCTGTCTGCAGCGGTTTTGCCGGGGCTTGGGGCTGACCAGCCAGTTGGCTGCACAAAGCACTGTAATCGCGCCCGCTGGCAATCACGTTGCCGTCGGCATCGACAACTTCAACACGCATGCGCAGATGCGCTTCCAACTCGACATCATCCCAAGCGGCGTCATCCAGCCGCGTGCCAGTCATGCGACTCAACTCACGACCGAGCGTCTGCGCCAGCGGGCCCTGGCCAAAGGGCATTCGCTCCAGCGCCGCACGCACAAAATCCGGTACCGGCACGAAGTTGCGGCGCAGCGCTTTGGGTAACCCGCGTACCAGCGCCACGCACTTATCGAAAATCAGGCCGGGTACCAGCCAATCCAGCCGCTCGGCGGGAATCTGCCGCAACAGCGCGGCGGGTACCTTGAGGGTAACGCCGTCTTGCTCATGCCCCGGTTCGAAGTGATAGCTGAGCGGCAATGCCACCTGCTCCCAGCGCCAGGCATCGGGATACTGCTCGACCGTCACTTCGCCGGCTTCGCGTTTCAGCAAATCCTCGCGGGTCATGTGCAAAATGGTTGGCTGGTCGTGTTGGGTTTTTTTCAGCCAACGCTCGAAGCTCGCCAACTGATAGATATTCTGCGGCAGGTGCCGGTCAAAAAAAGCATAGAGGGTTTCGTCGTCAACCAAAATATCGCGCCGCCGCGCCTTGGCTTCCAGCTCGTCCAGTTCGGCCAGCAATTGCAGATTGGCTTTGTTGAAGGCTGAACGCCCATGCCACTCCCCACCAACCAACGCCCGGCGAATAAAGATCTCGCGCGAAGCGACCGGATCAATAGGCCCGAAATGGACTTTGCGCTTGGGTACAATGATCAGACCATAGAGCGTGACCTGTTCAAAGGCGACTACCTGACCGCGTTTCTTCTCCCAGTGCGGTTCACTGTGGCTGGTTTTGACCAGGTGCGCGGCCAGCGGCTCGACCCACAGCGGGTCAATCTTTGCCGCCAGACGGCCATACAGCCTGCGGGTTTCGGTCAACTCGGCGACCATCACCCAGTTCGGGCGTTTTTTTGCCAAGGCCGATGACGGGTGCAGCATAAAACGCCGCTGGCGCGCGCCAAGATAGTCTCCGTCCTCAGTCTTGTTACCCAACTGACTCAGCAGCCCGGACAACAAGGCCTTATGCACCGCGTCCTCTGAGGCCGGTTGCGCATTGCGCACCAGTTCCAGATCCTTGCTGGTCAATACCAGTTGCCGGTGCGTTTCGCGCCATTCGCGCATACGCATATAGTTGAGAAACTGCCGCCGACACCAACTGCGTAGCTGCCCCTGGGTAAGCGCCTGGCGCTGCTCCTCAAAGCCGCGCCACAGGTTCAGGAAGGCGGCAAAATCTGAGCCCTCGTCCTTCCACTGGGCATGCGCCTGATCTGCAGCCTGCTGACGCTCCAGCGGACGTTCGCGCGGATCCTGCACAGCCAGCGCACTGGCGATAATCAATACCTCTTCCAGACTGCCACTAGTACTGGCTTCAAGTAGCATACGGCCGATCCGCGGATCCACCGGTAAGCGCGCCAACTGGCGGCCGTTGTCGGTAATCACGCCATCGCGGTCCACCGCGCCCAATTCTTGCAACAGGTTAAAACCGTCACTGATCGAGCGCCCATCCGGCGGTTCAATAAAGGGGAAGTCCTCGATCCGGCCCAGCCGCAGATGCAGCATCTGCAAAATCACCGCGGCCAGGTTGGTGCGTAAAATCTCCGGGTCAGTAAATTCTGGCCGGGCGTTGAAATCCTCCTCCGCATACAAACGCACGCAAATACCCGGAGCTACCCGTCCACAGCGACCCTTGCGCTGATTGGCGCTGGCTTGGGAGATTGCCTCGACCGGCAGACGCTGAACCTTGGAACGCGGACTGTACCGGCTGATGCGCGCCTCACCCGGATCTATCACATAGACGATACCAGGCACGGTTAGCGAGGTTTCGGCGACGTTGGTCGCCAGTACCACCCGGCGACCCGCATGCGAGGCAAAAATTTTCTGTTGCTCGGCCACGGACAACCGCGCATAAAGCGGCAGTATTTCGGTGTGGCGCAGATTGGCCTTGCGCAGGTAGTCTGCGGTGTCGCGAATTTCTCGCTCGCCGGGCAGAAAGATCAACGCATCGCCCGGCCCCTTGCCGTTAGCGCGCTCGTATTTTTCCAGCTCCTGCAGCGTAGCAAGAATGCCCTGGTCGATGCTCAGGTCTTCCTCAACCTGATTGCCCTCTTCATCCATTTCTGCACTGAGCGGCCGATACCAGACATCCACCGGATAGGCGCGGCCTGAGACCTCAATCACCGGGGCGTTGTCGAAATGTTCGGAGAAGCGCTGCAAATCGATGGTGGCTGAGGTAATGATGATCTTGAGATCCGGTCGCTCTGGCAAAATCGTTTTCAGATAACCGAGCAGGAAATCGATATTCAGGCTGCGTTCGTGGGCCTCATCGATGATCAAGGTATCGTAGCGCTGTAGCAGCCGATCATGCTGGGTTTCGGCCAGCAGAATACCGTCAGTCATCAGCTTGATCAGGGTGCTGTCTTTGCTCTGATCGGTAAAGCGCACTTGAAAGCCGACCAGCTCACCCAGGGGCGTGCCTATTTCGTCGGCGACCCGACTGGCGACACTGCGGGCCGCAAGACGGCGCGGCTGGGTGTGCCCAATTTGCCCGTGACTACCCCGCCCCAGTTCCAGACAGATTTTCGGGATCTGCGTGGTCTTACCGGAACCGGTTTCACCAGCAATCACCACTACCTGGTGCTCGCCGATGGCCGCTCTGATCTGTTCGCGACGCTCGGCAATCGGCAACTGATCGTCGTAACACATTGGCGGAATGCTCGCGCGCCGCGCCTCGACCCGCGCGCACGAACGGCTGAAGCGCTCCTGCCATTGGGCCAGACGCTGCGCGTCTGGATGCTTGCCCAGGCTGGCTAGCTGGCGTGCCAAGCGCGGGCGGTCAGCGGCCATGGTCTGGTCGAGGTTGGCAGTAACGGAGTTCAGATCAGTCATCAATTCAGCTCTGGAGAAAACAAAAACCCCGCCAGTGCATCGCGCTGGCGGGGTTGTATTGTCGCAGATTTGCTCTGCGCTTTGCTGCAACTGAGTGTGCAGCGTCCAGCTAATATTACTTACTGGCGACTTTCTTCAGCTCTTCGTCGCGCAGTTCACGACGTAGAATCTTGCCGACGTTGGTGGTCGGCAGTGCATCGCGGAACTCGACATACTTCGGCACCTTGTAGGCTGTCAGGCTGTCACGCATCTGCGCCTTGACCTGCTCGGCACTCAGTTCGGCACCCGGAGCCTTGACCAGGAAGACCTTGATGGCTTCACCGGATTTTTCATCCGGTACGCCGACGGCGGCACATTGAGTAACGCCCGGAATCGCGGCCATGACATCTTCCAGTTCATTCGGATACACGTTGAAGCCGGAGACAATAATCATGTCTTTCTTGCGATCGACAATCTTCAGGAAACCGTCTTCCTGGATAATGGCGATGTCACCGGTCTTCAACCAGCCTTCGGCGTCGAGCATTTCATCGGTGGCTTCCTGACGCTGCCAATAACCCTTCATCACCTGCGGGCCTTTGACGCACAACTCGCCGCGCTCGCCCAGTGGCACTTCATTGCCGTCATCATCGATAACCTTGCACAAGGTCGACGGCACCGGAATACCAATGGTACCCAACTGAATGGCTTGAATCGGATTGACCGTGGCCAGCGGGCTGGTTTCGGTCATGCCATAACCTTCACAGACCTTGCAGCCGGTGATTTTTTCCCAACGTTCGGCCGTAGCCTGTTGCAACGCCATACCGCCAGACAGGGTGACCTTGAACTGACTGAAATCCAGCCCACGGAAGATTTCATCATTGCATAACGCGACGAACAGCGTGTTCAGACCAACAAAACCAGTAAAGCGGACCTTGGTCAGCTCCTTGACGAAAGCCGGAATATCGCGCGGGTTGGTGATCAGAATGTTGTGGTTGCCACTGATCATCATCGCCATGCAGTGAAAGGTGAAGGCGTAGATGTGGTACAGCGGCAGCGGGCAGATCAGCACTTCTTGACCGTCCTTGATGCTGCTGCCCATCATCGCCTTGGCTTGCAGCATGTTGGCAACCAGATTGCGGTGAGTCAGCATCGCGCCCTTGGCTACGCCGGTGGTACCACCGGTGTATTGCAGCACTGCCACGTCGTCGCTGGCCGGCGAGGCTTCGTTAAAGCTCTGGCCCTTGCCCTTGGCTAATGCATCGTTGAACTTGATTGCCCCTGGAATATTGAAACTCGGGACCATCTTCTTGACATGCTTGACCACAAAATTAATCAGCAGCCGCTTGAGCGGCGGCAGCATGTCACCCACTTCGGTGACGATAACCTTTTTCACGCCGGTCTTGGGCACGACTTGCTCGGCCAGGTGAGCCATGTTGGCCAGGCAGATCAGCAGTTTGGCCCCGGAATCGTTGAACTGGTGCTCCATCTCGCGGTGCGTGTAAAGCGGGTTGGTATTCACTACCACGTAGCCGGCACGCATGGCGCCAAATACCGCTACTGGGTACTGCAACACGTTGGGCATCTGGATCGCGACGCGGTCACCTGGCTGCAAACCGCTGTGCTTCTGCAGGTAGGCGGCAAAATCACCAGACAGTTTGTACATTTCGCCGTAGGTGATGGTTTTGCCCAGGTTGCTAAAGGCGGGCTTGTCTGCAAAGCGTTGGCAGGATTCCTTCAATACGGCAAGGATGTTGGGGTATTGGTCCGCATTGATCTCGGTCGGAATATCTGCCGGGTATTTGTCTTTCCAGAAATTCTCAAGCATTGATGCCTGCTCCTGAACTAGTCGGCCACGCGAGCCGATTTTCTCTTATGGTTTATAAAGGCTACTCCGAAAACGCACTGAAAGCGCGCTTGCCGAGTTTCCTGCACAGAACTGGGCTTATCGGCGTCAATGATGAACGAAAACAGCATTTCAGTCGAAAAGTGGCCGAAGACTAGCAGTTTTTGCCAGATCAGACCAGCGCACACGCCGATGGACGTCACAGCCCATTGGGACGGCTAACCAAGGCGGTAGCAAGCACATTTGGCAGGGCAGAAAAAAGCCCGACGCACGTGCGTCGGGCTGTGGCCTGGCAATACCGGAAAAGCGTTGCGAGTAATCAGTTATCCCGCAGCTCCCGACGCAAAATCTTGCCAACTGGCGTCATCGGCAAAGAATCGCGAATCTCATAGTGTTTGGGTACTTTGTAGCCGGTAAAATTGGCGCGGCAATAAGCCTTCAGCTCATCAATGCTCAGATCATCCACGCTCGGGACAACGAACAGCTTGACCGCTTCACCGGACTTCTCATCAGGTACACCGATCGCCGCAGCATTGGCGACCTTCGGATGCGCGGCCACCACGTCTTCAATTTCATTCGGGTATACGTTAAAGCCCGATACTATGATCAGATCTTTGATGCGGTCGACGATAGCGACAAAACCATCCTCGTCAATCACGGCCACGTCACCGGTTTTCAGCCAACCGTCAGCATCCAGCATTTCTGCCGTAGCATCGTCCCGCTGCCAGTAACCCTTCATCACCTGCGGGCCCTTCACACACAACTCTCCGCGCTCGCCGATCGGTAGTTCGACACCGTTTTCGTCAATCACCTTGATCGCGGTACCCGGCACCGGCAGGCCGACGCTACCCAGACGCGCCAGACCATCGCCGGGGCTGGAGCAGACGACAGGCGAGCACTCGGTCAGGCCATAACCTTCACCGATACGGCTGCCAGTTTTGCCTTCCCAGCGCTCGGCGGTGGCTTTCACCAACGCAGTACCGCCGGAGGTGGTGCCCTTGAGGTGGGAAAAGTCGATATCCATGAACTCGGGATGCTCCATCAGCGCCACAAACAGCGTGTTAAGGCCGACCATGGAGGAGAACTTCCACTTTTTCAGCTCTTTGACGAAGCCTGGAATATCACGAGGGTTGGTGATCAGCACATTGTGATAACCCGCCAGCATCATGCACATGCAGTTCGCTGTGAAAGCAAAGATATGGTAAAGCGGCAAAGGGCAAATCACGATTTCACTGCCATCGCTCATGATCTTCTTGCCGTCTTTGTCCAGCTGCTGCATGTTGGCATACACCTGCAGCATGTTCGCGACCAGGTTGCCATGGGTCAGCATTGCGCCCTTGGACGGGCCAGTAGTACCGCCGGTGTATTGCAGTACGGCAACATCATCCAACGTCTTGCTGACCGGCTTTGGCGTCTTGCCTTTACTGGCCTTGAGTGCAGCCTTGAAAGACACAGCCTGGGGTAGATTAAAGGTCGGGACCATCTTCTTGACGCGCTTGACCACGGTATTGACCAGCAAGCCTTTGAGCCCTGGCAACATATCGCCCATGCGCGCTTCAAACAAGTATTTCAGGTCGGTATCGGGAGCGACTTCCTCAACCAGATGGCCGAACATATTCAGGTAGATCAATGCCTTGGCACCGGAATCCTTGAACTGGTGGCGCATTTCCCGCGCGGTGTACAACGGGTTGGTGTTGACCACAATCAAACCGGCACGAATAGCACCAAAAACGGCTACGGGGAACTGCAATACATTGGGCATCTGGATCGCGATGCGGTCACCGGGCTGCAGATCTGTTTCGGTTTGCAGGTAACTGGCAAAATTGCCCGACAGGCGATCTAGCTCTCCGTACGTCAGGGTGGTATCCATATTGGTAAAGGCTGGTCGATCTGCAAATTGCTTGCACGAGCGTTCGAACACATCACCAATTGAGCTGTACTGCGTCAGATCAATGTCGTTAGGCACACCGGCTGGGCGTTTGTCATTCCAGAATGCTGCTTCCATTATTCTTGTCCTCTTTCCCCGTATCATTTACCCCAAGAACAACCGGTTGTTCCTGGGTACTATTGTTCCGGCAGATCATCCCGCTCTAGGTCAGGGTTGTCATTCGGTTCACGTCTATGCGTAACCCGTAAAAGTACCAGTATTGCCAATAAACACAAAACACTGATCTGTTTCATTTGCCATGTGAATAGGAGAAATACGCCGATGGCTTACCAGACTCGCAGGCTGGCCCCCGCAGATCACACTTCGCTAACATTGCACCAATGGTTGCCCGATGACGAGCCGTGCTCGGCCCTGGTACTGGTATGCCACGGAATGGCAGAACATGCCGCGCGCTATGCCCCCCTGTCGCAGCAGTTGAATCAAGCAGGATACGCGGTATTGGCGCTGGACCAACGCGGACATGGTCAAAGCGCAGAGGGTCAAATGCTTGGCCATTTTGCCGATAGGGAGGGTTGGAACAAAGTAACAGACGATCTGGCGTTATTGCTGGGTGAGGCTCAGGCATTAATGCCGGGCAAGCCGGTTTTCATGCTGGGCCACAGCATGGGCTCGTACATTGTGCAGGGTTTTCTACTCCGCCATAGCGCACAACTGGCGGGTGTGATCCTCAGTGGCAGCAACGCCCACCCCACGGCACTGAGCCGTTTTGGCCGGGCCGCCGCCACCCTGGAAGGCCGCCTGCGCGGCTTCGCACAACCGGCGCTAAGCATGGCCAAATTGAGTTTTGGCCAATTCAACCGCGCCTTTCGTCCGGCCCGCACCGAGTTCGATTGGTTGAGTCGCGACGCCGAGCAAGTCGACCGTTACATAGCCGACCCGCTATGCGGCTTTCCCTGTTCTGCGCGGCTGTGGCAAGACCTGTTCAGCGGTCTGCTGCACATTGCCGACCCGCGTGAACTCAGCCGACTGCCCAGCGACCTTTCGATACATATCATCGGCGGCAGTGCCGATCCAGTGAGCGCTGGCGGCGGCCTGCACAAGCTGCAAAAGCGCCTGCAGGACGCCGGACTGTCGCAGGTCAGCCTGCAATTGTATGATGGCGCACGACACGAAATCCTCAACGAAACAAACCGCGACCAGGTGATGCAGGATCTGATTGCCTGGCTGGAAACGCACAACCCCGCCACCCAGACGGAGACACCCGATGTCCAAGCTTGAAAACCGTATCTATGATGAACTCAGCGTCGGCGACAAGGCCGAGATCAGTCACCTGGTGACGGAGCGCGACCTGATCCTGTTTGCTGAAGTGTCCGGCGATGTTAATCCGGTGCACCTGGATGAAGAGTTCGCCGCAACCACTCCATTCAAAGGCCGCATTGCCCATGGCATGTTCTCCGGCGCCTTGATCTCTGCCGCCATCGCCTGCGAGCTGCCGGGGCCTGGCACCATTTATCTCGGCCAGGAGATGAGTTTTCTGCGTCCGGTGCGCCTGGGCGACGAGATTCGTATTGAACTGGAAGTGATCGAAAAGCTACCGAAGAACCGCGCGCGTATTGCCACGCGGGTATTCAACCAGGATGCCAAGCAGGTCGTTGATGGCGTCGCCACCGTCATGGTACCAACCGAGAAGGTCAGCGTTGAGCGGCAGGTATTGCCAGGCGTGAAAATCGGTTAAAAAAAGGGAAGCCAGCGTCGCTCTGACCGGTTACCCCTTCGCTTTCACGTTCCGGGTAAATAGCCGCTGGCTATTTACTCAGGTAGCGCATCCCTTCCTCCAAACCTTCCAGCGTCAAGGGGTACATCCGGTCCTCGATCAGATCACGCACGATACGCGTTGAGGTAGTGTAATCCCAGGCGTCCTTGGGGTAAGGGTTTATCCAGATCATCTTCTTGTACTTCTCCATAAAACGCTGGATCCATACGTGCCCGGCTTCCTCATTCCAATGCTCGACGCTGCCGCCGGGCTGGGTGATTTCGTAGGGCGCCATAGCCGCATCGCCGACGAATATCACCTTGTAGTCAGGACCGTATTTATGCAACAGATCCATGGTCGAGGTGCGTTCGTTGGTGCGGCGTAGGTTGTTCTTCCAGACCGACTCGTAAGGGCAGTTATGGAAGTAGAAGTATTCCAGATGCTTGAACTCCGTACGGCAGGCTGAAAACAGCTCTTCGCAGACCTTGATATGCGCATCCATCGAACCGCCGATATCGAATAACAGCAGCAGCTTGACCGCATTGCGTCGCTCCGGTCGCATCTGAATATTCAATAGGCCTGCATCGCGGGCTGTGTGGTCGATGGTTCCATCGATATCCAGCTCTTCGGCCGCGCCCTGGCGAGCGAACTTGCGCAGGCGGCGCAAGGCCACCTTGATATTGCGCGTGCCCAGTTCGACCTGATCATCCAGATTTTTGTATTCGCGCTGGTCCCAGACCTTGGCCGCCTTGCCCTGGCGCTTGCCGGCATCCCCGACGCGGATACCTTCGGGGTTGTAACCGCCCGAGCCAAATGGACTGGTACCGCCGGTGCCTATCCATTTATTGCCGCCTTCGTGCCGCTCCTTTTGCTCCTCGAGTCGTTTCTTGAACTCCTCGATCAGCTTGTCCAGCCCGCCGAGCGACTTGATCTTCTCGCGCTCTTCATCGGTCAGCATGCGCTCGAATTCCTTGCGCAGCCAATCCTCCGGAATCAGCGCTTCGAGCAACTGATCAAGATTCTGCAGACCGTTGAAGTAGGCACCAAAGGCCCGGTCGAACTTGTCGAAATGGCGTTCGTCCTTGACCATCACGGTGCGCGCCAGATAGTAGAATTCGTCCATATCGGCGAAGACCACATGGTGCTTGAGCGCACGGATCAGATCGAGCAGCTCACGGACCGACACCGGTACCTTGGCTGCACGCATTTCATTGAACAGGCCCAATAACATGGGCGCCCTCCTTCTTAACGGTTTTGGCGGCGGGTCATGAACGCCAGACGTTCCAGCAACTGCACGTCCTGCTCGTTCTTCACCAGCGCACCGTAGAGCGGCGGGATGGCTTTGGTTGGATCGCGATCACGCAGCACTGCCTCGGGGATCTGATCGGCCATTAGCAACTTCAACCAGTCAACCAGCTCGGAGGTGGACGGTTTCTTCTTCAGACCCGGCACCTTGCGCACGTCAAAGAAAATATCCATCGCTTCGGACACCAGTTCCTTCTTGATCTCGGGGAAATGCACATCAACGATGCGCTGCATGGTATTGCGATCCGGAAAAGCGATGTAATGGAAGAAGCAGCGACGCAGGAAGGCGTCAGGCAACTCTTTCTCGTTGTTCGAGGTAATGATGATGATCGGGCGCTTGTCGGCCTTGATTGTCTCATTGGTCTCGTAAACGTAGAATTCCATCTTGTCGAGTTCCTGGAGCAAATCGTTGGGGAACTCGATGTCGGCTTTGTCGATCTCATCAATCAGCAGGATGACCTTTTCTTCGGCTTCAAAGGCTTCCCAGAGTTTGCCTTTCTTGATGTAGTTGCGCACGTCGTGCACCTTGTCGGTGCCCAGTTGCGAATCACGCAGACGGCTCACGGCATCGTATTCGTACAAACCCTGATGCGCCTTGGTGGTCGACTTGATGTGCCAGGTGATGAGTTTCGCACCCATGGACTCGGCCAGTTGCTCGGCGAGCATGGTTTTGCCGGTACCGGGTTCGCCCTTGACCAACAGTGGGCGCTCAAGAGTGATGGCAGCGTTGACCGCCAGCTTCAGGTCATCCGTAGCAACGTAGGCGTCAGTACCTTCAAATTTCATTCGGGCTATCCTCTGGAGAATTCAGCAGCAGGGCCAGCATTAATTGGCTCCCGGTCAAAACAGCGACTATAACGTGACGGTAGGCGCACTGTGAACCTGGATGTAGTATTCAGTCACTGAATGATCCCCGCACCCAACAGGATGTCATCATGAGCAAAATCTACGCAGACAACTCTCAATCCATCGGCAATACGCCGCTGGTCCGCATCAATCGTATTGGCCCCTCGGGCGTGACCATCCTGGCCAAGATTGAAGGTCGCAACCCTGCTTATTCGGTCAAGTGCCGTATCGGTGCCAGCATGATCTGGGACGCGGAAGAATCCGGGCGTCTGAAGCCAGGTATGACCATTGTCGAGCCGACCTCCGGCAACACTGGTATTGGTCTGGCCTTCGTTGCCGCAGCACGGGGTTATAAACTGAAGCTAAGCATGCCAGCCTCCATGAGCCTGGAGCGGCGCAAGGTGCTTAAAGCATTGGGTGCCGAGCTGGTACTGACTGACCCGGCCAAGGGTATGAAAGGTGCGATCGCCGCCGCCGAAGAAATCGCTGCCCAGGACCCGGCCCAGCATATTCTGCTGCAGCAATTTGAAAACCCGGCCAACCCGGCGATTCACGAGAAAACCACTGGCCCGGAAATCTGGAAAGACACTGAAGGCAGCATTGATGTGTTGGTATCTGGCGTCGGCACTGGCGGTACCATTACCGGCGTATCGCGCTACATCAAGCACACCTGCAAGAAAAATATCCTGTCGGTGGCCGTCGAGCCGGTCAGTTCGCCGGTGATCACCCAGACCCGCGATGGCCAGGAGGTCAAACCCGCGCCGCACAAAATTCAGGGCATCGGTGCTGGCTTTGTACCCGGCAATCTGGATATGACACTGGTCGACCGGGTCGAGCAGGTGACTGACGAAGAGTCCAAGTCGATGGCGTTACGGCTGATGCGCGAGGAAGGCATTCTGTGCGGCATTTCCTGCGGCGCCGCCATGGCCGCCGCCGTGCGCATGGCCGAAGAGCCGGCAATGCAAGGCAAGACCATGGTGGTGATCCTGCCTGATTCAGGCGAGCGCTACCTCAGCAGCATGCTGTTCAGCGACATGTTCAGCGAAGCGGAAATGCAGCAGTAAGCCGTTGGCACAGCCCGCCCTGCGGGTTGCGCCAGCTCTTCTGATTGATTCTGTGGCGGAAAAAGCTTACTCGGTTTCCGGCGCGGGCTCTTCAAAACCGGCATTAAATGCTTCGATAAAGCCGTTACGAAGAATACCGAAAAACGCTTGCATCGGACTGACATCAGCGTTTTGCAAACTCCCGCTCAAGTTGACTCGAGTGGCAATCTGATCGCGACTGTGATTTTTAACCACTGCGCCACCAGCACCGACCAACGCCTCCCATACACCGCGAAAGAAGCCCTTATCTGGGTTCTGGATATCCTGCTCAAAATTGAACACCTCAACATTACGCAATAGCGGCTTGATATAGCCCGTCAACTGCGCAGCATCTGCCTGTGCCTCTATGACTAACTCTCCACTGCCGTTATGGAAGTCGAAGCCAGCATAAGCCGAAGCAAAATCATTCAATTGCGTCAAATCTACCTCACTGGCCCGAAAGCGCAGTTGAAAATCGTCCATTTCCAACAATGGGTCGAACGCAGCTTCCATCTCCATGGGCGCGTGACCAAGCAAGTCTGCGGTCCCTTCAAGGCTGGCGTCACGGGTGCCCTCAACTTCACGGGAGGTGCTCAGATTGAGCACTGTCATGTTCAGGTCATTAGCGTAGACGTTCACCTGGGGCTCAGTTGTAAAGTTGCGAAAGGCCACGGTTCCGTTAACGATCTGCAGTTCATCGATCTGAATCAAGATCTGTTCGCGCAGGCGTTCGCGCCAATCTACACCCTCACCCGTCTGACGATCGCTCTCCACGTTTGAATCGATAAAATTCAATTCAGGGTCAGTGAAGCGCACACGGGCCACCAGCGCATGGTGCTCCCACAGCGACCGCCAGCTAAGTGCAATATCGATACGTGGCGCGACAAAGAAAGGCGCCTGGACACTGCCTACGTTCTTCTCAATATTCAGCCCATGAATGCTGTAGGCGCCCCGCCACCAGAACAGGTCAACATCTTCAACCTGCCCCGTGTAATCCCCCATTACCGCCATGTTTTCGTTCAACATATTACGAACCAGGGTGGATAACGACAGGTGCAGAATCACCAACAATACGACAAGAACAGCTAATACGGCCACGGGAACGCTATAGGTCTTTTTCATACTAAAATGACTTCATCGATTGCAAACAGTTCAGCTACTTTAACGTCTCAGGGTCAGATAGTTGAGCAGGCTAGAGTGTTTACCTGAGAAAGATAATTTACCTGCCGAAGATAGCTGAGTACTTTCACCCAATCCCCGGACTGGCTATCCTGCAGTTTCCCACTTGGCACAGGCGGCACCCATTCCATGTCCTACAGCCCCAAACGCATTGCGCAAGATATTCTGGACGGCTTTGATCACTACCGTGACGAGTTTCGGAGCATCACCTCTGGGGCGCGCGTGCGCTTTGAACAGGCGAGATGGAGCGATATACAGCTGGCCTCCACGGCGCGCATCAATCTGTATGAGGACTGTGTGCACATTACCGCCGGCAAACTGAAGAGCGCGCCGGTCGCCGACTTTATACTGGATGTAGCCAGCTGGCCGGAGATTCGCAGGGCCTATATCACCCTGATAGATCAGCGCTTTGACGATGAGCTTGCCGAAACCTGGTTCAACTCGATTTTCTGCTCGCTACACCAGCATGATCAGATCAGCGATGAAACCATGTTCGTACATAGCACGCGGCCGGCGACCCGCCCGCCTTCACGCATCCCGCTGACACGTGGCTTTATCTCTGATGGGTCCCTTGGCGGGCTGGTGCGACAGGTTCTCGACGAGCACAGCTTCGACGCCCCCTGGGCCAACTTCGAGCGCGACTGCAAGATGGTCGTTGAGCACTTGCGTCAGGGTCTACCTGAATGGGCTCAACAAGACCGCGGCCTGACCGTGGAATTGATCCAGTCGGTGTTTTATCGTAATAAAGGTGCCTACCTGGTTGGCCGCGTCATCAGCCAGCAGGAACAATGGCCGTTTGTGCTGCCATTAATTCATCAAGAGCATGAAGGTATCAGTGTCGACACCCTGATAACCGATGAGTCTCAGGTCTCGATTATTTTTTCCTTCACGCGCTCGTACTTCATGGTTGAAGCCCCCATTCCTGCGGAGATGGTCGCCTTTCTGAAGCAATTGCTGCCCAGCAAGCATATTGCCGAGCTGTATACCGCCATTGGTTTTTACAAGCAGGGCAAGTCAGAATTCTATCGCGCCCTGATTGCCCATCTAGCCAACAGCGAGGACCGCTTCATTATGGCCCCGGGTGTACGTGGGATGGTCATGAGTGTGTTCACCCTTCCCGGCTTCAATACCGTGTTCAAGATCATCAAGGACAAATTCGCTCCGTCGAAGAATATCGACCGCGCTACGGTCATTGACCGTTACCGCCTGGTGAAGCGGCATGATCGGGTCGGACGCCTGGCAGATACGCAAGAATTTGCCGACTTCCGCTTTCCGCGCGACCGGTTCGATCCTGAATGCCTGGCTGAACTGCTGGACGTTGCACCTTCAACTGTCGTAGAAGAAGGCGACGTGATCCTGGTACGCCACTGCTGGACCGAACGCCGCATGACGCCGCTGAACATGTATCTGGAGAACGCCAGCGAAACCCAAATCCACGAGGCGCTGCTCGATTATGGCAAAGCCATCAAGGAACTTGCCGCAGCCAATATCTTTCCGGGCGACATGTTGTTGAAAAATTTTGGCGTCACCCGCCACGGCCGCGTGGTTTTTTATGACTACGACGAAATCAGCTACCTTACCGAGGTCAACTTTCGCAACATCCCAGAGGCGATGTATCCGGAGCAGGAGATGGCCTCAGAGCCCTGGTACTCAGTTAGCCCCAATGACGTCTTCCCGGAAGAGTTCCCAGTCTTCCTGTTTGCTGACATCCGCCACCGCCGGGCCTTTACCAGCATGCATGGCAATCTGTTCGAGGCTAGCTTCTGGAAAGGTTTGCAGGAGCGTATAAAGGATGGACAGGTACTGGATGTGTTCCCTTACAAGCGTAGCTGACCCGCTTTCGGGGCCGATTTCAGACGAACGGTGCCCCAGAATTAAAAAAAACTCAGGTAAAGGGTGTTATTTCTGGAATCTGTCGTATACTGAGTTTCGTTCATTGCAAGCCCGGATGCAGCGAGTCCAGCATTGCTTGACTTGATTTGCATTAAGGCGCACAGTGAGCGCGTAGGTTTTCAAGATAGAGTAGTAGGCTGCAAGCGCACTTTTCAGTACGTAAGTTTGTCATTCTCGTAATCTTTGATTCCCCACGCTTTAATTGAGCTCAGCTCAAATTTTTTTATTTGATAGGAATTATCCGAAATGGCAACTGGTACAGTTAAGTGGTTCAACGACACTAAAGGCTTTGGCTTCATTACTCCAGACGGCGGTGGTGATGATCTGTTCGCCCACTTCTCCGAAATCAAGGTTCAGGGCTTCAAGTCCCTCGCCGAGAACCAGAAGGTATCTTTCGATATCACTACTGGTCCTAAAGGCAAGCAAGCTGCAAACATTCAGGTTATCGGTTAATTCCGAAGTCTGACTGAAAAACCCGGCCTCGGCCGGGTTTTTTAATGCCTGCAATTTGCCCCGCAAGACCGCCATACGAGATATCAGCCTGCAAAAAATACTCGCCTGATACGCTCTTAAGTCGTAACCTAGTGCGCATAATATGAGTGTTCTCACTCTGAAGGCCATTTGGGAAACAACCGGCGCTGCCTTATTCAGTGTTGCCTTGCTACCCCACCACCAGGATGTCTATACAGTGGAAAGCATCGATTCAACCAAAGAAATCGAAAACCGTCGTTTGAATATATTCCGCGCAGCTGAAGCTATTGTCAGCGAGCTCGGCGCGTCGCAGCTCACCTTCACCAGCTTGAGCGAACGCACGGGGATCCAGGAAAGCGATCTGCAAGCCATGTTCCCCGACCGCGAGGCATTGCTCTCGGCCATGATTGAGCATCGTCTGGAACGCTTTCGCGTACGCTGGAGAGCCTATGAAAGCGTGCTACCCGATGAACCCATGCGCGAACTCAAATCCCTGCTGCTGAGCAACCTGAGCGAGTCCAACGAGGAGAAAAACCTCGACTCCGCGATTCTCGCCGCCGCAGCCAGCAATCCGGCTCTGCTACAAACCACCTCGGACGACGTACAGGGACTATTCAACATCCTTGCCGAGTCGCCTCTAGGCCTGGCTCAAGCGAGCATTCTGTTCTTTTCCGTACGCGGCTACCGACTATTCGAGCAAATTGGTATTTGCCCGATGACGGATATTCAAAGAAGTGAGTTTCAAGAACAGATCATGCGTATGGCACGCACCCTGTACGAGCAGAAAAACGAGGGCTAAAGCGCCCTTAGCGGCCTTTGTAATGCCCCTTGGCGTGAACAGTCTGCTGTTTGCGCCAATGCTTCCAACCAGCCCTGCCTGCCGCAAATGCAAAATACCCCAACACCGCAATGCCCATCGCGAGAGCCAGTTCACCCAGCACCCGCGCTTCGTTATCACCGGTATCAAGCACCGTATCCAGCAGAAATATCATTGTTGCCGGTGCCAGCCAGACTTCCGTTGGAACCACTCTGACCGGTGTGAACAGCAGCACCGCGACTACCAGCCACAACGGCTCGCGCACATACCATAACGGAATCCAACTGGTCATTTTCCACCAAACCAGCCAGGCACAGCCAGCTGCCGCCAGATATATCATCCACATGATCTGGTATTCGGGTTCGTTGAACATCAGGCGGTCACCGGTCAGCAAAAATGTGCCGCTATAATAGCGGTTTTATTCAGGGAGTCCCAACTCGATGCCACAGTCTGTTCGCCGTGATACCACCGATGACCCATACGCTTGGCTTGAGCAGCGAGACAATCCTGAAGTGTTGGCGTTTCTTGCGGAAGAAAATCAAGCTACCGAAGCCTGGCTGGCCACCCATAGCGACCTGCGTGAAACGCTCTTCCAGGAGATTCGTGGGCGCATTCGTGAAACCGATTTGTCTTTGCCTGGTGTGTGGGGTCCGTGGCTGTATTACCAACGCACTGAAGCGGGTGACGAATATCCGCGATATTACCGGTGTGTGCGGCCAGTTAACGATTCCCTTGAAATAGACCCGTCCAGCGAAGCACTACTACTGGACCTTAATGCCCTTGCCGGTGCCGATTTTCTGCAGTTGGGCGATTATGCCATCAGCCCAGACCATCAATCACTGGCATATAGCCTGGACCGTCAAGGCGACGAGACCTATACCCTGTACTTGAAGGATCTGCGCAGCGGCCTGGTCACCGAATTACCCCTGGAGAATGCCGACGGTAGCCTTGTCTGGGCGCAGGATAGCCAACATCTGTTTGCCATCAGCATGGACGACACTTCGCGCCCGGCTTACCTATGGCGCCTGAAAGCCGGCTCCGAGCCGGTACATCTGTTCCATGAAGAAGATCAACGCTTCTATCTGCATGCCTATCGCAGTAGTTCCGAGCAGTGGATCATGCTGGCCAGCTCCAGCAAGAACACCAGCGAAGTGCGACTACTGCCCGCGAACCAGCCCACCGGCCCATGGCAACTGATCGAGCCCCGCCAGGCGGGGCATGAATACCATGTGGATCACGGCCCAGAGGGTCTGGTCATCCGCAGCAATGCCACAGGCGAGAACTTTGCGCTGTTCAAAGCAGACCCAACTCGGCCGGCGCAAGCCCATTGGCAGTCAATTGCCCAACTGGATCCGCAGCGCACGCTTGAAGACTTCAGTGTGCAACAGGCGGGGCTCCTGCTGCATTACCGCGACCAAGGGTTGATTACCCTGGAGGTCAAACCCAGCGCATCGGCCTGCTACCAGGTAGCAATGCCTGACGCCGTCTACAGTCTGCACGTCCAAGGGGGGGAGGAATACGCCAGCCCTTACATCCGCCTGCGTTACGAATCACTGAACCGCCCGGCCGAGGTCAGAGCGCTGCATATTGCTAGTGGTGAGCAGCATATCCTCAAGCGGACACCGGTAGAAGGCCTGTTCAATCCCGAAGATTATCAGGTGACCCGCGAATGGGCCGTTGCCAAGGACGGCAGCCGTATCCCCATCAGCCTGGTCGCGGCGCGCAACAGCAGTGGTGCCCCTGCACCGCTATACCTGTATGGTTATGGCGCCTACGGGGCCAGCATGGACCCCTGGTTTTCCCATGCGCGACTCTCGCTCCTCGAGCGTGGCTGGGTTTTTGCGATTGCCCACGTACGCGGCGGCGCTGATCTCGGCGAAGCCTGGTATCAAGCAGGCAAACTGGAGCACAAGAGCAATACCTTCAGTGATTTTATCGCCTGCGCCGAACACCTTGTTGAACTCAAACTGACCTCTCCTGCACAGCTGGTGGTGGCCGGCGGCAGCGCCGGTGGCTTGCTGATTGGCAATGTGATCAACCAGCGTCCAGAGCTGTTCGCGGCCGCAGTGGCTGATGTGCCCTTCGTGGATGTATTCAACACCATGAACAATCCGGAATTGCCGCTGACCATCGGCGAATACGAAGAATGGGGCGACATGAACGATCCCGAAGTCGCCGAACGGCTTCGTGGCTATGCGCCCTACGAACAGGTGCGTGCTCAGGACTACCCGGCGCTGTTTGTTACTGCGGGTTATCACGACATGCGCGTACAGTACTGGGAAGCGGCCAAGTGGGTTGCCAAACTGCGGCACTGCAAGACCGACTCCCGACCTTTATTGCTGCGCACGCAGATGAGCGCAGGGCATGGCGGTGCCAGCGGGCGCTATCAGGCGATTCGCGAGCTGGCCGAGGAATACAGCTTTCTGCTGGCAGTGATTCCTGCCAAGGACTGAACCGCCCTATCCTCCCTGTCGTCGTCCCTGTCCCTGCCGCTCATAAGCAACAGGGACAGGGACAACAGTACAACTTACTCGGCGCGCTTAAAGCCGCGCTGCTCCAGCAACATGTAGAACACCGGCACGAAGATCAACGCTAGGGTACTGGCCGCGATCATCCCACCGACCACCACCGTACCGATCTCCTGACGACTTACCGCGCCTGCTCCGCTACTGATGGCCAGCGGCAAACTGCCGATGATAAACGTCAGGGCGGTCATCATGATTGCGCGGAAACGCTGGCGTGCGGCGGTCAGGGCCGAGTCATAAGGTGACATGCCTTCCTTACGATTCTGCGCCGCAAACTCGACGATCAGAATGGCGTTCTTGGCGGCGAGACCGATCAGTACCAGTAAGCCGACCTGAAAGTAGATGTCGTTCGGGAAGCCGCGCAACAACGAGGCCACGACCGCACCGAATACGCCGAAGGGAATCGCTGTGGCAACCGCCAGCGGCAAACTCCAGCGCTCGTACTGCGCCGACAGGATCAGAAACACCATGAGGATACCCATGCCGAACGCCAGCGCCCCTGAAGAAGCCGAGTCCAACAGCTGGTAGGCTTCACCGACCCAACCCAACTGTGCTTCAGGAGCCAGCACCTCGGCACCCACTTCCCGCAGGGCCGCCAGCGCAGCAGCCGTGTTGTAACCCGGCGCTGGGTCAGCGGTCACCTTGGTCGCGGGGTACAAATTGAAGCGGCTTACCGCATCAACACCCTGAGTACGCTCCAGGGTTACCACGTTGTTCAAGGACACCAGCTCACCCGTACCCGAGCGCACGAACACTCTGCGCAAGTCATCCGGATGGCTACGGAACTCACCCTCGGACTGCAGGTTGACCTGCCAATTACGACCCTGCAAGGTAAAATCGTTGACGTACAGCGCGCCAAAGGTGCTGCGCATGGCGGTAAATATCTCGTTAATCGGAACGCCCATGGCTTTGGCCTTGTCCCAATCCACTTGCGCCTGGTAACGCGGCACACCCACGTCCAAAGCGGCGCGCACGTTAGTCAGCTCAGGGCGTTCACTGGCCGCGCCAATCAGCCGATCAGCTTGCGCTTTGAGCTTGAGCGGATCGCTCTCACCGCGCAGTTGCAGGTAACCTTCCACACCGCCGGTCAGCGACAGGCCGTTGATGGGTGGCGGCACGAAGGCCATGACGTTGGCTTCCTGAATCTCCGCACCCAGACCAACAATCCGGTTTGCCATTCCCTGAGCACTTTGCTCGAACGCGGTGCGATCATCCCAATCGATCAGCGTGACGAAGGCCACGCCCATATTGGTCCGCAGCCCGCGATTCATAATGTCGAAGCCAGCAAAGCTGGTGATGCCCTTGATCTCGTCCATGTCAACGATCTGCTGGCTCAACTCCTCCCGCACTGCTTCCGTGCGCTCCAACGAAGATACCGGAGGCAGTTGATAGACCGTCAGCAGGAAGCCCTGGTCCTCTTGCGGAACCAGACCGCTGGCCATGCGATCGAGCAGAAACAAGGTGGATCCGATCAGCAGCAAAAACAGCACCAGAGTAATTTTGGCATGGTTGAGCATCCAGCCCACCAGACGCGTAAAGCCTTCAGTCAGACGGTCAAATCCATTGTTGAACCAGGCAAATTTCGGAGACGCCTCAGTTTCCTTCCGATCCAGCAACAGCGCGCACATCACTGGACTAAGCGTTAGCGCCACCACCCCGGAAATACCCACAGACACAGCGATAGTGATGGCGAACTGACGATACAGCTCACCACTGAGCCCGCCCAGAAATGACACCGGAGCAAATACCGCAATCAGCACCAGCGTGGAACCCACCACAGCGCCGGATACCTGCTTCATGGTCTTGCTCGCCGCTTCGTAGCTGGAGAGCCCCTCTTCCTTGATCAGCCGTTCGGCATTCTCCATCACGATAATGGCGTTATCCACCACCACACCAATGGCCAGAATCAGCCCGAACAGGGTCAGCAGGTTGATGGAGAACCCCATCAGCATCATCCCGGCAAAAGTACCAATAAGCGATACCGGGATCGCCACCAGCGGAATCAGCGTGGCCTTGAGGTGCTGCAGGAACAGGAAGGTCACCAGCACCACTAACGCCAGCGCCTGAATAAAGGTAATCAGCACCTCTTTGATCGAGACATCGATAAACAAGGTAGTGTCATAGGGAATATCGAAGCGCAAGTCGCCGGGGAAGCGTTGCGAAATGCGCTCCATTGCCCGACGCACCTCTTCTGCGGTGTCCAGCGCATTGGCCCCAGGCTGCAGATAGATACCCAAAGGCACCGCATTCTTGGCATTGAAGGTCGCACTGAAGTCGTAGTTTTGTGCGCCCAGCTCGGCGCGCGCCACTTCCCCCAGTCGTAGCGTACGTCCGTCAGAATCGCTACGCAGAATGATCTGCTCGAACTCTTCCGGGGTGGACATCCGCCCAGGCGTGCTGACACTGAAGGTAAAGGCTTGCCCCTTAGGTGCCGGGTTAGCGCCGATCCGGCCGGCAGAAAACTGTGCATTCTGCTCGCGAAGGGCAGTGGCCACATCGCTTGGCGTCAGGTCGTAATCAGCCAGTTTATCGGGCCTCAACCAGATGCGCATGGAGTAGTCCTGCGCACCGAACAGCCGCGCGTCGCCGACACCCGGCAGCCGCACCAGCTCATCCAGCACGTTGAGAAGCGCATAGTTGCTGATCTCCAATACGCCCATTTGTTCGGTTTCAGATGAAAGCGCCACCACCTGCAGGATGGATGTTGAGCGTGCCTGCACCACTACACCAAGATCGCGTACCTCCTGCGGCAGTTTTGCGGTGGCCTTTTGTACCCGATTGTTAACGTCGATAGTTGCCTGGTCCGGGTCGGTGCCAATGCGGAAATACACGGTCAGTTGCATGTTTCCAGAGTCAGCACTGAAGGACTCCATATACAGCATGTCATCGACACCATTAATGGCTTGCTCCAACGGCGCAGACACTGCGTCGGCAATCACCTGCGAACTGGCTCCTGGGTAGCGGGCCTCGACTACAATCTGCGGCGGCACCACATTGGGGTACTGCTCAATCGGCAATTGATAAAGCGAAGTACCACCGGCAATCAGAATCAGGATCGACAGCACCGTCGAAAAGATCGGACGATCAATAAAAAACTGCAGCATGCCCTTACTCCTCGGCGTCGTCGAATGCAGCGCGTTGCCCTGTTTGCGGGTCGACTACCCGTACCTTGGCCCCCCCGCGCAGACCCACCTGGCCATTGACAACTACCCGATCACCTGGCTCGAGCCCCTCAAGGATGATTTGCCGTTCGCCGAGAATCTCACCCAGTTTTACTTTGCGCACTTCTATCTCGGAGGCGTCATTGACGACCAGCACCTGCGGACCCTCACCGCTGGCACCGACCGCCTCGGACGGCAGCAATATCTGATCACTGAAGTGCTTGAGAACCAGCCGGATGCGCACAAACTGCCCCGGTATAAGCTGTCTGTCAGGATTATCAAATACCGCCCTTAGGGTGATGCTGCCGGTCGCGTTATCAATACTGCTCGAAGTGAAATCAATCTTGCCGGTGAGTGGATACTCAGCGCCATCGGCCATCAACAGGGTGACAGCACCATTTAGCTTATCGTCTTCGATCTGCGCCGCGCGCTGCATAGCCGCGTCGCGCTCCGGCAAGGCAAAAAGCACATGCACCGGGTCCTGCTTGACCAGCGTGGTCAGGAGCGCGCCCACCGCCAGTACACTCCCTTCCGGCACGACCTCAAGGCTAGCGCTGCCGGCCATTGGTGCCCGTACATTGGTGTAGGACAGGTTCAGTTTGGCCTCGTCCAGACGCGCATCAGCCTCATCCAGACCCGCACGGGCGAAGTCGAGCTGGGATTCGGTACGGTCGCGTTCGCTGGCACTCAATGCGCCTCGCTCAAACAACTGTTTGGCGCGCTCCCACTCCCGCTCCGCCTGCTTGACTCCCGCAATGGCATTATTCTTCGCCGCTTCGGCCTGTTTTACCAACACCTGCATCGACTCGGGAACGATGCGAAACAGAATGTCGCCCTCCTCCACGTCGGCACCCTCGACATACACGCGCTCCTGCAACTCACCTGAAATACGCGCTCTGACCTCGACTTCCCGAGCGCCACGCACGCGTGCCGGATACTCCTGAATCAGGTCGGCGTTCGAGCGAGCGACCTCTTGTACAGTTACCATGGGCGGGGTTTTTTCTGCAGACACCGCGTTATCATCACTGCCGCAAGCCGATACCAGACCTGCCGCTGCCAGCAGAGAAAACGCACGAAGCCACGGCGCGACTACAGAATTACGGTAGGGGAAACGGGAGGTTTGCATAGACTTCAATCGCTCGAAAATAGGGAAAGAAATGCCCGGGCCGGTGCCCGCGCAGAAAAACAAGGATGTTGCGCGTGTGCTGCCTGTGTTGTTGCGTACGTCGTCAAGCATGGCCGTCAGTTGTCTGTGCCTGCTCGTCAGAGGCACGCAAAATGCCATGCAAAAGCGTATTCAGCAGCTCGTCTGCCATGAGCACCAACGAGCTGTTGCGTCCTGAAATCCGATTAAGCAGCACACTGCCGTAAGCCAGATTACTCATGAAATTCAATATCTGTTCGGGATCATTAACTCGACAACGCCCGCTATCGATCAACTGTTGGTACACATTCAACCAAGTCGTACGGCGCAGGTCCGAATAGACAAAATAACGCGGTTTACTGACCTTGCCGAACTCGGCGCATTCGTGAACGAAGAGCTCAATAGCTTCAGGATGATGTTGAAAAAACGCCATATAGGTCTTGAAGCCCTGCTTTAGGTGCTCAAGAGGATCCTCAATGCCAATGACCGCAGTATCCACCTGGCTGATCAGTCGCAGCATCACGTCGTCGACTGCCGCCTGAAACAACTCATCCTTGGTAGGATAAAACCGATACACGGTGCCCTTGCCAACGCCGGCCAGGTCGGCGATCTGCTGCACATCGGTACAGCGAAAGCCCTGCTCAGCGAAGACCTTGATTGCTGCACAGAGAATCTCCTCACAACGCTCAGCGGGAGGCTTGCGCAAGCGCTTGGAATGGCATTCATGGGTATCAATAGGCATTGGCTGCTCACGGACTGACGCGTCAGTCCGTATTAGAAAACACAAGGCAGCGCTAAACAACCCGCAGTGTAAAAAAACACTGCTGCCAGTTGTGTCGAAAACCAGAGGATTACTACGGAGAGTAAATGAAGGGAAAGCCAGCAGCTAGCCTGCCGAACTGCCGGACAGCATTAGCTGTCCGGCAGTATTGCTCAGTAGCGGTTGGCTACATCATCGAAAGTTGCTTCGATAGTCGCTGAAGGCGGAGGGCTCAGCAGCGTAGCTACCACGATAGCGATGGTCGCCAGAATAACGCCAGGAATGATCTCGTACAGACCGATGGTATCGATTTGCTTGTACAGTACCACCGTCAAGCCACCAACAATAATCCCAGCTAATGCACCGTTTCGGTTCATGCGCTTCCAGAACAGCGACAGAATCACCGCTGGACCAAAGGCGGCGCCGAAGCCAGCCCAGGCATAGGACACCAGACCCAGTACTGTGCTTTCCGGGTTGAAGGCGAACATCAAGGCTAGCAGCGCGATACCAACTACCGCAAAGCGACCAACCCAGACCAGCTCGGTCTGCGTGGCGTCACGGCGGAACAGCGCCTTGTAGAAGTCCTCCGCCAGGGCGGAAGACGACACCAGCAATTGGGAGTCGGCGGTGGACATGATCGCCGCCAACACTGCCGCCAACAGGATACCGGCCACAATCGGATGCATCATTGCCTGAATCAGCGCCAGGAATACGGTCTCAGCATCGCCAATACCGCCTTCGCCGAGGAAGCCTATGCCTACCCAGCCTACCAGCAGCGCAGCGACCAGACAGATAGCCGTCCAGCCAACTGCGATACGGCGTGCGGTGGGCAGTGCAGCGTCATCACCAATCGCCTTGAAACGCGCAAGGATGTGCGGTTGACCGAAATAACCCAGGCCCCAGGCCAGCAGCGAAATGATCGCGACAAAGCCCAACGGATTGCCCTCAACATCATTGAAGAAGGTCAACAGTTCGGGATTGCTGGCTTCCATCGCCGCCCTGGCCTCGTCCCAGCCGCCCATGGTGTTGAGCGCCATGATGGGAACAATCACCAGTGCTGCAGCCATTAGCAAGCCCTGGATGACATCGGTCCACGACACAGCGAGAAAGCCGCCGAAGAAAGTATAGGACACGATTACCAGGGTACCGACGACCACGGCAATCTCGTAGCTAAGCCCGAAGGTGCTTTCAAACAGCTTGCCTGCAGCAACCAGACCCGAGCTGGTATAAAAGAGGAAGAATAGCAGAATGAAAACGGCTGAAATTACGCGCAATGCGCGGCTTTTATCTTCGAAACGGAATTCGAAATAGGCCGGCAATGTCAGAGAATCGTTGACCGCATGCGAATACACCCGCAAACGGCGTGCGACAATCAGCCAGTTGAGCCAGGTACCTGCTAGCAGACCAGCGGCAATCCAGGTGGCTTCGTAACCGGCGGCAAATGCATAGCCGGGCAAACCCAGCAGCAGCCAGCCGCTCATATCCGAGGCGCCAGCTGACAAAGCAGCCGTGCCTGGGCCTAGTGAGCGTCCACCGAGAATATAGTCGGACAGGTTATTGGTTCGTTTGTAAGCGATATAGCCGAGGGCTAGCATCACCGCGATATAGACCGCAAAGGTCGCACTCACAATGCCTAGGTTATCAGTCATGGCCTTCTTCTCTCATTTTAGTGAACAGTCCCTGTTCTGTTATTGGTATGGGGAAGTACTGATCAATTCCCTCTGTTCCATGACGGCAGCCCGATGGCTGCCGCGTTGTTGCTCAGGGCTCACCATTACCCAACGACAACAGGCTGGCATTGCCTCCCACTGCGGTCGTGTTAATGGTGCGCGTGCGCTCAGTAACAAAGCGCAGCAAATAATGCGGGCCTCCTGCTTTCGGCCCAGTGCCTGATAGACCCATACCGCCAAACGGCTGAACGCCAACTACCGCACCAATCTGGTTACGGTTGATATACACATTACCGATGCGCACGCGACGGTCAATATGCAGAGCGGTGTCTTCGTTGCGACTGTGAATACCCAGGGTCAAGCCGAAACCGGTCGCATTGATCTCGTCGATGACCTTGTCCAGGCCATCGTTGCGCCAGGTAATTACATGCAGAATCGGCCCAAAATGCTCGCGATCCAGTTGCTTGATACTATCCAGGCGGAAGGCTACAGGGGCCACGAAGTGTCCATCAAGCCCCTCTGGCAATGGGGTTTCAGCGATGAGGCGATCACCGGCCTTCATCGTCTCAATATGCTTGAGCAAACCGTTGCGGGCGTCGGCATCAATAACCGGGCCCAGATCCGTCGCACGGCTGAAGGGGTCGCCAACATGCAGTTCGGCCATGGCACCTTTGAGCAGTTCCAGAACCCTCGGTGCAATATCCTCCTGAATATACAACACCCGCAATGCAGAGCAGCGCTGGCCGGCACTGGTAAAGGCCGAATGCACCACGTCCTTGACCACCTGTTCCGGCAACGCGGTTGAATCGACCAGCATTGCATTTTGTCCGCCGGTTTCGGCGACCATAGGCGCAATGGCGCTGTCCCTGGCTGCCAACGCGCGGTTGATCAGATGCGCTGTCTGGGTTGAGCCGGTAAAGGCCACCCCGGTGATCCGCGGATCAGAGGTGATCACACTACCCACCTGCGCGCCGTCGCCCGGCAACAAGGCCAGTGCATTGCCTGGAAGACCTGCCTCGAACATCAGCTCAACACAGCGCACCGCCAACAGACTGGTCTGCTCGGCGGGCTTGGCCACTACCGTATTACCGGTCACCAACGCGGCAGACACCTGGCCAAGGAAAATCGCCAGCGGAAAATTCCACGGGCTGATGCAGGCGAACACACCGCGGCCTTGCAAATACAGCTCATTACTTTCGCCGGTCGGGCCGGGCAAGGTGATCAACGCAAAGCGCTGACGAGCCTGCAAGGCGTAATACCGGCAAAAATCCACAGCCTCGCGCACTTCATCGATACCGTCCTGCAAGCTCTTGCCCGCTTCACGGGTGCAGAGCGCCATCAGCTCGGGCAAATGCTCCTCAAGCAGATCAGCGGTGCGCTCCAGTACGGCGGCGCGGGTATCGACCGGGGTGGCGTTCCAGGCCGGGAAGGCAGCGGCTAATTGATCGATCGCCTCGTGGGTCTGTTCCGCAGTGGCCCAGATGACCTCACCGACCTGATGAGACAGGGCGTAGGGACACATGACGGCCCTGCTCTCGCCCGTCAAACGTTTGCCATTAACCAGCGGCGCACCGGTCCAGCGCGATTGCATATGACTGTCGAGCTGTTGCTTGAGCGGCAACCACTGGGACAGCACGTTGAGGTTAACGCCCTTGGAGTTGCGCCGCTGCGCGCCATAAATATCCGCTGGCATCGGAATGCGGTGGTTGGCAGGTGAGGCGTGTCGGCGCAGGCTAACCAGCGGATGCTCGATCAAGGTCTCGACCGGCACCTTCTTGTCTACCAGCTTGTGCACGAAAGACGAATTTGCGCCGTTTTCCAGCAAGCGACGAACCAGATAGGGCAGCAGGTCCTTGTGCGCGCCGACCGGTGCATAAATGCGTACTGCGCAGCTGTTCTGCTCAATCACCGTGTCGTACAGGGCGTCACCCATACCGTGCAGGCGCTGAAACTCAAACGCGCGTTGACCGGCCATTGAAAGGATGCAGGTCACGGTATGTGCGTTATGGGTAGCGAACTGGGAATAGATCAGGCCGTCGGTCAGCGGGCTAAGCAGATAGCGCGCGCAGGCCAGGTAAGACACATCGGTACCTTCCTTGCGGGTAAATACCGGATAACCGTCCAGACCCGCTTGCTGGCAGAGCTTGATCTCGGTGTCCCAGTAAGCGCCCTTGACCAGGCGCACCGGAATCAGGTCGCCTTGCTCTTTTGCCAACAGCGTCAGCCAGCACAGCACCGGCATGGCCCGCTTGGTATACGCCTGTACCACCAGGCCGAAATTGCCCCAACCCTTAACATCGGTATGGTTGTACACGCGACGGAACAACTTTAACGAGAGTTCCAGGCGGTCCGCTTCTTCAGCGTCGATGGTAATACCCACGCCACCCGCTCGCGCTTGGCGCACCAGACCCAGAACGATTTCGCTCAGTTCATCAAGTACCTGTTGCTCGCGGGCAGGTTCATAGTGGGGGTGCAGAGCAGACAGCTTGATGGAGATAGTCGGCTTGGGGCTGGTGCCCTTGTAGCTGTCATTGGCTAACGCATTGATTGCGTCGCTGTAGTCAGCCAGATACTTGCTGGCGTCGGAGCGGGTTAGCGCCGCTTCACCGAGCATATCGAAGGAGTAGGTATAGCCATTATCGCGTTGCTCTTTGCCGTTCTTCAGAGCCTCCTTAATGGTGCGCCCGAGCACGAACTGCTTGCCCATGATACGCATGGCCTGCAGCATGGCGCTGCGGATCACTGGTTCACCACTACGCTTGACCAATCGACCCAAAACGGTGCCGGGCGTCCCGTCCTGACGCTTGTCCATGTTCACGACCTTGCCGGTCATGACCAACCCCCAGGCCGCAGCATTAACCAGCGCGCTTTCACTCTGACCAACGTGCTTGTCCCACTGCGCGGCGTTAAGCTTGTCGCGGATCAGGGCATCAGCGGTCTCAGCATCCGGCACACGCAAAAGTGCCTCGGCCAGGCACATCAGCATAATGCCTTCCTGAGTGTCCAGACTGTATTGCTGTAGCAAAGCGTCGATGCTATCACTGGCATTATCGCGCTTGCGTACATCCTCGATCAGCTGTGTAGCTCGTTGCGACAGCGCGGCGATGTCGTCCGGCTCTGCGAGAGATTGCAACTCTGCGATATAGGTGGCTTCGTCAACCGCGTAGTTATCACTAACCACGTTGAGAAAATCGTCGGGGTTGCTGGTAAGGAAGGCACCCTGCAGGACTTGACTGGTTTTGAACATCTGTTTTGCTCCGTTGCCGCCTGCGCCGCCCTGCCGGAATAACGGCCAGTCTGGCCAGGAGTCAATCACATACCTGAGCCTAGACTATCAGCAGCGTTTGGACGAATTCACTTTTTATTGTCAGGTGCACCACCCTTACTGGGGCAGGCACAAGAACGCCATGCGTCGACTGTAAAAGTCTGATGCAGTCAAATCTTGCAAAAACCTGGTGTTTTTTTGCAAAAAGCTCTGAAACCAGCAGCGCAACGGAACTTAGCCGCCCGCCGCCAGCCTGAGCTTACGCGGCGTCTGACCACTATAATCACGCACGGCGTGAGTTAGTGCGCTCTGGCTGGAAAAACCACAGCGGCTGGCTACTTCCGACAAGGGTATGCGACTTTGGCGGATCATCCTGAGCGCCTCGGCAACCCTGGCCCGCAGCAGATACTGATGAGGCGACTGACCGGAAAACTGTTTGAAAAGCACATGAAAATGACTGGGGCTGACATACACCTGGGCGGCCATGTCGGCAACGCTGATCGGTTGATCAAGACGCTGGAGAATAAAGGCATCGATCCGCGCCAGATCCAGACTCCGCACCGGCTGAGTCACCAGCGGCATAGAAAACAGCCGGTCATGCAGGCTGTGTAGCAGGACCCCGCCCAAATGCCAGGCCATCGGTAACTGCCTACTTTGATCATCACGCAATTCATGCGCGGCAAAATCCAACAGGCCTTGCAGGCGCTGATCAAGCTGCAAAAAACGCGGCTTCTCAAACAGCCTGGACAGATCATCGGACTCGTAACCCGGTGTACTTTCCGATACTTCGGCCAGATCCAGGACTAGCATATGGTTGCTACCGCGTCCGGAAAACGCGTGCGCCTCGTGACCTGGTACCAGACAGGCATGCAGTCGATTGACCGCCCCGCCTTGCCCCATGACTTCAAAATCCGCGCAGCCGTCTAGCCCCACAATCAACTGATGTTGCGAATGGGCATGAGTAGACGTCTGAACAGGCAGATCTAGTATTTTGGTCTTGATCATGCAACGGGCCACTGCGCATGGAGGTTCAATATTAGTCCTTGCTCCTGGTTGTCACAAGCCGCACACATCCAGGCATTGAAAATCCTTTAATTGGCTCCATCTCTAGTCTCATATGGAACCACCAACGAGAATACCTATGACCGATCAGGACAGCAGCCAATCCGACTACATCGAACGAGATAACAAGAGCACCTCAAGCAATAACGGCACCGAGCTGGTCGTACCTAATCAACGCCTGCCCAATAAACTCTATCTGCTACCGATACAGAATCGTCCATTTTTCCCTGCACAAGTCATGCCAGTGGTGGTCGACGAAGCGCCTTGGGACGCCACGCTGGAGCGGGTAGCAGATACCCCGCATCATGCCCTGTCGTTGTTCTATATCGATGGCCCTCTGCCTACCAACGGTGAACTTGACCCCGCCCGCTTGCCGGAGACCGGCTGCGCGGTCAAGGTGCATCACGCGGTCAAGGAAAAAGGCAAGATCCAGTTTATCGCCCAGGGCTTGACCCGCGTGCGAATTACCCAGTGGCTAAGCCGCAAGCCTCCCTACTTGGTCGAGGTGGAATACCCTGAGGCGCCCAGCGATGAGCGTGACGAGGTACGCGCCTATGCGATGGCATTAATCAATGCCATCAAGGAACTATTACCCCTCAACCCGCTGTACAGCGAGGAGCTGAAGAATTACCTGAATCGTTTCAGCCCCAACCAGCCCTCCCCGCTCTCGGACTTCGCTGCCACACTGACGTCAGCCAAGGGCAGCGAATTGCAGGATGTTCTGAATACGGTGCCTGTGCTACGACGTATGGAAAAGGTACTGATACTGCTGAAAAAGGAAATTGACGTCGCGCGCCTGCAAGGCGAGATCAGCGCCGAAGTCAACCGCACCATCAGCGAGCATCAACGCACCTTTTTCCTCAAAGAGCAGCTTAAAGTCATCCAGAAAGAACTGGGGCTATCCAAAGATGATCGCACCGCCGACATCGAACAGTTTCGCGCGCGCCTTGAAGGCAAAACCCCGCCCGAGGCGGCCAGCAAGAAGATCGAGGAAGAACTCAATAAATTGTCCGTTCTGGAAACCGGGTCCCCCGAGTACGCGGTTACCCGCAACTATCTGGATTGGGCAACAGCCCTGCCTTGGGGTTTGTATCATCAGGACAAACTGGATATAGAGCATGCCCGCAAGGTGCTGGATCGCGATCACGATGGGCTAGATGATGTAAAGCAACGGATCCTGGAGTTCCTTGCTGTTGGCGCTTTCAAGGGCTCGGTGTCCGGATCCATCATCCTGCTGGTAGGCCCGCCAGGGGTCGGCAAGACGAGTATTGGGCATTCGATCGCCGAAAGCCTGGGTCGGCCCTTCTACCGTTTCAGCGTTGGCGGTATGCGCGATGAAGCTGAGATCAAAGGCCACCGGCGCACCTACATCGGCGCCATGCCGGGCAAGTTTGTTCAGGCGTTCAAGGATGTCGGGGTAATGAACCCAGTGATCATGCTCGATGAAATCGACAAGTTGGGTAGCAGTCATCAGGGTGACCCAGCATCGGCATTGCTGGAGACGCTGGATCCGGAGCAGAACAATCAGTTTCTGGATCACTATCTGGATCTGCGCCTGGACCTGTCCAAAGTGCTCTTTGTGTGCACCGCCAACACGCTGGACAGCATCCCCGGGCCGCTCTTGGACCGGATGGACGTTATCCGCCTGTCGGGCTATATCAGCGAAGAGAAGCTGGCTATCGCCAAGCATCACTTATGGCCAAGACAGCTGGAACGCGCAGGCTTGCGCAAGAGCCAGTTACGCATTACCGACAAGGCCCTGCGCACCGTGATCGAAGGCTACGCTCGGGAAGCAGGTGTGCGCAATCTGGAAAAGCAGTTGGCCAAGATAGTCCGGAAATCGATCATGCGACTGCTGCAGGACAGGCAGCAGAAGATCATTATCAAACCGACCGACCTGCCTGAATTGCTCGGCGCTGCACCGTTCCGTAACGAAAAAACCCTGAAGGGCACGGGCATTATCACCGGGCTTGCCTGGACCTCCATGGGCGGCGCCACTTTGCCGGTGGAAGCCACACGCATCCATACGCTCAATCGCGGGTTCAAGCTGACCGGTAAACTCGGTGAGGTGATGCGCGAATCTGCCGAGATAGCCTATAGCTATATCTGCGCCAACCTGAAGACCTACAAGGCCGACACCAGCTTCTTCGATCAGGCGTTTGTTCACCTGCACGTACCCGAGGGCGCCACGCCGAAGGACGGCCCTAGTGCAGGGGTTACCATGGCCAGCGCACTGCTATCCTTGGCGCGCAATCAGGCACCGCGCACCGGCTTGGCGATGACCGGCGAAATCACCCTCACTGGCCAGGTGCTGCCTGTCGGGGGCATTCGCGAAAAAGTCATTGCCGCGCGCAGGCAATCAATTTTCGAGCTGATCATTCCAGAAGCCAACCGAGGGGATTACCAAGAACTGCCCGATTACCTGAAGATCGGTATGCAAATTCACTTTGCCAGTCACTTCCGCGACGTGGCTAAAAAGCTCTTTGACTGACACAACAAAGGCGCCCTTGGGCGCCTTTGTTGTGTCTTCATGGCTCGCACTTAGCGCTTTTTACCACCGCCAGGCCTGGTGCCATCCGTTGGGGTAAAATGGTCATGGTGATCCTCATCCAGTTCCTCAACTTCAGGGAAATCATGCAAACTGGATTCGAAGTCATCGTCCTTGGCCAAGCTCTGCGCTTTTTCCCTGGCGGCTTCTCGCTCGGCGCTGCGCCTTACGGGTTCCGGACTCAGGCCCTCAATCAGATCCCAGTCGGGGTCAAGGGTAAAGTCATTCAGGTTCAACTGACTGGTGCTTGACTCGTCATGTTCCTCGACAATTCCCGAGCGAAACTCGGATGGGCCCTTGATTTCCAGATCTTCATCAATCATCGGGTCCAGTTGTTCAGCCTGCTCAACCATGTCGCCGTTGGCATCAAACAAGAGCGGGAAGCGCGCCTTGATCTGATTTACCCGCTCAGGATCGCCACCCAGATCACCGATCTCTTCAATCTGTTCGGCGAACGCCGGGGCGTCACCCAATTCTGCCAATACGCGCAGCTGCTTGTAACGCAGATCCAGGCGTTCGGGCTCCTCGTCAATCGCCTTGTCGAGCATGATACGAGCTTCGGCAAACCGGCCGTAGGTAATGTAAAGCTCAACACCATCCAGAGGATCGACCGGCGGCTTTACCACCTGCTGAACAGGCCGGGCGACCATCGCAGGGACGGTGGTGATATTCGAAGAAAATCCTGCAGGTGCTTCTGGTTCGACCGATTCAGGGCGGTCATCATCAGCATCGTCCGAAGAACGACGGCGAGCCAGGAACAGCCCCAACAGGAAGGCCACAAGCACTAGCGGCAACGTCAGCCACGCAACCCATGAAGACCTGCTGGGGGCAGCTTGCACCGACTCCTCGGCGGGCAGGACACTGGCGTTCAAAGAGCCTGGTGCGGGGCTGTCACTACCCTCGGCAGAGCCTGGGCCTGAGCCTTGCTCACTACTTCCCAGGCTACCCGCACCAGTAACTCCAACCAGCGCGTCATCGTCTACCATTTCGGCATCACGAGCCTGGCGCAATACTTCCAGCTCAGCCTGCAGGCTGGCAATCTGTGCGTCACGCGCATCGAGTTCGCTCAGCAGCACATTGAAGCGGCTCTCCAATGAGCGCAAGCGATCAAGCAGCTCAACCGAGTCGGCCTCTGCGGTCTCGACGCTCGACTCTTCAATGCGTAAACGCGCATCCGACGCGTCCTGCGGACTGGCCTCGCTGACCATTTCGGGATCCACTAGCTCGGCCGATTCTTGCTGCGGACGTGACGGCGATGGAGCCTGGACTTCAGGCTGGGCTGGCGTCTGAGCCGCAGAGTCAATAACTGGCTGTTCTTGGCTTTCAGCAACGGTATCCGGTTGAGCTGCGGCTACCGCATCCAGAATCGAAGCAGGCGCGCCAGCCGAGACCAACTGTTCGCGAGTAGGTAGTGTTAACGCTTGATTGGCGCGCAGGCGATTAATATTGCCATCCACGAAGGCTTGCGGGTTCAGCGCGCGGATCGCCAACATGTTGGTACGAATATTGACGCTGCTGTCCGGACGCTGCGCGGCAGCGATGTCCCACAGGGTATCGCCAGAAACAGTCGTGTATTGATCCGCACCTGGCGCGGGTGTTAACTGCGGCAAATCAGGCTGCGGATCAGCCTGATAGCTGGAGCGCGGCTGGGCGGCCGCGACCACCGGACGCTGCGGGCTAGACGCGGGGGCCTGCCGAGGTGCATCAGCCAGGACGCCAGCTTGCGGGTCATATAGCGGCGGATCAAGCAACAAGGTGTACTCGCGCAGCATACGGCCGTTAGGCCGGCGCAATTCCACGAGGAAGTTCAGGTAGGGTTCGCGCACCGGACGGCTGGATTCAACTCGAATAAATAGCTGATTGTTTTCCACTACCGGGACAAAACGCAGGTCGGTCAGGAAGAATGGACGGTCAATACCGGCACTCTGAAAGGCTTCCTGGTTAGCCAGCGAAACACGGATATCCGTCGGCGCCAGGCCCTCTCCTCCCTGCAACTGGATTATGGCACTCAGCGGCTGATTCAATGCCGAATCCAGACGCAACTCCCCCAGCCCTAATGCATTGCTGACACCCACATACAGTGCAGCCAGCGTAGCGACACCCGCAATCACTTGGCGTTTCACAGCCATACCCTTTCCTCTTATTCTGTGGACGCTGACCTGAAGGCCATCGCCAACCATGCTTTCCATCGCATTCCCTTGAGGGAACGGGGCACTCAGCAACACAATCCAGCGCCACGCATTATGCCATCGTGACGGCGAAACCAACCTGTGTATTGAGCAAAATCGTCAAAAAAATCTGCAATTAATACGACTGGTTGCTTTATGCCACAAATTTGACTGCAACACACCACCAATTACATGGCTTCTCGCAGAATTCAGCGCCAATCATACGTCCGAATGATTTCACTATGGCATCACGACAACAACCCGCAGTCAAGCGATCTATGTCCTCGCCTGCCAAGCGGCACAACATGCGTTAATATGCCGCCTTCATTCGCACAAAGACATGGACTTATGACCGAGGTCGACAAGCTGTTTTCCGCCCCGCTCGCCCAAGTCAGCGATTTTGTATTCGACGCTGATGTTGCGCGGGTCTTTCCTGACATGATCAAACGATCAGTGCCCGGCTATCCGACCATTATAGAGAGTATCGGCCTGATTGCCGGGCAATATGCCCAACCGGACAGCCTCATCTATGACCTTGGCAGTTCGCTGGGTGCTGCCACTCAATCCATGCGCCGCCATGTGCGTGTGCCTGGCTGCCGCATCATCGCCGTAGACAACTCCCTGGCGATGACCGAGCGCTGCCGTGAATACCTTCAAGCCCAAGACGCCATGGTCGAAGAGCTCACCCCAGCAGAGGTGATGCAGGCTGACATCCTGGGCCTGCCATTGGCCCCATGTTCGGTAGTAGTACTGAACTTTACCCTGCAGTTTATTGCCCCAGAACAACGACTGGAGTTGCTGCGCGCTATTCACATGGCATTGCTGCCTGGCGGTGTGTTGATCCTGTCGGAAAAACTGCGCTTTGATGACCCCGATACCCAGCGAACGCTGGAGACCATGCATTACGCCTTCAAGCGCGCGAACGGCTACAGCGAGCTGGAGATCGCCCAGAAGCGCAGCGCAATCGAAAAGGTTATGCTGCCCGACACCCTGGAAACCCACCTGGCCCGTCTACAGCACGCCGGCTTCAGGCATAGTCATAGCTGGTTTCAGTCCCTCAACTTTTGTTCAATTATGGCTCATAAGTGATTGATTACAAGCCGCTTTATCGTCAAATAGAAAACACACCCCTGGCGCCTTGGCTCGCCGTGTTGCCTGCCGCCCTGGACCAGCGTTTCGCTGATATGCACCACGGCGACCTGGCCCGCTGGCAGACGGCACTGAGTCAGCTACCCGAGATTGCCGAGGCCGTTGTCAACCTCAGCCAGGGTGTGGACATCAGCAGCGCCAGGCCACTAAGCGCACAGCAGCAGGAGGATCTGCTGGTCGGGCTGCAGGGGCTGCATCCTTGGCGCAAGGGCCCGTTCACACTGTTTGGCATCCATGTGGATTGCGAGTGGCGCTCAGACTGGAAGTGGCAGCGCATCGCCGCGCATATCGATCTGGCCGGCAAACGCGTTCTGGACGTGGGTTGCGGCAACGGCTACTACATGTGGCGGATGTGGCAGGCAGGCGCACATATGGTAGTAGGCGTAGACCCGAATCTGCTGTTCTATCACCAGTTCATGGCCGTGCAGCGCTACCTTCCGGCAGCCCCGGTATGGCAACTGCCTTTTACTCTGGAGGAGTTGCCAGAGCCAGCGGGTGGTTTTGACAGCGTTTTTTCAATGGGCGTGTTCTACCACCGCAAATCGCCCGTGGACCACCTGCTGCAGCTCAAAGCCTGTCTGCGGCCCGGCGGTGAGCTGGTTATGGAAACCCTGGTAATTGAAGGTGATGCCAATACTTGCCTGGTGCCCGAAGATCGCTACGCGCAAATGCGCAATGTATGGTTCCTGCCATCGGTCGCTATGCTGGAACGGCTGCTACAGCGCAGCGGCTTCCAGCAGATCAAATGTATCGATCTGACGTCAACCAGTACCGAAGAACAACGCAGTACCGAGTGGATGCGCTTTCAATCGCTGCCCGATTTTCTCGACCCGACCAACCCGAGCCTGACCTGTGAGGGCTATCCCGCCCCCCTGCGGGCTACGTTTACGGCGCGCAAACCGGGGTAACCGAGGTTCATATCTACTGCCGCTCCAGCCATGCCGACAACTCAGCGGGCGGCAGTGCACTAGAGAACAGGAAGCCCTGACAGGCGCCGCAACCCCGACCCTGCAGAAAGCGCCACTGCGCTTCCGTTTCCACTCCTTCAGCGACAACATGCAGACGCATGTTGGCAGCCATGTCCAGAATGGTGGTCACCAGTTGGTTGTCTTCGATGCTTTGCGGCACGCCCGCCAGAAAGCTCTTGTCGATCTTCAATTTATCCAAGGGAAAACGCCGCAGGTAGGCAAGAGAAGAATAGCCGGTACCAAAATCATCTAGCGCCAGGGTGACCCCCAGTTCCTTTAACTGCCTGAGAATCTGCTCGCCCTGATGGGCGCTGGTCATCAATGCGCTTTCGGTAATTTCCAGCTCGAGCATGCTTGCGGACAAGCCACTTTCATCAAGCGCCGAACGCACCAGCGCAACTATATCCTGCTGAATGAATTGGCGCGGAGAGAGGTTTACCGCAATCGATTCAAGCCCTAGCCCTTGCTGTTGCCACTGACGCGCCTGGCGACAGGCCTCGTGCAACACCCATCGGCCGATCGGCACGATCAGCCCATTCTGCTCAGCCAGTGGAATGAACTTGTCGGGCGGTATCAGCCCTCGCTGCGGATGACGCCACCGCAGCAGCGCCTCAACGCCATAAGCGCGGCGGCTACGCACCTGTATCAAGGGCTGATAATGCAATTCAAACTCACCATTCTCCAAGGCTTTACGCAAGCCCCGTTCGAGTTCAAAGCGCTGACTGGCGTCCTCGGTCATCGCACGCGAATAGCCACATACTTGATCCCGCCCGATACCTTTGGCAGTATCCATTGCCGCATCGGCATTGCGAATCAGGTCGGCCGCGCTGTCACCATCATTGGGATAACAGGCAAAGCCCACGCTGGCACCGATATAGATTTCCCGCCCATCCTCCAATACCACCGGCGCGCGCATGCTGGCACAAATCTGCTCGCCCAGCTCCCGCACTTCCGAGGGCTCCCGATCATATGAAATAAGCAGGAACTCATCGCCACTCAAGCGCGCCAGCGTATCCTTTTCAGTACTGCAGCAAGCCAGTCGCCTGCCCGCCTGACGCAATACTTCGTCTCCGATCGCATGCCCAAGACTGTCGTTGATAGCCTTGAAGCGATCCAGATCAATGTACAGAACCGCTAGCGGCTGCTTGCAGGCTAGCGCGCTCTGCAGACCCTGATCCAGCTTGAGCAGCGCCAGGGTGCGATTAGCCAAGCCGGTTAGCCCATCAAAATGCGTCATACGCTGCAGTTGCTGCTGACTGCGCTGCAATCCACGCAAATCGCTGAAGGTCGCCATGTAACGGCTAATCTGCCGGCCCTCGCCCTTGACTGCTGTGAGCGTCACCCAGACAGGAATATCCCGTTCACCGGCACGATCAAAAAGCACTTCACCCTGCCAATAGCCATGCGTGTCAAGAACAGCCAACAGGTGCTGGGTCAATGTTTCTCGGTCCATATCATCCCGATGAGCATAGGGGCGTTTGCCAATCACCTGATGCGACGCCGCACCAGTAATATCGGCAAAGGCGGGATTGACCCGCAGGATATGCAAATGGCTATCCATTACCATCATGCCTTCCGGGCTGCTCTCGAATAATGCTGCTGCCTCTTTGAGCGACTGCTCCTGCTCCTTGCGTGCGGAAATATCCTCGGCGATAAAGACGTAATAAAGCGCCACTCCGTCCAGATCGCGTACCAAGGTGACCGTCAGATTGGTCCATGCTGCCGATTGATCCCTGCGCAGATAACGGGCTTCCAGGGTAAAGCGTTCAAGCAGACCGTAACGCAGATCCCGCAGTCCGGCTTCCACCAAGGGCAGATCGTCGGCGAACAGCGTGTCACTCGGATGCCCACTTAACAGCTCCTCCTGGCTAAAGCCGGAGCGTTCCAGATAGCGCGGGTTAGCGCTGATGTAGCGACCTGCGGGAGAAAGCAGCAATATACCCACGGCAGCATGCTCGAAGATCGCCGAGAAACGTTTCTCCGTAAGCTCCCGCTCCTGCGCTAGGCGTGACTTCTGGACTACCAGGGCAGCCAGACGAGTAAACTCCTCAAGCATTTGCACTTCCTGCTCATCCGGGACCCGCTGTTGATCAGCGTAGACCGCAAAGGAGCCGAGAATGTTGCCGTCCTGATCGCTGAAAGGGGTGGACCAACATGCCACTACCGACCCTACCTGGGCGAGCTCCTGGAAATCACGCCACAATGGGTCAGTACGCACATCGCTGACATAGACCGGCTGCCGTCGGGTTATAGCCGTACCGCAGGAACCCACGCCTTCGTCAGGCATGACGCCGTTGAGCGCATCATTGTAGCGTTCCGGCATGCTCGGCGCAGCGAGCGTCTGCAAAGCACCGGTCACTGGATCAACCACCAGGACAGACACCCGCTGGCCCATTTGCAACGTCTCCCAGGTCTTGGCCAACTGGATGGCCATTTCCTGGATACCCGCTTTCCCCAGCAGGCCATCGAGCACATTTAAACGTGCCGACTGCAGCATGGCCTGTTCTTGCCTAGCTTGAATGTCCTGCAGGGTACCGATAATGACATCGCCACTTTCCACCGTCGTATAAGGCCGAGCAGTGAGATGGTGCCAGCGATAACGGCCGACCCGATCACGCAGACGCAGATCTACCTCCAATTGATCGGTGATTCCGCGACGGACCTCTCGCAGATAATCGCCTAGCACATTGCGATCATCTTCATGCACCCCGTCCAGAATAGAGAGCCCTTTAACACTTTCGATATCGATTCCGGTCAGGTCTTGCCAGGCACGGGTGACATGCACCAACCGGCCTTCGAAATCCGCTCGAAACACCACATCCCTGACCGCTGCCATAACCTGAATGTTACGGTTCAGCGCGGCCCGAGCATTTTCTCGCAGCGCACGGATTACCGTGTGGGCACGGCAAAGGTGACGGCCAATAATGAGGGTCAGCACGAGCGCAATAGCGGGCAACAACCACCGAACGGTAGCTATTGGACTATCGGATGAATAAACGCCAACGATGACCATTTGCACTGCCAGCAAACTGGCAAGGCACACAATCAAGAGGTTCGCAAAGGTTGTTCTTGTCATCAGCACGCTCCGGCCTTGTACCGTGTTGCTGGCCGCTGTTCAACCAAACACGGTGACTGTCTGACGGCTTATTGCCACCAGCGTACCATCTTCTCGCCAGATCATCGCAGAAGCGTGGCCGTAACCGTCACAGGCATGCTCAATCTCGGCTCGGTACAACAGCCAATCGGTGTTGCCAATCTGAGGTTGCGGCTGCATGAATTCGATAGTCCAGGTCAGTGAACTAGCTGGCGCACGCTGCTGCAAATGCGGCAGAACCGCTGGAGGCCACACGTCCACGAGTCCGAGAATATGGGCCTCATGGATGCCCCCCTCATCCTCGCGGAAACGCATCCAACCCCCCATCTCACGCTTGCGGCTATTGCTGAACGGCAGGTCACCAAACGCCCAACGTACCGCAAAATGCTTGATAAAAACCGGGTTAAGACCTTCTACATAGGGCATTTCCACACAGTCGGCTGGCGCCTTGGCGAGTGGTGCCGGCAAGCTCGGGACGGCCACCACCGATTCCCGTGAAGCGCCGAAGCTGCCCTGAATAATACACATGATCTCGCCATTCTGCCGAGCCATACCGAGCATCTGCGTAACGGCCTTGCCCTCGCGTAGCACCTGGGCTTCTACCTGCATACTTTGTCCCGGTGCTACCGGGCCAACAAAGGTAATAGCCAGCGACCTGACCGGTCTGTCAGCCGGCACCTTGGCGCGCATGCCCTGATACACCAGGGCAGCAATCAAACCGCCATAGCCGGCGCGGCCCTGCGCCCAGCCCGTGGGAATGATGACTTCCTGTTGGGGAGAATCGGCTAAAGCAGCAAGCAGCTCAGCAAAGGTCATGAAGGGATTCCTGTTATTTGCGAAGGCGCATGGTAGGTCATCAGCTCGGTGCGGCCAAGGCTTGTAGCGGCAACATATTCTTGCAGAATGCACCCTTATGGGCCCAGGCGTTTATACAACGCAAGACTACCCGGGCTGCACACGCAAACTGGCAATCCAGGCAAGAGCTAACCAGGAAGGTGGCATCTCCGGCCAATCATCCGCGCCTAAACCTTCCAGGGTGTAATTGATCACACCTGCTCTGGCCAATAGCCGATCATGCCACCAGCTTAAATAAAAGCCATTACCGATCTGTTCGCCAGCCAGCTCGGCGCGCAAGCGCATGGGCAATGAGGTGAACAACAGCTCGTCAATCGCCTTGCGTATCTGCTGTTCATTCTCCAGGTAAGCTGTCGCGGCAATCGCTGGCAGATCAAGCTGGCGTGCCAATATCACCAACTGCGCAGCATATTCACGATGACTGTGCAGCGGATCCAGTTGGCAACGCCAATCCAGCTGCAGACGCTCCACCGCTTCCACCAGCGTAAGCACTCCAGCGCAAGGCGCGTCCAGCAAAGCCGCCAGCCAGCGCCGCTGAGGCAGCGCTGTGCGCTCGAGGAGCAATGCCAGTTCGGCACTGCTTGACCCACTGCGCGGCTGCCAATCACCTAGATTCCCCTCGGGAATCTGTAACATCCGCTCGCAGCGTTGCGGCCATGGAGCAGGCATTAGTTGCGTCTTGAGTGCCTGCCAGTGCAGCAGCAGCCGGTCACGCCTGACGGCTAACCAGCGCTCCGTCAGCCAGCGCACCCGGCTCTTATAAGCTGTCATCGGACTTACGCCCTAAACGCGTACGAATGCCCTGGATGATTCCGCGGTTGTCTTCCGCCAGGCTGGTCTGGTCGGCAAGCGGCGCAGCGCGGCATAGGTCCAGGGTGAAATGACCCAGCCGGGAACTGTAGAGCCCTATGCCAATGCCCTGGCCGATGCGTGCGGCGAGCTTTTCCAACATGCCCGAAAGCAAGCTGTCACTGAGCGCGCCAATGGCCATTTCACTGCCGCCAGCCAGGGCGATGTTGCGCAGCACATGCCGGGCAAGCCGCCAACGACCCAACTGCCCCATCGGCAGCCCGTAGCAGATTGCCACGCGCTGCATCATGCGGATATTGCGCCAGACTACCAATAACAAGTCTACCGACACCCAGGGGCTGGTAGCGACCAGCATGCCGGTACTGATCGACTCATTGCGGATCATGCGCCGAGCCTGGATATCCAGTACTTGGTAGAACTGCAGATTCAAGCGCCGCGTTACTTCCTGCGCACTATGCGACTGATCAAGTCCCGCGCAGACATCAGCCATGCTTGCGGCCAAGGGGGTATCCCGATACAGCGTCTGTAGCCGATCCAACCAGTCCACGGCGAGGCGTTCGGCTGGGTCGGCCAGCGCCTCGCGCATCTCCTGGCGCAACTGCTCCAAGGCTGTCAGCCGCTGACGCTGCTGCCTCAGCGCGCGCCAGCTAAGCAATCCGGTACTTGCCAACCCAAGCCCCAGCGCACCCAGCAAGCCACCAGCAAGTGGATTCCAGGCAAAAGCCTCAAGCGTCCAGCGGCTCCATTCCAGCACGGCGCCACCTACAACGACGGCAAGCACAAGTTTCCCCATGCGCGCAGGCCAACGACTGGCAGGAGGCGCATTCAAAGTTCCCGGCAATGGCATGTCACTCAAGATCTCGCGGGGGGTGACCTGTTCCAGCGATTCATCCAGCACCTTGACGTCATCAAGCGGCCGATCCGGCGCTGGCTCCCAAGTTTCCAAAATGCGTGGCGGTTCAATTGTCGGCTTGTGGGTCATGGTTGTGCGCCCTCGAGAATCCAGCTCACCAGATCGTCCATGCGATAGTGCGGGAACGGCTTATTGCGATGCAGACCAGCCGGCGGCCGCAACTGCAACAACGAGGGGCCTTTGAGCTGTAAATCCAGGGGCAGGTGCTCGGGAATGCTTGCTGGCTGATAGCGAATAAACGCCGTTTGCCCAACCAGCCCGCCAATCATTGTCTCTCCATCCTGCTCTGCGGCGCGCACCGCCGCCAATGGAAAACCCTGGACCTGCACTCCTCCATGGCGGACTTCAGACAGGCTATCGGTTACCAGGTCTTCCAGGCATTGTTGCAGTGCTCGTTGCTGGCTTGGGGCGACCTGGTCGACCTTGGTTGCACAGACCGCCATGCGCGCAATGCGCGGTTTAAACAGCCGCTGGAACAAGCTGTTGTGGCCATATCTGAAACTGCCCAGTACAGCCTCCAGCGCCAGCTGCAAGTCGTGCAGAGCAGCTTGCCCGGCTTGCATCGGCGCGAGCATGTCGACCAGCAATATTTGCCGGTCTAGCCGACTGAAATGTTGCTCGTAGAAACCTTTCACCACAAAATCGCGATAATAATCGAAGCGTTCCCGACACTGCTCCCACCAACTGCCAGCCTCACCCTGACTGTATTGATTGGCACTCAGCAAGGGCACAAACATCAGCATCTGCGGGGCTATGCCACTGCCAGGCAACATAAAGCGGCCCGGTTGATTGCGTGAAAGCCCTGCCTCACTGCGGCAGCGTAATAAAAAATCTGTCCATTCCTGAGTCAACTGCTGCACAAGCGCCTGATCACAAGGCGCCGCCGGATCGATAGCCAACAAACGTTCACGCAGACTTCCGGCCAGGCTGGCACGCGGCTCGGCGTCCAGCAATGCGCGCATCTGCTCATTCCACTGGCCAAAGGTCATGCCTAGCAGCGGCAAATCCAGCAGCCACTCGCCAGGATAATCGAGCAACTCCAGGCGTACATGACGCTGCCCCTGCAAGCTTTTCAGCAGCCCTTCAGGGCGGAACTGCAAATCGATTACTACCCGCGACAGATCAGAGGTCGACAACGGCCATTGCGGCGGTTGGCCCGAGAGCGCTCCCAGCGCCTGCAGATAGGCAAAAGGCTGCTCTACCTGCTCGCGCTGCCAGCGCACGGACAACAGTCGATCAAATGGCCTGCGCCGAGACAGCAGACCACGCTGGTGATTTTCCAGCTGATTGATCAGACTGGTGATAAAAGTGGTCTTGCCGGCACCACTCAATCCGGTGACGCCAACGCGGACGGTCTGGCCACCCAAACGCGCAGCTTGCTGCTGTACCTGTTTGAGCCAGCTCACATTTTTTACTGCAACCATGCAGGCACTCCGCAAATCATTTAAGGTCTATGCTCTTTGGCAGTATCGCACAGTCCACTCATTCAATAGAGGTTGGCCACATGGCCTATTCAGACACGCACAGCAAAGGTATCGGTTATTTACTCTGGATTTTCGGATTCATGGGCGCACATCGCTTTTACTATGGCAAACCCATTACCGGGACCATTTGGTTTTTTACTCTGGGGTTGTTCTTCATTGGCTGGATCGTCGATCTGTTTCTGATCCCTTCGATGGATGCCCAGGCAGACCGGCGTTTTCGCAGCGGTCCGGTCAACTTCAATCTTACCTGGGTGTTATTGACCTTTCTCGGCATCTTCGGCGCTCATCGCCTATACATGGGCAAATGGATCACTGCGATTATCTACTTCTTCACTGGCGGCCTGTTCCTGCTCGGGGTGCTCTACGATTACTGGACACTCAATGAGCAGATATCGACGCGCAATATGCAGCGCGAATGGTGACGAACACCTGAAGACTGCGCAGGCTTTCAGATTAAGATAAACTTGCGCCCCCTCAGCAACGCACCCAGGTAGTTATCGTGGAGATATTCAAGGAGTTCACCTTCGAGGCGGCGCACCGGCTGCCGCATGTACCGCACGGCCACAAGTGCGGGCGCCTGCATGGGCATTCCTTTATGGTGGCCATTCATATCAGCGGCGAACCGGATGCGCACAGCGGTTGGATTCGTGATTTTTCTGAATTGAAGGCAATCTTCAAGCCGCTGTACGAACAACTGGACCACAACTATCTGAACGACATTCCTGGTCTGGACAATCCAACCAGCGAGGTCCTGGCCAAGTGGATATGGCGCGAGCTAAAGCCGCTGCTGCCCGAGCTATGCCAGATCACCATCCGTGAGACCTGCACCAGCGGTTGCGTATATCGCGGCGATTGATCGGCACCAGCAAATATACCGGCAGCAGCTGTACCAGCAAAAAGTATACCGGCTAAAAAGATCGAGCTCTGCGTTAAGCGTTACTCACACTTTGCCAGCCGCGCCTCGATCAGAAAGGCAATTTCTTCAGTCGACTCTAGCACCGGGCGAGCACTGGATTCGACCCGCGCCTGAATCAATGCGCCTTCGATGGCGGCGATGGCAAGTTGCGCAAGCCGTCTGGCGGTTTCCCTATCGGCACCCTGGCGTTCCAGCACACCTCTGATTTCAGCGGCCCACTGATTGAAAGCCTGCTGCCCTGCCGCCGCCATTCGCGGGGACTGTGGCGTCGTTTCCAGCAGCGTGGTGGCCAACGGGCAGCCATCCTTGAACGCAGAAGCCTCCAGCCAGCCTGCCAGCATGCGTCCGTAAGCGCGCATGACCTCGGCAGCTGAGGGCTGTTCAGCCGCTAGCGTGCGTAGGGTTTGCGATACTACCGACCCCGCGAGCAGCGCCGCCTCCTCGCCCAATTGCTCTTTCCCTTGGGGAAAATAATGATATAGCGAGCCCTTGGGGGCACGACTTTCCTGCAGAATGTCATTGAGCCCAGTCGCCGCGTAGCCACGACGGCGAAACAGCGTGACAGCGGCGTTCAGAATATTACTGCGATGCCTCGACGGTGCGCCCATTTCAGCTCCTACTTGCTGCGGTTCAGGCCGCAGCAAACCGCTTCTGAAGATACTCATCAATGGCTTTGGAGTCGTAAAGCCATGTGGTTCCACCCGCCTCATCAACGCGCAAGCATGGCACTTGAATTTTCCCACCCTGCTCCAGCAGCGTCTGACGGTCCTGCTGGTTATTCTTGGCGTCGCGCAGCGTCACCGGCAGGTTGAGCTTGTGCAACGTGCGCCTTGTTTTGACGCAAAAAGGGCAGGCGCGAAATTGATAGAGACTCATGGCAGCCGCGGCCCGCTCCACATCGGCCTGATCCTCCGCTGAACGCTTCATTTTGGCGGGGCGGGTCAAAAAATCGACAAAAATGATCAGATTTCCCAATCCATTGCGAAGTGCTTTTACAATCATGACTTATCCTGTTGTGTGTTGGGCAATACAGTAAACTGCCGACCGCGACGATAACATGCAACGACCCTGGACATCCGGAACCTGCAATGAATCCACATGATCTACCCCTGCTGCTTGAGCGCCAGATGCCCTATGGCAAATACAAGGGCCGGATAATCGCCGACCTGCCTGGCCACTATCTCAACTGGTTCGCCCGTGAAGGCTTCCCCCGCGGTGAAATAGGACGACTGCTTGCGCTCATGCAGGAGATCGACCACAACGGACTGTCCTATCTACTTGATCCGCTCAGAAACGCACAGCAAGCCAGGCCGCGAGGGCCGCAGCACTGATTCAGATCGGGTCATTACGGTACAGCAACTCATCAGGCAGGTGCACCAGATAGTCGTCTTCCTGAGGCGGCATCTGCAGGTGGTAGCCCTGCTGTTCAAGATTGCGCAGTACACTATGGATATCTTCACGGGCGAGCTTGCGCTCTGGAGTGAGGACCAGGTCCATGGACAACTCGGGTTTACCAAAAAACTGCATCAGAGCTGCGGGCAATTCAGTCAGATCTTTTTTGCGTGGCACATACAGGTACATGCCATCCTTGCGCTTGCTGCGGTAAATCGAACACATGACTTTCATGCAAGCTGCTCTCTTCCATTGGCCACGGCCAGTAGTTCGTCGCCCATCAGGGCGCGCCGCCAACCGCTAAGTTCATCTGGCAGTTGGTATGGGCCGCCCGGGTGACCGGTACGCACCAGCGCTTCAAGATGCTTCTTGCGCAGCATCAGCTCTTCAGCCATGCCCAGCTTCACGGCATGCCGCTGGCCGACTTTGCGCAAGGCCTTGAGTAATTTATTGGCGTCTGCAGGTAGCGGTTCTTGCAGACGTTCGGGCCAATCAGCTTCGGGCACTGCCTGCCCCGCGCGGATAAGCTCAAGAATAGCCTGGCCATCCTGTCGCACGCTGCGCGGGTGCATATCTTCAATGCGCGACAGCGCTTGCAGGTTATCTGGCTGACGCTGGGCCAGCGGACACAGCGTTTTTTCCCGTAGCAGCCGATTCCGCGCTTGATCCCGTTGACGCGATTCGCGCTCGCGCCAACTGGCCAGTAGCTTGAGGATCGCCAGCTCGGAGGGCTTCAAACGCCAGGCCTGCTTGATGTTCAGATAGGCCGTTTCCGGCTCCTGAACACGACCCGCAGTACTGACCAGTTCGGCGCTGTCTTCCAACAACCAGGCAGTCAAGCCGGCCGCCTCGATCCGCGGCCCGAGCAGTTGATAAAGCTCGGCGAGATGCAGCGCATCGGCGGCGGCGTAGGTCACCTGATCGTTGCTGAGGGGGCGCTGCAGCCAATTGGAGCGGGTTTCAGCGTTGGACAGCTCGATATTCAACAACGCCTTGACCAGACGTGAATAGCCCATCGAGAAATCCATGCCCAGATAGGCCGCGGCCATCTGCGTATCGAACAAAGGCGCCGGCGCCACGCCACAGAGCTTCATAAACACTTCAAGGTCTTCACTGCACGCGTGCAGCACCTTGAGCACCGTCGGGCTCTGCAGCAGAGCCACCAGCGGCGACCAATCGCTGATCGCCAAGGGGTCGATAAGGTAGGCGCTGGTGCCATCGCCGATCTGGATCAGGCCGGCAATCGGAAAGAACGTCTCGGTCCGTTCAAACTCGGTATCAACAGCGACATAGGGCAGCTCAAGCCAACGCGCGCACCAATATGCCAGATCGGCGTCATGATCAATCATCAAGGGGTCAGGTAGTGCGCTCGTCATAGGTAACTCTCGCTCATATTCAGCGCCTGAGTATACCTGATCGGCCACCGAAACGCGGCGCTGACTGCAATTAGCCAGCACGCCTGCCACTCAAGTTTGATCCGTATCAACCGATAACCTGGAAGGACATTTTATAATGACTCTCGTGGGGCACCTGCCTCGGGATAGTACAGGCCTTCAGGAGCAGACTGCGTGTTTCTTCAGAACTTGGCGTTAAAGTACAAATTTTGGGCCGTGAACTCAGTCGCCTTTATCACCACCTTGTTGCTGGTACTGGCAGCGCTCTGGGTCGAACAACGCAGTCTGCAGGAGCAGCGCGAGCAGTTCGCTGGCGTTTTACTGACCGCAAATGCGACTGATCTGCCACAAACGCTTGGCCTGACACGCCTGCCGGTTGCTGCTCGCCATGCGAGTCTTATGCCTACTGGGGTTGCTCAAGCTGTGTGGACGCCAGCTGAGGAGCTGGATGAGGCCGATGCTAGCCAGTTCAGCGGCGTCTGGTCTGGCAGGCAGGATGATCAACTGCATCTGCTCGGCGTCGAGCGGATTTCCTATCTGGAATTGCTCATAGCGCGTGCGCCCTTTTACGCCGTCAGCGTTATGCTGCTAATGGCTCTGCTGCTGGTCGTTTCCCAGTGGCTAATCTCATTCATTACTGGCCATATCGTGGCCCTGCGTGACGTCATGCTCAAGGTACAGGAAAGCGGTGACCTGACATTGCGTGCGCACGCCGACTCCCGCGACGAGGTAGGCTCTATTGCGCGCGCATTCAATGCCATGCAGGCCTCGCAACAAAACATCGTCAGCGCCGTCCGACAGGCTGCCGATCAGTTGGATGAGGGCGCAGCCGATCTGGTGCAAGTCATGGGCTTGATGCGCGATGGCATGATCAGCCAGCAAAGCGAGACCGATATGGTCGCTGCTGCCGCCAATCAAATGAGCGCTACAGTGCAAGACATCGCCAGCAACTCGTCAACCACTCGTGATCAATCACAACAGGCTGACCTACTCGCCCGGCAGGGCCATGAGCAGGTCACACGTGTCAGCCAGACCATCGCCGGATTGGCGACCAGCATAGAACGGTGCACTCAGCATATGGAGCGCCTGCAGGGCAACAGCCAGGATATCAGCGGAGTCGTCAACGTAATCCGCAGCATCGCCGAGCAAACCAACCTGCTCGCGTTGAATGCGGCAATTGAAGCAGCGCGCGCTGGCGAGTCAGGCCGTGGCTTCGCGGTGGTCGCTGACGAAGTCCGTGCCCTGGCGCAACGGGTTCAGCATTCCACTGACGAAATCCAGCGCATGATTGAAGCCTTGCAAAGCGGCACCGCTGACGCGGTGGAGGATATGCAGGCAAGTGCGGCGTTGACTCACGACTCTGTCGAACAGAGCGAAGACGCGGGCCGGGCCCTTAGCGTCATTACTGCTGCGGTCAGTCGGATCCGTGATGGCAACAGTGAGATTGCATCTGCCGTAGAGCAGCAGAGTGAAGCCGCAGAGGCCATTACCCAGAGTGTTGTGCAAATACGCGATGTGACCGAGAAAACAGTGACACAGACCCTAGTCAGCGCCACGACCAGTGAACGGCTGGCCACCCTGGCGAAAACGCTAAGCAGCTCGGTCAGCCGGCTGAAAACCTGATATCCGCGAGCATGCGCCGATATCAGGCCTGTTGCGCTTACTCCAAGGTAATGCGTTGCTGGTTTTTGGCTAAGGTGGCTTGACCAATACCTTTGACCTGCGCTATCTCGTCGACCGAAGAAAAGGCCCCATTGGCCTCACGGTACTCGACAATAGCCTGAGCTTTTGACTCGCCGACGCCCTGCAATACCTCAGCAATCTCGCTTGCGCTGGCGGTATTGACATTGACGCTGACAAGGGGTGGCTGGCTGGTTTCTGCGAGGGTAGGCAAAGCGAACAGTGAGGCGAAAGACAGACAAACAGCAAGAATGAAATGTTTCATTATAGAACTCCATGTTTTAGTAGGAAATGCCGCAATGCAGGGGATGACTGCAGCAGATCGGTTCCGCTTCCCTGCGGCCAAATCAACTTAAAACACCTTTATCCGAAAATAAAAACCTTTTTGCCCCTAGTGTGAGGCGCTTCTCACTATCACGCTCGCAACGCGGCCAATCCACGCTGCAGATCGGCCTGCAGGTCCGCAACCTCTTCCAGCCCTACCGCGACCCGTATCAAGTTGTCGCGTATGCCGGCGGTAGCACGGGTTTCAGCCGTAAGGCGACCATGGGTGGTGCTCGCCGGATGCGTGATGGTGCTCTTACTATCACCCAGGTTCGCAGTAATGGAGAGTAACTGCGTCGCATCGATAAACCGCCATGCGGCTTCACGCTCGCCGGCGACCTCAAAGCTGACCACCGCCCCAAACGCTTTTTGTTGACGCTTCGCCAGTTCATGCTGGGGATGGCTGGGCAAACCGGCGTAATACACGTGCTCAATACCCGGCTGCTGCTCGAGCCATTCTGCCAGAGCTTGTGCGCTGGCACAGTGAGCCTGCATGCGCAAACGCAGCGTTTCAAGACCCTTGAGGAAGACCCAGGCATTAAAAGGGCTCAAGGTTGGGCCAGCAGTGCGCAGAAAGCCGACGACTTCCTGCATATGCTCGTGGCGCCCGGCTACAACACCGCCAAGACACCGGCCCTGGCCATCAATATATTTGGTTGCCGAGTGAATGATAATGTCGGCGCCCAGCTCCAACGGCTTCTGCAAGGCCGGCGTGCAAAAACAGTTGTCCACCGCCAGCAGAGCGCCCTTGGCGTGAGCTACCTCAGCGAGCCCGCGAATATCTACCAGCTCTGCCAGCGGGTTGGACGGTGACTCTACGAAAAACAGTTTGGTGTTGGCCTTGCACGCAGTTTTCCAGCCATTCAGATCAGAGAGCACGACATAATCGACCTCGACACCGAACCGCTTGAAATATTTATCGAACAGGCTGACGGTCGCGCCGAACACGCTACGTGAGACCAGAATGTGATCACCGGCGGAGCACAGGCTCATGACCATGGCCATGATCGCCGCCATGCCTGAGGCGGTCGCGACGGCTTGCTCAGCGCCTTCTAGCGCAGCCATCCGCTCCTCGAAGGTGCGCACGGTGGGGTTCATATAGCGCGAGTAAACGTTCCCCTTGGCCTCACCAGCAAAGCACGCTGCCGCATCGGCAGCACTGCGAAAGACATAGCTTGAGGTCAAAAACAAAGCTTCGCCATGCTCCGCCTCTGGCCCGCGACGCTGTCCTGCGCGTACCGCCAAGGTATCAAAACCCGCTTCGCTCAGATCGCTATCCAGGCGACCCGCATCCCATTCTATAGTCATGGCTGATTCTCTTTCAGCGAGCTGGCAGCCCGGCTCACGCCAGGCCACCACCTGCAGTTATGCTTACTCAGTTGTTATGCAACTCTATGACCGCATTGCCCTGATCGCCCGTGGTCATGGCCGCATCGTTGCGAGCACGTTCGATCTTGCCAAGATAGGCTTCGTTCACGTCGCCAGTGATGTAGTCGCCGTCGAATACCGAGCAATCAAAGCGCGTCAGCTTAGGATTCCCTTCGCTCACGGCGTCGACCAGATCATGCAGGTCCTGGTAGATCAGCCAGTCAGCGCCAATCAATTCGGCCACTTCCTCGGTGGTGCGGTTGTGTGCGATCAGTTCATGCACGCTGGGCATATCGATGCCATACACATTCGGGTAGCGCACCGCAGGAGCCGCCGAGCAGAAGTAGACTTGCTTGGCACCGGCTTCACGCGCCATCTGAATAATCTGTTTGCAAGTCGTCCCGCGGACGATGGAGTCATCCACCAGCAACACGTTCTTACCACGAAACTCAAGCTCAATGGCATTGAGTTTCTGCCTCACGGACTTCTTGCGCGCAGCCTGCCCGGGCATGATGAAGGTACGCCCTATATAGCGGTTCTTGACGAACCCTTCGCGGAACTTGACGCCCAGATGATTGGCCAGCTCAACCGCGGAGGTGCGGCTGGTGTCCGGGATCGGAATCACCACATCAATACCGTGGTCGGGGTTGTCGCGGAGAATTTTCTCGGCCAGCTTTTCCCCCATGCGCAACCGCGCCTTATAGACCAGCACATTGTCGATCATTGAATCCGGGCGAGCCAGATAGACATGCTCGAAGATGCACGGCGAATATTGCGGGTTATCAGCACACTGACGAGTATACAACTCGCCCTTGGCGGTAATGTAGACCGCTTCACCTGGTTCCAGATCGCGAATCAGATCAAAGCCCAGCACGTCCAGCGAGACACTTTCCGATGCGATCATGTATTCAACGCCGTTCTCGGTATCACGCTTGCCAAATACGATAGGACGAATGGCATTCGGATCGCGGAAACCGACAATGCCGTAGCCAGTGACCATCGCGATCGCCGCATAACCACCGACACAACGCTTGTGCACCGCCTGTACGGCGTCGAAAATATCTTCCTGGCTAGGCTGCAGCTTGCCGCAACGGGCCAGCTCATGAGCGAAAACGTTGAGCAGCACTTCCGAGTCGGAATTGGTATTGACGTGGCGCAGGTCTGACTCGTAGATCTCCCGCGATAACTGCTCGACATTGGTCAGGTTGCCGTTATGCGCCAACGTGATGCCATAGGGCGAGTTGACATAGAACGGTTGTGCTTCAGCCGAGCTGGAAGAGCCGGCTGTCGGGTAACGCACGTGGCCAATACCCATATTGCCAATCAGACGCTGCATGTGCCGCTGGTGGAAAACATCCCTCACCAGGCCATTATCCTTGCGCAGGTAGAGTCGTCCATGGTCACAGGTTACGATGCCGGCGGCGTCCTGGCCGCGATGCTGCAGGACTGTCAGGGCATCATAGAGCGCCTGATTGACGTTCGCTTTGCCCACTATGCCAACAATGCCACACATGCCTAAACACCTTTTCGTCTATGGATACACCACACCTATTGCTAACAGGTGCAAGGATCAGCGCCCAACAAACCCGAGAATCATACTCTTGGACCAGTCAGCCACCAGGAGAAAATGCGGGATCAGCTCGGACTGCCGCCACCAGTCGTCTGCATCTACCGGGGCCAGGCTCAACAGACCAACGCCAACGGTAATCAGCAACGCACCGCGTGCGGCACCAAATATCATACCCAGGAAACGGTCGGTGCCACTCAGCCCGGTAACCACCACAAGTTGCCCGATCAAATAATTGATCAGACCACCAAGAATCAAAGTCAGTACAAACAATATCGCGCAGGCCGCGATAACCCTGACTGAAGGAGTGTCTATATACGGGACAAGGTACTCAGCAAGCGCTCCGCCAAACATCCAGGCTACCAGGCCGGCAACCACCCAGGTCACCAGTGATAACGCTTCCTTGACGAAACCCCGGGCTAAACTGATCACGGTCGAGACGGCAATAATGGCGATGATGGCCCAATCAATCCAGGCTAGTGTCACGACGAAACACCCGTTAGCGGAAAGGCCAATATTCTACCAGAGCCACCCTTTGACCGGAACCGCTATCGTTTGCCAGAAGCCGCGTCAAAGGCTACGACAAAACCCTTGGCACCCTGGCGACGCTCGAGCTCATCACGCAAACGATTGGCGCTCGCGCGATCCAGCACCGGCCCGACATACACCCGGGTAATAGCCTTACCGTCCGCCGTGGCGGCAACTGTGTAGGCGTTATAACCCTGCTCTACCAGCTTTTCCTTGAACCCATCTGCATTGGCGGCGGCGGAGAAACTGCCCAGTTGAATTACCCAATCACCCTGACCAGCCGTTGGCGCAGGTGTAGGCTCGGGAGCAGGCGTCGCCGTAGCAGGCTCGGGCGGCGTGACAACTGCCGGGGCTTCACTGAGGCCCTCCTCAACCAGCATCGGAATAACCTCTGTCTCTGGAATGCCCGCAACCGGCTCTGGCTCCGGCAGCTCAATCGGCGCAGCCGGCGCAATTGGCTGACTCGACATCTCAGGCTGCTGCGGCGCTTGCACTTCAACGCTGACTGTTTCGTCCTGGCCGGATAACAGCATCGGCAAAAACACCACTGCAGCGACGACCAGCACCAATGCGCCAATAAGGCGCTGCTTCAATTTGTCATCCATTGTTCAGATCCTGGGACTGTTGATTTAACCAGAGTATGGCTGCTGAGACCGAGAAAAACGACCCAAAAATCACGATTTCGGTCGTTGCGGGGGTATCGTCCAGACTGGCCTTCAGCGCCTCGGCAATTGAGCCGTAGCTGCGGCAGCTCTCCCCCATCGTCGTCAAGCAGGTAACCAGGTCAACAACTGGGCGCGTTCTCGGGCTTGGCAAAGGAGCCAGAGCCCAATGGCAGAAAGTACCCGCCAGCGGTGCAATCACTCCAGCCAGGTCCTTGTCGGCCAAGAGGCCGAAAACAGCCACGCGCGGTACCCGATCCGCAGCCAGCTCACGTGCCAGAAAGTTGGCCGCATGCGGGTTGTGCCCCACATCCAGCAGCAGACGCCGCGGCTGGCCCCGCCAACTGACGGTGCGACGCTGCATCCGGCCCGTGACGCTGACCCTGCTCAAGGCATCGATAATCTGCTCGTCGGACAGCGCCAGACCTGCCGCCCAGAAGGCCTGAAGGGCCGTCGCGAGATTGTCTTTCGGTATTGAAGTGGCTGGAACCTTGTCTATGCAGCGGCGCTGGCTCTGCTGGTCTTGCCCGAACAACTGCCAGGATGATCCCGTGGATCGCCAGCCATAATGCTCTGTGCGCTGCAGCAACTGCGCGTGCTGACGCTCGACCTCAACCTGAAAGGTCGATGGCATATCAGTTTCACTGCACACCAGCTTGATACCGGGCCGCAGGATACCGGCTTTTTCATAACCGACTGATTCCCGGGTGTCGCCAAGATACTCCTGGTGATCAAGACCGATACTGGTGACCACTGCCACGTCCGGGTCGACAATATTGACCGCGTCCAGGCGCCCGCCCAGACCTACCTCTAACACCACGGCATCCAGCCCGGACTGCTGGAACAGCAGCAGCGCCGCCAGCGTGCCGAACTCGAAATAGGTTAGAGACACCTCCGCCCGGGCAGCGTCTATGCGGGCAAAAGCCTCACAGAGCATCTGGTCAGAGACATTCTGCCCAGCAATACGCACTCGCTCGTTATACACCAGCAAGTGCGGAGAGGTATAAACCCCAGTGCGCAGCCCGGCCTGCTGTAATAGCTGGTCCAGAGCTGCGCAGGTAGAGCCTTTGCCGTTAGTCCCAGTGACGGTAAACACCAGCGGTGCAGGGCGCGAAATCCCCAAGCGCGCAGCAACGCTGGCGACCCGCTGTAACCCCATGTCAATTTCGGTCGGATGCAGCTGCTCGAGCCGCGCCAACCAGCCTGCCAGGTCGGCGCTCGACATCAGCCCTCGCCGTTCAAGGGTTCAAGTGGCTGATCTGGTTCCGGGGCTGGCAAGTTAGTGAGCATGGCCAGCATGCTGGACAGGCGATCACGCATTTCGGCACGGGGAATAATCATATCCAAAGCGCCGTGAGCGAGCAGGAACTCGCTGCGCTGGAAACCTGCTGGCAACTTCTCGCGCACCGTCTGCTCGATAACCCGCGGACCGGCAAAGCCGATCAGCGCGTTTGGCTCAGCCACGTTCAGATCACCTAGCATCGCCAGGCTAGCGGATACCCCACCATATACTGGGTCAGTCATCACGGAAATAAACGGGATGCCCTCCTCTTTCATCTTCGCTAATGCGGCACTGGTCTTGGCCATTTGCATCAACGAGAACAGCGCTTCCTGCATACGTGCGCCACCCGAGGCAGAGAAACAGACATAAGGAATCCGTTCACGCAGCGCGATCTCGGCACCACGGACAAAGCGCGCACCCACCACACTACCCATGGAGCCGCCCATAAAGCTGAACTCAAAGGCACTGGCAACAATCGGATTACCCTTCAACGAGCCCTGCATGACTACCAGCGCATCTTTCTCGCCAGTGTCCTTTTGCGCGGCCGTCAGGCGATCCTTGTATTTCTTGCTATCGCGAAACTTCAGTCGATCAACCGGCTCCAGCTCACTGGCAATCTCGGTCCGACCTTCCGGGTCGAGAAAAATATCCAGTCGACGGCGGGCGTTGATCCGCAGGTGGTGGCTGCACTTCGGGCAGATATCCAGATTCTTTTCCAGCTCCGGGCGGTACAGCACGGCATCGCAGGAAGGGCACTTGCGCCAAAGGCCTTCAGGCACACTGCTCTTCTGCGCCTCGGAACGCACTATGGAGGGTATCAACTTATCTACCAGCCAGTTGCTCATCGCCAATCCTTATTTCGTTGTCTGCTACACCAAAGGGAATTTCTGTTACCGATCCATTGCCTGACGCATTTCACGGATAATAGCGCCAACTGCCTCACGTGCCCGCTCGGGATGTGCTGCATGATCGGCAATCTGGTTGACCAGTACCGAGCCAACCACTACACCATCCGCTACGGCGCCGACGGCCGCTGCCGTTTTTCCATCACGAATACCAAAGCCGACGCCAATCGGCAAAGCGGTGACGGTACGCAACTGCTCCAGCTTGGCTGCCACATCAGTGACGTTCAAAGTATTGGACCCGGTCACACCCTTGAGCGAAACATAGTAAACATACCCACTGGCATGCCTGCAGATCTTGGCCGCCCGCTGCAAGGTGGTCGTCGGCGACAAAAGAAAAATCACGTCCAATCCGCGCTCCTTGAATAGTGCCGCCACTTCGTCGGCCTCTTCGGGCGGCAAGTCAACGGTGAGCACGCCATCCACTCCAGCGTCTAGCGCCGCATTGGCGAAGGTCTCATAACCCATGCGCTCAACCGGATTGAGATAACCCATCAGTACCACGGGAGTGGTCTGATTTGTTTCGCGGAACTGGCGAACCATCTCGAGCACGTCGATCAGGCGGACATGGTGGAGCAGTGCTCGCTCCATGGCTTGCTGGATTACCGGGCCGTCGGCCATGGGGTCGGAAAACGGGATCCCCAGCTCGATAATGTCGGCGCCCGCTTCCACCAGCTCGTGCATCAATGGCAGCGTCATGGCGGGGTCGGGATCGCCCGCAGTCACGTAGGGAATCAAGGCCTTGCGACCTGTTGCACGCAGTTGTTCAAAACACGTTTGTATTCGGCTCATATCACACTCTGTTCAAAGACTGATGCCGTCAATGCCGGCGACGGTATGAATATCCTTATCCCCGCGACCTGACAGGTTGACCACGATGGTCTGGTCCGGGCGCATGGTGGCCGCCAACTTCATTGCATAGGCTACCGCGTGGGCCGATTCCAGCGCCGGCATGATCCCTTCAATGCGGGTCAATTCGCGGAACGCGGTCAATGCTTCTTCGTCTGTGGCGTTGACATAGGTGACCCGGCCAATGTCCTTCAACCAACTATGCTCAGGGCCAACGCCCGGATAATCCAGGCCGGCGGAGACCGAGTGAGTCTCAATGATCTGGCCAGCGTCATCTTCCATCAAATACGTCCGGTTACCGTGCAATACGCCGGGCCGGCCGGCGGCCAGCGGCGCTGCGTGCTGGCCGGTCTCCAGACCCAATCCGCCCGCTTCAACGCCATACATAGCCACACTGTTGTCTTCCAGGAAGGGGTGAAACAGCCCGATCGCATTGGATCCGCCACCCACACAGGCCACCAGCGCGTCAGGCAGCTTGCCGTACTGGGCCAGACATTGAGCTCGCGCCTCGCGACCAATCACGCACTGGAAATCACGCACCAGCTTGGGATAGGGATGCGGTCCCGCCACTGTACCTATGATGTAGAAGGTGTCATCAATATTCGTCACCCAGTCCCGCATCGCCTCGTTCATGGCGTCTTTCAGCGTTTTGGAGCCTGAGGTCACGGGTATCACTTCGGCACCCAGCAGCTTCATCCTGTAGACGTTCAAAGACTGCCGTTTGACGTCTTCTGCACCCATATACACTTGGCATTTGAGCCCCAGTCGCGCGGCTACGGTAGCGGTGGCCACCCCGTGCTGGCCAGCACCCGTCTCGGCTATCACTCGCGGCTTGCCCATATGCTTGGCCAACAACGCCTGACCAATAGTATTGTTAACCTTGTGTGCGCCGGTATGGTTAAGATCTTCGCGCTTGAGATAGATCTGCGCGCCACCGACCTTGGCTGTCAGCCGTTCAGCCAGATACAGCGGCGAAGGGCGGCCGACGTAGTGCGCCAGATCATGATCGAACTCCGCCTGAAAACCCGCGTCCGCTGACAAGCGCTCGTACAGCTCCTCCAGCTCTTCCAGCGCATCCATCAGGGTCTCGGAAACAAACCGACCACCGTAAGGGCCAAAGTGGCCCCGCTGATCGGGAATAGTGGCGTAATCCACTGCATTTGAGTCAGACACGCTTCACCTCTTGAATAAAAGAATTGATTTTGACCACATCTTTGACGCCCTTGGCCTGCTCTACCCCACCACTGACATCAACTGCCCAGGGTAAGGTATTGCTAATGGCCTCCGCGACATTCTCTGCGCTCAGACCGCCCGCCAATATCAGTGGCCAGGTACGCGCAGAGGGAATCAGCGACCAATCAAATATTTCACCGGTACCGCCGGGCACTCCGGCCTTGTAGCTGTCAAGCAGGATACCTGAGGCATCGGGCCAGCGGCCAGCCAACGTATTCAGATCATCCCCGGCCTGCACCCGCAGCGCCTTGAGATACGGCCGGTTGAATTGATCGCAAAACGCGGCGGGCTCGTCACCATGAAACTGCAATACATCCAAGGGCACCTCTGCCAACACCGCATTGATCTCTTGCGCGGAGGCATTAACAAACAAGCCCACTGAAGTAACAAAAGGGGGTAATGCGCGAAGGATCTGACGAGCAGTCGCGGGGCTGACCGCACGGGGGCTGGGTGCATAGAATACCAGGCCTATGGCGTCGGCCCCGGCCTGCGCTGCGGCCAGGGCATCTTCAACCCGAGTAATACCGCATATCTTGATTCGCACCATAGTACGTAGACATACCTGATCTGATCTGGCCCTGAATAGTAGCAGATCAGCCCCGCAGCGTCAGTCGAGCGTATTGAGCGCCGACAGAAAGTGAGGCCCCATGTAACGCACGGGCAAATCGAAGCGCTCAGGATAAGTCACATCTACCAGATACAGCCCATACGCGGGTGCCGTTAGCCCACCCTCGCGACGGCAGGCGGCCGCCAACACATCGCCAGCCCAGTTGACTGGCTTTTCGCCGCAGCCTATTTGCATCAATACGCCGGCTATATTGCGCACCATGTGATGCAGAAAAGCATTGGCGCGAATATCAATCACGATAAACCGGCCAAATTCATGCAGCTTGAGATGATGTACACGCTTGATCGGTGATTTCGCCTGGCATGCGAGGGCGCGATAAGAGGTGAAATCGTGCTCTCCCACCAAGGCCTCGGCGGCCCGACGCATGCGCTCAATATCCAGTGACCGGTAGTTCCAGGTGACCTCGTGGGCCAAGTGTGCAGGCCTGACCGGGTCGCTGTAGATAACATAGCGATAGCGCCGGGCAACAGCTGAAAACCGCGCGTGAAAATCCTTTGGCACGACCTTAGCCCAGGCAACACTGATATCGGCGGGCAAATTGGCATTGGCACCATGAACCCAATTGACCGGAGTACGCACGGCATCGGTCTCGAAGTGAATAATCTGACAGGACGCGTGGACGCCCGCGTCGGTACGCCCAGCGCAGAAGAGGTTGACCGGATGATTGGCGACCCGGCTCAGTGCCTTTTCAACCGTCTCTTGAACGCTCTTGACGCCAGGCTGCTGCCGCTGCCAACCACGATAGGCCGTACCGCGATACTCCACGCAGGCTGCCACCCTGAAAACAACAGCGGCCGCCCCTTGGGCGGCCGCGTCTGAAGTTAAACTACTCATCTGTCAGTCAAGTTGCCCCATCATCTCACGAGCATCCTGCTTCTGCTGGTCGCTCCCTTCATCCAATACCTCGGCAAGGATATCGCGGGCGCCTTCCTGGTCGCCCATGTCGATGTAGGCACGCGCGAGATCGAGCTTGGTGGCGCACTCATCCGTACCGGAGAGGAAATCAAACTCATCTTCATCCTCCTCCGCCATGCTGTCGGCCAGAACCTGCTCGGCGGTAGATGACGGTGCTGACTCATCCTCCTCCAGATCGTCCAACTCGGTTGACTCGGCAGCCGCATTGTCCGGCTCGGCGGCCTCTAATTCGACAAAGCTGATCTCGTCGCTCTCGGCCTCATTCAGTTCTTGCTCGAAGCGCATCAACTCTTCATCCGAAAGGTTCAGAGTACCGTCAGTCTTCTCCGTTTCCTCAGCCGTGTCAGCACCAGACTGACCCATGGCGTCCATTTCAGCCATCAGGCTATCAGCCTGCAGGTCATCGGTTAGCGACAGGTCGAAATCTTCGTCCAGAGTGAAGTCCGAATCCAAGTCAGGGCCGGGCTTGGGCGCTGGCGATACGTCGTCGAGATTGTCGTCGAGATTAAAGCCCAGCTCGAAATCGTCGTCAGAGCTCTGCGAGGCAGTCGTAGTTACCCCCGGGTCTGCCAGATCCTTGGCCAAATTCTCATCCAGATCAAAGTCCAGGTCGAGATCGTGATCCAGGTCAACCATGGGCGCTGCGGTATCACCCGTTGCCGCTTCATCTATATCGAGGCCATCCAGGTCATAATCGATAACCCCCAGATCATCTTCCTCGGCAACCTCTTCAACATCCAGCGTCTGACTATCCAGCAATGGATCCTGAGCAGGATACTCATCCGCTATAACCGCACCACCCGCGAGGGCCGCCGCCATTATCGGGAAGCGCGCATTCATTGCCGCAATCTGCGACTCCGACGCCCCCATATTGCGCAAGGCAACAACCTGTTCGGCGTAACCCTCGCTATGCTCAAGCAGCCCTTGTACTTCCAGTAGCTTGAAGCGCAGATCAATGCGCTCCGGCTCGACATCTATTGCTGCATTGAGCACCTCAGCGGCCTCAGCCAGCTTGCCATAGGCAATCAGCGCATCGGCCTCGGTGATCGGATCGTGATTGATACCCAGATTCTGCGCGGACGGTTCATCGTCGAAGCCAGCCAGAGCCACATTGAAGGCATCGGAATCATCCGAACCGTCGTAATCTTTCTTTTCTGCGGCGCGGGCAATAAAGTTGTCCGCCATCTCCGCTTCGCGACGTGCGTTACGCCGGGCCAAGGCCATGAGCAGCAACAGCAGAAGCAAAAGAACAATGCCGCCCCCGACTATCAGGAAAGTCTGGTTTTGCATCATGCGCTGCAATAGCGCCTCAATCCCATTTTCATCTGCGGATTCCTGCTCAGCCACCACAGGCGCAGGCGCCGGATCGCTTTCTGCACTGGCCGGTGATGCGAGGCCTGTATCTGCAGCGGTTGCATCCAGTTCGATCGGCGTTTCGGCCCCCTCAGGCATGTCCGCCAGGCTATCAGCAGGGGCATCTATTCCTTCAGCAGGCAACCCGGACTCATCAACGGCTGGCAGCTCTGCGTCTTGAACCTCTTGATCTGCGAGCATAGCTGCAGTCGACTCTTCGCTAGTCTCTAGCTCCGGCGCTATGCTCGGTGCTACGTCAGGCGTTTCGGCCGCATCACCCAGCTGCTCCTGCATAGCGGCCAGCTGGGCATCCTTGAGCTCCAGCAGCCGCTGCAAGGTTTCCATTTGGGTCTGCATATCAGCCAGGCGGCTATCAGCCTCGGTCTTTTCCCGCTCCAGCGAATCAAGCTGCTCTTTTGTCTCATCCAACTGATCCCGCAAGCGACTGTCAGCATCGGTGCGGGCACTTTCCGAAGAGCCATTGCCTTGCTCGGCGCTGCCGGCGACCAAACGCAGCGAATCGCCTGCCGGGGCGGTTTCAGGAGCCGCAGCGGCTGACGCCTGTTGCCGCGCATCCAGCTGGCGCTGAGCGGGAGTCGCCTGCCGGCCGGCCTGCCAAGCGCGGTTTTGCGCAGCTACCTGCGCCACAGCTTCGGCCTGACCGAGCCGACGCGCCTGCTCTGCATCGGGAAGAGTCAGGGTCTGATCAGCTTTTAGGCGGTTGATATTGTTGTCGATAAAGGCATTCGGATTAAGCTCCTGAATAGCCAGCATCGTCTGGTGCACAGAGGCACCTGATGGACGGCTACGCAAGGCTATTTCCCACAGGGTATCGGAGCGGCTGGTACGCCATTCACCCGAACCCTGCTGGGTTGGCTGGCGAATTGGCTGCGCAGCTGCAACCGTCGCTGGTGCCTGGGCTTGCGGCCGCCTTGGCTGTCCGGGTGCCACCGTGGGCACCGGGCGCTGAACGGGAGCCGCGATGGGCGCTGCGGCAGTAACCGGTGTCGGGCTGTATAGCGGCGGGTCAAGCAAGAGAGTGAATTCGCGCAATACGCGACCTGAAGGCCAGCGCACTTCCATCAGGAAGTTGAGAAACGGTTCCTTGACTGGCCTGCTGGACGTCACCCGAATCACGGCGCGACCATCGGGTCGAACAACCGGTGTAAACACCAGATCGGTGAGGAAGAAATCCCGCGCGATACCGGCCCTGCCGAACTCATCGGGCGATGCGAGAGCAGGAAGAATCTCCTGACTGGATAAATCCCTGACCTGAAGCAACTCAATCTCTGCATCTAACGGCTGATTCAAGGCTGAGCGCAGGTTTATCTCCCCGACCCCCAATGCCTGGGCAACATTCGATGACATCAGAGCGCTTGCTGCGGCGATAGCCAAAACCAGTTTGCGAACCATAGCGAAGTTCCTTTGCTTTTATCGTTTTCTCTCGCGTCAACAGATCCCGTTGCTCGCGTACCGACCCTTCAACAGCTCCCCATTCGGTCCGCAGCAACCTGGCAACACTTATTAGGTATGAGCAACTAAATACTCAAACCTAATCTGCTTAATACGAAATCCACAGCAAGTATTGATTACAAATAGTCTTTTATCAACAGGTCGAGGGTTTGAAGACCGTTAAGTACTACACCTTTTCGCAGATTATCAGACACAATCCACATATTTAGTCCGTCAGGATCGGTTAAATCCTGACGCAACCGACCTATCCATACCGAGTCACTGCCAGTAGCCTCCGAAACCGGTGTCGGATAACCGCCAGGCGCAGCCTTATCCAGCAGCTTCACACCGGGCGCCTTGCGAATCAGCCCCGCCAGTCGTTTGACGTCAACCAATTCAGCCGTTTTAGCATGAACTACTGCCGCATTGCCATAAAATACCGGCACCAGAATGCATGTAACGCTAATAGGCATATCCGGCGCTTCAAAAATACGCCGCAGATCTTCTGTCAGACGAATTTCATCACGCGTATAACCCTGCTCGTCCACATCCCCAGTGCGAGGTATCAGATTGAAAGCGGCCTGTTTTTCCAGAGCACCGGCCTCAGGCGGCTGCCCGTTGAGCAGACGACCCGTCTGCAATGCCAGGCCTTCGACAGCGTCCAGATCCCGAGTCGACATGGATTGGTAAGTGGCAATAGATAGCGCTTTCAATCCGGAACCCGCTACGGCACGCAGAGCCAGCACAGCCTGCACAACCTGACTATCCGGACAGGCGACGATGCCTGGCCAGGTACGCCCTTCCAGGACCTCAGGGTTGGCGCCCGCTACCATGAGCGGCACTGAGGTATCCGCGCGAAAATGCCCGCTACCATCAATAACGCTGCAGCCCGCCTCGACCGCCCGCGGCGCCCAGATCGCCGTTACCGACTCGGCGCAAAAGAACAGCGCGACGCGCACGCTGCTGAAATCGAAGCGTTCCAGTGGTTCCACACGCAAACTCTGACCTTTGTACATCAGCCGGCCGCCGGCCGAAGTCTCTTCATCGACTAGATAAAGCCTTTCGATAGGGAATTCGTGATCTTCCAGCACATTGATCAGCACGTCACCGATCATGCCGGTCACACCGACTATCGCCACATCACAGGTCTTGCTCATACGTATTCCTCAACTGAAAAAACAAAGGGCACCCAAGCGAATGCCTGGGTGCCCCTGAAAAAACACCGGCCAGCGGATCAGCTCTCCTGCAGAATCCGCAACATGCGGCGCAGCGGTTCAGCCGCGCCCCATAGAAGCTGATCACCAACAGTAAATGCCGACAGGTACTGCGAGCCCATGTTCAGCTTGCGCAGGCGCCCGACTGGTACGGATAAGGTGCCAGTGACGGCAGTCGGCGTCAGATCGCGCAGCGTATCTTCCTTGGTATTGGGCACCACCTTGGACCAGGGATTGTGCTCGGCGAGCATGGACTCGATATCCGCCAGCGGCACATCCTTGTTCAGCTTGATGGTCAGCGCCTGGCTGTGGCAACGCATGGCGCCTATGCGCACGCAAATACCATCGACCGGGATCGGCCGGCCACTGCGACCAATGATCTTGTTGGTCTCCGCCTGGGCCTTCCACTCTTCACGGCTCTGCCCGTTGGGCAACTGCTTGTCGATCCAGGGGATCAGACTGCCTGCCAGTGGCACACCGAAGTGCTCGGCCGGGAATGACTCGTTGCGCAAGGTTGCGGCTACCTGGCGGTCAATTTCCAAAATAGCGCTGGCCGGATCGGCCAACTTGTCCGCTACCGAGGCGTTGATAGTGCCCATCTGATTGATCAGCTCGCGCATATTCTGCGCACCCGCGCCACTGGCGGCCTGGTAGGTCATGGCGCTCATCCACTCCACAAGACCCTGCTCAAACAGTCCGCCGAGCCCCATCAGCATAAGGCTAACCGTACAGTTGCCGCCGACGTAGGTCTTAACCCCGTCACGCAGCGCCTGATCAATACTTTTGCGGTTCACCGGATCGAGGATGATCACTGCTTCGTCTTCCATGCGCAGCGTAGAAGCCGCATCAATCCAGTAGCCATTCCAGCCTTCAGCACGCAGCTTCGGGTAGACCGCCTGAGTGTAATCACCACCCTGGCAGGTAATAATCACGTCCAGCGGCTTCAGCGACTCGATATCAAAGGCATCTTTCAGCGGCGGAGTATCTTTGCCGATATCCGGACCTGCTCCGCCTACATTCGAGGTGGTGAAGAACACCGGCTCGATGCCGGCAAAATCGTTTTCTTCGCGCATGCGCTGCATCAGCACCGAACCAACCATGCCACGCCAGCCAACCAGACCTACTTGTTTCATAACTACAACCCCCCGTGGGGTAAATTCAAAGACAATTACGCCCGGACATGCCGGGCGCAACGCAAAGCCGTACAGTTTACAGGTTTTTAAGGGCTGCGGCCACGGCGTCACCCATCTGCGCCGTTCCCACCAACTGACAACCCTCTGACATGATGTCGCCAGTGCGCAGCTTCTCATCAAGCACCAGGCTGACCGCCTGCTCAATCGCATCCGCCGCCGCTACCTGGTTAAAGCTGTAGCGCAGCATCATGGCTACCGACAGGATGGTCGCCAACGGGTTGGCGATGCCTTTGCCGGCGATATCCGGCGCGCTGCCGTGGCAAGGCTCGTACATGCCCTTATTGTTGGCATCCAGCGACGCCGACGGCAACATGCCGATCGAGCCAGTCAGCATGGACGCCTGATCGGAGAGAATATCGCCAAACAGGTTATCGGTGACGATTACATCAAATTGCTTGGGCGCCCTAACCAGTTGCATCGCCGCGTTATCAACGTACATGTGCGAGAGCTCGACATCCGGATAGTCTTTGCCTACCTCCTCGACCACTTCACGCCATAGCTGGCTGGAAGCCAGCACGTTGGCCTTGTCCACCGAACAGAGCTTCTTGCCGCGCAGGCGCGCCGAGTCAAAACCAACCTTAGCGATGCGCCGCACTTCAGATTCGCTGTAAGGCAGCGTATCAAAGGCAAAGCGCTCACCTGACTCCAGCACCTTGCGCTCGCGCGGCTGACCAAAGTAAATGCCGCCGGTCAGCTCACGAACAATAAGAATGTCGAGCCCAGACACCACGTCTGGCTTCAGCGTGGAGGCCTCAGCCAATTGCGGATAGAGAATCGCCGGACGCAGATTACCAAACAGCCCCAGTTGCGAGCGAATCTTCAGCAGGCCGCGCTCCGGGCGCAGTGCAGGATCGATGCTATCCCATTTGGGGCCGCCCACCGCGCCGAGCAGAATGGCATCAGCCTGGCGCGCACGCGCCAAGGTTTCATCCGCTAGCGGACTGCCGTAGCGATCATAGGCTGCACCGCCCAGATCGTCGTAGCTTAGCTCCGCGCCTAGACTGTACTTGTCGTTAGCCAGCTCCAGCACCTTGACCGCTTCGGCCATGATTTCGGGGCCGATACCGTCGCCAGGCAGAATCAGAATCTTCATACTCATTGTCTTTTCCTTCCAATCAGAACCGTTGCCGGCTGTATCAGACGCCCTTGATGGCGCCAAACAACCAGGGGTTGTCTCGCTTGTGGCCGACTTCAAAAGCGCGAATTGCCTCCGCGTCTTCCAGCGTCAAACCGATATCGTCCAGACCGTTGAGCAAGCAATGCTTGCGGAAGGCATCGACCTCGAAGCTGTACTGCTCGCCGTCGGGCCGAGTGACGGTCTGCGCCTGCAGATCGACGGTCAGTTGATAACCCGGATTCTGCTCCGCCTGCACGAACAGATCTTCAATATCTTTTTCATTTAAAACAATGGGTAACAGGCCATTTTTAAAGCTATTATTATAGAAAATATCGGCGTAGCTGGGAGCCAGAATAGCTCTAAAGCCATACTCTTCCAACGCCCAGGGTGCATGCTCACGGCTGGAGCCGCAGCCAAAATTCTTACGCGCCAGCAGCACACTGGCGCCTTGGTAGCGCAGCTGATTAAGCACAAAATCCGGGTTCAGCGGGCGATGCGACGCATCCTGATCCGGCAAACCCTCATCCAGATAACGCCATTCATCGAACAGGTTCTTGCCAAAACCACTGCGGCGGATCGATTTGAGAAACTGCTTGGGAATGATCTGATCGGTATCCACATTGGCACGGTCCAGCGGCGCGACCAAGCCGGTATGCTGAGTAAAAGGCTTCATGCGCTGACCTCCTGGTTAAGCATGTCACGAACATCAACGAAATGACCGGCGATCGCCGCCGCCGCAGCCATGGCCGGGCTGACCAGATGAGTACGCCCGCCGTTACCCTGGCGCCCCTCAAAGTTCCGGTTGGATGTGGAGGCACAATGTTCACCGGACTCAAGACGGTCCGGGTTCATCGCCAGGCACATGGAGCAGCCGGGATCGCGCCACTCGAAACCGGCGGCCTTGAAAATCTGGTCCAGCCCTTCCAGCTCTGCCTGCTCTTTTACCAGACCGGAGCCCGGCACGACCATGGCCTGCTTGATGCTTGACGATACCTGCCTACCTTTGGCCACGACAGCGGCGGCGCGCAGATCTTCAATTCGCGAATTGGTACAGGAACCGATAAATACCCTATCCAGCTTGATCGAGGTGATCGGTTGATTGGCCTCCAGCCCCATATACTTGAGGGCGCGCTCGTAGCCATCGCGCTTGACCGCATCTGACTCCTGGATCGGGTCTGGCACCAGCGCGTCCACGGCGACGACCATTTCCGGAGAGGTTCCCCAGGACACCTGTGGCTTGATGCTAGCCGCATCCAGCTCAACAACGGTATCGAATACCGCACCCTCGTCGGATACCAGCTCTTTCCAGGCAGCCACGGCCATATCCCAGTCTGCGCCCTTGGGTGCATAGGGCCGGCCTTCAACATAGGCGATAGTTTTAGCATCGCATGCAACCATGCCGACGCGCGCACCCGCTTCAATGGCCATGTTGCAGATGGTCATGCGCCCTTCCATCGACAGATCACGGATCGCCGAGCCGGCGAACTCGATGGCATGACCATTACCGCCGGCGGTGCCGATCTGGCCAATGACGGCGAGCACCACGTCCTTGGCAGTGACGCCAAAGCCCAGCTCACCTTCGACCTTGACCAACATGTTCTTCATTTTCTTGGCCACCAGACACTGGGTAGCCAGCACATGCTCGACCTCAGAGGTGCCAATACCATGCGCCAGCGCAGCGAAGGCCCCGTGCGTCGCCGTGTGTGAATCACCACAGACCACGGTCATGCCAGGCAGGGTAGCACCCTGCTCCGGCCCGACCACATGCACAATGCCCTGACGGCGGTCGGTCATCTTGAATTCGAGAATGCCGAAATCCGTGCAATTGTCGTCCAGGGTAGTCACTTGCAGCTTGGACACCAGGTCGCTGATGCCGGATACCCCAGCTGCACGGTTGGTGGTCGGCACGTTGTGATCCGGCGTCGCCAGATTGGCGTCGATGCGCCAAGGCTTGCGACCGGCCAGCCGCAGCCCTTCAAAGGCCTGCGGCGAGGTCACTTCATGCAACAGGTGGCGGTCTATATAAAGTAATGCGGAACCATCGTCGCGCTGCTTGACCAGATGGTTGTCCCAAAGCTTGTCGTAAAGGGTTTTGGCGGACATGCTGTACTCCTGAATCAGGCTAATGCTGCCACGCAAAACAATAAGCGTCCGTTCTGCGGTGCTGTTATGTCAATTCACCCAGCAAGCTTAAAAGCTGGCAATCGATAACACAAATTCATATTATTCATGGATTGAATAACCTTTCGGAATACGGATCATCGATACTGCCAATCTTTCGGCGTTCCTCGCTGTTGCTGAACACGCGTCCTTTTCTCGCGCCGGCGACCAATTGCATTTGACCCAACCTGCGATCAGCAAGCGGATCGCAACACTCGAGCAGCAGCTGGGCGCGCGATTATTTGACCGCATTGGCCGCCATGTGACGCTAACCGAAGCCGGTCGGGCATTGAAACCCCGTGCCGAACAAATCATCAATGCCCTGAGTGATACCCAGCGAGCGCTGAGCAATTTATCCAGCCGTGTACAGGGCCGACTAAGCATGGCTACCAGTCATCATATCGGACTGCATCGGCTACCTCCGGTCTTGCGTAGTTACACGGTGAATTATCCGGACGTGGCCTTGGATATCGACTTCCTTGATTCTGAAGTCGCCTACGCCAAGGTCCTGCATGGCGAAATAGAGCTCGCCGTTATTACGCTCGCACCCGCTGTGGAGCCGCCCATAGTAGCGCGCGCCATTTGGGACGACCCTCTGGATTTTGTGGTTGCCCCAGAGCATCCACTGGCCGCTCTGCCACAGGTCAGTCTGGCGCAACTGGCGGTTTACCCTGCGGTATTTCCGGGAGCCAATACATTTACTCACAATGTCGTAAGCCAGCTATTCCAGCAGCGCGGGGTGACGCCACAGATAAGCATGAGCACCAATTATCTGGAAACGATCAAGATGATGGTCTCAATCGGATTAGCGTGGAGCGTGCTGCCCCGCACCATGCTTGATCAGCAGGTCACCGCCCTGACCGTGCCAGGCGTCAATCTGCAGCGCCAGCTCGGGGTGATATGGCACAGCGGCAGAACCCTATCTAATGCCGCCCGGGCGTTGGTCAGCCAACTGGATCGCAAGCAAATGTAATCACGCCTTGTTGCCAAGCCCTTCTGGGTCTATTTTTAATACAATTGCAATATAGGTTCTACGGACTCTACTTTGTTAATGAACTCGATCCAGGAAGGGTCTCATGCGGCAGTTACCAGGGGCAGATCTTCACACCAGCGGATCGGATACAGACGAAGCTTTCAGACTTCTATTCCACCGCATGCCCATCGCCAGCATGCTTGCCGAGGCGGCCACAAGTCGTGTGATTGATGTCAATCCGGCTTTTGAAGACCTATTTGGCTGGCGACCGGACAACATCATTAACCAACTGTCTTCAGAGTTCCCGCTTTGGGCAAGTAAAAAACAACGCCAGCAGTTACTCAATCTGTTTACTATAAAAGGCCGCCTGGTCAAATTCGAAGGCGTCCTGCGCTGCCGAAGCGGCGAATTGAAAACCTGTCTTATTTCAATGGAAAGCATCGTGGTGCACGGCGTCGAATGTCGGCTCTCGATGGCCCATGATATAACCGCACGCATCCACACAGAACGGGAGCTGAAGGTATCGCAGGAGAAATACCACAAAGCGTTCAACGCCAGCCACGATGCAGTACTGGTCATGGATTTGCAGACCGAATTGCTGGTGGAAGCCAATAACGCCTTTCAAATACTCAGTGGCCTTGCTGCCCAAGATGCCATCGGACATACCTTGCCCGAACTCGGCATCATCGACAGGGCGTCCATGGCGCTACTGCATAGCAAGTTGAGCCAAACCGGCCGTGTTCGTGACCATGAACTCAGTATTCGCCGCAGCGACGGCGCTAGTCGGGATATCCGTCTGTATGCTGAGCCGGTAATGGTCGCTGGCAATAATTGCCTGGTCATGACCGCGCATGACATTACCGAACAAAAGCTGCGCGACACTGCCCTGCGGGAAAGCCAGGAACGTCTCAACATGGCGCTCGAAGCCGCGCAGATGGGCATCTGGGATTGGAGCCCATCCAGCGGGATGCTGCATTGCTCCGCACGCGCCGCAGCCCTGCATGGACGGCAGCCGGTGGAGTGGAATGGGCCGCTGATCGAATTTATGACAGATATCCCGGCCAAGCATCGCCGGCAGCTGCGTCGCAGCTTTATCGCCATTTGTCGCGGGCAGCAGTCTTATTACCGCTTGGCGTACAGCCTGCAGCCAAACAACGGCGGACTGCGCTGGCTGGAGGTGACCGCTACGCTGCATAGAAATACCGATGGCAGCTTTCAGCGTATGGTCGGCACGCTGAAAGACATTACCGAACAGCGCCGCAGCGAACAGGCACTGATGCGCAGCGAGGCCAAGTTTTCCGCCCTGTTTCAAGGCTCACCCGATCCCTATATCCTGGTTAACGCTTCAACTCAGTTGGTCATCGAGATTAACCAGAGCTTCAGTCGGATTTTCGGTTACAGCTTGCAGGATATTATTGGCAAGACTGCGCTGGAGGTGGGTTTTTGGCGCAACCCCCAGGACCGCGCCGCGATTGTAGCGGCGATTGAGCGCGATAATGGTCTGGAAAGCATAGAGATCGATTTCCTCACGCGCGAGGGCCTACCTCTGACCTGCGAGGTATCCAGCCGCTTTATTACCATCAATCGGCAACTATGTATGTTGTCGACGTTCAAGGATATTACCGCCCGCAAGCAGGCTGAAGCGGCCCTGCGCGCCTCCGAAGACAAATTTGCGCGCGCCTTCAAGGCGAGCCCTGATTCCATCAGTATCAGCGAGAAAGCCAGTGGCAGACACCTGGAAATCAATGAGGGCTTTACCAGGCTAACCGGCTTCTGCGCCGCTGAGGCGATTGGCAAAACCGCTAGAGAAATGAATATCTGGGCCGACTACTCTGAACGCACAGTACTGATCGATGAATTGGAGCGGTATGGCCGTGTGCGGCAAAAGGAAATGCGCATCAACGGCAAGTTTGGCCAGGAGCTGCTGGTGTCGGTTTCGATCGAACCGGTGGTCATCGAGAATGTTGATTGCATGCTGTTAACCGCCCGAGACATCACTGAGCAGAAGCTTATCGAGGCTCGAGTCAAGCATCTGGCCTATCACGATGCGCTCACCGACTTGCCTAATCGGCTGCTACTGACTGACCGCCTAGAGCAGAACCTGGCCGCCTGCGAACGCCACGGCGAGACCAGCGCGCTGTTGTTCTTTGACCTCGACCATTTCAAACATATCAACGATTCACTCGGCCACTCCTGCGGTGACGCCGTGTTGCGGGAAGTCACTCGCCGCTTATTGGCCCAGGTGCGCAAGGTGGACACGGTGGCCAGACTCGGAGGCGATGAATTTGTAGTACTGCTATGCGGGCTGGATCAAGCACCCGACACATTGCGCCCACAAGCACTGCATAGTGCTCAGAAGCTGCTCACCGAGCTGTCTTCACCCATGCTCATCGAAGGACACAGCCTGCATATTAGCTGTAGCATTGGTATTGCCCTATTGCCGGAGCACGGCAGCAACCCGGACGACCTGCTAAAGCGCGCCGACATAGCCCTCTACAAGGTTAAGGAAAATGGGCGAAACGGCATCGCCTTCTTCGAGCAGGCCATGCAAATCGCTGCCAGTGAGAGGCTATCAGTCGAAACCGAGTTACGCGTCGCAGTCAGCAAATGTGAGTTCGTACTCTTTTACCAACCTCAGTTTGACGCCCTTGAACAACGCATCGTTGGCGCCGAAGCCCTCATTCGCTGGATGCACCCAAGCAAAGGGCTTACCAGCCCCACGGGATTCATCCACGTGCTTGAAGAGAGCGGCATGATCCTCGAAGTCGGCACCTGGGTGCTCGGGCGGGCTTGTCAGTTCATTGCTGAGCTGTTGCGACAGGGCCATGTCAATTCTGACGAGTTCAGCCTGAGCGTGAATATCAGCCCCCGGCAATTCCGCCAACCCGATTTTGTCGAGCAGGTCCGCCATGCGATCGATAGCCGTGGCGTACCGGCGCGCTGCTTGAAGCTGGAAATAACCGAGAACATCATTATCCAGAACATCAACGACACCGTCGCCAAGATGCAGGAGTTACGCGATACGGGCGTCAGGTTTGCTCTGGATGACTTTGGTACTGGCTATTCTTCGCTAAGTTATCTCAAACGCCTGCCACTCGATCTGCTGAAAATCGACCAATCCTTTATTCGCGACTGTACCCGCGACGCCAATGACGCAGAAATTGTGCGTGCGATCATTGCGATGGCGCGCAACCTGAGGCTCGAGCTGATTGCAGAGGGCGTAGAAACCCAGGAGCAACTGGACTTTCTGCAGACCCAGTCCTGCCACGCTTTTCAGGGTTATCTGTACAGCCCACCGGTGTCCGAGGAAGATTTTGTCAGCATCCTCAGACGCGGCGCTCACAGGCTACCAGTGGTTTAAGTAAATGTACTGGCCCGATCTTGAACGCCAAAATTTCGACTACCACAGAATGCCGTCACCTCATTTAAGAGCCCTACCGGCGACCCTGTCCACCCGGCGCCTTTAGTGTGTTCCCACACCGAGCCTAGCCCGTACGTCAAAATGCGGCCTGCGTCACAATAGTTACATACTTAATACTGAACCTATGTCATTGTATTGGGTCATAAAAGTGCGTACTAAAAAATGCACCTATTTCAACGCACTGGAGTTTCATCATGAACAAGTCAATGCTGTCGGGCATCATTCTCGGTGCTGTAGTCGCCACCGCCGGCGGTGCCATTGCTGGCTATACCGCGCTCTCAGACAAAGAGCCTACGCATGCCAAAGTGGTTAACGTGGAAGAAATCACGAAAACCGAGAAAACTCCCCGGCAGGTATGCCAGGATGTAGTAGTCAATCGGCAGAAGCCTGTTCAGGATCAACACCAGGTGCTCGGTTCAGTAGCAGGCGCGGTGGTTGGTGGCCTGCTCGGCAACCAGGTAGGCGGCGGTAGCGGCAAGAAGATCGCCACCGTTGCTGGCGCTGCGGCCGGTGGCTATGCTGGCAACAAGACCCAGGAAAGAATGCAGGCCAATAACACCTACTCTACTACCGAAACCCGTTGCGAAACGGTTTACGATAGCAGCGACAAAGTAGTGGGCTATCAGGTCGACTACACCATTGGTGATGAAGCGGGCAGCGTTCGCATGGACCATAACCCAGGCAATCAGATTCCTCTGCAAGAAGGCCAACTGGTCCTCTCCAAGCAGTAATCTAACGCCGATATCAGCCTGGCAGGGATGCATACATGCTCTCCCGCCAGGCTTTTTTATATCTGACTTACAGGTATTCCCTTCTCCTTACTACCCCGTATTACTAGCCCCTCCGCTTCAGGCTGAGGCACGGCAGAGATCTAGCCAGGTTTTTAATCCCGCAGTGCGGAATTTGCTGCGATGCAGCGCGAAATAAAACCCGCGGTGAAAATCCCTTTGTGGGACCGATAACGGCACCAGGCTACCCCGGCGAAACGCTTCCACCAAGGTGATCGCCGACAGACAACCTACCCCCAAACCCGCCTCAACGGCGCGTTTGATGGCTTCAGTATGCTGCAGCTCAAGCTTGATCTGTAATTGCGGTAACAAGCCGTGCATGGCCCATTCGAAGTGTTGACGCGTGCCTGATCCAGGCTCGCGAATAATCCATTGCGCCGCCAGCAAATCCTCATCACTCAGCCAGGGCTTCCCCGCCCAAGGGTGGTCGGGTGCGCAGAAAACCACTAGCTCATCATCCCTCCACGGCAGCATCTCCAGATCGGGGTGCTGAGTCTCACCCTCAATCAGCCCTATATCCAACTCAAAATTAAGCAGCTTTTGCACGATAGTTGCGGTGTTCGCCACTTCCAGCTGAACCTTGGCCCCCGGCTGATCGAGCATATACTGAGCCATAATCTCCACCGCCAAATAATTACCAATACTCAAGGTCGCGCCTACCTTCAAGTGCCCAGGCTCCTCATGCCGCGCCAGCGCCTGCTCCAGACTGCGAGCTTGTTCCAGCAACGCTTCGACACGCGGCCTGACACTTTGGCCCAGCTCATTGAGCTGCAGGCGCTTGCCCACCCGATCAAACAATTGCACTGAAAATTGCCGTTCAAGATCTCTGAGTGCACTGCTGGCTGCCGACTGAGACATGGCCAAGCTCTCGGCTGCGCGGGTCAGATTCTCATGGAAAGCTGTCGCCAGAAACACCTCAAGCTGCCTGAAGCTGTATTTCATTATCGGTTTTTCCGGTTATATATAGCTATACAATTAATTTAACCGATAGGTTAGCTAAGGCGTAGACTAAGCGCAACTAAAGGCAATCAATGGTAATAGGGGTATTTCAATGGCAGGTTTCAATTCCGAGACAGTGCTCAGCGTTCATCACTGGACGGATAACCTGTTCAGTTTTCGTACCACACGTGATCCGGCGTTCCGCTTCAAAAACGGACATTTCATCATGATCGGCCTGGAGGTTGAAGGTCGGCCACTGATGCGCGCCTATAGCATCGCCAGCCCCAACTACGAAGACACCTTGGAGTTTTTCAGCATCAAGGTCCCGGACGGCCCCTTGACTTCACGCTTGCAGAATATTACGCAAGGTGACCAAATTATCATCAGCCGCAAACCAACCGGCACGCTGGTGCTGGATCATCTGTTGCCTGGCCGTAACCTTTATTTGCTCAGCACCGGCACCGGATTGGCGCCCTTTATCAGCATCATTCAGGACCCTGAAACCTATGAGCAATACGACAAAGTCATTCTCACCCACGGCTGCCGGCACGTGCGCGAGTTGGCCTATCAGGATCTGATCACCGACGAGCTGCCCAATCACGAGTATTTTGGTGAAGACATCAGAGAAAAACTGATTTATTACCCCACCGTGACCCGGGAGCCTTTCCGCAACCAGGGGCGTCTAACTGACCTGATGACCAGCGGCAAGCTGTTCGATGACATCGGTCTACCCGCATTTGATCTCGAACAAGACCGTTTCATGCTGTGTGGCAGCCCCAGCATGCTCAAGGATTTTTGTACCATTCTGGATGAGCGCGGTTTTACGGAAGCTCGCCATGGCGACCAGGGCCACTACGTTATCGAACGGGCCTTTGTTGAAAAGTGAACTGCAGCTTCCAGCGCTGAGCCACTGCATCACGGAGTCCGTGCCGGCTTAAGCTTCCGGAGCCGGCACGGCGGGTTAGACAGGAGCCGCGCTAGCGCCAGAGCGGCGAGAAAATTACGAGTTAGACTCATGACGCTGACCTGCAGTACATTAGAACCCTACTCTACGTAGATCATTTGACGCGTCATGCCGCCGTCTGCAACAAAATTTTGCCCCGTCACAAATCCAGCAGAAGCCCCGAGCAAAAACACCACCAGAGCGCCAATGTCACGAGGCTGGCCGACCCGACCTACCGCGTGCTGCTGGTGATCGACAGCCCGCAACGGATCGCTCTGTTGTTGTGCGTTCTCACGTGTGTCTATCCAGCCAGGGCTGACTGCATTTACCCGAATGGTCGGCCCAAGACTTACCGCCAGCGCATGAGTCAATGCCACCAACCCGCCTTTGCTAGCGGCATAGGCTTCGGTATGTGCTTCTGATTGCACCGCTCGCGTAGAGGCAATATTGACGATCGCGCCACCGGTTTCCCGGAGCATGGGAATAGAATGCTTGGCAACCAGAAAGGCGCCAGTCAAATTGGTCCCCAATCTGCGATTCCAGGCGTCGAGGCTAAGCTGCTCAATCGGCCCACTATCCGGATCGGCGATACCCGCATTGTTGACCAGACCATCAAGCTGACCGAAATCCTCCTCGATACGCTCGATGCAGGCCATCACACTCGCCTCATCGGCGACGTCCATGGCAATGAACTCAACCGTTCCCAACCGGGCAAGCTCCTCTGCCGCAGCTTGACCCGCTGGCTCATCCACATCGGTAAGCACCACCGACCAGCCTGCACGCAGCAGACTGGCGGCAATACCCTTACCTATGCCTCTGGCAGCACCGGTAACCAGAGCCACCGGAAAGCGTTCAGACTCCATTCAGGCTTTTCTACCGCGCGGCCCGGCAAAGAACCAGATAATAAGACCGACCACTGGCAGCAGCAGTACCAACACCACCCAAAGCACCTTGGCGCCATTACTGGCATTACTCTGCACGATATTGATAATCGCCCAGATATCCAGAATCAGAATAACCAACCCAAGAAAGCCGTTACCGACGCTCACATTCATATAAAACTCCTTTCAAAGTGAGCCTCCACTATAGCTCAACGATGCGAACAGGGTTTTACAATTCAAGCACCTGATAACGAGCAGCAATATTATCCCCGGTCTGTTCTGCCGCCAGCCCTTCCTCAGTCGCAGCCGCGCGGATAATCAGGCAAGGCTGTCCAGCACTGGCGACAAACCAATGGCCGAGACGCTCCGGCAGGCGGAGCAGATCACCGCGTTGACAGCGCAAAACCAGTAGCCGATCCCCTTGATGCAAACACATAACGCCCGCGCCGCTGACGAGCAACTTTGCCGTGGCCTGTTGGAAGTGCTGTTCAGCTTCGACCTTCTGCGGTTCGTCTGCATAGCCAGGTAGCGCCACAATCCGCTGCACAGCAAGGCACTCCAGCGCGCAGTCAAAACCGCTATTGCCCAGACGAGGCAGGATCGCTGCAATAATGTCCTGATCGTCGCCCGCGTCTCTGACACTGGGCAATTGCTCCAAACGTTCAAGGCGAACGCCGAACTCTGCCAACAGCGGGTCAATGTCCTCGCGGTGAGTCAGCACCTTGTTGGGTAACTGGAGCTGGTCGTGGTCGTAAACAGCGAGGATGTTCATCCTGGACGTCACCTGTAGAAATCGAATGTGGGAACAGTATAAAGCCCCTACCCTGCCCCTGACAGTCAGCTGAAAGTCTGACTCCGGGTGGCATCCGCTTGCGCGGGGGGCAAGCAACGAAACAGCACAAACGCTGCGATCAGCGCAGCCAATCCGCCGACAGCAAAGGTCCAGAAGGCGCCCAGGCTGTTCCAGCTATAGCCTGCGTAGAGTGCACCCAGCGCCCCGCCCATACCTGAAAGCGTCGCATACAAGGCCTGGCCCTGGCCTTGCAGCCGCTCGTTAAAGCTACGCTGAATAAAATGAATCGCCGCCACATGAAAACAACCAAAGGTTGCGGCGTGCAATGACTGGGCAATCAGCAGCGCACTGAGAAAATCGGCTAACGCGCCCAACATCATCCAGCGCACCGCCGCGAGGAGCAGACTACTCACTAACAACTGCTTGAGCGTGAAGCGCGCCAACACCTTGGCCATAACCAGAAACAGCAAAATCTCCGCGACTACGCCGAGCGCCCATAGCAAGCCAATCAGCCCACGGCTATAACCCAGCGCCTCAAGATGCAAGGTCAGGAAGGTGTAGTAAGGTCCGTGGGAAAACTGCATCAGCCCCGCGCACAGGAAGAACGCCAACACCCCAGGTTGGCGCAGCAAGCGCAGGAAGCCGTCTGCGTTCAGCACCTGGCCTTGGGGTTTGGTTGCCGGCGCGGCCGGCACTGTCAAACTGCAGAAGAAAATGCCGAGCATGATACCGAGCATGACCAGCGGGTATACGTCCAGACTGAAGACCTGCAATACCAGGCCCAGACCGATGACGGTAGCAATAAAGCCGACCGAACCCCACAAACGGATCATGCTGTAACGCGACGACTGCGCGCCAAGATGGCTCAGCGTAATGGCTTCAAATTGCGGCAACACCGCATGCCAGAAAAAGCTGTGCAGGGCCATGATCATCGCCAGCCAGAGGTAGTCCTGGCGATAGAAAATACCCGTGAATGCCAAAGCGGTGAACAGCGCCCCCAGCCTTACAATCGCCAGGCGCTGCCCGGTGACATCCCCCAACCAACCCCATAAATTGGGGGCCAGGCACCGCATCAGCATGGGAATGGCCACCAGCTCGCCGATTCGCGCAGCGCTGTAGCCCAGATGACTGAAATACAATGCGAGAAAGGGTGCTACTCCGCCGAGCAATGCAAAGTAGGCGAAGTAGAACCCAGATAAGCGCCAATAAGGCAGCATCAGCGCCCCATGCTAGGCAACATGGCGGGTCACAACTGGCCGAGTATCGGTGTCGTAACGCGGACGTCTGCATTCTGCGCACGTTGGCGCAGCAGATGGTCCATCAACACCATGGCCATCATCGCTTCGGCGATCGGCGTCGCTCGAATCCCCACACAGGGGTCATGCCGGCCTTTAGTGATCACCTCCACCGGGTTACCGTCAACATCGATAGAGCGCCCCGGCGTGGTGATGCTTGAGGTCGGTTTGAGCGCCAGGTGTGCGACGATCGGCTGCCCGGAAGAAATACCACCCAGCACCCCACCGGCATTATTGCTGGTGAAACCCTCGGGGGTGAGTTCGTCACGGTGCTCCGTACCCAGTTGCGCTACCGACGCAAAACCTGCACCAATCTCCACGCCCTTGACCGCATTGATACTCATCAGTGCATAGGCTAGCTCAGCATCCAACCGATCAAACACCGGTTCACCCAGGCCCGGAGGGACGCCTTCGGCGACCACGGTGATCTTTGCCCCAACCGAATTCTGGTCGCGACGCAACTGGTCCATATAGGCTTCCAGCTCTGGCACCTTGTCAGGGTCGGCACTAAAAAAAACATTCTCCGCCACGGCATCCCAGCTTTTGAACGGAATCTCGATAGGGCCCAACTGGCTCATGAAACCGCGGATCACGATACCTTGCCCTTCCAAGTACTTGCGGGCGATGGCACCGGCGGCCACGCGCATGGCGGTTTCCCGCGCAGAGGAACGTCCGCCGCCGCGATAATCGCGCACGCCGTATTTATGCTGATAGGTGTAATCCGCATGCGCGGGACGGAATACATCCTTGATTGCCGAGTAATCCTTGGACTTCTGATCGGTATTACGAATCAGCAAACCAATCGGGCAGCCGGTCGTCTTGCCCTCGAACACGCCGGTGAGAATTTCCACTTCGTCGGGCTCTTGCCGCTGAGTCGTATGCCGGCTGGTGCCCGGCTTGCGGCGATCAAGGTCACGCTGCAAATCGCTTGCGTCGAGCGCCAACCCGGGAGGGCATCCGTCGACAATAGCCACCAGCGCCGGGCCATGGCTTTCGCCAGCGGTGGTAACGGTAAAAAGAGTGCCAAGGGTGTTTCCGGACATACGCGCAACCTGACGTCGGGTGACAAGGCCGCTCAGTATACCGCCCCACCCTGACAGGTGACAGCCTGCCAGGCTCCCGTTAGGCTATGTTTTTCTCGAAATGGAAGCTGATATGCAGGCCGCCCTGGATGTGATACTGCCCACCGACATGTCTGGCCTGCTGATCATTATGTTGATTGCGTCCGCGATGGCGACCTCGGCACTCACTGCGGCCATGGGGATTGGCGGCGGCGTATTGCTACTGGCTATTATGGCTCTGGTCATGCCGCCAGCAGCGATTATCCCGGTACACGGCATGGTGCAATTAGGCTCCAACGCCAATCGCGCACTGATGACCCTCAAGTACATCAACCTTCGAGTGATTCTATGGTTTCTGCCCGGGGTGATTATCGGTGCCTGGTTAGCCAGCCTGGTGCTGATCGATCTACCGCTACCCTTGGTGCAGATCTGTATTGCTGGATTTATTCTGCTGCTGTGCTGGGGCCCGGCTATTCCGAAGGTGGCGACCGGCCGGGTCGGCACTCTACTCGCTGCCGCCCTAACCAGCTTTATAAGCCTGTTTGTCGGTGCCACCGGGCCGCTGGTCGCGGCCTTTATCAAACAGCAACAGGCGGGTGAAAGGCTCTCTACCGTAGCCACCTTTGCTGCCGCAATGAGCCTGCAGCATGCGCCCAAGGCCCTTGTTTATGGCGCTGCCGGCTTTGTTTTCAGCGAGTGGTTGGGGCTGATCCTGATCATGATTGCCGCTGGCGTGCTGGGCACCTGGGCGGGGCTACGCATGCTCCACCGACTCAGTGACCAACGTTTTGGCATGATTTTCAATCTACTGTTAACCCTACTGGCCCTGCGTTTGATCTGGCAAGCGGCCAGTAGCGGGTGGGTATGAACAATAATTTGGTTGCAGATTGCCGGCTAACGGCCGATAAATACAGCACACACTGACCGCTAACCGTTGTTCGGAATGCCCATGAATCAAGTCAGCACCTCTGAGCAGGACACGATCGAGCAAAAGCCGGTCAGTCCGCCCCGCGACCCCTTTGCTCGGGCCCGGCCTACTGATGTCTACTGGATCCAGCTCAAACCAATTTACAAAGGCCGACAGCTTGCCCAGGCCGAGCGATTGGCCAGGGTTACGGTTATCCAGGAGCGCGCCGCGCACTTGGAGCTATTCCGCCTCAAAGTGGTTTGCGATGGAGAAACCAAAGCCGATACGGACAACGTACTGGAAGTGCTGGTGGATCACAAAAACCGCAGGGTGCGTTTTGGCCCACTGGAAAATGTACGCATGCTACCGGCGCAGCGTGGCCTGGGCGGTTACCTACTGGCACAACTGATCGAGTGGTGTCAGCGCAGCTGTGGCGACTATTCCATCACCCCGCTGATTTTGCACACCGAAGAGGTCAGTAGCGAGGAGAGTCGGCTAATCAGAGAAAAGCTTCTGCGACGCGCAGGCTTTGACCTCAGCTACTCCAATGAGGAGCAAACCGCCGGGCGCGCACAGGCAAATAGGGTAAGCAGCCTTATCAGCAGTTGGAATACCGAAAAAGTCGCCGCCATTCAGATCAGCGACATCCTTAATCAGTTGCGTGAACAAGAGCAGTCCAATCGCAAGCAACAGGCCCAGCTATCGCAGTTGCAACGGGTGATCGATGACTTCAAGAATAACGACCTGAGCCAACGCTTTGCGATCGGTTGCCTGATTGTGTTCGCCATTTTCCAGGCGCTAATGCTGCTCTGGGTGGTATTGAGCTAGCCTGCGCCTCAGCTCCGAGGCGCAGCGAACAGCGCTTGGTAATCCCGGCATTGCTGGGCGCTGAGAACAAACACGCCGTGCCCACCCTGACTGAAGGTAACCCACTGAAAGTCCACCTCTGGCCACTGCGCCATCACATGCACCATGCTGTTGCCAACCTCGATGACCAACACACCTTGCTCGGTCAGATGATCGGCGGCCTGAGCCAGCATCCTGCGCACCAGATCCAGACCATCCTGCCCTGCGGCCAGGCCCATTTCCGGCTCATGCAGGTATTCGTCCGGCAAGTCAGCCATGTCCTCGGCATCGACATACGGCGGATTGCTGACAATCAGGTCAAAACGCTCTCCGGGCATGCCCTCAAAGCCATCTGACCAGCGCGCCTCGACGCGCTCCTGCAACTGATGTGTTTCAATATTCACCTCGGCGACCGCCAGCGCATCAGCTGAGAGGTCAGCCAACAGCACCTCGGCCTCTGGAAATGCGTAGGCGCAGGCAATACCAATACAACCGCTCCCCGTACATAGATCCAGAATCCGCTTGGGCTCAATTTCCAACCAGGGCGCAAAACGCGAGCCAATCAATTCCGCGATCGGTGAGCGCGGTACCAGAACCCGTTCGTCAACCATAAAATCCAGCCCGGCAAAGCGTGCATGCCCGGTCAGGTAAGCCGCGGGGATCCGTTGCTCAATGCGCCGCAACAGCAACGCCACGGCCAGCTCACGTTCGCTGGCCGTGATCTGGCAGGCCATATACTGCTCAGGCGTTTCCCAGGCCAGATACAGCGCGTGCAGCACCAGCAAGCGCGACTCATCCCAGGCGTTATCCGCCCCATGCCCAAAAAACAACCCCTGCTCGTGAAAGCGGCTGACACCCCAGCGCACCAGGTCGCGGATGGTATTCAGCGCGGTGAGTTCGTGCATAGCAGTACCTCCTTGGGGATCGCGCAGGTCAATACGTGGTTGTAGACAGGCCGCCATTCTACCCTGCATGAGCCGGGAAACTACTGATACACTTGCCTTTTTATCACGTAGAACGCTTCCCATGAGCCAAGACCCCAGCGAACCGGACGATCAGGCGCTTTTCCGCCAGGCTACCCAAGGCGCCAGGCGTATCAAAGTCGATCAGGCCGACACCGGCAAGCCACGTACTGACCGCGCGCATATCAAAACCCAGCGCCAGCGCGCCGTGCAGCCAACCGGAAGCACCCGGGTGGATGGCCTGTCGGATCAGTTCGTGATTGACGTGCTACCCGAAGAAGAACTGAGCTGGGCGGCCAATGGCGTACAAGAGAGCCAGTTACGCAAGTTGAAGGCCGGCCAGATTCCCTTTGAGGGCTCAATTGACCTGCACGGCATGACAGTGGAAAAGGCCCGTGAACTACTCTGGGCCTTTCTCGCCGAAGCCAACAAGATGGAGGTGCGCTGCGTGCGCGTTACGCACGGAAAAGCGCAACGCAAAGATGGCCGTAGCCCGATCATAAAAAGCCACGTGAATACCTGGTTACGCCAACACAGCCAGGTGCTGGGCTTCACCTCTTGCCTACCCCGCCACGGCGGGACAGGCTCGGTTTATATACTGCTCAAACGGGTGATGATGGAGGGGCGGGACGACTAGTTATTAGCGCAAGCTTCAATTCAAATACAGGTCGCCCCACCATCCACCGGCAAGGCGATCCCGGTAGTGAAACCAGCACCTTCAGAACACAGATACAGGACTGCAGCGGCGATTTCTTCGGCCTTACCGATACGGCCCACTGGGTGCATTGCTGCGGCGAATTCGGCTTTACGCGGATCAACTGCGGCAGCACGGCGGAACATCTCAGTGTCGATCACAGCAGGGCAGACCGCATTGATACGTATCGATTTTTTGGCATACTCCACCGCCGCAGAGCGGGTCAAGCCCAGCACCGCGTGCTTGCTTGCAGAATAAATACTCATTTTCGGTGCAGCACCCAACGCCGCCACGGAGGCGGTATTAACAATAGCGCCACCACCCTGGGCGAGCATAAGCGGAATCTGAAAACGCATACACTGCCAGACACCCTTGACGTTAACATCCATGATGCTGTCGAACACCTCTTCATTACCGTCGGCCAGCTTGTCCTGCTCGATCTCGATACCGGCGTTGTTGAACGCGCAATCGAGTCGGCCGTAATGCGTTATGACCGCTTCCATCAGGGCCTTCACTTCGTCAGCCCTGGCAACATTGCAAGCGACAAAAACAGCCTCTCCACCAGCCGCCTTGATACCTTGAACTACCGCTTCACCAGCGGCCTGACTGATATCTGAGACCACCACCTTGGCACCCTGGGCGGCAAAGGCTTCAGCCGTCGCTTGGCCGATACCCGCTGCCCCCCCAGTAACCAAGGCTACCTTGCCAGCAAATGTGTTACCCATAGTGTCTCAACTCCTGACAGATCATTTGAATTACCAGGATGGTATCAGCTCGAAACGTCAGAATCCGACCAAATTAGCGCTGATGTTCACGCTTTATACGCATTATCTATAGCGCGAACTGGCGCAGATACTCGATCACCGACTGCTGATCCCCGCTGAACACCACGCGCTCCTCCTTGCCGGCGCGCTGGTAGGCATACATAGGGTCGTAATAATGCGTCAGCAGACCTTCGATCCATTCGCGGTGCGCTCGAACGTCGCCGGTTCGTTGCTGCACGTCCAGCGCCTCCTGCATGATTGCCTGAAAATTCTGGAAGCGCTCGCCGCCGAGACGTTTGCGAATACGCAACAAGCCATTGGTGAGGTGCTCGGCAAAATCGCTGAAGGCCTGCTCGGGTTGTTCCGGGCACAGGTCAGCGAACTGGGCATGCATATCGATCACATAATCGCCAAGAATACGCCCAACCCGGTTATCGAAGCTGTCCTCTAGCCAGATAAGCGGCGCTGACTGCATCGCTTGGTACAACTCCAATGGCACCGTGCAGCTACCGACCATGCGACTTTCATCCTCAAGCACCAGTTGACCACAGCCTGCTGCGCGAGCGCGCAGCGCTTCAATGGCCAAGGCGTTTTCGAAATCAATCTGACCCGGCTGAGCGGTAGCATGACGGCCAAAACTGGAGCCGCGATGATGCGCATGCCCTTCAAGATCCAGGCTGTTATCCAGCGCATGAATCACCTCAGTTTTCCCGGTGCCGGTCAGCCCCGCCACAACGTGCAGCGGGCAATCCCGTACGGCACCATCAAGACTGTCGATCAGGAACCGGCGCATAGCCTTATAGCCACCAACAACGCGCGGGTACTGCACACCGGCTTCAGCCAGCCATTGCTGAACGATCTGCGAACGCAGCCCACCGCGAAAGCAATACAAATAGCCCTCGGGGTGCTGCTGGGCAAAAGCGACCCACTCGGCGATGCGTTTTTCCTTGAGATCGCCACACACCAGGCGGTTGCCAAGCTCAATGGCCGCCTGCTGCCCAGCCTGTTTGTAGCAGGTACCCACCTGCTGACGCTCAGCATCGTCCATCAGCGGGCGATTGATGGTGCCCGGAAAAGCGCCCTTGTGAAATTCCACCGGGGCACGCACATCCATCAATGGTATTGCCCGCAGAAATAACTGGCGGTAGTCCTCGGTGTTATCGCGCATCAAAGCACCTCGACGCAGAAGCCTGTATCTGCTTCCACGCACTCGCCTAGGGCTTGTAGTGAGTACCCCTCCTGCGCCGCCAGCGTCAGAAAGTCGCCCTCCTCTGCCGGGTCCACAGCGACCAGCAGCCCCCCACTCGTTTGCGGATCACATAGCAGGTGACGCCAGGCGTCCGGCATCGGTGCGACCTTGTGGCCATAACTTTCAAAGTTGCGCCCTGAGCCTCCAGGTATGCAGCCCTGGCTGAGGTAGTAGTCGACGCTAGACAACCGCGGCACCAGCGACTCGGCGATGCGCGCTTTGACCCGGGAGCCTTCAGCCATTTCCACCAAATGGCCAAGGAGACCGAAGCCAGTGACATCGGTCATCGCCCGCACCCCTTTCAAGGTCGCAAAACGGGCGCCCACACTGTTTAGCTGGCACATCAGATCGCGTGCCACACCCGCCTCTTCCGGACGCAGCTTCTTCTGCTTTTCCGCGGTGGTCAAAATGCCAATACCCAGCGGCTTTGTTAAAAACAGCCTATCACCCGGTTGCGCGGTGTCATTGCGCTTGAGCTGGCTACGCTTCAGCTGGCCGGTAACAGCCAAACCAAATATTGGCTCAGGGGCGTCGATCGAGTGACCGCCTGCCAAGGGCATGCCCGCTGCGGTGCAGACTTCACGCGCACCTGCTATCACCTGTCCGGCCAACGCGGCCGGCAACAGATTGATTGGCCAGCCCAGAATCGCGATGGCCATCATCGGGCGGCCGCCCATGGCATAAATATCACTGATCGCGTTGGTCGCTGCGATCCTGCCAAAATCGAATGCATCATCAACAATCGGCATGAAAAAATCGGTTGTACTAACAATCCCCAACTCGTCATCCAGGCCAAATACGGCAGCATCATCGCGACTCGCATTACCTACCCATAACTGCGGAAAATCGGGGCCAGGCTGACCCACAGAGAGAATTTCATCCAGCACCCGCGGCGAAATCTTGCAACCGCAACCCGCGCCGTGACTGTACTCGGTCAGACGTATATCGTGACTCATCCGGTTCTCCCCGCTATGGTTTAAGCCGTGCATTTTAGCATGGGGTCGCCCCTTAGCGCTTCTGCCCTTCATAACGATCCAGGGTATCGCTAGCCACCATCCGGCCCAGCTCTATCAGTTCTGGCGCCTTGTGAAATTCAAAAAAGCGGCAAAGCCGTTTAGGTACCTCTATCAGTACATCCGGCGGGTAGCCTGCAATTTTGTACTGCGTCAGTGAAGCTTGCATGGCCTCAAAGGACAGGTTCACCAATTCCAGCAGACTGGCAGGACCCACCGGAACCTCGACCACCTTGACTGCTGTATCAGGCTCGACAGCACCTCTCTTCGGCAGATGCTTACCCACGGCAGGTGGCTGCTGTGCAATATCATCCTCGGGCAAAAACGCCAGCGGATCCGGCAGGCTGCCCTCCTCCTGAATTTCGCGGCGGGCCAGCCAGTTGCGCACATTCAACGTACCCACCCATTGGTCCCATTGCTGACGTATGGGCGCGGGGCGCTCCACTATCGGCAAGGTATAACCGGCGCAATGCGTGGCATTGAGATTGACCGCCACAATCAAGTCACAATGAGCCGAGACCACCGGCACAATCGGTAGCGGATTAAGCAAACCGCCATCGACCAGTACCCGGCCACCCTGGCGCACAGGTGAAAACAGGCTGGGTATCGCCGCAGAGGCGCGCATGGCCTGATGCAGGCAGCCCTGCTGAAACCACACCTCTTGCTGGTTGGTCAGGTCAGTCGCTACGGCGGTAAAGGGGATGGATAAATCCTCGATGTTCACCTCGCCGAGAATCTCGCGAATACGCCCAAAAACCCGCTCGCCACGAATGGCGCCCAGATTGCCGAAACCCACATCCAGCAAACGCAGTACATCCAGGTAGGCCAATCCGGAGACCCATTCACGGTAGGCGTCCAAACCGCCTGCGGCATAGACGCCGCCCACCACCGCGCCCATCGAGCAGCCAGCAATACAATCGATGGTATAACCCCGACGTTCGATTTCTTCGATTACGCCAATGTGGGCATACCCTCTGGCACCACCACTGCCCAGCACCAATGCAACACGTTGGGACATGACTCCCCCCTAAAAATAATCCCGATTGACGGCAGAAGACTGTCTGAGCATCATGCGCAAACATCTTCCAATAGCCTTAAGGTTACCCGTGATCAATACCCGTGTGCTGATTTCTTTGAAGTGGTTTTTGGCGGCGCTGCTTCTGGTCGCCGCAGTAGGGATCCTGGGAGCCTGGGCGCTATATACCGCCGAACCACAGCGCAGCGGACAACTCAAGTTGGCCGGGCTGCAGGAACCCGTTTCAGTCTCCTACGACGCCTGGGGCGTACCCCACATTGACGCGCAAAATGATCATGATGCTTACCGTGCCCTGGGTTATCTGCATGCCCAGGACCGCCTTTTCCAGATGGACATGCTCCGGCGCATTGGCGCTGGACGCCTGTCCGAGCTATTTGGCCAGGACACCTTTGAAACCGACCGATTTTTCCGCTCACTGGGGATCAGCCGCTTTGCCCGGCAGTACGCCCAGCGCCTGGATGCCCAGCGCCTGGATGCCCAGCGCCAAGAAACAAACAGCGAAAAACCGCACGTAGAACTGATCCAGGCCTATCAAGCAGGCATCAATCATTATATAGACAGTGGCAAGGTACCACTGGAATACCGCCTGCTACTGACCAGACCTGACTATTTTGATATTGCCGACATCGCCCACGTAATGGGCTACATGGCCTATTCATTCGCTGAAGCGTTCAAGACCGACGCCTTGATCGACCATGTCAGAGGCAACCTGGGCGAACGTCATGCCCAAGATCTGGTTCCAGGCTGGCCAGAGACCATGCCGCCCCGGCGTATTGTCGATGGCGGCGTCAGCGGCCTGCTGGATCCTCTACTGCAACAGATCAGCAAAGCCGAAGAGCAATTACCCGCAGGGCAGTTTCTAGGCAGCAATGCCTGGGTAGTCAACAGCACGCGCAGTCTGAGCAACGCGCCCTTGTTAGCCAACGACCCGCACATCGGCTACTCCGCGCCAGCGGTGTGGTTCGAAGCACACATTCGCACCCCCGAACATGAGGTTTACGGGCACTTTCTTGCCGGCATTCCATTTCCGCTGCTCGGTCAGACACGCCGCCACGCCTGGGGGCTGACCATGCTGATGAATGATGAGGTGGACTTCTACCGCGAACGCGTCAATCCAGACAACCCCAATCAGGTGCGCGCCGGAGATGCGGGCTGGCAGAATCTGACCCTCCATGAAGAAGTGATCAAGGTGCGCGGCCATGAGGATCGGCTACTGCGTATGCGCAGCTCCCGCCACGGGCCGATCATCAACGACCCCATGCCCGGCATACCCCTGAATGCCGAGACCGCCGCGCGTCCTCCGGTCAGCCTGTTCTGGAGTTTTCTGAACCCCGATAACGACGCTGCAGAAGCCTTCTATGGCTTGCCCAGAGCCAACACAATGGAGGAATTCGAGCAGGCTGCTGCGTTGCATGGTTCGCCTGGCCTGAACCTCATCTATGCTGATATTGACGACAATATTGCCATGTGGGCCATCGGCACGCTCAAACGCTGGCCAAGCAGCAACAACAGCTACTCACTGTTGAGCGGGTCAAGCGGTCGGGATGATTTTCTTGGTTACCAGCCGTTCAGCGCCAACCCGCGAGTGATTAACCCGTCCTCCGGGCATATCTTCAGTGCCAACAACCCCTACCCAGGCAGCGGCACCCGCCGCGTATTGCCGGGCTATTACGCACCCAGCGAGCGTGCAGAACGGCTGAAGGAGTTGCTCGACAACGACGAGCAGTTCGACCTGGCGCGCTTCAAGGATATGCAGCTGGACACGCGCAGGCCGCAAGCATTGGCGGTGCTGGACGACGCCCTGCCACTGCTCAGTGAACAGTTGCTCAGCAACGATCTGCGCGTGCCGGCCGCCAAAGCGGCGGAGATACTCAGCCAATGGAACGGTGCCTTCACCGGTGAACAAGTGGGCGCGACGCTGTTCCAGCGCTGGCAGGACCAACTGATGGAAGCGCTTTTTGCAGATGAACTCGGGCCGCAATTCGCCGTCTTTCGCAATACCGAAATGGCCGAAAAAAGCCTCTTTAGCTTGTATTGGAAGCCTGCATCACCTTGGTGGGACAACCGCCTTCAGCCGGTGATGGACGGCCGCCAGGCCGCTATCGAGCAGGCCTGGGTGAAAACCATTGAGTCATTGAGCGCAGAATTGGGCACTAACGTAGACCGCTGGACCTGGGATCAGGTCATCAGTCTTCAGCATACGCACCCGCTAAGCGAGCGCATGCCGCTTGGGCGTTTTTTGGATAGCCAGCAGGTGGCCGTAGATGGTGGCGCAGAAAGCCTCAATAGCATGTCCTTCAATACCGGCGAGGGACATTACCGGATCAAGGCCGGCCCCTCGACGCGGCGCCTGGTAGACCTGTCGGATATGAACCGCAGCTTGGGCATTAATCCCATGGGTCAGTCAGGCAATCCGTTTAACGACCATTATCAAGACCAGGCCGAGCTGTTCAATCAGGGACGTTACCGCGGACAGTTGTTTGATTGGCAGGCCATTAAAGCGCTACCCGATCAACTCACCCTGCAACCGTCACCTGCAGGGCGCTGAGAATATCACAGCTTGTTGATACGCAGCGCCGCTTGGGGGGTGGACTCACCTACCTCCAGGCGCTGATTGCGTATACCCAAATCCACTAGCTGCTGAACCGCTGCCGGGGCCTGGTCACCACTGACCGAGATACGTAAGCGCGTGTCGGATCGCAACATCCGGTTAACCAGATGAAGCCAGGCGTCAGCCGATTCAGGCTGCGCTGCCATATCCGCAGGCACCAGCACCTCACCATCCTTGTTCAGCAATTTGAGCAAGGTTGCCGGCGTCGGATAGAGCGTCTCAGTGACTGCCTGCGCTGGCGTGAACTGCTCAACATGCACATACACCCGGCGGTTACCGCGGGTGATCGCGTACAGGCTGACAAACCGCTGCGGCTCATCATCTAGCTGCACAACGATATAAGCCTGATTATCCTCAGGCCCATACAACCTCGCATTACCCAGCACCTGGTTAGCCCACAAACTGCTGCTACCGCATTCTCTGCCCTCGCAAAAAAACAGCATGCTGCCTGGCTGGTCGAGCAACTGCTCCTTGGCATGCTCAAATGCTTCCTGGCGGCCATGCTCTGTGGGGATCTGGTAGGTAGCGCGGATCAACTCCCCAAGGGTACGCACCTCGCGCTCGGCACGTAATTGATTGTTAATTCGGCGGATACTGCCAATCACAACCGCGTGGTCGGCGTCCGCCTGAATAGAAGAATCGACCAGGGTAGCTCGAGGGAAAGGCTCAACTACAAGGCGCTGGGAAGGATCGTCCTCAGCAATGCTGGGCAAGGCCATTAACGACAATATCAGGCCTGACGCAGTAAAACCAAGTGTGGGTAAAAAGGGCATTCAAGCTCCTATTAGCGCCCTCAGAACGGGGCACATGGGATTATAACTGCTTTTTCAGCACGGCCTCTGTGGCGAAACCTCCCTCGCCGCCACCCGAACACACAACAACGTTCTCTGTAGGTTGACTTGATCATTTGCCCTGAGCGCTTGCGGGTCAAGTCAGGTTCTTGAAAAAACTGTCAAATATCGTTGCAACCTGCGCAGCGGGCTGTTCCAGATGCAGGTGGTGACCGCCGTCCAACTGGTGCAACTCGATATGCTGAAACCGCTCGATGCGGTCCAACACCTGAGGGTGTTTATGCATCACGCCCTGATTGGCCAGCACCAAACAGGTAGGCGAGGTAATAGCTTCAATAAAGGCTACCGCATGATTGCTGGTAAAGCGCATGGGCGAAGGCAGCATAAGCTGCGGATCGGTACGCCAGGTCCAGCCCCCATTCTCGGGCATTAGCCCACGCTCCACGAGGATCTTTACCGCCTCATGGCTGATCTGCGTATTGCTACCCTGGGCCCGCGCCTGGATAGCTTTGTCGACACTGTCGTAGAAGGGTTTGCGTTTGCTCTCCAATGCCAGGCTTGCAGCAAAGAAGCGCGCCATCTGCTTGGGCGCATCTTCGGCCTCGGAGGTGAACGGCAATAGCCCGTCAATCAAGCAAGCGCCCATAATGCGCTCTGGCAAACTGCCAGCAAGGACGCCACTGATAATGGCGCCCATTGAATGACCCAGGAGCGCAAAACGTTTCCAGCCCAAATCCTCGGCCACTTGCAGCACCGTGGCAGCCTGTTGCCACAGGCTGTAACCCGCCGCCGGCATGTGCCCGGAAAGCCCATGGCCCGGCAGATCCAGCGCCACCAAATGCACGTCGCCGAGTAGCGGCGCTATCCGGTCAAAAGTCGCGGCGTTATCCAGCCAGCCATGCAGGCCGATCACCGGCAGACCATCAGGGTTGCCCCAGACCTTGGCCGCCACTTCAAGCGATGGAAGGGAAAATCTAACTTCGTGATTGCTGACACTCATGACAGAATCCTAGTGACCAAAGAACAAGGAGTGCGACAGCCTCGCCGCAGCTCGGACGAGGAATCTATGCCGCCAAATCAGACAAGACAAGCAATGCGCCGCGCATGAATAAGCGCTTATAACGCCCGAATAGACCACACTGCAGCGGTTTGAGCGTCAGCCTTTGCCGACCGGCACTACCGCCATAGTCAACCGCGCTATACAGGTGAGCTGAGCGGCATCGTTATGCAGGCGGATATCCCATACGTGAGTGGTACGCCCTATATGAACCGGCCGGGCCAGCGCGGTCACCCGGCCACTGCGCACGGCTTTGAGATGGTTGGCGTTTACCTCAAGCCCAACACAGTATGCCGCGCTGTTGTCGACGCAAAGATAAGCCGCAGTGCTGCCCAATGTTTCAGCCAGCACCACTGAAGCGCCGCCATGCAGTATCCCGTAGGGCTGACGAGTGCGTGCATCTACCGGCATGCTGGCACTTATCCAATCGTCACCGTATTCCTCAAAACGGATATCAAGCAGCGAATTAATATGCTCGCCGGGCTTGTTAAGCTCCGCAAGATCGACCTTCTGATACCAGATAGCTGTCATTCGTTCTCCATTATCTGACCCGACACTATTGACCCCTGATCAGGGTCAGCGGGGAGGTTCTCTACTGTTCCTGCCAGAGCACCCTGTGACCGCTTATAGACCACAGTTCAAACTGGTCCTGATACGTCGCTTCCACCACGTTGCGCTTAATCTTCAGCGTAGGCGTCATGAAACCGTTTTCAACGGCCCAATTATCTTCAACCACCACCAGGCAAGAAAGCTGTTCATGACGATCAATCATTGAATTAACTTCATCAAGTAACACACTGAACGTCTTAGCTATTTGCTCTCGATTTTGTTCTGCTTCTTGCTGACCCGCTGCCGACAACTGCAGCAGCGCCAGCGGCTGGCCAAGATTGTTGCCAACCACGCAAACCTGCTCAATGCGACTGTGCGCTGCCAGCAGATTTTCAATCGGTGCAGGCGCTACATACTTGCCCTTGGAGGTCTTGAAAATATCTTTGATGCGCCCAGTCAGGCGCAAATACCCCTCGTTATCGATTTCACCCACATCACCAGTACACAGAAAACCATCCTCGGTCAGCGTCTCGGCGGTTTTTTCCGGCTCCTTGAAATAACCCAACATGGTGGCACGGCTGCGCACTTGCAGCTCTCCCTCCGCCGACAGCCGACTTTCCACGCCTGGATTGGGCAAGCCAATCCAGCCTGGTTTGAAACGACTGGGCCGGCCAAGATGCGAATAACCACAGTTTTCGGTCATGCCGTAGACCTCGGCAATGTTCAGCCCCAGGCGCCGATACCAGGCCATAGTGGTGTCGGCCACTGGCGCTGCCCCGCAGACGGCATAGCGGATCTGATCCAACCCCAGGCCGGTGAGTACCTTGCGCGCCATAACACGACCAATAACAGGTATTTTCAACAGGTTATCCAACAAACCTGAGGGTATTTTGCTGATGACGCCCATATGGAATTTGACCCATATCCGCGGCACGCCGAAAAACACGGTTGGTCTGGCGCGCTGCATATCCCGTTGAAAGGTTTCCAGGCTGTCGGCGAAAAACACCGTCTCGCCTGCCAGCAACGACGCCACTTCGACAAATTGACGCTCAGCAACGTGACACAGCGGCAGATAGGACAGCAATCGATCCTGATCACTGATATTGAACAGACGCAGGCAGTTATTCGCCGAAAAGTACATGCTGGCGAAACTGAGCATGACGCCTTTGGGCATGCCTGTAGTGCCGGAGGTGTAGACAATGGTCGCCAGTTGTTCTGGATCTGGCAGGGGTTCGCCCTGCATTGGCTCGTTGGCTTGTAGCAGGCATTGCCAACTAAGTAGCTGTGGGTCCTGGGGAGCTAGAGGCAGTCCGAGCATCGGCAGATTGGGCGGTATGCCTGGCCGCATGCTTTCCCAGTCGTCGAGCTTACCGACAAAAACCGCGCGCGCTTCGGAATGGTCGAGAATCTGCCGGGTAGAGTCGGCTGTGAGATTGGGGTACAAAGGCACAGAAATGTGCCCTGCCATCCAGATCGCCAGATCGGCAATAATCCAGTGCGCACAGTTTTTGGAAATTAAAGCAATATGACTACGCTCGGGAAAATCCAGGCTACGCAGATAGCTCGCTATGCGGCGGGCCTCCTGACCCGCTTGACCCCAGGTAATATTCTCCACGCTACCATCGCCCAGAGGCTGGACCAGGTAGATTTTATCCGGATGCTTTGCCTCACGTTGGTAAAACGCTTCCAACGCAGATGACACGGTCAGCCTGACCTGCTCTCCCATGACGGCACCTCGGTTTAGGTTTTGTTATTATGCGATGAGCGGCCGCGCTATTGTTACTCGCATGCCCACCCGTTCGAGTGAACACTATCCCACCACAATAGCGCCCCGACAAGACTGCAAAAGCGCCTAATAGCGGGCATATCTGCCAGCATGCTGACTGCGTGATCAGCTTCGCAAGTGCGCCGGGCTAGTCAACACCCGCAGATGACCCAGCCCGGCTGCAGGCAGATCCAGCTCGATACAGGCCAGGCCAGCGGTTGGCATGGGGTAATGCCCGTTCCGGCTACCTTCAACCAGCAGACTGATCAGTTGACTGACCAGAGGCTGATGGCTGACCAGCAGCAGCGTCGTTTCCGAGCGCTCTGCCAAAAAATTCAGTACCTGTCGTGGGTCATCATCTGGCGTCAACCAGGCAACGGTCGAGACTCCGCGGCGAATCTGCAACTGCGCCTGAACCAGTTGTGCGGTCTCTTGAGCTCGCCGGTAAGGACTCGCAAGAATGGCATCCACCGGCTCACCAATTAACTGAGCCGCCATCAATAGCGCCTCTTCGCGGCCCTGCTCGGTCAGCGCCCGCTGCTCGTCACTGGACGCCATGGCTTCAGCCTGACCATGGCGCAATACCCAGATTTTCATGCCTTGTCAGCGGGGGATTCTGGCACCGCTGGAGGTAATCCGCTGCCAGCAGGCCATTCCATGAACGGCCAGGGTTTTTGTTCCGAGGCGCCAGTCACGTAACAGCCAATCTGGGCCGCATAGGCCGAGAGGCGGCTGCCGAAATCAGCCAGGCGTGCGTCCGCCTCACCGGTGAACAGGCGGTAGCCTATCTGTAACAGCACCACGACTATCAGCAACAGCTCGGTGACCTGCCAGGCCAGCGCCAGCAGCAAAGTGTATATCAGGCGCAGCCAGAAATCGGCCGAGCCGATGGATTGCTTGAGCGCGCTCATTAGATTTTCTCCTGCTGCGAGAGGGGGGCCATGAACGCCGCGAACTCGACGTCATGCTTCTGTTCAGCGTTCATCAAGTGGCTGATCACCGCGGACAATGGTTGTTGCTCGAAGAGGATGGCATGCAAACCGGCCACCAAGGGCATATACACGCCCTCTTCTTCAGATTTCTGGCGCAGTACCTTTAGCGTATTGACGCCCTCGGCAACCTGCCCGAGTTGCGCTACCGCTTGCTCAAGCGTCTTGCCCTGCCCCAGAGCAAAGCCCACCTGGTAATTCCGCGATAAGGGCGACATGCAGGTAACGATCAAGTCCCCAACTCCGGCCAAGCCGAGGAAGGTCATTGGGTTAGCGCCCATATGCACGGCAAAGCGGCTCATCTCGGCCAGTGACCGCGTGATCAGCATGCTCCGAGTATTTTCGCCCATGCCCATCGCTGCAGCCATACCAGAAATAATCGCGTAAACATTTTTCAGCGCGCCGCCAAGCTCTACACCATAGCGATCCTGGCTCGCGTAGACCCGCAGACGCTTACTGCCCAGCACCGCCTGGACCTCCGCACACAGCGCCTGATCATCGCTGGCAACTACCGTGGCAGTCAGCTCTCCGGCGGCCATCTCTTTGGCCAGATTGGGACCGGAAAGCACCGCAATACGAGCGTCTGGCGCTTCCTGGGCGGCAATGTCGCTCATCATCAGAAATCCCGGCTGTTCAATGCCCTTGGTGGTGCTAATGACACCCTTGCCCGCCAGTGCAGGACCAATCTGGCTGAGTACCGAGCGAAAAGCCGAACTTGGAATGGCCAGAAACACCAGCTCGGCGGCGGCCACCGCCGCCTGCATGTCAGTACTGACGGTCAATCTGGGGTCAAGCTTGACACCGGGCATATAACGGCTATTTTCACGCAGCCGGGTTATCTCTTCGGCGACCTTTTCATCTCTTAGCCACAGGGTGACAGGAACACCTTCAGCAGCCATTAATGCCGCCAGAGTCGTACCGAAGCTCCCGCCACCCAGTACGCAGACAGGTGTCTTGTGATCGGTCATCTAAAATCCTTGAAACAGTGATTGATAGCAGCAGTATAAAACAGCTAAGGCTAAATGCGATGTTGCCGATACATCAGTTAGCCAGCGGTGGCAAAAAACACACCTCTGCGTAATATGGGCTGACAAAACCTGAATGGTTGCAAAATAATGGCATCACCTCTATACCGACCGTTTTTTCCGCTGCTGTGCCTGACCGCGAGCATGCACAGTTACGCCATGGATGACCTGACGCTTAGCAGCACAGAGCTCCCTTCCGTGCTAAGCGCTACCCGCTTGAAACAATCCCCAGCCGAAGTACCTGGCAGCATGACCGTTATCGACCGTGAACTGATTCGCGCCACCGGTGCTCGAGACATTCCAGAAATACTCCGTCTGGTGCCTGGCATGAAGATAGGCTACCTGGATGGCACCCGAGCCAACGCCAATTACCATGGCACCAATACCACCGAAGCCCGGCGCATGCAGGTACTGGTTGACGGTCGCTCGGTCTACCGACCTGGCCTGGCCACAGTGGACTGGAGCGATATTCCGCTGGCTGTAGAAGATATCGAACGCATCGAGGTGTTTCGCGGCCCCAATACAGTCACTTACGGAGCCAATGCGCTGATGGGCGTGATCAATATCATCTCCACCCGCCCCGAATTATCCCAGGGCACTCGGTTGAAAGTAACCCAGGGTAATCGTGGAGTAAAAGATCTGTACGGTAGCCAAGGCTTCGAGTTTGGCAATAGCCTGGCCCGGCTCAGCGTATTCGGCAAGGAAGATACTGGATTCGATTCCGATGACGACGGTAACGACTTTCGTGACGGTCGACGCCTGAACGCGGTCAACCTGCTGGGCGACACCACCCTGTCAGCCCGTCAGACCTTAAGCTGGCAATTCGGTGCCAAGGAGGGCGCGAACCAGCGCGACAACGACTACACCGTGCTGGCCGAGCCTAGCAACACTGCTTTTACTTACGACCGGGTAATGTCCGAGCACCAAGCCAACTCCGACGTCACGGCCAGAGACTACTTTGCCCAACTGCACTGGAAAAATGACCTCTCTCCCTCACATCGTCTAGAAATCAAGACCTATGCGCAGCATATGGAGCGCCTCAGCCAATGGCGGGCCTGCGATTCCCCTGTGGTTTTTTCACCCGAACTACGCACCTTATACCAGGCGGGTAATGTCTACCCCAGGCGGATCAACTACATCTTGCGCAATCGCGGGTCCTGGGGCGATCCGCTGTTCGCTGCCAACTATTTGGTCAATAAGGACGGTCTGCCACCAGAGCTACTGCCGTTGGTTGATAGCGTGGTCGCCGAGCATGCCGCCGCGCGCGACGGCCAGCCTGCCTGTTGGGATCTGAACGAAAATCTGCGTGAAACGCGCTACGAGATTGAAATACAGAACACCATGCAACTGGCGGATAACCTGCGAACCGTGTTTGGCGGCAGTCTGCGGTATGATGAGGCAAGCTCCGATACGCTGTTTGGCGGTCGGGTAGATAACCAGATAGGCCAATTATTCGGCCATCTGGAGTACCGGCCGCACCATCGCTGGTTATTACATGCCGGCGCGATGGCCGAGGACGACCGCCTCAGCGGTTTTTCTCTCTCGCCACGGGTCGCCGCGCATTTTTTTCTGCGTCCCACCCACAGTCTGCGTGCGGTGTACTCCGAGGCAGTGCGCTCTCCGGATATGTACGAGAACAATGCTAACTGGACCTATACCGCGGACAATCTCAGCGGTCCTGTCTCCGGTAGTGACCAGTATTACGCACTGGCCCAGGGCCCCGGCAACTTGAAGCAGGAGCGCATGCGCTCGCACGAGGTCGGTTATAACGGCTATTTTCATGACCTGGGTCTATCGATCGATATAAAGGGGTTTTATGACGAGATCAGGGATATGATCAGCCAGCCGCTGCAGATCGTGAACTTCGTACCCAATAACAACAGTTTTTCCCGCTTTACCGGCGCTGAAACTCAAATAGACTGGAGCCTGACCCGCGCTGATCGCCTAAGACTGACCTATGCCTACGTTGACTTCGTCGCGACCAATCGACTGGATCAGCGGCTAACCGCCCGTAATAGCGGCTCCGCAGCGTGGTTACGGCAATGGCCAGGCAAGATTGACAGCAGCCTGATCTACTATGGTGCAGACATGCTTAATGAGCGCCGCTTCGAACGGCTTGACAGCCGTATCGCCAAACGCTTTGATTTAACCAGCACCAGCCATCTCAACCTGGCGCTGACCTGGCAATACCGGCTCGATGATGAAGGGCTGACCTGGCCGGAGAACGTATTTAACAGCCGCAGCCAGTATTACCTCAGCGCCGAGCTGAATTTCTGAAATTCGCAAGCCAGTCTGGGCAGCATTATCTGCCCCGAATAACTACAATGGCAGACAGGGAATGTCGCATGAACAGATTGATCATATTGGCATCCAGGCGATGAAGATCCTCCGCCTGCTGCTGATCGGTTGTGGCCTGCTGCTATCCTCCCTGAGCAACGCCGATACCCTATTGGTGATCATCCCCGGCCCCAGCAGCCTGACCGCAGAATTTATCGACCACCTGCGCGCCCAACGCAGCGAGGATGAGGTGCTGGTGCATAACCTCGCGAATAATGATCCAGCACCCAACGCCTCACTGCTGGTCGTCATGGGCAGCACTAGCATGCAATGGCGGCTGGAGCAGAATATCGATACACCCACCATTGGCATCTATATCAGCCGCAGTAGCCTCGCGGACCAGAAATGGCTGCCCCTGCCAGATCACATCCAGATAATCCTGGCCAACCCGGCACCATCCAGACAACTGAAGCTGGCTTCATTATTAACACCCAGGCTATCCGCTATTGGTGCCCTGTATAGCCCCGCTCATCAGGCGCAGTTGGCCGAATGGCAACAGGCTTCCAGCGCCATAGGTGTTGATTTTTTCAGTCTGCCGCTTGAAAACCAGCAGCAGCTCAGCAGACAACTGACCGAACTGCTCGAAAACAGCGATGTACTGGTTGCCATCGACGACCCGAGCATTTACAACGCCAATAACTTGAAAGCCATCCTGCTCAGCAGCTACACACGTAACAAGGTACTCATTGGCCCTAGTGCGCCTTTTATTAACGCCGGCAGTCTGAGCACCACCTACAGCACACCAAGCCAGATGGCCCAGAGTGTTGATGACACGCTCACTCGCCCCTGGCAACCAGGAGCAATAGATTACCCGCGCTATTTTTCAGTGCTCAGCAACGCGCAGGTGGCACGCTCTCTCGGCTTCCCACCACCGAATGATGAAGACCTGGCTGACAAGCTGAGACAACAGGAGGAGCGCCAATGAGTCTGTGGCAGACCGGCAGCATTCACAACCGGCTGATTCTGATCGCTCTGGCTCCTGCGTTGATGCTGGGACTGGTGGTCTTTGCCTACTTCGTCAGCGCGCGTCTCGACGACGTGGATCGCCAAATGCAGGAGACCGGGGCACTGATTGCCGAGCAACTGGCACCCACCGCAGAATACGGGGTGATCAGCGGCAACCTGAAGACCCTCGATAGTTTAATCCGGGGTGCACTGGACACCCCCCATGTACGCAGTGTCGAAGTATATGATCAGGCAGGTCAGTTGATGCTGGCTCTGCAATCGGTGGAACAACAGTTGCAGCCCCTGCCACTACAGTATTTTGCCGCCGATATTCAGCGTCAAAGTATCCCGCTACAAAACGAGCTGTATCTCCTGGATGCGCCTGTTACCCAGCTTGATAGCGCGTTCCGCTATCTGGGGCAGGTACGCATCGGCCTGAGCAGGGAAGCATTCGATGATCGTCAGGAAGACATTCTCCTGCGCGCGTTACTACTTGCTACGCTAGTCATTTTCGCTGCCTTGATCCTCGCGCTACGCCTGGCCAGTGCGCTGTCCAGCCCGTTGGCACGGATGAGCCAAGCAGTACAGGCGTTGCAGGAAGGGCATCTGGATACGCGGCTCACCGAAGATCAACAGCACGAGATGGGCAAGCTGATGCATAACATCAATACGCTCGCTGGCGCCTTACAACGCTCCGCCCAGGAACAACAGCAAGCCATGGAGCAGATGAATACCGCGCGGGAAGAAGCTGAGGCGGCGAACCGGGCCAAATCCGACTTCCTGGCCATGATGAGCCATGAGCTGCGCACCCCCATGAACGGCGTACTGGGCATGCTGCAACTGCTGGAAACGACCGAACTAAGCGGCGAGCAGGCTGAATATGTACAGATCGCCGGGGAGTCGACGGACCATCTGTTGCACGTAATCAACGACATACTTGATTTTTCGCGAATCGAGCGTGGGGTGCTGGAACTTGAAGAAATCGCGTTCAATTTGCCCGAATTAATCCATCACTCGGTCACCGTCTTCGAACATACTGCAACCCAAAAAGGCCTCGCGTTAAAGGTTTCCACCCAGGGCACTCCGGTTTATCCAGCGGTCATTGGCGATCCGACTCGGATCCGCCAAATACTGGTCAACCTGATCGGCAATGCGCTTAAATTTACCGAGCAAGGCAGCATCGAGGTTGACGCCCATTGGCGTCTACAAGACCAAGGGCGGAGCATTCAGCTGCGTTGCGAGGTTCGCGATAGCGGTATAGGCATTGCGCCCGAGCGGCTGGAGAGCATGTTCCATGCTTTTCAGCAGGCCGATAGCAGCACCTCTCGGCGCTTTGGTGGCACGGGCCTGGGTCTCTCGATCGCCAGAACCTTTGCACTCAAGATGGGCGGCAGCCTGGATGCCCAAAGCATTGAAGGCCAAGGCTCGTGCTTCACCCTGAGCCTATCTCTGCCGCTCACCGATCTTCAACCGGACGCCTCTAGTGCCGTGCCTGATGCCCAGACAGGCGCCACTCCGGCGCTACCCATTTTGCTGGTCGAAGATAACCCGGTCAATCAGATGGTCATTGAGGGCATGCTGCACAGTCTGTCTTATAAGGTGGTGACCGCCGAAGACGGTCGAGCCGCACTGGACCATTTGACCCATGGCGAGCAGGCGTTTTCGGCAATTCTGATGGACCTGCAGCTACCGGATATGGATGGATTTAGCGTCTACCGCAGATACCTGGCGTACTGCGATCAGCAGCAGCAACCACCGATCAGTTGCATCGCGCTGACGGCCAGTGCGATGCAGGATGATCGTCAGCAATGTGTGGAAGCCGGAATGCAGGGTTTTCTCAGCAAACCGCTGTCTCGCCGGGCTTTGCAAAAGGCCTTGGAAGAGCAACTGCAGCCCGGCAGAGGTGATCATTGACGGTACTGATCCAGCACTATTTCACTCCTGTGCAAGGCCGCATCGAGCGGCGATACTAGGCAGCTGTCATCAACTGCCCGCGAGTATCGTCCCCATGACTATCACCCTTGAGACGCCCTTTAGCGTATTGCCTGACCTCATCGCCCTGCACGCCAGGACGCGAGGCAACCATCCGGCGCTGATTCAGGACGGTCAGCAGCTTGATTATGCCGCGCTTGATCTCAAGGTCGACCAGGTGGCCGCTGCGCTGCAACGGGACGGTTTCCGACCCGGTGACAGCATCGCCATCTGCGGCAGCAATTCAATCCCCTATGCATTGTTGTATATCGGCGCGCTGCGTGCGGGTGTGGTTGTGGCGCCACTGGCGCCCTCCTCCACACCGGAAGGGCTGGTCACCATGATCAGGGATTCTGCCGCCAAGCTGGTCTTCGTCGACCAGGCCGTTGATCAGGCTCTGCGCAGTACCGCAGAGCAACACCAGATCACACTGCTGAGCATGGATGATAGTTGCGCAGACTTGGGCTTTACGCAATGGCTTGCCGACACCAAACCCATCCCGGTTAACATCACCCCGGAGATGCCCTTCAATATCATCTACTCCTCCGGTACAACTGGTGAGCCCAAAGGCATCGTGCAATCACACGGCATGCGCTGGTCACATATTCAGCGTGGCATTGTATTTGGCTACGGGCCAGAGTGCGTCACGCTGATTTCTACCCCGCTGTACTCCAACACCACGCTGGTGTCCTTCCTGCCTTCGATCGGCCTGGGCGGTACCGTTGTGTTGATGGCCAAGTTCGATGCAGCCAAGTACCTGAAGCTGGCAGAACAGCTGTCAGCAACCCATACCATGCTGGTGCCGGTGCAGTACCAACGCATCATGGCCCGCGAGGATTTCGACCAATACGATTTGTCGTCCTTCCAGATGAAGTTCAGCACCAGCGCGCCCTTCCACGCCGAACTCAAAGCCGACATTCTCCAGCGCTGGCCTGGCGGGCTGATCGAGTTTTACGGTATGACCGAAGGCGGAGGCTCGTGCATGCTCGCTGCCCATCAATTTCCGGATAAGCTCGCCACCGTCGGCAAGCCCCTGGAAAATCACGATATGCGCGTAATCGATGAAGACGGCGTGGAATTGCCCTTCGGGGAAATCGGCGAAGTCGTCGGGCACTCGCCAGCGATGATGACCGGCTACCTGAACAAACCGGAGAAGACCGCCGAGGCCGAATGGTACGATGCTGAAGGCAAGCGCTTTATCCGCACCGGCGATGTCGGCCGCTTCGACAACGAAGGTTTCCTGACCCTGATGGATCGACGCAAGGACATGGTCATCAGCGGTGGCTTCAATATCTACCCCAGCGATCTGGAGCAGGAACTGCGCAAACATCCAGACCTGCTGGAAGTAACCGTGATCGGCGTTCAATCGCGCAACTGGGGCGAGACCCCGGTAGGTTATGCCGTGCTGCGACCCGGCGTGCAGGCCGACGCGCAGACGATCTGCCAGTGGTTTAATGAGCGGGTCGGCAAGACCCAACGCTTGAACCGCTTGATCCTCACCGACGAACTGCCACGCAGCGCGATTGGCAAAGTGCTCAAGCGCGAACTGCGCGACCAATTCCAGGCTGAATACGGCGAACTGGATTAACTCAGCGCAACACTGCCTTGGTCGGGGGCAGAGAATCTTTGTCCTCGGCCCCCATCGCAGGTATCCTCAACGCCTGACTCGTCAGTCTGTGCCCGGTTGTGACTCCAAACCGGGACGGGCAGTCTGAACTTACGCTGGCGGATAAATCCGTAAGCACCGCAGAACCGAATTAATCGCACCCCACCGAACGGGGTTGAGCAGGAGCAAACATGTCTAAACAGAATGCGTATACCCGGGAAGAGTTGCTTCAATGCAGCCGTGGCGAATTGTTCGGTCCCGGAAACGCACAATTGCCCGCCCCCAACATGCTGATGATCGACCGCATTACGCATATCAGCGACACTGGCGGAAAATATGGCAAAGGTGAAATCGTCGCCGAACTGGATATCACTCCGGATCTCTGGTTTTTCGCCTGCCACTTTGAAGGTGACCCCGTCATGCCCGGTTGCCTGGGTCTGGATGCCATGTGGCAACTGGTTGGCTTTCACCTGGGTTGGCTCGGCTATGAAGGCAAGGGCCGCGCCTTGGGCTCGGGCGAGGTCAAGTTCTTTGGCCAAGTGCTGCCGACCGCGAAGAAAGTCACCTACACCATCCATATCAAACGCACCATCAATCGCGCCCTGACCCTCGGCATTGCCGATGGCAGCATGGCCGTCGATGGGCGTGAAATCTACACCGCCGAAGGTTTGCGGGTAGGTCTATTTACATCTACCGATAGCTTCTGAGGATACTCACCATGCGTCGCGTCGTTATTACCGGTATGGGCATCATCTCCTGCCTGGGCCAGGACCTGGAATCGGTCGCCGCCAGCCTGAAAGCTGGCAAATCAGGCATTCGCCATAATGCATCCTATGCGGAAATGGGGCTGCGCAGCCACGTATCCGGCACCATTGATATTGACCTGGAAGCCGCCATTGACCGTAAGGTCAAGCGCTTTATGGGTGACGCTGCAGGCTTCGCCTACCTGTCAATGCAGCAGGCCATCGCCGATGCCGGCCTAAGTGCTGAGGACATCAGCCACCCGCGTATCGGCCTGATCGCTGGTAGCGGCGGCGCGTCCACGCTGAATCAGATGGAAGCGATCGACATCCTGCGTGAAAAGGGCGTGAAGAAGATTGGACCGTACCGCGTACCGCGGACCATGGGCAGTACCGTCTCCGCTTGCCTTGCCACCCCGTTCAAGATCAAGGGTGTCAACTACTCCATCTCTTCCGCCTGTGCTACCAGTGCTCACTGTATCGGCAGCGCCATGGAGCAGATTCAGCTCGGCAAGCAGGATATGGTCTTTGCCGGCGGCGGTGAGGAAGAGCACTGGTCGCAGTCGATGCTGTTCGATGCGATGGGCGCCCTTTCCACCCAATACAACGACACGCCAGAGAAAGCCTCGCGCGCGTACGACAACAAGCGTGACGGCTTCGTCATCGCTGGCGGCGGCGGCATGGTCGTGGTTGAAGAACTGGAACACGCCCTGGCCCGCGGCGCGAAAATCTACGCCGAAGTGGTTGGCTACGGCGCTACTTCCGATGGCTACGACATGGTCGCTCCCAGCGGTGAAGGCGCAGTGCGTTGTATGCAACAAGCACTGGCGACCGTTGATGGCACTATCGACTACCTGAATACCCACGGCACCTCCACACCGGTAGGCGACGTCGCAGAACTCAAGGCGATCCGTGAAGTATTTGGCGACAAGGCACCGAAAATCAGCTCGACCAAGAGCCTCTCCGGCCACTCGCTAGGCGCCGCTGGCGTACAGGAAACGATCTACTGCCTGCTGATGATGCGTGATAACTTCCTCACCGCTTCGGCCAACATCGAAGAACTGGACGAGAACGCCGCTGGCCTGCCAATTTTGCTTGAGCGTGCCGATGAAGCTGCGGATCTGATGATGTCCAACAGCTTTGGTTTTGGTGGCACCAACGCCACACTGGTACTCAAGCGCTGGACCGGCGCCTGATAAAAGACAGATGCTGCAATAAGACACGGGCGCCGAAAGCGCCCGTTTTTTTTTGGCACAGCCTAATGCACAGATAAGTACATGCCGCACGCAGGGCGCAAGGCGGTCGCTCGCACGGAGGCCGCTGCGTTCAGAAAGCCCGCAGCTCTGAATGCACTATTTCACTCTCTCGAACCACCGCTCGCACCAAATCATTGCACTAATCCGCCGATCTGCACGCAGATTCGCAGCCTGCAGCGTGGCACTCTATTTGCTTGGCAGCAAAGACTGATATCAGATTGATAGCTCAACTCTGCCAAGGAATCTGTCATGAGTCTTTTTAACTTCTCGCGTAAAGATAGAAGCGATGTCGAACAACTGGACAAGTTATTCGATCACCTCGACCTGAGTGTCAGCGTGCCTGAGCAAACCGGTCTGCGCGGCAAGCTTGGTCAATTGATCGGCAAGCTGCAACAGCGCATCACCCTCAGCCTGCACGCAGCCGTCGGCATCGCCGCCCACGCACCCAAGCTGGCCAGCATTGCAAGAGCGACAGAAACCCAGGGCGATCAATTGGCAGAGTCGTCGGAGATGATCGCCAGCGCAATTGAAGAAATCAGTGCAAGCCTGGAGTCCGAACTGGTGCCGGGGGCGACAGCCGTGGCCAACCTGGCCAACAGCGTAGCCGCGCAACTGCAGGCCTGCGAAACCGACAGTCAACTGGTTCTGGGTCAAGTCGAAACCATACAGACAACAGAGCAATTGCTTGCAGCGGAAATTCAAACCCTCAGCAAGCAGCTTGAAGAGGTCAACCAGGTGATCGCCATGATTGCCAATATTTCTCAGCAGACCAACTTGCTGGCACTAAATGCCGCCATCGAAGCAGCCCGTGCCGGAGAGCAAGGCCGCGGCTTTGCCGTCGTAGCCGATGAAGTCCGGCGATTGGCCGGGCATACCACCCAGGCGACGGATCAGGTCGGACAGATCATCAATGGTTTGCGCGGCGGTATGCAACGTTTGAATCAGGCCGGCGACAGCATGCATCAGGCCATTTCAGACGGTCGTGACGGCATTCTAAGAGTCGACCAGGGACTCACCCACGCAACCGGATCCATGGCACAACTGGATCAGCGTGTGGCTGGCATGGCCAGTGGTACTGAGCAGATCGGTGCGGCGGTGCGCTCGGTCAGCGCCGACGTGCAAAAGGTCGCTGACGTCGCGGGTGAACTGAAGCAGAGCGCGACCCAAGTCCGTGAGCACAGCGACGCCGTTCGCCTGGAAAGCGACCGGCTACTGGAAGGACTGGGCGAATTTCAGTTGGGTGTACACCAACAGATACGCCAGCGTGTAGTGACGCTGGCAAGCGAGCCGGGTCTGTCTGCCGGCGTGCATGACGCAGAGAAACTTATGCGCGATTGTCTGGCCCAGGACACCCGCTTCGAACTGATGTACCTGGTAGGCGCGGATGGCGTACAAGTCAGTGAGAATATTCCGGCGGCGGATCTGGAAAGCAGCAGCGCCCAGAGTATGAAAGGCAGCAACTGGTCGAGCCGAAGCTGGTTCCGCAGCGCGAAAGACCAACTGACGCCCCATATCAGTCCGGTTTACCGGTCCTCCGCCACCGATGCCTTTTGCTTCACCCTGTCAGCACCGGTGTTCTCCCAGGATGGGGCACTGCGATATGTGATTGGAGCCGATGTACGTCTTTCCGCGCTGCTGGAACATGGCGGAAGCGGTCGGCGGGACAGATTGACCGCACTGGCTAGCTGAGACACTACCGCACGCACTGATTTGGCGCCAAAATCGTCTCGATCTATGACAGTGGGCAGGTAATATCAAACCCGATGATAGTGCTTGCCTGTGACGCTCAAACTGCTACAACTCAGGTATGCAAACATTACCTGATGGACTCATCGTCATCCTCAAGCGCGCCTGTCCGACCTGCGCCCTGATCGAACCCGTGCTGGCCGAGTTGGCCAATGGCGATCAACCGCTCACCGTAATCGTGCAGGACACCGCCGATTTCAATGTGGGCTCCGGTCTGCAGATTAAGGACGACAGCCTGGAATGGTCCTGGCGGCTGGACTGTGAAATCGTCCCCACCCTGATTCAGCGCACCAACGGCCAAGAACTGAACCGTACCTACGGCTGGTTCCGTGAAGACTGGGAACAGCTGAGCGGCATCTCGGACCTGGGTGCGGATCTGCCCCCTTCCCGCCCCGGCTGCGGCTCCAAAACCCAGGACCCGGGCATGGCTGAGACATTGGCGATCCGCTTCGGAGCCGTGACCTTTCAATCCCGCGAGGTGGAAATCGGCGACAGCGAAGACCCTATCGAAGCCTGCCACGAGCGTGGCTGGAGTGATGGTCTGCCGGTCGTCCCGCCAACACCTGAACGCGTCTATCGCATGCTGCTGGGCACCAGTCGCAAGGCCGATGAGGTACTCGGGCTGATGCCGCCGGATCTGGTGCCCTGCACCGTGGAAAAGGTCGCAATCAACGCCGTTATGGCCGGCTGCAAGCCCGAATATATGCCCGTGGTACTGGCCGCCGTGGAAGCTGCACTGATCGACGAGTTCGGCATGCACGGCATACTCTGCACCACCATGTTTGCCGGCCCGCTGGTGCTGGTCAATGGTCCGGTGACCAAACGCATCGGCATGAATGCCGGCGTCAACTGTCTGGGTCAGGGCAATCGCGCCAATGCCAGTATTGGCCGAGCGCTGCAGTTGGTGGTACGCAATGTCGGTGGCGGGCGTCCCGGCGAGATTGACCGCGCGACCATGGGCACACCCGGCAAATACACCTTTTGCTTTGCCGAAGCTGAAGACAGCGACTGGGACTCCCTGGCGGTGGAGCGCGGTTTCAGCTCCGATCAGTCAGTGGTCACGCTATTTGCCGCCGAAGGCGTACAGGCTATTGTTGATCAGAAATCACGTACCCCCGAATCCCTGGCGCGCAGTTTTGCCCTGTCATTACGCGCAGTCGATCACTACAAGCTGGTCATGCATGGCGACGCCATCCTGGTAGTATCACCCGAACACTGCCGAGTATTTACCGATGCCGGCTGGAGCAAGGCGCGCCTGCACGAAGAACTGGCCCGCCTGCTAACCTTGCCTGGCAAGGACTTGGTGATGGGTGCTCAGGAGATTACCGAAGGTATGCCGGAGAACTTTGCCGGCGCCGATCTACCCAAGTTTCGCCCCGGTGGATTACTGATCGTCAGGGCCGGTGGCCCGGCCGGTCTGTTCTCCGCCGTTATCGCTGGTTGGGCTGCATCCGGCCCTACCGGCTCCATCCCGGTTAGCAAGGAGGTAACGGCATGATATCGCCGACCATACTGCTCGACCCGACCGCTGAACGTTCGGCGACCAACCGCGCGTTAACGGCCAGACCCGCCACGCTGGAGGGGCTGACTGTCGGCTTGCTGGATATTTCCAAGGCACGTGGCAACGTGCTGCTGGATCGTCTGGATGAGCTGCTCAGCGAGCGTGGCATCGAGGTAAAACGCTATCGCAAGCCTACCTTCGCCCGTATCGCGCCCACCGATCTGAAACAGCAGATCGCCAGTGAGTGCAATCTGCTGGTGGAAGGCCTGGCCGACTGAGGCTCCTGTACCTCGTGCTGTATGCATGATATAGGCGACTTGGAAGGCCGGCAGATTCCCGGTGTAGGCATTGCTTCCAGCGAATTCGTTGAAGCCGCAGCGTTGCAGTCCAAGGCATTGGGCATGGACCCGAAGATGGTGTTCGTACCCCACCCGATTCAGGACCGTACCGATGACGAACTGCGCGCACTGGCCGACAACGCATTCGACAGCATAGTGAAGGCGTTAACGCTGCAAGGCTCGTGATGATGGCGGGCCTTGTGGCCCGTGCATGACGGCTGATGAACTCGGTGCTCCGTAAGGGCGGATGGGGGCACCCCGGTA
>NZ_AROI01000027.1 GCF_000410875.1 Halopseudomonas pelagia CL-AP6
GTACTTACCGGATGCTTACGAAAGTCGGTCTTGTGTGGGGCCAATGTCGCCAACGGAATGCTTGTTGATGCCGGGGAGGCCGCAAGTCATAACGCATGAATTATTCAGTGTTCCCGTGCGCAAGGGCGCAGGGTTCTCTGGAACGGGAAAGAAGGTCCTGTCGCGGGACGACATGCACACGAAGCTGGTTGCAGCCCCGGTGATACCCTTTGCGAGCGGGCTCTTCGTAAGAACCACCAAGGCATCCAGATGAGTTATTGGCTTTTAATCTACTTCAGGTTTGGGCCTTAATAAATGTGCACACATAAGACGCGCTTACGATATTTAAGGATCAATTTGGTGCAGAGTGCCTGACTGGAAAATGGGGCGCGCTACCGCACAAGATGTGCTCTTGCTGGGCAACTACGGGCATTGGTTGTGGTAGGCAGTACCATTTATAAGGAAAAATCCGGTGACAGTTTGAGTAAGGTAATTCATCTGTGTGAATCTACTGTGACCAAAGCAATTAGCATGCCGGTTTTAGCGGGCATCTTATTCAGATGCTTTGCTAAAGCCCAGAACACGGGTGCCCGCTTTAAATCACAGAGTTCAGGGGGGGAGGTGTTTTTGCGCCAGCGCGACATGCCAGCGCGACATTAAGCATGATCATGCTCTAGGAAATGATATGGGCGAGAGGCACTTTCACCACCTGCTGCCTGTTTAACACGTTCAGCAGCAGCATCACCCGCTGTTCGCCATCCATCGAGAGGAAGATCGCATCTAGTTCCGCATACGGACCGACTTTTACGTGAATGTGATCACCTGGAGTCAGTGCTTGGGTTTCTACTGCTTTTGCGCAGCGCTCTCGCAGGTGGGTAATGATGTCATCACTCACTCTGCAGGGCTTGCCGCAGAATGCCACAATGCGGGTCACGCCCCGGGTAGACTGCAGCGCGGTCCAGTTATCTTCGGCTTTTACGCGGACAAAAATATAGCCTGGGAACAGGGGCTGGATCTTCTGCTTCATCGACCCGTGCTTGATAATTTGTATCAAAGTGCTGGGGTTGAAGCATTCGAAGCCCTGCCGAGTGAGGTGTTCCTGCGCTCGAGCGTCTTGACGAGGTTTGCACTGCAACAAATACCAGGCAATCTCTGGCAATTCCATTTGAATGCTCATAAGCCCTCTTGGCTCATTTGTAGCGGGCGGTCAGTTCCTCGATAAAGCGAAGACGATCTTCCTTTTTCGGCTGCTGATACCATTGAGCCAGACACTACTATTTCTTGGCGGGAGATTCTAGCGCCCTTAGATGCGAAATAGCCACCTAAACGACGGCCGGCAAGGCTAAAGCGGAATAAACAATTATCTTTATATAACTACGTCGGGTTCTACCCCGTTTCCACGGACGGTTATAAAACGGCTGTGAGCTTCCGATCCTGAGCAGCAACTCTACGTCGCATCCTGGGATTATGGAACCGCTCGATGTATTCAAACAGATCAGCTCTTGCCTCGTCCTGCGTACGGTAACGCCGATGGTGTACTCGCTCTCGTTTCAGCATTCCGAAGAACCCCTCACAGGCGGCGTTGTCTCCGCAATGGCCAACCGCGCTCATACTGCTGACCAAATCGTTACTGCCTAGGTATCGCTGGTAATCACCGCTGGTGAACTGGCTGCCTCGGTCTGAATGCAATATCACCGGGGTTTTGCCCTGACGTTGCCAGACAGCCATTTGAACGGCTCTGATTACCATCTGCCGATCCTGCCTGTGGTGCATAGACCAGCCGACGATCAGCTTGCTGAACAAATCCAGGACCACGCAGAGAAATAGTTTTCCTTCCTGCGTGGAGATCTCCGTTATGTCAGTGACCCACTTGGTATCAGGTTCCAGTGCGGAGAAATCCCGCTCAAGATGATTCTGAATACCTTGTGGCCGATTTGATGCGCGTCCGAGGCGTCCGCGCTTCCTGCGGGGCCACCCCTGAATGCCGTGCTTGGCCATTAGCCTTGCGACACGATTCAGACTTGCTACAACGCCTTCGGCAGCCAAGTCTTCGTGCACTCGAGGCGACCCAAGCATTCCGCCACTGTCATCGTGAATCTCTTTGATACGCGTCAACAGACGGTCGTTCGCTCTTGCCCTGCTGGACTGCGGACGAGATGCCCAAGCGTAATAGCCGCTGGCCGATACCTTCAGGCAACGGCACATAAGACGTATCGGGAAAAGACTGCGACAGTGTTGAATCGCCTGATACCTCAGGACGACTCCTTTGCAAAGAACACTGCCGCTTCGCGCAAAAAATCGCGTTCCTTTTTTACTCGTGCCAGTTCGCGCTTCAAGTGGGCAAGCTCTTCGTCACGCGGCGTTCCCGAGCCCTTGAAGGCCTTGCTTGGCACCTCTTCGGCTTCACGCGCCCACCGGGACAGCAGGTTGGGATTAATGCCAATCTCTAAGGCTACCTGGCGGCAATTGGCACCTGGCTGGCGAGATAGCGCGATGGCTTCGCGCTTGAATTCGGGGCTGTATCTTCTGCGTTTGGACATGAACACTCCTTTGGCACATTGTGCCTCTTTTCAAAAGTGTCCGCAGTAACGGGGTAGAACCCAACCCCAGTAACATATTCATCGGCTGGCCACGCCTTGAGTTACCCGCAGAATACTCCTATCGCCAGGATCAGCTGCTGCAGCTTGCCAACGGACAAAGCGTGGGTGATATGCGTAGCGCTAATCTTGCCGGGGTTATGCGTTATTGCATTCGCTCTGCTCAGGGGAAAACGCTGTTGCACCGCCGTTTCGGCGTGCTACCTGACGGCTTCACCCTGTCGCTGTTTCCCGCCATAAACAATCAACCCGCACGGATGCTAGTGCGCAACGGACAAGGGCTACAGCTGGAGATCCGCAACAGCGACCTGAAAACGCGTGATGGCGAGTCGGATCAGGGCCGCTTAATCTATTTACAAGCTAAAGGTGAAGAGCCGCCGGCAAACTTCACACTAGAGGTCAGTAGCGACTCAAGCATTGAGCCCGTGAGATTACGCTTACCTTACCCCTATCAAGGTGCGCGTTTAATTGGTCACGATGAAAACCCATCGAGCAATCGCGAGCTGACTCTTGATGAGCTACTGGGAATGCGAATTGCGCTGTCATCTGGACTTACTCAAGGCCAAGACTTCCATCTGCAACTGGAGCTAATCAGCCAGGCCAAGCCAAATCCCAAGCGTCACTATGTGATCCATGTCGGTCCGACACCGCTGTTGCTTAATTTGTTCAGCTACCAGAGCGATATGCTGCAAATGCTCGGCGCAGTTAACGAACAAGATGCCTACATCCAGCTGACGCTAGAAACAGAGCAGCGCCTACTGCGACTTAATGTGCGTCGTTACAATGGCCGCATCCAGTGGGAAGGCCGTACGATGTTTTCTATCACAGCCATATCCAGCACTAGGATTTTGTCTGATGCGAAGGTTGAAGCGATGCTATTGCCAGACCCTAAGCGTGCGCCTGTACGGGTCTCTGAGCGCACCAGCGAAGGGGTAGGCACCGGCTGGTTTGTGCCGTCCAATGCAATGCAGAGCGACGGTCCATGGCTGCTGTACCCAGCCAACGACTCTGGTGTCCAGTTCCGACCGCAACTCTACATCCCATCGACAACCATCGCTGACAACTCTTGCGATGTACACTCCCTGCATCGGGCCACGCAGCTTTTTCATCCTCTAAGTGCGCCCCGATTGATCGACGACCAGATTGCGGCCATGGCCGGCGACCTCAACCACAGTGGCTGGCAGTACCTGGCAGATATTAAACAAAACTTCAGCCATCTACCGCTTTCCTCCTTCGAAAGCTGGCTTTCACTCTCACGCAACCCATCCGCTTTAGCTGCGGCCGTATTTCGTTTAGAAATGGACGAGACGTTCTGTGGTCGCATTCGTGACGAACTGGCTGTTATCTGGGAGTGTCTACCACTACCGCTTTGGGTTTCGACCTATGCCTATTTTCGTGGCTGGCTCACCCAATTAGGCTTACCCCGCGCCATGATCGAAAACCTCGAAAACAACCGTAAGACAGTGTTGCGTAGCGTGGTCTCGGGCTTTGACTACCTAGGTGACTATTTGTCTACGGGGGATAAACGTAGTCTCATCAAAGCCCCAGTGGAATATGTACTGCCCGACTGGTATCAAGACCTGCGGCGTAACCATGAGTCCAACCAGAAGTGGCCTACCGAATTAGGTCAAGAGCTTTCACAGTGGGCAGATAAGCAAGATCTGCCGCGTCTTGTTACAGCCCTCTCGCTAGTTGAGTTTTCTGATGCTGTGACCTATTTACCGATCTTCATGGCTTATGTCACTGCGGGCAAAGCCACACTTTCAGTCCTGCCAGGGGACATGGCTTACCTTAAATTTTCCATTCGCATGCTTTCTGATTTTGATCGGCAGGGCTGGTACACCTGTGTCCATGCCATGATGGTTTCGTATTTGCTGGCCTCGTCTGAGGACGCCTGAGGAGTTGTATGCAGTCTTTCAAGGATTTAATCGAACAAAGCTTAAGCCGTACCCGTGAAGCCACACTCAGCGTACTGGGTATTAACGATGCCGGCCTGCGCCATCATTTAGCCGAGCAGATGAGCGATGAGCTTGGCGCCGAGGGTTGCTTTCTAGCGCCGCCAGTATTTGAGCACACTTTCGGCTGGCGAGAGTCTGGGAAGACCTTGGCGGATTTGCGCGGATCACTGCTTTCGCCGAGCCTATTGAATACCCTGCAAAATGCTCATGCCTATCAGTTTCCAGGAACGGCAAGGCCTTACGTCCATCAGCTACATGCTTGGCAAACGCTACTCAGTAACAAGCCAATGTCGGCGGTGATCACCAGCGGTACAGGCTCGGGAAAAACCGAATGTTTTATGGTGCCGATTCTTGAGGATCTGGTACGTGAGCGTGAGAAGTATCAAAAACCGCTCATCGGAGTACGCGCGCTCTTTCTCTATCCATTAAATGCGCTAATCAACTCACAACAAGAGCGTCTGGATGCCTGGACGCGGGACTATGACCAAGACATTCGTTTTTGTTTGTATAACGGTAAAACGGAAGAAAGTGCGACCATTGTTCGCAAAGAACAGCAGAGTAAACCTAACCAAATTCTTTCGCGCGAATTGCTGCGCAAAGAACCTGCACCAATCCTAATGACCAATGCCACCATGCTTGAGTACATGCTGGTGCGTCAAGTCGATAGCCCCATACTCGATATATCTCGCCGCGAGCAATCCCTGCGCTGGATTGTATTGGATGAAGCCCACACCTACATAGGCTCACAGGCGGCAGAAATGTCGCTGTTATTGCGCCGTGTTGTGCAAGCTTTCGGTAGAAATCCGGAACAGGTTCGCTTTATTGCCACCTCGGCAACCATCGCCGGTGAGGATGCAAAAGAGAATCTTCAGGCTTACTTGGCCAGTTTAGCTGGCGTCCGTTTGGATCAAGTTGAAGTTATTAGTGGCTCCCGTATTTGGCCTGACATCCAACAGAGCTATACCCCGCAGAAATTAGAGCTCCAGGCTCTGCGTGAGATTGACGCAACCGCAGACGTTTCAGCTGATCGCTTCGGTGCACTTACAACTAGTCATATCGCTCGCCAATTACGACACGCCATAGTCAGTAGTGATAAACCGTTAGATCTAAACGATCTCATTAGCTACGTTGCCGATGAGCTGAAAAGCCCTAGTCAAGAGGGACGACAACGTGAGCTCCTCAATTGGCTAGACCTACTAACGGGCACACGTCGGAGTGCGCAGGAAGCACCATTTCTTAAGCTACGTATCCATTTATTCCAGCGCATGCTGCATGGCTTATGGGCCTGTGTAGATCCGAAGTGCAGTGCCAAGTCGAAGCATTTGACCGACTGGCCATTTGGCAATGTGTACGTTACCCGGCAGGCTCGCTGCGAGTGCCGTGCCCCGGTGTATGAGTTAGGGTTTTGTAACGACTGCAAGACTCCGCACCTGCTGGCGGAAGACCGTGCAGGGGAGCTGCAGCAGCTCAGCCCCCATGCAGGGGACGAGTTTGCTCTGCATTACGAAAATACCGAGGAAGACACTCCACTCAATCAGGAGATTACGTCATCAGCCAAACACAGCCGCGCGCAAAAAATGGTTCTGGCCGGCCTGCCTGCGGCCCACGATCCATATTTTTCAATTAATTTGAATTTGGAAACGCAAAAGCTAGGCGGTCTGACCGGGAACAACTGTATTCACGTCATAACTGCGTTTGAAAAAGACTCGTGTTGCAGTCACTGCGAGTTAGCTATTTCGGATGGCCGGGACTACCTACGCAAGGCGTATCTCGGCGCCCCTTTCTATGTAGCTAACGCAGTGCCAACCGTCTTGGAGTTCTGTCCAGATCCTGACAAAGAAGACTGTGATGGTAAGTCACCCGAAGAGCTGCCTGGCCGTGGCCGCAAGCTAATCACCTTCACCGACAGCCGTCAGGGCACCGCTCGGATGGCCGTACGCATGCAGCAAGAGGCCGAACGTTCACGGTTGCGCGGTTTGGTGTTCGAAACTTTGCGTAATGCACAGGCAAAGATAGAGTCGGTACCACAAGATATTCCTACCGGTAACTACATAGAACTCATAGAGCAGGCTGAAAAGCTTGAAAAAATGGGAATGGCCGCAGTTGCCGCCGATATTCGAGCCAAAGCTGAGCAAGTCAAATCTGGCGTCGGTAATTGGAGCAAAGCTGCGGTATTGAGCTGGGATGAAATGGTCCATGAGTTGGCTAGTTCGAAGGATATCGACGGATCAATTCTTGAATACAACAAGTACGCCAACCCCATGCTGTTTGAGGGAAACAAAGCGGCTGGCACCATGGCGCGTTTACTGCTTGCACGCGAATATGCGCGTAGACCAAAAAATCAGAACAGCACTGAAACCTTGGGACTGGTTAAAATCGGTTACGCGGGTCTAGAAAAAATTCAAACAGCTCCTAATTATTGGCTCGAAGTGAAGGCGTGTCCTGTTGTAGGTAATTCCGCTGGTGCCAAGACTAATTTGACGTTGGCCGACTGGAAGGATTTCCTCAAGGTAGCTCTGGATTTTTATGTGCGTGAAAACACTTTCATTAATCTAGATCGCACTATGCAGTCTTGGATGGGGAGCCGTTTTACCGCAAAAACACTATTTCCCCCGACCCGTGACATCGTCGAGAGCACGACCAGCCGAAAATGGCCGCAGATAAAACCCGGTGCGGGCAGTCGACTGGTTAAGCTGCTTGCGCTAGGTACGGGCCTAAACCGGACCATTTCTGTGGACCGCGACAAGATCAATCTTTGGTTAGAGTCCGCATGGAAAGATTTGATTCAAGCCAATATCCTTGAGTCGTCCGGAGAGGGGTATGCCCTTAATGTCAATACACTGACCTTCGCCTTGCCAAGGGAGGCTTGGGTTTGCCCACTGACTCAACGCCTATTCGATACCACGTTCCGCGCTCTGACTCCGTATTTACCGGTCAAACTCTTGGCGCGCGATTACCGTTGCACGCCGGTAAAACTACCTGCGTTGTCCAAGCTCCGTACCGATGGCAGCGCTACGCCTAAATTGACTCAAATTCGTAGGCTGGTTGCTCAAGACTTAGAGATAAAAAATCTTCGCGATGAAAACCTCTGGACGGATGTGTCTGATCGCACGGTTGAAGGCGGCTTCTACTACCGCACCGCTGAACACTCCGCGCAGCAATCTTCAGTCAAGCTGGACAACTATGTCGAACTTTTCAAACGCGGAAAGATTAACGTACTGAACTGCTCAACTACCATGGAAATGGGTGTGGATATTGGCGGTATTTCAGCCGTCGTAATGAATAACGTTCCTCCACACCCGGCTAACTACTTGCAGCGGGCCGGCCGTGCAGGACGCCGCAGCGAAGCCCGCGCGTTTGCCTACACCTTATGCAAGGCAGACCCACATAATCAACGTACGTTCAGCCAGCCGAAATGGCCCTTCATTACGGCTATACCCGCGCCGAGTATTACGTTGAGTTCCGACCGTATCGTTCAGCGCCATGTGAACTCGCTACTGCTGTCCATATTCCTCCGCTCGCAGACCAACTCTGACGGTGATCGGACAAAACTGACGGTTAAGTGGTTCTTTAGTGACGATGAGTCGCCGTGCAGCGATTTCGTAGATTGGCTGCAAAGCCAGCCAGCCGAGATCGTTGATCCGATACAAATGCTGGTTAAGGGTACCGGGCTGAGCGGCCGCTCAATGGTTTCAATTTGCGCTGATGCATTAGTAATTCTTGAAGATATTCAAGCACGCTGGATCAATGAATATCGCAAGCTCAATGAAAAATTACTAACTGCCACTGACCAGGCCTACAAGAAGGCACTGAGCCTTGAGCTGAAGCGCCATGAAAATGAGTACCTACTTCGTGACCTTGCCTCCCGTGCTTTCCTCCCTGGCTATGGTTTCCCCACAGATGTTGTCAGCCTTAATACCTACAACATTGAGGACTTCATAAATCAAAATAAGCAGAAGGCTGATAACAGTCGCGAAGACAATATCTTCAATGCCAAAGAACAGCCATCTCGTGGTCTCAACATTGCTATTCGCGAATATGCGCCAGGCTCCCAAGTCGTTATTGACGGTCGTGTGTACCGCTCTGCCGGCGTCAGCATGCAGTTTAATCAAAACCAAAAATTCGATATGGCTTGGCGCTGCGGTGAATGCGGCGCTGGTGGCGTGGTGGAAAATGCTTACAGCAATAGCAATGAGCTTAAATGCTCGCACTGTCAGGCTGAGATCAAAATCAATGAGCGGAAAATGGTGCTCAGACCCGCTGGCTTTGTAACCGACTTCTTCGAGCCCACCAGCAACGACATTAACTCACAAAAATTTATTCGGATTGAACGGCCGCGCATACAACTGCTGGGCGAGTCACAAGCACTACCCGATAGCCGTTGCGGTCACATACGGTTCGGTCATGAAGGCAAGGTTTTCTATCATTCGTCTGGTGAACATGAAAAAGGTTATGCGATCTGCATGACCTGCGGTCGGGCGGAGTCGATGACTATTTCAGGCGATATTCCTATCGGGCTTCAAGCGGATAAATACCATCGTCCTGTTGGCGGAATTTCCGGTAGCCGTAAGGAAAAGGACTGCTCGGGGGCAACGGTAAAAGCTAATGTTTACTTGGGCTATCAAATCCAAACTGACGTGTTCGAGTTGTGCCTTAAAAGCCCAAAAACTGGTATGTGGTTATCAGATACTGACCAAGACCAGGTAATTGCAACTACTATGGCCGTGGCTTTGCGTGAGGTGATCGCGGATCAATTGGGTATTAGTAGCACCGAAATGGGCTTTAGCTTTCGACTGGATAAAGATTTACACACAGGCCAAGGGCGCTCGGTGATTCAGATCTTTGACCAAGTCAGTGGCGGCGCAGGCTTTGCCTTGGCTGGGCTTAACGATGTAGTGAGCCTATTAAATAGGGCTGATAGAAAACTGGAGTGTCGTGCTGATTGCGAGAACATCTGCTCATGCTGCCTAGCGAGCAAAGACAGTCGTGTCGAACTGGAGGAGCTGGATCGCAGAGCTGCCAAACAATGGCTTGAGGTCAATGAATTTTTAAGTTACCTCAGTTTGCCAGAAATATTCGCGGGTATTGCCGGAGCTGCCTATTGCTCAGTAGGGCCGCATCGCTCCATTCGGTCAGCGATCAATAAAGCCGATAACAGCAATGGCAAAACTATTATCCAGCTCGGCTTGCGTGGAGACGTTAAGGACTGGGATCTCAATCTACCGTCGTTCCGGGACAAAATTCTGACTTGGCAATTGGTCGACAAACTTCAGGTGCGTATAGGCGTACAAGCACTGGAAACGCTAACCCAGGAGGCCAAACAGAGCTTGGCTGTTTTGGCCAAACTCGGAATCAAAGTGTATGAAATGGATGAACAGTGGAACCGATATGGTGTGCCGTTGGTAGCCCAAATTTGCTGTTCAACTCGTACTCAAAGTCTATTCAGCTCTACCGAAGAAGCTTGCCTGCCAGGCGAGCAATGGTTAGCCGCGGATGACACCAGCACGTGGGTAACATCCAATGCTTTACCAACAATCCTCACCAAAGAAATCGACACTGCAGCATGGAGTGCTGTCGAGACAGGTGCAAAGATTCTTGAAATCACTAACCAATTGAATGGTCCTGTTAGCAGTTTGAAAATGCGTGTGGAAAAACTGTTCTCAAGTGAAGTCCCTGAGCTAATGCAGCGCATCAAAAGCGACGAAGCGGTGTCTATTAGTTATTCAGATCGTTATCTGAAATCTCCTTGGTCGGTGATGCTACTAGGCAGTTTCCTCTCATTGTTCAAAAGCGACCGGCTAGCGACTCTAAAAATTCAGACGTTAGAACCCGCTAACACTCAAATTCCGAGCTCGCTCAACCATGACTGGAAGGAGGCTGATGATCTCGTCGCAGTAATGAAGCTCTGGCTTGGTAGCATCATGAACACGTCACTCGACCTAGAGATCAAACAAAGATCGCGCGATTTACAGCACGGAAGGGTGATTACGGTGGATTGGGCTTCAGGGCTGCAGAGTAAGATATTTCTTGATCAAGGTATGGGCTACTGGCTGGCCCGCACGCACTATAAGGACCAGTTAGGTTTTGACTTCTACCAAGGCTATGAAGGCCAAGCAAAAGCGATGCTGAATAGCTTCAGCATCACCAACATGGCGGCGGCTGGTGAGTGGCCGACCTACATCACAGTTCTAACCAAGTAGGTAGGCAGTAGCGCGCGGGGCGGTAGACCCGCAAATAACCAATGGACCCAAAGCTTGGAGGGGCTATGGCTGTCAGTGAATGAACGGCTACACACGTGGGCAGAGTGTTTTATCTCAATGGAAATGAAGTGCAGAACCGAATGGAAGCGCAATGAACCAATCTCTTTGCCAGTCTTATTACCAGGCCCAGTGGGCTCGTTACAGCGTTACGTTGGATGATCTGGCCGCAGCCGACGAATGCCTGCATGATTTTCTTGATGGTAAGCCTGCTGGTAAGCACACCAAGGGTGAGCGCGCTGCCGGGCTTATGAGCTTAGGTATTTGGTGGGAGCCTGCCTTATTGCAGCAGTCTAAGGTCGCAAGCCAAGCCTTGGCTCAAGTGTTATGGGTTATGGATGATATTGACCGCTCTTTGCTTGACCACCTGTCTCGAAATAACCCAGACATACTGCGCTGGGCTATTCGCTACTCAAAGCTTTTTACCAAAGCCGATTCGCCGGTAATGACACATCTCGGCAAGTCGGTAGAAGGGCACGAGTGGGACGCTTTCCTGAATGCCTGTAATCGCCTTGTGGAACAGCTTGAGCCCTTTGATCATTGGATAGAAAAAGCCGAGCAGCATTTGAAAACGCTATCGCTGCTCGAGCTGATGTCTTATCTGAGCATTCTCGCTTACCCCTCCCTTGAGAGTGCTGAGCAAAATACCCAGCAAAGCTGGACGGTTTACGAACGTATTATTCAGCGCAAGCTGCAACGCTGTAGCGAGCGGGATTTTCAGCTGACAGAAAAAATACTGGGCAAGTCGCTTAAACGCCATCTCTCGCCGCTACTTTTCTCCGGGGCCGGCTCACCAGAGAAATGCATAGCCCACCTTGAATTCGTCGCTGTGCTTATTGCCGCGATGAGCGAGCGCCTCGACTATGAGGCGACCATCAATTCCTTTTGTTTTGATAGCGACATGCACTATCAAATGGAGCCAGGGCAGCCTGTCATTTTCAGTTCCAGCACCGAGAGCACTAGCCGCTGGAAGCAGACTGAAGAAAAGTCATTGTTACTCTGGAGCTATTGGTTGCGTCGCGCGATGGACGATTTTGTCATTACCGGGATGGCTGATGTCACCATAGGCACGCCTGAAAATCATGAAGCAAACCAGTGGGCCTGGATCAAGGCTGTGCGCAGTCGCCTTGTATTGCAGACCCTTTTTGGCTGCAGCGACAAGATCCTGCTAGCTGATGGCGAAGAGGTGGACTTGCACCAGGCATTGCTGGCCACTGAACTATCTTCCGCCTTCTTTGTTAAGTCGTATCTGCACGCTTACAAGCGCCACAGGAGCCAAACCGAATCTCCCATTGCAGCGCTGGGACAGATGGCATGGGAAGGCTTGCTGGAGGGCGAGAACCGCTTCCCCATGACGTGGTCGGAACTGCCCGCAAAAATAAAGCGAATTCGGGGCTGGACCGTTAGCCAGTCACGCCAAAAAGGGGATGCAGCGGCGGCAAAAAACATCCTGGAGTTCTGGACCGTCGATCTACGCCAGCTCTCAGCTCAGATCAAGGCAAACCCGTTAGCTCCCGTCCCCAGGCTCTCCGAGCAGCCGTTCTATAAAATAGGACGGTACAGCTTTCAGTTTCCCTGGATTGCCGGTCAGCAAAACAATCTTGTCGCCGCCGTTAACTCATTACGCCGCATAGGCGTGCGCAGGCCTGAACTGCGCAGCGAGACTGAGCAGGTTGAGTTTTGCCTGGCGCAAGCATTGCGGCAACGAGGCTTCAAGGTGATTGTGGGTTACCAGCCCCCGATTCTAGACGGGAACAATGCAGGCGAAATGGACCTTATCTGCCACCTCAATGGCGTGGTGTTACTGCTCGAAGTGAAGTCAGGGTTCATCCGCTCCTCGCGATACGAAGTATGGTTGCACCGAACCAATACTCTGCGTAAAGCAGCCAGACAGTTGAGGCGGAAACAGCATGCTTTGCAGCCGCTATTGAATAGCGATCAGACCTTGCGCCGAGACTTGGGTCTGCCTGACGCCAACGCAGGGCTGCCAATCCATGCCTGGGTAGTGGACACCTCGATAGAATGCGACGGCGAGCTGCTAGATGGTTTTAGAGTGGTATCGCGCGAGGTGATGGAAGTCGCCCTGAAGGACCAGAAACACTACCTGCAGCATCTGGACACCGAGAAAGACTCAGAAGTCCAAACACTCTATCCCGAGGGCTTTAGCGCCCCGGCTTTTGTGGATGTGGTCACCAATGAAGCGGTTTGGCGGGGCCTGCTGCCCAATTAATTGCGACAGCTTGGGTGGGCATGCGACAGGAACCGCCGCAAACAGTGTATAGACTCGCAAGATGTCTAATTGGCTCTTGGCAGCCGAAGCGGCGCAAGCCACTATGGTGCCACCTCAAGGCTGAATCATACCGATGTTTCGGTCAATGCCTGGAGTAAGTTGCCCAGATTAAATGGTGCGGGCCTGAATGCATCCCTTCACGAGTTTAGGCAGATCCTTCGGGATGATGCTGGCCGCCAGCAAGCTGGAATTGACATCGGCGGGTAGTAGAATCAGATTCCTGTTTTCGCAAGCCCCTGAGGTGAGCCAAAGGAAATCGTCAATACGTAGTCTTGAAGCATCGCGGGAGCCGCTTTTGGCTGGAAGAAGGCGTCAAGAGCAGGGAGATATTCACTCCCCTTTTCCGTCGAACAACCTGCGTCATTTTTCCAGCAGATCATCGACTATGGCGAAGGATTCGGCCAATTTTTGGGGAGTCTTGCCGTCACGAGTTCCTAAGGAAATCCTGCCTTGCAAGCTGCGAAAAGCCTTGTGCATGTCTGTTGGATTGCTGCCCAACCAGTAAGCGCGGTCCGGATACTTGAGCAAGGCTTTGTGGCAAGCCTCAACAAAAGTCTTTTGGTTAGCATAAGTTTTCGTGCGTGTACCCTTGCTTATCGTCCATTCGCTACAATGTTTTTTGCGTGAAATCGGGTGCACGGGGATGACCTTATAGCTGTCTGGCCTGGTGGCTAAGCCTATGGCGATCAGCAACTCATCGTTGCTGGGGTTGTCGCCGAGTTTTCTCAACCTAGCCTTAATGCCTGAAAAACTGTGACCCGTTCGGCTATAGGTCCTCGCCACAAAATTTATGCCGCCTGTGATCTCTTGACCATCGGGCAGAATCACCCTTATTGGTTTGCTTCGGTCCTGTGGAGTAAGTAAATGTTTATCGATTTCCCGTGGTGTCATTAAGTGTATTTGCGGCGCGATTTGCGCTAAACGGGAGCGCCCGGTCGAAGGCTTAACATTCAGTTCCTTGAAGTGCTCAATCTGGGAGACTCGTTTGTTAGGGTTGGACAGGCTGGGCAGTTTAATGTTGGTCGCCACCCCGTCCGCGTCCAGCTGACATCGTCGTTTTCGCCGCTGACGGCTTGACCGCGCCGTATCAATCAGCCGGCCCGAGGCTTTGGCCTCTCGACTTAAATTCGTCGTGCGCCCATCGTCGCGGGGCTTGATACCCAGTGCTTCAACTAGGCTGTATTTGGATTCCGGCTTGTCCTCCTGCCCCCGCACCCTCATCTTGGCTCTGTTGGTGAAACGAGTAATTTCTTCCGGGTCTTCAACTCCGTTGGCTATGGCGACAGTCTTGGCGGCGGCAGTAAAACTAATGAATTTTCGCAACCGACCACCAAGGAAAATCTCGCAAGGCGCTGAGTTCGAAGGTCCGCCGACGCTACTGCCACCTCGCATAATATTGAATCCCCTTGGCGCCATTGTCTTTAAAGTATCGATCCAGTAACCCTCGCCATCACGCATCTCCTCTAAGGTGGCATATTCCTTCAGCAGCTCGATCACGAACCAATCTTCGGGGGGCTCAGCGGGAAAATTTTGCAGGTGGTCACGGATGGCATAGCCCAAAGTAAAGGGCGAAATCCCTCTGGGCTTTCCACGGCTGCTCTCGTTGATGTGAGCTTTCAGTCGATCCTGCAGCCTGCGCTGGGTCAAGCCGACATAACTTTTGTTATTTCCTAGCGGCTTGCGATAGGTGATTTTGTAAATCAAGAAGCTCACGAAGCGTCCTTGGTAATCTTTAGACGCCGAAGTCTATAGCTTCTGGGCGCGGAGTTCATAGTATCCGTGCCGACGTGGTAGAACCCGTATCATTAGTAGGAGATTGTGACCTGGATGGTATGGCAAAGCTGTGGATGGCTCAAACGGTCCCACCCACTCCCTTGAACTTCTCAACAAAGGCAGCAATTTGTTGGAAAACTCGCTGCTTTCGCGACAGATACTGCGGGTTTAGTGGGCTCATCTTCGGCAGAATGCTGTTCAATTCGGTGCCGCTATCGCTGGCGAACTCACGCCGCAGCGCGTTGCTGATATAGCGCCTGGCGTCTTCGGCGTTCAGGCCCTCGGTATCGATCAATGCCTGTGCCTCGCGCTGTTGCTCGCTCCGTGCATAGGTGAAAAAAGCCTCAATCACGCTGGCCTTATCGGGGATCTCGTCGAGTTCTGCCTGGTTGATAAAGTCCACCACCAGGCTTTCCTTGGCGCGATTGCCCAGGCTGGCGCGCAGCAGGCGGCGTACTTCATCAATCAGGTCGGCCTTGTTCTTGGTCTTTGTGTTGTGCTCAAAAATCAGTTCAAGGATGTAATCCAGGTTGATTTCCTGGGACTTGAGCAGGTCTACCTCAAACACCACGTCATCCCAGTCGATGCTGGACTGGTCTTTGTCGTTGGCGGCCTTTTCCCGACGCAGCCAGTCGCGAATGTCGTTATAGGTGGACTTGTAATCCTGAATCCGGCGCTCTGCTGGTAGGCGGATAGTTTGCAGGGTGGCGAGGTCTTCATCACTCAGATGACGCTGTGCCTTGAATGCTTCCAGCGCTTGTGGGTCTTCCTTGTCGACCTTTTGCAGGGCTTTCAGGTGGACAAACTCATCGTAGTTCTGCAGAATATTTTCTACTCGCAGGTACTCGCCAAAGAGCTTGGCAAAGTCCTTCTTGTCCTTCTCTTTGACGATGTCATCTGGCTGGGGGTAGCGCTGCTCCAGCTCCGAGACCACCGCCATAAAGCCGCGTTGCGCCTCACCGGTGACGATATCGGTGAAGCCTTCCATGTACTCCTTGTAGCTTTTCTCCAGCACCACATTCTTGGTGTTCTTGTCGCCAAACAGGGTGATGGCATCAACCGTGGCTTTCTCCAGATCACGAAAGGTAATGATATTGCCAAAGGTCTTGGTCGCATCATAAATGCGGTTGGTGCGCGAGTAGGCCTGAATCAGGCCGTGAAAGCGCAGGTTCTTATCGACGAACAGGGTATTGAGCCGGGGCGCATCAAAACCGGTCAGGAACATACCCACCACAATGAGTAGGTCAATGTCTCCGGACTGCACGCGCTTGGCCAGGTCACGGTAATAGTTCTGAAACCCATTGCTGTCGACGCTGAAACTGGTCTTGAAAAAGCTGTTGTAGTCGGCGATAGCCGCGCTGAGAAACTCCTTGGCGCTGCTGTGCATGGCCGATACATCGAAGCTCTCATCCAGAATATCGCCCACCGCATCCTGTTCTTCGTTAGCTGCGAAGGAAAAGATTGTGGCAATCTTCAGCGGCTTGTCATGGCCTGCCTGCAGCTGGTTCAGTGACTCGTAATAGAACTTGGCAGCGTCCACGCTGCTGACCGCAAACATGGCGTTGAAACCGGCCCCACCAGGTTGCAGGCGATGTGTCTTTTGCCGGTAGTGATTAAGGATATATTGGGATATCTCGCGAATACGTTCCGGGTGCAACAGAGCCTGACGGTTTTCCGCTGCGCTGAGCTTCTTTTCATCCTGCTCGGTTTCCAGAGCTTTGAACTGCGGGCGCACGTCGTTGTAGTCGACCTTGAATTTCAGCACCTTTTCGTCGCGGATGGCATCGGTAATCACGTAGGAATGGAGTTCGCGGCCAAACACGCTAGCGGTAGTTTCTGCGCCCAGCGCGTTCTGCGGGAAGATTGGCGTGCCGGTGAAGCCGAACTGGTAGAAGCGCTTAAACTTTTTCTTCAGGTTCTTCTGTGCCTCGCCAAACTGGCTGCGGTGGCACTCATCGAAGATAAACACCACCTGCTTGCGGTAGATCGGCAGGTCGGCTTCGCTCTTCATCAGGTTGTTGAGTTTCTGGATGGTGGTGACGACGATCTTGTTATCGTCCTTGTCCAGGTTGCGCTTCAAACCCGCAGTGCTGTCCGAGCCGTTGACGCTGTCCGGCGAAAAGCGCTGGTACTCCTTCATGGTCTGGTAGTCCAGGTCCTTCCGGTCCACCACAAAGAATACCTTGTCGATAAAATCAAGCTCAGTGGCCAGCCGGGCTGCCTTGAAGCTGGTCAGAGTCTTGCCGGAGCCTGTGGTATGCCAGATAAAACCGCCACTCTCAGGCTTGCTCCAGGTTTTGGCGGCATGGGCGCTGTTGACCTTCCACAGAATGCGCTCGGTGGCGGCGATTTGGTAGGGCCGCATCACCAGCAGGGTATTAGTGACATCGAACACCGAGTACTTCAGCAGCACTTCCAACAGCGTACTTTTCTGAAAGAAGGTCGCGGTGAAATCCTTCAGGTCCTTGATCAGGCTGTTATCCGATTTCGCCCAATGCATGCTGAAGTCAAAGCTGTTCTTGTTGCGCTGGGTGGTATTGGCAAAGTAGCGGGTGTCGGTGCCGTTAGAAATCACAAATAATTGCAGGTACTTGAACAGGGAATAGTCACTGTTGAAGCTCTCCTTGCTGTAGCGGTGCACTTGGTTGAAGGCCTCGCGAATCGCCACGCCACGGCGTTTCAGCTCGACCTGCACCAGCGGCAGGCCATTTACCAGAATGGTCACATCGTAACGGTTGGCATGGCTGCCGGTCTGCTCGAACTGTTTGATTACCTGTACCTTGTTGCGCGCCAGGTTGGTCTTGTCCAGCAGGTAGATGTTCTGGATGCGGCCATCATCAAAGGTAAAGTCATTGATATAGTCGTCGTGCACCTTGCGGGTCTTGTCGATGATGCTCTCGCTGGGCCGGTCGAGGTAGGTTTCGACAAAGCGCCGCCACTCGCCCTCGGTAAAGTCCACCCGGTTCAGGCTTTGCAGTTGGATGCGCACATTGGCCAGCAGGGCGTCAGGAGTGTTCAGGGCAGGCAGGTACTCATAGCCCTGGTTTTGCAGATCCTGAACGAATTCGCGCTCCAGGTCGCCTTCGCTCTGGTAGCCCTCGGCGACTTGCCATTGCTTGGTGTATTTATCCAACACAATAAAGTTGTTGGACTCGGCAATGGCCTTGTACTCAATCATGGTGCGCATCCTTTGCTTGCAGCAGTCGTTTCACCTCTCGGTCGAAGTCGGACTCGATGGGTTGCTGCCGGTTGAATTTCTCATATTCAGCCAGGGCCTTCTGGTCGGCCTGTTTTCGGCTAATACTGCCGTAACCCTCCAGAATGCGGTACTCATTGAAGGCTAAAAACTTGTTCACGCTCTCGGCGAAGCTTTCCATGGTGAAGGTGTTGCGCCGCTCGATAATACCTTCGATATAGTCAAAGAAGGCCGACACTGCTCGCTCCAACTGCTTGATTTCGGTTTCGCTGAGGTAATTCTTCGCCACCGTGGAATCCGACTTCAGCACCCGGCCCGCTGGCGCGTTCTTGTAGGTGCTCATGCCCATCAGCGGTTTGCTGGAATCGGCTTTCAGCGCAATGATTTCTGCGGCTGTATGGCCGGTAATCGCGTAATGAAATTTGTCCTGCACGTGGGCATAGAAAAGCTGGGTGGTTTTCGATTTGGGGTCATAGTCGATGCTGCACTCGGAAAAGATGTCGGTGATCTGCTGGTAGACACGCCGCTCGCTGGCGCGGATGGAGCGCACCCGTTCCAGCAGCTCACGGAAATAATCCTTGCCAAAGAAACGGCCATTTTTCAGGCGCTCATCATCCATGGCAAAGCCCTTGATGATGTATTCCTTGATCAGCTGAGTGGCCCAGATGCGAAACTGTGTGGCCTGGCTGGAGTTGACCCGGTAGCCGACAGAGATCACCGCATCGAGGTTGTAGTACTCGAGCTTTCGCCTGACGCTGCGCTCCCCTTCCTGCCGAAGTGTTTCCAAAACGGAAACAGTTGCCTCACGCTGCAACTCATTGGAATCAAATATGTTTTCCAGATGCTTGGAAATAGCCGGTACGCCTACCCCAAACAACTCGGCCATACGCTTCTGAGTCAGCCAGATGGTCTCATTACTGAGCAATACCTCTACCTTTATATCTCCATTGGGCGCGGTGTAGAGCAGGAACTCGGTGGTTTGATCTTGCAGGCTCAAGTTGGGCATAGGGCTTCCTTATGTCTCTGCGACGTTATTCGTGGCAGGTCCTTCTTGCTGCCAATAGCCGTAATTACTTACTAGGTGCTTCAGTAGAAAGTCTACCGTATTCTTTTCAGGCCCACTGGGCTCGGCGACAACTTCATTCGACAATGTTGAATGACTGGTAAATTGAATAACGCGATTTAAATAAGCCTGCTTGTCACCGGGCAAGAGTTCTGACCATTTCGGATAGCCCAAGAAACTCGCCGTTTTTTCATACAGGTTACGCAAAAGCGTGAAATGGTACCTCTGCACAGTGTTTTCAGCGATAGCTTTTTCCAGTGTCTGTTTCAAATACAAGTGGTAAGAGAAACTCTTATTGGAATCGCCGTGCTTATCCAAGAGTGCAAAAGTGCCATCCTCGAATCGCTCCAACAGAAAACAGGCCTTGCTGTTTAGCTCGTTGTATAGCACGTTATAAAAAAGCGGGCTGTGGGTGGTGATAATAAATTTCAATTTAGAGTTGCTGGACTTGATCAGCCCCGCCAAGTTGACGGCCAACTCGATCAGGTGATTATCATCCAATGAACTGACGGGGTCATCAATAAACACGTATTCCAGCTGGTCAAACTGCCTGGTCTCACGATTCTCTGGCTCTGCGACATTGAGGATGGTGATCACCTGATCCAGCAGCGTGTAGAAAACACTCCAGATAAAATTACTTTCTTCCCCTTTGGATACTTTTAGGGGTTCTGTGCCTTTGTCATCACCTCGCTCTAGCGTAAAGGTCACCTCTGCAAAGTCTTCACTGAAATGCGGAGTTAACTTGTCATTGGCGAAGTGTTGGAAGTACTTGACGATATTCGTATCTTGCCCCAGATCCTTCAGCAAGGTGAGCAACCAGTCAGTATAAGTGTTTGGCTGAATTTTCAGCCTAGGGGTGGTATCGGCGTCTAAGTCGTTATCCCAATAAAAGAGATCTTCGGTGAAGGCGTTGTAGTACAGCATTTTTTCCCGTGGCGATATGGCTTCGCCATCTTCGCCATTGCCTTTAGGTGCAACCAGTTGCTTGAATTCGCGAGAAAGACGAGTTTTGCCTGTGCCATTGAACGCATAAATCAGCTGTACTTTGGGAACAGGCTTAGATTCCTCTACTTCCTTTGGAGGTATTTTCGTTTTTTCTTCGGTAATCGTTTTTTTTGCAACCCGCGGGGCATTGAGTTGCTCAGCAATCTCTTTCAATGTCTGGCTCATATCAGGCTGCCGCCTCGTCATCCGGCTTGGGGAAGCTCAGCAGCCGGTCGCGGTAGTATTCGTATTGCTGCTGGCGCAGAGCGATTTCGCGGGGCAGGCCTTCGCTGATGGAGTGGGTCAGGGCGTCGAATTTATCGAGGATGGCAACGATGCGGGCTTGTTCCTCAAGCGATCTTTTAGGATCGTCAGCGTAGGGAACGGGAAACTTAAAGCCCTTAATGATGCTTGAATTAAGATCACCTCTAGCTCCCTGCCCAAGCGCCTTGATGTTTTCATAGTTATAACTTACCCAGTGAAAAACATAGCGATACAACGCCTTCGTACTGTCAATTTCCAAGCAACCGCAGTGCTGGTTAGTCGTTAAAGGTATCTTGTTAATTGCGGACCGACCTGCCGTCGCACCGGATATTGCAACAATCACACAATTTTTCGGTATCCATTTTGCAGATGAGTTTTTCAATGCTGACTGAGTTATTTTTACATCTGTGGTCTCAATATCGGCAAACTTGACTTCTTGGGTTCTCAGCCAAGGAATCTCGCCGCCATCGTAATACTCTGGGTTGCCGGCAGTTGGCGTCCCACCTGAGTACCATTTTTTAGTAACGTCCCCCAACGTCTTCCACTCCACTTTCCCTTCTTCAAAGCTCAACAACTTGTCGCGATAGTAGTGGTATTGTTTTTTGCGGGCGGTAAGCTCGGCGGTAAGCTCGGCGGTATAGGCGGAAAATACGTCCAGAATGCGGACGATTTCGGCCTGGATCTCAAGGGATTTGTTGGGGTTTTCGGGGCAGGGGATTGGGATTCTCACATCCTTCAGCATAGGCTTTGTAAGCTGAGGAATGCCGGCCGGTGGGACTTTGTAACCATTTTCAATGGTTTTCATAAAGTAGTAGCCGTACTTTAAGTTCAATCCAGCCTTCGGTGTTAATGCTAGCAATCGAACTATGGGAAAAAACGGCTTGACCACAAAGTTTGTCCAGCCAATTGTACCTCTGGCGGAAATCGTCAGACTTGGGTTTTGAATTTTTGGTTTCTCAGTCCAGCCATACAGAGCTTTATTGCCAATTCCGTTGGATAAAATCGGAACCTTAAAGCGATCAGTCTCGACTTCAGAAAATGACTCTTTGGGCACATCTCCGCCTGCGAAAATATCAAAGACTGAACCCAGTAGCTTCCACTCCACCTCAACCCCATCCAGCAACCTCTCCATAAAAATCACGCTGCTCATGCCTCCAGCTCCTCACCTTCAATCTCCGCGACAATTGCATCAATTTCAGCGCGCAACTGGTCGATTCGGGCCACTGTGGTTTTAAGCTCGGTATTAAGCTGGATGATATCCACCTGCTCGCGCATGTCCTTGGCTTGTACATAGCTGCTGACCGACAGGTTGTAGTCGTTGGCGGCGACTTCTTCGACCGGCACCGAGCGGGCGAAATGCTCAAGGTTGGCCTTGCTGTCGAAGGCCTGCATGATCTGTTCGATATGCGCATCTGTGAGGAGGTTGTTGTTGGTTTCCTTTTTGAACAGGGCGCTGGCGTCGATGAACTGGGTGGTGGTGTCGGTTTTGTGTTTGCTCAGTACCAGAATGTTCACGGCGATGGTGGTGCCAAAAAACAGGTTGGGTGCCAGTGAGATCACGCTTTCAACGTAATTGTTGTCCACCAGGTATTGGCGGATTTTCTGTTCGGCGCCGCCGCGGTAGAAAATGCCGGGAAAGCATACAATGGCCGCACGACCCTTGCTTGAAAGGTAACTGAGTGCATGCAACACAAAGGCAAAGTCGGCCTTGGACTTGGGCGCCAGCACGCCGGCCGGAGCAAAGCGGTCGTCGTTAATCAGGGTCGGGTCATCCGAGCCGATCCATTTCACCGAATAGGGCGGATTGGAGACGATGGCATCGAAGGGCTTGTCATCGCCAAAGTGTGGCTCTTTTAACGTATCGCCCAGCTGGATATTGAACTTGTCGTAGTTGATGTTGTGCAAAAACATGTTCATCCGCGCCAGGTTGTAGGTGGTGTGGTTGAGTTCCTGCCCGTAGAAGCCGTCTTCGATAATGTGGGCGTCGAAATGTTTTTTCGCTTGCAGCAACAGTGAACCCGAGCCGGCGGCCGGATCGTAGATCTTGTTGACAGTGGTTTGCTTGTGCATGGCGAGCATAGCAATCAGCTTTGACACATGCTGCGGGGTAAAGAACTCGCCGCCAGATTTGCCAGCGTTGGCGGCGTAGTTGGAAATCAGAAATTCGTAGGCATCACCAAACAGTTCGTTTTCATTGTCTTCAAACTGGCCAATCTCCAGTCCGGCCACACCTTTGAGTACGGCGGCCAGACGGGTATTTTTGTCCTTGACGGTATTGCCGAGACGGTTGCTGGTGGTATCAAAATCGGCAAACAGGCCCTTGATGTCGCCCTCGGACGGGTAGCCGTTGGCTGAACGTTCGATAGCGGCGAAGATGGAGGCCAGGTCCGTGTTCAGGAGTTCATTGCTGTGGGCATTTTTTGCCACTGTGGCAAACAGCTGGCTGGGGTAGATGAAGTAGCCCTTGGTCTTGATGGCGTCGTCCTTGATTTCAGGGCTGATGACGCTGTCAGGTAGCTCGGCATAGTCAACGCTTTCGTCACCGGCTTCGATATAACTGGCAAAGTTCTCGCTGATAAAACGGTAGAACAGGGTGCCCAGCACGTACTGCTTGAAGTCCCAGCCGTCCACGGCGCCGCGGACATCGTTGGCAATGGCCCAAATCTGGCGTTGGAGGGCGGCGCGTTGTTGGGTGCTGGTCATGTAAGTCTTGTTCCCTAAGCTGTATGCATTGCAAGGTGTTGGAGGTTTTATGTTCACAGGCATTGTAACCAGCGCTGAGCGTTTGGACAGTCGTCTTTAGCATCCCATCGCACTGTTTACCGCCTAACAGCCTGATTCGAGGGTCTAATTGCGTAAAATCCGCAATTAGCCAGTACACGCGCTGCATACTTCTTGTGATACTGAGATGGTTTCAAACCCGAGGTGACCGTTGAGTCGGTAAGTAAGGTCCCAGCGAGGATCAATTTTAACCGATGAAAACGCCTGGGACGGAAGACGTTGCAAGAAGAGTCTTCATGAGTGAGCGTTGCACTTATGTGTTGAATTCAGGCGGGAATAATTATCGAGACCAGTTAGTAACAGCCGGGTTGCTGGATTGCCACGTAGTTGCCGGAGTGTTCGTTGCTCGCGTTTCGTGAGTCGCATTATGCGACAAGAAGCAGCGAGACGAAGGTGCATTCATGGGAGGATACCAATCAGTCCAGCTGAAGCAGATTCGCATGTAGCGCTTCGGTTTCAGGTTGTTGGTGATCTCTGAGTCTCATTAAGCGACTTCAGTTTAGTCAACCTGGAGTCGGCTTTGATGGGTCAGTATTAATCCTGCGGTGATAGTAGAGCACTCGTATCGATTCAGATTACTGATTAGAGGTAGCCATGCATGCATGGAATAAAAGCTTTGTTTGATGTCAAAAGTAGCCGCTTCGCGAATGGGCGTTGGCAAAATCGCTCGTATTACTCGCGCTTTTTTGGCCATTTCGCACATCACTGAAGTCGGCTCACCTACGTTCGCCACCTTGCTCGTGATGGTGCGAATGTCCACAACGCCCCCATACTCGATTATCGAGTATGGGGCAGAGCAAGGCGTACCCGATGAATCGAGTACGCCTCCGTTGTTTTGACATCAAATCTTAGCCGGAGACGGCGTTGCCGCTCCGAAGTAACGACCTGGCTGTGGTGCGCATCTAGCTGCTGCCAGCCGAGGCGCCATCCTGATAGGCAGGCGAATATAGCTGCTTCAGCCCTAATGGTTGGGCGCGCCACCATTAGGGCGATAGACCATGGCTTCAAACCGACGCTTTCCAGCTGGTTTGACCTTATCTCTAACTTTATCAAGCTGGGCATCCTGCGCGGGCAACACTTTGATAGCGGATGGGTTTCCACGTCTCCTGTCTCCGTAGACAGACACCGAGGTGGTAGATTGATGGCCCATGATATAAGCCACTGCCCTAGCGTCTTGGCCTGAAGCTTTCAAATTGGATCCCACCTGGTGCCTCATCGAGTAAAGCGTTGGTGTCGCACTACGACGAGGCCACAGCTTGACACCTTCGTCGCGAAGCCGATGACGAATTGCGTCCATAGTCTTGCCTGACTCATTCAGGATCATTAAACAGGTTTCGATTATCGATAGCGAACCTGGGTCTTCCACTGCCAAGAGCCGATCAGCACCTCTGGTACCAGCGTGACTTTTCTTGGCACCGAGAATTACAATAATGCCATCTTTAACTGTCAGATTTCGGAGCTCTACAGGTCGTGCTCCTGTGAATTTAATTAATGTTAGCGCGGCCCACTCTTCGTGGTGCTGCTTGTCGAGGAGATGTGCAGAGATCACAGCATAATCCTCATCCGAAAAATATTTTGCCTTTGGCCGCTTCGCCTTTTGCCTCAATGGACTACCTGGCGCGGTGACGGGATTGACTAATTTAAGGATCGACTGCGCCGCTTCTGAATATCCACGCTCAGTTAAATCAAAAGCCAGCGCATTCTTTAGTCTCCGGAAATAAGCAATGCTGAAAGTGGGAGAAAGCTCCTCAAGCCTCCCCATTATTCTTTGGCTGGTCAGTTCCTTACCTTTCATATAGTGAGTAAAAAAGTGCGAGCATAGCTTTCTATAAGCTGTTTTTGTTGATTCTTGCATGTTGTCACCTGTTGTTATTGTTTTATGGTTTAAAGTGAGTTTTATATTTTGTTATTGAATGGCGCTTTGAAAGATGTTAAGTCTCAAATTTTGGCGTGGCTATCTGGATCTGCCGCCAACAAATGAGAAAGCCGTTTCATGAAATAACTTTTGGTCTGCCGCGCTTACGGCGCCCAGCTTGGCTCATGAGAATGAGTCTGTAATTGAGCCAGCTTATGTGACTCATATCGATCTTGTAAGCAAGGCCAAGTTCAAGTTGCTCTAGCATGCATATACTGAGGGGTTTTGAAAGATAATGTTTTTCTGTGATATCTGATGAACCATTGCGGTGACCTAATAAGTAACCGATAGTGCTAGCAGGAATGCCAGAGGCTTCCAAGCGCAGCGCAAACGTGCGCCTGAAACTTTTGAAACTCCAGCCACCATCACGAGTATGTGGACAGTGCTCACCAATATACCCAGCACCGGTACTGGGGCCGCAGAAAAACCGGCTCGGGTTGCGAGAATAGAGGTGGGTTGGATCGTACGACAGTTCAGGAAATAGCAGAGCGTCTTCACCTTCCGCTTGGCGTCGCTCTAGTACGAAGTCCATAAAGCCAATTCCTTTCAAGGCAGAGCAAATGGGTATTTCTCTGCGTGACTGCTCGTTCTTTATTGATTTGTGAAAACCATTATCGTTGATGCTGATCAGGTCAATGCCGTGTTTGTCCTGAACAATGTCGCGGATGCGCAGTTGGCATAGCTCGTTCAAACGACCGCCAGTGAGCAAGGCCAGTGGCATCAGCCAGAAGCGATAAGAATGGGCGTCGTGATCTACCTTTCTAGCAGTCTGGTAAGGCCAGCCAGCAAATAAGGAAGTGAGGTCGGCGTCAGAAAAGGGTTTGGAAACCTGCGATTTCTTGGTCCGCGTTGCGGTGATCCTGATGGGCTTGGAAATCAGGTTGTCGCTGAACGCCTCATTTGCTAAGCGGTTGAACAGGCGATAATAAGTTTCAACGTTGGTCCCTTGGCTCGCAGAATGCTGGTTTTTTCGCAGCATCGCAGGCAGTTCAGCTTTTAAAGTACGTGCAGCCTGCTCGTCCAGTTCACTCACCTTCATCTCAGGTCTGTCACCGGTCAGCGCAGTGGTGAGCTTTCTAAAGCGCGAGGTGATCATCGACTTTGATTTTGCAGAATAAGGTGTTTCCAGCAAAAATCGGTTTAGTACAGTCTCGATATAGGCTGAGAGAAGTGGAGAGTTTTTATTTCTATTGACGGACTCTATAACGGCCGATAAATGCGTCAAAGCAATGTTAAGACTTTCTTCATGTCCTGGTTCGCAAACCAGGCGTAATCCGGTTGAGACCGGTATTGTTATTATAGTATTCACGACAACTCCTAGTGGGTGAGTCATCAGAATACAAGCTTATGTTTGTTTGTAAACTAGACAGCGAGCTGTTTTCGGTTATGTTTTAAATCGGTGGTTTATTGACAAGTTGCCAATATTTACAATACAGGCGAGTTGCTTTCGCCTGTATTGTAAATGTCTGGCTAAATTAATCAGTCGATACTTCTACGCGGTCTCCCTGTCCGAAACACGCCCTGTAGTTTTTGTAGCGCAAGATAGTTTTTGTAATGTATATGTTTGAGCGAGACGCCATAGTCGACTTTATCGATTTCTTCCTTTAGTACCGCAGCTGGATAAACATCACCATAACCGCCGGTGGTTGTCTTGTCGGCGTGGCCGACTAGAGTTTTAACGATCAGCATGTCTAGTTTTTGTCTCCGGAACTGCTGGATAAACGTGTGTCTTAAGCCATGGAATGTGAGGTGGTCATCACCGAGACCGCATAACCCAAGGTATCCTGTGCTACTTGCGCCCACAAACCATTTGGACGCTACATGGCTCGTGGCAAGCGTGGAGGATGTCGTCAGGTTGTCGAACAGTTGCGCAGTTGGGCCTTTAACGGCCGCTCGTCTGCTTTCAACGAACTCAAGAAAGCCCATGCTCAGCAGAGCATGATGCAAGGGGACCAGTCGATCCGACTCCTGTGTTTTGAGCTGCCTGTCGCCTGTGCGGCTGATGTGGATGACCCAAACCTGTTCCTCCATACGCACATCCGCTAGCTGTAATTGGCACAGCTCGGCGAGTCGGCACCCCGTGTAAAGACCGAGTAATGGGAGCCAGAATTTAAAGTCATCCAGCCGCCACTTGGGCGCGGTATCAAGCGTCAGAGAGGGGCCTTTCAAAAGCGCCTCGACCTGTCCTGGACTGTAAGTGCGCTTGCGAGGCGCTTCCGCTCCTTTGATCTTGAATACGAGATTGTGGGCGAGGTCAGTTTTTAGAAGATCGTGGTCGTGCGCGTGGCGGAATACAGCTCTGATGAGCTCGAAAAACTTTTTGGTTGTTCGCGGGTTGAGCGATTCGACAGTTGGATCGTCCATTAGCTGGGCGAGGGGAGCATGTCGCAGCGTCTTTAGCTTGTTCCGGTTTTTTGGATAGCTACGGATGCGTTCGCGTAGTGCGACGATGTCAGCTCTTGTCAGAGTATTGATAGTGCGATGCCCGCCAAGCAGCTCGCACATGGCCTCAAGCCTAGCGTGGACCGAGATACGGGTCCTGGGGTTTCTCCATGCACCCTCTCGAAGCTGTGTCGACTCAAAGTGATCGACCAGTTGAGATACTGTCATGCTGTCCGGGTCCGGCGTTGCCGGACTAACTACAGAAAAGGAGCCACTGACATCAGCCAGCAACTCTTCCAGCTTCTGTCGCTTTTCTTCCGGAAGAATACTGCCCAGCGCGGTCAACAGAGCAATTGCTGCTGGATCGAGCGCATCCTGCTTAGGTTGGAGATCCCGTTGCCTCGAGGTCGAAACCTGAGGCAATGCTTTTACTGGAGGAAGCGCGCTTGTCGTTAGCCTGACAACTTCGCTCATCTCTTCCATGGCCTTTTTATACGCGTCGCTCCCGCATTCGCTATGACAGTGGCGAAGCAGAATGGAATCGAAGCGGTGGCCGAGGCGCATGTATAAAAGATAAGCGAGAATGGGACTGGTGGTCTGGAGCGATAACTCAAAATCAATCTTTTTCGAGCGGCCCGCGCGCATCTGTTCCTGAGCCAGGATAAATTCACCAGATGCCTTTTGTCTGAGGCTGACTTTGTCCAGAACGCGCATCGGGTTGCGCGATGTGTTCATGCTGATATGCATATTGAGCGCAGTCAGTGACTGCGGCAGCCACGAGGGAAGATAGCCTAGGCCTAGCCCTTTGTCAGGTCGGGCATAGCTCAGGTACTCATACAGTGCCATCAGAACAAAAGCGCCATCCCAACTTCCATTGATGGACAGCTGCGGGTCGAGTTGTTCCAGAAGGCTAATTGCCGTGAGAATGTAAGCTGCGGCGTTGTGGGCGGCGTCTTCGTCGGAGGTGCCCAGCGGCCAGTCGAGGCGATGCCAGTCAAACCGGCTGAGCGATTTGAGTTTCGAGCTAGGTTCAAGCATGAAGACGAGCTCACCAGTCTGATAGGTCCTGAATAGGACGGCCTCGTTTTCAGAAAGCTGCGCAAGGCGCTCATTTCCCTTTTTCATGCTCATCCGTGCGAGTTGTGCAGGATGGGGTAAAGTGTCCCAGATTTTTTTGCCGAGCTTCAGGTGCGAGCCGACGGTCTTGTGCAGAAGCTCAAGCATATTGACGAGCTTGTCGATTTCCGCAGGTTCCGGCGTGTGAGGCACTTTATCCAAAGATTTGAGTGACTGGTCCAGGTAGGCACACAGCTGGCGTGCCAATGGTTCATCGCGGCCCAGAGACCAACGTAGTTGGCGCGGAAGTGCCGGGTGCTTGGCAAAGCGTTTGGGGAGGGTGTAATAAAACTGGAAGCCTGCGTCTTCGGAGAAGATCAGGTGAAGCTGTCGTGCTGAGGATTTCCTGCTGTAGGACATGGTGGCATACCTTTGTGAGATCAGAGTGGGACTCTGAGCACACACCTACCACCGGTATTACCACCAACCCCTTGTTTTGCAAGGGATTGGTGTCTTAATTGGTGGGCCGGGGTAATCTGAACAGGGTCATTAATGTACTGATTTTAATAGAATTTGGCGGGTTCAGTTTTCGCTTGGAATACCTTTTGGAATCTGAATCTGTGATTGGCAAGGGGGTGGTGCCTTGTGATGCAGCAATTCTAACCGGGAATTGAACTGAGAACCTTCGTTTGCTTCTTCACATCTCGTTGAATGATACGAAGTTTCTCATTGACCTGTTCATCAAGCTCCTCGATTTCGCCGTCGAATGGCGGTGCGTCACTATCCATTGATGTCTTCCACATCTCTAGCGCGAGAATGTGTGAGCGTAGCTGCTTATGCAGTTCGTCTACCTCTAGGTTCTTTATTTTGAGCTGGTGCTGCAAGCCCAGGTGCTCGTAGGTCCACTGTTCTATTTGTTTTTTGTGCTCGAACATCCATTTTTCTCGAGCTTCTGCCAGGGCTTCAGGGGTATTGATCAGCAATATTGAGACGGTCTCGGATGGGCTTTTTCCAATTTTTCTTGTGAGCTCATCCAGGGCCCTACAGGCTTCTAGGGAGAGGTTGAATCTCTTCTCTTTGTTTTTTTTCTGTGAGCGGCGTTGCCTTAAATTATTCTGTAGACGTGTAATTATTTTGCTGCATTTATTTTTTTGTAGGGCGTTAACCCACGCCTCTACGGTTCTGCGTACATTAGCTTTTTCGGTCAACTGGATGCCTGTATTTTTGATGCAGCTCCACTCCAGATCGTTCGCTCGCCTTTTCAGGTATTCTGTAGCGTAATAGCACTCATTCTCATCCCTAAGCCACTCAATCTGCTCAGTCACTTACTGCTCCTCGACATGCCGGATACCACTGCTTTTCTAGGGATTTAGTTTCCATTGGTTGCTTTTCCAGTATAGCGTTATACATAACGTTATCCATAATGCTATACATAACTGTTTTTATAAAATACCCTATCTGGAAAGGGGATAAGTGGCGATCTATCCATGCTTGAAAAATTGATAGGAATTAATGCTGAAATTTTAAGCGCAAACGAAAAGCTCGTATTACTTGTTTTTTTTGCAAATTTTGAGAAGCGCTGGACCGGTGCAATGACGCTTGCTTCCCTCGCCGAGCAATTGGGTCTGAGGGCGAGGTTAGTGGCTTCAGCGATGCCTTTGCTACTGGACGCAGGGTTCATAAAAGCGAGAACGTGTTATGGGTCATTTGGTAGGCCGTTGCGTGAATTCGCTGTCAACGAAGTAAAGCTTCGTGCGTTACCCGAAGCCAGAAAGCTTCGTCGGGAAAGCATTATTTCTTCCGGTTTATTCCTTCAGTCCCCCACGATCAAGGCTTCAAGATTGAATTGGTCCCATCAGCTGCAATCGTTAGATGCTGATGAGTACTCATCTGAAAGCGGTGAAGTCGGGTCCTCGATTTCACCTAAGGTTCGGCGAATGATTGAGGGTCGGAAAGGATATTTAGATGCTTCTGATGTATTGCTGCTCGCGTTGCTGCTCGCTGTGTCTGACCAGATGGGAGTGGTAAAGGGATGGAGCTTTAGGCAGATCGCTGCTGCCATTGGGGTGACGCAGCTAGCAGTCAAGGGCCGGCTGAAAAAGCTGGTGAGACATCGGGTTCTTCGTCGTGTGATTCCCGGTGTGGCAGCCCCAATTTTTCAACGTAAACTTGAGAGCGTCATTCTGCTCAATACGAATCACCCGTTATTCTCATCCACTGGGCGTAGGGTATCAGCGGTCATCAACCGCCTTATCGGCAGTGAGGCCGAATGGGGTTTTGTTGCTAGCCTTTTGATAGATTCTAGAAGTAATAATCCCCTCTATTACGGTCGGGAGGTGATGCTATTGCGAACCCTTCCTTTTCATGCATTCGAGCAGTTGGAATTCATGTTGATCGAGCTTGCGAGCAAAGGGTTCGAGTGTGCGTTAGCCGAGGGGAAGATTGATCGTGCTTCACTCGAGGTTGATGCGAAAGCGGATATCGCGCGCGTTATGCGGGGTTATGACGATGGATCACTACGTTCTGACTTGGTCTCGGAGTTGATAGAGGGTCTGGCTTTTCTCGTTTACCTGCTGGTACAGGAGCTGGATGGTCGGATTAGGCCTCTGCTTGCTGAGCTAGGGGCGCGAGATAAGGTCCTAATGCTACCGGGCAATATGGCCCAAGGTTATGAGTATATTGGAGTTCTCGTATTTCCAGCTTTAGAGCCTCGAGGTTTCGCGGTTGAAGGCTATGGAGCTTGGGAAGGGGTTGTTCTGAATGAGCAAAATATTTCACTAACTGCTCTTGAGAAGGCAGGGCTTGCGGCCAAGGTATAGTCTTCCTCGTTTTTTTTTACTACCGCCAGAGATCCTCTGAGCCTTACAGAGGAGCCCGCTCATGAGAATAATCCGTTTGAAAGAAGTAATCGATTCGACCGGCCTGGCACGGTCGACCATCTACAAATATATCTCGGAAGAGACCTTTCCCAAGCCTGTATCCCTAGGGGATCGCTGCGTCGGCTGGGTCGATAGTGAGGTCCACGATTGGATCCTGGCCAGGATCGAGGAACGTGATCTAGCTATGGCAGCTACACGGCCAAGCAACCATTTCAGCGTCGCCAAATAAACTTTACCGCTGCTCAGGAGGGCGGCTCTGATCTCAGCTAACTCTCCCAGTGCTCGGTGCGAAAAATCACTCGACAGGCTTGGCAATGTTGCTCCCCATTGCCCGGCCTGATCGGGAGGTCCTGAGGCAGGTAGGGCTGCATCTATTGATATAGCAATTAACTATCTACTCTAGCTATCCAATAGTCGCAGTCACTATTCATCACTACTAACTACCACCAGAGGGAAAGAAGACAAGTAAAAAAAAATACATCACGTACCTGATATGCACCGACAACCTACCAGGTACTGAACCATGAACAACCGCAAGCTAAACATTCATCTCTCCCAATCTGAGATAGCCCTGAAGATCGAATCACTCGTCAAGGCTATAGAGCGCAGCGATACACCTGCATTCAGGATCACGCATAACCGATCTGGCTATGAGCGTCTCCATAACACCAGAATCTCCCGCTACTGCACCCACGTGCAGCAGATGTACAACCTGTTCGATGATCGTGTGCACTATGACTACAGCGAGCAGTTACAAGCGTTCCGGGTTGCCTGGGAAGAAATCGGTCTTGAACCATCACCTGCTGGTCCTATCTGCCTGAATGACAGGGGTTCATACTGGCTCAGTCATCCAGAAAGCATGAACGTCCTCACTGAGCGGATCCGTGAGTTGACTCGTCAGCGTTGGTATAAGCGCAGGGCTGGGGATCGAGCCTATGAGGCTCGCAAGCAGGAGAGGGAAATCACCGCATACACGGATGCTGTGATGAGTATTTATTCCCGCACTATGGTCATCAGACTGAACCTCTACTACCGCCCTGAAGCTCAGGTCAGGCAGCGAGTCGAGCACGTCTTTAACCATCTAGATGTCTTGATCTCCAAGCACAGCCGCCATCCGATCTTTGAGCGCCTTGTCGGATACATTTATGCAGTGGAGCAGGGAGACCGCAATGACGGGAGGGGTTACCACATCCATGCAGCCTACTTCTTCAATGGCAATCACGTGGGCCGGGATGTCTTGAAGGCGATTGAGATTAGCGAGTTGTGGGAGGCGATCACGCGTGGTCAAGGTTATGCTCACAGCTGTAACCATAACAAGGAGGGGTATGGCAACAAGTGCGGTATTGGCCGGTTCCAGAGGGACAATCAGTCGGTAAGGCCTAATGTCCACGAAGCGATGAAGTACCTGGTAAAGGACGGCCAGCACCTGCGCTTGAGGCCTGTGGGAGCACGTTGCCTGCGTAAGGGCGCGCTGGGGCGTTTTCGTCGGGGGTAATGGAGCCTCAGATACGGAGCAGCTCACACAACAGGGTAGGTTGCTAAGCTTATGGCTTAGATGGTCAAGGACAAACAGCAGCCTCTGAGTGTCAAGCTAGCTGGTGCAAGGGCACTACTACGCACTGGCTGTATTCGCTAGATTCAAGCCCGTACGGTCCACAATTGATCCAGCCGAGTGGTGTAGCTAGGGCTGAGTAATTGCCGTTGCATACCCCACTCAGGCGTTGCAGGGAGGCGGGCAGGTTTCAGCGTGTTCTTTCCCCAGCGCTGGTTGATCTGATCCATTGTCTGCATCAAGCGGTCTGATGTCGCTGCCTGAGTAGGGGCAAACAGGTCTGGGGTGTATTGATCGCGCTGGCATAGCCCTAGCAACATGACAGAGGCCTTGGCATACGCAGGGCCTTCCCGGTAAATGTGTTCCAGGCCTTGCATAGCCCCCTGGATCAATAGCCGAGAGTCGTCGGTGGGGTAGGGTAAATGGACCTGTAGACTGCGCGAGAAACGCTCCTCGTTGGGGTTGAAAAGCCCTGTTCGAATGCCAACCTGGATTACTTTGCACAGTGACTGCTGACCACGGAGTTTTTCGGCAGCTCGCGTGGTGTATGAGGCTACCGCTTGTTGCAGCCCCTTTAGGTCATAGACGCGCTGGCCAAAGGCACGACTACTGCAGATTTCCTGTTTCGCCGGTGCCTCAGGCTCCATATCCAGGCAACTGATGCCCCTTAACTCACGGGCTGTTTTCTCCATCACTACACTGAAGCGTTTGCGCAGCAATGCAGGGTCGGCATTCGAAAGCTCCCAGGCTGTTTTGATGCTCATGGCCTGTAGATGCTCATTCATGCGTCGACCAACGCCCCAGACCTCACCAACGGGCATGACCTTCAGCAGTTTGTCTCTGCGTTCTGGATCGCGGATATCCACCACACCCCCGGTCTGGCGCTGCCAGCGCTTGGCGGCTGCATTGGCCAGCTTTGCCAGGGTTTTGGTGCTGGCAATGCCAACACCCACGGGAATACCAGTTATTTGCAGCACGTCAGCCCGCAATGAGTAACCCAGTTGATCCAACGGCTCGGGAAGCCCGGTCATGTCGGCAAAGGCCTCATCAATCGAATACACCTCAACCAGCGGGAGGCGGCTTTCCAGGGTAGTCATCACCCGCTCACTCATGTCGCCATACAGTGCATAGTTGCTGCTGAAAGCCAAGATGCCGTGCTGACCTAGCTGATCCTTGATCTTGAAGTAAGGCTCGCCCATTTTGATGAACGGCTTAGCCTCTGCACTGCGAGCGATCACGCAGCCATCGTTGTTGCTCAGTACGACAATGGGCGTCTTTGCCAGGTCAGGGCGAAATACGCGCTCGCAGCTGGCATAGAAGCTGTTGCAGTCGATCAAGGCAAAGCTTTTGGGTGCCATGCTCATTTCTCGCAGGGCAGGTGCCAGCGAATACTGTTACGCACAACACCCCAGATCTGAAGTTCATCGCCTTCCAGCACATGCAAGGGCGCAAATTGTGGATTTTCAGGTTGCAAGATCAATTGCTGACCGCGCCGAATCAAGCGTTTGACGAATACCTCGCCGTTGACAGCGGCAACGACAATATCCCCATGTCCGGCTGTAAGAGCTCGGCTGACTACTAAAATATCGCCATCGTGAATGCCCGCGCCGGTCATGCTGTCCCCACGAACGCGTACCAGGTAGGTATGGGGAGCGTGCACATCGAGCAGCTGATCGAGCGAGATCTTCTGTTCCATGTGATCCAGTGCTGCATTCCCATATGAACTCATTCCGCCCATATCTTGTCAGCGCTCGATAGAAATAGAGGCGCTGCCGAGTTCCTCCAGCGCCAAGTTGATGTAGTCGCTGAGGAGGACGCTCAGTTCAGTAGGACTTCTGCCGTGGCTGAGTTCGAGAGCAACATCCTTAAGATTGGACTGTAGGGATTCGACGGCAAGCTTTGCTTTAATCAGGTCCAAGGTGCTTCCAAACCTCGCCACTTCCTCGCAAGCTGCAGGCCGCACCAATTCCTTAACTCCCTTCCGGACAAAACAGTTCACACGAGTTCTCAGACCTGGTACGGATCCTGTTACCTCCAAAAGGTCACGTCCTGCAGTACCTCGAGGCCCAGCCGCATCACCTCCAAGAGTCACATCGCCGGCACCGCGTCCGGCAGGTCCTGTGGCCCTGGGTGACGCTAGGCGGCGGCGACGGAAACCCGGCCTGGCGTTGTAGAGTGGCTGTCAGCGCCGATCACAATCTGTACATCGAGCCCGAGCCGCGTCAGGCATTCGAGCATCATGGCTTCACTGATGCCTCGAAATTGGCCCCGAAGCATCTTGGATACCTTGGACTGAGGCATGCCAAGCACTTCTGCCGCTTGGCCCTGTTTCCATTTGTGGGTCTTGATTATTTCGCCGATCTGGGAGGCCAGTTGGGCCTTTACCTGCATTTCATCAGCATTAGGAATGCCGAGGTCGGCATAAACATTGGCCGTCCTGACTCTGTTTATGAAAGTGTGTCCGGGTTTTAATCAACAACAAGGCCAGCTTCATTGGCAGACTGTTCCAGCCGCTGCTCAGCAACAGCGATACCTTTACGAATGGCCTCTGCGGAGGCGGAATCCTCGAAGCCAGCCAACGCTCGGCGCCAGTAACCGATCGCCTGTTCATAGCGGCCATCGTCGAAAGCCTCAACCCCCAGCATGCCCAACACTGTCGGCTGACGCGGATCCTTATCGAGTGTTTCATCTACCAGCGCCTGAACTTCATAGGTCAGGCTGCCTCCGGCCACATAGAATTTCAACTGAGCCAGTTGGGCCAGAAGATCGGCTCGGCGGCCTTCCAGTTCGATCAATCGCTCCAGGGCGCGAATCGACCGATCTGGCTGACTGACCTTCTGGTACAGCGGAAACAACAAAGCCCAGACCTTGGGATTATCCGGCTGACTCTCGGCCTGCTCTTCGAGCCGGACAATCAGGTTCTCCGGTGAGGCACCGGGAGAGTTAAGAACCTCCTGCACCACGGCATACAGAGCCAGATCGCCATTGGCGCCCACCCATCGATAGCCGGTTACGGTGGCGGCAATCAATGCCGTTATCACCAGAGGGATTACAAAACGTCCTGCCAGCGGGTTCCTGAGAGGCACGCGACGACGGGCCTCGGTGTCCTCCAGAAGATTGCGTTCAAGCTCGTGACGGCTTTCTTCAAAGCGTGCGACGTCAACCTCGCCGCGCTCGCAGGCGCTTTCCAGTGCCGCAAGCCGACGCTCATACACGGCCAGATTCTGCTCCTCCGCGCGGTCATCCGTTTCAAACCCTTGCTGCCAGTCATGGATCGCCCTTGCTCGCCGTAACGGTAGACTCAGGAACCACAGCGCTATAAGCAACAGTGTGCCGATACTTAACCAGAGCATAGTCATTCCGACCTCTCACGATGACGATGAATCAAAGAGGACAGGCGGGCACGCTCCTCCTCGGAGAGCGGCCGCACTCGCCGGTGCCTGCGTGCCCGGACAAAGGCAATCACAACCAGGGCGCCTCCTGCTACCAGCGCTGCCGGCAATGCCCAAAGCAGCCACGTGCGCCCGTCAAGGCGCGGATTGTAAAGAACGAACTCGCCAAAACGATTAGCCATGAAATCAAGAATTTCCTTATCCGCACGCCCCTCATGAAGCATCAGCGCTACCCGCTCCCGCATGTCCGCCGCCACCGGCGAATCGGAGCTGTCGATGGCTTGAGCATCACATTTAGGGCACCGCAATGACGCCGTAAGGTCGCGATAACGCTCCGCCATCACCGGATCCTCGAAATGACGCGCATCAATTGCCGTATCCGCCATCGACTGGAACGAGGCCATCAAAAGCACGATGACCACACAGCAACGGATCTTCAGGGTTAGCGCCATTTCTCTACCTCCATCATGACTTCATCCACCTGGGCGGGCGTTATGTACCCAACGTGCTTGTATCGAACGATACCGTCTGCGTCGACCAGGAAGGTTTCGGGCACGCCATACACGCCAATTTCAAAACCCAGGTCACCGGCAGGATCGAAGATGTTGACCTCGAAAGGTTTTCCGAACTCTTCGAGAAACTGTCGCCCCAGGTCACGGGCGTCTTTATAGTTGATGCCCACCATCTGAATGCCGCGCTCGGAGAGCGCCAGTAGCTGGGGCATTTCCTCCTTGCAGGTCGGGCACCAGGATGCCCAGACATTGACCAGAGATATCTGCCCGCGAAGCAGGGATTCATCCACCTCGGTATCAGGGTCCTCCAGCGTCGGGAGCGTGAACGCGGGAAACGCCTGGCCTATCAGGGCTGACTCGCGAGCACTGGGATCCAGCGAAAGCCCCCGGTACAAAAAGAAGGCCAGGCCAACGAATACCAGAAAAGGAAGCAGCAGCAACAGTCGGCGTATCATGCGCGGACCTCGCGCGTCGGCCTCATCGATTCCCCATTAGCGGCGACTGCACGGCGACGACGGTAGCGACGGTCTGCCACGGCCAGCACGCCCCCGGAGGCCATCAGCAGCGCACCCAGCCAAAGCCAGCGTACAAATGGCTTGACCTGTAGGCGCATTGCCCAGCTGCCGTCGTCCAGTTCCTCCCCCATGGCCACGTAAAGGTCCCGCAACAGGCCGGGGTCGAGTGCGACTTCGGTCATCGGCTGCCCTCGGGCAATGTACAGGCGCTTCTCCGGGTACAGGGTGGTGACAATCCGGCCTTCACGGGCAACCTCGATGGTCGCCGTATCGGCGAGGAAGTTGGGCCCCCGACGCTCGCCCAGTTCGGTCAGCGTAAAATCGTACCCGCCCAGATTCACCTGCTCACCGATATCAAGCCGCACATTACGCTCCATGGCGTAGTTCGACACCATCACCACGCCCACGATGGTGACGGCCAGGCCCACGTGGCCGACCACCATGCCCCAGTATGAAGGGGTCAACTTACGCAATCCGGACAGCGCAGAGGACGCATTGCGGACTTTATCAAACAGGTCGCGCACCAACGCCAGTACTACCCACAGGGCCGCCACCATCCCCAGCGCCACGGCGACATTCCACTGGCCGTTGTAAAGAAACGGTATCGATATCGCAATCGCCAGTGCGGCCAAGCCCGCCCCCAGTAGTCGCCGGAACAGCTCCCGACCGGGCATCTGCTTCCAGCGTGAGACCGGCCCCAGCCCCATAAAGGCACACAGCATGACGGTCAGTGGCACGAACAGGCTATTAAAGTAAGGCGCGCCGATACTGACCTTGCCCAGCCCGAGTGCATCCAGGATCAAGGGGTACAGGGTGCCCATCAGGACCGTGATCGTCATGATGACCAGCAAAATATTGTTGATCAGCAACAGAGCATCCCGGGAAAGCCAGCTAAAGCCCGCATTGGCGCTCATTCGCGGCGCCCGTAGCGCAAAGATCAAAAGCGAGACGCCGACCGTTATTCCCAGCAACGCCAGAATGAAGAGCCCCCGAGATGGATCATTGGCAAAGGCATGAACCGAGGTCAGTACCCCTGAGCGCACCAGGAAGGTGCCCAGTAACGAGAGTGAGAACGTGAAAATCGCCAGCAGTGCCGTCCAGCTCTTGAACGTGCCGCGTTTTTCCGTGACCGCCAGTGAATGTATCAGCGCTGTCCCGCTCAGCCAGGGCAGGAGCGATGCATTTTCCACCGGATCCCAGAACCACCAGCCGCCCCAACCCAGCTCATAGTAGGCCCACCAGCTACCCAGAGCGATGCCGAGGGTCAGAAAGGCCTAGGCAATGTTGGTCCACGGCCGAACCCAGCGCGTCCAGGCCGCATCGAGACGCCCTTCGATCAGCGCAGCGATGGCAAAAGCAAAGACCACTGAAAAACCCACATAGCCCATGTAAAGCATCGGCGGATGGATGATCAGGCCAACATCCTGCAACAACGGATTCAGATCGGCACCGTCGGCTGGCATGCCCGGCAACAGGCGATCAAAGGGACTGGACGTAACGACGATGAAAAGCAGGAACCCTGCGCTGACGACACCCAGAACTCCCAGAACCCGTGCCAGCATATCCCGTGGCAACTGGCGGGAAAACAGACTGACGGCAAAGCCCCAGCCACTGAGAATCAGACTCCATAACAGCACCGAGCCTTCATGAGAGCCCCAGACGGCGGTGAACTTGTAGTACCAGGGCAGCATCGAGTTGGAATTACGGGCCACATAATCCACGCTGAAATCATCCAGAAGAAAACTGGCGGTCAGGCTGGCATAAGAAACCAGTAGAAAAACAAATTGCCCCCATGCCATGGGCTCTGCAAATGCCATCCACAACGGGCGCCGGGTGGCGGCTCCCAGCAAGGGCACGGTCGCCTGAAGCAGCGACAGGCAAAGTGCAATCAATAACGCGAAGAGACCAACTTCAGGGATTGTCAGGGTAAGCATTTCGGGGCCGTGTTCGGTTGCGGGTTCGGCGATGACCGAACCTATCGGTGAAGGTTTCTCAGGTATTGCTTCGTCAGCCAGCCACAAGGCCAGCTGACGAATTCTCTATTACTTCCGACCAGGTTGGCGGGTAACGCGCAGATACGGTGTCTGCTCATCCCATCCGTCGGGGAAGCGCTCTTTGGCCTCTTCGTTGGAGAGCGACGGAACGATGATCACATCCTCGCCATTCTTCCAGTCCACCGGCGTGGCCACTTTGTGGTTGTCGGTCAGTTGGAGCGAATCAATGACGCGCAGGATCTCGTCCAGATTGCGCCCGGTGCTGGGCGGATACGTTAGCATCAGACGGATTTTTTTCGCGGAATCAATAATGAATACCGTTCGAACAGTCACCTTGGGATCGGCTTTTGGATGGATCATTCCGTAAAGGTCTGCAACCACCTGATCCTTGTCTGCCAGGAGAGGAAAGTTAAGCCCTGTGCCCTGGGTTTTCTCGATATCCTTCGCCCAGTCGTTATGGGAATCGAGCGGGTCGACAGACACCCCGATCAGCTTCACGCCGCGACTGGCGAACTCGTCCTTGCGCTTGGCGAAGGCGCCGAGCTCTGTGGTACAGACGGGAGTGTAGTCTGCGGGGTGTGAAAACAGCACGGCCCAGTCATCTCCAAGCCACTCATGGAACTGAATGTTCCCCTCAGTGGATTCCACGGTGAAATCGGGAGCGGTTTCTCCAAGTTGCAATGTCATCGTTTCATTCTCCTTTGCTTTGGCTGTCGTTCTTGGTTTGTCAGCACAGACGATATCCTTAAAGTCAACTTTAAGGTCAAGACGTTTGTCAGATGTTTTTTAGCCTGATCCATCGAGCTCTACGTTCGTGCCCGATTTTTCGGGTATGAAACTGACATAGAGGAAAAGCACGGTGCCCAGCACAATGGCGATATCGGCAAGGTTAAAGGCTGGCCAGTGCCAGGATTGCCAATAGACATCAAAGGAATCCACAACATAACCACGAAATATCCGGTCAATCAGGTTGCCCACGGCACCGCCAAGAATAAGGCTGTACGCGATGGCTTCTCCCCTGCGGCGGCACTGAAGAATCAACCTGATCAGTACGATCGAGACCACTACCGCGATTGCGATAAGAAAGTAGCGCTGCCAGCCTCCACCATCGGCAAACAGACTGAATGCGGCGCCGGTGTTCCAGACATGAACCCAGTTAAAGAACGGGGTCACCGGAATCGACTCGCCATACGCCATTGACTGCTGGACCAGCCATTTTACAACCTGGTCAGACGCCGCAATCAGGCCCGAAATAGCCAGCAGGCCATACGGCAAGTGTTTTTTGGCAACGATGGACATTGTTTAACCCTTAAGCGCGAGGATGCGCCTGGCCCCGTTGAGTACGATAACCCCCGCAATGCTGCCGATGATCAGGTCCGGGTAGTTGGAGCCAGTCCACGCGACCAGGGCGCCAGCGGTAATGACCCCCAGATTGATCACCACATCGTTGGCTGAGAATATCCAGCTCGCCTTCATGTGGGCACCGCCCTCCCGATGTTTGGATATCAGCAGCAGACAGGTGGTATTGGCGATCAATGCAATGAACGCAATCCCCATCATTACCAGCGACTCCGGCTCACTGCCGAAGACAAAGCGCCTCACCACCTCTGCAAGTACGCCTACAGCCAGTATCAGTTGGAGTACGCCTGCAATGTGTGCGGCACGCACCTGCATTTTCACGCTATGCCCAACCGCATACAGCGCGAGCCCATACACGGCCGCGTCGGCAAAATTGTCCAGGGATTCTGCAATCAGGCCGGTGGAGTGCGCGATCAGGCCGGCCGTCATTTCCACCACAAACAGGACGGCATTGATACCGAGCAACCAACGCAGGGTGCCGGACTCCTGCTCGGCAGAGATAGCCGTACCCCCGAGCGCCTTAATTGACTCAGGGTCGGCAGCGGCCGTTTCCTGAAGCGAAGCTCCCAGCCCGAGGGTCGCCAGCTTCGCGGTGATAGGCTCAGCCTCGCCATCGTGCACAACCTTCAACTGCCGATCAGACAGCTCAAAGGACAGCCCGCGAATGTCTTCAAAACCGTTCAGGGCCAGGCGAATCATCCGTTCCTCCGAAGGACAATCCATCTTCGGTACGGTATACACACTGATCCAGTTGCCGGACGCTTCAGAGGCCTTCGACCCGGTGTTACCCTCTGCGGGTGTTGTGTCGCAGCCACAGGCGTCTTCACAGGATTTACTCATGATACGGCTCCACTTGCGTATTGTCGGATTATGATTTAAAACCATATAGCCACTATAAGGTCAATAGAGCAGATACCATTTGTTGAGGAGACACCCGATGCGCATTGGTCAGTTGGCGCGGTCCGTAGGGGTTGACACCCAGACCATCCGTTTCTATGAGCGAGAGGGCTTGTTACCACCGCCGGATCGTCAGGACAACGGCTACCGTATTTACACTGAACGGCATGTTGAGCGACTGGCCTTCATCCGGCGCTGCAGAATACTTGAGCTGTCACTCGCTGAAATTCACGAGTTACAGCGTTATCAGGGCGCGCCCCATCAGCCTTGCAGGGCCATCAACACCTTGCTTGATGATCACATCGCTCAGGTACGGTCTCAGATAACCGATCTGCAGGTACTGGAGAAACAACTTGTGTCGCTGCGAGCAAGTTGTAACGATGATCGGGAAATTGAGGCCTGTGGGGTTCTCGAAGGGCTCAGCGAAGGAAGCATGCAGTAGTAGCCTGAAGCAGGTATGCTCAGTATTAGGGTAGCCAGCGTGGAAAGACCAATATACTTGCGTAGGTGCTGAACATCCGCTCCCTGGCGGAGTTTTTCGACAACACGGAGCCTGAGTAGTCGGCAGATAGAGCAAGCACTTCATCATGTCTTGTTTCGTTGAAAAGGCTGCATCAACTGTTGCCAGTAGTTCATTGGTAATTCGGCGCTGAAACAATACCAAGATCCTTAGTGCTGATCGCTCGCTCGGAATCGTAGTAAGCCGTGCCGTGCAAGGATCTTAGCGGCAATGGGTGAAGTGATCATTTGTATCACTGCAAAGAATGCGGCAGGAATCGCAATTTCTGAAGGTAAGCCAGATGCGGCGACAAAAGCAGCAGCAATGCTAAATTCTTTTTTGCTCACGGTGAAGAGATAGGTAATCACTTCTTTCCGGTCAGAGGTTAGCAACCGTGAGGACATTCCTATCAGGTAGCCAATCAGATTAAGACTCAGGGCTGCTCCAGCAATCAAAAAAGCGTACCAGCCATAACCAATGATAGTTTCTGCGTTTGGGCCTACTACAGCCAGTAGTATCAGAAGATATATGATTGATCCAATTCCCGCGTACGTTGAATCATGGCGTGCAAAAAAATCTGGAAATCCTGTGCGTAAGCTCACTCCAACAACAGTGGGAACGGGTAGCTGGCAAACAGGAAGCGTAGCTGGAAGGGGACACTGAGCACCCACTGTCTGAGTGGTACCTTGGGCAAGACCTCATCGACCAGCAGCGCGGCGCTGTCGACCATGCGCCGGACGCCACAGCTGGGACAGAACCCTCGGCGTTTACAGGAGAAGGCCACCAGCTTCTCGTGGTGGCAGGATTGGCAGCGTACGCGCAGAAAGCCGTGTTCCAGGCGGCCGCACTTGAGGTAGTCCTCGAACTCGCGGGCGACATAGCCTGGCAGGGGTGAGCCTTGGGCGGCCATGAGCCGGGCAAACTCGGGGTAATGACGCTCAACCAGTTGGTACAGCAGGGTCTGCTCGGGCCGGTGGCGGACATGGGTGGCCGGCCGAGGCGCTTGGGCGGTAAGAGACATGACGGCATCCGTTCCATCGGTACTGGTGTGTGGATGCCTTCAGGGTAGTGCAGCTTGGGGAAATGTGCGGAGATTGATGCTGTGGGTGACAGCAAAAAGGCACTGGCAGAGCTGGAACAGAAGGAGTTTCCCCAGGTGGGTCAGGTCACCTGTAGTATCGGTTTTGCGGCTGTGGACCCTGCCCAGCCACCGGCCAATATCCTCGACAACGCCGACCAGGCCCTGTATTACGCCAAGGGCAATGGTCGCAACCGGACCTGCCACTACGAAAGTCTGGTGGAAACCGGGCAGATAGCTAGGCGAGACAATATGGAAGGCAACGCCAGCGTCGATTTTGATATTGATGCACTGTTTGGGTAATGCCGTTTTATTGCGAGCGCAAAGTGTCCAGCAGCTCCCTGTTCATCAATATCCATATGCCGGCAGCGGCAATAAACGGCAACATCAGATACCCGAACTGATAGCCCAGGGCAATGGCATTCATTTGCCAGGGGGCAAAATCGAGCTGAGTGGTGACATCGCTGCCGGTTTCAAAGGCCAGGGTTTTGACTGTGTCGAGGGCAATACCAAACGCCTGAAAAGGCAGCAGCAAAACATAGGGGACCCTGATTATTCGGGCTTGGTTGCCCTGCCTTTGTAGATATAACCGGCAATTTTCGGTGCATTGGGCATATACAGATTCTCCAGCTCCTGAATCTCAAAGCCGGCATGTTCAATCAATTCCGCGATGTGCCGGTTCAGGTGGCAGCCGCCGGCCAGCTTTCGCCATCCCGGTGTTATCCGGTGCTGCCATTTGCGCGTGGTGTCGTGTGGGGCTTCTCCGTGTTCCAGGAACAGCAGGTCGCCACCGGGCTTGAGTACCCGCTTCATCTGCAGCAAGGCCGTGTGCCAGTCCGGAATGGTGCACAGGGTAAAGGTAAGCAGAACGGTATCAACCGAATTGTCCTGCAGCGGAATCTTCTCACCCGGCAGGTCCAGCCATTCAACCCGCACCGGTGACCGGCCCAGGTTCGGCAAGGCTTTGCGCCGCATGCCTTCCGATGGCTCCAGCCCGTACACCATCTCTACGAGGTCCTGATTATAGAATTCCAGGTTAATACCCGAGCCCATTCCCACTTCCAGCACACGGCCGCGAGCCCTTGGCACAAGTTGGCTGCGCAGTTTCATCACCTGCCCCATGGAGCAGGCCTTGTCGATGATGTGGGGAAGAATCCGGTCTTCATAGAAGCTCATAGGTTCACCGTCATTGCTTTATATCAAAGGTGCGACAAACTGCCCTATTTCTTTCTGCTACAATTCCCGTAGCATCATAATCAACTGCCGGTAATAACAACATAACAAAATCGCCAAGGATAGGGAATATAAACAGGTATTCCATTGTCGTCGAGCCTGAAATGCTTGCTCGTTACGGAGCCTATTTCTCCGCCAAAGACCCCTCGAAACCCTGAAATGTCCATGAATTGCGCCAAATTCACCTGCCTTGCTGGCTGCAGCGCGAGCAGTGGACCGATAAAGGGCTCTAGGTGCGTTCCTAACCCTGGGAATACTAAGACCAAACCAGCTAAAGTGATAACGAACCAAACAAGATTAGACTCCACAAAATAGATGAATCTGATCATATCTTGGAGTCCACCGTGCCCGGTGAGGTTGGGCGACCTTCACACTGCGCGAACAACTCGATGGCTTTGTCGCAATAAGCACAGTGCCCATCGCAGCAGTCGTGCATCAGAAACGCTATGAGATCAGCAAGTACAGGAAAAATAGCACTGTAAATTATTGAACGCCCCTGGCGTCGTTTTTCTAAAAGGCCTGCGTGTTCTAGATGGTTGAGATGAAAAGAGAGTCGCGATGATGAGACACCACCTAGCGCGTCTCCTATCTCACCAGCCGGTAATCCATTGGCTCCTTTCACCACCAGTAGTCTAACGATGCGAAGTCGTGTTTCTTGAGAAATCGCCCCAAACGCCCTTACAGCTTCTGCTTCATTTCAATATCTCAATACCTATTGCTATATTGAAATATTAGGTGTCCCCTGGTCCAGTCGGCGTGGCCCGCGGTCAGTCCGGAACCTCGGAGATCGCACGGATCATCAAATCCACCATGGCCGGGCTGTCCCATTCCGCGGCACCGCCCAGACGGCCAATTTCGCGACCGTCGTGATCAATCAGCAGCGTTGTAGGAACACCTGCTATACCCAGTGTTTAGGTCGCCAGTGTCGACGGATCAATATAATGGCGAAGATGTTGGATGCCTGTTTCCAGGTAGAATTTCTCAACAACACTGATGCCTGCGTGGTCAACGGACAGCGCGACCACTTCAAATTGCTCGCCGCCCAGTTGAGCCTGAAGTGAGTCCAGCGTCGGCATTTCCTCACGGCAAGGCAGGCACCAGGTCGCCCAGATATTGAGCAATATCGCCTTACCCTTAAAGTCAGCCAGTGTCAGCGGCCTGCCGACTTCGTCTTGAAAAGCCAGCTCGGGCAGAGTGCGAGGAGACTCCCAGATCAGGAACCCCTGGGGCCCCACGGACTTCGGAACCTTCCCTGCAGCCATAACTGGAGCGGCTATGGAAATAGCAAGCGCGAAAAGGACTACGGCGATTCCCCGGGCGGCAGATATGCGCTGGTGACTCATTGGACATTACTCCTGATTACAGTGGTCGGTTTGTTGCCGGCATGGTGCCCCACGCGTTACTCACTCTGTAACAGCTCTTCAATTCGCCCGTGCAGTCGGCCCCAGAACCCATCATCGGCTGCCGCGTTGGGGCCTTTGGCAATGGCCGTCAGGTAGGTCACCAGGTGTTCAGGCTTGAATTTCAATCCATGGAACCGGGCCCGCATCTGCCCTTCCGGGTCAATCACGTGGGTTACCACACCATGGACCTGTACACCCTCACCCGTATCCCTGAACTGAACGCCGTAGGCTTTAGCAAGTTCTGGTGTCAGTTCAGGTGGTTCCATCCTGGCTCGGTAGAGGAATTGCCAGTTGCGGGGATTCAGATCGAAATTCTCGCCGTAGGCACGCATGTTTCTCCGGGTGCCTGCAACATCTTCCCGGTCCGTGGCAATGGTGATGAACACCACCTCTTCACTCAGCCCTTCTTCTTCAACCCCGGTTTGCAACTGCCGGATCAGGTTCATATGCAAAGGGCAGGCCTCGGTACAGCGCGTGTAGAGAAAGTTAAGCACAACGGTTTTGCCGTTTAAGTCGGCAAGGGCAAGGGTATTGCCATCAACGCCTGTAAGATCAAATTCAGGGGCCGGCTGATCCACAAACTGGGCATACCGCTCTTTCTCGTTCAACGAGGCCTCCACATCTTCCATGGAATGGGCCATGGCATTGGTGCTGACCTGGGCAACCATGGCAATCAGCAATTCTGAATACACTGTTCACAGTCATTCTCCATTTGAGTTGTTTTCCGAAGGGAGTCCCGGTTTATTGTGGCTTGATATCGTCCAGATTCAGCGCAACGGGCAGGTCAGCTGGTGCCAGGCAAACGCCCTCGTCACTGCAGGCCTGTACCCGTACCGTCATGTCTAGCTTGCCTGCCTCTTTCAGCGCGGCGGTCTGTTTTTCGTCTGGCAGCAGCCGGATACTCGCACCGTCGTCGTACACCTCCAGGGCGGTGTCACCCAGTGTGATGTCACTGACCCTGCTGCGGGGGTACTGGGTCGGGATGTCAAGCGACTGACCGTTGACCGAAGAACTGGCGACGGTGGGAATCAGTAACTCCATGGAGGCCGGGTTGGCGTTCACGTGCCAGCCCGATTCAATGTCCAGTGTCAGAATAATTTCACCGGTCTCCCCTATCAGGGCTTTGCCGCCTTCCGCAAGATTGAGGCGGACCTTATCGGAAGAATCTGCCAACCCCGTGCGGGCAACTGGTGCCTGGGGGTCGGAATTGGCTCGTTCGGTCTGGGCCGAGCCAGGAGCGTTTCCGGAATTGGTACCGATCAACGTGAACGCCGCGATCGCGATCAGAAAAACCGCTACGCCGGTCAGCAATACTTTGGTTCGGGTTGTCATGGTTCATCTCCAGTAGCTAGCGTTGTGAGTTCTCGGTGCGGTTGATCGCCTCGACCAGGCTGTCGGTACCAAATAGCCCAGTGAAACGGGCGACAACGGTGCCGTCAGCGTCAAAAATCGCCGCAAAAGGTAAAGCCTGCCCTCCCGTTGCGGTTAACAATGCGTCTTTTTCGGGATCGCTTGCTGTCACATCAACCTGAATCGGCACCATGCCGGCCCGCGCTACGGCTTCAGCCACAGCGGGCTCTTTATACACGGTGCGCTCCAGGACCTTGCAGTTGATGCACCAATCGGCAGTGAACTCCAGCAAATACGGTGTGTCCCGGGCTTTTGTGTCCGCCAGGAGTTCTGCGGAGTAGGGCTGCCAGACAAGTTCGTCTTCGCCGCTGCCCAACGGAGATGCGAATACCACTGTCACCGCAAGGGCAAGGCCTGTCGCCGTTGCAGTGATCACGCGAACGGCACCGCTCCCCTGAACGAAACGACGGAGACCCCAGACCAGCACCAGCGCCAGCCAGGCCCACCACAGCCAGGGGTATACCGCTTTGGGCACCAGGCTCGCGCTGAAAAAGACGGCGGCGGCCAGCAATATCAGCGCGAGCACTTCTCGAATGGCCAGAGTCCAGGGCCCCGCCTTGGGCAACCGGCTCAGCCACTTGGGTTTGAGGATCAGTGCCGCGTAGGGCAGCGACAACCCCAGCCCGATACTGCCGAATATCCCCATAGTTACCGGCGCCGGCTGGGTAACGGCAAAGGCTAGGACTCCACCCAGGAAAGGACCAGCACAAGGTGCAGCCAAAACCGCACTCAATAACCCCGATAAGAATGCTTCAGAGTAACGCCGGCCATGGGCCGAGGCGGCGAACGACGGGATCGGAATGGGCAAATCCAGCCACGTGACCACCGCAAACCCGACCAGCAAGGCAACAAGGATACCAACGAACACCGCGGACTGAAACAAAGTGCCCCAGCTCCACTGAAGAAATGCGGTCAATCCGCCCAGCGTCAAGAAAAACGCGAGTGTTCCTGCGGTGAACGCCAATGCGGCCAGCACGCGATGGGACCTCTGGCCGCCCGCCTCCCGCAGGATGGTCCGGACCTTGATGGGGATCGCGGGCAGCACGCAGGGCGTCAGGTTCAGCAGTAGACCTGCCATAACCGCCATCATGATCTGGCCGGCAATGAGTAATGAGGGCAGCTGATCCATTACTCAGTGACTCCCAGCATCCTGCCGAGCGCTTCCTGGCTGGGCACACCAGTCTGGCCCCGCCATTGTCCGCTCGTGTCCTTGAACAGCAGCCCTGGCGTCCCGCTGAAACCCGCCTCGGCCATCCACTGACCGTGTTGTTCGAGGGCCTGTTGAAGGTCGGCCGGGATCGGAGTGAGTTCAGAAATGCCGCGGCCGTCACCGCTTTTTCCGAAGTTTTCCTCAAACACCTGGAGCGCCGCGGCTCGATCCTCTGCGTTCATGATTGCTGCAGAAAGCCCCAGGCTGGACGGTTTGAGAAACCCGACCATGACCCAGTGCAACCTGACTTTCCCCTCCGCAACCCAATCCCTGGTTTGCTGCCAGAATTTGTGGCAAAAAATGCAGTTGGGATCCGCGAAGATATAGACCTCAGGGGCATCTTTACCGCCCTCGCTCACCAGATGGGGGTCCCGGGAGAGCTGCTCGGCAACCGACGCATACGTCGGCTTCGGTATATAACGAGCGGAATATTCGCTGGTCAGATCGTTGCCATCACTCTCCAGAAGTGCGCCGGAAAAAGTGAGGTCACCGAGACCATAGAGGATTCCGGTTTTCCCGTCGCCGGTCTTTACAACATAGCCGGTCACGCCCTCGGCTGGCGTGGAGAAGCGTTCAGTCACCGTAAAACCGATTCTCTCCTGCAGTGCCTTGATTCCCGGGTCCATTGGTGGTGACGCCGAGGCCAAGGCAGCGAATAAACTCAAAAAAAGTGCCATCGAAAGCTTATGGCAGAGCACGGTCATGCCGCGCACCGGGTATTCCAGATAGAATGACATCACAGATACGTTCCCGTTTTCATGTATTCATCAGTCGATAAAATCACCAGCAAAGCTGCCTACGTGGTGGTCTACCGCGCAAGGCCAAACGACAGGCACTCGAAGCGAAAGCCTCTGGTAATCAAAGGTTCAGGAGACTGTTGAATACTTGGGAGGAAAAGGGTCTGGGCCAGAAAGTACACGGCCGGAATGAGAAGAATAGCCTTTCGGGCAGGGGGAAGATAACAGCACTACCGAGTCTCTAATTGCAGATTTCCCGACATGGGACGTTGAACACGGGCTACTGCAGCTGCCCTCGGCATTGAGCCCGGCGCAGTCATGCATCACCTGGGTGTCTGGCAACATGACACAAGCTTCGGCCATGGGTTCCGCCTCAAAAGAGGTCGCGGCAACTCCCTGTGCAACGGGGAGAAGAGCCACGAGCAGTAGTACTGCCAGTCCCATAAGCCGTGTGGTCATCGCATTGATATCCTGATTACAGAACAGCTAAAACATCTTCCGCGTGGGAAGATAGTCGCCCACTTTAACCTACATTGGCGGAAGTGCAAACAGACACGCTCCATCACCGTATCCGCCAATGCTGCTACCAAGGTCAGATGATGCCGGCGCACATAAGTTCCCGAGCAGGCCGCTCACAACATCCACATACACGAAGGGATCAGTGAAGATGAATTCGTGAAGATGCGCACCGAGCGTGACGCCACACTGGCAATGCCTCGGCTGCTCCTGCCCTCGGTCCAGGTCAACATGAATGCCGGCCGGGTGCCTTTCACCGAGGCTGATGGCCAAGTCTATCTCAACAGGAGCGAAGACTATGATGGACGGAATGATGAACGGCGGGGCAATGATGTGGGGCATGGGGCTGATAGGGCTTCTAGTCATTGTACTTCTTGGCTTCGGAATCGCGGCACTGGTGAAGTATCTGTTCAAAAAATGAAGAGGCCAATGTTAGGAGGCTCGACATTGGATGGCTGACCAGGATGATAATCGCATTGATGCGGCCATGCTGAAGGAAACTCTACACCTGAGTGGGCAGGTAGGAATCTGAGGGCATGGCTGTAGTAGACTTCGCCCTCAGGCCTACGCCTTGAAACGGAACCCTTTGCAGTTAAGCTGGCCCTTGAGTCGGGCGCCGAATCGACCTCGGAGGATGGTTACCCCTGAGGGGTATGCGCCATCTGCTCGCAATACTGCTGTAATCGTTCAGGTAGATCCGTCGGGCATACGCCACACTCCTTGTTTCCCGGGACGGCATAGTCGATGAACTTGGGATAAGCGAGATTGAGCTTGTCCATGATCTCCCGAAACTCCTCCAGGCTTTTACCCTGACCCAGCCGGACGTTGCGATCTTTTTCCTGTCCAATTGTCGAAATCCGCCGCTGCTTGTAATCATGGGCGGGATAGACCAGATAGTCCTCTGGCAGGGTGAAAAGTTTTTCAGTCACGGACCGGTAAAGGGTATCGGTATTCCCGTTTTGAAAATCCGTTCTGCCACAACCTTCGATCAGAAGAGCGTCGCCGGTGAAAATACGGTCGTCCAGACGGTATGCGAAATGGCCATCGGTATGGCCCGGCGTGTGAATCGGCTGGAAGCTGAGCCGACCGACCTGAAAGGGCCTCCCCTCCTCAACTCCTACGTCCGTGCAGGGCAGGCAATCCATGGCAGGCGCCGCGATTTTACTGCCCGCTTTCTGCTTTAGCTCGCGGGCGGAAGTGATGTGATCGGCGTGGATATGGGTATCCAGAGTGTATTCCAGCTTGAGCCCCAGCTTTGATACCTCTGCCAGGTCGCGCTCGACCGAGTTGATAACCGGATCAATCAGGACCGCTCGTCCGGTTTCCTCGCAGCCCAGAAGATAGGTGTAAGTGCTGGATACGGGTTCATACAGTTGTCGAAAGATCATGTGATGTCCCCTGTCTGCGTCGGCGCTTCCATCCGCAAATGCTACCATCAACCTGCATGGGCAACCGGCTTGCTGTGTGCTTTATGAGAAAGAAGCTACGTATATCTGGGATAGGATCAAGCGTGCGACAGCGAAGACTCTAGCCGATTCCGCGGCGACGGCTGCCTGGCTGATGTCGTATTTCGGCCCAGATAAAGAGGGCAGCACCGAGGACGATCCATACGTCCGCCAGGTTGAACGATGGCCAGTGCCACTGGGCATAATGAAAATCGAGAAGATCCTCGACGTAGCCCAAGCGTAAGCGATCTGCGACATTGCCCAACGCACCGCCGAGGATAGCGCTGAGTGCGAGCCGATAACTCAGTACGCTCGGTGAACGCCAAAGCCAGTACACCAGTAACGTCGAGATAACCAAGGCCAGCCCGATGAAAAGCGGCTGCTGCCAACCGCCGGCATCCGCTAGAAAGCTGAACGCCGCCCCCGTATTGTGGCGGTGGACCCAATTGAAGAAGGGCGTGACCGATACACTTTCTCCATACATAAGCATGGTACTGGCAAGGTACTTGCTCGCCTGATCCGCCAGCAGTAACAGGAGCGAGAGCCACAGCCAGCGCATCGTTTTTCTCGGCTCGTGGGCTTTCTCTGCGAGCCAATTGCCATAAGTAGACAAATTCCTTCCTCCTCACCCAATTGAAAATCTGCTCGCTATAGAGTGGCGGGCGTCATGTACCCAGCCGATGATACTGGCGAATTCGAAGAAGCAGGAGCAAGCCGAGTCCGAGTGCGATCACACCAAGGACAGGCCAATCCCTCCAGCGCACATAAGGGGTCGCACCAGTTCGCGGTGTCACCTCGACGCTGAGGCTGGCTACGCGGAACTGAGGAGCGCGCTTGAGGATCTTTCCCTCGTAGCTGACAGCTGCTGTGATACCCGTGTTCGTGGCTCGCAGTAGGTCACGTCCGGTTTCGATGGCACGCATGCGGGCCATCTGGAAATGCTGGAGAGGGCCGAGCGAGCTGCCGAACCAGGCATCATTACTGACATTCACCAGCACCTGCGCTTCGGGCAGAAGTTCCGTGACTTCAGCACCAAAGACCGCCTCGTAGCAGATGAGTGCCCCTACGGGCACCCCGGCTGCATTCAGGACGTGCGCGTCCCGTCCCGGTGTAAAATCGGACATGGGCGCCCCGAGCACGTCGAGGGCCGAACCCAAAAACTCCCGAAACGGAACATATTCACCGAAGGGCACCAGGTGGCGTTTGTAGTAGAAGCCTGAGGGATCGGAGAGGCTTACCACTGCATTATAGACGCGGCCATCCGCCTCGCGTACCGGGACGCCAATCATTAACGATGTGCCTGCCTGATCGGCTAACGCCTCAAGCTCAGCAAGATATGCTTTGGCCTGGTCATGCCACATCGGGATTGCCGCTTCTGGCCAGATCACGATATCGGCTCCGAGATGCTGCGCGGTAAGCGCCTGATAGCGCTCAAGTGTGATGTCCCGGTATCTCGGGTCCCATTTCTTGTCTTGCGCGATGTTTCCTTGCAAGAGGACGACATCGATCGGGTCAGCGGCTGGCTGCGTCCATTCACGATCCAGCAGTTGCAAGCCGGCGAGGGTAGCGACTAACACGGCACCGACTACCGCAGCACGGCGCAGGCTTGGGCCTAAGATAACCCACGCAAGACCGCCGGCGAACAGTGCCACCAGAAAACTCACGCCAAGCACACCAAAGACAGGAGCGATAGTGGCGAGTGTGGTGTCGGTCTGGCTGTAGCCGATAAAGAGCCAGGGAAAGCCGGTCAAGAACCAGGTGCGCATCCATTCACTCAGCACCCATGCCGCAGGTAGCCCTAGCCAGAGTGCCATTGCATCCATCTCAGGGCGCAGGCAGCGCACGAGGTACGCGACGCCCCATGGAAAGAGGGCGAGCAGCGAGACAAAGGCCGCCGTGACTAACACCGCCACCACGGGGCCATTGCCGTACTGGCTAATGCTGATAAAGACCCAGGAGACACCCACGCCGAAGTAGCCAAGGCCAAAGAGGTAGGCCGACCACAGCGCCTGACGCCTTGAAGACTGCGCGGTCAGGACAAAAAATGTTGCCAGAGCGATCACCGCAAGCCATGCCCAGCCCACAGGGGCAAAGGCAAGCGGCATGGCGCCTCCGGCAAGTAGAGATATCCCCCTTGTTAGAAGCGCCTTGTGGCGCATGCCCGTGGAGGGTAGCGCGTACTTATCACCCAATGCTCTCGCCTCCGAAGCCAGTATCAACCCTGTGGCTCATGCTTTTTTGCTCCGCTCAATTCAGTCCGCAGCCACAGGGGCCATCACAAGATTTACTCATGACACGGCTCCACTTGAACAATATGGTGTTACCATTCAAAACCATATAGTAGCTATAAGGTCAACAGGGTAGAGAATACGTTGAGGAGAAGCATGATGCGCATTGGACAGTTGGCACGGTCAGTAGGGGTCGATACTCAGACTGTCCGATTCTACGAACGGGAGGGCTTGTTGCCACCGCCAGATCGGCAGGAAAACGGTTACCGTGTCTATACCGAGAAGCATGGTGAGCGACTGGCTTTCATCCGTCGCTGCAGGATCCTCAACTTGTCACTGGCTGAAATTCAAGAATTACAGCACTATCAGGGCGCGCCCCATCAGCCTTGCAGGGCCATCAACGCCTTACTTGATGATCACATCGCTCATGTACGGTCTCAGATAACCGATCTGCAGGTATTGGAGAAACAACTCGTGTCGCTGCGAGCGAGTTGTAACGATGATCGGGAAATTGAGGCCTGTGGGGTTCTCGAAGGACTCAGCGAAGGGAGCGTGCAGTAGTAGCCTGAAGCATTAACCACCCGCTTTTTCCCTTGCGTGAACCCAGTCAGTCCGGAACCCCGGCAATGGCCCGGGTCATCAAGTCCACCATGGCTGGACTGTCCCATTCCGCAGTACCAACCAGGCGGCCAATTTCACGACCGTCATGGTCAATCAGCAGCGTTGTAGGAACACCTTCTATGCCCAGTGTTGAGGTCGCCAGTGTGGACGGATCAATATACTTGCGAAGGTGCTGGATGCCTGTTTCCAGGTAGAATTTTTCGACAACGCTGATGCCTGCGTGGTCAACAGACAGCGCGACCACTTCAAATTGCTCGCCGCCCAGTTGAGCCTGAAGTGAGTCCAGCGTCGGCATTTCCTCACGCCAGGGCAGGCACCAGGTCGCTCAGATATTGAGCAAAATCGCCCTGCCCTGAAAATCAGCCAGTGTCAGGGGCTCGCCGTCCTATTAGTTAGTTAGCTCTATGCTATTTCCCTACCCAAGGAGTAATCATTAGGCCAGTGAGGTTGCTCCTCCATATAGACCTGACATCAACCAGATAATCCGCTGTAGTGAGGGGTTGGTTGCGGCCTTGTGTTACGAACCAATCAACCAAAAAATCCGGGTACCCGTTTATCCCATGCAGCTGGCAACCTGGCTAGAAAGCGGACTTGTAATGGCTCTGCATTGCTTCAAATGGTCAGTAGCTTGGCCGAACTGATTGATTCTCGCCGATGCTGAATGCCTATTGACAGTTGTCAATGCCATTCCAAAAGAGGGCATCAAAATATAGAAGGGTAACCTCATGTTCTAAAATAAATTTTTGACTAAACATTGCGTATTGATAAGACATAAGACATGGGAAAAGGGCTGGGCTGGGAAAGCCGGCTGAAACAAGGGCATCGAAGCAGCTGATGAGCTGACCGGAAGGCATCACCGTGCCGATAAAGACTGCGTTTGACATGGGAACCTCAAAAGCTGTGTATATATACAGTAATTGGCTTGGGTCGATCACGCAATGGCTGAAATGTTTCTAGCGACGCAGGTTGACGTCTGGCCTGATAAGATCAAAGCAGGCACGGCAGGATCGACAGGAAGAGGTAGGCCAGGGTGGGTTTCTTTAATCTCGGCAAAAAAGATCAATACGGTAATCAAGCCCGTATCGAGCATCGCGGCAAGCATCTGCGGGTCGGTCGTACCGGTGGGGTATCGTTGCGAGCGCAAGCCAAGGCTGCAGGCATGAATGTCACAGCCAACAGCAAGCATGGCCTACGTGTGTCAGGCAGAGTGGCCAAGGGTACACAGATGGCCATGCAGAACGGTCGGTTTGTTTTGCGTGGTCGCTATGGCAGCGGCCCTACCAAGCTGAATATGTCCAAAAGCGGATTCACCGTCTCCAGTCGCAATGAGCTGGGTACGTTCAACTGGGTAAAGCCCAATCGATCTTCAGCCAAGGTATTTGGTGTGCAGATGCGTGGCCGCAAGGCAGCGAATGCACAGATGGCATTTATGTTCCTGAGCCTGGTAGCCGTCGCAGCCAGCGTGGCTTTCCGTTTAGTGGTGTTTTTGTTGGTCTGGGCTTGGCGCTTATTGGTTATGGGCTGGCAGTTGCTCATGCTGATCCCTTATGGCTGGGAGCAGCTCAAGCGCATTATCACCAGCTGGCGTATCCAGCGTATGCGTAACCAGCTGCCTGGTGATTTGCTTGATACCTTGGGCTCTTGGGATGCCACGCGCCTGGTCGCTGCATTAGCACTTGCAACGCATGGCTGGGGTCGTGGCCAACTGCTGAGTAAGGCACGGGATGAGCTGCAGGCGCAGTTAACAAGTCAAGACGCTGAGCTACTCATACTGGCTACAAGGAATCAGCTCGCCCAGGTTGAGAAGGCGCTCGATAGTGTCAATGCCTGTGTTGATGACAAAAAGCAGCCTTTGGCCCAACTGGCTATTGTGGCTGAGTTAGGAACATTGTTCAGGAGATCGCACCATCAGATCCCGCCTGCAGAGCTGTTGCTACAGCTTGATGAGCTGCTTGTCAGGCTGGGGCCAAAAACTCAGTATCAGGAACAGATGCTGACAGTATTAGCTGATGCTTTCGGTCTGCGGCTGGTCGAGTCGGGTGCAACTGCTCTAGAAGGAGCTTGAGCTCATGGAAGACAAGCCGGAATTGATCCAGTGCCCAAAGTGCTCTGAAAATGTGGCCGAACATAACCTCAAAAGGCATCTGAGACGTGTTCATAGTCCAGAAGCGGAACGTGAGCGCGTCAAGAAAAAGGCTGATCTAGCTGTTGCCGAAGCAGCTGAGCTTCGTGCCAAGCGAGAGGCTGAGTTGCTACTGTCTTGCCTTATCTGTAAGACCAGTGTGAAAAAAAAGAACCTGGCAAAACATGCTCGTATCAAGCATGGCCTCATGCTGACGTCCGCACAGGCAAAAGGTGAGCCTGAACCGACCAGCAGATTTCGGAGCGCTCGTGAAAGAGAAGCATTCTTCAGAGCCAGGTTGGGACCGCAGCTCGAGGAGGAAAGCCATGACGCTTTTGAGCGCGGGCGCATTGTGTATGGTGGTGCTTTCGAGCTTGGCAAAAGCCGGAAGCATTGACGGGTTCAAAGGGGGGAGTTTGCCGTGATCAATTACTGGATCATCAGTGTTCAGCTAAATGAGGGCAAAGACAGTCTTTTCGTTCAGCAGGAAAGGGATGAGCTCTTCCTGAGCGCGAACGTTCGCCTTGCAGGTTTAAACAAAGTGGCACATATCGAAAGCGAAGAAATGGCTGAGGCCTTTCTGGCGGGGTGCACGCCCAAGCTGAACAAGCGATACGGCAATGGGTACACTGCCCAGGTCGTCGAGTGCAGAGGTAGTGATACTCGCCAGCTGCGTGATCAGATTTACCGGGATTCAGTGATTATCAGGGCTCGCTTGGAAACCGGGAACTTTGTGTCCAATCGAAAAGTGTCGGACACAAGTTATTGATTTATAAATTTTTTATGATCGTGGCCTGTAATTAAGGTCGCCGCAGATTTTGAGTAGCCAGTGTTCTATAAACAGGTTTTAGCTGTGCGTTAGTTATCACTCCAGCCTGCTGTCATCAGTTCAGTAAAATCACGGCGCGAGAGTACGTTGGAGCAATCTCGCCAATCTTTCTCGGATGGAGACATGGTCTCGGTGTAGCGCAGGTCAAATCCATTGGCTTGTTTCTGAGCGTTGATGTACTCATCCATTTTTTCGCCCATGGTTTCGATGTCCTCAATCCATTCATCGCGAATGGTATCGGGCAGTGAGCCAAACAGGTTGTAGCGATCCTGCATCCGCTCGGATAGCTTTTCATAAACCTTTTCGTCGACGGTTTGTTCGTTGACGAGGTTCAGCATGTCGACTTTTTCGCGTACCTGGCCAAAGCGTTTGATACGTCCGATTCGTTGTTCTAAACGAGTAGGGTTCCATGGCAGGTCGATATTGATCAGGGTGCCCAGCGTCTGAAGATTTAATCCTTCGCAGGCTGCATCGGTAGCCACCATGATTTCAAGCTGATGCTCAGCTACCATGCGTTTCAGCGTTTCCCGTTCAATATTGACGCTGTCACCTTTTTGATACAGTCGACTGCGGCCTGCACCGGCATAGAGGCCTACCGCCTGGTCCGGATAGCGTTCCGCGAGAGAATCTGCCACCCACTTCGCTGTGTCGTAGTACTGGCTAAAAATAATGACGCCAAATTTCAACCACTTCTCTTTTTCGAGGTAATGAATTACCGCGTTGAGCTTTGGGTCTTCTTCAATGCGTTCAAGCCGGGCAATCATTCGCTCAAGAACAGCAATTTCATCCGGGCTTTCGGCTTTAACTTCTATGAGTTGCTCGTCACTTTCTTCACGAACGGTCCGGCCTTCTAGCAGCATTCGCGCGGTGTTTAATCCGGCCGCGATGCTTGAGCAAATCCGTTGCTCCATCAGGTTTTTCATAAACCCGCTACCTTTGCCACTTTGAGCAAGGGCTTTACCGAAATTTCGCGCCTCAGCGTAGGCTTGTCTGAAGTCCTCGCTGGTCCGCAGGGCTTTACCCTCGAACAAGCTGTTAAATTGGTGAACTTCCTTCGACAATTCCCTGTCGGGATGCAAGTCGACGCCTATGCGCGGCAAAAGCCCGGCATCTTCAAGCGTCACACGTTTTCGTAAAACGACGTGACGGATAAAGGGATTTTCCCGCTGAAAAAAACTGGCACCCGAGATATTTCTATCCAATTCATCCTCAAGATATTCCAGCGAGTCATCTGACAAATCAGAAAGCGTGCTCTTAATGTCCCACTTGTCATTCTGATTAATTAATCCAAGATCCTGACGAAGAGAGCTGAATAAGCGGCGCGCAAACTGCTCATTGGTTGAATCGACGACGGGCAGTGGTGAGCGCAGCAGCTCCCAGGCGAAGTTCGGCTCGGTAACGCGCTGTTCACCGGATAAAATAGGCAGCACTTCTCGGGGGCGATGCCACTTGGCAAAGTCATTACCAAGCACGAAGTTGCCGCTGCCCTGATGCAGAATGCCAATCAAATCCCACAAATCCTCAGAGCGGGTTTGAATAGGTGTTGCTGTTCCCAGAATGACATGGTCTGAGCGCGCGGCAATTTCTCGCATAAAGGCCAGTAATTCATTGTGGGTGCCGGCGTCTTTGCCAAAACCCTGCCGACTGCGCGCCTTATGCGCTTCATCCAAAATAGCCACGCCAAAGCGCAACCCCAGCAGATGCTGTTTTTCAAATGAATCACGCATCATCAGCCCGGTGGAGACGATGCCAACGCGCAGCGGGCACTTTGCGATGTGCTCTTGCCCAGCAGGGGAAATGATTCGTCCTTCGGGGTCCAGCCAGGCTTTCTTTTGGGTTTGCCAGCGTGCACAAGGAATGCCCAGCTTATCAATCATTTCAACTTGCCACTGTTCGCAGAGCGTGGCAGGGGTGAAAATGATGACGGGCTTGCGCTTCTTGTTCTCTCTGTCGCTCAGCAAACACAGCGAAAGCGCTGCGGTAGCCATGGACAAGGTTTTTCCCAGGCCCACCTCATCAGCAATCAGTAAACGCACAATGCCATGGTTGTGGTAATGGCGAACGCACTCACTGACAAATCCTTGTTGCCAGGGCTGCAAGGAAAAGCCTTGTCGGTAAAGCGGGGATTCAATCAGCGCTGCCGGCGCAATATCATCGTCTTCGACGATATCTTCAAACAGCACCTCTCTACGATAGCCACGGCGTTTCACCTCGCGGATAACGGCTTCAGGCAGTGGGCGCGCAGCGTTCCACAAAAAGTCGAATTCCTGCTCAATCCACTGCACACCTTCCGGTGACTCATCTTCCCACAGAATTTCATAATGACGCTGCCAGCCGCTGCTGGTTTCGTTCATCGAACCAATGAAGCCAATTTTTTTGCCATCGGCCAGTTCTATTACGCCTGCCTTGCCATGTAGAAAACCGCAAATGCTGTCGGGCGCGACACGGATAACCTGGCCATGCTTGGCAAGGAAGCTGTCCAGGCGGCGATAGCGGTCACGGTTGAGCAGGCTTTCGGTTTCAATATCGCGCTCATTCCAACGGCCAATCATTTTAGATTCGCGTAACTGAGCCACCTTCAGGTCGTCGGGATGGATGTCCACGTTGCAAACGATTTTTACATCGGGGATAGACTCAATCAGCTCATTGGCCACCTCAAACAGCGAACTAGTAAAGTAACCGGCAATACGCTTGTAACTGCGAGCACCTTTAAGGTGCTCCAGCAGGAAGCTACTGTCGAGCCTGTGGGTGCGCGATGAAAATCGACGAATGCTCATTGCTGCGGAATCTCCATCCGTGGTTGCTACTCAATTAATCGTTTCATTGGCTTCTTATTTTTATTGACCGAGCGCACGCATATTCTTCAAACGCGCACCTAATACTTCAGCTGCATTGCGGGTGGCTTTGTCCGGTGCTTTCTTTTCGACAAAGGTCAGCATATCAATCAATACTGGCCGTACTTCCATGAAATCAGGCAAGTCCGCCTGCAACTGACTAATCACCGTCTGTGGCTCTTTTTCATTGAGTATTTGCTGCAAACCAATGATTAAATGACCAAGCCAGGCGGAGCCGATTTCGGTGCTATCTGTCAGGTCGCGTGACGCAAACTCGGGGATCCGCTTCAGCTGTGCCTTATTGGCGGTCATATTGCCCATCACCCGGTTGTAGTCTTCAACCCGGAAGGCTTTGGCAAAGTTCTGGTAGTTGTCGAGCTTAGAGGCGCCAGTGGTTTCAATGTCCATCATGCGCAAATAGAAACGCTGAATGCCGTTGATTTTTTGCCAGGTATCGGCAGACAAACCTTCTGGAACCAGCAAGCTGTTTGCCGCTTCGGCGGCTTGTTGCACGATCTCATCCACAACCGTGACTTCACCCTTGGTGCGTGGCCGCAGGGCAAAGCTGGTGACATCCTCACCGCCAATATGGGTATAGGATGTCAGCACCTTGAGGGCAGCAGCATAACCCGCCATTTGCAGGTCGGAATCGTTAAAGACGGGTTCACCCAGCTTGTCTTTAACCTCGTCGTTCAGGTGCATCATGGTTTCGATCTGGTGCTTAACCTCCGCGCGCACAGCTGGGAGCAGTCGCTGCTTAAAGCCCGCGTTTTCACCGGCAGACCGCTTACGCAGCATTAGTATCACCGTACCCTGCACGTAACCGCCTTTCTTCAATTCAGACGTTGTTTCTGTGGCGATATACCATGCACCAACCACTTGCAAACCGGATGCCCAGAAAATGCCGATCATGTCAGACCAAACGCCGGTATCCTGGTGGGTGAACATCACGCATTGCATGCCGTTGTCGGGCATATGGTCAGCCATAGCTTTATAGGCGCTGACCATGCCTTTACGGAAGTCATCGCCAGAGCCCTTGATGGCTAGCGCGCGGCGAGAATCCCAAGTCCAACTATCAAACTCTTTAGGTAAGTTTTTTCTGAACCACGCGATAAAAAGTTCTGTAATCTCGTGGTAATGAACAGCATCGGCATATGGGGGATCAGTTATAAAAAAATCAGCGGTCTCTGATATCTCTGAAGCGCTTTTACAGATTATTTTTGAGGTGCCTGTGTTCCTAGAGATCCTAGCTGGTTTTATCCTCCAAGGGGCAACATTGAAAGATCTGTTTGCCCAATTAAAAAATGTATTAAGTGCTTGATCGTCATATGTAGAAAGCGCTCCTCCATCTCCACCGGACTGTGAAACTTTCCATCTGCATGACTTGGTATTGTTATCGACAAATCTGAATAGCCAAAAAGGCAGCCACTTGCTATTCTCTGCAATTTCTTTCAACCAAACAGCTTCTATGATCGCTCTAGGCATCATTAAATGATGCCAATAACACCAACCATTGGTCCTTATTGGGCCCTCAGTCTCTATGCCAGTTTCTATTTCCATGTCAGGCATTAACCCTGTGCTCTGCCAGTTCTCAATGTTTTCTCGAACATAGTCCAACGCCAGCTTTTCTCTCTCCAGATCTTCCTTGGTCACACTCGCAAAAAAACTAGCTGGTCTGCTATCGCTAAGAGTGGTTTTATCAAACCATTGCACCGCATATAGTCGTTCTTGAAAGACATCATCTTTTTCTGGGGTCACATCCGTTCTGTTCCAGTGTCGAAGTTTGTTTCTGGTATTTGCTTCAGCATCTTTGTATTCTCCACGGATGGTTTTGATTGGGGTCCGATAGAGCTGGCCGTCTAATTCGTAAACCATGCAGCCATCTTGTACAGTGCCGTTTTTGGCTTGCTCAATTTCTCGATTCGTTAGACCAGCTTGTACTTCTATGTCAAACCTCTTTTCTTTATGATTTGGTTTAAGCACCGCAGCAACGTTACGTTTGGTGGAGAGCACCCAAGAAGGTGATAGAGGAATCATCCAGCCTGTTTCAGGGCATTTCGTTTCAAGACAATACAAATATGCCTTGGCACGATTACCGTGAGAGTCACTTTCCAATCCCAGTTTGGAAATTCGTTCCTCCATAAGTGAGCTGATATTATTCTGCTCTTCCGCTAGCGCTTTGAATGCATCTGTCCCAGCGCCAACTATATTGAATGCGCCCCAAGTTAAAGTGCAGGCAACTGGGTTAAGATCAGAGGCTATCGAATCACACCCCATTCTCGATGCCTCAAATGGAATTGAGCCTCCACCACTAAATGTATCTCCGATTTTTGGGCGACGCCCAAATCGAAGTATACCCAACTGCTCAACAAGCTCTTGAGTTGAAGTGGCTTCAACACCATGCAGTTCAAAATGGCTATTAACTACTGGCCATATATGCTTGTAGAGCCAATCTTGATCAACTTCTTCTGGTCTTTTGCACGAGGCAGCTTTTGCTTCATAACCGTCAATTGTTTCCAAATATCGCCGATAAATATCGAGCTTTTCGTTCTCGTCTATGTCGCGACGCCAACGCAGCTTTAAACCTAGAACATCGCTATTGATGGGGAATTGCAGCGTATCGATTTCATTGAAATTATTATCGGTAACTTTAATGTTATGGCTAAAATAATCCCAGGGATTGTGGAGTTGAACGCGTGCTGCGATTTCTGCGGGTTTAACGTCATTTTGAATGAGTGCACGCTTGGCGAGACTTTCGATATCAAAGCCCATCAGCATTTCGAATACTTCGAGATCTTTTTCGGTATTTTCTGTTTGGGGTAAAAGGCAACCAAGAATCACTGAGCGAACCAAAATGAGTGGCTTTCTACCTTTCCAGTAGGAGCCCAAACCAGTCAGTGTCTGAGCAGCAACTGCTTTACGTTCAGCTTGAGCTTCGTATGAAATCTTTTGAGCAGGATACGCAGCTTCAATTAGCGCAGGCGCATCTTTGAGTGCGAATGGTGTTAGTTCTGTCATTTAATATTCGTCTCCAAACAGGTCCAGATAGCGAACATCCGGCTCCTGTATTTGATTGCGTACAATTTTGCGCTCGCGAGGTTTAAGTTGCTCGCTTTGAGCAATGTCACCCAGCGCATGTCGCAAGGCGAGGCGCCAGCCTTTTTCACCATCGTTAATGCCTCCTGTGCTCATGGCAGTCATACCAAACAGCCACCAGCGCTCCTCCGGCCGAAGGGCCAGCCAGTTGCGCACAGCTACCGGTACTTTTTCCATATCCATGCCTTCCACAGCCCAAGCCACTACGCACAACTCTTTACCCAGCAACCGGTCCACCACGTTTTCGCCGACTTTCCAAGAGGCGGTTTTGACATCGTGGTTTTTAAGTCGGGCATTAAAGGTGCGTTGTACCTCTGCGCGGATGGCTGTCCAGCGTGGGCGGTCTAGCAGCACGCGATCAATCACCGCGAATTCGTCGCTTTGCGCTTGTAAGCCTAGGTACTCGCTGATTTGTACTTTGCCGGTGTTGGCCTTCGGAATAATCACTTTGAAGTGATGGGGGTCGCTGGTGGCAGGCACACCAAAGCCCAGCGTTGCATGCTTCACCGCTGTTTTGGTTGTCTTTGATGGTGCCTTTGCCATGATTGTTGCCTCTCTTTTTCTTTAAAGCGTGCTGCTTAAAAGCGCTTACTCGTCTTAAGCGCTATTCTTCTTGTGAAACGTCGCCCGGTTTCAACTCAATGCCAACTAATTTGGCGAACTCTTTGGCTTCAAAGCCATTTTCAAAGTCGATGCCGTCTCTGACTGCAATCGAGACATTGGCATCCGCTTCGTTTAATACATCCCGCAGGCTATTCACCGTGGTTTCAATCATCGCGGCGGTGATTTCGCGCTCGCCGAAGCGAATACCCACAGTGTTTTCACCTTCGCCAATCTCAATGCGCACACCTTTAAAGCGGGTGTTGGCCTGATCTTTGAAACGGTTTATCACCGTGAAGACTTTTTCCGTGGTATCCAACGGAACACGCTTGCCGCTGTTCAGGCGAGCGGGCTTGGTGTCATCAATCTGCACAGTCTTGTCGCCGCTATGCGGAATCTGGAAGTCAGCCGTTTTAGTTGCTTCACCCGCTTTGGCATAAACCAGCAAGCGGGCCGCTGCCGAACCCACTTCGAACGGTGCCGTATAAGGCTGGCCATCTTTTGGATTCGAGCCGTCCAGCGTGTAGAACATGTCGGCTTTCGGTGTGCACTGCAGGGTGACCTTGCGCTTATCGGCGGAAGGTTCAATCTGGTGTCGCACTTTTAGGTCTGCCACCCAGCGGGTTGCTGGCCCGGTCTCGTATTTACCTGTCGGATCGGCGACCTTGAAATACAGAGTGCCTTCCGCAGTGCTGAAGTTTTCCAGATCATCAATTTTCGGATCTGTCTCTAGCACTTCAGGTTTGGTCGAGTAATAGATAACCGGACTCTCACCAGCATTACGCGGTGTTAGGCTTATTAGAGATTCTCCAGTATCTGGGCTGGTACCCAACAGTGAGACATTGACGCTGGTTTTATCTTTCGGGAAAGGACCTTTTTCAATATATCCGTCTTCGCCCAAACGCCAGCGGCCTTGTTTTAGCGCTTCAGTTCTTAGTGTTTCCATACCGCTACTGCCGGGCATCCAAGGCCAGCCTGGGTTACATTTGGCGCGGTTGACGACATCTTTCCATGGGGTGCGACGATTAGCTGCACCGGAAGGCCACAGTTCAGATTCAGCCATAGCGAAGTACTGGCCGAAGTCATCTTTCAGATCGGCTGCCAGTTTGTAGTTGGCTCGTGGGTCGGCCATCAAACTTTCGATCTGTACTTCGGCAGATTGATCGCCTTCGCCCACTTTCAAACCGTTGTCGATGGTAACCTTGAGTAGCCGCTCAGAGCCGTCAAGTTCATCAATGCCTGGAAAGAGTATTGTGTTGTAGGCGGCTGACAGCGCTTTGGTAAAGCGGCCTTCCGCTTCTTCGAGCCGGTCGCGGGCCTCTTCAAATAAGGTGTCGCCAGCCTTGAGACGTTTTTCAATTTGCTCGATGGCATAGAGTTCGCGTAGGCGGTCTTCCACGGCATCGGCCATGATGCTGTCTTGCCCGGTGAGCACCAGCAGGTTGTTCTTTTCTTGCTGAAATTCGAAGAAGTTAGTGAGTTCGCTGGGTGGTACTTTGCCGTCGGGCTTAATCACGATTAACACGCGAGGACCACTCAATTTGAGTTCGTCCATGCGAGGAAGAATCTGTGCTTCCTGGTAAGCATTGCGGCGGTTAGGCTGAAGGATTCCCTTGAGTCTGTTGATCAGGGCTTGATCAATTTTTGGCTGGGGAATTTCCTTGGCGTTTCGCTCAATCTGACGCGAAAGGTTTTCGGTTTCTTTGATAAAGAAACGCTGGTCTTCGCGATGGAGGTACCAGGCTTGTTCACGTAGCTTTTGAATAGCATCCAAGAACTCATCGGCTTTTCTGTTTGGTGCCGCGAGAAATTCAATTACTTCACTTTCTGATAGACCAATGCGCCCACCCACGGCACGCGACAGTGACGAAGCCAGTAACAGGGTCATTAATTGGCTGGCGGCATCATTGCTTTGTTGAGCATCGATGCTTTCCGCTATGGAGTCACCTTTGTCGGCAATATCTCGAGTGACGGCTGGAATCAGTTTTGGCGAAATTCGTTCAATCTCGTCTTTTACCTGTTCGTCATTGAGATCCAGGTGCTGGGTGCCTACCAGGAACACATCGTCAGTTTTGCGTTGCTCGACGCTTTTCAACAGGCGAGCGGTAAACTGCATTAGGCCGCGTGTTTGGCGGAAGCCTTCATTTTCTTTAAACAGCGCAACCAAGTGCTTGAACGATGGGTGGAAGGGGTAGGTCTCTCTGACCTGTTCGGCGATTTGCTCAATACTGGATGCAATGATGTATCCGCCGTCTTCTGCCTTTTTAATTTGCTGAGCGTATTCCTCAGCGACATCGCTGATGGTTTGCTCATCCGGCAGCTCATCAATCAGACGTTTCTTGAGGATTTCATAGATTTCATTACCCGACAGCTGGACTGGGGTAATAGTCATCGACTGCCTGCGGGTTTCTTGCTGCAGGTTCGAAATGGCTTCTTTCAGTGCTTTGGTTTGGGCGCCATAACTGCTGGTCAAGTTGGCAATAACGATACAGCAGTTAGGCAACTCGAGTGCGGCACTCATCAGGGTGCTCAGGCTGTACACCACCATGTTGGCGAGTGTGCCGGAACCATAGACCTGGGTGCTGGCGTTATCGAGATAAGGTGGGAGCTCGTCGATCATGATCAGCGTGGGGGTGTCGCCGATAATCTCTTTCCATTTTTGCTGATCAACGGACTTGGGGCCATTTACCCAGTGCTCTTTGATTTTCTCAGATTCGCCGAGCTGGGTAGCAATTTCACCCCAAATGTAATTATTTGGATTGTTGCGGCCGTTAAAGGCGGCAATTCGGGCATTGCCGAAGTCGAGGCGTTCATTTAACTCAGCGGGTAGTACATCTGGGCGTAAATGCGCGTGTCGAGCCAATAAGCCCAGTGCGATCATCATATGGGTTTTACCGCCGCCCATAGCCTGTGTGAGCTCAAATACAGCCTGATCGGACTTGCCGGAGAGGCGAAGCATGCCTTCGCGGAAGAGTTGCTCCATGCCGTGGGTGACATAGTTTCGCGTGAAGAACTCTTTCCCGTCACCTGCATCGTTAATGAGATCAGCGAGGTTTTCAATTCCCTGGCTCATCCGGTAATCCTGAATGACAGGATTAAATTGGCATGCCTGTTTAACCGTTTTGATCATGCTTAGCGCTCCCTACGTTGATCTAATTCTTTTTGATGATCGATGGCTAAGCCATTTTTCTCGCAATGCTCGCGGATTAACACTTCAATCATGTTTGCGATAGAGCGATGCTCTGAATGGGCTGCAGCTCGCAATGCCTCCTTTAGGGACGGATCTATACGAAATGTCAGCGTTGCGGTTTTGGTGGTGGCCATCGCACTCCCCCAGAATGACTGCAAATGTACTGCAATTTACTGGCTTGAGCCTTCTGGCACAATAGCTGCGGGCGAGTGTTTGCAGGTAACATTGCACCTAGACCTTCATCGGCGGGCTGATGAATTCTGAATCACCGCCGACTTCCTCGCCCTCTCTTCATTTGGAAAATCAAAACCTGTAGTTCAGAAAAAAGCTGTCAACGTCCTCTGGGTAGTGCTACTTCACGTTGTTTGCAAGCTCGACTCCCTGCACGATCCTTTCTGCCAATACCGAATTGGATTGACCCGCAAGCGCAATCAACTCACCCAGCTGCACCCAGAGCTCATGAGCTCCAGATTTCGCACCCTGATGTTGCGAAGTGACGGAGAAGAGCGTTACTGGCTCTGACTATCACTTCCAGGGTGCGCAGGTTGTTCTGCCAGTGCAGAAGGGTGCAGCTTCACAGATGCAGTATTGATTGGTTTATATGATGTCGTTCCTTCTGTGCGGGTGGGGTTAAAACAGGCCGCGCTCTGCAAAGCTCACTGAGTCCGTGCCGCCAATCACCAGGTGATCGAGCAGACGGACTTCAACTGTGTCCAGGGCTGCTTTCAATCGTTTGGTCAGGGCGACATCGGCCGTGCTGGGCTCAGGTCTGCCACTGGGGTGGTTGTGGGTGAGGATTACCGCAGCGGCATTGGCATTAAGCACGCATTTGATGATCTCCCGTGGGTAGACGCTGGCGCTGTCGATGGTGCCGTAGAACAGGGTTTCAAAGCCCAGCACACCGTGTTGGCTATCCAGCAGGATCAGACCAAAGACCTCACGCTCCTCATGGGCCAGTGTGGCCATCAGGTAATTCTTCACGTGTTCCGGACTGGTCAGGTAGTTGCTGCGTTTGAAGCGGGCTTCAAGAATGCTTTGCGCCCAGCTCAGGACATCTTTTTCCGACAAAGGGATGCCGGCAGGCGGCGTAATGGCCGCCTGTTTGGCTGATTTCTGCATGGTTAACTCCAGAGTGTTTAAGGTTGGTTGCTTGGTGCCGCTGGTTGATCCTGCAGGCTGTGGGTGCGCTGCATGATCAGGTCGTGCAAAGTGGGTTTGTCGCGTTTTGGTTTGCGGCTGCTGTAACTCGAAATAGCGGTTGTCTGTGGCGTAGAGGTGACTGTGGCTTCAGGGTAGAACTCCTCAAGGACCTGCTCGGCTTCCTCATCGCTGTCCTCAAAGGCGCCATTGAGCAAGCCATCTCGCGCTGCAACATCCAACGCAGCCTGGTCAAAGCCTGCATCACGTCGGGCACGCTCCAGGATGTTGGCTTGGGCAAGGGCTTCCTCCATGGACAGACCCGTTCGCACAATCAGATCCACGTAGTAGATCGGTGTGCCATGGCTCTGCCGTGTGGACTTACCGCGCAGTCGGATCTCCAATGGCAAACATGCCAGGCGATCACCCGAGAGTGCCTGCAGGTAACTAAGCCTGGCCGAGAGCGTTCGAATGCTGTTGAAGCCCGTAGTCCTGAATACAAAGCTCCCCAGCAGATCATCATCACCAATGGCCACGTTAAGCCGGCCATAGGGTTTGCAATTGCTTCCCTTGGCCAATGGGCAGCCGTCTGGACTAGGACAGGGCAGTGATTGCAGCCCTTCACTGGTTGAGCGTTTACAGGTCTCGCCATTGCCCACACACAGCGGCCGGCCACTAGTGCGGTCAAACAGGCAGTATTCGGCTCTAAAGTTCAGATCAGGGTCATTGAACAACAAGCGCACCGGAATACTACGGATCTTGCCGCCTTGATCCTTACGCAGCTGCTCATCCAGTGGGTGCAGAACCCAGCCGTCCCGGGTTTGTACCTGGGAGGTGATAGTGAATTGGTCGTCTTTTTCCGGCAGACGCATGCCGTTCTTCTCTACAACCTTACCGATGGAAATGCGCCCGAGCACGGGCGGCGTAATAGCCAGACCTTTGATCATGGGAATGCTCCTAGGGAATAACGAAAAAGGGCAGGCCACTAAATCAGCGGACTGCCCTGGGTGGGGTAGATCAATTGACCAGAAAGCGCCTGCTGCCAGGCTTGCTGATCTGGTATTGGGTTTTCAGATGAGGGTTCGCTTTGAAAAGAGCGGCCATATCGACGGCGGTGCCATCCTTGGCTTTCTTCCAGGTGATCGATCCATCGGCAAACACGGCTTTGCTTGCCGTGCCCATGGATTCCTGCAGACGCTGCTTCAGAACAGATTCTCGGGTGCTCAGATCAGTGAGTGACTGCCGAACCTGCTTGAGCTCGGTATAGGCCTCGTTTAGGGAATGATCCTGAGAGAGGTCGAGGACCACGCCGGTGTCTTCCGGATAGAGCAGACGCAGTGCCATGTCAGCGGAATCAGAGCCATCGGCTGGTGGCGGTGTGTCGGTTTCAACGTAATGCCAGAATTGCCGCTCCAGCTCGATCAGATTCTGGATCAAGACCTCGTCCCTTTCGATCCGGTAAACCTCAAGCTGTTGGCCGCCTAACAGGACAGCAACATCAGCCGCCTGCTTGCCGGTCACGGCTAATTGGTGCATCACCTGCACCTCGACATACTTGGGGACGCCGTCACGCCAGAGCCTCGCGCCATTGATGCCAGCGGTCTTACATTCGAGGATCTGCACTTCAGCACTGCCAATCACCTCACGGTCTAAATTGGCGAGCATCCAGGGGATCTCTGGGTGTTGCAGGACTGCATTCACCTTGCGAACCTTGTTCCCCGTGCGTCGCTGATACTGGGAAGCAACCACGGGTTCCAGCACCACACCCCAAAATACTGGAGTGCTGTCATCGTCCTGGTTGGGTTTGGCCAGGCCCTGGTCGCGGTTGGTTTTCTCCAGCCACAGCTCAAGTTGTGACTTGTAGGGGTTCAGGCCAATGGCTGCCGAGGAGTCAGAGCTGCCGATACCGCGTTTGCGTACATCGAGCCAATCTTCACGGTTCAGATCCTTGGTGCTGACCAGGCGCAGGACGCCACGCCCAGGCTTATTCGCCAGAGGGGAAGGGGTAGAGTGGGTTGTGTTCATGATGTCTCCAGACGCAAAAAAGCCCGGTCAGCGGTGGCTGCCGGGCTTATGTCGTTAAGGGTGATTTAGGTGGTGTTTGGTGAGATAGTCCAGAGCCGTGAATCAAGCGACCAGGGCCATGGCTTGATCCAGGGCTTTTTGCTTCAAGCTGGCGCCTTGGCCGAACCAGGCTGAGTCCAGACGGTGATCAACGCTGCGGGCACGTTTGTCGTGGTCTACGTATTCGGTTACGGCATTCAGCAAGCCCCAGGCGGTGTTATGCGCCGACTCCAGCTGAGAGCCACGCCCTTTGCCAGCAAACAGATCCTGTACCTTCTGCAGAGCTCTATGCTGGTTAAGTTCACGGCGATCATCGACATCCTGATCGGCATCGCAGATGACTTGCAGGAAATAGCCAAGCGCCTCACCTGAGTTGACCTTGCGTTGGCTGAGGGTTTTCATGCGATACATAAAGTCATCCCACTGCGCTACCGAAACACCCAGCTGCCGCTTGACGGCCTGAGCATCAAACTCAGTGCTATGGGGCACACGGATCGACTGCGCTGAACCATCCAGTGCGATGGCCAGGGTGTTGTTGCAAACCACCCGTACTGTTGTCGGCGTGGCCACGGTCGCCAGGCTTCCATCACAGGAGGTAGCCAGCAGCAGGTAGCCATTGACCAAGTCGTTGCCCTTTAGCACCGAGGCTTGCCCCGTCCGTGCCAAGGCCCAGAACTTGCGACCGCCTTTTAGCACGCCTGCAGTTTCCAGCTCGAAGCCTGCGTATTCGGTCAGATCGCGATAGAACTCAATCACATCGAACGGCTGGACTACTTTGTAGCGCTGCGAGACCACTGACAGAGGAGCCTTTGTGTCTGACCGGTAGAGCACCTTCTGATCTGGAAAGGTGTGAATGCTGCCAAGGTGCGCTGCTGAATCCGACAGAAAGCGCACCGGGGACTCCTCGATGTGCCAGTTCATCCCGGCCTCATGCTGCCATACCTCCAGCGGCTGATGACGGGAGAGCTTGTTACCCAGGCCATGCCAGGGTGTTGAACCAACGAAAGCCATATTTTCAATTTGATGTGCCATGGTGAAATCTCCATAACGGCATAAACCGCCTGTGCCAATTAGCCCAGGCGGCAAAATGAGATAAGAAAGGGAGGGGTGAGCGGACGCTCAGAAATGCGCGTGACAGTCTTGGCAGCGGTGTTGATACAGCAGCTGGTCATCTACCAGCTTGCCCAGGCGCAGGCCAGCAATGCAGCCAGCAAAGGCACCGGTAATGGCGCCAAGTACGGCACCAGCACCTACACCGCCAGGGCCAGCAATGACGCCAACCTGCATGCCGATACGGGTACCGGCCAAGGCACCAGTTGCCGTAGACGTTGCAGCACCGGTCATGCCACCAGCAACAGTGCCAACATAACCGCCAATGCGTTTACCGTAATTACAGAAAACCACCCGCTGCGAACCACAGCGTGGACAGGATCGAGACATAGTTACAACCTCATGAGACAGGCCAGTTGAGCGGACTGGCTGGGGTAGGCTCATGGGTGTTATGTAGGGTTGAAAAAAGTTTGGATGGGAAATGCTTAGGCAGTGTTTATGTTGTTTGCTTAGAGGGCTGCTTTCGGCCCAGAGTGTGTAAAAAC
>NZ_AROI01000028.1 GCF_000410875.1 Halopseudomonas pelagia CL-AP6
GCCCACGTTAAGGTGCGGTTTATTACGTTCAAATTTCTCTTTAGCCATCGAGAGATCCCCTCTTCGTGAGTGCAATGCGCGAGTCACGCGACCATTAAATAAAAGGCAGATATTTGCATATCTGCCTCTATACTGGAGCTCATGAGCGGAATTGAACCGCTGACCTCACCCTTACCAAGGGTGTGCTCTACCAGCTGAGCTACATGAGCTTACACACTTTTTGCGTAGCCAGAATTGGAGCGGGTAGCGGGAATCGAACCCGCACCATCAGCTTGGAAGGCTGAGGTTCTACCGTTGAACTATACCCGCCGAGCTCTGGCTGATGCGAAATCTGGTGGAGGGGGAAGGATTCGAACCTTCGAAGCTTTCGCGTCAGATTTACAGTCTGATCCCTTTGACCGCTCGGGAACCCCTCCGTAAGAGGGCGCCATTTTCATCACTTGGCGCCTTACTGTCAACACATTTATTAGCAAAAACCGCTACTTGTGTGCTGACAACCCCAGACTGGACAGGCAATATTGGAACATCACCGCCATTCAGGGGGGCGCATATCATAGGCTATGGCGGCTCAGCCCGCAACGGGCTTACAAGGAAGGAACTGATGCTGTAAGCCCGGGAAGCTTTCTCGCAACTTGGCCAGCAGAGACTGATCGACCAAGCGCCGGGCGGCACTGCCAACCTGAACCAGGTATTCGCTACTCAGCTTGTCCTGCCGTTCGACCCAGGTTACATATCCCAGAGCCTCCAGCTGCGCTTGCCGAGCCAGCGCATAGTCCTCACGACTGAACACGCCGAGCGAGAGATTATTGGCCAGCGGGCCCCGGGTAATAATGAAGCTATCGATACCCGCATCCTGCAACTGACTGAGTCGCTGCATGGCGTCCGGCTGTCCTCCCTGCACCGGCATGACCAACCAATAATCCTGACTATCAGCTATATCACGACTGATCACTGAAGATTCTATGGACAATGCCAGCAATCGTTGGCGCAACTGTTCGGCCTCGGACCTGACACTGAAGACGCCCAGGTTAACGCACAACATGGTTGCCGGCGGCCGCTCGACGGGATCAGCAGCTGCTTCAAGCCTGTCGGCAGGGGGTTCGACAGCAGGTAGCCGCTCCAGAGCCTGATCAGCCGACTCATAAAGGCTCTGGTCGGCCCTACCGTCCTGCAGTTGCCACAAGCCGTAGAGAACGTTCAACAGAACCAGGAAAAGGAATAGGGATCGCATCATCCCGCCTCTACCGGACATGCTAGCGCGAGACCGTCGAAGACCAGGTCGTTGATGACCTCACACTCCCCCGGCAATGCCTCCGCCATGCGCTCGGCATCGCCACCCGTTAGAATCACCAACATATCGTCACCCATCAGTTGGTGGGCTATGCGGTATTGTTCACGCACGAATCCGGCCAGCATCAGGTCACAGCCAAACTCAACGGCTTCAGCCGTGTTGCTGCCCGGCGATGGCATTAGCAAATCACCCAACAGATTTTCGTCATAACGTATCAGCCGCGTATGACGCTTGAGCCCATTGCGCAGCAACTTGCTTCCGGGAGCAATATAGCCGCCTAAATGCTGGCCATCAGAGCGCACAAAATCGACAGTAATAGCGGTACCTAGATCAATCACCACGCATGCGCGACCACATCGCCCAAAGGCTGCAGCAATAGCAAGCCAACGATCCATTCCCAGCTTGGTGTAGTCCGTGTAGCCATTGGTAACGCCCGCCAGATGCATGCTCGGGCGCGCCAGAACCGGATGCAGCTTCAACCAACTTGTCAACTGATCCATCACCACCTGGGTTTCGTCTGCCGAACGTACGCTCACCAGCCGGCAGGCACTTATCTCACGCTCCTGGCCACCCAGCAGCAACTGCAGCTCGACGAGGTCCGGCGCCATGTCTCGATCACGTACGCGGCCCTCACGATCCAGCAGACGCCACTTGATCAGCGTATTCCCACAATCGAGCTCAAGAAGCATTATTAACCCTCAAACTAACCTCACCACCATTGATGAGCATAAGACCCTCAGCGGTAAGTAGCTTGAGCGCGCCCCGCTCATTGACCCCCTGGTGCACGCCATGCAACGCGTTCGATCCGGACACGATACTGACCGAAAGACCCAGCCAGGCATCACGCTTATTCCATTCGACGATAAAGTCCTGAAAACCTGAGCATCTGAATCGCTCCATGGCCATCAACAGCTTTTCTGCGAACGCAGCAACCAACTTGTTTCTATCCAGCTCTCCCGCACCTGCGGCCTGCAATAAGGAGGTCCACGCCTGATCAATCTCCGCGCCCGCCTCGGGCCGCATCAACACATTGACTCCTACCCCAATAACAGCCACACAGTCGGACGTCAGATCACCGGCGACCTCGATAAGGATACCGGCCAATTTCTTACTCTCAAGCAGAAGATCATTAGGCCATTTCAAGCGAATCTGCGGATAACCACAGCTCTCCAGCGCGTCGGCCAGCACAATACCCACAATCAGGCTTAGACCCTCAAGCCCCTGGGCGCCGTCAGCAAAGGGTTCTACCAGGGTCATGTAGATGTTCTGTCCATAAGGACTAACCCAGGTACGCCCTCTCCGGCCGCGCCCGGACGCCTGCCGCTCACTGATGCAGACAAGCGGGCGGCGACCACCGGATTCCACCAGCAACCGCTGCGCCTGTGCGTTAGTCGAATCAATATCCTGATAGAGATGCCATTGCCAGTATGCCGCGACATCAGCCTGAAAATGGCGCTTGATCTGGTCCAGATCAAGCAGTACCGCCCCTTTGGGAATGCGATAACCCTTACCGCGCACACGCTGAATCGGAAAGCCCTCCCTCTCCAAACGGCTCAAGGACTTCCAGACTGCGGCACGACTTACACCTAACGCCCCTCCCAACGTCTCACCAGAATGGAAACGGCCATCGGACATCATTGAAAGCAGAGTACTGAGCATATTCAAAGGGAGCCATAATTATCAAAGACGCATGATAACGCTGTGGCGGAGCAGAATGAATGGGGAATGTAGTTTTAAAGCTGTAAGCCGGACCCACTCCACGCCATTCCCGCGCAGGCGCACTACTGTCCGGAATAAATTTTGGGGGCTTACCTGGAAGAGTTGCAGCCGCTGAGTCTGAAGGGTAAAACCCGTTGAAGAATGGGAAAAGGCGGCGCAGTGATTTCAGTTGCAAGCTGCTCCTCTGCCCCGTCATTCCCGCGCAGGCGGGAATCCAAGCGCAGTTTTAGAGCGCGCTCCAGCTTGCGGTAATTGCGCATCAGGTCAAGGTCAGCATGGATCCCCGCGTTCGCGAGGATGACTGGACGAGGGTCGGGAGCAGGTAGTTTGCGGCTTTTCCCCGCGCGCAAAGAAAAGCCCC
>NZ_AROI01000029.1 GCF_000410875.1 Halopseudomonas pelagia CL-AP6
CTATCGCAACCAGTTCACCGCCACGCCTTGGGACGTACCCTTCAGACCGCAACTCGCGCACCCAAAGCCGAAAGTGCTGGGCAGCCAAACCGCCGTAGTCACCGGCCCTGCAGGCGAAGAGATCCACTGTGATGAATACGGCCGCATCAAAGTGCAATTCCACTGGGATCGTGAAGGCCAGGGCAATGAGCAAACCAGCTGCTGGCTCAGAGTCTCTTCCAGCTGGGCCGGCAACCAATACGGTGGCATCGCCATCCCCAGAATCGGCATGGAAGTACTGATCACCTTCCTAGAAGGCGACCCAGACCAACCCCTGGTCACCGGCTGCCTGTACCACAAGACCCACCCCACACCTTACGAGCTGACCGCGCACAAAACCCGTAGCGTATTCAAAACTTTGAGCACGGCACCGGGGGGCGGCGGCGATGGCTACAACGAACTACGGATCGAAGACAAGAAAGGCGAAGAACAGATCTACCTGCACGCCCAGCGCGACTGGGACGAGAACATTGAGCACGACCAGAAAATCCGCGTCGGCAACCAGCGCCACGACCGCGTCGAAGCCAACAGCTACTCGGAATTCGTGGCCGAAGAACACCACACCACCCACGCAGACAGAAAGACCGAGCTCAAAGCCAACGACCATCTGACGGTGGGTACCAGCCAGCATATCAAGCTAGGCAACGCACAGCTGGCCAAGGCCGGCCGCGAGATTCATCTCAAGGCCGGACAGAAAATGGTTATCGAAGCGGGTAGCGAACTCACGCTAAAAGCCAACGGCAGCTTTATCAAGATCGATCCCAGTGGCGTGACCCTGAGCGGACCGGTGATCAAGATCAACTCCGGGGGTAGTGCTGGGCGTGGGTCAGGTAGCAGTATTATGCTGCCACTACTAGCGGGCGCGGCAGACAGCGATCAAGCTGGCGCCATAACAACCCCGGTATTTGCCAACGCGCAATTCAACCTGGCACGCCAGGCGCGGCTTCTTGGTGCTAGCCGCACCCCGGTCTGCGAAGCCTGTCGCGAAGGGGTGTGCCCCGTATGATTGAGCACACGCCAATCAACCCACAGAAATGGATGTCTGAACAACAGGCCAGTGGGCGCGAACTCTTTCTGACCATTGACCGCCTGGCGGAACCAGACCTGATCCCCGTTCTTTTTGGCCTGGATTTGATGCAGGAATACACCAATCTGTACACCGGCACAGGTTTTGACGACCTAAAACACATAGGCCCCTGGCTGATAAAGATGCCCAGTCACAATACGCAGGCATTCAGCTTTCTACTCGATACCCCGGAGCAAAACTGGGGCTGGCTGGCAAGCGCTGATAAGCTTGAGTTAGCAACACTGTGCACACACTGGCGTGAGCGTATGCTGATTACAGCGCCTGAGAAAAAATCCCTGTACCGCTTCCAGGATAACCGGGTTATCGCTCACCATCTTGTCAATCTGACAGCGCAACAGCGGCCCTTATTGATGGGGCCCTTGCACAGCCTGCTCTGCTGGCACCAGGACGGCTGGGCGGCATGGTATAACCCAGCCCCCGCGCTGCATCACCCACCTGCGAGCACACCCTGGCTGGATATCCCCGAACCGAGCGAAACCCGCAACGCCATTCGTCAACACAACCTGCAGCAATGGCTGTGGGAACAACATCCTGCAGCCGTCACCCAACTGGTGGCGCGCGAGCCTCTGCAGAACTGGCTGCAGCGTCAATTGCAGAATGCCCAAACCTGGGGCTGGGACTCTACTGAGCAAGTGCATTTTCTTCTGCAAAACCAGTTGAATACCCAGCTTGCCAACCAGCCATTCTGGACCGCCCAACCCGACGAAACGCCTGCAGCCCACTATCAGCGCTGCTGTAATACGCTGGCCAATACCGCGTCCCGGAGCAATCGATGAAGCTGCCCTTACTGTTATGCCTGAGCACTCTTACTCTTACTGCCTGCAGCTTTGCTGGGCACATGGCCAAGGAAGGGGCCTTGTCGCTCACCGAGCGCAGCGGGCGCGAATATTTCACCTTGGCTGGAAAGCTACCGGCTAACTTTAAACTTCAGGCGTCAGCACAGTACGGAGTGCTGGATGAGGAAAAATGCCAGGTACGCAACTTTGGCGTGAGTGGTACCAGCACCCGGACCATGGTCATTCAGCAAAACACAGCACTAAAGGATCATCCGCACAGCTTCAGCCTGAAAATCCCCCTGACTCACCATGTTGGCTTGTGTGATTCCGAGCTGTACCGGGTAGCGTTGTATGTTACTGGGCATTATGGCGAAGAGAGCTGGCAACAAGACAGGCACGGTGGCGGAATTGCCGTATTGGATACCCGCCCAGAGCATGCGCCAATGTTCGACAGCGATGGCAGCATGGAGCTGAGGGGAATGTGCATGTGGATGTTTCAACTCAGCACTGCACGTTCTCGCCAAGGTTTGATAAGCAAGCTTCTCCACTGCTCACAGCCGGATGAAAATTGGTCGCAGGATCATGATTTGTCCAAACGCAAGGGCTTGGGTGTCACCCTTGGTCGGCACGAGCTTGCGGGCAAAACTGTAAAACTGGAGATTCGTGAGGATCCGCAGGAGCGGCCTTCACGCCGGAACACGTGGATTCAATTCCCTGAGGGCTGGAAGCCCTGTGAACCTAAGCCGGGTGGCTGGATGAGATGCCAGGATCCTCCCGTATTCAAAACCTTTGAAATGAACGGCCAGGAATGCACCGTCTACCCCAACTGCACTGAGTAATCACGGATGAACGAATTACCCAACAGCGAGCAATCGAATACCTTGGAGTGTCCCTTAAGAAAACAATGGGTCAGTTTTCGTTTGGTCGATGAATTTGCTGAATCTCATGCCTATGCTGGATTGAAATACAATCTGCGTGACAGTCAAAACCAAGTTTACGAGGGCGTACTCGACAGTGACGGGTTTGTTCTAATCGAAGATGTATATTGTGGCCCGATGTTGCTCACTTTTTCATCACTTGCTTCAGTGTTTCCAGAGCCTTGGTATGAGCAACTTGCCATTAGAGAAAACTACCCCCTCCCTCTGACCGATTTACAAATCGCCGCAGAGCAATCCCCCATTGGCCCGCGCCGCAATGGAGAAAGCCTGACCTTTCTGGCAGAGCAACGCGCAGCGCAAGAAGGCGCGCGCTTTTTTCGAGTTGAAGTCAGCGATCTGGTTGAGGCCACCAAACATTTGCCGGACCCAGACGAAGCCTGGGGTCCGCGACCCAGCGCAGGCCTGAAGCAGGCAACCGGAGCAAAAAAAGATCAGCCCGGCATTGCCCTGGAGCCCAACCAGCACCATGTGCTGGAGGTCAAGGCACTCAGAGCCTATAGCCCAATCTTCTCAATATCACCCCACTTTTCCGCACTCAACGCCTATCACCTTGCGGTGATGAGTGTGCTCTCCTATGCGCCTTTCAGCACAGTTCGCAAAGGCACTGAACCAGCGTTGCCTCCACCTTACCTTGAGGCAGGAAGCATTGGTAATGTGTTGCGTGAGCAACTAGCATGTCAAATCAAGCCCACCTTATTCAACTCTGCCAGCTATCACTTATTGTCTGAAGAAGTGCCTTATTCAAAACGCCTCGAAGTAGTGCCTTTCGATCCGGAGCGCTATCCAGCTCAGGCTGAAGGAGAGACACCCGAAGACGAGCACTTTCTGCACGATGAAGCCACAGATACCCAAGCATTCATAACCCATAATGACAAAGTCATACTTATCTCGATTCGCGGTTCTGCCAGTACCCGCGATTGGCTGCGCGATTTTGATGCACGTCAGGTTCCAATAGTTGAGGGTATTGGTAATGCACATCGCGGATTTCATGATGCTTTCATTGCAGCAAAAGCGTTCATAGATCGTTACTTGGATCGTTTTCATTCTAACGATCAAACTATCATTGTCTGCGGTCATAGCCTTGGTGGTTCAATCGCGCTACTACTTGCAGAGCATGTACGTAAAATATGGTCTGGAAAAATACAGCTCTACACCTACGGTGCCCCCCGCGCCGGCGACAGCATTTTTGTGGAAAGCGCAAAGGATCTGGTTCATCACCGTATTATCAATAACAACGATCTCGTACCCTCTGTTCCCGCCACCTGGATGGATTCGGAATGGAAAATAGTCGTACCCTCAATCATCATGCTGCTGGCCTCGCTTGCGCCACCGATCAAGGCAACCAGCCTGCTGCTGGCCGGTCTTATCAATCTGAAAGGTGATCCCTACGAGCATCATGGCGAACAGCACTACTTCATGCCACGTAAGCATGGCGGCGGGAGCGAAGCCTCGATCCTTTGGCAGCCAGGCTGTCGGGCGCTTGAAGAAGGCGACTGTGCACGTTTCATAGCCAATCTCTCAATTGAGGGCGACATGGCTAAACGGCGAAGCTTCTTTGTGCAAATTGCGTCAGCCCCGCAGCACTTCAGCGACTCTGGTTACGCACGTGCAGCCTTGACCACGCTACTGCGCTGGAACGCCAGTTTGAGCCGTGAAGGTCAATTGTTTACAAAAGAAGAGACCGAGCAGCTGAGACCACAAATGACCAAGCTGGAGAGAGAGCTGGCAGACTGGGTTCCAGGTTCGTACGAGGAGTTCAGGCACCAGATACGCCTACGTCATGACTTCCGTTTTTACAATAAGACCGAAACAGAACTGCGCACGCTGTATAGCGAGGGCATAAATTCAGCATCGGGTATGCAAATCATACAACGACGCGAATTAACAAGAGCCCAGCAAAGGTTAACAGCACAAGCCAGCATTCCAATCACAGCTGCCGCTGTTTTTGGCGATCAGGCCGAACGGGAAGACCTGATCGAGCTGATGACCGAATGGCGTCAGGAAGAATTGAATAGAGAAGCAGAGCGCCTGGCAAGGCAGGAGCCATCTTCCTCCGCCGGCTACCAGTATGGCTGAAGCGCAGCCTGCCTTAGGCAGCAAGCCAACCCCTCTCAAGCTGCCAATTCCAACCGACAATGCTAAGATCCTGCCGCCTGCGTGATGGTTTGGTCGCGTTATTGGCGAATAGTGAGGTCGCGGCGCCCTGGGCGATACCGCATATAAACCCGATTGGTCAGAGGACAGGCCCGTGGCGTGCGGATCAGCAGTGGTGAGGTGGAAGTGGGCGGTGCTTGTGCTGTGGATAGCCTGGCTGTCTGCGGCGTGCACTGGCGAACCTGAGTATCAGTTCGAGCCACCCGTGGTGGCGGCAACCCAGAGCTATGATTATCAGCGCGATATCGCACCCATCCTCGAACATAAATGCATGGCCTGCCATGGCTGTTATGACGCGCCTTGTCAGCTGAAATTGACCAGCGCTGAAGGGCTGGAGCGTGGCGCCTCTTTATTGCCGGTGTATGACGGAAAACGATTGAAAGATATGCCGCCCACCCGTCTGGGTGTGGATGCGGGCTCTACGGCGGAGTGGCGAGGGAAGGGTTTTTTCTCGGTGCTGCATGATTCCGGAGGCGGCGAACTGAGCGGCCTTGAGGCGTCAGTGCTCTATCGGATGATCGAGTTGGGACGCAATAACCCTCTGTTGCCCAATAGCCGTCTGCCGGCTGAGCTGACGGTGGGTATTAAACGTAGCGACAGTTGCGCCGCAGTGAGCGAGTTTGATGACTACGCGGCCGAGCACCCCCATGGCGGCATGCCTTACGGTGCGACGGGTCTGACCGATGACGAGTTTGCGCGGCTCTCCCAGTGGATTGCCGAGGGTGCGGTGCTCAACCCGGTTGCCTACCTGCCGGGGGAAACCGAGCGGGCGGTGATCGAACGTTGGGAGAGCTTTTTCAATCAATCCGGCAACCGTGAGCAGTTGGTGGCGCGCTATCTGTTCGAGCACCTGTTTGCGGCGCATGTGTATTTTCCGGATGTGCCGGGGAGCCCGTTCTACGAACTGGTTCGCTCCACTACTGCGCCTGGTGAGCCGGTTAATCCGTTGAGAACCGTACGACCCAATGATGATCCCGAGCAGGCGTTCTACTATCGCCTGCAGCCGCTTCGCCAGGTCATCGTCGAGAAAAACCATATCGTTTATGCGCTGGATGATGCGCGGATGCAGCGTTATGACACGCTGTTCTTCGCGCCAGAGTGGCAGGTAAATGAGCTGCCCGGTTATCGCTATGTAGATCGCGCCAACCCTTTCGTTACCTTTGCGGCGATTCCTGCCCGCGCGCGTTATCAGTTTTTGCTCGATAACGCAGAGTATTTTGTGCGCAATTTTATTCGTGGCCCGGTGTGCCGCGGGCAAATTGCGACTGATGTAATCCGCGATCAGTTCTGGGTCGTGTTTGAAGATCCAGAGCAAGAGGCTTACGTCAACGACGCCGACTATCGTGCCAGGGTCAGCCCGTTGCTGGGTCTGCCTGGGCAGAAGAGCGATTTACTGTCGTTAGGCTCCGAATGGCTGGAATACAAGGCGCAACGCAACGACTATCTGGCGCTGCGCGGGGAGCACTATGCCGGGCGCAAGCCACAGGGCGCTACGCTGGATGAGTTGTGGGACGGTGACAACTGGAACCACGACGCTTTGCTGACTATCGTCCGCCACCACGACAGTGCCTCGGTGGTGCGTGGTTTGCTGGGTCGGGTGCCGCGCACGGTCTGGGTGATGGATTATCCGTTGCTGGAGCGCACCTATTATGAGCTGGTAGCCAATTTCAATGTGTTTGGCAGCGTATCGCATCAGGGCCAGACCCGTCTGTATTTTGATTTGATTCGCAATGGCGCAGAGCAGAACCTGCTGCGCTATATGCCGCCCGCAGCGCGTAAGGCGTTGTACGCCCACTGGTATCAGGGTGGGGCGAAGATCAAGCACAGGGTGACTTATGTCGATCCGGATCTAGCCACACCGGTCGCGATGGACTACCAGGGTGTCAAGGGTAATGCGGCGGTGATGGAGCGCTTCAGTGCGTTGTTGATGGAGCGTACGGCGCAGGTCAGCGGCGCACCGGACAGGCTGAATCGTTGTCTGAGCGGGAATTGCCTGCGCGCGGGTGTGAGTGCCGCGCAGCAACAGCTGGAGTCATTGCTGCAGCCGTTGGCGATGGCCGACGGCGCTAGCCTGCCGGTGATTCCGTTATTACCGGAAGTGACCTTTTTGCGGGTGACTGATGGCACGCAGCGCTGGGTTTACACTCTGTTGCACAATCGCGCGCACGCCAGCGTGGCCTTTTTGTATAGGGAGGAGTCGCGGTTGCTGCCAGACGAGGATACGCTGACGCTGGTCGAGGGCACCCTGGGCAGTTACCCCAATTTCAGTTTTGACGTGAGCCTGGAGCAGTTGCCCGACTTTGTTGCGAGCTTGTCGGCAATCAGCGAGCAAGAGGGTTTGCATGCCTTGGCTGATCGTTGGGGTGTGCGCCGTACCCATCCGCGGTTCTGGGACATTATGGCTGACTTCCAGCGCAGTAACGCAGAGCGCAATCCGGTTGAGGCTGGCTTGCTGGATCTCAACCGCTATCAGGACCTGTAGTGACGGCTAGCTATTCACCGATCAGGAAAAAGCCGACCTGCAACCATAGTCGGATCAACTGATCAGGGCATTGAGAACATGCGCTCCGGGCTCTTTCATTGAGTTCAAGCGCGAAATACGTCTGCGTCAACCCCCTCCCAATGCGTTAGCTCAAGTCGCGGCGTCTGGCCGCGCAATTTCTTTTTCTTCTCCGGTTTCTGCTGCTGGTGATCGGCGGTTGAAGCCAGATCCGAAGGTTTGAATAAAAGCGTTGACTTGATAAATAAAAAATACCACAATAGTCACATATTCAACATTCAGAGCAGGCGGTCGGAATGCATTCATCAGCATCAGTTCCCGGGGTAATCGATTCTGCCGATCAAATACGGTCTGGATCACTTACCCCTAGTGATTTGGTGGTTAATTGCGTTCGTTCAATAAAAGCCACAAACTCAACACTTAATGCGTTTGGTGATGTATACGAAAGCGAGGCTTTGCGGCAAGCAGCCGTCTTGTCCGATGAGGCTAGGTCCGGTGAATTCCGTGGGCCTTTGCACGGAGTTCCATTTGGGATCAAGGATTTGTTCTATACAAAGGGGTTGCCTACGAGTAGAGGATCCCTTACCGCCAAGGCATTTGTGCCTGACGAAGACGCTCCGATCATCCGTAGGTTGAAGGCAGCCGGGGCGATTATTCTTGGTAAGACTGCAACCACTGAGTTTGGTTGGAGTGGCTCGGGAACGTCCCGCGTTTTTGGTAATGGCCGCACGCCCTGGAATCCCGCTCTCAGTAGTGGCGGTTCCAGTTCCGGGTCTGCGATCGCGGTGGCGGCGCGGATGGTGCCGGCTGCCTTGGGGTCCGATGGGGGCGGGTCAGTCCGTATTCCCAGCGCATTTTGCGGCACCTTTGCGCTGAAAGGTAGCCTGGGTCGTATTCCAACCTGGCCGTGGTCTGCCACGGAGATGCTTAGTCACGCCGGTCCTATTACCAGAAGTGTTCGTGATAGCGCCTTGCTCTTTGATCTTCTCTCGGGGCCTGATCCGCTTGATCACCAGTCACTTCCAGCCGTGCAGCGGTCTTGTCTTGAGGCTTGCGACGAGCCGTTGCCAGTGTTGCGTATAGCCTTCTGCCCGACGCTGTTCAATGTGGATGTTGATCCTCAGGTAGCTGCTGCGGTTGCCAGCACTGTTGATAAGGCTGCCAGTGAGCTGGGTTGTGTGGTGGATTGCCTGTCTCTGGATTGGCAGGACCCTGTAAGCATTTTCGAGACGTTATGGGTCACGGGGCGCGGCATTGCCTACGGCGACGCGTTGAAGGATCGAATGCACGAGCTGGACCCAGGCTTTGCTCGACTGATCACAGCATCTGCACGCTATCAATTGAGTGATTACCTGGATGCTATGAAAAAGCGGGCGGCCTTTGCTAGCCAGGTCCATATGCTATTTGAACAGTATGATTTGCTGATAACACCTACCGTGCCTGTGTTGCCTTTTCCGGCTGATGCTGAGGGTCCGGAAGGTATCGACTACCCGGCAGAAAGTGCAGTGCCTTGGGCTGCATGGACGCCATTTACTTACCCGTTCAACTTGTCAGGCAATCCTGCGGCGAGCTTGCCTTGCGGCTGGAGTCGAGAAGGTTTGCCAATCGGGTTGCAGGTGATAGGACGTCGTTTTGATGAGGCTGGGGTGCTGCAGTTCTGCGCTGCGCTGGAGTCCATCAATCCCTGGTTGCAAAGAATACCACCTGAGTAGTTCCGTGTTTTACCGGAGCAGGTCATAAGAAACCCGCCCGTTTATGTCCTTTGAAAACTGCCTTTTACACATCCATGTAAGAGGAAACCTGTATGTCCAACATAAGTCGTAGGAAGTTTCTGAAAGGGGCAACACTGGCGGGCGCTGCGGCCATGGCATGGCGGGTTAATCCCGACTTTCTGATGTCGTCAGCCTATGCCGCAGAAGGCAGGAGTCTTACCTTTTACTCCGCTGAAAATTTGACGGGTAATTGGGATCCTTCTTCGCACAGTACCTTGGCTCAGATGAATCTGGAGAGCTTCATTTTCGGCACGTTGACTCGTGCGCCAATGACCGTGGACAACCCGTCCGAGCTGCGGATGGAATTGGCGGAGTCGCTGGAAAACATTGATCGGCATACGCTTGAGATCAAACTCAAACAGGGTATCAGTTTTCATGATGGTCAGCCCTTCACAGCCAGGGACGTCAAGGCTACTTTCGAGTATGCGTCGCGTCCGGATCGCCCCGCAGCGAACTACCCCGGTGTGTGCACGGTTGAGATCATTGACGACTACACCTGTCGGATAAACACCAGTGAAGCTGATTATCCCGCGAGCCTATATCTGCTGCTGTCTTCATTCCTGCCGATCATGTGCGCGGAAGATATCGAAGCTGGCAGATTGTCGAGCAAGCCTAATGGTACTGGTCCTTTCCGGTTCGTGGAGCAGCGTGGCAACAACTCTGTGCTCGCAGCGTTCGAGGGCTACTATCTGGGCAAGCCAAAAATTCCCGAACTGAATTTTGTATTTGTCGGTGACTCCAACACGCGGGTCATGGCTCTGCTGAATGGTGAGGCAGATCTGATCGAGCGCCTGGAGCCCGAGCAGATAAGCACCATCCAGGGTCGCGCGGATCTTGCCTTGCACAAGCTAGTTTCGGTGGAAAACAAGTACTTGTGGTTCCGCTGCTCCAAACCACCATTCAATGATCAACGTTTACGTTTGGCCGTTTGTCATGCGATTGACCGAGATATGATCAATGAGATCATGGGCGAAGCAGGGCATCCCTGCGCCTCGCATATATCGCCGGTCAAGTTCGGCTACGCCGATGTGCCGGATTACCCGGAATTTGATCCTGCGAGATGTCAGGAGTTGCTTGCCGAGGCGGGATTCCCGAACGGTCAGGGCTTGCCGCCTCTGGACTACATAACGTCCGTGGGTTTTTACCCGAAAACCCAGGAGTACGGCGAAATGATCACCGCCATGCTTCAGGCCCAGGGCTTCCCTGTCACGCTCAATGTGATGGAAGTGGCGGCGTGGAACGAGCGGCTTTATGACCGACCTGGTGGTGGGCCGGGCCACATGATTGATTGCGGTTGGGCTTCAGGCTCTCCAGAGCCGGATCTGGTCCTGCGTACGCACTTCCACTCGAGCTCCAAACGCATCACGGGTATCGAGGATGCTGAAATTGATGCGGCGCTGGACAAGGAGCAGGGCATAGAGTCGCTCGAAGAGCGGGAAAAGGTGATCCAGACCGAAACCTTGCCTTTGATTGCGGCCAAAGCGCCTTCATATGCACTTTTCACCTCAGTGTTTTTTCATGGCATGCGGGCTGATCTTCAGGGCTTGTTCATCTATCCCAACGGACAGATGAACGCGAGCCAAGCCGCTTTCGTCTGAGCAACACAGCCTTCCCGCCTGCCAGGGCGGGGAGGTTACACAATCAACGGTTAGAGGTGAGCACAGTGCAGCACTTGTATTACCTGAGCAAAAGATTGGGCCAGGGCGTAATAATCATATTGGTAGTGTCCTTCCTGATTTTCACGCTGCTGCGAGTGATGTCAGGGGACCCTGTGCGGTTGATTGTCGGCGGTATGGCTCCGGATCATGTTGTTGAAGAAGTGGCCGAACAGCTGGGCTTGCGAGATCCGATGCTGATCCAGTATGGCCGCTATCTGAAAGGGCTGCTCCAGGGCGATATGGGGCAATCGTTCATTCGTCCGAAGAGTGGGGCGACCATGGGCGGAGCTGCATTCGACGATCCGACGCGCAGCGAGCGGGCCGAGGTGGCAGGCCTGATCGCGAGCGCCTTGCCCTTTACCCTGCAGTTGGCCGGGCTGGCTTTGCTGCTGGCCCTGGTGGTGTCGTTGTTGCTGGGTATCCCGGCCGGGCTTAATCCTGGCAAATGGCAGGACAAGCTGGCGTTCTTTACTGGATCGACCTTTGTCTCACTACCCAATTTCTGGTTGGGCATTGTTCTTATTCTGGTCTTGTCTATTCAGCTTAATCTCATGCCGGCCATTGGTTACCGCAATTTCCACTACACATGGCTGCCAGCCATTGTGCTTGCGGTAGAGATTATTCCCTTTATCACCCGGACGCTTTCGGTTTCGATCGCCGAGATCATGACCAAACCTTTTATTGCTGCGGCTTCTGCTCGCGGTATAGGACGCAAACGGATCATCTATGGCCATGCTCTACGCAATGCAAGCATTCCGGTACTCAATCTGCTGGGTATTCAGTTATCTACGCTGATTGGCGGGGTGCTCGTCGTCGAGTTCATTTTTGATTATCCGGGGCTGGGTTTGCTCACTATCCAAGCTGTTCTTCAACGGGATTTTCCGCTGATTCAAGGCATAGCCATCATGACGGCCGTGATCTTTGTGTGCATCAACATCGTAGTGGACTTTATCGCCGTACTTATCGACCCCCGTCTGGACCATTGATATGAACAGTTCCGAATTGAGCGCCAGTGCTACGAACGCGTCGGCAACCCCAATTACGCCTAAGGTCTACCTGTCACCGGCCAGGCAGATTCTAGGTCTGGCCTTGAGCTCCTGGGGCGGGCGAATCGGCTTGTTGATATTTCTTTTCATGACCATCGGTTGTCTGGTCTATCCCGCGTTGTCGGGGATCGATCCCGTAGCGATGAACATTCAAGCGCGTTTTCTTCCGCCGCTGGGTTTTGAAGGTAGCAGTTGGGCGCACCCCCTGGGTACGGATCAGCTGGGGCGCGATATGCTGGTGCGAGCGTGTATTGGCTTGCGCTATTCGCTGTTGATCGGGATCTGCACTGTAGTACTGATGCTGCTGATTGGCTGCGTACTTGGCACCGTAGCGGGTTTCAAGGGCGGCTGGACTGACACCATCATCATGCGGCTGACCGATGTTCAGCTGTCAATTCCCATGATCATTCTGGCCATCGCAGTGCTGGGCTCCTCCCGACCCAGTGTGCCGGCGATCATTGTTGTGCTGGCGTTATCCGGTTGGCCGCTTTATTCGCGCGTCGTGCGCAGCGCAGCGCTGGCTGAACGTAACCGGGATTACGTACTCAGCGCCCGCATCCTCGGAGCCTCGGACTGGCGAATCATCGGCCTGTTGGTGGTGCCCAATATTATTCCTCCAGTGCTGTTTGTCGCCGTTCTTGATATCGCGCGCATGGTGATTTTCGAGTCCATTCTCGGCTTTCTCGGTCTGGGTGTTCAGCCCCCTACACCGACCTTTGGCAATGTGATTGCCGACGGCCGCAAATACCTTATCAACGCATGGTGGATCGCGACCACACCAGGTGTGCTGCTAGTGCTGATTCTGACCAGTATCAATCTGATGGGGTCTGCTCTGGAACGAGCGCGTAATCGGGTGTATGGAGGCCAATTGTGAAAACGCTGAATCCGGTAGTAGTTCAGGGTCTCGGCATTCAGACCAGGCAGCCCGAAGGGCGCAGGCTGATACAGGACATATCCCTGCGTATAGAACCAGGCCGTATCCTGGCGATCATTGGTGAAAGCGGCACCGGCAAGACGGTACTGGCCAGGTGTCTGGCCGGGTGGTTGCCCGCCGGGCTGGATATCGCCAGTGGCAGTATCTCTGTCGGGGGTGAACAGTTCAGTGGCGCCAACCTCCCGGACATGAGCAAGTTGCGTGGTCGAAGCATCGGTTATGTGGGGGGAGACCCCAACAATGCTCTGGATCCTACATTACCCGTGGGGCAGCAATTGATCGAAAAGCTCAGGGCGGTCAAAAGCGGCGTGAGCAAGCACACCGCCCGGCAGCAGGTACTGGATCTGTTGCATGACGTGCGCATTCCTTCGCCGGAAGCACGTATGGAGGAGTATCCCTTCCAGTTCAGCGGCGGCATGCTGCAGCGAGTCATGATAGTAGACGCTCTGCTGGGGGAACCGGCGTTTCTGATTGCAGACAATATTACTCAGCCGCTGGACGTAACCATTGGTGCGCAAATACTCCGATTGATGCGTCGTGTGGCCCTTGAGCACAACACCGCGATTCTGTATCTGACCAATTCCCCCGCCATCGCCCGTGATGTGGCCGACGATATCGCTGTGCTTGCTGATACCCGGCTGGTTGAGCAGGCGCCTAGCGCAGTACTGGTCAAGCAACCGCAGCATGAGGCTACGCTACGCCTGATTGCGCAGCAGCCGGGTATCTGGAGCGCATCATCACCCCGTCGCGACAAGGTTCACGAAGTCCGTCGACCGTCCATGGCAGTGCTGGATGTGGCGCAGACTTACTATCATCGCAAGCGTGCGGTGCAGGCGGTTCGCCAAGCCACCTTTGACGTTTTCCCCGGCGAAAACTTTGCTCTAGTCGGAGAGTCCGGGTGCGGAAAATCAACATTGACGCGGATGCTTTCCTGGCTGGAAAAGCCTGAACGGGGAGACATTGAATTATTCGGCACTTCACTGTCGTCGCAAAGCCGCAAGCAAATTACGGCCTTGCGCAAGGATTTTCAGCTGTTGCTGCAAGACCCGTTTAACTCGTTGCCACCACGCATGACGGTCGGCCGGATGATCGCTGAGTCGCTGCTGATTCATGGGGGTGTGGCAAAACAGGAGGTACGCCGCAGGGTGTTGGAGACCATGCAGGAGGTTGGGCTAGACAGTGACCTGCATGACCAACTGGCCATTGGGCTCAATGGCGCACAACGCCAGAGGATTGCCATCGCCAGGGCGCTTATTCTCGAGCCCAAGTTGATTATTCTGGACGAGACACTGAGTTCGCTGGATCCCGGCGAGCAACAGAAACTTCTGCAGTTGTTTGATCGTCTGCAGCAGGCCCATGATCTGACTTACATTTTTATCTCCCACGATCTGGCGATGGTGCGCCGCAGTTGTGACCGCATCGCCGTTATGTACCTGGGGGAAATAGTCGAGATCGCAGATAACCAAACGTTGTTCAACAACCCTGCTCATCCCTATACCCGTGCGCTGTTGAGTGCGGTCGCGACCCTGGAATCCAATCCGTTTGATCCTCGTGAGCACCTGCTTGAGGGCGAGCCTCCAAGCCCCATCGATATTCCGGATGGCTGCGCATTTCGCTCACGCTGTCCGGTCGCGTTGCCAGTCTGTGCGCAGGTATCACCGCTACTGCTGAAGCGTGCCGGGCAGCCGGGTTTCGTCGCCTGCCACAACAGCGAGTGTGCTCAGGAGCGGGTAGAAATGATCGCCAGGAGCGAGGCATGAGCCTGCGTCTGGACAGGGTCACAGACACGCCCCTACCTGACTTCGGCAGGGTGATCAGTCAGACTGGATGCTTTTCCCTCATATGGAGCAAAGCATCATGTTGAATCAACCGCGTCTGGACGAAATCATGCGCCGCCTTAATGGCTTGCAGCGTGTGCTGGTAACAGATCTGGCGGCAGAACTGCATGTGTCAGACGAGACGATTCGACGTGATCTCAAGCATCTTGAGGAAATTGGCAAGTTACGGCGCATCCATGGCGGGGCCATTCTTCCGCGCCTGAATGTAGAGCAGCCGTTGTATGTGCGTAGCAAAATCAAGCCGAGAGCCAAAGCGCAGGTCGCCCAGGCCGCGCTCGGTCTCATCCGTGAGGGAATGTCACTGTTCCTGGATACGGGCACCACGACGCAGGCGCTGGCCACCCGGCTGACTCAGTTTCAGCAGCTGAACGTATTTACCAACTCACTGGATATCGCTCAGATACTCACGCAACAAAGCGAGAGCAGAGTAGTGCTGGTGCCCGGTGAAGTTCGCCGCAACGACAATGCATTGATAGGGCCGCATACGCTCGAGTTCGTCAGTCAGTTCCATTTCGATATCGTGTTCATGGGTATCGGCGCGATTGATCTCAAGCTCGGCTTTATGGATTACGAAGAGCCTGAGGCTCTGCTGCGCAGGTGCCTGGTCAAACAATGCCAGCGCAGCGTGATTCTCGCCGACGAGGGCAAATTCGATCGCAAGACATTCGTCAAAACCCTGCCGTTTAGCGGCATAAACACCCTGGTCAGCAATAAACCACTATCAGGCGATTACCAAACCTGTCTGGAGAAAGCGCATGTCGAGGTTATTATCCCATGAACCCTTTATCGCCCATTCATTACTAGTTAAACAGTTTCAACAGCTCTTCAGCGCTAGTTCAGAGCTGGGCGCCACGCCCGCTGGCGGTTTGCACCGATTGGCTGCCTCCTATGAAGACGGATTGGCGCGTGATCATCTCAAAGCATGGATGCAGGATCAGCAGCTCGACGTTCGTATTGATTCGGTAGGCAATCTTTTTGGTCTGGCGACCTTTAACCCGGGCGCCCCATACATCCTTTGCGGTTCTCATCTTGATAGCCAGCCGACAGCTGGCAGGTTTGACGGTGCCTACGGGGTTATTGCGGGCGCTGTGGCGGTGGCAGCATTGGCAGAAGAATTCCGTCAGCAGCGTATTACGCCACAATTCAATCTGGGTGTGGTCAATTGGACGAATGAGGAAGGTGCTCGCTATCAACCCAGTTTGATTGGCAGCAGTGTATTTACCGGCTCGCTTGCAGCGGTTGACGCGCTAGCTATAGAGGACGGGGATGGCATTGCATTAGGCAGCGCCTTGGAATCCATCGGCTACCAGGGTGAAAGCGCCGTGACTCTTCCCCTGGCGGCTTATGTTGAAATTCATGTCGAACAGGGCACTGACCTGACAGAGAATCATCAGGCGATAGGTGTCGTTCGCAATACGTGGGCGGCACTCAAGCTGACTCTGTGTTTCGAGGGTTATCAGGCGCATACCGGTCCTACACCCATGATCGAGCGGCAGGACGCGCTATTGGCAGCAGCTCATGCGATCACGTTCGCCCGAGAATTGGCTGATGAATTTCCGCGGCGCTTGCACAGTTCCGTAGGGCGTATGGAGGTGTATCCAAATTCGCCCAATGTGGTTCCCTCCCGAGTGACTGCTTATGTCGAGTTTCGCTCTCAGGAGCAGGATTTACTGACTAAAGTGCTGAACCGATTCGATGCACGAATTGCCCAGATCGCCCAACAGACGAACACTGCTTACCAGGTGCTCAGCCGCCAACTGCGCAACAGCATCGTGATGGACAACCGGCTCGCCGAGCTCGCGCACAAGGTATGTGAAGAGCTGGGACTGCCCTCTGCCGACAGCACCACGGTGGCGGGACATGACGCCGTTAACATATCCAGGGTTGCACCCTCTCTGCTTCTATTCGTCCCGAGCCGCGATGGTATTGCCCATAACGAGGCGGAGTTCACTACGGATCAAGACTTGCATAACGGACTTTACACGCTGTCTAGCCTATTGCGTTGTGCCAGCCTCGGACGCGGCTTGACTGGCAAAGCAAATACTGACGACCGACCCTAAGGACATTTCATTCATGACCGATCAGCTTTTGCAAGAACGCCTTGAACGAGGTTTGGGCCAGCATATGCTTGTGCTTGATGCGCCTGCAGCGCCGGGTACCACTGCTGTTGCGTCGCCCTTGAGATTGGCGACCGAGTGGGCTGGCTATCAACTCAGCATTGGCGGCAAAGCTTATTATGCCAAGGTATTGCATGAAGATATGCGCGATTGGATTGATCCGCGGAAAGTAATTGAGGTGAGCCATATTGCTGCCGCCCAGGGCGTCACGCCGATGCTTCGTTGCAGCGCTGCGGATGAGGCCGTAATGATCTTTTCCGGTCTATCGCCACAATGGCATTGGGCCAAGGTGTCGGACATTGCTGCAGTGGATCGTCTGGGCCAACTGCTGGAGCTGAAAAAAACACTTCATCAGGGCGGTAAGGCCAGCTTTTTCCTGACGCCCATCGAGGATATCCGTTGGCTACTGGACCGGTGCCGGGAGCATGCGGTGCCGTTGCCAAAAGATGCTGACTGGCTGTCGACCTGCGCCGCGATGGCAGCGCAGGCCATTGATGCCGCGGGCTATGACAGGGTTACCGTTCACGGGGATGGCGTAGCCAGCAATGTGCTGATTGGGCCCGATCAGAGTATGCAGTTGATCGATTTTGACCGCGCAGGTCTGTTCGACCCTTGGCATGACCTTGCTACCACCCTGAATGAGCTGTACCAGTTTGAAAGCGAATGGCGGCAAGGCATCGAGATATGGGCCGGACAGTGTCGGGAAGAAGACTATGCGCGTTGTCGTTTACATGCCTTTTTAGATGACTGGCTCTGGACGCTGTGGGGGTTCTGGGCTGGAGAGACATCATCAAGGAATGTCGAGTTTTCCAAAGTGGGTCAGTGGACGCTGCTGCGTTGCAGGGATGCGGTAGCTGACTCTCGATTTGAAAGCTGGCTTCGTCAGGTCTGAGAAGGAGATCGCTATGAAATTGTTTGGTCAGGCTGCAACACCTCAGGAACAGGCTCTGGAGCAGGCTATCACCCATGTACCCGCATGGCGTGGGCGGTCGGCCCGCTATGCGCCGGTATCCGGGGGGATTTCAAATACCAACTGGCGGGTATCGATCGAGGGGGAGAAGGTTGACTACTTCATCAAGATCCCGGGGGTTGGAACCGATATGTTTATTGATCGGCATACCGCCCACGATGCCAGCCTGAAAGCGGCCGACACTGGTTACGGCGCGCCAGTGGTGGCCTTTATAGATGAAATGGGAGTGGAAGTTTTCGAGTTCATGGAGGGTTGGCGTGCTTCCAGCAATACGGATTTTCTAAATCGAGACATCCGGCACAATGCCTTGCACGCGCTCAAGGCTTTCAATGAACAACCCTCGCTGGTGCAGACCAAGACAGTGTTCGACATGATTGATGAGCATGATCGGCAGGTCGCTTCACTTAATGCCCAGACCCCGGTCGATCATCATTGGCTGGCGCTCCAGTACCGTCGTGCTCGCAGTGCTCTTGAGCATGCCGGACTGGACTTGGTACCCTGCATGAACGACACCCTTGCAGGTAACTTCATGCTGAATGCTGACAATCAGATACGCCTGGTAGACTTCGAATATGCCTCCAATAACGATCGGCACTACGAGCTGGCGCTCTGGTTCGGTGAGATGTTTTTCGAGCCGGAGGTTGAGCTGGAGTTGATAGAAGACTATTTCGGGTCTATCACTGCGCAAACTTTGGCGCGTATCCAAGTTCACAAGGCGCTTGCGGATTTGAAATGGTCCACCTGGGCAATGGTCCAGCAGGCGGTATCGGTAATCGACTTCGATTTTTACAAATATGGATTCTGGAAGCACATGCGTGCGCGTCGCGTGATGCACCACTCCCAATGGGAAACCTGGCTGCAACAGGTCTGAACGCACTGAATGGAACATCGACATGTCATTGAGCGTAGAAGAAATTGAGCAATACCACGTTTTTGCGGATCAACTGGCCGATGCGTCAGCACGGGCGATCATGCCGCATTTTCGGGCGGCTCTGGACGTAAGCAATAAAGGTGAGCAGCTTTACGATCCCGTCACGGTGGCTGATAGGGCGGCAGAGCGTAGCATGCGCGAGCTGATACAAGCGGTTTACCCGGATCATGGCATTTTGGGGGAAGAGGAGGAGTCTTTTACAGGTACTTCGCCGCTAACCTGGGTGCTGGATCCGATTGACGGTACCCGCGCTTTTATTACCGGGCTACCCCTTTGGGGTACCTTGATAGCCTTGAACGACGGGCAGCGTCCTTGTTTGGGTGTCATGAATCAACCTTTTACGGGCGAACGTTTCAGCGGGTCTGCGCAGGGGACGTGGCTAAATGGGCGGCCACTGCGCACGCGCGCATGCTCAAGCCTTGCTGAGGCCACGATGATGGCTACCAGCCTGGAAATATTCACCACCAGGCAGCAACGCGGAGCCTTTGATCATCTGGCCCACCAGGCTCAACTGGTGCGTTTCGGCGGTGATTGTTACGCCTATTGCATGCTGGCGGCGGGCCTGGTTGATGTGATCATGGAAGCCAGTCTTCAGCCCTATGATGTTCAGGCCCTGATTCCCATCGTAGAGGGGGCTGGCGGCAAGATGACCACCTGGCTCGGCGGTGACGCTCAGCATGGTGGCTTGGTGTTGGCCTGTGGCGATCCACAATTGCACGATGAATTGGTTAGCAAGCTGACTGCGTTGGGGCCATTTGGCTGATGAGCTTCCGGCCCGCCTTAACGGCGGGCTGGTACCAGATCTACATCTTCAGAATCAAGCCCTGATCAGGATGCACCTTGCCTTGCAAGGTGTCTTTGTAAGCCTTTTCCACGGCATCTGCGCCTTCCACTTTGGTCACTTTCATCCATTGCTGGACTGAAGCGACTAGCGGCGCCCAAAGCTTGGCGAAGCTCAGCATCAGTTGCGCGTTACCAACCTCCTTGCCGCGTTTTTCCCAGTAGCCGGGGGCGAAGAAGACTTCGGGTTTGGCGCCGGGCAGATTTTTTTCGCCGCCACGCGAGTCCCAGTGGGCGGCGCCGACCAGGGAACTGAACAGCATGTTATCGGCGAAGTGCTTGTGCAGGTTGGCCAGCACTTCACCGTTGCCGGCGAAGTCTACCGATACGCTGCTCTGGCTTGCGTCGAGCTTGTCGATATCCGCGTAGCTGACCACCTTGTCGTAGTAGCCCAGGCTCTCGACAAAGGCGATGTTGCCGGGGGAGGTCAGTGCGGTGATGGTCAGCGGCTTGCCGCGTTGGCTGCGTTGGTGCTGCAGCATAAAGGCTAAGCCCAGGGCGGTTTTGCTTGAGGCGCTGGTGAGGATGATTTGCTCGGCATTAAAGAAGTTTTCAATTGCGAGAAAGTCATCCAGCAGGAAGGAGGTAATCAGCAGCGGTCGTAGCAGCATCTGCAAGGCTTCATGCTGAGGCTGGTAGGCCGGATCGGCATCGGTAAACTGATACTGGTTGTAAGCCAGAGCCAGGTGTTGGCGGTGCTCGGCGCTATCAACGAAGGTGCTTTTGCTGATCTTGCCGGGCTTGACGCGTAGCTGGCGGGCCATTGGCAGGTAGCCGTACAAGCGTTTGCCTACGGGCACTTCGGGGTGGCGGGACGCAGCCACGTCGGCAAAGCCCCACACTGGAATCTGCCCCCAGGGCGCCTTGGCCGGAAAAAAGTCCCAGTACTTGAAGCGCTTGCCCAGCGCGGCGTAGGTAATGTTATTCGCGGTGAAGGCAAAGTGATCCACGGCCAGGAGCACTTCGCCTTCTTCCAGCTCTGATGCGGTGGTGGCGGGCAGGGGCAGCGTTGCGCAATGGTCCAGGTTGTCCTGGTCGACCACAAATGTGGAGTTGATGTTATCCATGATTTACTGGCTCCGGCGGGTGTGAGTTTAAGCTTAGCTTGCCTGAGCACGGCAAGGGGGTCTGTATTAAACCATTTGCCAAATACCGGCCAATAATGTCGGGCGAGATGGGCGCTGGCTTGGGTCTATTGGACCTGCGTAATATTTTGTAGTCGGGCAAAGACCGACCCCGCCATATGCTAGATTGATGTGCCTGCATCTGCTGGCGCTACCGCCCCGCCAGGAGGGGTTTCAATCATGAGTCTGATGGTCATTGTCCTGTTTGTTGTGGGGCTTTTTTTGCTGGTTGCAGGTGCCGAGGTGCTGGTTAAGGGGGCTTCGCGGTTGGCAGCTGGGTTTCGTATTTCACCGCTGGTGATTGGTCTTACCGTGGTTGCTTTTGGCACCAGCGCGCCCGAACTGGCGGTCAGCACCGGGGCGGCACTGGGTGGTCAGGGCGACATTGCCTTGGGTAACGTGTTGGGCAGCAATATATTTAACGTGCTGTTCATTCTTGGCCTGTCGGCGCTGATCGCGCCGCTGGTGGTATCGCGTCAGCTGATCCGTTTGGATGTGCCGTTGATGATCGGGGCTAGTCTGCTGGTCATCCTGTTGTCGCTGGACGGCCGCCTCGGTCGCTTTGATGGCGTCTTGTTATGTTTGCTGATTGTCGCCTATACGCTGTTTTTGATCATCAGCAGCCGACGTGCCAGTACACCGACCGATGCGGCTGATTTGGGTGTGCCGGCTGCGCAGCGCAGCGGTTCTGTACTGATGAATGCAGTGCTCGTTGCTGGCGGCCTGGTCATGCTGGTGCTGGGTGCCCGCTGGCTGGTTAACGGTGCGGTGGCAATGGCGACCAGCATGGGTGTTTCTGAGCGGGTGGTGGCCTTGACCATTGTTGCGGCTGGCACTTCCCTGCCTGAGGTGGCTACCTCGGTGATTGCAAGTATTCGCGGGCAGCGGGATATTGCCGTGGGCAATGTGGTGGGTAGCAATATGTTCAACCTGTTGGCGGTGCTCGGCGTTGCGTCGTTTCTAGCGCCAGCCGGCATCGCGGTATCTGAAGCGGTACTGCGTTTTGATATGCTGGTGATGTTCGCCGTGGCCTTGGCGTGTTTGCCTGTTTTTATCAGCGGCCTGCGAATCAATCGCTGGGAGGGGCTGCTGTTTATGGCCTACTTCGTCGTCTACAACGTCCATGTAGTCACTACCGATGGCGGCGCCAGCGGTATTCCCGGATTGCAGAGTGCGATGTTGTTTTATCTGATGCCGCTAACGGCGGTAACGCTGCTGGTCATTCTCTGCAAGGGTGCGTCGCGTCACTGAAAAGGTCTTTTGTCGGGAAAAGGGGCAGTGGCTCGGTCGGCTGCTCCTTTTTCTGCCTTAATTTGGTGCGCTCGCCGCTTATTCTGAGCTGTTGCTCTTGTCAGCCTAACTTTTCCTGCAATTTATTTCCCTTCTTCTAGGGCCTGTTCCAGAGCGCCGCGATCAGGTTTTAATGCCTTTTCAGTGTCCTTAAAGCAACCCGGCGAGGCTTCTTTTTTTCTTCGCGTGACTGTATGGTCATATAATTGCATTGTTGAATAATGTCTCATGATCGGGTTGTCGTACTGACTGATATTATCCGGTAGTGGCCGATAATATTGACCTGCATGCTTGATGGAGGTCAATGCGCTATGCCGAAGAGGAGTCAATTATCCGAAGTGTTCATGAGTTCAATACACTCACCTGAACTGATCTGGCACCGAGGAAGATGGTAATGAAACAATTGACGCCCATGGATTCGCATTTCTTCTATTTCGAAGGTCCCAACCAGCCGATGATGATCGGCAGCCTGTGGTTGTGTGATCAGACTACGGCGCCCGACGGTATTGTGCGGCACAAGGACATTTTGCAGTACGTATCAGACCGTCTGAACACCACCTCGTATTTCCGCCGGCGGCTGGAGCAGGCGCCCTTCCAACTGGATGACCCCTACTGGCTGGAAGACGAAAATTTCGATCTGGAATACCACGTGCGCCATGTCGGCCTGCCGCAGCCGGGCGATTGGCGGCAGTTATGTATTTTTACCGCGCGCACGATGTCTCGCAGCGTAGATATGGAGCGTGCTCCGTGGGAGATCTATATTATTGAGGGCGTGAACAATGTTGAAGGGGTACCGCCCAACAGCTTCGCTGTGCTGATTCGTTTTCATCATGCTTATGTTGATGGCAAGTCCAGTCTGGAACTCAGTACCGCTATGATGGAAGAAACCGCTGACCACGAATATGGTCGGCGTGATCGGGTCGAGGTCGCCGAGCGTGCGCCCACACGGTTGGAGATGTGGGCTCGTACCGCGCCGCGCATGCTGGGGCAGTCGGTGCGCAGTATGCGCGCTAGCCTGTTGTTCGGGCGCAAGAGTCTGGAACTGGCGCGCCGCTTGCGGCAAGACGGGCTCCCGGAACAGCGACGGGTGCCGCGGACCATATTCAATGTCTCGGTCACACCGCATCGTTCTTATGGCGGTTACGTCTGGCAGATACCCGATCTCAAACGGATGCGTCAGCTGCATCCGGGTGCCAGTCTCAATGATGTGATTCTGGCGGTCATCGCTGGCGGCATGCGGCGGTATCTGGCCGAACACAAACAGTTGCCGATGGATCAGTCCCTGGTATCCATGTGTCCGGTGTCCATACGCGCAGAGGACGCGAGGTCCGACACGGGCAATCTGATATCGGCGATGTACATTGCCATCGGTACCAACATTGAAGATCCGGCTCAGCGTTTGGCCGCGATTCAGGGGCGCACCACCCGAGGCATACCCCTGGCCCGGGAGGTGCTCTGTGATCTGGCCAACGCTGCAGGCGATATGGTGCCGCCGGTCATGCGTGCCTTCGGTGCCTGGTTCCAGAACCGTACGCATATGGCCGGAACCCTGCCGTTGATCAATACCGTAATTACCAATGTGCCCGGCATCCCGGGGATGCAAACCCGCTATTTTGCCGGGGCCGCGATACGCGAGGTATTCCCCTTGGTGCCGGTGTGCGATGGCATGGCCATTAGTCATGGCATTACCGGCATATACGATCGCCTCAACCTTGGCGTCGTGGCTGACCGCAAGGTGGTGCCTGACATGGATTTCTATATTGGCTGCATGGAGGCGTCAACCCAGGAGTATCTTGAGTGTGTGGCGGTGTTGGAGTCTGCCCAGGCGAGTACCGCGCAGGAAAGCGCCGCCGAAGAAAACGTTGCCGTACCTGGCAAGTCCAACGCAAAGCCACTAACCAAGAAAAACCCGAAAATGCAGCGCAAGCCGACCCCGACGAAAGCCGCCAGCAAAGGCAGGGCCAGCGTCAAAACCAAAGCACCTGTGAGCAAAGCGTCCGCAGTTACGCTCGCCGCTTCCGATGCCTCCAACAGCGCTGCTGATGCACCTGTTGGGGTGCTGGCGACAGCTGAAAGCAAACAAAGCTGATACACGATGAAACGAATCTGAGGACTAGCCAATGAAGCTCTTTGAGCGCCCGCGCACCAAACAACTGTTAAAGGACATGGAGCAGGCTGAGCATTATGAAGGCTGGGCTGTGCTGGCGGCTGCCTGGGATGAGGAGCATGGCCTGGATGAATGGAAGCAGAACGATGCCTGTGAAAGTTACGACTACCGTTCGATTCGCCAGCGCCTGGACAAAGTACGGGATCTGCGCTTTCGCCGCGAGTACCACGACCTGCTCTTTGTGTTGAACGAGGGCTTGCACGGCAACTTGGGCGGGATGGGTAAACCGGCGTTGTACAACAAGGCCAAGCTGGGCACCAAGAACCTGATTACCCGGTATGTGGAGGAGATATGCGGTGCGCTCGACGATCTGAACGAGGTCGATGACAGCATTATTCCTTTAGAGGAAAAGCAGGATTTTTTTCTGCGTGCCAGTCATTGCTACGGGCGTTCGGCATTAATGCTCAGTGGCGGTGCGGTACTGGGCTTTTTCCATGCCGGCGTGGTCAAGGCGCTGTTCGATCACGGGTTGTTGCCGGAGATTATTTCCGGCTCCAGTGCCGGGTCGATCATTGCAGCTACCGCCTGCACCCACGTGGACGATGAGCTCCAACAGCGGCTTAGCCTGGACAATTTGCACCACGAAGTAGACGAGACCACCGCGATTCGTCCGGCGCTGTCCTTGTTCGGCAACCCGCGGCCACGTATGGATGCGGACAATCTCAAAGCCTATCTGGCGAAAATTATCCCCGACCTGACTTTTCAAGAGGCTTTCGAGCTGACCGGACGCAAACTGAATATCACCGTGACCGGACTGTCTCCGCGCCAGGCACCGCGATTGTTGAATGCCATCACCTCGCCGAATGTGCTGATCCGTTCTGCCGTCACCGCCTCTTGCGCTATTTACGGCATTTACCCTCCGGTCACGCTGATGTGCCGGAACGCGGTTGGCGAAACGGTGCCTTACCTGCCGGATATGAAGTGGATCGATGGCTCCTTTGCCGACGATCTGCCGGCCAAGCGCCTGGCACGTTTGTTCGGCGTTAATCATTTTATTTCCAGCATGACCAATCCCGCCGTACTGGCAATGACTCCCGACCCGGACGCGCCGAGTAATCCGCTGCGCACCTTGCTGAGCTACCAGGTACGTTTTCTGAAGATCACCACCGCCGAGGCGATGCGTTTCAGCCGCGACAATATCCGGATTAAATCCCCGGTGATCAGCCTGATGCAGCACCTGACCTATGGTGTACTACGGCAGGAATACACGGCGGATATCAACATCTTTCTGCGTAACCGTTGGGATCATCCGTTGCGCTTGCTCGCTGCGCCCTCGCGGGAGGCTATGCACCGGTTGCTGCATGAGGGTGAACGCTCTACCTGGGAGAAGGTCGAGATGGTCCGCAACTGTACGGCCATCAGCCGTAAGCTGGATGCCATCGTGCACGGGCGTGGCTGGGAGAAGTAGCACGCAGCGGCAAGGCTTTTCAATATGCCTGCCGCGCCGCACAATGGTGCTTCATTTGCCTGTGAGCTATCCCATGACCGACGCGACCTTGCCCCTGACGGGCCGTTATATCGCCTTGCCCGAGAGCCGCGAGCTTGACCTGTTTGCAGCCATGCTGGTTAAACGCGGTGCCGATGTACTGCGCTGCCCACTGGTATCCATTCACGATGCTCCAGACCAGCAGCCGGTACTGGCGTGGATCGCTGATTTTATCGCGCAACCCTATGATGATTTGATTCTACTGACCGGAGAGGGGCTGCGGCGCCTGCTGGGTACTGCCGAGCGTGCGGGCGGAAGTCTGCGCGACGATTTCATCGCCCAGCTGGGTCATGTGCGCAAGCTCACCCGTGGCCCCAAGCCGGGAGCGGCACTGCGGCAGATTGGACTGAAGGCTGATTTGATCGCAGTGGAGCCGACCACCGAAGGTGTTATCAAGACGCTGCAAGCAGGTGATCTTGCTGGCAGACGCATTGCCGTGCAGCTGTACGGCACTGAGCCGAATCGGCCGCTGGTGGATTTTCTTGTCAATGCGGGTGCGCACGTCAGTACCGTCGCGCCCTATGTGTATGCCGATGATGTGGAAGATGTGCTTGTGGAAGCGTTGGTGGCGGCCATCCTGGCAGGGCAACTGGATGCGATTGCCTTTACCAGCGCCACCCAGGTGCGCCGGCTGTTCCAGATCGGCCGCAGACAGTGCGGTGAGCCGGCTTTGATTGCGGCATTGGCGCACTTGAAGGTTGCGGCAGTGGGGCCGGTCGTGGCGGAAGAACTGCGCGAGCGCGGCGTTCAGGTCGATCTGATGCCTGAAAGCAGCTTCTTTATGAAGCCATTGGTGCGTGAGCTGGTCAAATCCTTGGGTGTGCCAGGGGTTGAGGACAGCGATATAGACTGAGGAGACCTCGCCCGGTGATCGCCCCGGCTACCATCGCCAAGGGCGCTAATCAGCCTGGCATATCACTCATCGCCGGCCATTTGTTTACCCAGGGTTGGGCGATTTCCAATTGACTGGCCAGCTGCAGCAACAATGCTTCGCTACCAGAGGGGCCGCAAAATTGCACACCCAGAGGCAGACCGTCGGTGGTCCAGTGCAGCGGTACGCTCATGGCGGGCGTGCCGGTCAGATTGGCCAATTGGGTAAAGGGTACGTAGGTCAGATTCTTGCGGGCCATGTCGGCGACCATATTGTCCAGCGCGCCCCAGCGGGCGAGTAACGGCAGCAAACCAGTGTTAAGCAAAACCTCGATCAAGCGTGTCTGCCTGCGCGGCAGGTTGGCTTTTTCATGACGGATAGGTGGGTGGGCCAGGGCCGGGGTCATAAATAGATCGTGCTGCTGATAGAAGCTGCCTAGCGCCTGGCTGAACTGGTTCCATTGCCGGTGGCTGTTGATATAGCGGGCGCTGGACATGCTGCGGCCGAATGCCGCCAACGTGCGGGTGAGCAGTTCGAACTCTTCATCATGCGCGCCCATTTCCCGGGCCTGCTCCAATGTTGCAGCCACCTGCCCGAAATACATATTCAAATAACAGCGCGCCAGTGCCATGCCGTCGTAATCAGGTTCGGCTTCTATCACTTCATGACCCAGGGAGCGCAGTAGCTCGGCGGCGGTTTCGACCGCACGGATGGCCTCCGGGTGCACCGGAGTATCGACCGGCGAGCGGGTGCTGTAACCAATGCGCAAGACGCCCGGCTCGCGCAAGGCCAGGTCGCGAAAGGGTTGAGCTTCAGGCGCTATGATAAAGGGGTCGCCGCTATTGGGGCCGGCCAGCACATCCAGAGCCAATGCGGCGTCGCGCACAGTGCGGCACAGCACCAGGTCACTGGAGGCGCCTTCCCAGACTTCGCCATGCGCTGGGCCTACTGAAACCCGTCCACGCGAGGGGCGCAAGCCAAGCAGGCCGCAGCAGGCTGCGGGTATTCGGATAGAGCCACCACCATCGTTGGCGCCGGCCATTGGCACCATGCCTGACGCCACAGCCGCCGCCGAGCCACCGCTGGATCCGCCGGTAGTGTGCGCGACGTTCCAGGGGTTGCGGCTATGGCCGAACGCTTCAGGATCGGTGACGCCCTTGAGTGCCAGCTCGGGTGTGTTGCTTTTGCCCATAATCACAGCACCGGCGTTCAGCAGGCGTTGCACAATATGCGAATGCTGGCGTACCGGGATGCGGCTGAACACCTTGCTCCCGCTGCCGGTGGGTAGTCCGGCGTAATCCTGAATAGCATCCTTGATCAATATAGGTACACCCGCCAGGGGGCCGCTGAGTGATTGCCTGGTTCGCTCACGGGCAATCTCGAACATTGGCTGGCACACGGCATTTAACTGCGGGTTGAGGCGGTGGTACTGCGCAATGGCGACCTCCAGTAATTCCGCTGGAGTGGTGTTGCCTTCGGCTACCTGGCGGGCCAGTTCGGTGGCGTCGCTACCCATATACTCTTGTGGGCTCAAAGACATGACATAACCTTTATGTGTTTTGTTGGTGGTTGAGTAAATACTCTAAACTATTGCGAAACGCGGCACCATTGCTGTTCACGCAGGATTGGGCTTGTCACTCGCTGCGCCGGGGGCAACAATGGGCGCCACGCCAGCCACCCCCGTTTTCAAGGATGTTTAATGAGCAATAAAGCCGCCGCCATGCGCCTGACACCAGAACAACTGACCGTACCTATTGATCTGGATAGTCTCGGCTTTGTCACCACCGATGAGCTAGAGCCGTTTCGCGGCATTCTCGGGCAGGATCGGGCGGTGGAGGCGATGCAGTTCGGGGTGGCCATGCATCGTCCTGGGTATAACGTTTTTGTTATGGGCGAACCGGGCACCGGGCGCTTCTCCTATGTGATGCGTTACCTGAAAGCCGAAGCCAAGCGCCAGATTACGCCGCAGGACTATGTCTATGTGAACCACTTTGATGAGCCACGTGAGCCACACGTACTCAGCTTGTCGCCGGGTACTGCAGGCGCCTTGCTGACGGATGTGGACAAGTTGATCGACAACCTGCTGGCGACCTTTCCAGCGGTGTTCGAGCATCCGGCTTTCCAGCAGAAAAAGAGTGCAATAGATCGCGGTTTTAACCAGCGTTACGACCGTGCCATCGACTCAGTGGAGCGCAAGGCGCTGGAAAAGAACATTGCGGTATACCGTGATGCGCAGAATATTGCCTTTACGCCGATGAAAGACGGCAAGGCGCTGGACGAGGCCGAGTTTGCCCAGCTTCCTGAAGAGGCGCGCGAGCGTTTCCATGTGGATATTTCGGCAATGGAAGAAGTGCTCAACGAGGCGCTGTCCAGCCTGCCGCAATGGAAGCGGGAAAGTAGCAACCAGTTACGTGAATTGAATGAACTAACGATCACCGAAGCGATTCAACCCATTCTCGATCCGCTGATTGAACAGTACGCAGGCAACCCAGGGATCTGCGATTACCTGCATGCAATGCGTCAGAACCTGCTGAAAACGGTGATCGACCAATTGGTCGAAGAACGCGGACCAGAAGCGCGTCCGGAGGCGTATAAAAAGCAGCTACTGACTGAGCAATATTGCCCGAGCCTGGTGGTGGGTCACCCGGACAATGGCGGCGCGCCGGTGGTGCATGAGCCGCATCCGTCCTATGACAACCTGTTTGGGCGGATCGAGTACAGTTCTGAGCAGGGCGCGCTGATCACCAATTACCGGCATATTCGCCCCGGTGCTTTGCACCGTGCCAATGGCGGTTATCTGGTGCTGGAAGCCGAGAAGCTGCTAGGTGAGCCCTTTGTGTGGGATGCATTGAAACGGGCGTTGCACTCGCGCCAGTTGAAAATGGAGTCGCCGTGGGCGGATATGGGCCGTCTGACCACGGTTACCCTGACGCCGGAAGTGATTCCGTTGGCGGTGAAGATCGTGATTATTGGCTCACGTCACTTGTATTACACCCTCCAGGATCTGGATCCCGACTTTCAGGAGATGTTCCGGGTGCTGGTGGATTTTGACGAGGATCTACCGCGTACACTGGACAGTATCGAGAGCATGGCGCAATTGCTCAAGACTCGCACTTTCGAGGAAGGGCTGGCACCGCTCACAGCGGCTGCGGTCGCCCGCGTGCTGACCCACAGCGCGCGCCTGGCAGAACACCAGCAACGTTTGTCCGCGCGCATCAGCGATATTTTCCAGTTGGTCGGCGAGGCGGATTTTACCCGGCAACTGGCCAATGACCCGCTGATTGATACTGCGCATATCGAACGGGCACTGCAGGCCAAGGAAATGCGCACCGGGCGAGTCAGCGCACGTATTCGCGAGGACATGTTGTCCGGTGTCATCCTGATTGATACCCAGGGCGCTGAAGTGGGCAAATGCAACGGACTGACGGTACTCGAGGTCGGTGACTCGGTATTTGGCGTGCCGGCACGGATCAGCGCCACGGTGTACCCCGGCAGTAGCGGTATTGTGGATATTGAGCGTGAGGTCAATCTGGGTCAGCCGATTCACTCCAAGGGCATTATGATTCTGACCGGCTATATGGGTAGCCGTTATGCTCAGCACTTTCCACTGGAAATTTCTGCCAGCATCGCGCTGGAGCAGTCCTACGGCTATGTCGATGGCGATAGCGCCTCGCTGGGGGAGGTCTGTGCACTGATTTCGGCTTTGTCGCGCATACCATTGAAGCAGGGGTTCGCGATTACCGGTTCGATCAACCAGTTTGGCGAAGTGCAGGCCGTCGGTGGCGTTAACGAGAAAATCGAAGGCTTTTTCCGTCTGTGCCAGGCCCGTGGCCTGACCGGTGAGCAGGGCGCGATCATTCCGCGCTCCAACGTACCTAATCTGATGCTCGATGAAACCGTGCTAGAGGCTGTACGTGCGGGCCAGTTCAATATCTATGCGGTGAGTCATGTGGATCAGGCGCTGGGATTGCTGGCGGGCGACGAACCTGGCGCTGCGGATGAGCATGGCCACTTCCCTGAAGGCACCATCAACGCCCGTGTAGTGGATCGGCTACGCGAGATCGCCGAGCGTGATGCCGAGGACGAAGAAGCCGATGAAACCGCGAAAGCCGACTCGAAACCGGACAGTCTGCTTTGATCAACCCTTGATCAATCTGCCGTGAGCCCAGAGCTATAGGCGCTGGGCGCGGCTCTCCCGAATCTATCTACAGACTTATCCACAGATTTTGTGGGTAGTTCCCACGGGCTGCGGATTTTCTGACATTGTCAATAACCGATTCAAGTAAAAAAAATAGTGGCGACTAGCTCGCCATTATTTTGCTATAAGGTTGCGCTACAGGCGCCATGTACCGCCGCGTTGTACAGGGTTTGTGCAATTTAGCCGATGGTGCTGGTTGTTTTTTGCACGTTACCAGCCAAGCCTTGGTCCTTATGGGCTGGGGTGGCTTGTCAGACAACTGCCCACAGAGTTATCCACAGATACTGTGAACAACTACTCAGGTCATTTTCGAAGGTTAAATTTGCAGAGGTAGAGGCGGTATGGAACGGTTTCTTGAGAATTTGCTGTATTCGGCACGCTGGATTTTGGCGCCTATTTATCTGGGCTTGTCGTTGGCGCTGTTTGCTCTGGCGGTCAAATTTTTCCAGGAAGTGATTCACCTAATTCCCAACCTGTTGGCGATAGCCGAAGCGGATCTGATTCTGGTCGTATTGTCACTGGTGGACATGGCCTTGGTCGGCGGTTTGTTGGTGATGGTGATGATTTCCGGCTACGAGAATTTTGTCTCTCAGCTGGATATTGACGAGGGCAAGGAAAAGCTCAGTTGGCTGGGCAAGATGGATTCTGGTTCGTTGAAGATGAAAGTGGCGGCGTCCATCGTCGCGATTTCATCAATTCATCTGCTCAAAGTGTTTATGAATGCGCAGAACATCCCCAACGACAAGATGATGTGGTACGTGATCATTCATATGACCTTCGTCATCTCCGCGTTTGGCATGGGTATTCTCGACAAGCTGGCCAAAGTAGAAGGGGCGTCGAAGCTGGATAAGCTCTAACCGTTCGCAAGGTCTGGTTACACAACCCAAACGTGCCAGATCATGGCCTGAGGTACAGTTCCCGCTGCAAAGTATAGAGCGGGAGACTATTGTATGTTGGTGCGCCAGCTCATCCTGATTATGGGCGATCAGCTCAGCCGTGAGATCGTCTCGCTACGTGATGCGGATCCCCGGCTGGATAGGATATTGATGGCTGAGGTGTCCGATGAGGGACGCTATGTGCCCCATCACCCACAGAAGATTCTGTTCATTCTTTCCGCCATGCGCCATTTTGCCGAGCAGCTGCGCGCTGATGGCTTCACGGTTTATTACATAAAACTGGATGATGCGGCCAACAGTGGATCGTTGCATGGCGAGGTGGCGCGCGCCCGAGCTCAACACCAGCCTGAGCGTATCCTGCTGTGTAAGCCAAGCGAGTGGCGGCTGCTGAATATTTTTCAGCAAGCGCAGGAGGTGTGGCCGGAGCTGCAGCTGCGCGATGACGAACGCTTCTTCTGCTCCCAGGCGCGCTTCGCAGCCTGGGCCACAGGCCGCAAACAGCTGCGTATGGAACTGTTTTACCGGGAGATGCGCAAGCATACCCAGCTGTTGATGGACCCTGATGGCGGGCCTGCTGGGGGCGCCTGGAACTACGATGCGGATAACCGCAAAGCCTTGCCCGCTTCGGTAGCGATTCCACCTCAGCCGCATTTCTCATCTGACGCTATCACCCTTGAGGTGCAAGCGCTGGTTGCCGAGCAGTTCGCGGACCACTATGGCGTACTGGACGGCTTTGATTACCCAGTAACCCAGGCCGCAGCAGAGTCGCTTTGGGAGCATTTTCTGGCGCTGGGTATGCCGTCATTTGGCGACTATCAGGATGCCATGGCGGATAATCAGCCCTACCTGTTTCATGCGCGTATTGCCGCGGCGATGAATATCGGATTGCTTGACCCGCAGCGCGTGTGCCTGGATGTGCAGGCCGCATGGCAGGCCGGGGATATTCCGCTGAATGCGGCAGAGGGTTTTATCCGCCAGATACTTGGCTGGCGCGAATATGTGCGGGGGATTTACTGGCTGATGATGCCCGATTATGCCCAGCGGAATGCCTTGGGTAACCAGCGTGATCTTCCCGCATTCTACTGGACCGGCGACACCCGCATGAACTGCATGAGCCAGGCTATCGGCCAGACCCTGGAACATGCTTACGCGCATCATATCCAGCGGTTGATGGTCACTGGTAATTTTGCGCTGCTCGCCGGTATTCAGCCCAAGCAGATATGCGACTGGTATCTGGCGGTGTACATGGATGCCTTTGATTGGGTCGAGCTACCTAATACGCTGGGCATGGTTATGCATGCCGATGGCGGCTATCTCGGCTCCAAACCCTATTGTGCCAGTGGCCAGTACATTAAGCGCATGTCCAATCACTGCAAGGGTTGCGCTTATAAGGTCACCGAACAAACCGGTGAAAAAGCTTGCCCGTTCAATTCACTGTATTGGCATTTTCTGATGCGCCACCGTGATCAGTTGGGAGGTAATCACCGGCTGGCTATGGTCTACCGCAACTTGGACCGCATGTCGGATGCCAAGCAGCAGGCACTGTGGGGCTGGGGTGAGAAGCTGTTGGCGCGGTTGGACGCCGGTCAGTCCCTTTGACCGGCAAGCCCTTATGAAGAGTAAGTATGATCTGCCGGTGAAAGACTGTGCGACCTGTGGGCTACCCTTCCGTTGGCGCAAGAAATGGGCCCGCTGCTGGGAAGAGGTGCAATACTGCTCAGAGCGCTGCCGGCGACGGTAAAGACCATAGAGAGCGAGTTTTGCCGCCGCAGAACCTGTGCTTAGTTGCTGGCTTTGAGTACCACGAATTTGGGGTTGCCTGATAACTGCTCGACCTTTTCAAACCAGGCCCGCAGCTTGACGTGATAGCCAAGGTGCCGGTTGCCTACCACCATCAGGCTACCCGTAGGCGTCAGTACGCGCTGGCTCTGCTCGAACAGGCGCTTGGCCATTTCATCGCCCACCGCTTGTTGCTGATGAAAGGGTGGGTTGCACAGAATCAGGTCAGCGCTGCCATCGGCCATCTCAGTCAGGCCGTCGCTGACGATAAACTCGGCAGGGCGTGTTGGGAAGGCTTCGCTGAAGTTGTGCCGGGCGCTGGCTACCGCAGCATAGGACTCGTCGATAAACACCAGCCGCGCGTCGGGGTTGAGTTGCGCTGCCATCATGCCTAGCGCGCCATTGCCACAACCCAGGTCAACTATGCAGCCGTCTTCCTGGCCGGTTGGCAGGCTTGATAGCAGCGCGCGAGTGCCGTTGTCGAGCTTGTCCCGAGAGAACACGCCGGGCTTGTTCAGCAACTGGAATTCTGACGCAGGTAAGTCATACCGCGTCTCCAGTTCAGGTGTGCCAGGTGTTAGTGCTGGGTCCAATGTGCTGGTCAACAGGCGGGCTTTTTTCCAGGCGAGAGATGCCTGGTAAGGGCCAATATATTGTGCCAACAGGTCGCCAGCAGCATGCGGCAAATGCTTGACCATGGCGCCGGCGATAACCAGTGCCTGCGCACCCAGGGCCGGGCGCAGCCGGAACAGCTGATCCTGCATCAGCGTCAGGCTCTTGGGCACGCGCATCAGCACGCACTGGTAAGGGCCGCTGGGCGTTTGCTGGCTTTCGATAAACTCCACTGTGTTGGCTGCCAGGTCATTGGCTTGCAGATTGCTTTGTAATGCCAACTGCGCCAATTTTGAGTCACTCCAGCTGTGCACGCTGCGGGCTGGTTCGGCTTTAGCCAGCGCGCAGGCCAGCGTGCCAAAGTTGTCGTTGATCACCAGTATCGGCAGGTCTGAAGCGGGCAACTCAGCGACGCTTTGCAGCAGATACAGGTCGGCCGTATCGAAGGCTTGCAGCGTGGGATTCTGGGTTGGGGGGTAGCGCTCAAGGTTCAGAGTGCCGTACGAGGTGTCACATGATTGCATGATGGCTGCCGATTAGAGGTGCGGGTCGGCAGTATAGCGCAGTTGCGCTCAGGCTTTGCGGCAATGCTGCCGGAGCACCGCTTGCGCGGCGGCCGGCAGTTAAGCTATGTGGGTTAAGGCGCGTTCAGGGGTTGGGTTTTTGCTGCAGTAAATCGCGAATCTCGGTGAGCAGTATTTCCTGTTTGCTCTGCGTTTCCGGCTCGGGTGGGGTGGGCTTGGCCTCTTCCTTGCGTTTGAGGCTGTTCATCACCTTGATGGCAACGAAAATAGCGACGGCAATAATCAGAAAGTCGACAATACTCTGGATAAACAGCCCGTAGCCCAGGGTCACTGCAGCGATTTCGCCTTCTGCTTCCTTGAGCACGATCGCCAGATCAGCGAAGTCCACACCGCCAATCATCAGCCCCAGTGGCGGCATAACCACGTTGGCCACAAAGGAGGACACTACTTTGCCAAAGGCCGCGCCGATAATGATCCCCACGGCCATATCGATTACGTTGCCGCGCATGGCGAACGCTTTGAATTCCTGAGCAATACTCATTGTCATCTCCTTGCGTGCGCCACCCTGACGCTAGCGTATACATATTGGTAATTCAAAATAATATCCGGAAATCGAGATTTGTCAGGTTTTATTCTGAGTTTGTGCGGTTTTATTTCAATGCCGAGCGCAAGCTGTCACACACAATCTTCAGGGCCTGAATGCGCGCGTGGCGTTTGTCTTCGGCAGCGATGACATGCCATGGCGCGTGCTTGGTGTCGGTGAACTCCAACATATCGTTAATGGCTTTCTGGTAGGTGGACCATTGTTGGCGATTACGCCAGTCTTCTTCGGTGAGCTTGTGACGCTTCAGCGGTGATGCTTCACGGGCCTGAAAGCGTGCAAGCTGTTCCCCTTCAGTAATCGCCAGCCAGAACTTGATCACCAGTGTGTTGCTCTGTTTCAGTTGCTGTTCGAAATCATTGATCTCGCCGTAAGCACGCTGCCAATCAGCCGCACTGCAAAAGCCTTCTACCCGTTCGACCAGCACGCGGCCGTAATAACTGCGGTCAAAAACTACCACGGTGCCCGGCGCCGGAATGCGTTTCCAGAAGCGCATCAGATAAGGCTGCGTGCGCTCCTCTTCGGTCGGTGCTCGGGTGCCGTGGACCCGCAGGTAGCGCGGGTCCAGGCACTGGGTAATACGGCGAATGGTGCCGCCTTTGCCCGCCGCATCGGTTCCTTCAAAGACCAGCAGCAAGCTGCGCCGGGCAAAGCGTGGGTGGTGTACCAATTCCTGCAACTGGTTCTGATAATGTTCCAGTTGGTCCTGGTAGTCGTCCTTTTCCAGCTTTGCGCTGTAATCCACGTTGTGCAGCCGGTCCACGCTGCCTGGCAGGAAGCTCTGATGATGGGTCGCGGCATGCGCTGAGGAGGGGGCAGAGTCGAGATGTTGTCGCATGGCTTGAAGCAGCAGCTTAGCGATCTGAATATCGCGGTAGCGCGGATCGTGACTGGGTATCCGCACCCAGGGGGCTTGATCGGTGGAGGTTAAATCAATCATTTGCTGAGCGGCGACACGGACTTTGTCGTAATCGGCACGGCTGAAATCGCCCCACTCGCGCATGGCGATGGTGTCCTGATAGTGCCGCTGATCTGCTGAGTTCGCCACAGCTTTGCCGTCTGGACTGATATGCAGCCAGACCTTGAGGACCACTGCACCTTCATCACTCAGCAGCTTTTCAAAGCGCAATATGTCTTCCATCTGCTGCTTGAAAGCATTAGCCGAGAGATTTCCCCGGCTGAAGCTCATGAGCGGTTGGTGGTACCAGGAGCCGAGGTAAAATCCCAGTTGACCTGCGGGCGGCAGGGAGCGCCAATAGCGCCACATACGCGGCATGCGCTTCTCGATGCCTTGCGGTAGAACGAAGGCACGGGTGTTGAGAAAGCGGTTGTCCAGCCAGGCGTAAAAGGTATGAATGACCTCGGCCTTGCCAGCCAGATCATTGCCGCTGATCAGCAACAATACCGGGCCTTTACCGGCCTTGCGCAGTTCAAACTGCGCTTCGAGTAGCCCTTCTGTCAGCTCGGCGCTCTGCTGTTTGAAGTCTTTTTTGCTGAGGCTGAAATCAGGCATCGGGCCAGTTGACCTTTGGTAGCTGTTCAAATGCCGGCTTGGCGAACAGGTAACCCTGGAACAGATTCACTCCCAGGCCCTGAAGAAAGCGTAATTCGGCGAGGCTTTCGATGCCTTCGGCAATGACGTCGATATTCAGTGCCTTGCATACGCCTAGGATGCCCTGAACGATAGCCTGGCGCACCGGAGCGGTGTCAATGTCGCGGACCAACGCCATGTCCAGCTTGATGATGTCCGGTTGAAATTCGGCGAGCAGATTGAGACCAGAGTAACCTGCACCGAAGTCGTCGATAGCCGTTTTGAAGCCCTGACGCTTGTACTCTGTAATAATGCTTTTCAAATGGGCTTTATCTACCAGTTCTTCATTTTCGGTGATTTCAAAGATCAGGCGATTGGTCGGGAAGTTGAAGCGCTTTGCTGCTTCCAGCGTTGCACGGATGCACGTCGCGGCCTGATAAACCGCGTTGGGTAAAAAATTGATACTGATGAAGCAAGGGATCTGTAGCCTGGCGGCAAGTTCCACTGCTTTTACCCGGCATGATTGGTCGAAGATATAACGGTTTTCTTCATTCACCTTGGCGAGCATCTGTGGTGCACCTTCGCCGGCAAGGCCGCGAATCAGCGCTTCGTAGGCAAATACGCTGTTGTCGCGGGTGTCCACAATAGGTTGAAAAGCCATGCTGAAATCGAAACACAGTGGTGTATTGTCCTGACAGGATCGGCAGGGTTTGGGGATGTCGATGCTTATGGTCATACAGGTATCCGTTTCACCAGGGCCGTAAAGTAATGTGCATGTTGATGATCTGACCTGTTGCCAGTGGCTATAAACCAAAATAGCATCTAAGCATTCTTCTGGGGGGAATTAATGGCAAAAAACAAGCGAATCTACGGCTGCACCGAGTGTGGCGCGACCTTCTCCAAATGGGCCGGCCAGTGCGCTGAATGTCAGGCTTGGAATACGCTTGTGGAAACGGTGGTCGATACCACACCAACCGGTGGAAGCGGCGTTTCAACTAGCCGCAGTGGTCACTGGGCCGGGCAGGCTGCCCAGGTGAGAACCCTGGCGGAAGTCTCTACCGAGGAGGTGCCACGCCAATCCAGTGGCTCGTCGGAGCTTGATCGCGTGCTGGGCGGCGGACTGGTGGCGGGCTCGGTCGTACTGATGGGCGGTGATCCGGGTATCGGCAAGTCAACCATACTGCTGCAAACCCTGTGTCAACTGGCGCAGACCATGCCCGCTTTGTATGTCACCGGTGAAGAATCCCAGCAGCAGGTGGCGATGCGCGCCCGGCGTCTGGGGCTGCCGGAAGACAAGCTCAAGGTTATGACTGAAACCTGTATCGAAAGCATCATTGCTACAGCTCGCCATGAACAGCCCAAAGTCATGGTGGTGGATTCGATTCAGACGATCTTTACCGAGCAGTTGCAGTCGGCTCCCGGCGGTGTGGCGCAGGTCAGAGAGAGCGCCGCGCTGCTAGTGCGTTATGCCAAGCAGAGCGGCACGGCGATTTTTCTGGTTGGGCATGTCACCAAGGAAGGCTCCTTGGCTGGGCCGCGGGTGCTCGAGCATATGGTCGATACCGTGTTGTATTTCGAGGGCGAGTCCGATGGTCGGCTGCGCATGTTGCGCGCGGTGAAAAATCGCTTTGGCGCTATTAACGAGCTCGGCGTGTTCTCGATGACCGATAAGGGGCTTAAGGAAGTCTCCAATCCGTCAGCCATTTTCCTCTCGCGTTACGATACACCGATTCCTGGGAGTGTGGTGATGTCTACCTGGGAAGGCTCCAGGCCGATGCTGGTAGAAGTGCAAGCACTGGTTGATACCAGTCATCTGGGTAATCCGCGACGGGTGACACTGGGCCTGGATCAGAACCGCTTGGCGATGCTGCTGGCAGTGTTGCATCGGCACGGCGGTGTACCGACTTACGATCAGGATGTGTTCGTTAACGTGGTGGGCGGGGTCAAGGTGCTGGAAACTGCGGTGGATCTCGCTCTGCTGGCCGCAGTGATGTCCAGTTTGCGTAACCGGCCGTTGCCGATGGATCTGATGGTGTTCGGCGAGTTGGGTTTGTCTGGCGAGATACGGCCGGTGCCCAGCGGCCAGGAGCGTCTGAAGGAGGCGGCCAAGCACGGCTTTACCCGCGCCATCGTGCCCAAGGCCAATGCCCCCAAAGAATCGCCCAAGGGTATGCAGGTCATTGCCGTGACCCGCCTGGATCAGGCGTTGGCAGCCATCTTCGAATAGCTGTCCCGGAAGGCCGAGTTCCACCTCG
>NZ_AROI01000030.1 GCF_000410875.1 Halopseudomonas pelagia CL-AP6
CCGCCTGCGCGAGGATGACGGGGGTGGGGTGGATCCTCGCCTGCGCGAGGATGACGGGGGTGGGGCGGATACCCGCCTGCGCGAGGATGACGGGGCCCCGCGGACGTGGGGATCGCGGGAATGACGGGGGTGGGGCGGATCCTTGCGTTCGTGGGGACGACGACGAGTGTCATCGTTTGTGGCTCACATTTTTATGGCGGTAATCTTGGTTATCTTGATGATCGAGCCGTCTGGGCCCTATACGTCCACTGAAACAGAAAAATCACCAGCAATCCCGCAGCCCGCCCGCCGGTATTCACCTGCAGATCAAATAGCTCTGCCGAGCGTGTCGAGTGGAAAGTTTGCACGCCTTCTATCGCCAGGCCAACCAGAAACATCAGCGCGCCACGCAGCCACCAGCGCCAGCGCGGGTAGGCCAGGAAGCTGAGGATGGTGCAGGCGAACAAGCCGCCGGCGTGGTAAAAATCGCCGTGCCAGCTAGCAGAAGTGGGGGGCGGGGTAGGGTTGACGCCTAGATAAATGCCTAAACATAACACCGCAAAAAACAACACTTTGAAAATCACACGGTAGCGCACCCATAGGCGCTTTAAGCTTAACCACATACCCGGCAGGCCTTCCATTTCATCAAGAGGAGCACAGCATAGCAACAAACCGCGGATCAACCCGTCCTGGTAGGAGCGGCGGCCTCGCCGCGATGGAGCCCGGCCACAACAGCAACCAACCGAATACCCACCAACCCCATCGCGGCGAGGCCGCCGCTCCCACCAGAACCAGGCGATGAGAGCGGGACCCATTTGGCTGGTGCCCACTCAATCCCTAAGCGCGTTAAACCCATCATTAAAGCGATCAGTATCCGCATCCCGGGTCAAGTCATACAGCGAATAGAAACGGCTCAGCTTGGCGCCACCATCACGCGTCAGCGGGTTCCAGCCCAAGGTGCCCTGGGACTGGCTGGAGCGGGCGAAGAAGGCGTCGAACGGGAAGGTGAAGTAAATCCCCTTGTCGAAGCTACCCTCACCAAACTCTTCAGACGAGACGTCCGTGCGCGTGGCGTAGCCACCCACGGTAATGCCGTTGTTGAAGCGCCGTGATAGATCCAGCGTGCCGCCAATATCGCCTGCCAGGTACCGCCCGGCGCTGGCCTTGACCAATACGTTGTAGAAGTCGGTCTGCAGGTACGCAGTGAAATGGCCGGTCAGCGTGGAGTAATCACGCAAGCTGAAATCCTGGCGGAAGCCACGTTGGCGTACCCAGTTGGCATCCACACCTATCGCCCAATTGTCGCCGCTGGGGCGGTAGAGCACTTCACCACCCACGCCGCCGAACATGCTTTCCAGCAGGCCGCCGTAGCCCATGGCATACAGGTCACGGTCCAGGCGCTTGGTATGGGTGTACTGGAAGTTCTCCAGAATCACGTCGGAGCTGGTCAGGTATTCGCGAATGTCCGTCCGTACTTGCGGCAGCTGGCTCTCGCCTTTAACCCGGAATTTGTCGAAGTTGTTGATCAGGTTCGCTGCCAAGCTGGCGTGCAGCCACTGATTGCGGGTAAAGCGATACTCGCCTTTTACCCGTGCCAGCAGTTGATACAGAATAAAGCCATCCGGGCCACCCACGTTCTGGTTGTAGCCTAGTGATAACCCATAGGTAAACTTCTCTAGCGGCGCGGTGTGCAGCAGCTCGGTATCCAGCACGCTGGGCGTGGCCAGTACTGTAGAGCGGCGCATGGCCTGTTCATCAATGCGGTTCTGTTCCAGATCGCGCAGGCGGCCGGCATCAATGCTCGCTTCAGACACGGCAATGCCGCGTGGCTTGTTAACCAGCGTATACCAGTCATAGGTGCCTTCGCCGGTGCTGTTGTCCAGCACGCGGCTGGCACGGCCCAGGCCCTGGGCCTGATTGCGGAAGGTTTTCTGCTCGCCGGTCACGATCAGTTCACGGTCTTTGACTTCAATGGTTTCTACTTCAAAGCCGGCATTATCGCGCAGCCGCTCACTGACGTTAGCCCAATCCACAGTCTGAGCACTCACACCGGCGGGCAAGGGCTCACGCCGCTCCGGTGGCGGGTCAAGCAGCTTGGCCGGGAAGGGGTCGCTCTTGAGGTTGGAGTGCAGGGTAATACCAAACATCGCGGTATTGCCGCGCTCCCAGCCCAGGCTCAGATCAACACCTTTGCTCAGCCGATAGACCACGCCCAGGTTGATCGGTGAATCCTGATCCTGATTGTTTTGCTGTGGTTCGCTCTTGTAATCGTTGCCATCCAGTTCGATCTTGAAGCGCAGCGGGTCCCAGGGTGTTTGGTATTCCACGCCACCAAAAACACCCGGCCGGCCACGGAAGTAGTTGTCCAGGCTGAAATCACCACCGGTGCCTACCGTACCGGCATCACGGCTGTCGTAATCATCGCCCAAAAACCCCAGCGGGTTACCAAAGTCACCGCGATTACCGATATAACCCCAGGCCACGCCCAGGCTGAAATCCAGATCATAAAAGCGCTTGTTGGCCACCACAAACTCACTGGAGAACAGACCGGTACCGGCCAGATCGCGAAAGCCCACTGACAGCTCTGGCAGCCAGTAGTCTTCCTGCATCAGGCGGAATTTGAAGTCAAAGGCCTTGTCTTTCAGGCTCTGATCGCCACTGAACTCATCTATTTGGCTGTAACGCCGGTTGCTAATGGCTATATAGCGCAGCGTGCCTTCCAGCCAGGGTACCGGCTGCATGGAGATACTGTAACGGCTGTAAGGCGATGTGCGGTTGGCATTGAAGCTGAAGGTGCCCTCAGGCGCCATGCGTGCAGTGGGGGTTTGCAACAGGCCCACGCCGCCAAAGTCGTGTTGGGTGGTGCGGTAGCGGTCAGCCAGCGCGCTGCTGGGCAGCGCCAATCCGGCAATCAAAGCGGGCACAAGGTAAACAGAACGCAACATCAGCTTACTCACTGAAACGACCCCCCAGTTGATACTGGGTAGCCAGCATGGCAGCCATATCGTTATTTAAGCCGCGTGTGCTCGGCGACAGCCGCTTTGGCTGTGGCGGCAGGTAGATGATGGCGCCGGTTGCCACATCTGCCGGTTGCAGGTTCCAGTAAGCAATGCCGTAGGTCTGCCAGGTGCCGTTGGGCTGAATCAGGTAAGCGCTATTGCGCTCGGCCAGTGGATGCCGTTGGCAGGCTTTCAAGTAATCGAGCATTTGCCAGCTGGGGTCATGTGGCAGCACACAATCGGCCATTACCGCACCGGTGACGCGCACCTGTTCCGCTTTGCGCGGGTACAGCAAGCGGTCGCCGTTTTCCAGCAGCGGGTTATTGCTGAGAATCAGCTGTTGCAAAGGGTCTAGCTGCGCCACCGTACGGCCGGTGACTGGCATAGCCTCAACGGCGCGATACAGGCGGGTAATTAACTCGTGCAGTTCAGCATCTTCCACCGCCAGGGCATGCACGCGGTTGGCATTGAGCTCAAACAACAGCCCGACCTTGAGCCGCTGCTGGGGCTCCATGGCACTCTGGCGCAGCAACGCCGCGCCGAGAAACCAGGCCTGGGCATTAATCTGAGCGGTAACCGAGGCATCATGCAGGCGCGCACCCGCTGGAAAGTCGTAGGTGCCGGGCTTAATCACCGCGCCGCTGATAGTAACGCCGGTAATGGCGGGTGGTGTGTCATTACCGGGCGGCGTACCAGCGGTTTGGGCATACACTGCGGCGGGTAGGCAAAGGCATGCCAGGTAAGCGGCCGCTATATAGGCTTTCAAATCTCGCCTTAATCCCCGCCTCATAATTGCTGCCCCGCATCCACCGGAACTACTTCGGTGAGGTAGAGTACCGGCAGGTCTTCGGCAAGGTGCTGAGCACTGGCCAGCACAGCGCCGCTCGCGGGGTCTATCCAGTAATAATTGGTGGTCTTGAAGCCAATGCTGGGCATGCGGATGGCTTCATCAATACGTTGCAACCGGCGCTCAACGCCCATGATGTCAATCGCTTCAATGGGCCCAAAGCGGTAGCGCGCATGCTGGGGGATGTTGGTTAAAAACCGCGCGGGCATATCGATACGGCGGGTTATTTCCTGCCCATCGGCCAGGGTACGCAAATCACCCAGAAAGGGATCGTCGCGCAACAGCGGCGCCAGCACGTCACCCTTTTCCGGTATGCCGGCGGATTGCACCAGCCGGCCGTTATGGGTCACCAGCATCTGCTGCGGGCCATGCCATTCAGCAAAGTCCCCAGAGCGAGCTGCCAGCACCAGCAAGGTTTCAGACAGGCCAAAGGTCGCCAGCAGCCCTGGCCGCCCTAGGCGGTTGACCTGCTCGGTGCTGATGACTGACTCAGGCCCGCTAATAGCCAGGTTGATGGTGCGATAGGCGGTGTTGGTGGCAGAGTTACAGCCCGCCAACACCAGCGCCGCAAGGCAAAGCGCACCCGCGTGTGCAAGGTTATTCACCGCAGGCTCCCTTAGTTACGATCGCGGATGTCTTCGTCGATCAGCACACCGGTACGCAGAATGTTGGCAGAGGGGAACAGCTGGCTGATAAAGCGATTCCAGCGGGTGATCCCGGCAGCACCCACAAACACCACATCCTGCGGCTGCATTTCAAACTGGTCAGCCAGAATAAAGGCGGAGGGCGAGCGAGCGTTCAGCTGGAATACCGTCGCGCGCTCGTTTTCCAGGTTGTCTACGCCGCGGATCACATAAATCTCTTGGCCGCTGGAGGTTTCAGGTGAGGGGCCGCCAACGGTGGCCAGCACTTCACTCAGGCTCATACGGCTGGTGCGGTAGGCCAGGGCACGGGGCGTAGCTACCTCGCCCATTACAAACACCTTGCGTGAATCATTCAGGCCCAAATGCAGCTTGTCGCCAGGGCGCAGATACACTTCACCAATGTTGCTGGTGTTACTTGTCAGCCGGTCGTAGTCCAGATTGTAGGCAGTGCCATTACGGGTCAGGATCAAATTAGACAGGTCCGCACGTAACGGGTCGATCCCCGCCAGGCCAACAGCCTGCAGCAGTGTTAACCGCTGGGCATCAACCGGAATAAAGCCTGGGTTTTCAAAAGCGCCACTGACGATGATCTTCTGGCTGTTATAGCCAATCACGTTAACGTCAACCTGGGGCTGTTCAATAAAGCGCGCCAGGCGCTGGGCGATAATTTCGCGCAGCTCTTCCAGGGTCAAGCCTTCTACGTGAACGTTGCCAATAAAGGGGTAGAACAGGGTGCCGTCGTCACGAACAATACGGGCGTTAGCTTGAGTGGTCTGCTGTTGCCCGCCGGGGGTGGTCAGCTCTGGGTGGTCCCATACGGTAATAAACAGGGCATCGTTGGCGCCAATCCGGTAATTCTCGGGTTGGTAATCCAGCAGCTCCTGGGGGATGGTCATCCTGCGGCTAACGGACTGATCCTGGGCGATCAGCTTGGGCGTAATCTCGACCATCTCAACCAGGCTGTTTTCTGCAGAATCATCGCTGATCAGTCGGTCCGTATCCATATGCATGCCGGGGGAGAACATGCAGGCCTGAAGAAAGAGAGCAGAAGCACCTAGCGCAAGGAGAGGGTATCGAGTCATGGTCGGAATACTTGCCTTTTATTCGAATCTGGACAATAAAAAGGCCACCTAAAACCAAATCTAGGTGGCCTTGATCACTGCTACCGAATTACGGGGTGGTAGTAGTAGAGGTTGTGGTGCCAGAGCCAGAGCCGCCGCTGTCAGAGGCCGCTGCAATAGCGCCGCCTGCAATAGCAACACCCAGTGCGATCTTGCCAGCGGTCATACCGCCAGTGCCTTGCGCGCCTGTATTGGAGCTGGTGGTGCCGGCAGCAGGTGTAGTTGCTGAGGTGTCAGTATCTTGAGCGAAGCTCATACCGGAGGCGAGCAGCAAACCGCTGGTCACCAGTGCAAAAACTTGTTTTTTCATAACTCGTCTCCTTGTTTAAATCCAATAATACACTTGATTATACGCACTAAGGGGCTCATGTGAACCCCTGTAGCCTATTTACTTGGTGTCTGATTTGTACTCGTACTGGTAATAGCCGTAATTGCCGTAGCCGTAAGCAGAGGCTTTTTTCTCTACCGCGTTGAAAATCGCGCCCTTAATCTCAATGCCGTTATTTCTGAAGCGCAGCAGCGTCTGTTGTATTTCACGCGCGGGGTTCATGCCAAAGCGCGTCACAATCAGGCTGGTGCCGGCCAAGCGACCGACCAGGGCGGCATCGGTCACTGCCAGAATCGGCGGTGTATCGATAATTACCAAGTCGTACATTTTATTCAGTTGCTGCAGCAAGCTTTCAAAGTTGGCATGCATCAACAGCTCAGAGGGGTTGGGTGGTATCTGGCCCCGGCTGATAAAGTGCAGGTTGTCTATTTCGGTTTTATGAATCACATCCGCCAGCGTGTGAGTGCTGACCAGTAAGCCAGACAGGCCAGGCTCCGGCTCTTTGTTCAGCAGCTTGTGCACATAACCCTTGCGCATGTCGCCGTCGATCAGCACTACTTTCTTGCCGGTCTGCGCCACAATCGCCGCCAGGTTGGCAGACACGAACGACTTGCCCACGCTGGGGCTGGGGCCGGAGATCATCAGAATGTTGTTCTTGGCTTCCAGCATGGCAAAATGCAGGCTGGTGCGCAGGCTACGCAGTGACTCAATCGCCAGATCCGCTGGGTTGGTGGCAGCGAGCAAATGTGAGCCTTGGCTGGTAAATTTGCCCTTGAAGCTTTTTTCCAGTACCTGCTGATCTTTACTGAAGGGCACCGAGGCATACACCGGCAAGCCAAGCTGCTCTATCAGTTCGGGGTTTTCAATGCCGCGGTTAAGCGCATGGCGCAGCAGGGCGATAGCCACGCCCAGCATGCCGCCCAATAGCGTGGCCAATACCACGATCAGAGCTTTCTTTGGTTTGACTGGAGCGCTGGTATCCACCACGGCATTATCGATAATACGTACATTGCCTACGGTACCGGCCCGGGTTATGTCCAGCTCCTGAGAGGTGTTGAGCATGGCGGTGTAAATTTCAGTGCTGACTTTTACATCGCGGGCCAAGCGTAACAGCTCCTGCTGGGTTTCCGGCAGGCTGCCCACGCGTTCAATCAAACGGTCGCGGCGCGCTTCAAGCTGGCCAAGCTGCTCTACAAGGGCCTGGTAGCTGGGGTGTTGGCGAGTAAAGCGGCGCTCTAGCTCCGAGCGCTTGAGCATCAATTCGGAGATGGCTGTTTCCAGCTCCACCACCTGGTCAAGTACGCCTTGGGTTTCAATAGTAATATCAACCGAGCCAGCGCTGGACTGATAGGCGTTCAGTGCCGACTCAGCCGCTTCCAGATCTTTGCGTACTTTGGGTAATTGCTGCTGCAAAAAATCCAGGCTTTGCTGTGCTTCTGCTGATTTGCGCTCAACGTTCTGCCTTACATAGAGGCGGCTGACTTCATCAAGGGTGCTTACCGCATGGGCAGGTAGGGCGCTTTCCAGGCTCAGCGTCAGAATCCCCGAATCACGGCCCTTTTCACTGGCGCCAATCCGGCTTTGGTAATTAAGCGTGGTGCGCAGTGCGCTGCGCTTGCTAACCAGAAACTCTGTGCCTGGCCGAGCGACCAAGTCCGCCACTTGCAGCTTGAAACCTGACTCGTCAATCGTCTGACCGGTGCTGCCATTAAGCAGTTCTTCGCCATCAGCATTCAGCAGCGTAAAGCTATTGTTTTCACCTGCGCGGAGTGTCAGGGCTGCGCCTTGATAACTGGAAGGGACTTCCAGCTGAAAAATATCAATGCGCTCGCCGCCCCAGGCGTAGCTGTCAAAAGACAGTAGCGGGTCGGCCACGGGCTGCTCTGGTGTGCTTTCGAAGCGCCGATTAAAAAACGGCCCTATGACTGGGAACAGTTTAGGTTCGGCAACCACGTCCAGCTTCAAATTGGTGACTGCCTGGCCGATCACGCTCCGTGACTTCAACAATTCGATCTCGGTGGCGGCAGCAGAGGGCGTAGAAAACATATTGCCACCCCCTTCGCCCAATAGATTGCCAATGCCGGATGACTTTTCTTCGATCTGAATAACGGTATTAGCCACATAAACAGGCGTAGTCAGCATCGCATAAGCAATGCCCACAAGCGCAAAAATTACGGTACAAGCGATGATGGTGTACTTGCGATCTATCAGAGCACCGAGCAGCGCTAACAAGTCGATTTCGTCACTGGTGTCGTTGGCAGTGGAGGTGGGTGTGTTCTGCATTTAAAAGATTATTTCCGTTGAGAAAGAGGCATCAGTTTTTAAGATAAGGCAGCCAGGCGCTGGTTGCCTTGTCAAGAATTTGGTAAACATGTTCAAAGGCGGGTAGCTGCTGGCGGTAGGGGTCTGGCACTTCACAATTGTCTAACCATTTGCCTAGCAACAGGGTCTTGCCGCGCGCTTCCGGTGCGATGGCATGAATAGATTGAATATGCCGCTGCTCCATCGCCAGAATCAGGCTCGCTTCGCGCAGCATGCGTGAGTTGATCTGCCGGGCTTTGTGCTCAGGCAAACTATGGCCGGCAGCCTCAAGTACCTGGGTGGCTGTGGCATCCAGGGGTTTATCCACCAGCGCACCCAGGCCGGCTGAGCTCACAGTGATGCCGCTGCCCTCCAACTTGGCTTTAAGCAGCGCCTCAGCCGTGGGGCTGCGGCAAATGTTGCCAACGCAGACAACCAGTATTGAATTGATCATGTTTGCTTAATCATGTGTGCTTGATGGTTGCTGCTTACTTGTCCGGTACTGGGCGAAGCAAGTTTATAAAAGCCGCAACTGTAGTTTCTAGGGCGCACAGGGTCAAGCTGCGTTGGCGGCTGATGTTAAAATTATGGCGCTTAGGCGCGGCAGCTTCTTGTCAGTGTCTTGCTGCGCCATCGGGCTGTCATTGCAGCCAAGCGTTGCAGCCCAGCCACGCCAAGCCAGTGATTATAAAAAATGTGGATTGGTTCGCGGTAGCACTTGGCCCAAGGCGGTATTGTCGCGCTTTGACTGCCACCGGCAAAGGAGTTGCCCATGCCTGCTAATAGCCCAAGCTCACCCGCCAGCTCAGTACGGTACCCCTTTATTCAACATCATGGCGCGGTCAAAGGCGTGACCGGTTCTTGCCATCAGCTATGGCTTACAGCCGATGACAGTCTGTTGATCGATTGCGGCCTGTTCCAGGGGGCGGAAACCTCCGGTAGCGGCGAGGCGGGCGCCGATGCACTCGCGGTGCAGTTCAATATAGCCAGTGTGCGTGCGCTGATCGCCACCCATGTGCACATAGACCATATCGGCCGCTTGCCGTGGTTGCTAGCGGCAGGCTTTAAGCAGCCGATCCATTGTACCGAGCCTTCTGCCTTGCTCATGCCCACCGTACTGGAGGATGCCTTCCTGGTCGGCGTCAAGCGCGACAAAAACCTGGCTAAGCGTTTTGTGCAGCAGGTGGGCAAATTGCTGGTAGGCCACCCCTACAAACAATGGATTACATTGCTAGCGTGTGATGACATCATCTGCCGCATTCGCTTCCAGCGCGCCGGGCATATCCTCGGCTCCGCTTATATAGAATGTGATGTGCAGTACCCAGAACAGAATCGCAGCCGCCGCATCGTCTTCTCCGGCGACCTGGGCGCACCCCACGCCCCCATGCTGCCCGCACCCAAACCGCCCTACCGTGCAGATGTAGTGGTACTGGAAAGCACCTACGGCAACCGCCTGCACGAAAACCGCCTTACCCGTCGCGCCCGCTTTCAAAAGGTACTGGAAAACGCCCTGGCAGACGGCGGCACCGTCATCATCCCGGCCTTCAGCATAGGCCGCACCCAAGAACTGCTATACGAACTAGAAGACATCATCACCCGCGCCGGAAGCAACACTCGTCCCGGTAGGAGCGGCGGCCCCGCCGCGATAGCAGCCTCCCAGCCCACACAAAACCCGCAAAAAAATCAAACCAACCCCTGGCAAAACCTCCCCATCATCCTGGATGCCCCCCTAGCCACCCGCTTCACCCAGCTCTACCGCCAACTAAAACCCTGGTGGGCCAAAGAAGCCCTAAAGCGCGTCACCCAAGGCCGCCAACCCCTAGGTTTTGAGCAGCTACTCACAGTAACAACCCACGCCCAACACCACGCCATGGTCAACCGCCTGACCCACACCCGCCAACCGGCCATCGTCATTACTGGCAGCGGCATGTGCAACGCCGGCCGCGTCGTCAACTACCTCAAAGCCATGCTCGGCGACCCCAGGCACAACGTAGTATTCGTCGGCTACCAAGCCCAAGGCACCCCCGGCAGAGCCATCCAACAATACGGCCCCAAAAGCGGCTACGTAGAGCTGGACGGCGAGCGTTACCCGATCAAGGCAGGCGTACATACCTTGGGCGGCTATTCCGCCCACGCAGACCAAAAAGGCCTGGTCGGTTTTGTCTCCGGCATGCGCCACGGCCCCGAGGAGGTCAGGCTGGTACACGGCGATGAATCAGCCAAGGCGGAACTTTCCGCCGTACTCAAAGCGCAGTCAGAAAAAAAAGGCTGCGCGCTATCCATCGTTATCCCCCAGGCGTGACGGGCAGTGTGCCGTTTAGCCATCATGGTATGGGCGGCCATGCGACTGTCTGCGCTAGCCAATAAAGCCCCGCCAAGGCTTGTAAGAACTGCCTGAGAACGTTTACCATTGCCCGTCTTTAGCGCTGCTCAAGTGCGCTAAGACAGATAGATAGAGAGTCGCGCAGCCAGCATTGGCGGCGCGTGCAGGTTAAATAGCCAGGTAGGGACAGGATGTCATTTCTACAGCAAGATTCATGCTTTACCGCTCAATGCGTTCAAGCGCGACGCCAACCCAGGCGGGTCAGTGTCCTTGCCAGATCCGGGGTTGTTACCGTTCTCGACTTGAACGCCTCTCGCACGGCCCTTAGCGGCACACACAATTCTGTTACTCCCTCAGCAAACAAGGCGGACTCCATAACCGCCTAAGAAATTATTTTTTTATTTCCAACTATTTCAAAAGACTGCGGTCCCAGAACAGCTCATGTTGCACCGTTGATGTTGCGAGTTCAGCTTGCGACGCGATGTTGTTTTAGTGCCTACAAAACGGTTTTCACTGCGGTCCTCAAGAAATTGACAGTAAATCTTGTGGCGGTAGCGTACCTAAAATCAGCCAAGCACTACGCAAGCGAAGCTCTCACTCGCCCAGGTACCAACCATTTAGGTACCCAATCCAGGTGGGAGCGGCGGCCCTGCCGCGATAACAAACTCACAAAGCACTCCGAGCCCACCAGCCCGGAATGCCAAACAACCAAGGGAACACCCGAAAAATGTGCGGAATAGTCGGCGCAGTCGCACTGCGCAATATCACCCCCATATTGATCGAAGGCCTGCGCCGCCTCGAATACCGTGGCTATGATTCTGCCGGCGTTGCTGTGCTGGCTGATGGCAATGGCATCAAACGTACCCGTGCCATGGGTAAAGTCGCTGAGCTAGAAGAGGCATTGCTATCCAGTGAGGCCAACGGCCACCTGGGCATTGCCCACACCCGCTGGGCTACCCACGGCAGACCTTCCGAGCGCAATGCGCACCCGCATTTGTCTGAGCGTTTGGCCGTAGTACATAACGGCATCATTGAAAATCATCACAGCCTACGCACGCGTCTGCAATCCCAGGGCTATGAATTCACCTCCGATACCGACACGGAAGTGGTCGCCCACTTGCTGGCGCATCACTACGCCCGCAAGCAGGATATGCTCAGCGCCCTGCGCAGCACCCTGGAAGAGCTGCGTGGTGCCTACGCATTGGGCGTTATCCATCAAGATGAACCCAACACGCTGTACTGCGCACGCATGGGCAGCCCGCTGGTAATAGGCGAGGGCAGTGAGGAGCACTTTATTGCCTCAGACCCATTGGCCCTGCTGCAAGTGACTGACCAATTTATCTATCTGGATGAAGGCGATCACGCGCGCCTGACGCTGAACAGCTGCGAGATATGGAACAGCCAGAACCAGAGCATGACCTACCCGGTACAGCGTTACGCACATGCTGCACACACCCTGGACAAGGGCGAGTACCGGCACTTTATGCTCAAGGAAATCTACGAGCAGCCCCGTGCAGTCACCGATACCCTTGCCGGTTTGCTCGGCGAAGATCGGGTGCTCACCGCTGTACTCGGCCCAGACGCCGAAAGCCACCTGAAAGACGTACGCAATATCCATATCGTTGCCTGTGGCACCAGTTACCATGCTGGCCTGGTGGCGCGCTACTGGCTGGAAGAACAAACCGGGCTACCCTGCCAGGTAGAAGTTGCCAGTGAATACCGCTACCGCAGCGTATCCGTACCAGACGGCACCCTGCTTATTACCCTTTCCCAGTCCGGGGAAACCGCCGATACCCTGGCCGCGCTGCGTTATGCGAAAAAACAAGGCTACCTGGGCACCCTGGCGATCTGCAACGTAGCCGGCAGCTCGCTGGTGCGTGAGGCCGATTGGCGTCTGTTGACCCATGCCGGCCCGGAAATCGGCGTTGCCTCCACCAAGGCCTTTACTACCCAACTGGTCGCACTGCTCTGGCTAACCACTGCCCTGGCCCAGGAGCGCAATCGCGCCCCGGAAATGATTGCGGCGAATATTCGTGCTCTGCGTGGCCTGCCCAAGCTGATCGAGCAGGTGCTGGAACTGGACGGCGTGATCGAGGACCTGGCCCATAGCTTCGCCAACAAACACCATGCACTGTTTCTTGGCCGGGGCACGCATTACCCGATTGCCATGGAAGGGGCGTTAAAGCTGAAAGAAATTTCCTACATTCATGCAGAAGCCTACGCCGCCGGTGAGCTCAAGCACGGCCCCCTGGCGCTGGTAGATGAAGATATGCCGGTAGTCAGCGTCGCGCCCAGTGACAGCCTGCTGGAAAAACTCAAATCTAATCTGCAGGAAGTCCGCGCCCGCGGTGGCCAGTTAATCAACTTTGCCTGTGAGCGGGCAGATCTGGATAATGGCGACGGCATCACCCACATCAAACTGCCATGGGTGTATGAGAGCATTTCCCCGATTGTGTATACCATCCCGCTGCAATTGCTCAGTTACCATGTGGCGCTGGTAAAAGGTACAGACGTAGACAAACCCAGAAACCTGGCCAAATCCGTCACCGTAGAATAGTGACAGTCCTACCTAGGTAGGAGCGGCGGCCTCGCCGCGAAACGATCTCGACCAAACATATTCGTTTTAGATATCAGGAACATTAAATGCTGACTCTCTCCAACATCAAAATCGCCATCATCGGCCTGGGCTACGTAGGCCTGCCCCTCGCCGTAGAATTTGGCAAAAAACGCTCAGTCATCGGCTTTGACATCAACCAGCCGCGCATAGCCGCGCTGCAAGCAGGCCACGACAGCACCCTGGAAGTGGATGACGCCGAACTCAAGCAAGCAACCCACCTGAGTTACAGCGCCAACCCTGCTGACCTTGAATCTGCAAACGTCTATATCGTCACCGTGCCCACCCCGATTGACGATCACAAGCGCCCGGACCTGACCCCGCTGATCAAGGCCTCTGAAACCATCGGCAAAACGTTGAAGAAGGGCGATATTGTCATATACGAATCCACCGTCTACCCCGGCGCCACCGAGGAAGACTGCGTCCCGGTTCTGGAGCGGGTATCCGGTCTGACTTTCAATGTCGATTTTTACGCTGGCTATAGCCCAGAACGCATCAACCCCGGCGACAAAGAACACCGCGTTACCACCATCAAGAAAGTCACCTCCGGCTCCACGCCGGAAATCGCTGACCTGGTTGATGCCCTTTACAACGAAATCATCATCGCCGGCACGCACAAGGCCAACAGCATAAAAGTAGCCGAAGCGGCCAAAGTGATCGAAAACACCCAGCGTGATCTGAATATCGCCCTGATCAACGAGCTGGCGGTGATTTTCAATAAAATGGGAATCGATACCGAGGCTGTGCTTCAGGCAGCAGGCACCAAGTGGAACTTCCTACCATTCCGCCCCGGTCTGGTCGGTGGGCACTGCATTGGTGTAGACCCTTACTACCTGACTCATAAAGCCGAAGCCATCGGCTACCACCCGCAGATCATTCTGGCCGGTCGCCGCCTGAATGACAGCATGGGTGCGTACGTCGTTTCGCAACTGGTCAAATGCATGCTGAAAAAACGCATCCATGTAGACGGCGCTCGTGTGCTGATCATGGGTCTGACCTTCAAAGAAAACTGCCCAGACCTGCGCAATACCAAAATCATCGACATCGTCAGAGAACTCAGCGAATACAATATTCAAGTCGATGTGTACGACCCATGGGTGTCCGCGAGCGAAGCAGAACACGAATACAGCATCACTCCCGTCGTCGAGCCTGCGATCAACGCTTATGATGGTGTTATTCTGGCCGTAGGTCACAAACAATTTGTACAACTAGGCGCAGAAAACATCCGCAAATTCGGCAAAGCAAAACACGTACTCTACGACCTAAAATACCTGCTAACAGCAGAAGAGTCAGACCTACGCCTCTGATTGGGCAAGGCTGCCGCTGCCCTTGGTAGGAGCGGCGGCCTCGCCGCGAAGGGTTGTAAATACACAGGCCTCGCCGCAAAACGCTCCACAAATTCACACAGCACCACCAAAAGACTCAACAAATGACCCGCTACGAACAATTACTCCAAGACCTACCCAAGCACCCAAAAACCTGGCTTATCACAGGCGTAGCCGGCTTCATCGGCTCAAACCTGCTGGAAACCCTCCTAAAGCTGGATCAAAAGGTCGTCGGCCTGGACAACTTCGCCACCGGCCACCAGCACAACCTGGACGAAGTACAAGGTGAAGTCACCCCTGAGCAGTGGGACCGGTTCAACTTTATCGAAGGCGATATTCGCCATCTTGCTGACTGCCAGAAAGCCTGTGAAGGTGTTGATTACGTGCTGCACCAGGCCGCGCTAGGCTCCGTACCACGCAGCCTGAACGACCCAATCACGACTAACGAAACAAACATCAGTGGCTTCCTCAATATGCTAGTCGCTGCCCGAGATGCCAAGGTTGCCAGCTTCACCTACGCAGCCAGTAGCTCCACCTACGGCGACCACCCAGGCTTGCCCAAGGTAGAAGACGTTATCGGCAAGCCGCTATCCCCCTATGCTGTCACCAAATACGTCAATGAACTCTATGCAGACGTGTTCGCTAAAAGCTATGGATTCAACACCATTGGCCTTCGCTATTTTAATGTCTTTGGCAAGCGTCAAGATCCCGAAGGTGCTTATGCCGCAGTTATCCCTAAGTGGATTGAGGCTATGATTAATGATGCGAAAGTTACTATTAATGGCGATGGCCAAACCAGTCGTGACTTTTGTTATATAGATAACACGATCCAAGCTAACCTGTTAGCTGCAACAACAACAGATCCTTTAAATCTAAATGAAATATACAATGTCGCTTTTGACGATAGAACCAGTCTTAATACGTTGTTTGAAATGATTAAGACAGCGCTAGCGGAGGAAGGGATACGTTATAATCGGGCGCCTTTGTATAACGATTTTAGATCAGGTGATGTGCGTCATTCACAAGCTAATATCTCAAAAATATGGAATTCGTTAGGTTACTCACCGTCTTATGACGTTAAACGAGGTCTAACTATAGCAATACATTGGTACATCAGATCCTTGGGGCAGGAACAAAAATGAGTACCATCTGGATACTTACACTACCAAATGGCTTTTTCGGACGGGCCGAGAAAGGCTGGAAGTCGCTTGATTTATTAGGCATTAAATCAATGCTGGAGGAGTTTGGTCACGAGGTTAAATTTGGAGATATATGTAAGGCTTTAAAATATGAAATACAGGAGAATGAGTTTGTATTTTATACATCTTCAGACGAACCAAGCATAAGAGCATATATAAAGGATGTGATTTACTTGCTCGCAAAAAGATGCACGGTTGTACCTGAATACGAATCTCTTCTAGCGCACGAAAACAAAGGTTTTCAGCAGCTATGGAGATATGAAAATAAAATAGGAGGGCTTTCAGGAGATTATTTTTTTGACAAGGATGATCTCCCACAAGAATATCCATATGTTTATAAAAGCGTGACGGGAGCTGGAAGTAAGGACGTTTACCTTGTGAAGAATGATGCGGACAGGAAAAAAGTCTCTTCTAAAGAGTTCAGGGTGTCAAGCAAGAGGAAAATAATTAAAATATTACAGCGATTCAAGATTAGTAGTAGCGAATATAGCGAATATTTATATAGGCACAAAGGTTTTGGTTTGGGTGTGTGGCAAGAGTTCATAAGTAATTTGAAGTGCGACTATAAGGTTTTAGTCTACGGGCAAAAATATTATGTGCTGACTCGTCAGGTGCGAAAAGGTGATTTCAGAGCAAGTGGAAGTGGCAATTTCGACTACGCTTCGGTGGCCTCAGAGGTTCTGGAATACGCAAGGAGAATATTTCAATCGCTCAATGTACCGTTTGCATCACTAGATATTGCTGAGCAAAAAGGAAACTGCTTTTTAATCGAGTATCAATGTACGCACTTTGGACCCTACACAATATTAAACTCTGATGGCTACTACGAAAGAGATTCTTTTGCTAGCTGGCATTACGTTAACGAAAAGCCAAATCTTGAACATGCTATAGCAAATTCGTTAAACGATTTTATAGCTCTTAAGAAAAATTGATGTGCCTAATATAATAAAGTTTGCAATGGCGGCAGAACGTAGAAAGTTTTTAAGTATCTGTGGGTAGGTTTGTAGCGAGTCGAATTTAGAATATTGTTGCTTATTAGTGTAGATTTGTTCGCTACTATTCCGTTAAGGTTGTCGCAGATAACATGGCCTGATAAAGCACGTATTAGGTAAATTCACGCTAGATAAGAACGAAGAGGTAGTTAATAGCTGTTATAGGTTTAGGTATTATGATAATTTTGTTTGTCAGTATTGATGATATGAGTATTTAAAATAAGGCTGGACCCTCGATCTGTTTAGTGTAGTGCTGGATCGCGTACCTAAAAAAATGGGTTAAGTAAGAAAATTAAATTAATATGAAAATATATTTAGCGTCTATTGTTAAGTCCTCCATATTTAAAGCGACAGCTCTAAACCAGATTTCAGTATTAACTAACATTGGCTTAGGGATAGTTTTAATTCCTTTTATCTATAACTACTTTGGGGTCAGCGGTCTCGCTATCTATCTGGAGCTCATAGCATTAAAAGCGATAGTGGATATTTTTACAGCTGCACTCGGTGGAGGGATTGTTCGTCACATTGCTGACGGGGGTGGAGCAGCCGCTTTTAACGCGTCGCTGAAGCTTTTTACTAGCTACGCCATCATAGCAGTTATAGTTTGTTATATATATTTCACCTTAACTAAGCAGTTAGGTGTTGACTTAATACTTTATTTTTCTGCCTACGTTTGTTTAAGCTTGATTATCCAGCCTTTTTTACAGCGCGCCACGGCGTGCGGTTATCAACAACTTGGCCCTGTTATTCGGATATCGCAGAACGCTCTTTATTTTGTATTATTGGTTTTATATATCGGTTTAAGTGAGCATAAAGAGATAGACAAGGTTTTCACAATACTCGCGGCCACTTCGTTTTTTTCCTTAGTGCTAGTGGTCGTGGTGACAAGAAAAATTTCTATAAATCAAGAAGATTCTTGTGATTTTACAGTTAAAGATTTTGCTCTTTCCTTATCCTCCTATGCTATATTTGCTATATTTTTTTCAATATGTGCACAGATCGAAGTGCTTTTTTTGAATAAAATTATAGTTGCTGAATTGTTTGCAGTAATTATTGCTTCATGGAAAATCCCTAATATATTAGTACAGCTGCTATGGCGATACTGCGAAGTTAAAGGGGTTGCGTTAAAAGTAACAAGAAATAGCCAGCAACTCTCGAAATCTCTCCCTGAGCGCGGTCTTTTGGTTGTTAGTCTAATTGTAGCTCTGTCTTATTATGTGATGGCTGATTTCGGGTATGAGCTCTGGATGGGAAGCGAATTTAATCCTAGTGCGACACTAATTGCGATTTTTGCCATTGGTATAGTCCCAATGACGATGAATAGGCTTTATACTGGTTATTTACAATTCACTAGTTACGCAACTATCCTAGGGTGGCAATATTTTACTATATGCATTGCTAAAATTTTGTATATAGTTTTTATGGGTTCTGATTGGATCTACGGGTCATTTGTAGTTTGGTTTGTTCTTGAGTCGATATTTTGTTTAATTAACAGAAAAGTGATAAGTAAGTATATATGACTATTAAAGGCGTGTTTATTCATCCATGTATTAGATCTTACCGAGGAGGGTTCTTTTCTAAGCTTGCTGAAAGTTTAGATTTGGATATCATTGAAAGTGATAGGCCTAGATCTGGAGAACATGTTATTCAAGACAGGGCGCGTGCAATAAAAGAGAACGGCTTGGCACCGATAAAACGGTCCAGAGTTTCGTTGCCAAAAGTAGCCAACTCAAATGCAAGTATATTATTAAGTTTGAATCTGAAATATGAATTTATTATCTTCAGCGGATTTGTTAGCTTTCCTTTTGTTCTTTTATGTATTCCAGCCAAGATACTTCGCAAAAAAATCTACGTTTTTGATGAGCTGTGGAGTTATCCCAGTACTAAAAAATATGCATTGATAAGACCGATCATTAAGTATATTGGGCAGAAAATGATTGATGGTCACATAGTGGCCGGCAGTAGGTCAAATATATTTAGTCAAATGTTTTTTGGTAAAAACATGAGTCGTTTAACTGTTCCTAATACACATTCAAATTATAATAGCGCTCTTAAGCTTAATTCGAGTAGAGATGGTGATGTTTTGTATTTAGGGCGAGTGGTCGAAATTAAAGGTCTTGATTTGCTAATTAGAGGTATTGCTGCCACAAAAGATACAAGGCTTACTGTGGTTGGGGAGGGACCATTTCTACCTCACTGTAAGCAGTTAGCTATAAGATTAGGAGTTTCTGACAGAGTTAAGTTTGAAGGTGCTTGTGAAAGCAATATGGTGGCTCAATATTTTATAGCTCATGATGTGTTCGTGTTACCGAGCAGGCTAATTGAACAACAATCGCAGCAGCTCGAAAGTTGGGGTTTCACTTTGAATGAAGCCCTGTCGTATGGCTGCAAAATAATAGCGTCCGACATGGTGGGCGGTGGATACGATCTGATCAAGTCAGGCTTTAACGGCTATATGTTTAAAAGTGAGGATATTGACGATCTAGTAAACAAAATTGAGTTGTCAAGAAAGATCGTTACATCTCCCTGTCAGATTTCAGACGATCTTAAAGCCAGATTTAATCATGAGGCAAACGCAAAAAGTGTTGTTGAGTTTATAGGAAAGTCCTTTGAGTGATAAAGTCAGAGTTACAGGTAAGGCCGCTCAGGACACAATACGCATTGTGCATGTTATTGTAGGTCTGAATGTGGGTGGTGCTGAGTTAATGTTAAAGAGATTGATCTTATCCCAATTAAATACTGATCGTTATCAGCACTCAGTTATTTCTTTAACTGGAGTAGGAGAGATTGGACGGGATCTCCGTGCGGAGGGTATTGAGGTTTGCGCCTTAAATATGATCAATGCAAAAAACGTATTCCGAGCATTTTTCGATCTTAGAAAAAAATTGGATTTGATTCGCCCTGATATTGTTCAGACCTGGATGTATCATGCAGATCTCATCGGTGGCTTAGCTGCATACTCCGTAGGGTTACGGAAAATAATTTGGGGTATACGAACTACTGATGTAAAAGCGGGGGGGGGGAGGGTAACACGGGGGGTACGAAAAGCATGCGCTGTGTTGTCATATTTCATTCCTACTAAAATAGTGTGTGCTGCTAATGCTTCTCGGGATGTTCATGTCCAGGTAGGTTATAACAAATCCAAAATGATTATTATCCCAAACGGTTTCGATGTAGAGCGTTTAATAAAAGATTCTCGGAGTAAAGATAAGTTACGCACTGGTTTGGGTTATACGTCGGATGATATCGTTATAGGTTCGGTTGGTCGTTTTAACGCTGTAAAAGATCAAAAGAGCTTTATTCAGGCAGCGGGTATTTTGGCTAAAAGCCATAGCAATGTAAGATATTTAATGGTGGGGAGAGACATTGATACTGACAACCTTGCACTTAAGGGATGGATAGAAGAAACTGGTTTCCCTGAATATTTTCTTCTTCTTGGTCAACGACAGGATGTGCCAGCTTGTTTAGCCGCTATGGATATATTTTGTCTTCATTCACGCACGGAGGGATTCCCTAATGTCGTCGGTGAAGCCATGGTTTTGGGTAAGCCCTGCGTAGTCACCGACGTGGGCGATGCTGCGTATTTAGTTCAAAATTCAGGAATCGTTGTTGCCAGAGACAATCCGCCCGAATTGGCCGATGGGTTGGCGCAGATGCTGAAATTGTCCAAAAGTGATTTGGATCTATTAGGTGTGCTTGGCCGGAAACGAATACAGTCTCAATTTACCATGGTGCATACAGCCCATTTGTTTGAAACGCTTTATGATCAGATTATGTAGCTGAGATCATCTAATTATTAAGCAGCGGCCGTTCTTGTGTTTTGCTTTTTATCAAATATTCGGTCGAAACAGATAATGGCGTCGCATTGTTTGTCTCTCTGTTAATAAATTTAGCATTATCTTGCTGTAGCTGGTAACCGTTTGTTTGGGTCTAATGGAAAGTAAGCTGATACTTCGTTCAATCTCTATAGGAAGAATATGTATACTGGGTTGATGTTGTTTGTTGGAATAGTTTATTACCTGTTTGGTTTGGTTTGGCAGGTTAAGCATGCTGCCGTCAAGACACGCCCTCTTTGGTTTTGGCTCTTAGTTTTTTTTGTTGTTCCTGTTTTTTTTATATGTTCTTTTGCATATATGCTTCTAGCAGGAGAATACAGCGCTCTTCCGTTAATTTCGCCAGACTCTCTCCGATACGTAGCGGAAGCTAACATGTTTAAGGCTCACTTGATGGCGATTGATGAGCTTTATGGAGTTTATAAAGAGTATCACGTCACGCCTAAAATGGGTATGTCGAGCTTGCTTGCGTGGATTAGTTATCCTTGGGGTGATCTAGAGCCAGAAGTTTACTACCTAATCAATAATTTATTAGTAGCATTTGTGTTGATGTTCTGTTTTGGTTTGGTCTATGATCTTTGCAGCTATTTTGATGCAAAGCGCTATTTCTTTTTCGTCGCTATCTTTTTCCTGTTTTTACCTACAGATATTTACTGGTATGGTAGATTGCTTAGAGAGTCGATGGCAAATATTTTTTTGTTGTCGATACTTATGTCCAACGCTTTGTATTTATTGACAAAGCAAAAAAAATATCTTTGTTATATTTTATTGCTATCTATTTGGCTCATCATGTATCGTCCGCAGTTAGTGATTTTAAGTTCTATTGCGATGGGTTTATGTGATATTTTTACTTCTAGAAGGTGGGTTGTAATTTGGGCGTCTGCTCTTCTACTTGTTTTCTCACTGGTACAAAGTATCATGACTATGGGTTTGCGTAAGGTGGGAGAGATTCTCTCGGCTTTGGGTTTAGAACTTATTTCACCATTCTTAATTTATTTAACACAAGTAGGGGGGGTGTTATGTATAACTATTCTAGGGGTGCTGTTTATATGGCTGGCCCTGTTCTCTAAAGAATCTGACGCACAAATAAATGATGTGCGTGCCTTCCGTTTGTACTCTTTGCTCTGTCTAGTTGTCGGTGTTGTCGGTATCGTTTTATTTTTTACAGTTGAAGATATGCAAATTCGATTCGTTTATCCATATGTTTATTTCTTTAAAGTATCTGTATTTTGTTTTATTTTTTGTGTTCTTGGGTCTTCTCGCAAAAGCGCTGCGCAGTATTCGATGTAATAGGGTTTGTTCTTGGTTGTCGATGGGTGTGAATTGTTGAGGTATTTATTTCACAGCTAACTATTGATAGTTTTTAGAGTGGTACGCTGAGGTTTTGTGCTCTTTAAATGCTTTGGAAATAAATTTGATATGATACAACGGTAGAGAAACGGGCGGCTAAAGAGTACGGTCTTAAGGTTTAAGTGCAACACCAGTCGATGGTCTGAAGATTATTGCACCCTGATCAAAGCTCGGTAGTATAACCGGCTGGACCGACAGCTCTGGCAATTGACGTACTCGAAGGTGTTGGTTTTCAACGAGAGGGGTTACCTCCCATGGCTCACGATGAAGCCCGGTTGTTCTTCCGGTCGGTCAACCAGCCTTACGAGCGTGCCAGTACCATCTTGGCCCCGAGAAAAAACTTTCTGGACTTGAGCGAGGTGCTTGGCTGTCAGGCCTTTGCCACAGCGATACAAAGATACTAGATAGGCTCCTGCACTATTCAACCAAATTACACATTAAAGGCGAAAGCTAGAGACCGAAAGACAGGCGAAAAGCTGACCTTGAATCACACCGGGTTTTATGGAGGCGGATACTAATGACGCTAGCCTTTAAAAACTGGAGATTGAGACTGCTGGCAACCGGACAATTTAAACTGATAAAAAGCGTTCTGCGTGGTTGGTGGATTTCGTGGACCTACATCAAAGTTTGCGCCCTGGTTTTTACTCAAAATACTTTTCATTTATTACGGTGGCACAGTTAATTTAATGAAATCTTTTCTAATCGTCGCGAGCTATTCTGACTCTCTTCTGAAATTCCGTGGCGCGTTGATCGATGCTCTCTTATTCCAAGGAATGGTGGTGCACGTTGCAGCACCAAATCTATCTTCGGATTCTACTATTGGTCAAGCGCTTCTGGAAAAAGGCGTGATACTGCATGAAATTTTTCTCTCTCGTACCGGCATGAATCCCGCTGCTGATGTACGCACCTTTATCTCCCTTCTTCGGTTAGTGCGTAGGGTTAAACCTACACGGGTGTTAGCTTACACAATAAAGCCAGTTATTTATGGATTATTAGCTGCAAGATTGGGACGCGTTTCTCAACGTAATGCTCTTATCACCGGATTAGGTTATGCTTTTCAAGGTGACGAAAAGCGTAGTCGCAGCAAGGTTCGCATGCTTGTTCAGAAACTCTATGGTTTCGCTTTGCGAGGTGCAGATAGAGTCTTCTTCCAGAACCCGGATGATGAAGCGCTCTTTCGCTCATTAGGGATTTTAAAAGTGGGTACCTCTTCATGTGTGGTTAATGGTTCCGGCATTGCTGTTGATCAATTCACTATTGCACCATTGCCATCCCAGCCGCGATTTTTATTGATCGCCCGGCTCCTTGGTGACAAAGGCGTGCGGGAGTACGCAGAGGCGGCAAGGCAGATCAATACGCGTCACCCCGAAGCCGTATTTCAGCTTGTCGGTTGGTTAGATGAGAACCCCGATTCAATTAGCCAGGCAGAGCTTGATGGCTGGGCGGCGTCTGGGGCAATTGATTATCTAGGAAAGCTCGATGATGTTCGTCCAGCTATCGAAGATTGCAGTGTTTATGTGTTGCCTTCTTATCGCGAAGGCACCCCTCGCACCGTCCTCGAAGCCATGGCTATGGGCCGCCCTATTGTCACGACCGATGCGCCTGGCTGCAGGGAGACGGTCGTCGATGGGGATAATGGTTTTTTGGTGCCTGTGAAATCCGTTGAAGCGCTTGTTGCTGCTATGGAAAGATTCATTCTTGAACCAGAGCTCGCCGCTCAAATGGGCCAACGATCCCGTGAGATAGCAGTTGAAAAATACGATGTACATAAAGTGAATGCGGTAATGCTAAAGGAAATGGGTATTGCATGATTAAAAGGCTTTTTGATTTTACTCTTTCTGCTTTTGGCTTGCTGATTCTTTCTCCCGTGATGGCTGGGGTAGCTTGGAAAATTAGTCAAAAAATGGGCTCTCCCGTTTTGTTTAAGCAGGTTCGCCCAGGCCGGGATGGCAAGCCGTTTAAAATGGTGAAGTTTCGTACCATGAAAGACGCGATTGATGCTCATGGCAACCCACTGCCCGATTCTGAGCGTCTCACATCCTTCGGACAGTTTTTACGTTCGTCTAGTTTGGATGAGTTACCTGAGCTATGGAATGTGCTGAAGGGTGATATGAGCCTGGTAGGGCCACGCCCGCTGTTGATGGAATATTTGCCCCTGTATTCAGCAGAACAATACCGCCGTCATGATGTAAGGCCAGGTGTGACTGGTTGGGCGCAGATCAATGGCCGCAATACCCTTAGCTGGGAAGACAAGTTTGACTTGGACGTGTGGTATGTAGAGAACCGTTCACTTTGGCTTGATATCAAGATCTTGTTTTTGACTGTGAAAAAGGTACTGGTGCGCGACGGCATCAGCGCAGATGGAGAAGCGACCATGAGCCGGTTTGAAGGAAGTGGTTTTGGAGAAAAAAATGACTGAGACAATTGTTGGAATATATGGAGCAAGCGGTTTCGGCCGTGAAATCATGCCGCTTGCAAAAGCCGAGTATCACTCAGTTTTTTCTGATGTGCGCTTTGTATTCGTGGACGATAATGCGGACTCGGATACGCTAAATGGGTACCCCATACTGAGTTACTCCGATTTTTTATCCTATCAAGCTGCAAATAAATTTGTTGTGTTGGCTATCGCAAATAGCGGTGTGCGAGAAAAGCTAGCGGCCAAATGCGAAGCTGATGAAATAGGTATTCTCTCGGTCACTGCCGATAACGTTGTCACCCTTGATGCTGTGGAGATTGGGGAGGGCGCTATTCTATGTCATTTCACCCAATTGACTTCCAATATCCAAATTGGCAAACAGTTTCACGCAAACATTTACAGTTATGTAGCTCATGATTGCGTCATCGGAGATTATGTCACCTTCGCTCCTGGTGTTCGTTGCAACGGGAATATTCATATTGAAGATCACGCCTATATCGGAACCGGAGCGATCATAAAGCAGGGGACTCCCGCGAAGCCGTTGATCATCGGCAAAGGCGCTGTTGTGGGGATGGGCGCGGTAGTAACCAAGGATGTGCCTCCTGGGGTTACAGTGGTAGGCAACCCCGCGCGCCCGCTCGTTAAAAACTGATTTTAATGCATGCAGCTTGCGCAGTCTGGTGCGTCTATTGTTACAACTGTTCATCCTTCTGAAAACATTAGCCGATAGGCTTAAATGGGTGCCGGCGCCGCCGTAGTCAGTGATGTGCCGGAAAACGCCACGGTCGTTGGCGTACCCGCAAAACCTATTTAATGGCCTGATTAGTACCTGCCTATTTTATTGCTATGGATTAATTTCCCGGTCAGCGGGGCTGAGGCTTTGCTGACACCGGTTTACAAGGATTCTTTATGCTCAACACCCCCTTCGCTCCTTGGCCCTCTTTTACCCAAGAAGAGGCGTCTGCTGTAAGCGATGTTTTACTGTCAAACAAGGTTAACTATTGGACCGGGCAGCATGGCCGGGAGTTTGAAAAGGAGTTTGCCGCCTGGGCCGATTCCAACTACGCCATTGCCTTGACCAACGGCACCGTGGCGCTGGACCTGGCGTTGAAGGCGCTGGATGTGGGCCCGGGCGATGAAGTCATCGTGACCTCACGGACCTTTCTGGCCTCTGCCTCCAGCATTGTGACGGCGGGTGCGGTACCGATTTTTGCTGACGTGGATGCCGCATCGCAGAACATTACTGCAGACACGGTGCGCAAGGTGCTGACTGAGCGCACCAAGGCAATCATTTGTGTGCACCTGGCTGGCTGGCCCTGCGATATGGACCCGATCATGGCCTTGGCTGAGGAGCAAGGGCTCTATGTGATCGAGGATTGCGCCCAGGCGCATGGGGCCCGGTACAAGGGGCGCTCGGTAGGTTCGATTGGGCATGTGAGCGCCTGGTCTTTCTGCCAGGACAAGATCATGACCACGGGCGGCGAAGGCGGCATGGTCACCACTAATGATCGTGAGCTGTGGTCGCGTATGTGGTCTTACAAGGACCATGGCAAAAGCTGGGAAGCGATTTATGAGCGTGAGCACCCACCGGGTTTCCGTTGGTTGCACGATAGCTTTGGTACCAACTGGCGGATGACCGAGCTGCAAGCAGTGATCGGCCGTATTCAGCTCAAACGCATGGCCGATTGGACGGCAGCGCGCACGGCCAATGCTGAGCGTATTTGGCACACTTGTGAAGATTTTGATGTGCTGCGCGTACCGCAGTTTAACGGCGCCGGCACTCGTGCCCCTGAGCGCGCCAGCGGTAACCAGCTCACGCACGCACATTACAAGTGTTATGTGCAGGTACGGCCTGAGCAGTTGGCAGAGGGTTGGAGCCGTGATCGTATTGTTGAAGAGATTGTTGTGCGGGGCGTGCCCTGTTTTCAGGGCTCTTGTTCTGAGGTGTACCTGGAAAAAGCCTTCGACAATACCGCGTGGCGGCCAGCTGAGCGCTTGCCAGTGGCGCGCGAGCTGGGTGAGACCAGTTTGATGTTTTTAGTGCACCCAACGTTGACGACAGCAGAGCTGAGTAAGACCTGCGACGTGATTGCGGAGGTAGTGGGGCAGGCGGGTGCTCGCTAGCGGCTAGGCTATGCTGTAATGAGCTTTCTGACTATAGCGCTGGTGAACTCTAGCAAGACTCTGCGCTCTTAAAACCAGGAAGCTGTGTTTGATTGTTTATTAGGAGTCACTGTGAAGGTTACCAAAGCTGTTTTACCTGTTGCCGGTCTCGGCACGCGTTTTTTACCCGCCAGCAAGGCCATCCCCAAAGAAATGGTGACTGTGGTTGATAAGCCGGTTATCCAGTACGTGGTGGAGGAGGCCATGGCTGCGGGTATCAACGAAATTGTGTTGGTGACTCATTCCAGCAAAAGAGCCATTGAAGATCACTTTGATGTGAACTATGAGCTGGAAGCGGAGCTGGAGCGGCGGGGCAAGAAAGAGCTGCTGGAAATATTGCGTGATACCGCGCCGCCAGACCTGAAGATAACGGCCGTGCGCCAGGGCAAGGCATTGGGGTTGGGCCATGCGGTGTGTTGTGCGCGGCCGATTGTGGGTGATGCACCCTTTGTCGTGATGTTGCCCGATGTACTGGTGGAGCAGTCTGGCGCGGTATCGGATTTGCGCCTGATGACCGAGCGCTTTGCGCTGGCAGGGCAAGCGCAGATTATGGTTGAGCCGGTGCCTTATGAGCGGGTTAGCCAGTACGGCGTGGTGGACTTGAACGGCTCAGACTTGCACCAGGGCAAGCATGCGCTGATGAGCCAGGTGGTAGAAAAGCCCGCACGGGCTGATGCGCCGTCTAATCTGGCGATTGTGGGCCGTTATGTGTTGCCGGCGAGTATCTTTGAGTTGCTGGCTAACACTAAACCGGGTGCCGGTGGTGAGATACAGTTAACTGATGCCATTGCTACCCTGATGCAGCAAACCGGCGTAGAGGCTTACCATATTCGTGGCCGCTCTTATGATTGCGGCAACAAGCTTGGTTACCTTGAGGCCACGCTGGCGTATGGCCTGGCGCACCCGCTGTTGGGTAATGATTTTCAAGTGATGTTGGCGCGCTACCAGCGCTGAGGAGCCTGAAGATGCACATGGACGTATACGGCGATACGCTTTGCGCGCTGGTGAGTGCCGCTGCACTGGCATCGTCGGGCAATCAGGTGTTTTTGCATCTGCCGGACGGCCCTGCGGCCGAGAAGCTGGTTAAGGGCGAGTGTCCGTATCGCGAGCCAGGGTTGGCTGATTTGATGGCAGAACAGAGCCAGGCCGGTCGTTTGGTGCTGGCGGGCATGGCGTCGCGGCCGGGACAGCAAAGCCGGGTGATCTGGCTGGCGCTGAGCCCGGATGCGGTTCATCTGGCGCAGGACATACTACGATCATTGCCGAGCAACCGCGCGCAGGCCTGGCTGGTGGTTAATCAGTCGACCTTTCCGGTTGGTACCAGTGAGGCGTTGCAGCAGGTATTGGAAGAGCACGAAGCGCACGCCGAGTCCGGCAGTGCGGTGGTCAGCCTGCCGGATTTGCTGACGGAGGGTAATGCGCTGGCGGGCTTTATGCGCGCCGACAGCTGGCTATTGGGCGCCAACGTGGCCTGGGCCGAGAAGTTGGTGTTTGAGCTTTTAAGGCCGTTCAACCGCCGCCGCGACACGGTGATGGTGATGCGCCCGCGTGAGGCCGAGTTTACCAAGCTGGCAATTACCGGCATGTTGGCTACGCGCTTGAGTTATATGAATGACATGGCCAACCTGGCCGACAGCCTGGATGTGGATATTGAACGCATTCGCCAGGGCATGGGCGCAGACAAGCGCATTGGCGAGTCCTACTTGTACCCCGGCTGCGGTTTTGGTGGGCTGAGCTTTTCCCGCGATGTGATGAGCTTGGCCTCTACCCTGCAGGTAAGTGGTATGCAGGCGCAGCTGCTGGATGAGGTGCTGCGCATCAACGAGCGGCAGAAAGAGGTGCTGTTTCGTAAGTTGTGGCGGCATTACGGCACCGAGTTGCGCGGCCGCAAGGTGGCGATTTGGGGCGCGGCCTTTAAACCTGAATCTGCCCGGATTGATAACTCCCCGGCATTGAAGTTGATTGAGGCGCTATGGGCGCAGGGCGTGGAAGTGCATGTGCATGATCCGCGGGCCCTGCGCGCGCTGGCAGATTGGGCCGGTGAGCGCGAAGACCTGGTGCTGCACACCGACCCCTACGCTGCCGCTGAGGGTGCTGATGCGCTGATGCTGGTGACCGAGTGGAAAGCCTACTGGAGCCCGGACCTGCTGCGCTTGAAGATGTGCATGGCTTACCCGCTGTTGCTTGATGGGCGCAACGTGTGGGACCCGGAGTTTATTAAGCAGAACGGTTTTGACTACTTTGGCATAGGGCGGCGCTGATGCACACTTCCAAGCTACAGAGTGAAGCCTGGCAGGCGCTGCTGAGCCATGGCGAGAGTTTGCGCGGCAAGCACCTGGCTGAGCTGTTCGCCCATGATGCGCAGCGTTTTCAGCGCTTGCACCGGCTGTTCGGGCCGATTCTGTTTGATTTCTCCAAGCAAAGTATTGAAGAGCCGACCTTGGGTTATTTGCTGGATCTTGCCCGTGAGCAGGGGCTGGCCAAGTGCATGGACGCGCTGTTTGCCGGTGAGCGGATCAATTCCAGCGAAAACCGTGCTGCCATGCACTGGGCGCTGCGTTTGCCGCCCGAGCGTGTTTGCGAGGTGGATGGCGAGGATATTACCGGCCTGGTTCACGCCCAATTACTGCGCATGGATAAGATCGTCACTAAGATTCGCGCTGGCCAATGGCGTGGCGCGACCGGTGAGGTGATTACTGATGTGGTCAATATTGGCGTGGGTGGCTCTGACCTGGGGCCGTTAATGGTCACCCAGGCGTTAACGGATTCACGCTTGCCCGCTGCGGCCGAGCTGAATGTACACTTTGCCTCGACCATGGACGGCAGCCAGCTGTCGCAATTGCTCGGTGGCCTGAGCCCGCACTCGACGCTGTTTATCATTTCCTCCAAGTCGTTCTCTACCATCGATACCTTGACCAACGCCGCGACGGCCAGGCACTGGCTTGAGCGTGAGTTGGGTGAGCGCGTGGGGTTGCTCAATTGCCATTTTCTTGGGGTGTCTTCCGCTGCTGGGAAGATGACGGAATGGGGCATACCCGAGTACAACCAGATGCGCCTGTGGGATTGGGTGGGTGGGCGCTATTCGCTGTGGTCGGCGATTGGCTTGCCGGTGGCGTTGAGCATTGGCATGCATGGCTTCAGGGAATTGCTGCGCGGCGCGCATGATATGGACGAGCATTTCCGCGAGGCGCCCTGGGAGCAGAACCTGCCGGTGCTGCTGGGGATGATCGGCATTTGGAATACCAATATTCTGGGCATCAATGCGCATGCGATTCTGCCCTATGACGGGCGCCTGAAAGAGCTGCCGAATTATTTTGAGCAGTTGGAGATGGAGTCTAACGGCAAGAGCGTCAACCGCTCGGGCGAGCCGGTGGATTACGCTACTTGCCCGATTGTATGGGGTAACGTGGGCCCGAATGCCCAGCACGCGTTCTATCAGTTGCTGCACCAGGGCACTGAAGCGGTGACCTGTGACTTTATCGTGCCGGCCAGACGCTACCTGGAAGCCCAACACGACGAAGCCGCCCCGGAACTGGTCGCCCAACACGAACTGGCCCTGGCCAACTGCCTGGCCCAGTCCCGCCTGCTGGCCTTGGGTGACGCCGCCGTAGAAGGCGCCGAAGCCCTACCGCCAAACAAACGCTACCGCGGCAACCAGCCCAGCTCTACGCTGCTCCTGAACGAGCTGACGCCCTATAGCCTGGGTGCGCTGATTGCGTTGTATGAACACAAGGTGTTTGTGCAGTCAGTGATTTGGGATATCAACCCGTTTGATCAGTGGGGGGTTGAGATGGGCAAGAAGATTGCGGTGGATACGTTGGAGCAGATCCGCGGGCAGGGGGCTGATTTGGCGAGTACGGATGGGTCTACTGCGGGGTTGTTGGAGCGGATATTGCGGGGGTGATGATGCTCGTCATTCCCGCCCCCCACCGTCATTCCTGCCCCAGATTTTCGTCATTCCTGCCCCACATCTTAGTCATTCCCGCCCCAGATCACCGTCATTCCTGCCCCCCTCTATCGTCATTCCCGCGCAGGCGGGAATCCATTCTGACCTTCCGGGCAGGCCCCAAGCCCGTGAACAAAAGGCACAGACCTGCCTGGATTGGCGTTTTTCTTATAAAAGCGCTATTTGTTAACAAATTCGCGCAACTGTTAGGCTTTTCAGATTCCGAGAGTTAGCATTTTCACGTAAGGTGCTGGTTTGAGTAACGCTTTCGGGCTCACCCAGCGCGCGCGACGCTGGCGAGTGAACGACAATCTGCCAGGTACGCCTGACTTTTGCCCGTTGATCCGCCGCACTCCAGAGGTTCAGGAAGCCCTGCGGTTCGATCTGGCTGGTGCCTTGAGCGAGTTGGATCGGATATTTGGTGCTGACATCCTGATGCGTATGGCCAGTTGGTTGACGTTCAAGGAGTCGCGGGCGAGCTTTCTTATTGAGAAGGAGGCCGATCAGGGCGACAGAATTCAGCGGTTTGCGCACGTGATCGCCAAGTTCTGCGGTCGTATCAACGATCCATTGAGTGACACTAGCCTCCTGAGCTTGCAGGCGGGCATTCTCGGGCACGATGCAATCGGTTTGGGCTTGCGCCGTGCGCCCGTATTTGTCGGGCAGGCAACGATGTACGAGGATATCGTGCACTACGTCGCTCCCCATTTCGAGGAGTTGCCGAAGTTGCTCAATGGCCTCAAGGCTTTCGAGCACGCGACGCGAGGGGCTGAGTCATTGGCTAGAGCTGCGGCTTTGGCATTTGGCTTCATATACATCCACCCCATGCGGGACGGCAATGGGAGGATTCATCGCTTCCTGATCAATGACACCCTGATCCGCGACCAGGCAGTGCCTGATGGCGTGATTCTGCCGGTATCTGCAACCATTACCAGTTCGATCGACTTTCGGGCGGGGTACGACCGAGCGTTAGAGGTGTTTTCCAAGCCGTTCATGCAACGCTACGCGGGCTCCTATCGGTTTGGTGCAATCACCACCTACGAGTAAGCATCCGGTAAGTAC
>NZ_AROI01000031.1 GCF_000410875.1 Halopseudomonas pelagia CL-AP6
TGGCGTCGAAGACGCGGCGGGCGCGGCGCTGGAAGACGATTTGAGCTGGCAGTTCACTACGGGTAACACGACGGATACCGTGGCGCCCGCGGCGAAGTTCGCTTTGCTGGATGGTGCGGTAGAGGTGTCAATCAGCCGGAACATCACTGCGACCTTCTCCGAGAGCATTGATCCTACAACGGTTACCGCTAACAGCTTTACGCTGGAAACCGCTGGGGTTTCTGTTGACGGGGTTGTGAGCTATACCGGTAGCACGGCCGTATTTAATCCGGTTGATAATCTGCTGCCGGGGACGCTGTACACCGCGACCTTGACTACGATGATTACTGATCTGGCCAACCCGGCCAATGCTTTGCCGGCCGATCAGAGTGTGTCTTTCACGACTGAAAATAGTATGTTGCCTGCTGCTGGGCCGGACCCGGTTTTGTTGGGTACCGCTGGCAATTTTGTGATGCTGTCCAAGACCGGTATTACTACCACGGGTGTCACAGAGATTACGGGTGACATAGGTGTTAGCCCGATTAACGAAGCGGCAATCACTGGCTTTAGCCAGGCACGGGATGCCACTGATACCTTTTCCACTTCCGACCTGGTCACCGGCAAGATCTACGCAGCCGATATGGCATCGCCAACGCCGATCTACCTGACTACTGCAATCAGCGACATGGAGCTGGCATTTAACGATGCTGCCGGTCGCAGCAATCCTTTAGTCACCGAGCTGGGTGCTGGCGACATCAGCGGTGAAACACTGGCTCCTGGCCTGTACAAATGGGGCACGGGTGTTAGTGCGTCATCGGATTTCACCTTTGATGGTGGCCCGAACGATGTATGGATTCTGCAGATTGACCAGGACCTGCTGTTGGAGACAGGCGTGGCCGTGCAATTGTCCGGCGGTGCCAAGGCAGAGAATATCTTCTGGCAGGTAGCGGGTCAGGCTACGCTGCGCACGGGTGCCACGTTGAACGGTATTCTGCTAAGCAAGACGCAGATAGTGATGCAAACAGGCTCTACCTTTAACGGCCGGGCACTTGCCCAGACGTTGGTGACTCTGGATGCGGTGATCGCCACTCAACCCTGAAGTTGACGGCGGTAGTGAAAAAGGACCCCTCGGGGTCCTTTTTTATTGCCTGGGTTTCAGCTCTAGAAGTCGAACTGGATTTTCGCCCACAGCGTCCGACCCGGTTCGTTGATCGCGACCGGGTCAGCGGGATAGCCGAATGCCGAGTTGCCGGCCAGGTTGAGATGTTCTGCATAGGCTTTGTCGAGCAGGTTGTCGACGCCGATGCTGACTTTCATATGCTCATCCAGGCGGTAGGCGCCATTCAGCGAGAGCACGCCAAAGCCAGCGCTGGCACCCACATCCTGGCCGACCACGTTGCCTTTGCCCGTATCAATACGGTTCTGCTCGGCCACTAGTCGCCAGAGTAATCCGGCGCTCCAGTCCGCCTGCTGATAGGTGAGCCCCAGACGGGTTTCCAGCGGCGGCATCTGCGCCAGTGCCTGCCCGGAGCTGCTGTTCTTGCCCCAGGCATAGGCGAGGGTCGCGTCGCCGGTCCAGTGGGCGTTCAACTCATAGGCCAGCCCCAGTTCGCCACCCATGATACGCGCGTCGATATTGTCTGCCTGGCTGGTACGCGTGCCCATCATGTTGGTGGCATAGCTGAATAGTATGTAATCGCGCACCTGCCCAACATAGCCGGAGGCCCAGGCCTCGAGTTTGGGGCCCTTGTATTGAGCGCCAATGTCCAACTGAGTGGTTTTTTCCGGGCGGATGCCGTCAAAGGCATTGTCTGCGCCGGCCGGGCCGCTGCCTGCGGAGAACAGCTCCCAGTAGTCGGGGAAGCGCTGCACATGGCCGATGCCGGCGTAGACGGTGACTGGCGAGCCGGTCATATCCTGTTCGTAACGGGCGAAACCGCTAGGCAGGGTGTCGCTGCGTGTTTGCCCGGCGGTAGGGTTGGGCGTGCTCATACCCATGCGTGTGATGCTGTCGCGGAAGTCCTTGGTTGTTGCACGGTCCAGGCGTGCGCCAGTGACCACGCGAGCAAACTCACTGTGGTGCCAGGTCAGTTCGCCGAACAGGCCATAGTTGTGCATGACTGCGTCCTTGTCCCAGGCGAATTGGTCCGCGTCGCTAAACTCGCCAGTCATCATGTTGTACTTGGACGCGCGTTTACGATGCTCGCTACGTAACACATCAATACCGGTAACCAGCTCCAGATCCGTCCAGTACAAGGTGGCGGCGAAGCGCCCGCCGAGTGTCCGGCGATCGACCTGCGAAGCCATCGGCATGGGCATCATACTGGTCGGGTCAGGCCGTCGTAGGCTGAAGTTGTCCATGATGTGATCGGCATAATTGTAGTACACCCGCGATTCGATCTTGTCGATGGCGCCCACGTTGGCTTTCTCAAAGCGCAGGCCGAGGCTTTCCCGGGCAAACTGGCTGCCGTCCATACCCCGTCCGGCGTAACGCGCCTCGCCATCGCCCTTACCCGCGCTGAGCTCAAGCAGGGTATCGCTGTCTGGCGTTAGGCCCAGCGCGACATCACCGTTCCACTTGCGCCACCTTGAAGGCACGGTATCGCCGTTGCCGTCGGCATAGTCGTCGGAGCGGGCATCGTTGCCCACGATCCGCAGGTAGCCATCGCTATTGCCCACGGCGCCATCGATCAGCTTGTCGAAACGCCCATGGGAACCGGTCAACAGGCTGGCATGCAGGCGGCTGCCTGGCGCGTCGAACTGTTCCGCTTCGCGCTCGAAGCGCACTGTGCCGGCTGAGGCGCCCGGACCCCAGATAACGCTTTGCGGTCCCTTGATGACGGTCAGTTTGTCGAAGGTTTCAGGGGAAATGTATGAGCTGGGTGCATCCATGCGATTGGGGCAGGCACCCGGCATCTGACCGTCGTTGGCGAGCAGATTCAGGCGTGAGCCAAACATGCCACGCAGCACCGGGTCACCATTGCTGCCACCGCTGCGAATGGCTGAGAACCCGGGGATGGTCTTCAGGTAGTCGGTGGCATCGCTGGCGGGTACCGGCTGCCTTGCATCCTTGGGGTCGGCAATGATGATTAGCGGCGAGCTTTGCTGTACTGCGGTGACCACTAGAGGGGCCAGTTGTAGGGGCTCTGTCGTGTCGTTGGCTGTAGAGGCGTCGGCGGCGTAACCGCTGGCGGCACCACTCATCAATACCGCAAAGGCGATTTGTCGGCGCAGGGCGGCGGTGTTTAAGGACAGCAGAAAAGGTGCTTGCATCGTTGTTATCCACGATCAATGCCCGTGCGCGCAGGCACGCGGGCGGGGAATAAAGAAATTCGGTTATCGGTGTGGAAGCAACGAATCGGCCCAACCGTAGTTGGTCTTGGTTGTCAGTTAGCTGAACAGACCCGTTGCGCGGAAGGCAACGGGAGAGGCACGCGGATTCAGGGCAGGCCAGGTAAAACGGGGGGCAGGTTTGATCCAGCTGTGGCGGGTCTGCGGCGCTGCCGGGTTGGCTGGCGGATAATCAACTGACCAGTTTAGCGAGGTAAGCGCACTGCCATGGCCCAGTGAAGAGCATAGAGGGCAGCTGGATGCGAGATCGCCCGCCGCAGTGGCTGGTAGAATGTTGCCCAGGCCGAGTCTCGGGATGACATTGCCAGAGCCGCAGAATACCCCGTCGATAGCGCCAATATGCTGCCCAACCATCTGACTCTGATGAAAGCCGAACGTGAGCGCACTGAACAGCGTGCTCACGTAGAGCAACATGGCTATCGAGAAGCGCTGATGACGGACGGGTTTCATGTGCAGCATTCTAGCAGCGTTGGCAGCCAGGTGTGCTGTGAAAAACTGCGCGACTGATTGCCGCGCAGTGGGCGCGATTTTAACCGAGGCGATGCAAAGCGCAGATCTTGTTACCGGAGGGGTCACGCAGGTAGGCAAGATACATTTTCATGCCACCGCCTTCACGCACACCCGGCGGATCTTCACAGGTCACGCCGCCGTTGGCGATACCAGCCGCGTGCCAGGCGTCAGCCTGCTCGGCGCTGTCCATGGCGAAACCGACGGTGCTGCCGTTGCCGTGGGAGGCGGGCTGGTTATCGATTGGCTTGCTAAGGGCGAAGGTGCCGGTCTTGGTGAAATAGAAGCAACGCCCTTTGTCGTCGATGACGCCGGGTTTGCAGCCGACGACGCCGAGGATGGCGTCGTAGAAGGCCTTGGAGGCCTGAATATCGTTAGCACCGAGCATGACGTGACTGAACATGGTGTTTCCTTTGTTTGTTGTTGGGAGTAACCGCTCTAGACTTGAGTGAAATGCCTGACTAGTCAACACCGTTATCGTAACAATCCAGTTCCTTGTTGTTCTGCGATGCTACCTTGCTGCCGGGAGATGAGAATGCCAATGGTTACTCTTGCGGTTACCATCAGAATGCATATAAGCCCTTGTTCGTATTGAATTTTTAGTAGGGTGAAAAGGTAGTAATTCAGGGCGCTCTTGGGCACAATTCAGTTATTCATTGCCGTAGTCGGAGATTCGTACCATGAAGGGCCAACAGGACGTCATCCACTGTCTCATCGCGCTGCTGCGCGGCGAGCTCGGTGCCCGCGATCAGTATTTTCTGCACTCGCGGCTGTACGAAGATATGGGTTATGCCAAGCTGTATGAGCGCATAAACCACGAGATGGAAGAGGAAACCCAGCACGCCGATGCGATCCTCAAGCGCATTCTGTTTCTGGAAGGCAAGCCTGACATGCGGCCCTCCGAGATCCATCCAGGCTACACCGTGACCGACATGCTGGCGGCTGATCTCAAGCTCGAATACGAGGTGCGCGAGAATCTGGTCAAGGCCATCACCCTGTGTGAGCAGCATCGTGACTATCAGACGCGGGAAATCCTTGAGGTGCAACTCAAGGATACCGAGGAAGATCATGCCTATTGGTTAGAGCAGCAACTGCGCCTGATCAAACTGGTGGGAATGGAGAATTATCTGCAATCGCAGATGTGATCTCAGGGCGCGAATACCTCCTTGCCCATGATCACATCTTAGCGATAGACATGGGCCGGGTTACCTGGTCTACCAGATACACCAGCCCTTGGTAGTCGATACCGCTATGGCTGCTCAGGCCAATTTCGCAGGTGCGGCTGGTGGAAATGCCGACCTCGCAAAATTGCACTGCATCCTTTAGCGTACGCAGCGAATGCGCGTTGAGCTGTGGCAAGGTGAAGCCCTTGTCACCAGCAAAGCCGCAGCAGTGAATCCCTTCGGGGATCACCACCTGAGTACTGCAGCGCCGAGCAATGGCGATTAGCGCATCGGCTTCGCCCAGGTGCTGGGTGCTGCAGGTGACATGCACGGCTACCGCGGTGTCGACCGGCTGAAAATCCAGGCGCTCGAGTAAATGTTCACGGATAAAACGCACGGGATCGTAGATGTCCAGCCGTTTATCGGCTGGGTTTTGCAGCAGTTTCAGGGTGCATGGGCTGGTGTCGCAGTAGATCGGATAGCGGCCCTGAGCACTGGCTTGCAGCAAGGCACCAAGCAGTTCTTCGCGCTTGCTTTCAGCCTGTTCGGGATAGCCTTTGGAGGCGAAGGGCTGACCACAGCAGAGGTTGTCCAAAGCCAGCGGAAAGACCACTTCAAAGCCGGCCTTCTCCAGCAGGGCGCGAGTCTTGTCCAGCAGTGATACCTGTTCGCCATTGGTTAACGCAGGCCCCATGGTCCGGGAAACACAGGCAGGCAGATAGACTACCTTGGGTTTGCTGGTGGTGGCAGTCGGCGTTGGTTCGACCCATTTGACCGGTTGCGGCATGGCCGGAGTCCACTGCGGCAAGCGTTGCCCGGAAAGTTTGCGCAACCCGCTGCTGACAGTTTGTAGTCGCGGAGCACCGAGTAACCGCTGCACGCCGTTGGCCAGCGCCAAGGTCAGGCGTGTGCCCTTGAGTACGCTGGCAAAATGCTCGGCCAACCAGCGGGCACGGCCCTGATGCTGAGCCTGCTCGGCACGCAGTTCACGCACCAGATCGCCGGTATTGATGCCCACAGGGCAGCGTTGGGAGCACAATCCGGTGGCGGCGCAGCTGTCGATGCCCTGATACTGGAAATTTGCTTCGAGCTCGCGGGTATCGACACCGGCGCGCTTGCGGGCCTGAATATCACGCCAGATGACGATGCGCTGGCGCGGCGTCAATGTCAGGCCGTTTGAGGGGCAGACCGGCTCGCAGAAACCACACTCGATGCATTTGTCGATGATCGGGTTGGCGGCGGGCAGGGGCTTGAAGTGTTTCAGGTGAATCTGCGGATCCTCTGACAACACCACATTTGGGTTGAGGATGCCTTGCGGGTCGAGCAGGCGCTTGATCGCCCACATCAGTTGATAGGCGTCGCTACCCCATTCCAGTTCAACGAACGGCGCCATGTTGCGCCCCGTACCGTGTTCACCCTTGAGGGCGCCACCGAACTCAGCCGCAACCAGTTGCGCCACGTCCTGCATGAAGGCTTCATAGCGGGCCTTTTCCGTCTCGCTGTCAAAGCCCTGGGTGAAGACGAAGTGCAGGTTGCCTTCCAGCGCATGGCCAAAGATGATGGCTTCGGCGTAGCCGTGTTTGTCGAACAGCTGAATCAGGCGGTTGACGCCCTCGGCCAGTTTCTCGACCGGAAAGGTCACGTCTTCAATAATCACCGTGGTGCCGGTGGCCCGTACCGCACCGACTGCCGGAAAGGTCTCCTTGCGGATCTTCCACAGCTGGTTGTAGACGACTGGGTCGGTGCTGAAGTCGACCTGCTTTTCCCGCTCGAAGTGCGCGACTGCCGCCATGGTCTGGGCAATCTGCTCGGTCAGCAATGCGGCGCTGGGTGCCCGCGATTCGATCAGTAGGGCACAGGCGCCCGCGGACAACTCGCGCACCCAGCCGGGCATGCCAGGCATGTTTTCCACCGAACGCAGGCTGCGGCGATCGAGCAGTTCGACGGCGGCGACCGGCTGTTGCTTGAGTATCGGTACGGCGCGGCAGCAGGTTTCCACGTCACTAAATACCAACAGCGCACTGGCCTTATGTGGGTGCTCAGCTACGGTGTGGTAGGTCACCGAGCTGATAAAGCCTAGCGTGCCTTCGGAACCGACCATCAGGTGGGTGAGAATATCCAGCGGATCATCGAAGTCCACCAACGCGTTCAGCGACAATCCGGTGGTGTTCTTCAGCCGGTATTTATGCCGAATTCGCTCCGCCAGCTCCGTGTTGGCGCGGGTCTGTTGTCCTAGTTGCGCCAATTGCTCCAGCAGCGCGGCATGGCTCTGGCGGAAGGTGGACACCGTTGCTGGCTGTTCGGTATCCAGCAGCGTGCCATCAGCCAATAGCATGCGCATGCCCGAGAGCGTGTGATAGCTGTTTTGCGCGGTGCCACAGCACATGCCGCTGGAGTTGTTGGCGACGATACCGCCGATCTTGGCCGCGTTGATCGACGCCGGATCCGGGCCGATCTTGCGTTGCAGCGGGGCCAGTAGGGCGTTGGCGGCTGCGCCAATGACGCCCGGTTGCAAGCGAATACGCTGGCCGCCGTCGAGCACTTCCCGGGCATTCCAGTGATCGCCCAAGACAATCAGTACCGAATCACTGATGGCCTGACCGGACAAACTGGTGCCCGCCGCGCGGAAGGTCACCGGAACCTGATGGCGAGACGCGAGGCGCAGCAGAGCGATGACTTCCGTTTCGGACTCAACCCGGGCTACCAGCTTGGGAATAAGCCGGTAGAAGCTGGCGTCGGTACCGAACGCCAAGGTGGACAGTGGGTCGTCGAACAGGCGCTCGGCTGGCATCAATTGCCGTACGGCGGTGAGAAAATCGGCAGGCAGGCTCATGATCTTTCCCCGTTAGTGTCCGAATTCACGCACCAGTAGATCAGCGCTGATCTCATTGACCGATCTGGTACCCGTCAACACCATGGCGACGCGCATTTCCTTCTCGATCAGCTCCAGCAGGTGGCTGACGCCCGCGCCACCGGCGGCGGCCAGGGCGTAGATGTAGGCCCGCCCGAGCATTGCACAGTCAGCGCCCAGCGCCAGCATGCGCAGGACATCCAGCCCGGAGCGTATGCCGGAGTCAGCCAGGATCTTCAGGTCTCCCTTGACCGCATCGGCGATGGCCGGCAGTGCCCGAGCGCTGGACAGCACGCCATCGAGTTGGCGTCCGCCATGGTTGGAGACAACAATGCCATCAGCGCCGAAGCGCACGGCATCACGCGCATCATCCGGGTCCAGAATGCCCTTGATGATCATCGGGCCTTCCCAGAACTCGCGAATCCATTCCAGGTCTTTCCAGGCAATCGACTGATCAAAATTGGCGCCCAGCCAGCCGATATAGTCGGCCAGGCCGGTCGGGTTGCCGCGGTAGGCCGAGATGTTACCCAGATCATGTGGCCTGCCGAGCAAGCCAACATCCAGCGCCCAGCGTGGGTGGGTGACGGCCTGCAGCATGCGCCGCAGTGGCGCATTGGGTCCGCTCATGCCGGAGTGTGCATCACGGTAGCGTGCGCCGGGTGTTGGCATGTCTACGGTAAACACCAGGGTGTTGACGCCGGCAGCCTTGGCGCGTTCCAGCGCGTTCTTCATAAAGCCGCGATCTTTGAGTACATAGAGCTGGAACCACATAGGCCGGCTGATGGCTGGCGCAACTTCTTCGATCGGGCAGACAGATACGGTGGACAGGGTAAAGGGGATGCCCCTGTCGGCAGCCGCTTTAGCAGCCTGCACTTCGCCACGGCGGGCGTACATGCCGGTCAAACCCACGGGAGCCAGTGCGACCGGCATCGACAGGGTTTCGTCGAACAGGCGCGTCTCCAGATTTAGCTCAGCCATGTTCTTCAGTACCCGCTGACGCAGGGCGATATCGGCCAGGTCAGAGACGTTGCGCTTGAGCGTGTGCTCGGCATAGGCGCCCCCGTCGATATAGTCGAACAGGAACGGAGGTAAACGGCGCTTGGCGGCAGCACGGTAATCAGTGGCAGCAGAAATGATCATGGCATAGGTCTCTGAATGTCTTTAAACGAACGGCGCCCCAGTATGGCTGGAGCGCTTTCAGGGCAAATATCAAGGCGTTTGTAATGGGTCGGTGACGCCCAGCACATAGACGGCGATCAACGCGATCAGGCCAGTCATCAATACATAGTAGAGCGTAGGCCAGATGGTCTTGCGCAGCGTGGCGCCTTCACGTCCAAGCAGGCCGACGGTGGCCGAGGCCGCCACTACGTTGTGGATAGCCACCATGTTGCCGGCCGCTGCGCCAATGGCCTGCACCGCCACAATCAATGCGGTGGACAGCCCCAGATTGCTGGCAACGCCGAACTGGAACTGGCTGAACATCATGTTCGATACGGTGTTGGAGCCAGCCAGGAAGGCGCCGAGCGCACCGATCATGGGGGCGACGAGTGGGTATACGCCGCCGACGCTGTCAGCTGCGAAGCTGGCCATGGCGATCGGCATGCTTGGCAGGTCGCCTGCATTCACGCCTGAGTTGATCAGGATGCGCACCATGGGCACGGTGAATAGCAGGACGAACCCGGCGCTGAGCAGCACATTGCTGGACTCCTTGACCGCAGAGGCGAGCTCCTTGACCTGCATGCGATGGAGGAAAAATGTTGCCAGCACCACCAGCACCAGAATGCCGCCCGGCAGATAGAAGGGCTCAATACCGGCGCTGATGCCAGCTTCACCGAGCAGGTTGCTGGCGCTGAAGGAGACCGCGCGAAAGAGTGCGGTGGCCTCGGGGAATACGCGGCTGATGACCAGAATGACGCCCACCAGCATGTAGGGCAACCAGGCGCGGAAGCTGCCCATGGGTTTGGCCGTCAGCTCATCGAGTTTCATCTCGATGCTGCCCAGCCACTCGCTTGGCCAGTCCTTGCGGTCAGCAAAGTCCCAGGTGGTTTTGGGCACCAGAAAGCCGAAGCGGGCAGCCGTGGTGACGATGCCCAGACCGACTAGTCCGCCCAGCAGCGACGGAAACTCGGGCCCGAGAAATACCCCGGTAAGCATATAGGGAATAGTGAAAGCGAGGCCGGCAAAGAGTGCGAAGGGGAGTACCTCGAAGCCTGCGCGCCAGCTTTTTTCCTTGCCGAAGTAACGTGTCAGCATTAGCGCCATTATCAGCGGCATAATGGTGCCGACAATGGCGTGAATGATCGCTACCTTGGCGCTGATGAGCATCAGGTAGGCGTCCCAGCTGGATCCCTGCGCGGCCAGATCGGCACCGATGGCTACGCTATCCAGGCCGGTTGTTACACCCACCAGAATGGGTGTGCCGACCGCGCCAAAGGATACCGGCGTACTCTGTACCAGCATGCCCATCAGCACGGCAGCCATGGCTGGGAAGCCGATGGCAACCAGCAGTGGCGCGGCAATCGCCGCTGGGGTGCCGAACCCGGAGGCGCCTTCGATAAAGCAACCGAACAACCAGGCGATAATGATTGCCTGAATGCGCCGGTCCGGACTGATGGTGGCAAAGCCGGCGCGAATCGCGGTAATACCGCCGGAATGTTTAAGCGTGTTGAGCAGCAGAATCGCGCCAAAAATGATCCACAGCAGGCCGAGAGTAATAATCAGACCTTGCAGAGTAGACGCGAGGATGCGGTTGAGGCTCATGTCCCAGGCCAGCAAGCCTATAGCGGCGGTAACCAGATAGACCAGCGGCATGGCTCGACGCGCCGGCCAGCGTAGGCCGATGAGTAGAATGCCAGCAAGCAGTATGGGAAAAAGCGCCAGCGAGGCTAGGACTCCGGATGACATGAGTGCTCCTGATTATTTTTAGATGGTTAATTGGTAAGACCAATATTCTGGTGGCGGTGTTCAGGGTATGGCAGGTTTTGTAGCGGTGTCAAACCAGATAAATAAGACTTTTGTCTAATAATAAGATAAAGGGTTGCTCACGACTGGAAGTGAATGCATACTTTTAACCTATTGGTAATACCAATTTGGAGTGTTATGAAAATAGGTCAGATTCATCAGCGCCGGTTGGCTGATACCATCGTCGAGCAATTGGAATCGATGATTCTAGAGGGCGCTCTGCAGCCCGGTGAACGCTTGCCAGCCGAGCGTGCTCTGGCTGAGCAATTCGGTGTTTCACGGCCTTCACTGCGCGAAGCAATGCATAAACTGGCGGCCAAGGGGCTGCTGGTCAGTCGCCAGGGAGGGGGCAATTATGTTGCCGCCACGCTGGGATCGAGTTTCAGTGATCCGCTACTGAGCTTGCTGGAAAGCCACCCGGAAGCTCAGCGCGATCTACTTGAGTTCCGGCACACGTTGGAAGCCGACTGCGCCTACTACGCCGCCATGCGTGCCACCGACCTGGATCTGCAACATCTGCGCAACGCCTATGACGCATTGCAAGCCTGTTATGATCCGCTCAGCGCTACCAGCCGCACGGAGGAGGGGGCTGCCGATGCGCGCTTCCACTTGGCCATTGCTGAAGCCAGCCACAACACCATACTGCTGCACACCATTCGTGGGCTGTTCGATCTGCTCAAGCGCAACGTGGTCACCAATATTGGCGGCATGTATGAACTGCGGCCTGAAACTCGCTTGATGCTGATCAGCCAGCACCGCGAGCTGTTTGAAGCCATTACTGAGCACCGTGCGGATGATGCACGGGCCAGCGCAAGCCGGCATATCGGCTATGTGCAAAACGTGCTGGCAGAACGTCGGGAGGAAGAGCATCGTCTGGCACGAGCCCAGCGCCGCGAAAAGCATTGATCAATCAGTGCTTGGCCCGCTCAATGGCATAAGGCTTATTGACCTAGCAAGTGAAGCGTTGTTCGCTGAAATCCTGCTCGTCCAGATAGGTGATTCTGGCGGTCTTGAAGTTGAGGTCGACCAATAAATGGCAATAGTGCTCGCCATGCCGCCAGGCCATCGACACGCTGGAGTCGTTTGAATAGTTGAGCTCGAAGCGGCCGTCGAAAGCCGGATAGTTGGAGCGAAAGCGCATCAGCTTCAGCAGCCGCTGCACCACCGGTTGCTCGATGGCCTCGTCCATCTCTTCCAGACTGTAGAAATGTCGATTGATATCGCGCAGCTCGCCAGTCGTGTTCATCAGTTCTTCATCGTTGCAGCCGGCCAGCAGCCCGACGTAGTAGACCTGGGGGATGCCGGGGGTGAAGAATTGAATCGCGCGGGCGGCAATGTAGCTGTCATCGTTGTTCATCAATGCGTCGTAGAAGGTGCAGGTGAGCTGGTAGATGGCGCCGACGCTGTTCACCCGGGCGGCGGAGCGGCGCAGAATCGGATCAGCGCTGCGCGCGTTGATATTGTCGATCAGCGCGCGAATCTTGTCATCTGGCAACACGCCCTCCACATCAGGAATGCAAATACCGTCGTGGGTATCCAGCACCGTAATGCTGTTTCGCGGGCACATGCGCAGCCAGTTTTTCAGGTAGACGCTGTTATTGTCGAGCAGCGAATAGAGCAGCAGCGGTGGCAGGGCGAACGCATAAGGATGCATGTTGCGGCGGCTGATGGCGTACTGAAAGCTGGTGTGGTCGTGTACCTCTGGCAGGCACTCGGCGCCATAGCGGGCGGCGGTCTCGTTGACCCATTCAAGGATGCGGTATACATCCGGCTCGACCAGGAAGCAACTGGTACCAATGCGTTTGGTGGTATAGCCGAAGGCGTCCAGGCGCAGCAGCTTGATGCCTTTGCTGGTGAGAAACTGAATGTACTCTTCCATCAAGCGATAAGTGATCTCTGCCTCGTAGTTGAGGTCGATCTGCCGCTCGGTAAAAGTGCACCAGACGCGCTCCGTGCTGCCATCAGCGAAGGTCACCTCACGAAAGGGCTCCTTCTCCTTGCGAATATGAATCTTGGCCAGGTCGTCCGGGGTTATCTGGCCAAACCGGCTGACATGCACAAACAGCTCGGCATGGGGCGAATCAAATCCATTCTGGACGAAATCCTTGAACTGCTCGGACTCATCGGAGATGTGATTCACTGTCAGGTCCGAACAGATGTCATATTCGGCTGCCAGCCGCTCGATATCGTCCCAGGTGCCAAAGGCCGGATCCACTTCCTTATGCGTCAGCGGCGAAAAACCGCCGTCGGCATTGGATGGGAAGAACGGCAGGATATGAATACCGCCAATGGCGCCGGACAGGTGGCGATTGATTGCCGCGTGCAGGTCTTTGAGGTTGTTACCAATGCGATTGGGATAGCAGATGAGCTGGACTGCGTTGCGTAGGATCAATGTGGCCACCTTGGTCAGGGTGAGGATAGGGGTTTGAACCTGCTTCGATCATATCACTCCCTCCGCTCAGGACCAGCCGCAGAGCATCCGGACCTCCATCGACACACCAGGCTGGTCAATATTTTTATTTAATTGTTATAACATAACGTTTATATTCTTCCCCCGTTCGCACCTGCCGACGCAGAGCGCATGAATGAAAAACTACGAGGGGAGTTCTATGAAACAGTCACGCCATCCATTGGCCTGGTCGGTTGCTATGGCCACATTTGCCTTTCATGTGCAGACTTTTGCTGCAGCTGATGAGGCGCTAACACTCGATGAGGTAACCGTTACCGCTTCGGCCCTGAATACCCGCCCTACGGAAATGACCACCCCGGTGGAAGTGCTGCGTGGCGATGAGTTGACGAAGCGCATTGAGGCCACGCTGGGCGATATGCTTAATGGTTTGCCAGGTGTGCATGCCTCAGGATTTGGCCCCGGTGTTGGCCGGCCAGTGATACGCGGTCTTGAAGGTGCGCGGGTCCGAGTGCTGAGCGATGGCGTCGACGTAATGGATGCCTCGACCATTAGCCCGGACCACGCCATCACCACAGATACGCTGCTGGTTGAACAGATAGAGGTACTGAAGGGCCCGGCGACCCTGCTTTACGGCGGCGGCGCCATAGGCGGCGTGGTCAACCTGATCGACCGCAAGGTGCCGACTTACGTCCCCGAGAAAGGCATCGAAGGGAATGTGCACCTGCGCGGCAACTCAGTTGCTGACGAAAGAGCCGGCGCTGTGGGCGTGACCCTGGGGGCGGGCCAGGTAGCCGGGCATATCGAAGCGAGCAAATCGGAAGCGGAGCCCTATCGGATACCCGGTAATCCCTCACGGCAGGAAGGCGCGTTCAATGACTCGGACTCCTATTCGCTGGGCTTGAGCTGGGTTGGCGAGCGCGGCTATCTGGGTGCTGCATTCAGTCGCCAGGAGAAAGAGTACGGTCTGCTCGCGCATGAACATATCGACTGCCACACCCACCACCAGACCGAGTGGCACTGCGGTGGTCACGGCGATCACGATGACCACGATCATGATCACGAGCATGAGAGCGATCACGATGCCTATATCAGCATGGTTCAGCGCCGCTGGGATGTGCGCGGCGAGTACGCTGATCCCTTTGCCGGCTTTGAACTGGCCAAACTGCGCGTGTCGCATACCGATTATGAGCACGACGAGATCGAAGAGGGCGTAGTCGGTACCCGTTTCGAGAACCAGGGTACCGAAGCGCGGCTGGAGCTGACCCACCAGCCGTTCCATGGCTGGCGAGGTGTGGTCGGTGGGCAGACCTCCCGGCGTGATTTCTCCGCCGAAGGCGAAGAGGATTACCTGATACCCACGCTAACCCGTAGCCATGCCGTTTTTCTGCTGGAAGAGCTCAGGATGGGGGACTGGCGTTATGAGCTGGGCCTGCGGCATGACTGGCAGGATATCGATGCTGACGGCATTCGCGCCGGTGTCACTGCACCAGACCGGTCGCACAGCGGTACCTCGGTCTCGGCTGGCGCCACCTGGCGCTTTGCTCCGGACTACGCACTGCGTGGCAGCCTCTCGCGCTCGCAGCGTTTGCCCAGCGCGGAGGAGCTGTACGCCTTCGGCCCGCACGCGGCGACCGGAGTGATCGAAGTGGGCGATCCTGACCTGAAGAAAGAGACTGGCTACAACATCGAGTTCGGCCTGAGCAAGCTGACGGGTCTGATGACGTACGACCTGAGTGTGTATCGCAATCAAATTTCCGACTTCATCTATATGGCCGATGCCGGAACCGATCCCGGCGACGGTGTACGCGAGTTCGAGTACCGTCAGCGCGATGCTGTGCTGCATGGGGTGGAAGGCGTTATCGGGCTGCAGGCTACTGAGGGCCTGAAAGTTAGCCTGTTTGGCGATATGGTGCGCGGCAAGCTCAAAGGTGACGGCAATCTGCCACGCATCCCCGCGAGCCGTCTTGGCGTGCGCTTTGATCAACGCATCAGTGCAGGTCTCGCCGGGCAAGTTGAAGCTTACCGCGTGAAGGGCCAGAGCCGCGTGGCTGACGATGAAACCTCTACCTCGGGCTACACCATGCTGGGCGCGGGTTTGAGTTATCGCGGTCAGGCGAATGAGGATCTCGGCTATCTGCTCTATGCCCGGGCGAATAACCTGCTGAACGAGAAAGCCCGCCAGCATTCGTCCTTTATTAAGGATGAAGTGCTGTTGCCGGGTCGAAATTTGACGGTAGGGGTTAAATTCGACTTCTAGCTGTCGCCGCCAGAACCGTACTGCTGATAAAGTCCCGGCCGTTAAAAGCCGGGGCTTTGTTATTTCAATGGCTTATCATGCAAATCCCCGTTGCGAAGGATCAGCAGTGATAGGCTTATGCACCGCAGTGCGCACCTTTAGCTGCAATGGTCATGGAGTACGGAGCGGACTTGCATTACCGCTATGTACGGGTGACGACCACTCTGGCAATGGCCTGGATTCTATGCTCGAATTCAATGGTTGAGCATGACCAACATCAGTGTGGCTAGGGCGGTATTGGGCGGATGGGCTCGATGATGATGCCACACGAGTCTCAGTCTATCTGACCTACAGGTTCTACCGAGCAGAGTGGGGTATGCATCAGATACCTTATCTGTACACCACGGTGTTCACGCCACTGCGTCGCCGTCAGCGTGCGTCCTGGTGGCCTTCGATGCTGATACCCTAATGTCGGCATTAACTAACAGGAAGCCTTCAACTTGATTCCACAGAAATATACCGCTTACGTGTTTTCCTGCCTGATGGCGCTGATCATGTCAGGCATCATGTCGATGGTGATCACGCTGTTTAATATCGGCCTGGTGGACGGTATTTGGGCGATCTGGGTTAAGGCCTGGATGCTGGCTTTCGTGGTGGCATTCCCGACTATTACCCTGGTGCTGCCGATGGTGCGTTATTTGGTGTCGTTGATCGTGGGGAAAAGCACTGATCTCTGAAGGTAGCTGAAAACGCTCCAGACAGAGCGCTTCCAGTCGAGCTAGAGCGGGGTTAGTCCGTCAGTAGAACGCCACTGGCGGTTATTACAACCTGATGAGAGTAATCTCCGCGCATGGGACGGGACACATTATTCTGAGCGATCAGGTAATCGACAAGGCTCTGGGTGTAAAGCAGGTAGGTATTTACCGAGCGTCCATCGTCGGTGACCGTGCCCAAAGTGGTGTACCCGTCGCGACCCTCAGCAATGAAGTCGTTGGTCACCAGCACGTAAGTGCGATTCAGTTCAATCGGCACCCATTGCCCGTTCTCGTTCCGTACCTCAACATTACTGAAGCGTGAGCCAGGTATCTCGGATAAATCGACATCCCAGCGCAGGCCCGCCGCATAAGGCTGGGAACCGTCCGAACCTGAGGCGTCAAGATGGTTGGCTACCGCGTCTTCCAGGGTCGACACCACCTCGGCACCGGTAATGTCCAGCTCTACCAGCACGTTAGTGAAAGGCAGCATGGTGGATGCGGTGTTGTAGGTGATTTCGCCTGCAGGTAGCGGAATTCGCACGCCGCCCGCGTTCTGCAGTGCGAAGTCGGCGCGCTGGCTGGCGTTGAGAAAGGCCTCGGCGACTAATTGGGCAGCATCGCTGCCTTGGGCCAGGGTATTGGCGGTGGCGCAGCCGGGAGTACCGCTGCTGCGGTTGGTCGTCTCGCCGGGTACGCGTACCAGGCAGAACGACTCATTTGCCAAACCAATAATCTCTTGCTTGCGCTCGTCTATCTGATCCTTGTAAGTCGCCAGAATCGCTTCTGCGGCAGTGTCAGGTGCAGTGACATTCAGCTCGTCCATGGTCTCGACTAGCGTCAGCAGTTCCTGACGGCGCGACTCGCCGACGGCAGAAAAGGTTCCGTCTACCGCTTGTTGGAAGGTGTCGCCAATCAACAGTGATGCTTGGCCCTCGCAACTGGCGACCTTACCCTCGCCATCGAACTCTACGCTCATCAGGCCCAATGCCTTGCTGTATTCCCACGCCTGACCAATACAGACAAGGTCGCCATCGGCATTGGTTGCACGGGTCGGATAGTCGCCGGAGGAGGCCAGGCCCAAGGTACTGAAATCGCCGAGTAACGAGTGCGAGTCGCCGCCGATGATCACGTCTACACCGCTCAGGTTAGCTGCCATGCTTTTGTCGTTCTCATAGCCCTGGTGGGTGAGCAGCACGATATGCTCGACGCCCTGGCTCTGCAGCTCGTTAATGACATCTTGGGCAGTCTGAATCTCGTCAAGAAACTCGGTGCTGTCCAGGGGACGAGAAGAGTTAGTGGTCTTGCCGCTGATATCGATACCTATGATGCCGACCTGCACACCGTCGACTTCGCGAACCGTGTAGGGCTTGATGTAATCATCAACTGCCGAGGGTGCCAGCGGCGTGCCGACCTGAGGCTTGACGTTGGCGGCCAGTACCGGGGTGTCGCAATCACCTTCAGCCAGGTAATCGAGAAAGGTTTTCAAACCCGCATCGCTATCATCGAATTCATGGTTGCCGAGGGCGAAGGCATCGAAGCAGACGGTATTCATCATATCCGCATCGGCTTCACCTTTGTAAAAGGTGTAGTAAAGGGTGCCGGTAATGGCGTCACCCGCATGTAGCTTCAGCAGGTTGGGAACACGTTGTTCAATCTCGGCGAGGGCGGAGGTGACGCGTGAAAAGCCGCCCAACTCAACGCGGGTAGTTTCGCCGTCCAGCTGAATTTCAAAACCGGCAAAGGCATCAAGCTGCGAGTGATGATCGTTTATATGCGCTATGTTGAGTGTAAGGGGACCAGCCTGCGCCGGATCATCGCTGGAATTATCGGAAGAGCCACTGTTACATGCCGCCAGGGAAGTACAGATGACCAGCCCAGCCAGCCCCTTTAATCTATAGTTCAGCATTTCCGCATCCTTGGTTGTGTGTGACGAAGCATCTCAACCTAGAATGTCGGTATTACGGATGCATGACCGTCATGCAATATTCATCAAGACGGACACGACGAGCTGAAAGAGACAAGGGCGGGTTGGGTTGGCTGCGCGGCTACCCTAGAGTAGCGACGCAATTTTATCAGGCGGATGCTTCGGCTTCGTAGTTGGGGTAGGAGTGCTTGAGCGTGGCGTGGTTGAGCAGCATCTCTGCCTTGAGTGTTTCACCGCTGGCGTCGTAGATACGGCTGCGAACCCAGTAGGATTCGGTGCGTTTACTCTCGGACAAGGCCACGACCTCACGACGGATCAGATAGTCCTCGCCGACGAACAGCGGCCCATCGATCATGCGGATTTCCTGATCAGCGAACAGCCCAATCACCGGTTGCTTGACCGGGAAGGCGGCCTGCTTGCTGGTGTACTCGGCCAATACACTGACCATCTCCAACGGGATGATGGCGCGGCCCCAGGGGCTGCTGGCAGCGTCCGAATACCAGGGCGAGTTTTCGGTGATGCCCTCCAGCTTCTGGGCGAGCGAGAAGGGATACAGATCACCCATGTGCTGCTCGGCATCCATGCGTACTTTTTCGTCTGCGACGCCAACCATGCCAACCTGCAGATCAGACAGAATAACCAGCTTCTCAGGCCCGCGTAGTTTGGTCATGCGCTCATCCAGCAGTGTTGGTCCGCCGTCAGGGCCGAGGCTGGCGCTGGCTTCCAGTACCGGAGTGCCATCGGCCTTCTCAGCCCAAGCGCGCACGCGCGTGGCGCCGGGCGCTGGACGCTCAACAAAGGCGCGAACCAGCTCACCCTCAACGACCATGTTCTGGAAGTGCGATGAGAAGCAGCCGCGCTCGAACCAGGCCTGCCCCCAGACCTCGGCCAGTAGCGGAACGAACAGGCTGAAGTGGGTGGGGCCTTCAATCGGTCCGGCTCTGAAGCCGAGCTTTTCCGCCATGCTGTCGTCATGGATCGAGGTGTGGCCACTGTACTGTTGGTCTGCGAGCATCTGTTTGGGTTCGCGTAGCGGCCCGCAGAGATATAGAGGAGTATCAAAGCTCATGATCTGTCCTTGGTGTGAAGGTGATTGCTGAAGTGTAGTCAGGCTGGCCCGGGCTCGGCAAACGCGCAGTGGTGGTGGTATTCAGCGCAATGATGAAAGCGTGATGGCGATCTCGACCTGCCGGTGTTTTTCCCGCCGAGGGAGCGGATTGAGGGAGCAGATGGAACGGGCCAAGGACGTTGAGCTTTAGTTATCCCAATAGGGCCGCTCGCCGGTTTCCCGGAAAAGATGCTGAAGAAACACGGCGACCTTTGATGAGCGCAGGCGATTTTCCGGATAGATGACATGGATGCCTTCCAGTGTGACCTCGCCAGAGGCTTCGAAATGGTCCAGCACCGGAACTAGAGTGCGTTCGCGCAACGCTTGGTACAGCAGCCAGGTGGGGAAAAGAACGATGCCCTGCCCCTGTAGCGCAGCCTCCACCAGACTTTCAGCATTGTTTCCGTAAAGGTTGCCGTTCACATCGAAGCGTTGGAAGTTGGCGCAGCCAGGTGGGCGAAAGTACCAGGGCTGAATCCCACGGGTGCCCTTGTATACCAGGCAGTTGTGCTCCACCAGTTGCTCAGGATGCGAGGGCACACCGTGCCGCTCGAGATAGGCCGGCGCCGCACAAGTGACAAACCGCTGCGGGGCAAGCTGGCGCGCGACCAGGCTGGAATCGCCCAGTGCGCCGACCCGAATGACTACATCCGCACCTTCCTTTACCGGATCGATAAAGGCGTCACTGAGCGTCAGCTCGACCTCCAGCGCCGGATGCTGTGATTGTAGTTCTGCCAGGAGCGGGGCGATATGCCGGCGACCAAAGGCCACCGGCGCATTGATGCGCAGCAGCCCGCGCGGGCCGCCACCGCTGCTACTAACATGCTCGTTGGCCAGCTCCAGACTCTCGAGAATCTGCCTGACATCCGTGTAGTAGCGCTCTCCGGCGTCGGTCAGGCGCACTGCGCGGGTATGCCGAAACAGCAGGCGTTGGCCCAGGTGCTTTTCCAAGTTGGCGATATGACGCGATACCGACGAGGCCGGCAGACTGTAGAAACGTGCGGTTTCGGCAAAGCTGCCGGACAGTGCGACGCGAACGAAGAGCCGGAGCGCGAGTAAGCTGGGTGAGTTGTCCAAAAAGCAATAGTCATTTGTCATTTGACCCAATTGTAGCAAGTCTTCGTGCGCATTACTGTTGCCCGCCTGAGTAAAGGAGGCGGTATGCAACAAGCAATCATTTTGCTGATGGTGTTGGTAGCCGGTATGGGGCTGTCGGTGGAGGCGGGGTTACTGGGTCCGCTGGGTGAGCAGGTAGGGCACCTTTCCGCCACTCTGTCGATTTTTCTGGTTGGAGCATTGTTGCTGTCGCTGGTGCTGGTGTTCGCACCGCGGCGGCAGCTTGGGCACCTGTTTGCCCAGCCGCGCTGGATGTTGACCGGCAGTATTCTGGGGCCGATCTACGTCATCATACTGACCATAGCAACCCCGTTGGTAGGGGTTGGCATGACCATGGTCGGCATTCTTTGCGGGCAGGTCGCGGCCAGTCTGGCCATCGATCATTTTGGTCTGCTCGGCAGCGAACGGCGAGCGGTAGACGCTTATCGCCTGCAGGCGCTGGTGATGATTCTTGCGGCGTTATGGTTAATGTAAAAGGATATTAATATGCTATTACCTATTGTTTTTACTTTACTTTTAATTGGCGGGTCAGTGCTGGCGGCGCAGTCTTCCATCAACGGCAAGTTGGGCGCTAACGCGGGCGTGGTCGAAAGTGCCTGGCTAACTTTTGCCGTGGGCGCGGTCATTACCTTTCTGCTGATGTTCTTCTTCGAGTCGCCTAAAGAGGCGACCTTGCTCACCGTGCCGAAATGGCAGTTAATCGGTGCGCTGTTTGGCGTGGTCTACATGCTCGCGATTGTATTCGCGGTGCCACGCGTTGGTACTGCGGCGGCCACGGTGGCGGTCATCTCCGGGCAGTTGGTGATGAGTCTATTGATCGACCACTTCGGCTGGCTCGGTAACGCCCGTATGCCATTGGACCTATCACGCTACCTGTCGATGGCCTTGCTGATGGGCGCGCTGGCGCTGATTTATATCAGCCACCGTCAACGCGCTGTGCGTTTGGCTGTTCAGCAGTAGTCAGGGGTAGCTGCCACTGCGTGGACTTTGCTCATACCATTGTTAAGCGCCCACACGTGTACTGCCAAGGGTAATAGTGCCTTCACCAACCAGCGTATTGGACCCCGTTGGGCAACCGCAGGCGACGTAATCGCCGGCCCGGGCTGCCGGGCCAGCGGGCAGGTTAATGGTTCTGCTGCCTACCGCCACGATTGCGCCGATGCCTTTCTTACAGGCGGGGCAGGTGGCCTTGTGGCCGACGGAGCTGGCTACGAGGCCATCGAACATCAACCCCTGATTGCCTTCAATGACGACGCCTCCGGTGGAGGTTTTCGAACCGATACCAATTTTCAGCATAACGCTTAACGCTCCCTGTAAGGCTGCTCTTGTCTTGAAGTTATGCGCAGGCTTGCGAGCCGTTGCTGATTTTCTGTTCATGTATGGGCGTGTTGAGAACACGCTGGCGCAAGAGCTTAATAATCCCGGCGCCAAGGTCAATTGAAAGGTGACAGCTTTGCCGGACAGGTCACACTTTGACGCCATCATGCAAGCAGGTGGCCTCAAGCCGGTTGTGTTCTTGATTTTTCCAAGGGTCTTTAACTGGCGTCGGTCTGTTGGCCTTGAGCTGGCGGTCACATGAGCCTTTTGGCCCCGCCTCACCGTACGCTGAAAAAGACCCCTCATGCATACTATTAAGGCTTACATGCCGTGAACGCTTAATCTTAGGGGCGTTTAAGTGCTCTTGTCCTCTGATGCCTTATGTCCAGGTTTAACAAAGTTGGTTTTAGCTGCTTATTTGTGAAACAACAAAGTTGGTTCAATGGCGCATCACCCATTCGGGTTAACATGCTGATTTATAAGTATTCAGTTCATTTGATCATTTATGGAAAATGTCCCATTCAGAACTTTAACCCATATGGGTGAAAGTTCCGAATGGCTGTTGACTTGTATTCTTGGTGCGTCAAAACTCCAGCCGGTTGATGGTGTTTCTCTCGTCCGTGGACCATCAGCCACACCCCATTTCAATAATAAAACCGTTGTTATATCCATGGAGTTTCAATGAAAAACACACTAATCCCCAAAAGCCTGTCCACGCTGTTCGCGGCGAGCGCCCTCATGCTGTCTGCTACTGTCATGGCGGCTAACCCTGCGCCTCCACAGGATCCGGTAGAGCCGGGTGGATTTGCCCGTGGCCCAGACCCTTCTGTTTCTTTTCTTGAAGCCGACCGTGGACCCTATTCGGTCAATACCAGCCGTGTGTCCGGTTTGGTGAGCGGTTTTGGCGGCGGTACGATTCATTACCCCAGCGGCACTACGGGTACCATGGCAGCGATAGTGGTGATTCCGGGCTACGTTTCTGCCGAGTCTTCTATCGAGTGGTGGGGGCCGAAACTGGCGTCGCATGGGTTTGTGGTTATGACTATCGACACCAATACGAGTTTTGACCAACCGCCCAGCCGTGCCCGGCAGATTAACAGTGCGCTGGACTATCTGATTGACCAGAACACCGCGACCCGCAGTGCGGTGCGCGGGATGATCGACACCAATCGTCTGGGTGTGGTGGGTTGGTCTATGGGCGGGGGCGGCACCTTGCGCGTAGCAACTGAGGGCCGTATCAGTGCCGCTATTCCGTTGGCACCTTGGGATACCTCTAGCCTGCAATTTCGTAATGTTCAGGCGCCCACGCTGATCTTTGCTTGCGAGTCTGACATTATTGCGCCCGTCGGTAGCCATGCGTCACCTTTTTACAATCGTCTGCCCGGCGACCTGAACAAGGCATTTGTTGAGATCGATGGTGGCAACCACTATTGCGCCAACGGAGCTGCCTCCTTCGGGCGCTATGACAGCGTGCTTAGCCGTATGGGCGTGTCGTGGATGAAACTGCATCTGGATCAGGACGAGCGGTACAAACAGTTTCTTTGTGGCCCCAATCACACTGCCGATAATCGGATTTCTGAATACCGTGGCAATTGCCCGTACTGATATCGCAGCAGCGTTTTAACCTGCGCCGGACCCTTTGTGGGTCCGGCGTTTTCGGATTTAGCGCAGGGCGAAGGCGTTATTCCGAGGGCCTTGCCCAGCGACAAGCAACAGTCATGGATGCGGGTCAATGAACAGGAGGGCTTGGAAGCGGCTCAGGTCTAATGGATAGCCTGTGTGCTGGGCGGATTGATCCGCAGGAAGGGCACGTGGTGCTTCTGGGCTGAGTTTGTTTGATCAGGGTTAAAAAAACAGGCGCCTTGAGGCGCCTGTTGTATTTCTGTTGGCTGCTAGCTTAATTACCTTCGCGGCGTAGGGCTTGCGGTGAAAAATCACGTGGATTCAGGTTGGCCTTGAAGTTATACATAGGCTCGTTGTTATCCAGCCCGTCGGCGAAGTAATTACCACTCTTCAAGTGGTAGAGCGTTTCCAGCGTACTGCCGAACATGGGCACGTCGTAGTAGTTGATCGGATGACTTTCCTGCAGGCCGATCAATTCGCCGTTCTTGTCGCGCAAGTCGACGGCAAGAATCTGCCAGCTATCTTCGTCGATATAGAACCGGCGTACCACATAGGGATGGGTATAGCCGTAGCGCAGATTGGCATCGACCACCCAGATGCGGTGTAGCTCGTAACGCAGCAACTCCGGATTCAAGGTCTTGGCCTGCACAATCTGGTTGTAGGGAATGCCTTGCTGGTGCACGGCATAGCTATTGTAGGGAACGAGCATTTCGCGCTTGCCGGCCAATGTCCATTCGTAGCGATCAGGCGCGCCGTTGTAGGAATCCACCACATCGGCAGTAGCCAGGCCGCTGGTATCGGGTTGCAATGAGTCATAAGCCAGTGAAGGCAAGCGCCGGACGCGACGATTATCTGAACTGTAGCGCCAGGCCTTACGCGTGGTGAATACCTGGTCAAGCGGGTCTTGCACCACCAATGAGGTGCCAGCCAGTCTGGCCGGAGCGGTCACGGTGTATTTGTAATGCAGCAAGGTATTGTCGAGCTTGTCAGGCGTCATGCCTTCCCGACCATAAACGTAGTATATCTGCCGGTCACGCCGGATCAGATTGACGTTGCCGTTGATAACGACGGCTTGGTGATTAATGAAATGGTTCTGGTCTCCCCGGTAATGCAGGATATGGTTCCAGATGGCCTCAGTGCCATTTTGCGGAATGGGAAAAGGCACGCCGGCAGCCGCGCCGGTAATGCCATTGCCGTTCTCAACCAGCTCGGCATTCAGCGCATTCTGTAGGGTTGCGTCATAGATGCGTTGCGGCGCAGAGGCGCTGCGTCGGGTTGGAAATACGCGCAGGTAATAGTCGGGGTGGCGTTCCAGCAGGTCACGTAAACCGTCAGGCAGCAGGCTGGCGTTCTGTTCGGTGTGTTCATGGGTGATGTGATAGAGGACCGCGTCATCAGCATAGGGGTCGGGATGGTGCATGCCCTCACGATACTCGGCCGGAGCGGTAACACCACCGGTCCAGGCGGGTATGGTTCCCGCGGCGTTGCCAGCGCGTTCCGCACCCAGTGGCGTAAGGTCGGCGCCAAGGCGTGCAGCTTGCACGTTATCAACCTTGGCTTGAGCTTCAACGGCTATGACCGCCAGCACTGCCACTGCAAACTTCCTGTACATCGCCTTACTCCCTGAAGCGTGATCAAGCGCGCGGCGCGCGCTCACTCTGAGCGGGTTTTACCCTTGGGGCTAGGCCCGACGATAAAAACGGGCGAATTGTAGCGTTATTTCAATTAGATGAAACCCCATAAAGCCAGGGTGTCTGACGGCGGTGAGACTCAGACCACAATTTGAACAGCCGTGCGGGCTATTTTTCTTCAAACCAATTACCCAAATGAATTCGGCTTTTGCCCTTGGCTGGTGCCGATTTGGGTTTTTTCGGCTTTTTCGGTTTTTTGATCAGTTGCCCGCCGGGCGCGGTGACAGGAACCTTGTGCTCGGGCTCGAATCCCGGTTCCACCTCACGCTTTAACAACGCCTGCGTTAAGGTTTCGATGGCAGCGAGTTGTCTGGCTTCATCGGCGCTGACCAGGGAGACAGCGTCCCCCGATGCACCCGCACGACCGGTTCTGCCAATGCGGTGAATGTAATCTTCGGCCACAATGGGCAGGTCGAAGTTGACCACCAGGGGCAAGGCGTCAATATCCAGCCCGCGGGCAGCGACATCGGTCGCAACCAGTATTTGCACTTCGGCTGCCTTGAAGCGGGTGAGGGCGCGTAGCCTGCTTGGCTGAGGGCGGTCGCCGTGTATCGCATCGGCCTTGAAGCCCTGGGCCGTGAGGCTGTCGGTCAGTTGGTCGACACTGTTGCGGGTTTTGGCGAATACCAGCACCTGGCCCCATTGGTGATGCCGCAGCAGGTGCATGAACAGTTCGGTCTTGCGTTTTTTGTCGACCGGTATGATCCATTGCCGCACCAGTTTAGCCGCCGTGTTCGGTGGGCTGATATCAATAAGTAAAGGATCGCGGAGCAGCTCGCTGGCGAGCACGCGAATAGCGCTGGAAAAAGTGGCCGAAAACAGCAGCGTCTGGCGCTGCCGGGGCAGTGCGGCGAACACCTGGTCGAGCTCATCAGCAAAGCCCAGATCAAGCATGCGGTCGGCTTCGTCCAGCACCAGGGTCTGCAGTTGGTCGAACTTCAGCGCGTTTTGCCGGTACAGGTCCAGCAGCCGGCCGGGGGTGGCGATGAGCACATCAGTGCCCTTGCGCAGGGCCATCATCTGCGGATTGATGGCAACACCGCCGTATACGGCGTAGCTGCGCAGCGGCAGATCCTGGGCGTAGGCGTTAAAACTGTGCAATAACTGCTCGGCCAGCTCGCGCGTGGGCACCAGCACCAGCGCGCGCACCGCGTTACTTTGCAGCTTCGGGCCTTCCTGAGTCAGACGTTGCAGCAATGGCAAAGCAAAGCCGGCGGTCTTGCCGGTGCCGGTTTGGGCCGCGGCCATCAGATCGCGACCCTTGAGCACCGCCGGTATGGCCTGCAGCTGGATAGGAGTCGGGGCGTGATAGCCAAGCGTGACCAGCGTGCGCTGCAGGGGATCAATCAGGCCAAGAGTTGCAAAAGTCATCGCAGGCTCAAACGTTAGGAAATGAGTTCGTTAGTTTACCCGTAGCGACCCCCATACGCGGATAGCTTTTCAATCCGGGCAGGAAAAACAGCGCCGATGCTGTTAGTGTCTGTGCTTCGGCCGGCCTGAACTCGTTTCAGGACTGACGGTCTGTATTGAATACCTCAACTGGCATGGACGAACACCACATGCGTATGCAGCGCCTGAAATCTACCTGGCCACTGGCCGTTCTTTTAATGCTGACGGCTTTTCTAAGCGGCTGCGGCATCAATAACATTCCTACTTATGATGAGCAGGTGAAGTCCGCCTGGTCGCAGGTGGAGAACCAATATCAACGGCGGGCGGATCTGATCCCCAATCTGGTCGAAACAGTGAAAGGCTTTGCACGTCAAGAGCAGGAAACGCTGACTGCGGTGGTGGAGGCGCGTGCGCGTGCCACGTCGATCCAGATCAGCGCGGATGATCTCAACGATCCAGCCAAGATGCGCGCTTTCGAGCAGGCCCAGGGCCAGTTGACCGGAGCGCTGAGTCGTCTGATGGCGGTGTCGGAGCGTTATCCTGATTTGAAGTCGAATCAGAACTTCCTGGCGTTGCAGTCACAGCTGGAGGGTACCGAGAATCGTATTGCGGTGGCTCGGCGCGACTATATTGCTGCCGTCCAGCAATACAATACCGAAATTCGGACCTTCCCCGGGCGTTTCTGGCACAGCGTGATGTACAGCGATATGCCGATCCGTGAGAACTTCGAGGCTACCACCGAGGATGCCGAGCTGGCGCCTGCGGTGAGTTTCGAATGAGGTATGCAGCAACCTCGTTGGCCAGTCTGATTGTCAGCGTACTGATGCTGGCAAGCACTGCAGTCGCGCAGGAGGTTAGCGTTCCGGAGCTGACGGGCCGGGTAGTGGACCAGGCGGATATGCTGGAGGCGCAGACCGAAGCCCAGCTGACTTCGATGTTAGCCAGTCATGAGCAGGCTAGCGGTGAGCAGGTGGTGGTGGTGACGGTGCCTGATCTGCAAGGGCGCAGCATCGAGGAGTTTGGCCTTGAGCTGGGACGTACCTGGGGCATAGGCCAGGCGGATACCGATAGTGGAGCCTTGCTGATTATTGCGCGCGATGACCGCCGTATTCGAATCGAGGTTGGCTATGGGCTTGAAGGCCGCCTGACCGATGCGCAGTCATCGATGATCATTAACAGCATCATCACCCCGGCGTTCCGCCAGAATGAGTTCGAGCGCGGTATCGTTGAGGGTGCGACAGCCATGGTTCAGGTGCTCGGCGGCGATCCGCTGCGCGTGCCTGAGGCTCAGCCTGGCAGAGCGGACGACAAGCCGCCGGTAGGGGTTTTCATACTGCTGTTTTTTATCGTGATGGGACTGATTGGCGGCGGTGGCCGTGGCGGCCGCGGCAAACGTGGACGTTTAGGAACCGCCATGCTGGCTGGAGCCCTGCTTGGTGGTATGGGCGGCGGCCGCGGCGGTGGTATGGGCGGTGGCGGTTTCGGCGGTGGTGGTGGCGGCTTTGGAGGCGGTGGCGCCTCGGGCGGCTGGTAATGTCCAGGATGGAAATGCAATGACTCTTCTTACACAAAGCGAGCAGCAGCAAGTTGCTGATGCAATCGACCGTATCGAACTCACAACGGATGCTGAGGTGGTCACGGTGTTGGCTGCCCAGGCGGACGATTACCATTACATTCCGTTGCTGTGGGCCAGCCTGGTAGCGCTGGTATTACCGGGCGCGGTGCTATTGTTCAGCGACTGGCTCGGGGCTGGTCAACTGCTGTTGGTGCAGTGGGTGATCTTTATTGTGCTGGCGTTACTCTTTCGTCTACCGATGGTACTGACGCGGCTGATCCCTGCGCCCGTGCGGCATTGGCGGGCTAGTAATCTGGCGCGGCGACAATTTATCGAGCTGAATTTGCATCACACCGAGGCCGATACCGGGATGCTGATCTTTGTCTCGGAAGCCGAGCGCTATGTGGAAATACTTGTTGATCGTGGTATCTCAAACCGTATCGATGATGCTGTGTGGGAGGCCATTGTTCAGCGCTTCACCTCGCAAGTACATGATGGTGAGGTGCTGCAGGGCTTTCTGACCTGCATCCAGGCCTGTGGTGAACAGCTGCAGTTGCACGTGCCCGCTACGCACGAGCGCAATGAGCTGCCCAACCGCTTGATCATGCTGACCTGAGTACGACGGGCCAGCTCTCACTGAGCTGGCTTTTTGCCATAACGTTCCTTCTGCTGTACCTCTCCTAGCGCTAAAAGCGGGCCTTCTCGGCCATTGATCGTTGCATTTAGCTGCGCGGATTGTTGCGTCTATCGCAATTGTTTTGGTGCTCCCTCTAAAGGAAGCGGCGTTTCAGTCGATAAGCAGGTTAGATGCGCCAGGGATAGTGTCCTGTTGGCTCTTGACTGGCGCGCAAAGCGACTGAAAATGTTGGAGTACGAATTATGCTCGGTTATTTTCGTAATATGGGTTTTCGCTGGAAGCTGACATTGCCCCTGGGCATGCTGGCAATAGTGTTTCTGGCCTTGGGTATGGTCTCCTTTGTTGCGGTTACCGACCTTTCCAGCCGGCTTAACCGCTTTTCATCTGAGTTGTTGCCACAGGCGACGACCTTGCTTGAAGCCGACCGCGATTTGTACCAGGCGCTGGTGGCCGAGCGAGCTTTCGTTCACGGGCTGGATCCAGACGAATTTGCCGAGATGGGTGCGGAGCATCGCACCAATATGCAGCAGGCAATCGACCGCGTTAACGTCTTTGCCGGCAGCACCCAGTCCGCTGAGGGCAAGGCAATGGCCCGACAGTTCAATGAGGCTTTTGCCGCTTGGAAGCGCATGGCCGAGGAAGTAGTCACTCTGGCACAGAGTGATTATGACGCTGACGTGCAGCGCGCCGAGATGCTGAGCTTCGGCCAGTCTGCCGAGCTGTTCGGTCGGGCGCGCGATATTATTGATCAGATGACTCAGCAGATTGATGCGCAGGCTGCTCTCGAAGTGGTCGAAGCGCGCGAGGCTACCGTTAAAGATTCTGCGATCGTAACCACCATGACGCTGATCGGACTGGCGGTGTGCATGTTAATGATTCTGCTATTCCCCGGCCTGATACTGCGCCCGATACAGAATATTCTCGGGCGCATCCGGGACATCGCAGATGGCGAGGGTGATTTGACCAAGCGGGTGGACGTTCAGTCGACTGACGAAGTTGGTCAGTTGGGTCAGAGTATCAACCAGTTTCTTGGCCAACTGCAGACGCTGATTCGCGAGGTAGCAGACTCGACGCTTCAGGTGGCGGCTGCGTCAGAGCAGATGAGCACTATTGCAGCCCATCAGGATCGTCTGGTTAATGACCAATACAGCGCGATTGATCAAGTCAGCACGGCGGCTACCGAGATGACCGCCGCCATTCACGAGGTGGCTGATAACGCCCATAGTACAGCTGAGGCAGCCAGTCAGGCGGACAAACAGGGCCATGCTGCCTCTGAAGTCGTAGGTCAGACCATGAATGCACTGCGCCGGCTGGCGGGTGACGTGGAAGAAGCTGCAGGCGTTATCAACCGCCTGGAGCAAGACAGTGACAAGATCGGTGGCGTGCTCAGTGTGATTCAGGCGATTGCCGAGCAGACCAACCTGTTGGCCTTGAACGCGGCGATTGAGGCAGGTGAACAGGGTCGTGGCTTTGCCGTGGTAGCCGATGAAGTGCGTGCCCTGGCGGCGCGTACGCAAGCGTCCACGCGAGACATTCAGGAGATGATTCAAAGCTTGCAAGCGGGCAGCGGTCAGGCCGTTGCGGTAATGCAACGAGGCGCCGCGCTAGCCTCGCAAAGCGTGGAACAGGCTGCCGGCGCAGAACGCTCCTTGAACGATACGGCCCAATCAGTGGTGCGCATCAACGACATGGCGGCGCAGATTGCGTCCGCTTGCGAAGAGCAGAGCCAAACGACCGAGGAAATCGCGCGCAATATCAGCGGTATCCGTGACCTGTCGAATCAGGCAGCGCAGAGCTCCGAAGAAAGCCGCCAGGCCAGCGAATCAATGGCCAAACTAGCAGCCGGGTTGCAGCGGCAGGTAGGACGGTTTCGTACCTGAGTGCCGGCCGAGGGCGGATGTCCGCTGTCACCAAGGCTTGTTTAGCGGCTGCCGTGTAGCGGGGCGACACCTTGCCCAGCCAGCTCGGGAAAGTCGTCATGCACATCCAGAGGTTCGACTTTGTGGCGTGCTCCGAGATATTCGGGGCGCTCCTGGTTTGCGGCGTAGGGCCTACCCAGGCGATTTTCTACGCTGTTATAAACAAAAAACAAATTAGAGCGTGGCCAGGGCGACATGTTGCCGTTGGAGGCATGCAATACGTTGCACTCAAATAGTAGTAATGAGCCAGCCGGGCCTTTGGGCGCTTGTATGCCTCCACGTTTGCCTAGTTCCGCGAGGGTGGCCTGGTCCGGTACACCCAGCTTCTGGGCTTTGAGCGAACTAGTCCAATTCGCGTCCGGTGTTTCGCCGACACATGGGACAAAGTGGTGGTGCGAGCCGGGAATCAGCATCAGCGGGCCGTTGAACTCGTTGTTGTCGGTCAGCATCAATGACGCACTGACCGCACGCATGCGGGGCATGCCGTCCTCGGCGTGCCAGGTTTCAAAGTCCGAATGCCAATCGAAGCCACTGCCCTGGAAACCAAACTTGTCATTGATACGCGACTGATGAATATACACCTCGCTACCCAGTAACTGCCGGACCATGCCCAGGATGCGAGGGTCTCGGGTGAGTTTGCTGAATTTCTCCGAGAGCTCGTGCATGCCGAAGACCGAGCGAATAGCGCCACTGGCCGGATCGGCAATGACCTGATCGGATTCCAGTAGCTCTGGCTCGTTGGCCATGTCTTTGAGCTCCTGAAAGAAGGGTTGCATGCTTTCCTGAGAGAAAAAGCCCTCGAACCACAGATAGCCATCGCGCTCGTAATGGGAAAGAGCGACTTCGTCGAGGGGCCCATTCCAGCGGTGCTGGTTGCGTGCGTGCACTACTGGATCACGTCGGCCAATGTGTGCAGGGTGGTCAGCTGCGTTATGTTTAGCAAGGCGGGTGGGGTATAAGTCCAATGCTGTCGTCATGCGTGTAACCTCCAGGGTTATCTGTTATCTGTCTGTAAGAGCACAGTCTCAGTACCTTCAGCGAAGGTTGAACAGCCGCAAAGCGGGCGTCAGCAGCTGGCAGAGGTATGTCGTTAGTAACGAGCTTGCTTCACTGAATGGACAGACTGGTGCAGCGCAAACGCCGCACATGGGGTGCAGTAGATCTCTACCATCCTCATGCGACAGAGGGCTGCTGAAAAAAGTTTCAAGAGTTTTCATTTGCCTCACTGCTGCGGCGGAACTGGGTGTACGCTTAGGTCGCCCGCACGACGTTGAGCTGACGTCGGCTGAGGATTTTGAACATTATTGCTAGGGAGGGAGTTATGGGAGAGGCAAAACGCCGTCACGCAACGGGCGGTTCGGGGCCTGGGCGCCAGGGCCAACAGCACAAGCAGGCGTTGTTGTGGAGTGGCGCACTGCTAGCGGTGCTGGCTTTGGGTGGACTTGCTGTGTATCTGGCTACGCCGGGTAGCGGACCTGCGATTGCATTACCTGAGGTGCCAGCGGGCACGCCGCCCTTTCCTGCAGAGTTGGATAGCTATGGAGTACAGCTGGGCGATCCGGATGCGCCCGTGGTCGTGCGTGAGTTTGCCGATTACCAGTGCCCAGCCTGCGCCAGTTTCGCGCGCGTGCATGAGCGCTTCAAGACCGAATATATTGATACGGGTAAAGCCCGTCTGGTGTTTTTTGAGTTGCCGCTTGCTCAGCATCGCAACGCTATGCCTGCGGCCCAGGCGGCTCGTTGTGCCGGTGATCAGGGTGAGTACTGGGGTATGCATGATCTGTTGTTTGCCCATCAATCACGCTGGAGTACTGAGCGGGACCCTTTGGCCAGCTTCAACGGTTATGCCGATCAGCTCAAGCTGAACCAGGGCCGTTTTGAACGCTGCCTCACCCGAGAACAGCGTCGTGAGGAGGTCGAGGCCAGCCTGTCTATCTCGCGTCAGCTTCGCGTGGCAAGTACGCCGACAGTGCTAGTGGATAATATTCCGCTTTCCAGTCCCGGTTGGGAGCAGCTGTCTGGTGTTATTGAGCGTCAGTTGGACGCTCAATAGTTAGACGGTGAAACGGTGCAACAACAAAGAGTAACCAGCTGATTCGATTGGTCGCTTGGCAGAAGAGTGAAGGGATTAGCCGAGGGTTCTGGTCAGTTGACGTCTTGATGCCAGCGACCTTGGCCCAGGCTTGCCGAAGTGTGATAGATCGCGGGCGATCATGATCGCCTCATCATGATGCGAGTACAGATTACTGATCACGGCCTCCACCTTGGCGCCGAGAACGGATGCATAAAGGCGCTGGGCACTGTAGTTGGCTTGGGTGGTAATCACCACATTTTTGAGTGCCGAGCGATGCATGGCTAACACCGATTGCACATCTTGCAGCGACTCGATAATCATGCGCGAAGCAATCCCTTTACCCCTATGCTCAGGCATGACGGCGATTTGCTCTAGCTCGAGCACCACTTCCGGGCGAAAGCCACCCTTTTGCGTCCATAGGCAATAACCTACAGGTTGTTCTTCACAGGTCGCCACGTAGACGATGATGCGCGGGTAGGCAACCAAATTGCACGCCAGCCAATGGAAGGAATTGCGCTGCTGGGAAAAAGCACTCTTATGGACTTGCGCGGCGGCGACAAGGTCGTCCTGTTGCATGCGACGAATAACGCACAGTTCCTGACGCATGGGGGTGATCTACCTACTGTAGCCAGAAATCTGCATGGCTACAGGATATGGAATGAGTTGAGAAGGGGCGTGCCTTAACGGCCGCCCCAACGTATGGCTGGGACGATCAAGCGGGTTAGCTATTGCCCAGCTCGTGTTGCTTGGCAAGAAACTCTTCTTGCAACAGGGCGTCCTTGACTGCCTTGGGTTCTTCATCCTGCAACGGATCGCTAAGTACCTTGCTTGGTGTGATTTTAGCCTCCAGTTTGCCCATCAGATGCTCTAGGGCGTGACGTGCCTTGGTAGCAGCGCCGTTCACCGCTTGCTCAAGTGACTCTGCTTTGTGGGTCACAGACATGGCCTGATGGCCTTTGGGGCGAAATTCGATCTGACAGCGCTTGTCGTCTGAGCCTGCCTTGTGCGCATTGTCATCGCTGAGGTGAATCTCGACTCGGGTGAGGTGATCATCGAAATGATCAAGCTGGTCAGTGACGGTGGCGCTGACCCATTCCTGCAGCCGGACGCTACCTTGAATGTGCTTGCTATTGACCTGTACCTGCATAGGGAATTCCTTATGGTTAATTACCTGCGCTTCAACGCCTGCTCGGCTGTTGAAGTTGCCGCGACGGAAACAAAGGCTTGGTGCTGCCAATCTTCCGTTAGTTAAAATTTGCGCCTTCAATCGACTGTTGGCAAGTCTCATTCATTGATCGTTTGGGCATCGTCCATAGGGTCGCCGATATTGTCGTCTCGATCCTCAGGGCCAACCTCGTCATAGGGGTTGGTTTTCTCGGCACCGTCGCGCGTGCCTGGTACTTGCGCAGAGCCTCCGGAGTCAGTGTCCGAGTGCGAACCTTGCGTATGAGTGGGCCCGGACTCTTCCGCGCTCTGATTTGCGTGTTGGCCAGCCAGGGCAGTGCCAGTGGCACTCAGGGCTGCAAGGGTAAAGGCAACGGTTAATATTCTGAAGTTGGACATGAACAGTTCTCCTGTTGTGCAGCCTGATGGGGTGATGATTTACTGACTGGGTGTAACAGGCTGCTAAGAGATAGACAGACAATGCCGCTAGCTGTTCAGTGATTCGACACATTTTTCCGCAGGAACAAGCGCCGGTAATATTTTGTTGCTAGAGTGCTGAACAAAGGGACTCTTTTTCTAGGGTGATTAATGAATATTGAAACGTGGTTGGCGTTCCTGGTGGCGTGCTGGATTATCAGTCTGTCGCCGGGTGCGGGTGCCATTGCATCAATGTCCAGCGGACTGAATTATGGTTTTCTCCGCGGCTACTGGACAGCGCTAGGCCTGCAGTTGGGTTTGTTATTGCAGATAGCGGTGGTGGCGGCCGGTGTCGGTGCCCTGCTTGCTACATCGGAGCTGGCTTTCAGCTTGATTAAGTGGTTCGGGGTCGGTTATCTGCTCTACCTGGCCTGGCGGCAGTGGCGCGCCGCGCCAATGGATATGAGCACCGAGTCTCTTGGCCGGCCTGTTGGCCGGCCGTTAAGTCTGGTGTTGCGTGGCTTTTTGATTAATGCCAGCAACCCCAAAGCGGTAGTTTTCATGCTCGCTGTTTTGCCGCAATTTCTTGACCTGACCCAACCTTTACTTACGCAGTATCTGGTCATCGCGGCGACGATGGTGGTGATTGATCTGATCGTCATGGCAGGGTACACGGGGCTGGCTGCACGAGTGCTACGATTGCTGCGCTCTCCACGCCAGCAAAAAATACTCAATCGAAGTTTTGCTGGCTTGTTTGCCGGGGCTGCCGGGTTGTTGACCTTTGTGCGTCGCACTGCCGCCTGAACATAAGCACTGAAGGCGCAATGATGACCTATTGAGCATGCACTTTCCCAGTCTAGGTTGCTCAGAACGGGCTGCTTCACTAGCATGCTATGAAACATTCAAGAGGACGTGCACATGTCAAACGAAGGTTATCACGAACCCGTTGCCGAGCTGAGCGACGAGACCCGGGATATGCACCGGGCCATTATTTCGCTGATGGAAGAGTTGGAGGCCGTGGACTGGTACAACCAGCGAGTCGATGCCTGCAAGGATGCTGACCTGAAGGCGGTGCTCAAGCACAACCGTGATGAGGAAAAAGAGCACGCTGCCATGACGCTGGAATGGATCCGCCGCCGCGATCCAGCCTTCGACAAGGAGCTACGTGACTGGCTGTTTACCGATAAGGACCTGGCGCATCACTGATTCCCCGCATCACTAATGCTGTAGCCAGCGCCTAGTCGATGACCCTGACCGTCTCGATCACCGTATCCAGCACATAAGCGATTCCCGGCTGGTCGGCTCTCGGGTTGGCTACCACAAAACGCTGCAGGCGCAGGACGTTGCGTGTGCCGGGTTGATGGTTAAAGCCTTCGATGCCTTGGTATAGCATGGTCCAGTCGCTATTTGAGGTTTGTCTGCCTTGCGCATCGTAGGTCAGCTCGCGCACCTGCAAACATTGGTAATCAGGGATCAGCGGGTGTGAGCAAGCCACCGTCTGCGCCTGCACTTCCATGAACAAGGTTTCGCCTTGATTGCCGTAGCGGGTTTCTGGGGTAGCGTTACCCACCAATACGAGTTTGCCGCCTTCGTCGCTGGTCAGTGTCAGCCTGGGAGTGTGTGGGTGCGCCTCCAGGGTCATTTCCAACGGGCTGTTGAGGTAGGTCTTGATGCCAGCTTCGCGATGCATCAGTTGCTGTTCGCATGCCATCATGGTCTGCATTAAATTGCCGGCAACCAGGTTGTTGCGCTTGATGTTATAAGGCCCGCTGAGCCGATTACAGGTACCTGAGACGTTGAGCATGTTGTCTTTGAAGCGCAGCTGCAAGGGCTCGGTATCGCCGCCAAATAGATCCTGATTATGATCGCCGTAACGATCTGTGGCTTGTTCCAGAGTCCAGTAGTAGGCGGGTAGCAGCGTGTCGGCCGAGACCGGTGCAGCGTCTGAGTTGCGTGTCAGGCTGGTACAGCCGGAAAAGAGCAGGCTGGCAAGTAGTGCACAGGTAATGGCGGCGGGTTTTACGGCAAGCATCGGATAAAGGACCTGTCCTTGGAGTTGAAGGGCAGGATTATAATACCGAAGGGCGTTGGTTGACAGGCTGGTGCTGTGATCAAGAACACAGATCCATGGTAGGTAAAGTGCGGGCGAGCCAGGGGGGGCTCACCCGCATAAGCCGTAGAGCAGTATTACATCTGTGACTGCTGGAAGTTTTCCAGACCGACTTTGTCGATAAGGCCTTTCTGCGTTTCCAGCCAGTCGACGTGCTCTTCTTCGGACTCAAGAATGCTCTCGCACAATTCGCGGCTGCCATAGTCACCAACGCTTTCACAATAAGCGATAGCCTCACGCAAATCGGGAATGGCCTTCATTTCCAGCTTGAGATCGCAGTCGATGATTTCTGGCACGGTCTCGCCAATCATCAGCTTGCCCAGATCCTGCAGATTGGGCAGGCCTTCGAGAAATAGAATGCGCTTGACCAGCATGTCGGCGTGTTTCATTTCGTCGATGGACTCGTGATATTCATGGTCACCCATTTTGTTCAAGCCCCAGTCTTGCAGCATGCGCGCGTGCAAAAAGTACTGGTTGATGGCTACCAGTTCATTTCCCAGGATGATGTTCAGGTGCTGAATGACCTTTTTGTCGCCTTTCATGACTGCGTCCTCGCGTTAATCAAGTGTTGAGTTTGGTCATCGCTGGCAGGGCTGTCAAATAGCAGTTAGGGTAAATCGTTGAAATAAATGAAGTAATGATTTTGATCCGCATTTGTCGATCTGCGCTTTACTGACACGACTCATTCTAGGTAGCGCGGATCAACTGCGCTCTTTTGTTGCTTTAATCAGATAAAGGAGATTTTTATGGCTTATGTTGATGGTTTCGTGGTCGCAGTGCCGACAGCTAATAAGGAGCTATATCGCCAGCATGCAGCGGATGCTGGCGTGATATTCAAGGAGTATGGCGCATTGAGTTTCGTCGAGTGCTGGGGCGATGACGTGCCGGAGGGCAAGCTAACGTCTTTTCCGATGGCGGTTAAACGTCGAGATGACGAAACGGTGGTGTTCTCATGGATAACTTGGCCCTCCCGAGCAGTACGCGATACCGGTATGGAAAAGGTGATGGCAGACCCCCGTTTACAGTCGGATACCAACCCGATGCCGTTTGATGGCCAGCGGATGATCTACGGCGGGTTCGATATAATTGTCGAGATGTAGCCAGCCTAGGTTCTGGCAGGCTTTCGCGAACGCCTGAGCCAACCGGTAATGTTCAACCCAGCCGAGTGCAGCCGGCTCGACTGGGTTGGCGCTCAGATACTGTTATCTCTTGGCGGCAGCTCGCGTATCGGACGCACTTCGACACTGCCCAACCGGGCGGGCGGGATGTGACTGGCCAATTGCAGGGCTTCGTTCAGGTCTCGAGCGTCGAGCATATAAAAGCCGGCCAGTTGCTCCTTGGTTTCTGCAAATGGCCCGTCGGAGATAATGGTTTCACCGTCGCGTACCCTTACGGTGGTCGCATTGCTGACCGGCTGCAAAGCCTGGCCAGCCAGATAATTGCCCTTTTGCGTGAGGCTCTCCACGCAGCGAATGCACTGCTGATTCAGATCATGCCACTCCTGTTCCGTCATCGCGTTGATCAGGCTTTCCTGATAATAAACCAGTGCCAGATATTTCATCGTGCTCTTCCTTTTCTATGCTGAGTTAGCGTTTTTTTGCGTGCAGTTTTCTGCGGGCGCAATACCGGCATTAAGCATCCAGGCGATTCCGAAACGATCGGTGAGCATGCCAAAGCCCTCTGCCCAGAAGGTTTGATCGAAGGGCATCTGGACCGAGCCGCCTGTGGCCAGTTGATCAAATACCAGGCGCGCATCGTCGACTTTATCGTATTGTAATTGCACGCAATGCCCCTGTGGTGGCTGGTAGCAGTCGCCACCCATGTCCGCAGCCATGATGATATAGCGCCCGATCTGAATCTCGGAGTGGATGATCAGCTCCTGCCATTCGGTTGGGACTTCGCTGGCGGCAGGAGTCTCGGCGTGGGTCAGCATGGCCACTACACGTGCGCCCAATACCTCGGCATACCAGGTCATCGCCTCGCGGCAATTGCCGTTAAATACCAGATGCATACTGACGCTGCTGGGTATGCGTGCCATTTTTGCCGCCATCTGTCGGTGCTGGTCGAGACCGGCCCCAGGCACAAAATCATCCAGATCAAAGTAGCGCCGCAGTTCTAAAGTAACGTTGCCCTCGCTGTCCATGCCTGGCCATTTGCAAGCCCACTCGATGGCCTCCTCGCGTGAATCGACGTCAAGAATGCTGTAGCCAGCCAGCAGCTCGCGAGTTTCGGTAAAGGGACCATCAGTCACCGTCGGAACGCCATCACGGAAGGTAATCCGGCAGCCCTCCGAGCTGGGGCTCAGGCCATTGCCGTCCACGAACACCCCTGCGTCGAGCATTTGCTGATTGTAGGTCGCCATCGTGGCGAGCATCTCATCACTCGGCATCTCGCCGCGTTCCGTTTGGCTGTCGGCCTTGCGCATCAACATGTATTTCATGTGCTTTTCTCCATTCAGCTTAAGGTTATTTGTTGCTGCTTGGATGAGTCGGGGGGCAGGGCGCGGAATCGACAGCAATTTATCTTTTTTGCCATTTATCTTTTTGTTCGGGCGCAAGCTCTAGTGCGTCGAGCCGTTGCTGCAGGAAGCGTTGTTCCGGGCCAAGCTGAACTAGCTGCAGCGCTTGTTTGTAAGCTTGACGTGCAGCCGGCAACTGCCCCGATCGGCGGTAAAGGTCGGCGCGGGCAGCAGGTAACAGGTGGTAATTTTGCAGTGCGGGGGCATCGGCCAGTTGATCCAGTAGCGCCAGGCCCGCTCGTGGTCCATCGCGCATGGCCACAGCAACGGTTCTGTTCAGCGCGATCACCGGGGAGGGATTGCGCTGCAGTAACAGGTCATACAGGCCAATAATCTGCGTCCAGTCAGTGTCGGCGGAACTGCTGGCCTGGGCGTGTAGCGCGGCGATCGCCGCCTGCAGGCTGTAGGCGCCCGCAGGCGGGCGCTGCAGCGCTGCATCCAGCCAGCGCAAGCCTTCGCTGATCTGCGCCTGATGCCAAAGGCTGCGATCCTGGTCCTCAAGGGTGATCAGCTCACCTTCGGCAGACTGCCGTGCATCGCGCCGCGAATCCTGCAATAACATCAGAGCCAGCAAACCGTAGACCTCGGCGTCAAGCAACAGGCTGCTCATCAGCGTGCCGAGACGAATGGCTTCCTTGGCCATATCGACGTTGACTACATACTCGCCGCTGGTACTCGAATAGCCCTCGTTGAATACCAGATAGATGACCTGCAACACGCTGCTCAAGCGTTGCGGCAGGGCCTTGCGTTCGGGAACCTCATAGGGGATGCCGGCTTCGCGGATTTTGCGCTTGGCCCTGACGATCCGCTGCGCCACGGTCGCTGGTTGCTGAAGCAGCGCCCGCGCCACCTGCTCGGTGCTAAGGCCACACATTTCCCGCAGGGTCATGGCCAGTTGCGTTTCAATCGCCAATGCGGGATGGCAACAGGTGAAAATTAGCCGCAGTTGGTCGTCGGCTATGCTGTCTTCATTCAGCTCGTGGGTGGGAAGGTCTTCCAGCTCAAGCCGTTGCAGATGCTGGCTGGCCGTTTGGCGGCGACGAATCTGGTCTATCCCTTTGTGTCGTCCGGTACTGACCAGCCAGGCGCGCGGGTTGTCGGGCACGCCCTGGTCCGGCCATTGCTGCAGCGCCGCGGTGAAGGCTTCCTGCATGGCTTCTTCGGCCAGTTCGAAATCGCCCAGTAGCCGGATCAGAGTGGCGAGAACCCGTCGTGATTCGCGCTGATAAACGTTTTTGACTTGGGTGCTAACGGACATGGGAGTATCTGCAGCATGGTTGAATTACAAGCATTGTTTATGGTGATGTTTGCGCTGATGGTTACGCCGCATCTCGCCGCCGTCAAGCAGTTCTACGCGTGGCGTCACCTTTCATTCAGGTCCGAAATCCGCCAGCGTTTTTGTTGTGCGGAGGTAATATGAGCTTATGGATATTTCAGCGAACGACTGTTATCAAGCCGTTGTAGCGCGCGATGAACGTTATGACGGGCGATTCTTCACCTGTGTTACTAGCACAGGGATCTACTGCCGCCCGGTTTGCCCGGCGCGTACGCCGCGTTTTGCCAACTGCCGCTTTGTCGTCAGTGCGGCCGCGGCTCAGGACGCAGGGTTTCGGCCTTGTCTGCGCTGCCGTCCAGAAAGCTCGCCGTCCTCTGCCGCCTGGGCCGGTACATCAGCGGTGGTATCGCGTGCCTTGGCGCTGATTGAGGCGGGCGCACTGGATAACGGCAGCCTGGAAGCGCTGGCCGAGCGGGTAGGGCTGGGCACAAGACAGCTGCGCAGGTTGTTTATCAAGCATCTGGGTGCAGCGCCGAGCAGTGTGGCGCAAACCCGTCGGCTGTTGCTGGCCAAGCAACTGATCCATCAAACGCGACTGCCGATGAGCGACGTCGCCCTGGGTAGCGGTTTTGCCAGCATACGACGTTTTAACGAAGCGTTCAGTCAGTTGTATGGGCGGCCGCCCAGTAGCTTGAGGGGAGTGAGGAGCAGCGTTGCCGAGCACGCCGACATAATCCTGTTGCTACCTTACCGGCCCCCGTATGACTGGGAAGCGATGCTGGATTTTCTCCAGCGCCGGGCGATTGCTGGGATGGAACAGGTGGTGGATGGGATCTATCAGCGCACCATCCGCATCGGTGCGGATGTTGGCGTGGTCTGCGTGGAGCACGTGCCAGCGCGCCAGGCATTGCGGGTAAAAATTGGTTTTTCCCAGTTGCAGGCGTTGCCATCGATCATTGACCGGTTGCGGCGCATGTTTGATCTCAAGGCGGATCCGGATGCGATCAGTCGGTTGTTATCGCGTGAACCGATGCTCGCACCACTGCTTGCGGCCCGGCCAGGGTTGCGTGTGGCAGGCGCCTGGGATGCGTTTGAAGTAGCGGTACGCGCGATATTAGGCCAGCAAGTGGCAGTAGCCGCCGGGGTTACGCTGGTCAGTCGATTGGTCGCTCGGCTCGGGGAGCCTTTGGCCGCGCCGTCAGTGAGCGGGTTGACGCGCTATTTCCCCGAGCCCGAGGCTTTCGACCCAGAGGTGATTTTGACGCTCGGCATGCCAAGGTCGCGAGCGGCAGCTCTGGTAAATCTGGCGTGTGCTTGCCTGGCTGAACCGGGCCTGCTTGAGCGCCAACGTGACTTGTCACACACGCTGACAAGGCTATGCGCCTTGCCAGGTATCGGCGAATGGACGGCAAATTATATAGCCATGCGCGCGATGCAGGAGAGTGACGCCTTTCTCGCTTCGGACGTGGCGTTACAGAGGGCCTTGGCCGGTGGCGGAGTGCGGCCTGATGCCAAGCAACTGCTCGCCCTGGCCGAACAATGGCGCCCCTGGCGAGCCTATGCAGTGATGCACCTGTGGGCTGCGGATGGTGTTAATGCCGGTGTTAATAGCGATCTGAATCGGACGCTAGAGGAGAACAAACATGCAATTTCTGCTTGATACTGTTGAGACGCCTGTGGGGCAGCTGTTTCTGGTGACGGATGAGCAAGGGGCGCTGCGGGCGCTGGACTTTGAGGATTATCGCGCTCGGTTGGAGCGGCTACTCGACAAATATTACCGTCATTACCAGTTGGATCCGCTACCCGGCTCAGCACCCGAGCCGCTGATCCAGGCGCTGACCGCGTACTTTGCTGGCGATTTGGCTGCGCTGGAGAGCATTCCGGCCGAGACCGCTGGTACTGCCTTCCAGCGTTCGGTATGGCAGGCTCTGAGGGCTATTCCCGCGGGGCAAACGCGCAGCTACGGCCAATTAGCCGCAGCCATCGGCCATCCTTCCGCGAGTCGCGCTGTAGGGCTGGCCAACGGTTCCAATCCGGTGGCGTTGGTGGTGCCCTGTCATCGGGTGATTGGCGCCAGTGGTAAATTGACCGGTTACGGCGGTGGTTTGTGGCGCAAGCATTGGTTGCTTGAACACGAGGCTCGGCACAGTGACGGCGGGGCGGCTTTCGCGCTGGTTTGAGACGGGGCTGACGAACCGCCTAACCGATGTTGGGCCGGCGCTGCGCGGTAGGGCTATCATCTGCCGGGGCTGTGTCTGCTGGCGCGCCGTGGTAGCGCGTGTCGGCCAGATCATGATGATTGGGCCGCGGACGCTTGCGGTGCTGCTGTAACCCAATCAGCAGCAGGGGCGTGACGATCATCGCACTGCCTGCCAGGAACCAGATATCGGGTGCTTCGGCAAAAAATACCCAGCCAATAATCACTGCCCAGATCAGGCCGGTATATTCGGCGCTGGTTACCTGATTGGCATCAACATGCTTGTAAGCCAGCAACACGCAGACGTTGTAGCCGAGGATGAACAGCGACGAACCGGCCGCGCTGATGAGCACCGCATGGCTCCACGGAGCGGCCTCCCAGAGCATCAACCCCAGACACAGCGGCGTAATCATCAGGTAGTTGAGGAATAACTTGTGCACCGTTGATTGCTGGCGAGGCAGTTTGCGAATCAATACGGCGTTAATCGCTAGCGCGGCGGCAGAACCCAGGGCCGCCAACGCAGCCCAGCTAAAATCAACTGGACGCAGTATCACTAGTATGCCGGCAAAACCGCTGATGACCGCGGCCAGGCTCAGCTTGGTCAAGCGCTCGCGGAAAAACATCACTGAGAGCAGCATGACCATAATGGGTGCAGCGTAGAAGACCGCATTAGCGGTGGCCAGGGGCAGGGCGATCAGCGCATAGACCATGCAAACGATTCCCACAAGATGCACATGGCCGCGGATGAAGTGCAGCCGGCCACCGCCAAACAGATTGCCTGTGTCGAGTTGACGCCAGAACGGCAATAGCAGTGCCAGAGTAATCAGACAGCGCAGAAACGCGTACTGGAATACCGGAGCATCGGCCTGGAGAAATTTGATAAATACATCGGAAACCAATGCCAGGGCGTTGCCGATCACCAGCAACAAGATGGCACTGTTGACGGTTTTGCCTGACATGACGACCTCGACATTTCTGGTTGGTGAGGCGTGGAGTTTAAAGAATCTGGGCTATCCGTGAAAATGATATTTAGCTAGTATCTATTAGAAATATGGATACTAAAGGCCTGTTATGAAATTACCTCCCCTCAAGGCGTTACCGGTATTTGAAGCTGTCGCACGGCTCAATAGTTTTTCCCTGGCAGCGGATGAATTGTCGGTAGGGCAGAGCGCTATCAGCCATCAGATCAAGCTGCTGGAAACCTACCTGGGTGAGCCCCTGTTTATCCGCACGGGGCGGTATCTGGCGTTGACCGATGATGGGCGGCAATACTTTGATGCGGTCAGTACTGCGTTGTTGCAGATTGAGCGGGCCAGTGAGCAGGTGCTCGGTCACGAGACCGCGCGATTGCGCTTGTCGGTGTTCAGCTCGTTTGCTGTGCGCTGGCTGGTGCCTCGCCTTCCTGCGCTGCAGAAGCAGTGGCCACAGCTGGATTTATCATTGGAAATGAGTGGTGAGAACCCGCAATTGTCTGATCGGGTAGCCGATTGTTTTATTACCGTCAGGCCTGATTCTTCTGCGTTCAGCTATGAGCTGCTCTACACCGAAAGACTCTTTCCGGTGTGCAGTCAGCAGTACTGGCAGACGTTGTGCCGCGAACAGGAGATTGACTCCACTCTGCAGTTATCGCCACGGGCCCCATTAAATCCGGCGGTGCTGGCGGCCTACCCACTGCTGTCGACGCACAGTATTTATAATCGGGAGGGCGGAGATTGGGCGGCCTGGTTTGATGCTGGCGATCAGCCGTTGCCCAAGGCTAGTCGGTTGCAACATTTCAGCCATATGCTGTTGGCGCTGGAGGCGGCGCGCTATCACCAGGGCATAGCGCTGACCAATGACTACATGCTGAGTAGCCGTGCCGATTCAGCGGATTTCGTACGTTTGCCTTGTCATCATTTGATGACCGGTGACCAGTTCTTCTTTGCCTGGAAGACCAGTCGCCGGCATGAGCCGGGGATTCAGATATTGCGCCGCTGGCTGCTTGACCAGAGTATCGAGTCTGGTCTGAGGCATGCAGCGCAGAATTAACGTTGAGCAGAAAGTCTAATGAATAGAGCGGGGTGGACTCAGGCGGCGACGAACTGGCCGTTGAATGCATTGGCAGCAGCCATTACAGATTCATTCAATAGCGACTTGCAATCGCGTGCGCACTTGCCGCACTGGTTGGCTACATCAAGGGTATTGCGCAAATCGCGCATGCTGCATGCACCTTCGGCAACGGCGTTACGGATTTGTTTGTCTGATACACCTTTGCAAAGACATACATACATGGCGTTGACCCTAGGGTTAGTGGCTATGCTTTGCATGCTAATGTGAATGAGAATGCTTGTCAAACAGATTTGTACCCCTTTTGTTTAAGCCGTTTTTCCTGCCATTGCAGTACCATAATAGTCAGTGCTGGAAGCATGGTCAGCGTTACCAGGGTGGCGCCAATGATGCCCGCCATGACGATGACGCCCACACCACGATACAGCTCGCTGCCGGCGCCCGGCAGGAATACCAGCGGAGCGAGGCCGCAAATAGTGGTAATTGTAGAAATGGCAATCGGACGCAGGCGAGAGGCGACGGCCTCATTGACCGCGTCGACAGGATTCATGCCGTCCTCCAGCCCATTGCGGATGGCGCGGTCCACAATCAGGATTGGGTTGTTGACTACCGTACCCATCAGGATCAGGAAGCCGAGCATTGAGATCATGTCGAAGGGCTGTGTGAACCCATTCATACCCATTTGCTGCATCACCCAGCCGGTGAGGTTGAGCAGTGCGAGGCCGGCAATACCACCCGCGATGCCCAGTGGGATGGTGGTCATGATCAGTAGCGGATAACCCCAGTGGCTAAAGATCGCCACCATCAGTAGATAGACGATGATCAGGGCGACCAGATAGTTGCTGGCCAGTGATTCGCGAGTGGCATCCAGTTGGTCTGCCGCACCGGAGATGGTCAGGTTTACCCCGGTAGGGATTTCGCCGTTGTCGCGAAGATAAGCCACTACATCACGCCGCACAATCTCTACCCCTGCCTCCAGGGGTACTGAGCGCGGCGGAATAATATTCAGGGTGATAGTTCGGCGCCCATCCTTGCGTCTTACTGTGCTGGTATCGACACTTTCTTCGGTACGCGTCAGCTCGGACAGCAGCAGGGTCTGGCCGCTCGGGGTATAGACAGCGATATTGTCCAGCGTCTCCAGCGTAGCGCCGGGACCCTGCTGGTTATATAGATACATATCGATCTTGTCGTCGGCGAGGAAAAACTCATTGACGTATGCGCCGTCTGTCAGAGCAGCGATGGCAAAGCCTATATCTTCGGTGCTCATGCCAACTTCTGCGGCGCGCTCCCAGTCGGGTCTGACCTGCAGCAGTGGTTGGGCGAGTGACAGGCTCGGTGGTTGGGACTGTAAACCGGGGTTGTCGAATGCTTCACCAGCGCGGCTGTAAGCGCGCTGCGCAACGCTGTACAAAGTAGCCAGGTCTGGGCCGGAAATGTCCAGGTTGACGCTGCGCGTGCCGCCATCGTTGCTGCTGATGATCGACCCTCGTGCGGCGAACGCGCGCATGCCCGGATAGGTTTTGTATTGGCGTTCCAGCGCAGCCATCAGATCGCCGATCTGTGACGGATCCTTGGATTCGGTGATGATTCTCAGGCTTTGCGCGTTGACGCCCAGGTTCATGTATTTCATTGCCGGTACGTCGGTTTCACCGCGCGCATACTCAGCCGGATCGTCATCCAGAAAAGGCAGAAAATACGCCTGAATTTCCTCGGCGTAAGCTTCCATGGTGGCCAGATTGTAGCCCGGCGGGGCGTTCATTGAGGCAAAGGTTTTTGGTTCTTCGCCCTCAGGCAGGTACTCGGCCGGCGGCGTTAGAAAGAGTATGATCGACAGGCTGACCGTCAGGGTGACAACCAGGCAACCTATGCGCCGGGTTGCGCTAGCCACCAGCCACTCAAGACGGCGTATGATGGCTGCGTGCAAGCGCGCGCCGGCGCTTTGCGGATTGGATATCTGTTTAAAGTCCAGCCGTGCGCTGATGGTCGGAATGACCGTAATGGCGACCAGCATCGAGACCAGGATCGATGCTGCGATGGCGATGGCTACGTCGGAATACAGCTGGCCGGCTTCTTCGGCGATAAAAACGACCGGTAGAAAAACCATGATGGTAGTCAGGGTCGAGGCAAGCACTGCAGGCCAGACTTTTTTTACTCCGCTGACGGCGGCTTTGAGCCGATCAAGCCCGCGGCGGCGTTCCAGCTCAATGCTTTCCAGCACCACAATGCTGTTGTCCAGTGTCATGCCGATAGCAAAGGCCACCCCCGCCAGAGAGATGACGTTAATCGTGCGCCCGGCCAGCATCAGACCCAAAAAAGCAGCGATGGTACAGATTGGAATCCCGATCACGCCTACTGCAGTAGCGCGGAACGAGCGCATAAACAAATACATGATCAAAGTCGAGAGCAGGGCGCCGAGCAGCAAGTTTTTCCAGACGTTGATAATGGAGGCCTGAACATAGACTACGTCATCTGCGGTCAAACGCAGTTGCATGCCTTCGGGATTAAGCAGCTCCTGATTGATCAGCTCGACCTCGGCCTGCATATCTTCTTTGATGCGAATGACGTTGGAGCCGCTTTCACGACGTACCGCCAGGCTGATCACCGGGCTGCCGTTGTAGTAGGAGCGATCACGAATACGGAAATGATCCAGCTCCACTGTGGCTACGTCGCGCAGCCGCGTGAGGCTGTCCGCACGGCGCGCCAGGATCATGTTTTCCAGATCAGCCAGGTCATCAAAGCGGCCCACGGTCCGCAGCAGATAGCTGCGTTTGCCGCTGTCGATTTCACCACCGGAAATGTCCTGATTGCGCTCGCCGATGGCCTCGCGCACGTCATTCAGACTCAGGCCCCGGGCGGACAGCCGCTTCGGGTCGATACGAATCTGTACCTGGCGCGCCGCGCCGCCACGGACTTCAACCTGGGCCACACCGGCGACACTGGACATACGTGTGCGCACGTTGTCTTCGATGTAGTCACGCATCATGTCCATGTCTAGCCCGCGCGGATTATCCGCCAGCGGCGACACGGTAAAATACATAAACGCGTTGGAGGAGAAAGAGGTCGCGCTGACACGCGGCTCGTCGACATTCTGCGGGTAGGAGGGCACCTGGGTCAGGGCATTGTTGACGCGTATCAGGGTCTCGGTGATATCCACCCCAAAGGGAAAATCCAGCTCGATCTCGGCCGAGCCGGTGGTGGCGGTTGAGGTGATCTCTTCCAGATAAGGGATATTGCGCAGGAATTCTTCCTGCTCAATAAGAATTTCCTTCTCGATATCCTGCGGGGTTGCCCCAGGCCAGCGGGTCTCGATGGTGATGGTGCGGGTTTCCAGGTCAGGAATCATCTGTACCGGAATTCGCAGTGCGGCGATTACGCCCAGCACGCAGATAATCAATACGCTGACGGCGACCAAAATACCGTGGCGGACAATGCGCTCGAACATTCGCGTTACTCGCTTTCTGCGGTGGTTATCTGCACGGTCTGCCCTTCTCGGAGCGTTTCATTGCCGCGGGTTACTACCCTCTGCCCGGCGGCGAGTCCAGAGCGGATTTCCACTAGACCGGCAAAGCTCAGCCCGGTTTCTACTTGCTGCTCACGAACGGTTGGTTGGTCCTTGCCTACCGCAGCGTCCTCCAGGATCCATACGCTTACGCGGGCATCCGGATACCGTCGCAAAGCGTCGCGGTTGACCACAATGCCCCGGCGCTTGTCGCTAAGCTGCAGGGTGGCGTCGGCGGACATGCCGGGTATGAGCAATGGCGAGTCCGTTTCTTCTAGCTGGGTGCGTAATAAGAAGGTACGCGCGTCGCTGCTGCTCAGCGGCACCTTATTGATCACAGTGCCGGTGAAACTGCGTTGTGGATGGGCGTCAAAACGGATGGTCAGTGTGGCGTTGTCTTCCACTAGCGGGTAGAAGCGCTGGGCCAGCTGAAAATCGATACGCAACTGCTCGGTTGATACCAGCTCAAGCAGCGCGGTGCCGGGCGTTACCCATTCGCCCACCTCGACCAGCTTACGGCTCAGCGTGCCGTCGAACGGAACTTCTATACGGTGGCGTTGCAATTCGGCCTCGCGCTGGCGCACCTGGGCCTCGGCTACCTGCACGGCGGCAGCATTAATTTTCATCGCGGACTCCAGCCCGCGCACTTCGCTGGCAGCGATCGCGTTCCGGGCTACCAGTGTTTGTGCCTCTTCGAATCGACGCTGGCTGTCGGCCCGCGCTTCTCGTGCACTGTTGGCTGAAGCCCGAGCACTGTCCAGGGCAATAGCGGCCAGCTCGCTGTCCAGTTCGACGAGTAACTCCCCACCACTTACCTGATCGCCAGCCTCAACATGTATTCGCTGCACCAGCCCGGCCACCTGTGACGACAACTGCGCAATCTGTGACGCCGACACGCTGCCGCTAACGGGTACCTCGTTGACCAGCTCTACCTCCCGCGCTTGATCCACGTCCACCCTGACAGTATTGTTGGCCAGAGCCGATGTGCTGTGCAGAGCCACGGCGAGGAGCAATGAAGTAGACAGCAAAATGTGCGGTAAGCGCGGCCAGTGCAGCAGGTTTGGGATCATCATGGTTCAAACGACCGGAAGCAGGAAGACTACACAGGATACACAGGCCCTTTGCTGACGCAATGCGCTGTTCTGTCTGGCTATCGGGTGCATTGCTACAAAAGATGTACTGTAGCTCTGGGCAGGGGGAACGATTCACGCCATCCTCTCTCTACTAAACTGAGAGATTAATCGTTGTAAAGTTGGTTAATGGCTCTGTTTAACAACTCTATTTAGTAACCCATTTAGTAACCCACTGTGAGGATCGACCCATGGAACCGGCAATGAAAGACATCGGCACGCTGTTTGAGCAACTGGGCCTACCTGCAGATGAAGTGAGCATCGATGAGTTTATCGCCAGCCACTATCCGTTGTCCGATGACATCAAACTGTCAGAGGCGCCTTTCTGGAATGCCAGTCAGGCCGCCTTTTTGAAAGATGAAATTCTCGAAGATGCCGAATGGGCACCGATCGTCGATGAGCTCAATGCGCGGCTGCACGCGAACAAACCTCGATAGTGAGTTATTCCGGGTGCCGGCAGAGGTCAGAGTGGGCACCTGGACAGTTGATGAAAAATCCCCGACGAATCGCTTGCATGACGCCGGCTATATACGGCGGGAAACGAATGTACACGATTTGTATAAGCAAAAAATGCGTGTTCTAGCCATAATTGACAGGTTCTCAGGAACCGCAGGATGATTTTTCTACCTGCGGGCCTACCGCCAAAGGAATCTGTACATGACTGCAGTAGAGCAACAGCGGCTTCAGACACTTTTATCTGTGCTTCCCCGCTCCCCGTTACTGTCAGGTAGCGATCCAGACGCCAAGCGTGCAGAGATCGCTGACTATTTCACCAGCGTGTTTGATCGATACGAGTCTCTTTTCGATGTATTGGCCAGCGATGCGGCCTTCTACGACAAGCCCATCGCCTTGCGGCATCCATTGATCTTCTATTTTGGCCACACGGCGACGTTCTACACCAACAAATTGGTTTTGGCCAAGTTGCTCCCCGAGCGCATCGATCCGCAGCTGGAATCGGTCTGTGCCGTTGGGGTTGATGAGATGAGCTGGGACGATCTGGACGATACTCATTATGACTGGCCCAGTGTTGGCCAGGTGCGAGCCTATCGGCAGAAAGTGCGTGCCGCCGTGCTGAAGGTTATCAATAACCTGCCTTTGCATTTGCCCATTCAATGGGACGGCGCCTGGTGGCCGATAATGATGTGTATTGAACATGAGCTGATCCACCTGGAAACCAGCACTGTATTGATACGTCAGCATAAGCTCGACTATGTAAAATCGCTACCGCAGTGGGCACCCTGTCGTGAGCAACGAGCGGCACCTGACAATGAGTTGCTGACGCTACCGGCCGGCCGGGTGACTTTGGGCAAAGCGCGTAGCGCGCAGCGGTATGGGTGGGATAATGAATACGGTGAACGGCAGGTAGATCTTGATACCTTTCAGGCCAGCCGTTATCTGGCCAGCAATGCCGAATTTCTGCAGTTTGTCGAGGCGGGTGGTTACGCCGATGCAACACTATGGGACGAAGAAGGCCTAAAATGGCGTGATTATACCGCTGCCCGGCATCCGCCTTTCTGGGTCTGGCACAACACCTGGCACCTGCGGCTGATGACCGAAGAGGTCAACATGCCCTGGGATTGGCCGGTGGAGGTCAACTGTCTGGAGGCCAGTGCATTCTGCCGCTGGAAAGCCCGCGAAACCGGCAAGCCGATTCGCTTGCCAAGCGAAGATGAGTGGTACCGACTTTATGACCATGCGGGCGTGCAGGAAGTAGCGCTTGAGCCTGCCCAGGCTAACCTGCAACTGGATCACTTCGCCTCATCGTGCCCGGTGACGCAGTTCGCCCATGGCGACTTTTTTGATGTAGTGGGTAATGTCTGGCAATGGACACAAACACCGATCTATCCGTTCGACGGCTTTCAGGTACATCGGCTATACGACGATTTCACTACACCCACATTCGATAACCAGCATAACCTGATCAAGGGTGGGTCCTGGGCTTCCTGCGGTAATGAAACGCTGCGCAGCGCGCGTTATGCCTTTCGCCGTCACTTCTTTCAACATGCGGGGTTTCGCTACGTGTCTTCCAATGCTCAGGTTAAAGAGCCCAATGCCTATTACGAAAGTGATCGGCAGATGTCTGAATACGCCGAGTTTCACTATGGCAATAGTTACTTCAATGTGCCGAACTTCCCTAGGGCGATGGCCGAACTGGCTATCAGCGCAATGGCTGACCAGCCCGCTAAAACCGCCTTGGATCTGGGTTGCGCTTCTGGCCGCGCGACCTTTGAGCTGGCCAGACATTTTGAGCATGTGACTGGGATTGATTTCTCTGCTCGTTTTGTCGGTCAAGGTGCGGAAATGGCCAAGCAGGGCGTGCTGCGCTATACGCTGACCGACGAGGGGGAGTTGGTTTCCTACAGGGCCAGTAATCTGGCTGACCTGGGTCTTGCAGATTGCGCGTCAAAGGTGACGTTCTATCAGGGCGATGCCTGTAATCTCAAACCACAGTTCAGCGGTTACGATCTTATCCTGGCAGTTAATCTGATCGACCGGCTGTATAACCCGGCACGTTTTCTTGAGGTGGTGCACCAGCGACTGAACCTGGGTGGGAAGCTGGTACTGGCATCGCCCTATACCTGGCTTGAAGAACACACACCACGGGCGCAATGGGTAGGTGGTTTCAAGAAAGATGGGGAAAACTACACTACCCTGGATGGCTTGCAGGATATGCTCGGTAAACACTTCAAGCGGGTGGGTGAGCCGCAAAAAATCGAGTTTGTTATTCGCGAAACGCAGCACAAATTCCAGCACAGCTATTCCGAGGCCAGCGTCTGGGAACGTATCCTGTGATCAGACACTAAGTAAGGGGCGCTAGATTGGGAATCGATTTTGATCAGTTGATTGTTCGTGAGCAGACCAACTCCGTGAAGTTTGATGCACGCAAGGCGGTTTTCGGTACTGACCAGGTGATTCCTCTGTGGGTTGCGGATATGGACTTTGCCGCGCCCGAGGCGGTCACGCGAGCGCTCGAAGAGCGCGCCCGGCACCCGGTCTATGGTTACAGCCTGTTTCCGGAATCGCTGTATCAATCGATGATCGACTGGTTTGCCTCCCGACACGGCTGGCAGATTGAGCGTGACTGGATACTGATGGCGCCCGGTGTGGTGCCTTCGCTACACGCCGCCGCGATGGCTTTTGCTGAGGCCGGCGAAGGCATCATTATTCAGCCGCCTGTGTATCCGCCGTTCTTTAGTGCGGTGCATAAAACCGGGCGCCGGGTGATCGAGAATCCGCTGCAGTGGCGGGGCGGTGAATATCGGATGGATCTGGAGCATCTGGCCGCTTGCGCCGAGCAGGGTGCGAAGATGCTGACGCTGTGTTCTCCCCATAACCCCGTTGGGCGCGTTTGGCGCCGCGAAGAGTTGCAGGCGTTGCTGGAGATTACCCGCCACTATGATTTGTTAGTCTTGTCTGATGATATCCACTGCGATCTGGTCTTTGAGGGGCAAGCCCAGGTGATGCTCGCCAGCATGGCAACGCCGCAGGATCGCATCATCACCGCAGTGGCGCCGAGCAAGACGTTTAATATCCCGGGCATGGGGCTCTCGGCATTGGTAATACCCGACGCCGTTCAGCGCCAGGCGATTAAACGGGTGTTCGATACCCTGCATATGGAACAGGCCAACCCCTTCAGTATCGTTGCCTTCGAGGCGGCTTACCGACATGGCGGCGGCTGGCTGGATGCGTTGCTGCCCTATCTGCAATCGAACATGCAGTTTGTCCGGCAGTATCTAGCGGAACATGTGCCACAGATCCATTGCGCACAGGCCCAGGGGACCTACCTGCTTTGGCTGGATTGCCGCGCGTTGGGCATGACCGATGGGCAACTCAAGGCATTCTTTATTCAAAAGGCAAGCGTGGGACTAAATCCGGGGATCAGCTTTGGCGCAGCCGGCAGTGGTTATATGCGTCTCAATATAGGCACGCGGCTGGATGTATTAAAGCAGGCGCTTGAACAGCTCCGTGATGCAGTCCAGCTGCATGTAGCCACAGCGGGGGGCCGGAAGTCGCGTTAAGAGTCCCGTTAGTAGTCAGCTTCACACATCCCTAGGCGGTGTGTGCGCTGAGTCCAAACTGCAATTCGGCTAGCCTCGCGTAAAGCGGGCTGCTTTGCATCAGCTCCTGGTGAGTGCCTAAGGCAACCAGTTTGCCCTGTTCAATCACGGCGATGCGATCGGCATGCTGCACCGTCGCCAGACGATGGGCAATCACCAGGGTAGTACGGCCCTGCATCAGCGCCGGCAATGCCTGCTGAATCAAATGCTCGCTCTGCGCGTCAAGTGCGCTGGTGGCTTCATCGAGCAGCAGTATCGGCGCATCGGTCAGCAACGCCCGGGCGATTGCCAGCCGTTGCTTCTGCCCGCCAGACAAGCCCAAGCCGGCATCGCCCAAGGGTGTGTCATAACCTTGCGGCATGGCGTTGATGAACTCTTCGGCGTGCGCCGCGCGGGCAGCGTTGATCACTGCCTGCATGTCGGCTTCAGGACGTCCGTAACGAATATTGTCAGCGACACTGCCGTAGAACAATGCCGGGTTTTGCGATACCAGAGCAAAGCAGCGGCGCAGGTCGGCCGGATCCAGTTGGCGAATATCACAGCCTTCCAGGGTTATCCGCCCGGCACTGGGATCGAAGAAGCGCAGTAGTAGATCCAGTAACGTGGACTTGCCGGCGCCTGAGGGTCCAACCAGCGCCAGGGTTTCTCCGGCGCGTACTTGCAGATCTAAGCCATCAATGGCGTTAACCTCGGGTCGCGTGGGATAGGCAAAGCGTACCTGCTCGAACGCCAGGTCGCCGCTCACTCTAGCTGGCAGCTGCAGCAGGCCGCTTGAGGGAGCGGTGATTTCGCGCTCGGTCTGCAACAACTCGACAATCCGCGCACCTGCGCCGGCGGCGCGTTGCAGCTCGCCGATGACTTCGCTCAGGGCGCCAGCAGAAACCCCAACGATCAGGCTGTAAAATACGAAGGCAGCCAATTCGCCGCCGCTGATACGCCCGGCGATCACGTCCATGCCGCCGACCCAGAGCATCACGCCGATAGCGCCGAGTACCAGTACGATCACCGCGAAGGTGAGCCAGGCACGTTGACGGATGCGCTGGCGGGCGACCTCGAACGCCTGTTCAACGACGCTGGAGAAGCGCTGGCGGTCCTGTGCCTGATGGTTGTAAGCCTGCACGGTCTTGATCTGGCCGAGAATCTCGCCAACATAGCTGCCGACATCGGCGACCCGGTCCTGACTCTGCCGGGAAAGGCTTCTGACCCGTCGACCAAAAAACACAATGGGAGCGATGACCAATGGAATGGCCAGCATGACGATACTGGTCAGCTTGGGATTGGTGATAAATAGCAACACAATGCCGCCCAGCAGCATCAGCGCATTGCGCAGAGCGATGGATACGGTCGAGCCAATAACAGACTGCAATACGGTGGTGTCGGCGGTCAGTCGCGACTGGATTTCCAGCCCCCGATTGCTTTCATAGAAGCCTGGATGCAGTTCAATCAGGTGATCGAACACTTGCCGGCGAATGTCAGCCACTACCCGCTCACCAATCCACGAAACCAGGTAGAAGCGCGCAAAGGTGCCGACAGCCAGTGCCAGAACTAATATCGCGAAAAACCCTACCGACTGGTTGAGTAGCTCCGGCGAGCGAGTAGCGAAGCCCTGGTCAACCAGCAAGCGTAGCCCCTGACCCAGGGACAGGGTAATAGCGGCAGTAAAGAAGAGTGCCAGCATTGCTCCGGCCACTTGCCAGCGATAGGGTGCAACAAAGCGCAGGGCCAGGGTCAGGGATTGTCGATGCGTGCCTGCTATAGTCTTCATTGAGCGTCCGGTCGAGATTCGATATTAGCTATGGTACCCTTGCGCGCCTATTTTTTAACCGTTAATTGCCTGTTGGAAGCCAACTGATGAGTTCTCGAAACATCTGGACCCACAAGGGTACCTTTCTGCTTGCCGCGGTCGGATCCGCGGTTGGCCTCGGCAACCTGTGGCGCTTTCCGTATCTGACTGGGGAGAACGGTGGCGGGGCCTTTATTCTGGTCTACGCCATGACGATCGCCATTGTCGGTATTCCGATTCTGATTGCTGAAACACTGATCGGCCGTGCCAGTCGCAAAAGTCCGATCATGGGTATGAAGTACCTGACCGAAACTCATGGTGTACACAAGGCGTGGCGGAGCATCGGCTGGATGGGCGCGTCAGCAGCCTTCATCATTCTCAGCTTCTATTCGGTTATTGCCGGCTGGGCCCTGCATTATGCGGGTCTGATGTTCAGTGGTTCATTGGTGGGTGCGGATGCGACGGCTATTAGCGCGTCCTTCGATGCCTTGCTGGCATCTCCTGCGCTATTGGTGCTGTATCACACGATCTTTATTGCAGTGTCCGGGCTGATTGTCGGTATGGGTATCCATAAGGGTATTGAGAGTGGCCTACGGTTCATGATGCCAGCACTCTTTCTGATTCTGCTGGTGGTACTGGTGTACGCGCTGATGGTAGGCGATGCCGGGGCCGCACTGAGCTTTTTGTTTACCTTCAACCTGCAGGATTTGAGTCTGGAAGGCTGGTTGCAGGCGATGGGGCAATCGTTCTTTACCCTGAGTCTGGGCATGGGCGCGATCATGGCTTACGGCGCCTATATGTCGAGTGAGGCTTCGCTGACCCGCACAGCGATATCGATTGCGCTGGTCGATACGGTGATTGCTTTGATGGCTGGCGTGGCGATTTTCGCGCTGGTGTTCGGTAGTGGTCTGGAAGCGGGCCAGGGGCCGGGGTTGATGTTTGTGACGTTGCCGATCGCCTTCGCCGAGCTGCCTGGTGGGGCGTTTCTGGGCGGCGTATTTTTTCTGTTGGTGATTGGCGCGGCGCTGACCTCAGCCATCTCGTTGGTTGAGCCTGTAGCGGCTTGGCTAGTGGAGCGTTTCGGCTTTAGCCGGCCGAAGGCGGTGGCATTGATGGTGACCTGTTGCTGGGCATTGGGCCTGGTCACTGCGTTCAGCTTCAATATCTGGGCGGAGGGTACCTTTACTCAGCGCTGGTTCAATCGTTCGCCGTTTGATGTACTGGAGTTTATTACCAATATTCTGATGCCGGTCGGGGGCTTACTGATTGCCTTGTTTGCCGGATGGGCGCTTAGCCGCGATGAAGTGCTCAGAGAGATGGCAACCCACGCAGGTTGGTTCCGGGTCTGGCAGTTTCTGGTGCGTTTTGTCGCGCCTACTGGCGTCGCCTTTGTATTCTTGCGCACTATTCCGCAGATTGAGGGTAATCTGCTGCCGGCCGTACTGGCATTGCTGATGATCGGTGCCTTTAGCGCAGGCCGTGTTTTTCTGGTCCGCAGCTGAGCAAAAGAGTCACAACAGTGCGGCGCTGAAAAGAGTATTCAGCTCTGTTCTGGAGAGGCGGGTAGCACGGCGGGTTGTTGGCCCAGGCTAACCTGGTTGCGACCCGCGCGCTTGGCTTCATACATGGCCTGGTCGGCCATATTGATCAGGTCATCTGGCGTCTGCGCATCCGCGGGGTATCTTGCCACTCCCAAGCTGGCGGAGATCTGTACCAGCGTGCCGTGTAGATTAAATGGCCGGCAGAGGGTGTCGATGATTTTTGCTGCAACCGTGAGTATCTGCTCTATGGCGTTAACTTCGTTGAGCGCTACGGTGAACTCGTCACCGCCCATGCGTGCGACGGTGTCCGATTCGCGTACGCAATCCTTGATACGCTCCGCTACCAGCCTTAGCAAGGCGTCACCAGCCTCATGGCCCATGCTGTCATTCACGTCCTTGAATCCATCCAGATCAATAAACATGACAGCCATGGACAATCCGGCGCGCTCGGCATGACGTAGATCCTGCTGCAGGCGATCGATAAATAGGCGACGGTTAGGCAGGTCAGTCAGGATGTCAAAATTGGCCTGATGCCAGCTCTGATCTTCGGCGGCTTTACGCAGGGTGATGTCACGGGCAATACCCACAACCGCTTCTACCACTTCGGGGTAGCCAGCGTCTTGAACCAGTACCGGTGACAGGATGTATTCAAATTGCTGGCCTGCACCGAATGTGTAGGAAAATTCGCCGCGGTAGCTTTCGCCGGTACTGAGTACCTGTATGAGATTACGCTGCAGGCTTGCAGCAAAATCAAATCCCAAATCAAAACAGGTTTTGCCGATCACTTGCTGTTGCGGCCGGTCGAACAGGTCGGTCGTCGCTGCGTTGACGTAGACAAAACGCCCCTCTGGATTCAGCACGAAGGTCTGATCGGTTGACGCGCTGAGAATAGTTTTGAGCAGGCGGGTATCCATATCCTTTTCGGTGGTGTAGCTGGCCAACGCCTCGTCAAGCGATTGGTCGATTGCTTCATTAAAACGCAGAATGTCGTCAAGGCAGCCGGGTGTGGTGGCTGGATCGACTTCCTTTATCCATAAGCGCAAAACATTGACGCGCAATGCCCGATATTCCGAAATGGCTTCGTTGATTGTAAAGCCCGCACTCAGGCGATCCATGCCATGGTCTTCTGCCGCAGTATCGGCGTTGGCATCCCGTGGCGCCTGCCCCTTGGAACGAGCGATTTGCTCATCCTCGGTCTGTGGTTTGTCCAGGTCGGCGGCGATGGATACGAGCATTTCCCTGGCATGATCGCGACGGCCGGTCTTGTCCAGTTTCTCGGCTGATTCGATGGTGAGCGCGAACTTGTCCCACTCCAGAAGCAAGGTCTCGATATTGTTGCGGATAAATTCAGCCAGCTTCACCGGTTACCTCACATGCGTACTTTGTTCAGGCTTGGCACCTCGGTAATGTGAGTCCGGTGGACCAACGTTACCCATATGGCAAACACCCGCAGAGGCATTCGTTATTTCGTGTGGGCCAATATATCACCGTTTTGGCTTCAGGGATGCATTGCGGATGAGTGCTGGCTTATGGCCTTGGCCTGGCTGGAGGCTGCGGTTGCCGTGAGGTCAGCTCAACTTCGGCGCCGGGCGCGGAGTATTTGAAAGACATCAGCAGTGTCTGCCGCCAGGAAATAACTAAGTGCGTCTCGGACCTGTGTAGCAACAGTCTGTTGCCAGCAGTGCTTGGGCTTTTCTGGCATTATTGCGGTCTATGTTCTACCTGCCTCCTCGGTAGACCACCCGTCATTCTGGATACTACATGCCGCTTAAAATACTGCTCATTCTGGGTGGTCTCAGTGCCTTTGGCCCGCTGGCGATTGATCTTTATCTGCCTGCTTTTCCGGCCATGGCCACCGCCTTTGGCACTGACATCGAGCATATACAGCTCAGCATGTCAGTGTATTTTCTCGGATTGGCCTCGGGCCAATTGTTCTACGGACCTATCGCCGATCGCTACGGCCGCCGCAAGCCATTGATGTTTGGCATCGCCTTGTTCTGTTTGGCCTCATTAGCGTGCGCGCTGGCACCGACGCTTGAATGGCTGCTGGCAGCGCGTTTTGCTCAGGCATTGGGTGGTTGTGCGGGTATGGTGGTAACGCGGGCGGTAGTACGCGACCTATGCAAACCGATTGATGCCGCCAAGGCGTTTTCGCAACTGATGCTGGTCATGGGGGTGGCACCTATCCTGGCGCCATTGGCCGGTGGTTGGTTGCTCAAACTAGGTGGCTGGCCGTCGATCTTCCTGTTTCTGACGCTGTTTTCCGGTTTGTTTGCCTTCGCGGTGTATTTCGGTCTGCGTGAAACGCTGTCTCTACATGAACGACCAGCGCTGTCCACGGCGTTGGGCCGCTATAGGGGCTTGCTGCGCGAGCCGGTGTTTATGTACCACGCGCTGACTGGTGGCATTGCGATTGCCGGTATGTTCGCCTACATCGCCGGGTCGCCGTTTATCATTATTGAACTCTACGGTATTGCGCCGGAGCACTTCGGCTGGTTTTTCGGCGCGAACGCGGCAGGATTTATTCTGTTTGCCCAGTTCAACAGCAAAATGCTGCGTCGCCGGCCTCCGGTGAAATTGCTCCAACGCACTTCGCTGATTTATCTGTTGTGTACTTTTTGGCTGTTGGGTACTGCACTATGGCAGCCGGAGTCGCTGTGGCCACTGATGCTGCCGCTGTTTGGCAGTGTGGCGGTGATCGCGCTGGTACTACCCAACTCGTCCGCCTGCGCGATGGCCGGGCATGGGCATCAGGCGGGTGTAGCTTCAGCTCTGATGGGGACCATGCAGTTTGTGATTGCAGGCATTACTTCCGCCCTGGTCGGATTGCTGCATAACGGCACGGCATTGCCCATGGCTGGCGTGATGGCCGGCTGTGGCGTTCTGGTGGTAGTCATGGCGCGGCAGGCGCGGCGCGCGGGCGGTTTGAATTTCTGAGCGTTACACCCTGCGTTCAGGCCAGCCGGCGATACTGCCCGCTCTGACGGCTTAGCCCGACCTTGTCGAAGTACTCCAATAGGGCCACGCTGTGATTGCGGCCGATGCCGCTATGGTCGCGGAAGCTAGCGGTGCTGAACTGCCCCTGGTTGTTTTGCGTTGCCAGCTCGTTGGCCAGACTCAGCAAGTGGTCGATGCTCTCTGGCAGCAGGTAGCGATTACGTCCGATACATATCAATAGCCCTAATGAGCATAACCTGTCGAGCCTAGGCATCAGCCCGGCCTTGTCCAGCCGCAACTGCGTCATCAGCTCGCCGATAATTGGCGGGCGTGGGGCGCAGGCGTGGAAGGCGGGCAGCAATTGCTCAAACCAGCTCAGAGTTTGCGCGTCTGGTTCCGGCTGATGGCCAGGCAGATGCAAGCTGGGACCGCTTTGCTGCAGTATCTGGCCGTTGAGCGCGTGGCGGATTATCGTGCTCAGCAGCCGACTATTCGTAGGCAAACCCAGATGCCTGGCCAGTTGCGGGCGGTTCATGCCGGCCTGATCGGGATGTCGGTCATGATGCTCGGCCAACGCTGCCAGCAAATACTGCAGACCTTGATCATAATCAGATCGACGGCAAATCCAGTTGCCAACGCGAAGGGTATCCGGATGCTGTGCCCACGCCGGCTCTTTGCTTAGATGCCGGGCGAGCATAAAGCACCCCAGATCTACTCCGTCCGGCAATACCCTCAGCAGGCTCTGCATGACCTGATCTGCATCGGGACTATCCATGGCGAGCAGCGCTGCGAGTCGATCTGGCCGCTGGCGGCCCTTGCTTTGGGTGAACGGGTCAATAACCCAGCCGCTGCCGAGCAGCTTGCGGCTGGCCGGGTCGCGGATGATAAAACGCTCGCCGTAGCGGCAACATACCGGCCGGTCTAGAATCCACTGTCCGTAGGGCCGGTCAGCGGGTAAAGGCTCACCTTTCAGGGGCACGCAACGCGCGTTGAATACTGCATTGCCCATGTGCAACTGCAGTGTGCCGCGATTGGGGAGGCCAGCTATCAGCTCCAATCGACTATCAAAACATGCGGTGGGCGCGAAAATGGCTGCGTCGAGCAACTGGCTGCCACGGCTAAGATCTGAGCCGACCAGCTCACCCACCAGGTTCAAGGCGCAACGTTGGCCGGCCTGAGCTGTGGTAACGGTCTGGCCATGCACCTGAATACTGCGTATTCGCAAGGGCGTGCCGTTATCGGACAAGCGCAAGGTATCCCCGATCTGGATACGTCCGCTCAGCAGGGTGCCGGTAACAATATTGCCCGCACCCGGTTGGCTGAAATGGCGATCAATGCTCATCCGCGCAGGGCCTTGATCATCCGTGGCGGGGAAGCTGTTGGCCCAGGCATTGAGCTGATCGATAAGTGCAGCAACGCCGTCGCCGCTCAGGCTGTCGATCAGAAAGCTCGGTGGCTGTTCAATAGACAGCTCGGCTAGCAGGTCTATCACCTCCTGTTGTACCTGCCGGGCGCGCTCATCGGTGACGTTGGCGCATTTGCTGACGGCCACCACGACCGGTCTGCCGCCGAGGAGCTTGAGCACCTGCAGATGATCCAGGGTCTGCGGCATAACCCCGTCATCGGCCGCAACCACCAGCATCACCGCATCCACACAACCCATACCGGCGAGCAGGGTGCGCATGAATTTTTCATGGCCGGGTACATCGACCAGGTCGATCGTCTTGCCGTTAGCGCATTCAAGCCAGGCGTAACCGAGCTCTATACTCATGCCGCGGCGCATTTCCTCTGCGGTCCGGTCGGTATGCTGCCCGGTCAGGGCCTTGATCAGCGCTGTTTTGCCGTGGTCGACATGACCCGCAGTGGCAATGATCATGCGAAGGGCTGTGCTCTAAGCTGCGCGACCAACAGCCTTTCCTCATCCAGGCAACGCAGGTCGAGCAACAGTTGGCCGTCATGCAATCGGCCAATGATCGGTACCGGTAGCTGCATCAAGGCGCTTTGCAGGCGCTGCAGCTGCTTGTTGGCGCTGCGCTTGCCAGCGGTCGGCTGCAAGGCAATGGCGCAACTTGGCAGCCTTTCTACCGGCAAAGAACCGCTGCCAATTTGCCCCATTACATCAACCGCCAAGACCTGAGCGGCATCACCTGACCAGGCTTGGAATACCGCCAGCATGCCGTCCACTTGCTGGCGGATGTCCTTTTGCGGTCGACTCAACCAGCGCAGGCTTGGCAGTCGTTCGGCAAGCTTTTCCGGGCGGGCGTAGAGCTTGAGTACCGCTTCCAGTGCGGCGAGCGTCAGCTTGTCGCAGCGCAGAGCACGCTTGAGCGGGTTCTTTTTCAGCTTGTCGATCAGAGCGCGTTTGCCGACAATAAGGCCAGCCTGGGGGCCGCCGAGCAGCTTGTCGCCGCTGAAAGTGATCAGGTCAGCGCCGTGAGCGATGCTGTCCATCGGCGTGGGTTCATAGGGCAGGCCCCATTGGCGCATGTCGATCAGGCTGCCGCTGCCCAGATCGATAGCGTAGGGCAGTCCCTGAGCATGCGCGGCCTGGGCTATCTGCGGTTCCGGCACGCTGGCGGTAAAGCCTTGAATAGAATAGTTGCTGGCATGGATGGTCATCAGCAGCCCGGTTCTGGCGCTGATCGCTTCGACATAGTCGCGCAAATGGGTGCGATTGGTGGTGCCAACCTCGAGCAACTTGGCCTGGGCGCGGCGCATAATATCCGGTACGCGAAAAGCGCCGCCGATTTCCACCAGCTCACCGCGCGATACCAATACCTCCTTGCCTTTGGCCAGGGTATTGAGCGTCAGCAACACCGCCGCGGCGTTATTGTTGACCACGGTGGCCGCTTCGGCACCGGTCAGGCGGCAGAGCCACGCCTCAACATGGCTGTCGCGATCGCCGCGTTTGCCTTTGTCCAGATCGAACTCCAGATTACTCGCGCTGCGGGCGATATCGCACATGGCCTCTATGGCTTCTTCGGGCAAAGGCGCGCGGCCCAGATTGGTATGCAGCACGGTGCCGGTAAGATTGAATACCTTGCGCAGCGAGGGGGCGAGCAGTTGAAGTAACTGCTGCTGCACATGCTCGACAAATTGATCCGGCGCGCACGGTTGGCTGTCGATTCTGAGCCGATTCAGCTCATCGCTAACGATTTTCTGGGTCAGGTTGCGGCCGTGGTGTTCGGCCAGTTCGCAGATGATTGGCCAGTTGAGTACCTGGTCAACGGAGGGCAGGGTACGACGCACATCGGGGGATGTCGCCAGGTCGGTATTCAGCACTTAGCACTAGCCTCATGAGGGGGTGATGCAAAGCAGGACGGCTGATTGTCGAGATCGGTGTTCTGCGCGGATGGGGGCACCCCGGTA
>NZ_AROI01000032.1 GCF_000410875.1 Halopseudomonas pelagia CL-AP6
GTAAGCATCCGGTAAGTACCGTCTTGACGAGCGGATCGCTATTCTAGTCGAGGCTACAGCTTCACATTCCAAGGCAGCAATTCGTCGATCCGGTTCACCGGATGGTCTGCAATGACCGAGAGGACGTGAGTGAGATACGCCTCGGGATTGATGTCGTTCAGCTTCGCTGTCCCTAGCAGGCTGTACATAGTGGCTGCGCGTTCGCCGCCAGCATCGGAGCCCAGGAACAGGTAGTTCTTGCGGCCCAGCGCCACGCCGCGCAAGGCTCGTTCTGCCGCATTGTTGTCGATCTCGATGCGGCCGTCTTTGAGGTAGCGCGTGAGGGCCTGCCATTGATTCATGGCATAGCCTATAGCCTCCGCAGTGATCGATTTGCGTGAGATCTTGGGTAGCTGCTCTATCAGCCAGGCGTGTAGCGCCTTGACCAGCGGAGTGGCTTTTTCCTGGCGTACTGCTTTGCGCTCATCCGGCGGTTTGCCGCGTATATCTGCCTCGATTTGGTAAAGCGCTTTAATCTGTTCGAGAACATGTGTGGTAATGGGGGTTGGCCGCTGCGCATGCATGTCGTAGAACTTGCGTCTGGCGTGAGCCCAGCATCCAGCCTCGATGACCCGCCCGGTTTCATAGACAGCGTTGTAGCCGGCATAGGCATCGGCTTGGAGGATGCCGACGTAGTCTTTCAGGTGCGTTTGCGGATGGATGCCTTTGCGATCCGGCGAGTAGCGGTACCAGACTGCCGGCGGGGTGGTATCGCCACTGGAACGATCATCGCGCGCATACACCCAGAGGCGAGCCTGGCGCGTTTTCCCATTGCCGGGAGCGAGCACCGCAATCGGGGTGTCGTCCGTGTGCAGCTTTGTTGCACTGAAGATATGGCGCTGCAAGGCATCGACCAACGGTCGCACCAGTTTGTGCACACCGCCCACCCAGTCGCCCAAGGTGCTCTCGCTAAGCTCAACGCCTTCACGCGCATGGATCTGAGCCTGACGATACAGCGGTTGATGATCGAGGTATTTGGAGATCATGACGCGGCTCAGCAGCCCAGGACCGGCGTAGCTGCGAGCTATGGGGCGACTGACTGCGGGTGCCTGCTCCATCCGTTCGCAACATGTACAGCTCATACGCGGGCGTACATGACGGGTCACCCGGAAGCTGGCCGGCACGTATTCCAGTACTTCGCTGACATCTTCTCCCAAGCGCTGCCAGGCTCCGCCACAGTCGGGGCAACTGTGATCATGCGGCAAGTGCTCTTGGGTATCGCGAGTTAGATGTTCTGGCAAGGGCCGGCGATTGGGTGCAGATCGAGCTGGCTTAGCAGGCGCCGTGGCCTCGGCCTGCTGCGTGCGTTCACCCTGATTGATATGCAGCTCTTCCAGTTCCAGTTGCAACTGTTCTATTTGCTGTATCAATTTTTCGGACTTGCGACCGAACAGCATTCGCCGCAATTTATCGATCAACAGGGTCAGTCGCTGGATCTGCTGTAGATCATCGTTCTTTTCCTCGCGCAGCAGATCGCGCTCTGCTGTCAGCGCGGCCACTTCAACCAGTTGCGCCGACAGCAGAGCCTTTAAATCAGCGATGTTGTCGGGGAGTTGGGTGGGCTTTAGCATGCGCGATATTCTACTAAACAGCACGCATTTTATCTATCAGTAATTGCCGTTAAAGCCAGTCTGAATGGGGCTTTCAGCGCTTTATTGGCAGTCAGACGTGAGTCGGATTTTGGGTTCTTTTTGGTCGCCGCCAATCGATGCCTTCCAACAGCATTGACAGTTGCGCGGGCGTCAAATGAACGGCTCCCCTCTCCGCGCCAGGCCACACGAACCGACCCTCTTCCAGGCGCTTGGCCAACAGACACATGCCATCGCCACTCCACCACAGCACCTTGATTCGGTCGCCCTTGCGGCCCCGGAAGACGAAGACATGGCCGCTGAACGGATCTTCATCCAGCGTGCTTTGCACCGTCGCGGCGAGGCCATCGAAACCACGGCGCATGTCGGTAACTCCGGCTGCCAGCCACACACGGGTTCCTGGGGGCAAACCGATCATGACAACGCCTCAACCAAATCACGCAACAGGTCGGCGGTGACCTCGCCGTTAAGCACCATCGACCCTTTGCGTAAGCGCAGCTCCAGCGATGAGATAGGGAGCACGGCAGCAGCATCGGAGCGGTTCGACGATGGAGCTGGTGACGTGGTCGACACCGTTACCGGCAGCAGCGTAAGCCCGGACGCAGCGGGCTTTGCGGGCTCACCAAGCAAGCCTTGCTGATAATCGCGGCGCCATTTCCCCAGTAGATTAGGATGGATGTCGTGAGTGCGTGCGAGTTGCGCCAAGGTTGTCGAGGAGTCGGAATTCAGCAACTCCTGGACCAGCCTACGTTTGTGGTCCCGGCTATATCTCCGGCGTGGAAGGCTCCGGTATGTCCGGGTTGATTCGTTTAGGTTTGTCATAGGTTCCCACCAAAAATACGTGGGAACCTATTGTTCGGATTACCGTTTCAGATGCTAGACGGTACTGACCGGATGCTTAC
>NZ_AROI01000033.1 GCF_000410875.1 Halopseudomonas pelagia CL-AP6
CTCAGCTCCTGCAACCGCCCGGTTAAACGGCGGGCGCACAGAGCGCCATAGGGCATCAAGCATGTTACGTCACCACTGTTTTGTTTTTGTATAAGCAAAGCGACTGAACAGCTTCTAGCAACGGCCGTGCCAGTACGGGTCTTATTGCCCCGCTTATGAGTGCAGGTATTTGTTAAATATCAGCTTTTATAGTTTCTAAAGCGCCTTCGGCGCAGTGGGGAGCAAGCGCGGTGGGTGAGTTTATTTACCAATTGATCAAAGTCGCAGGCGCGTTTTCTCTTTTGATAAAATGCGCAAAAGCAGCCTTGGCCGTTTGGAAACGAGCGAGGACTTGATTGCCGGTCAGGGTGTTCAAGCGGGCGGGCAACCCGCTATGGGAAAGTGCAGGGTCAGAGCGAGGAGTCGATCTTCTTTAATCGATAGGCCAGGGCCGGGCGACTTAGGCCGAGTAGTCTGGCGGCCTGGGAGACATTTTGTTGAGCCATATCCATGGCTTTGTACATCAGCTGCTGCTCCAGCACTTCAAGGCTGATGCCCTCAGTGATGATGCGGGTGGCCCAATCGCCATCCACTGCAGCCGTTGATTTGACATCGACCAACTGCCCGGTCGCGTTCAGACGCTCTTCGTATTTGCTTTCCGGGTTGTCAGGAAACACTGCAAACAACGAGTCCTGGCTGATTGATTCGTTATTGTCGGTCAGTATGACGCCGCGTTCGATGACGTTTTCGAGTTCGCGAATATTCCCAGGCCAGCGGTAATGCAGGCATAGTTCAAGCGCTTTGTCGGAAAGCCCGAGGGTGCGTTTATTATATTCGCCGTGAAACTTCTTCAGGAAATGCTCGGCCAGCAGAGGCAGATCCTCAAGGCGCTCGCGCAAGGGTGGAATCTTTACTGGGAAGACATTCAAACGGTAATACAGGTCGGCGCGGAAGCGGCCGTTTTCTACCGCTTCGGCCAAGGATTCGTTAGTTGCAGCAATCACGCGCACGTCAACCGCACGGGTGCGGGCATCACCTACCCGTTCCATCTCACCTTCCTGCAGCACTCGTAGTAACGTAGCCTGGGCGCGGGGTGACAGTTCAATTACCTCATCAAGGAAAATGGTGCCGCCATTGGCTCTTTCAAAACGGCCTTGGCGCGACTGATTGGCGCCGGTATAAGCGCCTTTTTCGACACCGAACAGTTCAGCTTCGATCAGGTCGAGTGGAATCGCCGCACAATTGACCGCCACGAAGGGTTGCTCGGCGCGCTCGCTGCGCAGGTGTACGCTGCGTGCGATGACTTCCTTGCCGACGCCAGTTTCTCCCAGTAGTAACACCGAAACCTTGCCCGTGGCTGCCTTGTCGATCATCTGGCACACGGTTTTATAGGCGTGCGACTGGCCGATCCCGTAGTACTGTCCCTGCTGCTTTTCCAGGCTGGTACGTAGCGAACTCAACTGGCTCTGCAGGTCGTAAAGTTCCTCTATGATCGGGTCGCTGCGGAAGTACTCTTGGAATGCCTCAGCGTCTTCCCACTCCTCTGCGGGTTTGCCGACAATTAGACATTTCTCGTCACCGCGGCCCCGGCAGTGAGTTTCGCGGAAGATGATTTCCCTACCCATGAACGAGGAGGTATAGGCACAGGCGTAGCCGAGCAGTGACCAGCACGCAGGTTCATCCATCATGCCCAATTCGGTCTGGCAGATTTCTACTTCGAAGGAGTCGATCCATTCTAGCTCGCCATAGAAGTTTCCGGACTCCTGGTCCAGATCAATCTGGATCGGCCGCACCTTTACCATTCCCTTGAGTGAGTGCAGCTGCGGGCCGGCGAGAAAAATATCCAGCTCACTGCAGTGCGGGCGCAGGTGCCTGGCCAGCTCGGCGTCCTTGATCCCGGACTGGTAGCCCATGCGCATAAAGAAGCCTTTGGCGCGCTCAATGCCCAGGCTGTTGACCAGTTCGCGGCGGAAGTTGGCCATGGCTGAGACCTGCAGCAATAGCATGCGCTGTTCTCCGAACCAGATCTTTCCATCAGCGCTTTGGAAGCGGATTTGTTCGCTCAGGTCCATATAGTCCGAGTACTGAACATGGGGCTTGTAGCTGATCGCCATGGCGTTTGCCTATTTTTATTAGCGGAGGCGTTGCCGGCGTCAAGATGTCTCAGGGGTGATGCATGCGACGGCAGTTTTTATCTTTTCATCTTCTACTCGGATTCACCTAAAAATCAACCAAATGATGAAAAAGTGCTGCGGCGTCGCCGTGGCCTGAGCATTTGCGTGAACGCTCTCGCGCATTTGATCAAATGATTAAAAATTCGGGGTTTTCAGCGGGTTTTCTGTTTTGCCAAAGGCTTCACCTTTTTTAATATATAAATAAAAATCTTTATTTAACAAAGAGATGTACGTGTTCTTTGTCAGGGTCCCGGTTCTTGGCACAAGCGTTGCTCTATTGCTTTCACACAACAACAAGCACAGGTGACAGCGTTATGAGTCAACCCGCACAAACTTTTGATCAGATGCCCCGATATGTTCGCGTACGCAGTGAGCCCGGCGCCCGCCTGGTTGAGTTCGACTTCGCCATCGGCTACCCCGATCTGTTTGTTGAGTTGGTCCTCCCCTGGGCGGCCTTCGAGCACTTTTGTCAGCACAACCATGTGCAGCATATGAGTGAAGAGATGGCTCGGATAGTGGATGAGGAGATGGTCAAGTGGCGTTTTGGTGAGCACGGAAGCCGCTGATCCAACAGGTTCGTACACCCTTACAAAAACAAGACGGTAGCGTTGATATGAGCATTGAAATCAAGACCAATTCGGTCGAGCCGATTCGCAATACCTACAGCAACATCAAGCGGCGTTTTGGCGACAAGCCGGCGAGCCGTTATCAAGAAGCCAGCTTCGATATCGAAGCGGTGACCAACTTCCATTACAAGCCGTTGTGGGATCCCGAGCGTACGCTCAATGATCCGACGCGCACCGGTATCCGCATGGCTGACTGGCACAGCGTGACCGATCCCCGTCAGTTCTATTACGGCGCCTATGTTCAGAACCGCGCCAAGATGCAGGAAGCCACCGAGCACAGCTACAGCTTTTGTGAAAAGCGCGGCCTGATCACTCGGTTGCCGGAAGCCCTGCAAGAAACCCTGTTGCGTTTTTTGGTGCCGCTGCGGCATGTCGAGCTGGGCGCAAACATGAACAACAGTGGTGTCGCTGGCGATTGCATCGCCGGCACTGTGACCCAAATGCATATCTACCAGGCCATGGATCGGCTCGGAGCAGGCCAGTATCTGTCGCGTATAGCGTTGATCATCGATGGCGGTACCGGCGAAGCACTGGACCGCTCGAAAACCTACTGGATGGATGATGCGCTGTGGCAGCCCATGCGCCGGCTGGTCGAAGACACGCTGGTGATCAAGGACTGGTTCGAACTGAGCCTGACGCAGAACCTGATCATTGATGGCCTGTTGTATCCCTTGATGTATCAGGAGTTCGATCAATGGCTGGACCGGCAGGGTGCGGCTGATGTGTCGATGCTCACCGAATTCATGCGCGACTGGTCCAAGGAGACCGTGCGCTGGGTCGATGCCATGGTCAAGACCGTGATGGCCGAGAGCGAAACCAATGCGGTCCAGCTGCAGGCGTGGGTGGACCAGTGGGAGCCACGTGCTTATGAAGCGCTGGCACCATTGGCTGACGCCAGTATGGGCCGTGAGGCACTGGATGCCGTGCGCGCCCAATTCGCTACTCGGCTGAAGAAGCTTGGCCTCAACAGCCAGGGAGTACAGGCATGAGCCAGCTCGCCTTTATCGTCTTCCAGGATAACGACAACGCCCGTTACATCGTGGAAGCCATTACGCAGGACAACCCCCACGCCGAAGTGCAGCACCAGCCCGCCATGATTCGCATCCAGGCCGAGAAGCGCCTGGTGATCAACCGAGCAACGGTTGAAGAGATGATCGGCCGGGAGTGGGACGTTCAGGAAATGCTTCTGGATGTGATCAGCATTGGCGGCAACGTGGATGAGGATGAAGATCATTTCATTCTCGAGTGGAAAAATTAGGAGATCGGACCATGGTGACCAACAAGAAGAAACTCAGTCTCAAAGACAAGTACCAGTACCTGACCCGCGACATGGCCTGGGAGCCCAGCTACCAGTCGAAAAAGGATATCTTCCCGCAGGAAGATTTCGAAGGCATCAAGATTACCGATTGGGACAAGTGGGAGGATCCCTTCCGCCTGACCATGGATGCCTACTGGAAATACCAGGCCGAAAAAGAGAAAAAACTGTATGCGATCTTCGACGCCTTTGCCCAGAACAATGGCCACCAGAATATTTCTGACGCGCGCTACGTCAATGCACTGAAGTTGTTTCTATCCGGCGTGTCACCACTTGAGTACGGTGCCTTCCAGGGCTATGCAAAAGTTGGTCGGCAGTTCAGCGGCGCCGGTGCGCGTACCGCTTGCCAGATGCAGGCGATTGACGAGTTGCGCCATGTGCAGACACAGATCCATGCAATGAGCCATTACAACAAGCACTTCAATGGCCTGCACGATTTTGCCCACATGCATGATCGCGTCTGGTTCCTCTCGGTGCCCAAGTCGTTCTTTGATGATGCGCGCAGTGCCGGCCCATTCGAATTTCTGACGGCAATCTCGTTCTCCTTCGAGTATGTCCTGACCAATCTGCTGTTTGTGCCCTTCATGTCTGGCGCCGCCTATAACGGCGACATGGCCACCGTAACCTTCGGTTTCTCAGCGCAATCTGATGAAGCCCGGCACATGACTCTGGGGCTTGAAGTGATCAAGTTCATGCTCGAGCAGCATGAAGACAACGTGCCGATTATCCAGCACTGGATCGACAAGTGGTTCTGGCGCGGTTATCGCCTGTTGAGTCTGGTCAGCATGATGATGGACTACATGCTGCCGAACAAGGTGATGTCCTGGAAGGACGCCTGGGAGGTGTATTACGAGCAGAACGGTGGTGCGCTGTTCAAGGATCTGGAGCGCTACGGTATTCGCCCGCCCAAATATCAGGATGAGGCGAACAAGGGCAAGGATCACATCAGTCACCAGCTGTGGTCGACCTTCTACCAGTACAGCCAGGCCACCAACTTCCATACCTGGATCCCCAGTGAAGAGGAAATGAACTGGCTCTCGGAGCAGTACCCGGACACCTTCGATCAGTACTACCGTCCACGCTTCGAGCATTGGCAGGCGTTGCAGGAAAAGGGTGAGCGTTTCTACAACACCACCTTGCCGCAACTCTGCCAAGTGTGTCAGGTGCCTACTCTGTTCACCGAACCCGATGACCCGACCAAGCTCAGTCTCCGTACTCTAGAGCATGAGGGCGAGCGCTATCACTTCTGCTCGGATGGCTGCTGCGACATCTTCAAGTACGAGCCGGAGAAATACATCCAGGCCTGGTTGCCGGTGCACCAGATCTATCAGGGCAACTGCGAAGGAGCGGATGTCGAGACGGTGGTCACCAAGTACTACCACATCAATGCTGGCCAAGACAATTTCGAGTACCTGGGGTCTCCAGACCACAAGCGCTGGCAGGCCATCAAGGGTCAGAAACCCGCCGAGCCACAGGCTGCCAAGCCTAAAAACGCGGCCTGATACCCGTTAACTATGCCATCAGGCGCGGTCTGCGGCTGCGCCTGATGAGCAAGAACAATAAAGAGGTACGCATCATGAGCGTCAAAGCCATATCCGAGTACATCACTGAGCCCAAGGACACGGTGGCCAATTTCAACGGCATGCAGGTGGTTTATGTGTATTGGGAAAAACACCTGATGTACTGCTCGCCCTTCGCCTTTCTGGTGGCGCCCGACATGACGCTGGGAGACTTTTTCAGCGGCGTTTTGCGCCCAGCCATCGCGGCGCATTCAGACAGTGCCCGAGTGGACTTCGCCCACGCGCAATGGCAACTGAACGATCAACCATTCAGCCCCAATGCCGATGTCGGTTTGTTGGCTCAAGGGATTGATCACAAGAGCCTGCTGACGCTGACCACTCCGGGTCTGAACGGCATCAACGGTTGCGCTAGCTGAGGTCGAGCATATGAGTTACTCACTGACTATCGAACCGATCGGCGAGCATATCGACGTCGAAGAAGGCCAGACTATCTTGCAAGCGGCGCTACGCCAGGGCGTATGGTTGCCCTTTGCCTGCGGCCACGGCACCTGTGCTACCTGCAAGATTCAGGTGGTCGAGGGCGATGTGGACATTGGCGAAGCCTCACCCTTTGCGTTGATGGATAGCGAGCGGGACGAGGGTAAGGTGCTGGCCTGCTGCGCTACGCTGCAGAGCGATGCAGTGATTGAAGCCGATATTGATGTGGACGACGATTTTGAGGGCTACCCGGTTGAGGATTACGTCGCCACGGTAACCGGCATTGTCACGCTGTCGCCAACTATCAAGGGTGTGCATCTGAAACTCGACCGTCCGATGACCTTCCAGGCCGGGCAGTACATCAACCTGGTACTGCCGGGAATCGAGGGCAGTCGCGCGTTCTCGCTGGCCAACCCACCCAGCCGCGCTGACGAGGTCGAACTGCATATTCGTTTGATCGAAGGCGGCGCTGCGACCACACATGTCCATCAGCAGCTTGAGGTCGGTGATCAGCTCGGCCTGTCCGGCCCCTACGGTCAATATTTCGTGCGCCGTTCGCAGCCAGGCGATCTGATCTTTATCGCCGGCGGCTCGGGTCTATCCAGCCCGCAATCGATGATCCTGGATCTGCTCGAGCACGGCGATACCCGCCAGATGACCTTGTTCCAGGGCGCGCGTAACCGTGACGAACTGTACAACCGAGAACTGTTTGAGCAGTTGGCGGCCAAGCACAGCAACTTCACTTACGTACCGGCGCTCAGCCAGGCAGAAGATGATCCTGACTGGGCCGGTTTTCGTGGCTATGTGCATGAAGCGGCGAAGGAATATTTTGCTGGCCGCTTTGCCGGTAACAAGGCTTATCTCTGTGGTCCGCCGCCGATGATCGACTCGGCTATCAGTGCTTTGATGCTGGGCCGCTTGTTCGAGCGCGATATTTTTATGGAGCGCTTCTTCACCGCAGCCGACGGAGCTGAAGAGACCACCCGGTCGGCATTGTTCAAGAAGATCTGAGCACAAGCCCCCGGACCGAGAAGCAGGCGTCGAGAAACATCAGTCGAGAAAAATAACATGACTGTGAACTACGAGATTACCGAGCGGGCCAGCGGCACTCGTTTTAGCTGCGAGCCCGAACAGAGTGTGCTTAAGGCCATGGAACAGCAGGCCAGCCGCTGTGTGCCGGTCGGCTGCCGTGGCGGTGGTTGCGGTCTGTGCAAGGTTCAGGTGCTCAGTGGTGAGTATCAGTGCGGGCCGATGAGCCGCAAACATGTGCCTGAGGCAGCTCTGGCCTGCGGAGAGGTACTGGCTTGCCGCCTTTATCCACGTAGCGACCTGACGATTGAATGCCGGACGCCTAAGGCGTCGGTCGTGACACAACAACAAATCCAATGAGGTACTGGTCATGAAAAAAGGTGTAATGCGCCCCGGTCACGTGCAGCTCCGCGTGCTCGATATGGATGCTGCGGTTAAACACTATACGGAGCTGATGGGGCTGATCGAAATGGATCGTGACGAACAGGGCCGTGTCTATCTAAAAGCCTGGACGGAGGTCGACAAGTATTCGGTAGTGCTGCGTCCCGCAGACGAACCTGGCATGGACTTCATGGGATTCAAATGCGTTAGCGAAGAGGCGTTGGATGAGCTCCGTGCCGGACTGGTGGGGTTTGGCTGCGAAGTGCAGGACATCCCTGCCGGTGAGCTGCAGGACTGTGGCCGCCGGGTACGTTTCGTGGTGCCCACCGGGCACAGCTTCGAGTTGTTCGCGAATAAAAAACAGACCGGTAAATGGGGCGTCGGCAATCGGAATCCGGAGGCCTGGCCGCGCAATCTGGGCGGCATGCGAGCCACCCGTTTTGACCACTGCCTGCTGTACGGTCCGAACCTGTTGCAAACCTATGAGCTATTCCGGGATGTGTTGGGCTTTGACTTGGCCGAACAGGTATTGACCCCGGATGGGACTCGCATAGCGCAGTTTCTTACCGTGAGTACCAAAGCTCACGACGTCGCTTTTATCGAACATCCCGAGCCGAATAAGTTTCACCATGCATCGTTCTATCTGGATAACTGGAATGAGGTGCTGCGCGCGGCGGATCTGATCTCGATGACTGATACCTCGATTGATATTGGCCCAACTCGCCATGGCCTCACTCATGGTCAGACCATTTACTTCTTTGACCCGTCCGGAAACCGCAACGAGGTGTTCGCCGGTGGCGACTACCACTACCCGGATCATGAGCCTGTGACCTGGGATGCCGGCGAACTGGGCAAAGCCATTTTCTACCACGACCGGGTTCTAAATGAACGGTTCCTGACCGTACTGACCTGATCTTTTTGTTTGTAACCAGGATTGCGCAGCTATGAAAGACATCAAACATTTTATTAACGGCGAGTACGTCGGTTCGGCCAGCGGCAAGACCTTCGATAACGTCAATCCAGCCAATGGCCGGGTGCTGAGTCGCGTGCATGAAGCGGGCCGCGAGGAGGTAAACGCGGCTGTGGCAGCCGCTCGCGCAGCCTTCAAAGGGCCTTGGGGCCAGATGACGGTAGAGCAGCGAACAGCGATATTGCACAAGGTCGCAGATGGCATCAATGCACGTTTTGACGAGTTTCTCGACGCCGAATGCCAGGACACCGGCAAGCCGAGGACACTGGCCAGCCACATTGACATTCCCCGTGGTGCTGCCAACTTCAAGGTCTTCGCTGATCTGATCAAGAATGTGCCCACCGAGGCCTTCGAGATGCCTACGCCGGATGGGACTGGCGCATTGAACTACGGTATCCGACGGCCCAAGGGTGTCATCGGGGTAATCAGTCCGTGGAATTTACCGCTGCTGCTGATGACCTGGAAAGTTGGCCCGGCCCTGGCCTGCGGTAACACTGTGGTGGTCAAGCCCTCGGAAGAAACCCCCACTACCACGGCGCTGCTGGGCGAGGTAATGAAAGCGGCTGGCGTCCCTGACGGGGTCTATAACGTGGTGCACGGTTTCGGCGGCAACTCTGCTGGCGCCTTCCTCACCGAGCACCCGGATGTAGATGCGTTCACCTTTACCGGTGAGACCGGCACCGGTGAAACCATCATGAAGGCGGCTGCCAAGGGTGTGCGCCAAGTATCACTGGAACTGGGTGGCAAAAACGCCGCCATCGTCTTCGCCGATTGCGCTATGGACAAGGCCATCGAAGGCACGCTGCGCTCGGCCTTCGCCAACTGCGGTCAGGTGTGTTTGGGCACCGAGCGGGTGTATGTCGAGCGGTCGATCTTCGACGAATTCGTTTCTCGCCTAAAAGCCGGTGCGGAAAGTCTGGTGATCGGCCCGCCAGATGATGAAACCAGTAATTTCGGCCCACTGATCAGTCTCAAGCACCGCGAAAAGGTGCTGTCCTACTACCAAAAAGCCCGTGACGAGGGTGCCACGGTGATTACCGGTGGCGGCGTACCGGATATGCCCGCTGAGCTGGCGCACGGTGCCTGGGTGCAGCCGACCATCTGGACCGGCCTGAAGGACGATTCGCCGGTAGTGACTGAAGAAATCTTCGGGCCCTGCTGCCATATCCGCCCGTTCGACAGCGAAGCCGAAGCCATCGCACTGGCCAACAGCCTGCCCTTTGGTCTGGCATCGGCAATCTGGAGCGAAAACGTGACTCGTGCGCACCGCGTAGCAGCGCAGGTCGAGGCCGGCATTGTCTGGGTCAACAGCTGGTTCCTGCGGGACCTGCGTACCTCCTTCGGTGGCAGCAAGCAGTCGGGTATCGGCCGCGAGGGGGGTGTGCACTCGTTGGAGTTCTACACCGAACTGAAAAACATCTGCATAAAGCTATGAGGCGGCCATGAACGCACCACTGCATACCCAACCGAGCAGCCCTGAACTGGGCCGAGAAATTCTCGCCGCTGGTTATCGTACCAACGTCCACGACAACGGTCAGGGTTTTCCGGTCATGTTGATTCACGGTTCTGGCCCTGGTGTTACGGCCTGGGCCAATTGGCGGCTGATCATACCGGAGTTGGCGCAACAGCGCCGCGTGGTGGCACCGGACATGCTCGGGTTCGGTTACAGCGAACGTCCGGAGTCGCCCGATTATTGCCGTGATACCTGGGTTGAGCATGCCATCGGCGTGCTGGATGCGCTTGGCATCGAGCAGGCCGACCTGGTTGGCAACTCCTTCGGCGGTGGTATCGCCCTGGCGCTGGCGATCAAGTATCCCCAGCGTGTGCGGCGACTGGTGCTGATGGGGAGCGTCGGCGTCAGCTTCCCCATTACCAAGGGCCTGGATGAGGTCTGGGGTTACGAGCCGTCCTTCGCCAGCATGCGCCGGCTGATGGATGTATTTGCCTATGATCGCAATCTGGTGACCGACGAACTGGCCGAGCTGCGCTATCAGGCCAGTATTCGTCCTGGCTTTCAGGAGTCGTTTGCGCAGATGTTCCCGGCACCTCGTCAGCGCTGGGTTGATGGCCTGGCCAGCGACCCGGCGGCGATACGCGCTGTGGGCCACGAGACGCTGGTCGTCCATGGCCGTGAAGATCTGGTGATTCCGTTACAGGCCTCGCTGGAACTGGCCAATTTGATCGAGCGCGCACAGCTGCACGTGTTCGGCCAGTGCGGACATTGGACCCAAATTGAACATGCCGGTCGTTTCGCGCGACTGGTCAATGACTTCCTCAATGAAGCGGACGCCGCTACAGGAGCGTATTGACAATGGAACAGCAACAGATCGAACAACTTGGCGATGAGCTCTATCAAGCCATGCTCAAACGGGAAATGGTCAGCCCGCTGACCAGTCGTGGCTTCGACATCAGTGTCGATGACGCCTATCACATTTCTCTACGCATGCTGCAACGGCGTCTTGACGCTGGCGAACGAGTGATCGGCAAGAAGATCGGCGTTACCAGCAAGGCAGTGCAGAACATGCTCAATGTGCATCAGCCGGACTTCGGCTATCTGACCGACAGTATGGTTTACAACAGCGGGGAGGCGGTACCGATCAGCCAGCGGCTGATCCAGCCCCGCGCCGAGGGCGAAATCGCCTTCATCCTGAAGAAAGATTTGACCGGCCCAGGCGTGACCAATGCTGAGGTGCTGGCCGCCACCGAGTGCGTGATGCCGTGTTTCGAGATCGTCGATTCGCGCATTCAGGACTGGAAGATCGCAATCGAGGATACCGTATCCGACAACGCCTCCTGTGGACTCTTTGTGCTGGGTGATCAAGCGGTATCCCCGCGCAAGATCGACCTGGTGACCTGCGGCATGGTGGTGGAGAAGAATGGCCAGGTGCTTAGCACCGGCGCCGGCGCGGCAGCACTGGGTTCGCCAGTCAATTGTGTGGCCTGGCTGGCGAATACCCTGGGTAGGTTTGGTATGTCACTGAAAGCCGGCGAGGTCATCCTCTCCGGTTCACTGGTACCGCTGGAGCCGGTCAAGGCCGGTGACTTCATGCGCGTGGATATCGGTGGCATGGGCAGCGCCAGCGTGAGATTCGTTTGACCCCCATTGCGGGTCGTTAGCACAAACAGCATTCGCCCTAGAGGGTAATACATCATGAGCAAGAAACTGAAAGCCGCGATCATCGGTTCGGGCAATATCGGCACCGACCTGATGATCAAGATTTTGCGTAACAGCCAGCATATCGCCATGGGCGCGATGGTCGGTATCGATCCGAAGTCTGACGGCCTGGCCCGCGCTGCACGCATGGGCGTAGCCACGACGGCTGAAGGCGTGGACGGTTTGGTGAAGATGCCGGAGTTTAGCGACATCGACTTTATCTTTGATGCCACCTCAGCCGGTGCGCACAGGCACAACGAGGTGTTTCTGCGCGGCCACAAGCCGAGCCTGCGCATCATCGACCTGACCCCGGCGGCCATCGGCCCTTACTGTGTGCCGGTGGTGAATTTGGAACAGAATATCAACGAAACCAACGTCAACATGGTTACCTGCGGTGGTCAGGCGACGATTCCGATGGTTGCCGCTGTGTCTCGCGTGGCCAAGGTGCATTACGGCGAAATTGTCGCCTCGATCAGCAGCAAGTCCGCTGGCCCGGGTACCCGCGCCAATATCGACGAGTTCACCGAAACCACCGCCAAGGCCATTGAAGTGGTGGGTGGTGCCAAGCGCGGCAAGGCGATCATCATCATGAACCCGGCCGAGCCGCCGCTGATTATGCGCGACACCGTGTATGTGCTCAGTGAGCTGGCCGATCAGGCTGCAGTTGAAGCCTCGGTGGAAGAAATGGTTCAGGCGGTGAACAGCTACGTGCCGGGCTATCGCTTGAAGCAAAAAGTCCAGTTCGATGTTATCCCCGAAGACCAGCCGCTGAACATCCCCGGCCTCGGTCACCTGAGCGGGCTGAAGACCTCGATCTTTCTCGAAGTCGAAGGCGCCGCCCATTACCTGCCGGCCTACGCCGGTAATCTCGACATCATGACCTCCGCAGCGCTGGCGACTGCCGAGCGTATGGCGCAGTCGATGAACCAGGCCAAGGCTTAAGGAGCTCCGTCATGACATTTAATCCCGGCAAGAAACTCTATATCTCCGACGTCACCCTGCGCGACGGCAGCCATGCCATCCGCCACCAGTATTCGATCAAGAACGTGCAGGACATCGCCCGTGCCCTGGACCAGGCCAAGGTCGACTCCATCGAAGTGGCCCACGGTGATGGCCTGCAGGGCTCCAGCTTCAACTACGGCTTTGGTGCACATACCGACCTGGAGTGGATCGAAGCAGTGGCCGAAGTGATCAGCCACGCTAAGATTGCCACGCTGCTGCTGCCTGGTATCGGTACCACCCATGATCTGGATAACGCCTATAGCGCCGGCGCACGCATTGTTCGCGTAGCCACTCATTGCACCGAGGCCGATGTCTCGAAACAGCATATCGAACATGCGAGAAAACTCGGTATGGACACCGTCGGCTTTCTGATGATGAGCCACATGCAAACCCCGCAGGGCCTGGCGCAACAGGCGAAGATGATGGAAGACTACGGCGCGACCTGCCTGTACGTGGTCGACTCTGGCGGCGCAATGAGCATGCAGGACATTCGCGATCGGTTTCGTGCGCTGAAAGAGGTGCTCAAGCCCGAGACCCATACCGGTATGCACGCTCACCACAACCTCAGTCTGGGTGTGGCCAACTCCATTGTCGCGGTAGAAGAAGGCTGTGACCGGATCGACGCCAGCCTGGCCGGCATGGGCGCCGGCGCCGGTAACGCACCGTTGGAGGTTTTCATCGCCGCAGCCGAACGGTTGGGCTGGGAACACGGCACCGATCTCTACACCTTGATGGATGCAGCCGACGATATCGTGCGGCCCTTACAGGACCGCCCGGTGCGGGTCGACCGCGAAACCCTGGCACTGGGTTATGCCGGGGTTTATTCAAGCTTTCTGCGGCACTCTGAAGTGGCCGCAGCAAAATACGGCCTCAAGGCCGTGGATATTCTCGTCGAGCTGGGCAAGCGGCGCATGGTCGGTGGTCAGGAAGACATGATCGTTGACGTGGCGCTGGATCTGTTGGCCGCCCGTAAGGAGCTTTCAGCATGAAAGAGCAACAACGTACCCTGACCCGTGAACAGGTGTTGGCGCTGGCCGAGCATGTGGAAAACGCCGAGCTGAACCGCCAGGACATTACCAAGATCACCAACGACTACCCGGACATGACCTTTGCCGACGCCTACGATATTCAGTGGGAAATCCGTCGCCGCAAGGAAGCCCGTGGCAACAAGGTGGTCGGTTTGAAAATGGGCCTGACTTCCTGGGCAAAGATGGCGCAGATGGGTGTTGAAACGCCAATATACGGCTTTTTGGCCGATTATTTCAGCGTGCCGGACGGTGGCGTGGTGAATACCGCGGAGTTGATTCATCCGAAGATCGAGGCGGAGATTTCCTTTGTCACCAAAGCTCCCCTGAAAGGGCCGGGTTGCCATATCGGTGATGTGCTCGCTGCGACCGACTATGTAGTACCCACGGTCGAGGTGATCGACTCGCGCTACGAGAATTTTAAGTTCGACCTGATCAGCGTAGTGGCCGACAACGCTTCTTCAACGCGCTTTATCACCGGTGGTCAGATGGCCAGTGTCGAGGACGTCGACCTGAAGAACTTTGGCGTAGTAGTCGAGAAGAATGGTGAGGTAGTGGATGTCGGTGCAGGCGCCGCAGTACTTGGGCACCCAGCCTCCAGCGTGGCCATGCTGGCCAATCTGCTGGCCGAGCGGGGCGAGCATATCCCGGCTGGCACATTCATCATGACCGGAGGCATCACCGCTGCGATCTCGGTACAAGCCGGGGACAATATCACCGTACGTTATCAGGGGCTGGGTAGCGTTTCAGCCCGCTTTGTCTGAGGGGACTGATTATGCCAATTGCACAACTGCATATTCTCGAAGGGCGTACCGACGAGCAAAAGGAAGTGCTGATCCGCGAAGTCAGCAATGCGATTGCCCGTGCGCTGGATGCGCCGCTGCCGAGTATCAGGGTCATCATTAGTGAAATGCCCAAAGCGCACTTCGGTATCGGTGGTGAACCGGCCAGCAAGGTCAGGCGCTGATGATCGGCGTGGGCTTGCAGCAACCGGTAACGCACAAGCGCTTGCCGGTGTTGTATTTATCCTGCCGCGATAGTCTAGCTGATGCGCCTCGCCCGCTATCACTCATCGGCAGACTGGTCGACTCCAACAATCGGATTGACGCGGTGGTGTTTATCACCGCCAGCGCCGATTCGGGCCAGCCGCAATTACTTGGTCCCGCCACCGCCGGACGTTTCAAGGGTCAGTTGAGCGCAATACTGTCCAAACTGGGGTGTCCGCTGGCCCGCCATGGAAACACTTCTACGAGCGTAGAGGCTTTGGTGTCGATGTTGTTCGAGCAAACGCCAGTCGATTATATCGAGCTGCGCCTGAGCGTCGCTATGAGCATGGAGCAGTGCCGCGAGCTGGGCCAAGCTCTGCAAGGCTGGCGTGAATCTAAGGTGTTACTGGTCTGTCTTGATCAGGTACCGCTCGATGTTGAGCCGCAGCGCTATCGCAGCCCGCATGACCCTTACTGGCGCAATCTGATGAATCAATGGGTAGATGAACAGCGATGGTATGAGGCCCTATCGGATAGTGCACTCCAGGCGCACCCCAGTCCTGAGAATCGGCAGCGCAGCCTGGATGATGCGTCATTGTGCCTGTTGCATGCGGCATTCGGTTTGGGCGGTCTGCGATTACCCGAGCGCCTGTTCGGATTTGATCTGGACGATAATCAGCGCGCGCTATCAGGTTATGGCTGGATGAACTGAGCTGCACGGCCAGATAACTGAGCGCATTTGTGCTCACGTTTTGCGCTATGACCGTGCATATCCGGCATGGATTTGTCTTCTCGGCAAGCATAGGGCGCGCTACCTTCACTGCATAGACAAGAACAACATCACTCCTGTGGAGGCGTGCCGTGAATGCAGAATTGCGCTGGTTTAAGTCCTACCCCGAATCCATCCATTGGGATGCACCCTTGCCAGCGCAGCCAGTCTGGGGGTTGCTGGCGGCGGCGGTTGCCGAGTTCCCTGATAATCCGGCTATCGATTTTCTCGGCCACAAGCTCAGTTATCGCCAACTCGATCAGTTAGTCGCGCGCGCGGCCAAAGGCTTTCAGGCGCTGGGCGTTAAGCCGGGCATACATGTGGGCATTTACTTGCCGAATTGCCCGCATTATTTTATTACTTTTCTTGGCGTGCTGCGTGCGGGTGGCACCGTGGTCAACTATTCGCCGCTGGATGCCGAGCGCACGTTGGCGCACAAAATTGAGGACAGCGAAACCGATCTCATGGTTACGCTGGATCTGGCGGCTTTTTATCCGAAAATCGTCGGCCTGCTTGACGCTACCCGGCTGAAAACGCTGGTAGTCGGCCAACTCACCGAGTTCTGCGGCGCGAGCTGCGATGCTCAGGAAGGTCAGTTGGGACCCTCAGCGGCGGTGAACTTCACTGCCGACTGTCATGCGTTCTCAGCGGTGCTGGATAACGATGGCCAATTTGTTGCCTACCCGATTGATGATCCAGCAAGCACATTGGCGGTATTGCAATACACCGGGGGCACGACTGGTCTGCCGAAAGGCGCCATGCTCACCCATGGCAATCTGACTAGTTCCTGTGCGCAGCTACAGGCTATTCTCGACAGTTCATTGCAGCCTGGCCAGGAGCGGGTCCTGGCCGTACTTCCGCCTTTTCATATCTATGCACTGATGATCAACATGCTGTTCAGTTTGCGGCTGGCGTCAGAGGTGTACCTGCACCCGCGCTTCGATGCCGAAACAGTGCTGCGCGAGATCCATAACAGCCGTATTACTACCTTTCCCGGTGTGCCGACCATGTTTATCGGCCTGCTGGCCCACCCCTTGACCCAGGAGCTGGATCTAACGTCTTTGAAAATGTGCAACTCCGGCGGTGCGCCATTACCGCTGGATGTGCAACAGCGCTATCAGGAGGTTGCTGGTTGCGCATTGCGCGAAGGCTGGGGCATGACTGAAACCACCACCAGCGGTACTTTCACACCCAAGGAGGCCGTGCCGCATCCAGGCTCCTGTGGTTTGCCGGTGCCTGGAGCACGCATCAAGATCGTTCCGCTTGATGGCGCAGAGGGTGAGCTTCCCGTTGGCGAGAAAGGCGAGGTCTGCATCGCTGGGCCCAATGTCACTGCCGGTTACTGGAAACGCCCGGATGCGACGGCAGAAGCCATGACTGCGGATGGCTTTCTGCGTACGGGGGATGTCGGTTACATGGATGAAGATGGCTGGGTGTATATCGTCGACCGTACCAAGGACATGATCCTGTGCAGCGGTTACAACGTCTATCCGCGCACCATCGAGGAAGCCATTTACGAGCACTCTGCAGTTGAAGAGGTGTCTGTCATTGGTGTGGATGATCCCTATCGCGGGCAGGCGCCCAAAGCGTTTATCAAGCTCAAGGCCGGTGCCGAGGCATTCGACTTTGCTACCTTGCAGGCCTTTCTTGAGCCACGGTTGGGCAAGCATGAGCGTCTTCAGGCAATGGACATTCGCGACGCGCTACCCAAGACCCCGGTGGGCAAACTATCCAAGAAGGAGTTGGTAGAGGAGGAGCGTCAGCGGCAGCAAGGCGCATGCTGAGGCGCTAGTCGTGCGGCGGCCTTTGCACCATAATAGCCGCCCGAGACATTTCAAGGTATAGCTCATCATGCTTCTGGCAGCTGCTGCAGTCATCGCGGGTCTGATTCTGTTGGTCTGGAGTGCAGACAAATTCGTTGGTGGCGCCTCCGCTACGGCAACCCATTTCGGCATGCCGCCGCTGCTGATCGGTATGTTGATTATCGGTTTTGGTACTTCTGCCCCGGAAATGGTGGTGTCTGCTCTCGCCGCGTCGCAGGGCAACCCCGGCCTGGCACTGGGGAATGCCTATGGCTCGAACATTACTAACATTGCGCTGATCATTGGTTTGGTTGCGTTGATCAGCCCGATCAATGTGCACTCCCAGGTCGTGCGCAAGGAATTGCCTATCCTGCTCGGCATTACGCTGCTGGCAGGCTATCAACTGATCGATGGGCAGCTCAGCCGTAACGACGCCTGGGTGCTGATAGCGGTATTCTTTGTACTGATGGGCTGGTCGGTCTTTCAAGGGCTACGCAGCCGTGGCGATACACTGGAAAGCGACTACGACAAGGAACTCAAGGACAACGCAATGCCGTTGCGCACGGCGCTGATCTGGTTGGTCGTGGGTCTGGTGTTGCTGGTCATCAGCTCACGCATACTGGTCTGGGGCGCGGTGTATATTGCTCAGAGTCTGGGGGTCAGTGATCTGGTCATCGGGCTGACCATTGTTGCGATAGGCACCTCCCTTCCCGAACTGGCCTCGGCACTGGTGGCGATTCGCAAGAATGAGCATGACCTGGCCTTGGGTAATGTGATTGGCTCGGGTTTGTTTAATACGCTAGCGGTCGTTGGGATTGCCGCGGGTATCGCGCCGATGGCGGTGGAATCAGTGGTGTTGTACCGCGACTGGGTGGTGATGTTTGCCCTGACGTTGGGTCTGCTGCTGATGGGATTTACCTTCAAGGACCGGCTGGGCCGCATCAATCGCCTGGAAGGCAGCGGCTTGCTGCTGGTCTACGTAGGCTATACCGGCTATCTGGCTTGGACTATCGTCTCGGCTGTTTGATGAATCGGCTGGCTATCGGTCAGATGAGTTGGAGTCCGTCCGTTGCAGCCGTGTATCATGCCCGCACACTCTGAAGAGCGCTGTTGATTGCCCATGACCGACACCCGTCCGCATACGCCGCAAGACAAACCGCAACACAAGCCACGGCCGATGATCGATCTGCTGGTCAGTATCCTGATTCCGTCAGTGATATTGATGAAGTTCAGCGGCGAGGAGCATCTGGGAGCGAGCCAGGCACTGGTTCTGGCGTTGGCTTTTCCGCTGGGTTGGGGCTTGTTCGAGCTGATTCGCTATCGCAAATTCAATTTTATTGCGTTGCTCGGGGTAGTCAGTGTTTTCCTTACTGGCGGCATCGGTTTGCTGAAACTGGACCCGCAGTGGCTGGCGATCAAGGAAGCCGCTGTACCTGGGGTCATTGGCCTCGCTGTCTTGATCTCGACCCGCACCCGTTTCCCGCTGATCCGCACCATTTTGTACAACAAGAAGGTGCTGAACGTGGATCTGATCCATGATCGCCTCGCCGAGCGCGGTTTGGTAGAGGTGTTCGAAGAGCGTTTGCTCAAGGCGACCTATTTTCTAGCCGGCACCTTCTTTTTCTCCTCGGTAATGAACTTCATCGTCGCCAAGTGGATTGTGGTTAGTCCGGCGGGCACGCAGGCGTTCAACGAAGAGCTGGGGCGCATGACCCTGGTCAGTTACCCGATGATCGCCATACCGTCGATGATCATGATGGTGCTGATTCTGGTTTATCTGTGGAAGACCATCCATGGTCTGACCGGGCTGAAGATGGAAGAGATCATGGTGCAGACAAGCGACCATCAGTAAACCGTCAGTTGCTTTACAGCGCTTCCAGCGCCTTGCGCAGGTGGCTGACAGTGCGTTCGATATTGTGCAGCTTGTCCAAGCCAAACAGCCCGACCCGGAAGGTCTTGAAGCTGGCCGGTTCGTCGCACATCAGCGGGACGCCGGCGGCGGTCTGTAGGCCCAAGGCCCCAAAGGCCTTGCCGTTCTGAAGGTTGTCCTCGCTGGTATAGTTTACGACCACGCCGGGAGCTTCAAACCCTTCTGCCGCCACGCTGTTAAAGCCCTTTTCTCTGAACAGCGCCCGCACGGCTCGGCCTAGTTCGAGTTGCTCTTGCTTGACCTTGGCAAAGCCATAGTTGCTAGTTTCCAGCATGGTATTGCGAAACTGCAATAGCGCGTCCGTGGGCATGGTCGCGTGGTAAGCGTGGCCGCCGTTCTCGTAGGCCTGCATGATGTGCAGCCACTTCTTCAGGTCACAGGCAAAGCTGCTGCTGGTGGTGCCCTCAAGGCGCTCCAGTGCCAGCGGGCTGAGCATTACCAGTGCGCTGCACGGCGAGGCGCTCCAGCCCTTCTGCGGGGCGCTGATGAGTACGTCCACCCCGCAGGCTTGCATGTCGACCCAGACGGTGCCAGATGCAATGCAGTCGAGTACGAACAAGCCGCCGACCTCATGCACTGCATCGGCAACGGCGCGCAGGTAGTCATCCGGCAGGATGATGCCAGCTGCGGTTTCCACATGCGGGGCGAACACCAGGCTCGGTTGGTGCTCGCGAATGCTGGCAACCACTTCATCAATAGGTGCTGGGGTGAATGGAGCTTGCTCGTCAGCGGAGGTCTGGCGCGCCTTGAGTACGATCTCTTCAGCGGGCAGGCGGCCCATCGCGAAAATCTGTGACCAGCGATAACTGAACCAGCCATTGCGCAGAACCATGCAGCGCTGGTCTTGAGCAAACTGGCGGGCTACCGATTCCATGCCATAGGTACCGCCGCCGGGCACCACCGCCACGGCTGCTGCCTGGTAAACGTCTTTGAGAGTCGCGGAAATATCGCGCATGACCTGCTGAAAGGTGTCGGACATGTGGTTCAGCGAGCGATCGGTAAAAACCACGGAGTATTCGAGCAGGCCATCGGGATCAATGGCGGGAACCAGGCTGGACACGTTTGCTTCTCCATCGGATGCTTTGTATAACACCGGCCAGCGTATGGCCGGTGAGGTTCAAAGCTTATCCTAACCTGATTTGCCAACTCATTCGCGGGTCAGATGAAAGACAAAGTCGGTAGGCTTGCCCTTGATGTCACCCAGCCCGATCACCACATCGTCATTGACCTTGCGGAAGTAGTCCATTATCGGTTGGCTGTCGTAGATCAGTGCGGCGGAGGTGACGCCGTTGTATTTGATTTCGCGCATCTGTGCGCCGCCAAGCTTGCCGAAAGTTTGTACCTTGCCTTCGGCATCCAGTACCAGCAGTGGCTCGACATCAGTGGTCGAATTGAAGCGCTTGCCGTACCAATTGATCGGGTCCGGTTCTGCGCCGCCGTCAAACGTGCCGCCCTTCCAGGTGCCGAGCATGAACTCGGTATCCACAGGCGCAAGTTGCTCGAACAGCGGTAGCAGGATTTCTGCGGGATAGGCCTCACCACTGGCGATCATGTCCAGCCAGCGTTGCTCAAGCTCGCTGGCGCTTGCTCCTGCAATCACGGCCGCGTTCAGGGTGGCACCCAGGGCCACATTTACGCCCAGCGCCTTGAGGTTCTTCTTTGTTGTGCTCATTGCTTGTCTCCACGTTGCAGATCGTCGTGGTACAGCAGGGCTCAACCGGTACACAGGCTCCAGCAGGCATCTCGCGCGGCATCGATATCGGCCTGATCAAGGCTGAAAAGACCGTCCCGCTCGGCCTTGATCAAGTTGACAAAGGCACCCCAGATCAGCGCCATCAATACTTCGGCGCGGATATCCTTGCGGTACACGCCTTGCTTCTGCAATAAGCGATAGTGCTCGAGAATCGGTGCTATCGCTTCGTGCTCCATGGTGCGGCTTTCTTCGTCCAGATAGGGACGATGATCCTGCAGCTCCATAAAACGATAGGACGCGGGTGCTTCACGGGTGTACAGCACCATCCTCTGCCACACTAGCGCAAATTTCTCGTAAGGCGTCAGACTCTTATCCAGCTTCGAGTACAGGCGTCTGTTCAGACTCAGCTTCTCCTCCCTGAACAGCTCATTAACCAATGCTTCTTTACTGCTGAAATATCGGTAGATTGTGCCCGTACCCACGCCCGCCTGTTCAGCCAGCACCGGCATCGGGACGCCATTGACGCCGCCCTCGGCAAACACCTTCAGCGCGGCCTGCAATATGGCGGTGCGCTTGTCCTTGATCCGTGGGCGAGTTGTTTTTGCAGTGTTCGAATGAGTATTCATTCGCCCAGTTTATCCGGTATTGCTCCGTTGTACATCCTTCAGGTTATCGAGTTGGGCGGTAGCTAACTAGCGGCCATGCCCAGGCTTAATGACGCGCATTAATATAAATGAACGTTCATTCAGTTGCAGGTTAACCTATTGATAGGTTGCTGCCAACTACGGGTTCTGGATCAAACAAAGGGCGAATGGCTGATAAACAAAAGGCGCCTATTGGCGCCTTTTGTTTTAAGAGTGCTTACGGCTGTTAATGGCCGCTTGCCAGGTGATGTGCTTGTCGTCCTCGGGCGGCGGCATGCGGCTGCGTTTGTCGGCGCTGCGCACCAGAAACCAGGCCAGGAGCGTAAATAGCGCTACCGCGAGCAGGATGACACTGGCGATGGCGTTGATTTCGGGTTTGACGCCTAAACGGACGGCCGAGAATACCTCCATCGGCAGCGTCGTGGCTCCGGGGCCTGACACGAAGCTGGCGAGTACCAGATCGTCCAGTGATAGTGTGAACGACAGTAGCCAGCCTGCGGCGATCGAGGGTGCGATCATCGGCACAGTGATCAGCAGAAAAGTTTTCCACGGCGGCGCGCCGAGGTCCATGGCCGCCTCTTCGATAGACTGATCAAGCTCGCCCAGTCGCCCACTGACGACGATGGCGACATATGCCGTGCAGAAAGTGGTATGGGCGATCCAGATAGTCATGATGCCGCGCTCGGCTGGCCAGCCGATCAGTTGCGCCATGGCCACAAACAGCAGCAGCAATGACAGACCGGTGATCACCTCAGGCATAACCAGTGGCGCGGTGACCAGCCCGGAGAACAAGGTACGGCCGCGGAAACGCTTGATGCGGGTCATCACGAACGCGGCCAACGTCCCCAGCGCCACCGCCGCGCAGGCGGTGTAGAAGGCGATCTGCAGGCTGCGTTTGACCGCGTTCATCAGTTGCGTATTGTCCAGCAGGCCAACGTACCAGTGCACTGACCAACCGCCCCAGACGGTGACCAGGCGTGAGGCATTGAACGAGTAGATAACCAGAATGACCATGGGTATGTAGATAAACGCCAGGCCGACCCAGAGCATGATGGTGGAGAAAGCGAAGCGACTTTTCATTCGTTCTTCTCCATTGCTCTGGACTGGTTATAGTGAAACAGAATGATCGGGATCAACAGTATCGCCAGCATCACGATCGCCAGCGCCGAGGCGACGGGCCAGTCGCGGTTGTTGAAGAACTCCTGCCACAGTACCTTGCCAATCATCAGTGTCTCCGGCCCACCAAGCAGTTCGGGAATCACGAATTCACCGACCACCGGAATGAATACCAGCATGGAGCCGGCAATGATCCCGGTTTTTGACAGCGGTACGGTGATCTTCCAGAACGCCTTGAGCTTGCCTGCACCCAGATCCATCGCGGCTTCCAGCAAGCTGTGGTCATGCTTAACCAAGTTGGCGTAGAGCGGCAGTACCATAAACGGCAGGTAGGCATAGACCACGCCGATATACACGGCGGTGTTGGTGTTGAGGATCTGCATCGGCGAGCTGATCAGGCCTATCGACATCAGCAGATTATTCAAGATGCCATTGGTGCTGAGGATGCCCATCCAGGCATATACGCGAATTAAGATCGCGGTCCAGGTTGGCATCATCACCAGCAGCAGGTAAACCAGTTGTTTGTCGCGCGGTGCTCTGGCGATAGCCAGCGCCATCGGATAGCCCAGCGCCAGGCAGATGATCGTCGAGATCAGCGCGACTTTTAGCGAGCCCAGATAGGCTGCGACATACAGCGAATCCTGGGTAAGAAAAATATAGTTACCGAGATTGACCACCACATTCAGCGATTGCTCGGCATAATCGAACAGCGGCTGGTAAGGCGGAATGGAGATGGCTGCCTCCGAGAAACTGATCTTCAGCACGATGGCAAAAGGCATCAGGAAGAACAGAAACAGCCATAGATAAGGGACGCTGATAACCCAGAAGCGCCCGCTTGGCAGCATGCGAGAGATCAGCTTGTTCATGAGTGTAATATCACCCCGGCGTCATCGTCCCAACTGATATACACATTGTCTTCCCAGGTCATACGCGGCAGCCGGCGTTCGGAGTTGGCGAAAAAGGTTTGCACCAGATGCCCGCTTTCCAGCTTGATATAAAACACCGAGTGGCCGCCCAGGTAGGCTATGTCATGAATAGTGCCATGTGCCCAGTTGTATTCCTGTTCAGGCTTCTCGGTACTCACCCAGACTTTTTCCGGACGCAGTGCGTAGGTCATTTTCCTGTCTTGGGCGCGGGTGGTGATCCCGTGGCCGATATAGATTGGCCGGTCCAGTTCGGCGCATTCGATAATGGCATGATCTTCCATGTCCTCGATCAGCTCGCCTTCGAAAATATTGACGCTACCGATAAATTCGGCGACATGGCGGCTGGCCGGGCTTTCGTAGATATCCATCGGCGAGCCAACCTGAGCAATCCAGCCCTGGTGCATGATCGCGATGCGCTGGGCCATGGTCATGGCCTCTTCCTGATCGTGGGTGACCATGATGCAGGTCACGCCGACCCGCTCGATGATCTCAACCAGCTCTAGTTGCATCTGTGAGCGCAGTTTTTTGTCCAGCGCGCCCATAGGTTCATCCAGCAGTAATACCTTGGGGCTCTTGGCCAGCGAGCGGGCCAAAGCCACACGCTGGCGCTGGCCACCGGACAACTGGTTCGGCTTGCGCTTGGCATACTCGGTCATGTGCACCAGCTTGAGCATCTCCGCCACGCGGGCGTTGACCTCGGCTCTGCTGAGCTTGTCCTGTTTTAAGCCGAAGGCGATATTCTGCTCCACGCTCATGTGCGGGAATAGCGCGTAGGACTGAAACATCATATTGATCGGCCGCTCGTAGGGCGGCAGATCAGTAATATCCTGGCCGTCGAGAAACACGCGGCCTTCGGAGGGCCGTTCAAAGCCGGCCAATATGCGCAGAAGCGTGGATTTGCCGGAGCCGGAGCCGCCGAGCAGGGCGAAGATTTCGCCACGATTAATGGTGAGGCTGACATCATCGACGGCCAGTGCGTCATCGAAACGCTTGCTGACACGCTCAATCCGGACATATTCATCCGGTTCAGATTTGGCCATGGCCTGTTTCATGGCTCCCGCTGCACCCACCATAGTGTTCTCCGCATTCACTGCTTGTCTGGGCCCGCATCGTCCTGGTCAATCGACCTGGGTGGGGGTTTTCTATTGGTAACGCATCATGGGGTAACGCATAGCGCTTTTACGCGTAGCCCGGTAATACAGAGTGCTGAGGGCTGCACAGGCAGCCCTCAGAGTGTTACTGGCCGGATTTGATCCGGTTCCAGGAACGGGTGACGATACGCTGAGTGGCCAGCGGACGTGGTTTGGCAACGAACAGGTTGGCCATGACTTCCTCATTCGGATAGATGGCGGGATCAGCCAATACTTCCGGATCAACCAATTCATCTGCGGCGCTGTTGGGGTTGGCATAGGCAACGTAGTCGGTAATCGGAGCGATCACTTCAGGCTGCAGAACATAGTTGATAAAGGCGTGGGCGTTATCGGCATTGGGCGCATCCTTGGGGATGGCGAGCATGTCGAACCACAGTTGGGTGCCTTCCTTCGGAATGCTGTAGGCAATGTTCACACCGTTTTCGGCTTCGTTGGCGCGGTCGGCTGCTTGGAAAACGTCACCGGAATAGCCGACGGCGACACAGATCTCACCGTTGGCCAGGTCGGAGATATAACGCGAGGAATGGAAGTAGGTAACCGAGCCACGTACCGACATCAGTAGCTCTTCGGCTTTCTTCAGATTTTCCGCATTATTGTCGTTTGGCTCGAAACCCAGGTATTTCAGCGCCGATGTCAGCATCTCGTCGCCCGAATCGAGCATGGAAATGCCGCAGCTTGACAGCTTGCTGGCCACTTCCGGGTCAAACACCAGGTCCCAGGAATCAATCGGGGCATCGTCGCCGAGAATGGCGGTGACCTTGTCGACGTTGTAACCGATGCCGTTAGTGCCCCACAGGTAGGGGATAGAATGCTTGCTGCCTGGGTCGACGCTTTCCAGATCATCCATCAGCGCGGGATTGAGATTTTTCATATTCGGCAATTTGCTGTGGTCCAGCTCCAGGTACACGCCAGCTTCAATCTGCTTGGTCAGATAGTGGTTGGAAGGCACGACGATATCGAACCCGGAACGGCCAGTGAGCAGGCGCGCGTCCAGGACCTCGTTGGAGTCATAAACGTCATAGGTCACCTTGATGCCGGTTTCTTTTTCAAAATTGGCGATGGTGTCTTCGGCAATATAGTCCGACCAATTGTAAATTTTCAGCTCGCCAGCGGCTTGAGCGCTGACGGCCGCGCCAAGCAGGCTGGCAGTGGCCAGTGCCAACAGTGTCTTTTGCATTGAAATTTTCATCTTGTCTCCTTTGACAGACTCCAGCCCACGTTAGGCCTGGTCTGTTTTTTTGCTGTTGGCCGGCGCCTTATGACGCCGGTCGGTTCTGAATAATGCCTGTTGCCTTGGCGAGCTACCTGCCGGATTTGATCCGGGTCCAGGCACGGGTGCGTACGCGCTCAATATTGGCTGGCAACTCGGCCAAGGTGAAGAGTTTATTCAAGGTTTCATCGCTGGGATAGACGCCCGGATCATTCAATACGCTGTCATCGATCATCGGCACCGAGGCTTTGTTGCCATTGGCATAGGCCACATAGTTGCTGACCTCGGCGATCACTTCGGGGCGCAGTATGTAATCCAGGAAGGCATAGGCGTTGTCGACGTTCCTGGCGTCTACCGGCATCACCATCATGTCAAACCACATGGGGGCGCCTTCCTCGGGAATCACGTATTTGACCACCTCGCCGTTTTCCGCTTCATCCGCCCGCGCCGCCGCCTGCAGGATATCCCCCGACCAGCCCACCGCAACGCAGATGTCGCCATTGGCCAGGTCGGTGATGAACTTTGATGAATGGAAGTAGGTGATATGCGGGCGAATGCTCATCATCAGCTCTTCGGCCTTGGCATAATCGTCGGCGTTGGTGCTGTTGGGGTCTAGCCCGACATAAAACAGCGCCGCGGGAATCACTTCGGCCGGGGCGTCGAGGAAAGCGACACCGCAGGAGGCCAGCTTCTGGATATTTTCCGGTTTGAACACCAGATCCCAGGAGTCCACCGGTGCATCCTCGCCCAGCGCGGCTTTAACCTTGGCCTCGTTATAACCGATGCCGGTGGTGCCCCATAGATAAGGGAAGGCGTACTGGTTGCCCGGGTCGTTGTTTTCCAGCGCCTTGAGCAAGGTGGGATCCAGGTTGTCCCAGTTTTTCAGCTTGCTACGATCCAGCGGCTTGAAAGCGCCGGCCTTGATCTGCTTGCCGAGGAACTGATTGGACGGTACGACGATGTCGAAGCCCGAGCTGCCGGAGAGTAATTTGGCTTCAAGCACTTCGTTGCTATCGAATACGTCGTAGGTCACCTTGATGCCGGTTTCCTTTTCGAAATTGGCAATGGTGTCTTCAGCAATATAGTCGGACCAGTTGTACACGTTGACCGTACCTTGGGCTTGCGCCAGGGTGCTGAAAGCCATGCTACTGACGGTGATGCTGCAGGCCACGGCCAGCAGGGTCTTGCCAAGCGGTTTGATCATGATCACGGTTCTCCATTTGTTTTCACAACGCGGTGCAAGACCAAGTCAGGCCACCTCTGGCCGAACCGGACGGGTCCGCAGACTTGCCTACACGCCCAATTGCTCGGCTGTCAGGTCCAGGCAGCGCCAGATCTTACTCACCATCTCGTCGATTTCCGCCAGCTTGATGACCAAGGGCGGCGACATGATCATGGTGTCACCCACTGCGCGCATCACCAGCCCGTTGCGGACACACATATCGCGGCAAATCGATCCTGCCGCGCCTTTTTCGGCAAAGCGTGCACGGGTGGTCTTGTTGCTGACCAGCTCGATGGCGCCGAGCAGTCCTACCCCGCGTACTTCACCCACCAAGCGATGTTCGGCCAACTGGGCAATTTTACTTTGCAAATACGGTGCCGCTTCCTGCTTTACGTACTCGACAATTTTTTCATCGCGCAGGATGCGCAGATTCTCGAGACCTACTGCGGCGGCCACCGGGTGACCTGAGTAAGTGTAGCCGTGGAAAAATTCTCCGCCGTGCTCAATCAGCGTTTCAGCGACCCGATCCCCGACGATGACGCCACCCATTGGCAGGTAGCCGGAAGTCATACCCTTGGCGATCGGCATCAGGTCTGGCTTGAGGTCGTAATACTGGCTGCCGAACCATTCGCCGGTACGGCCGAAACCACAGATCACCTCATCGATGACCAGCAGGATGTCGTACTTGTCGAGAATCCGCTTGATCTCCGGCCAATAGGTGGCAGGTGGAATAACCACGCCGCCTGCCCCCTGGATAGGTTCGGCTATAAAGGCCGCCACTTGGTCCTCACCCAGCTCCTGAATTTTCACTTCCAACTGCTGCGCCGCCCATAGACCGAATTCGTCTGGAGACATATCGCCGCCCTCGCCGAACCAGTACGGCTGCGGAATATGCACGATGCCGGGAATCGGTAGATCACCTTGTTCATGCATGACCGACATGCCGCCCAGGCTGGCGCCCGCCACGGTCGATCCGTGATAGCCGTTAACGCGGCCGATGATGGTCTTCTTGGTCGGCTGGCCTTTCAGGTCCCAGTACCGGCGTACCATGCGCAGCACGGTATCGTTGGCCTCAGAGCCTGAGCCAGTGAAAAACACGCGGTTCATGTGCGCCGGGGCAATTTCGGCAATGGCCGTGGCCAGTTTGACAGCGGGGGGATTGGCGCACTGGAAAAAGCTGTTGTAATACGGCAGTTCAAGCATTTGTTTGTAGGCGGCATCCGCCAGCTCGGTGCGCCCATAGCCGATACTCACGCACCACAGCCCGGCCATGCCATCAAGAATCTGATTGCCTTCACTGTCCCATAGATACACGCCCTGGGCACGCTCGATAATCCGTGTGCCGCGCTCGCCCAACTCCTTGTGGTCGGTGAATGGATGCAGGTAATGCGCTGCATCCATGGCTTGCAATTGCGCGGTGCTGTAATGGGTTTCGTTGGTCATTCCATACTCCTTGTCTTCGGCTCGCCGGGCCGGGCGCCTGCCGACTTCGTTCGAAAGGCGCCCGGCCCGGACGCACTCCTAATACTGGCTGGATCAGACGCTGAGCAGCAGGAATTCCCGTTCCCAGGAGCTGATCACGCGCTTGTAGTTCTCGTGCTCGACGCGCTTGACGGCAACGTAGCCGCGACAGAACTTACTGCCCAACACGGCCTCTACGTCGGCGCACTGTTCCATACGCTCCAAGGCGGATTCCAATGTCAGCGGCAGGCGCAGGTTACGCCGTTCATAAGCGCGACCCTTGACTGGAGCTGAAGGGTCCATCTTGCCGACCATGCCCAGGTAGCCACATAGCAGGCTGGCCGCGATGGCGATGTAAGGGTTGGCATCGGCGCCAGGTAGACGGTTTTCCACGCGGCGGTTTTGTGGCGTGGAGTCAGGCACGCGCAAACCGGCGGTGCGGTTTTCTTCACCCCATTCCACGTTGACCGGTGCAGAGGTGTCCGGCAAAAAGCGGCGGAAAGAGTTCACGTTCGGCGCGAACAGCGGCAATACCTCGGGGATATAGCGCTGCAGGCCGCCGATATGATGCAGGAACAGCTCACTCATGCTGCCGTCTTCGTTGGAGAAGATGTTCTGCCCGGTTTTGCGATCGACGATGCTTTGGTGCAGGTGCATCGCGCTGCCTGGCTCATTGGTGATCGGCTTGGCCATAAAGGTGGCAGTCATATCATGCTTGAGCGCGGCCTCACGCATGGTGCGCTTGAATACCAGAATCTGGTCGGCAAGGTGCAGGGGGTCACCGTGACGGAAGTTGATTTCCATCTGCGCCGTGCCTTCCTCGTGGATCAGCGTGTCCAGGTCCAGGCCCTGGGCCTCGCACCAGTCGTACATGTCTTCGAACAGCGGATCAAATTCGTTGGCGGCATCAATGGAAAAGGATTGTCGGCCGGTTTCCTGACGCCCGGAACGACCAATCGGTGGCTGCAGGGGCAGGTCCGGGTCTTCGTTCCGCTTGGTCAGGTAAAACTCCATCTCGGGCGCCACCAGCGGTTGCCAGCCTTGGTCGGCGTACATCTTCAACACTTTCTTGAGAATGTTGCGCGGCGACATCTCGATTGGCTCGCCAGTTTTGTCGTAGCAATCGTGGATGATCTGCGCGGTGGGTTCCAGGGCCCAAGGCACCAGGTAAATGGCGCTGTCGTCGGGCTTGCAGATCATGTCGATATCAGCAGGATCAAGCAGATCGTAATAGATGTCGTCCTCGACGTAATCGCCGGTCACCGATTGCAGCAGAATGCTCTCGGGCAAACGCATGCCCTTCTCGGAAATAAACTTCATGGTCGGGGCGATCTTGCCCCGGGCAATGCCGGTCAGATCACTGACCATGCATTCCACTTCGGTGATCTTGTTTTCTTTCAGCCATGCTTCAATCTTATTCATAAAATCCTCAGGAGTACCTGTTTGAGCGCGTGCGGCAGGCGTCACCAAACGCCTTGAATATCGACAGATAGAAGGCGTTTTCCTTTACCTTCCATTCCGGATGCCACTGCACGCCCAGCGCGAAATTGGGAGCCTGGTCGACCGAGAACGCCTCGATCAACCCGTCAGGTGCCGTTGCCTCAGGCCGCAAGCCGGGCGCCAGTTGGTCAACGCCCTGAGTATGCAGAGAATTGACCTGCGCCGAGCTGCGGCCTGACAGTTCATAGAGTAGTCCTCCTGGCTCAATATGAACCTCGTGGGATAGGCCATACTGCTGCTCAACGGGCTGATCTTTATTTTCGCGGTGTTCTATAAAGCCACCCACTTCATGCAGGCGCTGGTGCAAGGTGCCGCCGAAGGCCACGTTCATTTCTTGAAAGCCACGGCAAATGCACAATACCGGCACGCCGTGGTCAACGGCGGCTTTAATCAGCGGTAGTGTGGTGGCGTCGCGCTTGGCGTCGTGTTGTGTTCCTTCGGCGCTGGAGGGGCCGTCGTAGTGGTGTGGCTCTACATTGGAAGGTGAGCCGGTGAACAGGATGCCGTCTAGCGTATCGAGCAATTGTTCAAAGCCGACCTGCTCGCCCAGCGCGGGAATCAGCAGGGGTAATCCGCCCGCACCATCGACCACGCCAAGGATGTATTTTTCACCTACTATATGGAAAGGATGCAGACCCAACTGACTGGTACAGCAGGAGATGCCAATCAAGGGTTTTCGTGCGACGGACATGGGTCACGGCCTGTAGTGAATAACGTACATGGGTCGGATGTTGTTCAATTTTTTATACAATAGCAACAATAAATAATTTACACAAAACTCAAAAACGGAGCGGTGAGTTGTCCTGTCAGATTGCCCTGCAGCCCGCGCAGCGGCCTTATTTGGTGCAGTGTGCACCGTGTTTGTGCGATCTGGATTCTATTGACTCGTCATGGGCTTTCGGATTTACTCTGTTCTTAACGCCAACGTGATTGATATATTTTACAAACAACAGGTGATATCTCATGCCATCCCTAACCGGAGCGGATGCTGCGGCAGTCGGAGCTGCGGCAGTCGGTGCTGCTCCAACTGAGCCCGTTAGTGTCCAGGAAGCAGAGGCCTTTCTGGCCGAGCATCCGGAAATCCACTTCATTGATCTGCTGATTGCAGATATGAACGGTATCGTACGTGGTAAGCGTATCGATCGTTCGGCCCTTTTAAAAGCCTATGAAAAAGGTATTGCTCTTCCAGCCTCTATCTTTGCTCTGAATATTCAGGGCACCACGGTAGAAGAAACCGGACTGGGCCTGGAAATCGGCGATGCAGACCGTGTCTGCCTGCCTATTCCGGGTACCTTGTGTGTTGAGCCCTGGCAAAAGCGCCCGACCGGTCAGCTATTAATGACCATGTACGAACTGGACCGCAAAACGCCGTTTTTTGCCGATCCGCGCTATGTTTTGCAGCGCATCGTCAAGCGCTTCAGCGAGCTGGGTCTGACGCCAGTATCGGCGTTCGAGCTGGAGTTCTACCTGATCGATCAGGAGAACATTACTGGCCGCCCGCAACCGCCACGTTCGCCGATGTCAGGCAAGCGCCCGAATTCTGTTCAGGTCTATTCCATGGATGACCTGGATGAGTACGCTGAATTCCTCCAGGACGTCATCGAGGCTGCCCACGAGCAGGACATCCCCGCAGACGCCATTGTTGCGGAATCGGCGCCGGGCCAGTTTGAGGTCAACCTGCATCACGTCGATGATCCGGTAGTGGCGTGTGATCACAACGTACTACTAAAAAGGGTGATCAAGAACGTCGCCTATGACCATGAAATGGATACCACCTTCATGGCCAAGCCTTACTACGATCAGGCGGGCAACGGTATGCATGTGCATATCAGCCTGGTGGACGAGGATGGTACCAACGTCTTTGCGCCGAACGCCGATGGCACGCTAAGCCAGACGTTGCGCTGGGCGATTGGCGGTTTGCTGCAAACTTTGCCGGAATACATGGCATTTCTGTGCCCGAACGTGAACTCCTACCGGCGTTTTAGCCCGAGCTTCTTTGTGCCCTGCGCGCCAACCTGGGGGATTGATAACCGTACAGTCGCGGTGCGCGTGCCGGGCGGTGACCCCGAGTCGATGCGTATCGAGCATCGCTTGGCCGGGGCGGATGCCAACCCCTATCTGTTGATGGCAGCGTTGTTGTCGGCGATTCACTACGGCATCAGCAACAAGATTGAGCCGCCGGAAATGACCGAAGGCAATGCCTACGATCAGCACGAGGCGTCGCTACCGACCAACCTGCGTGATGCATTGCGCGCGCTGGAAAACTCCGCTGTCATGAAAGAGTACATTGGCGAGGAGTATCTGGACGTGTTTGTGTTGTGCAAGGAAAGCGAGCAGGAAGAGTTCGAGCGGACTATCTCGGATCTTGAATATATGTGGTATTTGCATACCGTGTGATGCTGGTTTTTTGCAGCGCAGAGTCCCGTCCTAGTGGCGGG
>NZ_AROI01000034.1 GCF_000410875.1 Halopseudomonas pelagia CL-AP6
GTGGGGCGGGCATGGCGGGTGTGGGAGTGGCGGCGTTGGTATGGCTCAGCGTGGCTAGCTCACGCGGTCACCAGCGCCTTTGCCGATAACCGTCTGCAGAATCAGTGCGAAATAGGTTTTCAATGTCAGTTTGGAAATCATTTCGGCATCGGTTTTTGCCAGCAGCAGCGGCATCGACATGTCGATGCCGCTAACCTGCGCTAGCCCGGTAATGCCAGGACGCACTGCGTAGACCCCAAGCGCATCACGCGCGGCGATCAGCTCAGGTTGATTGAACAGGTTAGGCCGGGGCCCGACCAGACTCATGTCGCCCCATAGCACGTTCCATAATTGCGGCAATTCGTCCAGTTTGGTTCTGCGCAGAAAGCTACCCAGCCGGGTAATCGAAGACGACGAAGCCAGATGACTGGCTACCGAAGCGGTATCCACAGCCATGGTCCGGAATTTCACCAGATTAAAGGGCTGTTTGTGGCGCCCTACCCGTTCCTGCAAGAACAACGGCGAACCTGTGTCAAACAAGCCGATGATATAAATAACGGCCAACACCGGGAAGCCAAGCACCAGCCCAGCCAAGGCAAAAACGAAATCAAAGAACCTGATCATCGCAACACCTCCTCGATCCGTGATCTACCGATACCGGTGGTGGCCATCCTGGCGTGCTGATGTGGGTGTCAATCTGTGCAGAGAAAGTGCTCCGCGGTCTTCTGCAGGGCGTCGTTTACACAGACCGGTGGTGCCCATCCCAATGTTTCGCGCGTGTGGCTAATATCGACCTGTAGCGAGCCACACAGCCGGTTGATCATGGTCTGCCGGCCCAATAGTTTGCCGCCCAGCTCAAGGAGCGCCACTGGAACAGGCACAAGCCTCGCCGGCCGATGGAGCGCCTTGCCCATGCGAGCCAACAATTGGGTGGTGGACAGATCCTCGCCGTCGCTGACAAGAAAGGTTTGGTTCGCGGCAGCCGGATGCTCGATGCAGGTCACTATCAGATCGACCAGGTTGTCGAGGGCAACCAGGCTGCGCTTGTTAGCAACCCGCCCCAGCGGTAGGGGGATGCCCTTGTGCAACCAGTTCATCATGCTACGCAGGTTGGCCTTTACCCCTGGGCCATACACAAGCACCGGCCGGATAATCACCAGCTCCATTCCAGACGCGTGCGCCAACGCCTTCAACCCCTGTTCGGCTTCCAGCTTGGAGATACCGTAGGGGTCAACGGGCGCCGGAGCGTCGTGCGCGGTGTAAGGCTTGCCCGGCGCGGTACCCTCGCCATTCACCTTGATGGAACTGACAAAGATAAAACGCCTGACCCCGGCGGCGATAGCTTGGCGCGCCAGGGCCAGCGTGCCCTCGACGTTGACCGCGCGAAATGCCGCCAAGGGGTCGGCGGTTTTATCCTGCATAACGTGAACGCGGGCGGCAGCATGTATGACTACTTGCGCACCCGCTAGATCTACTGGCTGACCTAGCTCACCTACAACCTGCTCAACGGCCCCAGGCAACCGCTCAGACATCTCTCGCACTAGTGCTCTGAGAGCATAGCCTTTAGCCAAGAGCGCCGTGACCAGGGCCAAGCCCACAAAGCCAGTTGCGCCGGTAATAAACACCTTGGGATGTTGTGTGGTCATATAAACCCCACCCGCTCTGGGCTTTTCAGCTGAGGTTATTCACTGCCCTGGCTGCACAACTCAAGAAGCCGCTCATATTCATTGATGATCAATTGATTGAACTGCTCATCTGCAAACTCACTTTCAACCCGCTGCCGACCATTGCGGCTGAACGTTGAGCGTAGCGGCTCATCTTTTAATAGCAAACTGATGGCTTGCGCGAGTTCATCTACCGTTTTAACCGGCACTAATAAGCCGGTCTGGCCATTGACGATGGCATCAGACAACCCATAAATGTCAGTGCCGATAGCCGGGACGCCCATAGCAGCCGCTTCGATCACCACAGTACCAAAGCCTTCGCGATAACTGGGCAGCACCAAGACATCAGCAATTGCCATAAACCGCTCTGGCTCATTGGAAAAGCCCGGCATAACCACCCTTTGCGATACCACTGCCGGCAAGCTACTGAGCAGAGCATCAACGTCCATCTCAGAGGGGCCCAGCAAGATCAAGTACGCATCTGCATTATCTGCAAGCACTTTTGCAAAAGCCTGGAGCAATTCAACGATGCCTTTATCCGCGGTCAGCCTACCCACATACAAGAGGATGTGAGAATCGGCTGGAAGCTGTAATTCCTCTTTTAATTTAAGATTTTCACCGCCGGTGAACCGAGCTGGATTAAAGCGCTTCAGATCTACGCCCGCCAAGGATCCAGTGCCCAGCACGCTGATGCGCTCGGAGCGAGCGACACCCCTGTCGACAATAAATTGTTTTTGCGACGGGCTGTCTGCGTAGCAGTGCGTATTTAGTGCGGTTATCAGCTTGTCACTGCGCTTGGAAAGCATATGTTTAACGCCGCTCAAGCCCACCCACGGCTGACCCGTAAACGTATGAAGCCTGACGGGAACACCTGCCAACTTCGCCGCCAGCGCACTCAGCAAGCCTGCTTTGGGCGTTGTTGAGTGGACGATCTGCGGCCGGTACCGCCGGAAGAAACGCCATAAAGCTAGCAATGCGCTTACATCTTTAAACAGGCTTATTTTTCTCGGGATGGGTATTGAGAGATACTGGGTACCGGCAATATCTTGAGTCAACCTGGGCTCGCTGGCGATTACCGTCACCTCGGCACCCGCTTTCGCTAGCGCCGCAATCTGCTCGCGCAACTGCGTCTCAACAAAAAAAACCACCGTCGACACTCTGACGATTCTAACCCCGTTGATCGTGCGTCTCTTTGCCGCCATCACAGCCTCTCATCGAGCACGTCTGCAATTGTGTTGCCCACCGGTTTCTCAGGCTGATAGTCCAAAACACGTTTCAGCTTGTGGGTGGGGTAATAGGTTCTAGCGACCAGCGCATCAATTCTCGAGGGTTTGACCGGGAATGATTTTATTCCTGAAAACAAAAAGGCCACGCGGCGCACCACGCTTTCAGGCAAGCGCACCGAGGGCGGAGCAACCTTAAGCGCCCTGGCCATAGCAGTGACTAATTCGGTTTGAGCGCAATCATTAGACAGATTGAACACCTCGCCGCGCGCGCGCGGGTCGAACCCGCATATCAGCAAACAACTGACCACATCATCAACATGGACGTAGGTTGCGACCGCATCCGCGCTGCCGACGTAAAAGAACAAGCGTTTTTTTATCAGCCGGGCCCATTGCCTGATGGCATTGTTGGGCATGCCTGGCCCATACACATTAGACGGTCTCAAGAGGGTGTAACTGAAAACCCCTTGTTCGGCTGCAGCACTGATCAGTTCATCAGCCCGGGTCTTGGTTAGCTCATATTGATTGGCTGGGGCGGTCACTGTTTCCTCGGTGACAATCCTCGGCGTATTTGGCTTATGCGTAACCGGCCCGTAAGCGCCCACGCTGCTTAACTGGACCCAATGCACCTGCTGGCCAGAGGTTTTTGCAACGGCCTTGCAGGCTTGGACTAGTCGACGGGTGGCGTCTACGTGCAGGGCTTCCATCAATGCCTGGTCATGCAATTCGCCGGCGCAATTAAATACCACTGCACATCCGTCAACCAGTTGCTCAAGATCATATGAGGCGTCTAACAGATCGCACTGCAGCAGCTCAATTGAAGCATCGCCCCCGGGTAAAGTTTGAGGCGGCTTGCGCGACAACATGCGCACTTGATGGCCCGCATTACATAATGCCTGCACCAAGCGCGCGCCAATAAAACCTGCACCTCCCGTCACTAACACCTTCATGGCCCAGACCTCACCCATGGTGTATAAAAACCGTACCCTTTAAAACCAGCCCACACTCAGAACCTCGTAAGGCAAAAAGGGCGACTTGCCCTCTCCGCGCTCAAGTAAAAAACCACGCCAAATACCCGCGATCGACACCAAGCCGGCGGCCAACATAGACACTTTAATCTGACGATCAAAATCCAACTGCAGGTGGGAGTAAGTGGCGAGAATGGACAGAGGAACCGAAAAAGACAGCAAATCCAAAAACCTTAACCCTGCGTAACTGAACTGGGTGAGCAGCCAGGCAGCGCTGATAAATACCGAGTATACGATGAACGCTTTCAGCTTCAGCTGCCGTGGCAAGCTACTCAACAGCATCCCCGCCAGCATAATCACCAGCGGCACCACCTTGCTCACGCCGGACAGCCCGCCTGGGGCTTGTAATTGTTGATAGGCTTGAATTTTCTCAAGCAGATAGAAATCGATAAATATCAACCCAACAGCAAAACCCAGCAACACCACCAGCAGGCCCAACAGGGTGGATAACCTAAGCCATGGCCGCTGGGTTAGCGCAATAAACAATAGGGAAAACAATGCAGAGTAATGAAAAAGCAGTGCCAGCAGGCCCACACAGAGGGCGGGCATGTCGCCTTTTCGCCTGAACACCTGGACCGCCAATAGCAGCAGCGCTGAGGCCAGGCCTATGCGCAACGCATTCATACTGTATTGGTAGGCAAACGCGGGCAAGAGATAGGCCAGCAATAGAAATCGTTCGTTGTGGTCCGAGCGCGCAACAAACCAGGCGATAAGGCCGAAAAACACCAAAGCCACGGCTCGCACGGCGATGTCTATGCTCGGCGCTAATGCGGCCAACAGCCAGCCAAGACCGAAAAAACCTGGCTCTATACCCTCCCAGCTATAACCCTCGGAAAACTGCTCGAACATCAACTGGTAGTTTGCGGTATCGGTACCCACGTTGTTACGTACAACCGCCACCAGGGTAAAAAAAGCCAGCATGGAAAAGATCAAAAACCTACCCTGGTAGCGAGTCGTCTGCTGAATCAATAAGACATTCAGCAAGAGGCCCCACCCGAGCAAATAGATCATCAGGACGCCTTGAGTGCGTTACCGACAGTGGACACGGCAACACGCTTGGCGTACTTAGCATTGGACCATAGGTATAAGCCCATCAATTGCAGCAGCGATATTTCTTTCAACTTGTAAATATGCCGGTAGGCTTCTAGCTCGCCTTTTTGCATTTTCCACAATGAGGCACTGAGCCCTGACTCGCCATAGCTCGCTTTAAACAGGTACGCCAACGGCAAGTCAGAGCGGTAACAAGCCAGGCCAGCAAAGCCCATTTCTAGCCATAATTGGTAGTCTTCACAATAGCGCTTGCCCTCTACAAAGCGCTGTTCAATGGCACGCTGCAGCATTACTGAGCGGGTAGAAAAGCGATTGGAGAGCAACAGGGTGTTTTTACTTACGCGGGTAAACGCGGAATCATCATTAACCGAGTAGCTTGGAGCGCCGCTGTTAGTCTTGGCCCATTGCTGACAGGCATGGCCCGTCAACGCCACCTCGGGGTGCTTGATCATCCAGCCATACTGAATCTCGATTTTCTGTGGATGCCAAGCATCGTCGGCGTCAAGAAAGGCAATATAGGGCTGCGTGGCAGCGGCCCAGCCGATATTGCGTGCCGTACCCGGCCCGGCATTCACCGGGGATGGAATCACCTTGACCCAATCCTGGCCATACTCGGTTTGTAATCTGTACAGCATTGCCAGCGTTGCATCTTTGCTGCAGTCATCAACCAGAATCACCTCTGCCGGCTTCAGCGTTTGTGCCACCACTGAGGCCAGCGCACGGCCAATGGTATTGCTGCAGTGGTAGCAAGGGATGATCACGCTGACCTGTGCTGACTCAGACATGAGTCGCTGTTCTGGCTTTAAGCGCATCGGCAGCCAGGGCTACACGCTCGCACCATACAGGTAAGTTGCTAGCAAGCTTGGCTTTGATGATCTGTTCGTTGCTGATCAGGTAATTCAGGCCTGACATGAGGGATTCGGCGGTCAGTTCCGGGGTGGGCAGAACCACCGGCATCTCACCCAGCAAATCTTTATTAATGCCCTTCGCCTTGACGCTATAGGCAATGGATAACGTTGGTACGCCGCTGGATAACGCGGCTATGGTGGCGTGCGTACGGGCGCCGATAAAGTAACGCAACTGGCTGATCACGTGTTTGATCTGGGCGGCGTTCACCTGCGCAGGCATGATGCGAACCGCCTCACCCAGTGCGTTCAGCTCTTGTAACATGCCCGCCATATAGCTCGCGTCGTTATTGCTCTGGGCCCCATCCAGCGGAACGACATGGGGTACGAGCAATACGCCAAAGCCTTTGGCTACTGCGTCTCGTATAAATTGAATCGCTTCGGCTCGCAGGTCTTGGCCATTGCGTTTGTAGCGCTCAATCAGCGGGCTAATATTAAAGCCGATAACGCCTTTGTCAGTCGCTTGCGGCCAAAAGGGGCTGGTATCTACCGGCTCTTTAGTTAGCGTGAACGCCGGGTCAGCCATTTGCATGACGTTATTAAGGCCGAGTGTTTGGGTCAAATACTGATAACTGATGGATTCCCTGACGGTGATCAGCGTCATTGTCGCCAGGTGCTTGCGAACCCTGGGCACAAACTGCGGTTCTTTTTCAAACGGCCCTACTGATGCCCCCCAGATACATACCGGCTTGCCAAGCTCTACGGCTAACTTGTCCATGCCCATCAACAGGGAGGGCAAACGGTAATCTAAGGAGTAATTGTCACCGCCTACCGACAGCACCACATCGACACTGTTTATCTGCTCGCGCAATGCGTCAGGAAACGCAAAAGGCCAACCCGCTGATTTAATCAATGCACAAGGCAGCCGCTGCAGATGCGCCCAGTACCTTGTCTGCCAGGGAATATAGGCGTCGACGAAGCGCACGCCATGCTCGGCGGCATCTGGCCATTGCTTTTTATCGCGGGTTATATCATCGGAAGGCACCAGCACTTCGACCTGGCCGAAGGTTTTATTCAACATCATCACCGTGCTTCGCACGATAGCTTCGCACCCGCGATTACTGAAGGATCGCTGACCGGTAAGATAAAATCTTTTCATTGTCAGTCCATGTAGTGATAGAAATCGGTAACCGTTTTCCTGGCCGAATAACAGACCTTCACATTCTCACGGGCCACACCGACCGCCAGCATCATCAGAACCGTGTGTTCGTCTTTAATATCAATCAGCTTGCGCAGCTTCAAATCATCCCCTGGCCCTTTGCTCCAATTCAGGCAGCATGACGATAGCCCAAGCGAATGCAGAGCCCAGATGATTGACATGGAAAACATGCCGCCATCAATCCAATGCTGGTAACGCTCGCCTGCGGTATCAAATGCTGACAGATCGGCGCATAGAATCAACAAACAAGGGATTTCATGACCAAATCCGCGATTGCCGTTCTGTAATAACAGCGCGGTATCGATGTCTGAACGGGCGTTAAGACAATACACAAAGGTGGCCTGTCTGTTGCAAACCGACGGGGTATTGAGTGCCAACAACAGCGCCTTTTCAATATCTTCTTTTGCCACAGCTTCAGAGCTGAAATCTCTGACTGAAACGCGTGACGAAAAAAAGGCTTCAGGGTCGGCTAACTTGCCCGATTGCAACGAGACTAAATTCTTCTCCAGCACACCGCCTTGCCCGGAAGCAATGTCTTTATGCTGCTGCCAAAAGTCGATTACCCCCAACCGATCCTGCTTTTGCTGTACCGGCGCTAGCGCAATAAAATCCCCCAGTACTTTCAAGCCAATCTTTTCGTGAAAGGTAAAGCCACCCTTTATTGCCTGAGACCGTTTGAGATGCCGTACCAGATCATCGGCGGCGCTCCACCCTGACTCAGGATCACGATTGCGGAAGCTCAAACTCTTCTCAAGCCGATGATATATTTTCGCCGCCTTGTAATCCCTTACCGAATAACGGCTTGGCAATCGCCACCCGGCGTATCTGAAATACCTGTAAAAATCATATTGATAACCAAGGTAGGTGCTGACGATATCTCTTATCGGCCTAAGAGCATCTTTAACGTTCTTGCTTATCTTCATAGCGTCACATCACTTTTGTTGAATACGCGCTTAGTGCCTTTAAAGTACAACAGCAACAACACAACCTCACTTGCAACCGTGGCCACCGCTGCACCTGCTACCCCATAGAGGGGAATTAGCCATAGGTTCAACCCGATGTTAATGACCGCGGTTATGCCCATATAAAGCACTTTGGCTCGCATATGTTCAAGCGTTACTAATACGGAGCCCACGCTCGTGGCGACAAAGCGAATGGGCGCGCCCAGCGCAAGAATGGTTAAAGGCAATACAGCGCCCAGGTAGCCGTGATCAAACAGCAAGACAACGCCCCACGGTGCCAACAGCCATATACTCAGCATAGCCAGCACACCCACGAACAACATGATTTTGTTGCCCGAGCGATAAACCTGATAAAACTGGGTGCGGTCATGGCTTGCCCAGCGGTGTATTTTGGGCAGTAGGAATTTCTGAAATATAACGCTCGGCAGCATATAGACCGCTGTCATTATCAGAAAGGCGACATTATAAATCCCTGCCGCTTCGTCACCATCAAGATACTTGAGCAGAATGACATCGCTCTGAAAATAGACAAGATGGAAAACACCCGCCAAGCCGAAGGGCCAGGTCTGTTTGGCTACCTCTCTCATGTTGAATGATCGGCCAACGCCACTGGCACTGAGATCCCGCGGCCCGTGACCTTGAAGCGCCAACCGGCCTTGGAACATCCGCCAGATCACTAAAGCCGCAGCCAAGAACACACTAATGGAGATGAGCGCGTATATATAAGCAACACGGTTGGGCGTCATCACTTCCAACACCGCTACCATAAAGACTGCAACCAACAACAAGCGCAATAGGTGAGGGAGGAATTGCCATAATGCCAAGACAGCATAGCGGCCCTCTAGCTGTAATTTTGCACTGACCAGCTCCACGCCGACCTGGCCAAGCACATAGGTTGCAAGCAGTACAAGCAGATAACGCGTGACGTCATCGTGGGGGCCAAACTGGGCCCAGATCAGTATCAGCGCCAACGCCAACACCGTTGTATAGGTGGCAAACCTGAGAGAGCCACGCAGCCAGCGCACGGCCTGCCACCCTTCTTCACCGAACACTTTGAGCCAGAACCCACCGACGCCGAAACTGGCCAGGGGCGTGACCAGTGATACCGTCGCCAGGGCAGCGGCGAATGCGCCGAACGCACCGGGGCCTAGCTCACGCGCAATGAGCACCTGCGTAAGAAAAGCACAGCCCGCGCCGAGTATTGAGCCAAGCCACAACAAGGAGATTGCTTTGATAGCGAGCTGTCTACGCATTCAAGAACCAAAGCATACGGCTAGGTGTTTGCATCATCATTTAACGTTAAGCCATCCAGCTTGAGTTGCCCGTTTGGGCGGCAGGTTTTGCGCGCTTTCTTTCATTTTTGAAGATTAACTACGGGCATTAATGTGGTTTCTATTCTTACGCCGGCGTAGCGCGATGCACACTGAAGCCGTCGCGCTGGCCAACATCCCGCCAAGTACCACCCCTAGCAGCACAATCATCGCCTTATTGGGCCTGGCAGGATTTTCAGGCACATCCGCGGCGCTATCCAATGTGAACAACTGGGCCAGTTCGGGAAGCGGCTCAACCAGATTCAGCATTGCTATCTCGAGCTGCAACCCACGAAGCGGGCCAATAAAAGGATCATCGTTCTTGCGCGCCTGCAGCAATGCGAGTTCTGCGCTAATCGCCTTGGTACCATTGAGGAACAGCATACTGCCATCGGACATCTGCGCGGTATCAGCCGCAGGCGAACCACCCACGGTCACCTGGGTGCTGCCCCCGGTCACCTGGGGGTTCTCAAGCCCTATCGCCTCAGCAACTGACAGGGCCTCTTGCAACCTGGCGATCCGGTCGCGACGCTGATCATTGGCAGAAACACGCAGCGCTTCAATGTGCTCTTCCAGCTCCCGGCGTTTGTTATTTACCTGGGCACGCGTGTTCTTCTCCAGATCGGCCAGTGCGCGCCGAGAGGCTTCCGCTATAAAGCTGTTGGCCAATTGCGCTGCGCGCTCTGGGTCGCTCAGATTGACTTGGACTGCATAGTTGTCTGGATTGCTTCGCACGTCAGGCACATAAACAATCAACACCTCGCCCTTTTGCCCGAGCAGGTTGCCGCGCGTGCCGGAAATGCGCTGCTCTTGCAGGTAAGGAAGGTAAAGCTCCTGGTAGAACCAGCGTCTGGAGGCTTGCGATCTCAGGTTGCGAGTGAAGATAGCATAAGCCTCTTCCACGCCCAGCGGCTTAATCTCGGCCTGATCCCGCCCCAGATTAATGGGCGCGATGTCAGCTGCGTGTGGGGGCATGACCCTTGCCGTCGCTTGATACACTGGCGTAGCGAGCAGTGCATAAGCCACAGCGATCAGAATGACCAAGCCGGCGATGCCGACCATCAACCATTTTTGCTGCCACAGTTGCTGGGCCAGCTCGAACAAGTCGATCTCGTCACTCCTGCTGTATCGTCGCGCGGTGGTGGGGGTGGTCACAGTGGCTCCGATGCTGGCTATGGAGTGCTAGTTGGCTGTGTAAGTACGCTACCGCCACAAGATTCACTGTCGGATTCTTGAGAACGAGCATTGCCAGGTGTTTTTCGTTGTTATTCTGGTGATCTGTGTGCGGCCGGCACCAGTCTGTTTCACTATAGCCGACCAACGCGAATTATCACGGAAGCGGCCCTTTTTCCTCGCTAAGGCTCGGATTCGCAAAAACTTCGAGTTATGATTCGCCTCTATGAAAATTCTCAAGTTTAACAGTCAGATAAGCTTTCTCCCCGGGCAACGCACTGGCATTGCATGCAGGCTACTTCTGGTTCGCCGTGATCTATGCGGTTGAGCATTCCAGGCAGTGGCGGGCAGTGGCGGCCCCTATTCAAAGTGCTCTTTTTTGCGGTGCTGACGCTAGCACTCTACCTAGGCCTACGCCCCTCACCGACCCCTGCCAGCTATACCTGGGTGAGCGACCTGTATCACGCGGGCGGGCTATTCTCTTTGATGCTGCTGAGCTATCTGAGCTTCCCACGTTGGTACTGGTGGGCGCGGGGCCTGGCGATATTCGGTCTTGGTGCTGTCATTGAGTATGTGCAGTCGTTTCATCCGATGCGCGTTGCTGATTGGTTTGATCTGGTGGTGAACGGCGTTGGCGTGGTGGTTGGTTGGCTGGTTATCTTGTTGCTGCAATGGTGGGGAAAGCGCAGCGCAAGGGAGTGATGCACAGACTCACTTTTCTAGAACCTGACAATGGATCCCCGCGTTCGCGAGGATGACGGAGTAAGAGCGAGAATGACGGAGCAAGAGCGAGGATGACCGAATAAGGGCGAGAATGACCGAATAAGGGCGAAGATGACGCGGGTGTGTATTCGGTTCGCCTGGTTCTTGTGGGAGCGGCGGCCTCGCCGCGAAAGAGGCCGCCCAAAACACCCATCTACCGAACGCCCCCCCAGCCCCTTCGCGGCGAGGCCGCCGCGCCTACCAGGGTGGGTTGATAAGTCAGCTGCGCTTGGTTGGCGGGCCGAAGCCGTCTGAGCTGGTGACTACCTGCCCAGCTGGCGCTGCGGGCTTGCGTTTGGCGGCGGGTTTGGATTTGGGGCGCTTTTTGCCTTCTTTCTTTTTGTCGTCTTTTTTCTTCTTGCTACCCACCGGCTTGCCGGAGGATTTGGTCTTCTTCGGTCCTTTGTAACTACCGGGCAGCTCTTTGACCAAACGACGCTCGAACTGCCGGCGCAGATAGCGCTCGATACTCGACATCAAATTCCATTCGTGCGGCGCTACCAGCGAAATGGCGATGCCTTCCGCCCCTGCCCGCCCGGTACGACCCACGCGGTGCAGGTAATCATCGCCACTGCGCGGCATGTCGAAGTTGATGACCAGATCCAGCTCGTCAATATCCAGACCGCGCGCGGCAACGTCGGTGGCGACCAGTATGCCGACATGGCCTTGTTTAAGCCGCTCTATGGCCAGTTTGCGGTCTTTCTGGTCTTTCTCCCCGTGCAGCACATACACACGCAGATCCATGGCCCGCAGCACGCCGTTGAGGCGATCCGCCATGACCCGGGTGTTGGTAAAGACGATGGCTTTGCCGGGGCTTTCGTTGACCAGCAGCCACTTGAGCAGGGCTTCTTTATGAGCCTGGTCGTCGGCGGCGATCACCTGTTGGGTGATGGCCGGGGTGTCATCGCGCACGGTGCTGAGTTGCAGCAGATTCGGGGTACGCTGAACCTCTTCCACCACGCGCTTGAGCGCGGCACTGCCTTTGGTCGCGGAGAACAGCATGGTCTGGCGTTCCGGCGGGCAGGCATTGGCCAGCTTCATGACATCTTCGGTGAAGCCCATATCGAGCATGCGATCGGCTTCATCTAGCACCAGTACCTGGATGGACGAAAGAATCAGGCTGTTGGCGGCCAGATGTTCCAGCGCACGGCCCGGCGTGGCAATGATGATGTCCGGGTTTTTGCGCATTTTGGCTGATTGAACTTTGAAGTCTTCACCGCCGGTGATCAGCTCTGCCTTGATAAAGGTGAACTTGGCGAAGCGCTGCACTTCGCTGAGGATTTGCCGTGCCAGTTCGCGGGTGGGTAGCAGAATCAAAGCACGAGGCTCAAGGGCCTGACTCTCCTCGGTCATCAACCGCTGCAATAGGGGCAGCACGAAGGCGCCAGTTTTGCCGCTGCCGGTCTGGGCGATGACGTGCAGATCGTTGCCCTCGATGGCCAGGGGGATGGCTGCCTCCTGGACCTGGGTCGGGGTGTCGAACTTGAGTTCTTCAAGACCTTTGAGCAGACGTTCGTGCAGGGCAAATTCGCTAAACAAGGATGCTTACCTCGGGGGACGGCGGTGATCGGGTTGAATGGTGGGTAGTGTAACACCGTGGTGGCGGGAGGAAGGTCAAAATGGATTCCCGCCTGCGCGGGAATGACGATGAAGGGGCGGGAATGACCAGCGGGGGGCTGGAATGACGAGGGGGCTGGAATGACCAGCGGGGGCGCGGGAATGACGAGTGGGAGGCGGGAATGACGAGTGGGGGCGGGAATGACTGGGAGCGGCGGGCGTGGGTAGGAGCGGCGGCCTCGCCGCGAAGGGTTTGGTGGGTATTCAGGGCTTGGGTATCTTGGGCGGCCTTTTTCGCGGCGGGGCCGCCGCTCCCACCAACATCAAGGGGGGGGCGTCGAGGCGCGGGAATGACTGCGCAATGCACAGAAATAAAAAACCGGCGCCCCTACCAGAATCGGTATGTACCCACATCACCGGTAGGAGAGCCCATCTGGGCGTAGAACCCTGGGAGTGTCGAGTTCCATCTCGACACAAGTGCTCGTAACGACTCAGTTGGTCGAGGTGGAACTCGACCGTCCCAGGCACTAACCCCATCGCGCCGAGGCCAGCGCTCCCACAAAAAAAGGGGCATCCGAGGATGCCCCTTAAAACCCAAACGATTACTTGAGCAGCACTATGACTTAACGAACACCCGATGCACGCAGAGCGGCAGGAGTGAACTGGTTGTAGCTCGGCTTGAAGTCAAACTGTGGAGCAGAGACTTCTTCGGTGTACATGCCCAGGGCGATGTAACGGCCGGCCAACAGGTCATACAGGGTTTCGATCGAGTAACCCGGCAGCTTTTCTTTGTAGTTGAAGCCTACATGGCCTTCGCCTACGCGCCAGAGCGTACCGCGACCGTCGTAATGGTCAGCCAGGGTGATCAGCCAGGAATCTTCGTCCAGGAAGAAGTTACGCTGGGCGTAGATATGACGCTGACCGGATTTCACATTACCCTGTACTTCCCACACGCGGTGCAGCTCGAAACGGGTGTGCTCGGGGTTGATGTGACCTGCCTTGAGGACGTCATCGTACTTGACATCACGCTGAGCCATTTTGTAGCTGTTGTACGGAATGTAGATTTCCTTCTTGCCAACCATCTTCCAGTCATAACGGTCAGGTGCACCGTTGTACATGGCGAAGTTGTCAGAAGTACGCATGCCGTCCGAAGCGGTACCTGGGCCGTCATAGGCTACCTGAGGTGCGCGACGTACGCGACGCTGGCCAGCGTTGTAAACCCACGCCATGCGTGGCTCTTTCAACTGATCCAGGGTGTCGTGTACCAGCAGTACGTTACCCGCCAGACGGGCCGGTGCGTTTACACGCTGCTTGAAGAACAGCAGGGTGTTGGGCACGGTCGACGCGTCAACGTCATCCATCAATTGCGGGTAGCCCACTTCCTCTTCCAGCTTGATGAGGGTGTAGGAACCGTTGGTTTGCGGCATGGCCTGCATGTACCAGCGCTTGATGTTTACGCGATAGCGGGTGTTGTGGTTCCAGACGACTTCTGCGCCCGACTTTGGAATCGGGAAGGCGAAGGTGCCGTGGGAGAAGTTATCGATACCGTCGCCGCCGTTAACCAGCGTGGCCTGACCAGCAGTACGCTTGACCTGGTCATACACTGACTGCGGGTAACCGACAGTACGGTGCGTCTTGTAGATCGGCATCTGGAAGGTTTCCGGATAACGTTCAAACAAGGCAACCTGGCCAGGCGTCAGGTGATCACGGTGTTCCTGGTAGTTCTGGGCAGTAATAACGAACTCGGGTTGCTCATTGGCAAAGGGGTTCGATTGGAAGTTCTCACCCAGCATCTGACCAGCATCAGGACCAATACCGCCGGTCCACTCGGGGATAGTGCCCGCAGCGTTGCCGGCTTTTTCTGCACCCACTGGCGTCAGCGAGTTGCCCAGGCTGTCAATTTCTGCCTGAGTCAGGCTTTGAGCCATAACGGAGGATGCCAGCAGGCTAAGAGCCAGACCACCAGCACCCAATAGAGTTTTTTTCATACGCATCATAATTTTTATTCTCCAGTTGCTGGTCTTAGAAGCTTACGCTGAGACTTGCGGACACGAAGTCACGATCGACGTTTGTGTTGTATTTTCCGTCAAAGAAATCAGTGTAGCTCAAGCTGGCGGTGTACTTGTTGGCGTAGTCGGCGTTGAGACCGAGACTAACGGCCTTGGAGCCTTCGTTAAAGTTCGGACCCCAACCATCTACGTCGTGGGACCAGGTCAAACTTGGGCTCAAGTTGACGCCAGCGATTACGTTGCTGTAGTCCAGTGAAGCGCGAACACGGTAACCCCAAGAGCTGCTGGAGTAGAAACCGTCGGACTCACACCAGCTGTTGGCATACTTTGAGAAAGGAGCTGCAGCCTGAGAAGCACAGCTGCCGTCCGCAGTTGGGCTCTGACCAAACAACGAATCGCGACCGTAGAAGGTCGAACCGTCTGTGTGGCTTAAGCCTTCAATGTAGTTGTAACCTGCTTCACCCACCAGTGACAGACGGCTTGCGCCCAGAACACGCTCAATAAAGTGAATAGCCGTTACTTGAGCCTGATACATACCTTTGCGGTCATAGCCTTGAATGTAATCGCCGCCGGTATAAGCCTGGTCTCGACCAATCACTGCACCACTACCTGTCAAAGCTGCAAGACTCATGCTGCCGGTAGTGATCTGCATAGGCTGATTGGGACGATAGCTGACTTCACCACTGACTGCCGTGCCGGAGATATTGGTAGCAAAGCTAACGCCGAAGAGACGAATGTCTTCAGGATATTCGAAGAAATAGCCAGCTCCGCCATTCAGCCCACCCAACCCAGGACCATTACCATTAGGCACTAGCGGGTTAAAAGGGCCTTGTATGTTGCTGTAGATAGGCGCGCGGCTGTGGTAATTCATCGCGTAGAAACCGAACTCAGTATCATTCAATGCCGCAGCGTAGTAGCGGAAGGCAACACCGAACTGACCACTATCACTGGCATCTTCGTCCTTCTGGGCACGGGCAATGATATCACCGCTGAGGCTTGGATCACCTTGAGGCCGATCAGCGCCAGCGTACACTAGGCGGTCATTACAGCCCGTGGCCAGGGTGTCAGCACCGAAGAAGGTACCGCAGTTATCGATAGCAAATGGCGCCCACTTCAGCTGGTAGAACGCTTCCATGGAAAGGTTATCTGTCAAACCCTGGGAGATATAGAGCATCTCAACTGGCAGCAGACCCTCTTTGATCTCGGCGCCTGGACGACGGAATGCAGCCACGTCAACCGGGTTGATCGAGTTGATCGAGTTCTGGATGAAAGTACTCTCACCCCAGCTCACGACCTGACGACCCAGACGGACGTTACCGGGAGTATTGCCGATGGTGTAGTTGTGGTAGACGAAAGCGTCAAGCAGCGCAGTACCAGCACCCTTCACCAACGGTGGGCGACCTGAATCATCGATATCGTAGAAACGCTGGCTGCCATCTTTGGTTTCAAAGTCGTACCAGTATTTACCACGGAAGAATGCACCAGAGTCGCCATAGTTCAATTCAAGGTCATGAACACCGCGGAAAATCTTGGAGAAAACGTCACCAGCCTTGTAGTTCAGACGACCATCGTCTGAGGTACGCGCAACAGCTTGGCCACCCTGAGGATCGCCATCGACTGCGGTCTGGAAATGGACGAAGCGCCTGTCAGCATTCTGCGTCGACATGCTCGCGCCGATCGACAGCTGCGAGTCAAACTGGGCTTGAACATCACCAATATTGAAGCTAACTGCGTTAGCTGATCCAGCAAAGCTGGCTAGTCCGATGGCCAGCGGCAGTGCCGCGAGGGACCAAGCATGCATTTTTTTTGTCATTGTGCTGCTCCGTTAGATTGAATCATGGACACCAGCAGGCCGGGAGGCGTCTGGCATCGGGGATAAGTCTGTCACGGAGAATGGTTTTGATTTGTCCCAAACGGACGAATACTTTGTCCTTCAGGGACATTCATGGTCTGAATGGCCACTATCTGTTAGCCGCAATTATCTGTTGCATGCTTTTGCATAATAAGCACTTTTGAATTATGTTGTTAAAACACGAGTTAGTTCTCAGCGACCATAAAAATAAATAGAAAGAGAGCTCTGCCACTATGAACCAGATACTTCATCCGTTGCCCTGTGCGCGGCTGCAGGAGCGGGCTTTTTGGGCTCAAGGGATTGGCCTGACACTAAATGAGTACGGCCGGTCGGTTGCTGACCTGCCGGTGGATTTGCGCGAGTTCTGCTCGCCAAGTGACCTGAGCATGGCGCGGATCAGCCAGACTGACATGAACCGCCTGTGGTATGCGGCGGCCAAGCTTTCGCAGGACGATTGCTTTGGCATAAAGATGGGTGAGGTATACCGCTCCAATACGCTCAAGGTGCTCGCGCTGGCTGCTGTGTCCAGTGAGACCATTGGCCAGGCGGTTCAGCGCATCATTCGCTTCTTCCCGGTGTTCAGCACCCAGGTGCAGCTCTACTCAGTGGAAGACGAGCAACATCTGACCGTGTACTTCCAACCTAAAGGCGCACCCCACCCCATGCATATGGAGGCGCTGGTGACCCATTGCCAGAATATATGGAGGGCCCTGGAGACGGCGTCCATGCCGCTGGTATTGGAAACCCGCCTGATCGGTGACCATGAAAAATCCCGTTCTCGCTGTGAGCAGGTATTTGGCAAGCGCATACGCCTGGGCTCCAAACGGATTGCAGTCAGGCTGAACCGGCAGGTATTGGCGACCCCGCTGTCGAGCGCTGATGCCTTTCTGCTTAAACGCCTGGATAGTTCGCTGGAAGACATGCTCGGGAATATGCCGAACGTTGACTTTGCCGAGCAAGTGAAGCAGCGCATTCGCGTACTGGTGGCTGAGCGTGAAGTATCCGAGGATCTGGTCGCTACGCCATTCAATATGAGCCCCCGGCACTTGCGCCGTAAACTCAGCGAAACCCAAACCACCTATGAAAAGCTGCTGGACGAAGTGCGTATGGAGTTGGCAATACGCCTGATTCAAGACGGCAAGCTGAATCTGGGCCGCATCGCCTTTGAACTGGGCTTTCTGGACCCCAGTAGCTTTACCCGGGCCTTTCGCCGCTGGACCAATATGAGCCCGACGGCGTTTCGTGATCAATTCAGGCAGACCGACAGTACCGCTCTGTGATGCCGTTCGCAGGCTGACAGGTGGGTCGTCATCCTCGCACAGGCGAGATCTAGCATAGCCCTCATCCTCGCGAAAGCAGGATCTAGCACCCCTGTCATCCTCGCGTACGCGGGATCTGGCACCCCCGTCATCCTCGCGAAAGCGGGGATCTAGCACCCTCGTCATCCTCGCGAAAGCGGGGATCTAGAACCCTCCTCATCCCCGCGAAAGCGGGGATCTAGCACCCTCGTCATCCTCGCGAAAGCGGGGATCTAGCACCCTCGTCATCCTCGCGAAAGCGGGGATCCATTGGCGGGTTTAAAAACAGCGGGTTTGTGCCTTTTGTGGTGCGGCTGGATTGGTGGGTATTCGGTAGGCTGGTGCGGTAGGCAGCCTCCATCGCGGCGGGGCCGCCGCTCCCACAAGAACCAGGCGAGCCGAATGCATATCTCCGTCATTTTCCGCCACCCTCACGCAGCCAGGGCCCCAAACACCACTGCCATCCTCGTGAAGGCGGGATCTAGCCCCCCCGTCATCCTCGCGAAAGCGGGGATCCATTGGCGGGTTTGGGCACGCGAATTTGTGCCTACCGAGCACCAAGGTCAAAATGGATTCCCGCCTGCGCGGGAATGACTAGTGTTTCGTCATCCTCGCGAAAGCGGGGATCCATTGGCGGGTTTGAGAGCGCAGAAGTACAAAGCAAAAAAAGGAGCCCGAAGGCTCCTTTTTTATTGATTACCCGAAGGTGATCAGATCAACGCACGCCAGAGGCCCGCAGGGCTGCCGGAGTGAACTGGTTGTAGCTGGGGTTGTAGTCATACTGAGGAGCAGAAGCTTCTTCAGTGTACATGCCCAAGGCGATGTACCGACCAGCCAGCAGGTCATACAGGGTTTCGATGGTGTAACCAGGCAGCTTCTCAACATAGTTGAATGCCAGGTGACCTTCACCTACGCGCCACAGCGTGCCACGACCGTCGTAATGGTCAGCCAGGCTGATCATCCAGGAGTCTTCGTCCATAAAGAAGTTACGCTGGGCGTAAATATGGCGCTGACCATCCTTGACGTTACCCTGCACTTCCCATACGCGATGCAGCTCGAAACGGGTGTGCTCGGGATTGATGTGACCGGCTTTCAGCACATCGTCATACTTCACTTCAGGGTTTGCCATCTCGTAGCTGTTGTACGGGATGTAAACTTCCTTCTTGCCAACCAGCTTCCAGTTGTAACGGTCAGGTGCGCCGTTATACATGGAGAAGTTGTCAGAAGTACGCATGCCGTCGGAAGCGGTGCCTGGGCCGTCATAGGCTACCTGCGGTGCGCGACGTACACGACGCTGGCCAGCGTTGTAGACCCACGCCATGCGTGGCTCTTTCAACTGATCCAGGGAGTCGTGAACCAACAGTACGTTACCGGCCAAACGCGAAGGCGCGTTTACACGCTGCTTGAAGTACAGCAGGGTGTTGGGCACGGTGGACGCGTCCACGTCAGACATCTGCGCGGGGTAACCTACTTCCTCTTCCATCTTGATGAGGGTGTAGGAACCATTCGCCTGCGGCATGGCCTGCATGTACCAGCGCTTGATGTTCATGCGATGGCGGGTGTTGTGGTTCCAGACGACTTCCGCACCGGACTTGGGAATCGGGAAGGCGAAGGTGCCGTGGGAGAAACCCTCGATACCATCACCGCCGTTAACCAGCTTGGCCTGGCCAGCGGTTTCCTTGACCTGGTCGTAAACCGACTGCGGAAAATTAACAGTACGGTGGCTCTTGTAGACCGGCATCTGGTAGGTTTCTGGATAGCGCTCAAACAGAGCAATCTGGCCAGGGGTCAGGTTGTCGCTGTGTTCCTTGTAGTTCTGGGCAGTGATGACAAATTCAGGCTGCTCGTCCGCGAACGGGTTGGATTGGAAGTTGTTCGCCAGCTCCCGGCCTGCGTCAGTACCCAGACCGCCAGTCCACTCAGGGATGGTACCTGCAGCGTTACCGGCCTTCTCTGCGCCGATTGGCGTCAGAGTATTGCCCAGGCTATTGATTTCTTCTTGCGTCAGGCTCTGAGCCATAACGCCAGATGCCAGCAGGCTTAACGCCAGACCACCAGCACCTAATAGAGTTTTTTGCATACGGATCATTATTTTTATCTCCAGTTGCCTGTTTAGAAGCTTACGCCGAAGCTGACGGCGGCAAAGTCGCGATCAACCATGGTGTTGTACTTGCCGTCAAAGAAGTTGGTGTAACTCAGGCTGGCGTTGTACTTGTTCGCATAATCGGCGTTGACGCCAATGCTCACAGATTTGCCATTTTCGTTGAAGTTCGGGCTGTAGCCCTCTACATCATGAGAAAAGGCAACGTTCGGGGTCAGGTTGATACCGGCGATTACGTTGCTGTAATCCAGGGACGCGCGCATGCGGTAACCCCAGGAGAAGTCAGTGTAGAAACCGTCGTTTTCGCACCAGCTGGCGGCTTTTGGCGATCTGGCCGCAGCGGCAGTACCTTCATTGGATGAGCAGGTGCCATCAGCAAAAGGACTTTGGCCAAACAGCGAGTCACGACCAAACTTGGTAGTGCCATCACCCGTTCCCAATCCACTGATGTAGTTAGCACCTACTTCGCCGACCAGGGAAAGGCGGCTTGCACCCAATACGCGGTCAATGAAATGCACAGCGCTCATCGACGCCTGCCAGAACTCTTTGCGTTCGTAGCCGCGAATTTCATCGCCTGGCATGGTTCCGTTTTCCAGGCCACGATGCGTATTGTCTTGCCCTGTCAGGAAAGGAGTGCCTGATCCGGCGGCAAGCAATGCCGTGCGGCTCATATCGCCTGTATTGATTTGCAGAGGCATGTTCGGACGGTAGCTCAACTCACCCGCTACAGAGGCCCCAGCGATGTCAGTCTGGAAGCTCACACCGTACATCCGGATGTCTTCTGGGTACTCAAAGAAATAACCTGCACCACCCAAGTCACCCTGGTAGCCTGGGACGGGAACGGCTAACGCGGCAAACTGCTCAGGTGTTATAAAGCCGCCATTTAGCAGCCCACTAGGCCCGGCAACCCGGCCAGCTATGTTGGAATACAACGGAGTGCGGCTGTGATAATTCATGAAGAAGAAGCCGAACTCGGTATCGTTCAGAGCAGGAGCAAAGTATCTGAATGCAACACCGAACTGTCCGTCATCGCTTGCGTCCTTATCTTTGCTGGAACGTGCGATGTAGGTCAGCTCTGGCTGTTGACCTTGTGGGAAGTCAGCGCCTGAATAAACAAGACGATCAGTACAACCTTTAGCTGCAACGTCACTTCCTGCGAAGAAGGTGCCGCAGTTATCAACTACGGTTGGCGCCCATTTTATCTGGTAAAAAGCTTCCATACTCAGGTTGTCAGTCAGTCCCTGAGAGAAGTAAAGCATCTCAACAGGCAGCAAGCCTTCTTTCAGCTCTGCGCCGGGACGACGGAAGGCAGACACATCGATAGGGTTGATGGAGTTGATGCCGTTCTGAATAAACAGGCCTTCACCCCAGCTCACTACCTGGCGACCCAAACGCACGTTGCCTGGGTTATTGCCGATGGAGTAGTTGTGATAAACGAAAGCATCAAGCAGCTGAACGCCTGAACCCTTCTGCAGCGGGTCACGGCCGGAATCGCTGATATCATAGAAACGCTGGCTACCGTCTTTGGTTTCAAAGTCGTACCAGTAGTTGCCGCGCAAGAACGCGCCGGAATCGCCATAGCGCATTTCTACGTCATGGGAACCCTTGAAAATCTTGGAGAAGATATCCCCACTTTTGTAATTCTGCCGGCCATCGTCCGAAGTGCGTGCAGCGGCTCGCCCACCGTTATCAACCGAAATAAAACGATCATCCGCATCGGTAGTCGACATACTTGCGCCGATAGACATCTGCGAGTCAATCTGGCCAGTAATCGGACCGATATTGAAATTAGCTGCGTTTGCAGAACCTGTGAAACTGGCTAGGCCAATAGCCAGCGGCAAGGCCGCAAGCGACCAAGCATGCATTTTTTTTGTCATTGTGCTGCTCCGTTTGGGTGACATGAACCTGTGTATCTGAAGACACGTTCAGGACAGCAGCAGTCTGGCACGCACTCTGCAGTAAAGACTTGCCCCAAAAGGCCAAATTAATTAACTTAGCCGGCCATTCAGGGCATGAATTTGCGTTATAGATTTCAACGGTTGCACAGAGCCTGCGAATGGGCTTGAAAGATATTGTTACAGCGTCAGGCAGCAATCGCTTTGGACAAACAGGCAGTTACTGCACTCTAACTGGCTATTGGAAGCGTACGCATGCTTAGGCATTAAAGCCCTTTAGCTCAATAGTTGCTTTGAAGCTGGGAGCCCTGAAGTAGCACTGCGAGCCTTCAAGGGGGCTCGAACACCGTTCCGCATTGCGGAATGGCATTTCATGCTTACGAAGTACGGCCAAGCCGCCATGATGATACTGCCATAAGGAATTGAATGAGAGTCGACGGCAAGAAAGGAACAAGTACTCAACTAGGTGAACGGGTGTTCTGGATCCCGGTGATTGACCAGGCGCTTAAACAGTACGAGCGATCACTAGAGCGCTCCAGCCTCGTGCAGAACCTGAGCGCCAGCCAGCTTAATAGCGGCTTTATAGACCAGGCCTGCTGCTCCCTGATATGGGAGGAAGCCACGCGGCTGGCCGACGATCCCTTATTTGGTATGCGCTTGCACCGGGTTTTCTGCCCTACCCCGATCAACGCCATTGCCCTGACCGCCCAGGCCTGCCCCAACCTCGGCGCGGCAGTGAATAACATGACCCGCTTTTTTTCTATTGTCAGCACACAGGTGAAGCTGGAAATCAGAGCGGTTGATGATGTCGTGGAGATCATCCTGATTCCCCAGGGTGCGCCCCATGCCCAGCATCTTGAGGCGCTTACCGGCTATATGAGTCGGCTGGTCAATCAGTTGGATTTGGATGAGGAAGGGTTGCTCAAGAACATTACCCTGGGCCGTACCCATGCCGATACTGACCTGTGCGCACGGGTGTTGGAAGCAGTGGCAGTAAACACTGGCGAGCATTACAGCCTGCAACTCAAGCGTGAGCTAATGGACAAGCCACTTGCCACCGCAGACAGCTTTCTATTACCGCGCTTTACCGAAGCCATGCAGGATCTGTTGGCAAATATGCCGAGCAATGACCTGGTAGAACAGGTCAAGCGGCGGATTCATATATTGCTTGGTTCTGGTGATATGTCGGAAGAGCGCGTAGCGGCGCCAATGAACATCAGCCCGCGCCACCTGCGCCGCAAGCTAAGCCAGGAGGGTACCTCCTATGAACAACTGGTGGATGAAGTACGCCGCGATTCGGCGATTCGCATGATCAGCGAGGGGCAGCTGTCTTTGACCAGTATTGCTTATGAACTGGGGTTTCTCGACCCAAGCAGCTTTACCCGCGCGTTCCGCCGCTGGACGGATATGAGCCCTACGGCGTTCAAGCGGCAGTTGCTGGCGCCTTAGGCGGGTACCCAGCTTCCGCCGATTACCTCAGCGCTGCTTTGGCACTGACCCCGCCCTACTCCGGTTTCACAAACAGCAACGTCATCCGGTCGCTTTCACCAATACCCATATAGCGTGCCCGCCCTTCAGTGCCGCCACGCAAGGTCGGGGGCAGACTCCAGACGCCGTGTGGGTGGTCGGCGAGATCCTGGGCGTTATGGTTGACGGGGCTGCGCGACACCAGCTCAAAGCCGGCCTCCTCAGCCAGGTCTACAACCAGTTGCTCATCGACATAACCGGTTTTGACCATATCCTCCAACGAGCTACCTGGGCGCGCGCGATGTTCGACCAGGCCTAGCATGCCGCCGGGTTTGAGCACGGCGTGCATCTTCTGGAACACCACTTTGGTCTCGTCCATACCCGCTGCCAGCCAATTGTGTACGTTGCGGAAGGTCACTACCCGGTCGGCGCTGTTCGGCTCGGTTATTGGCTGCTCGGGGTCGTAGTTGAGGGTCGCCAGCTCGACCCGGTCATAGACTTTGGCCCGGCTCTGCAACTTGCGTTCATAGTCACTGCGCGACTTGGCGAAAAACTCGGGGCCGCCTTCCGGATCAAAATGCGCAGCGATGAGCTTGCCGTCTTCGCGCAGCAGCGGCGCAAGGATCTCGGTATACCAGCCGCCGCCCGGCCAGATTTCCACTACGGTGTGGTCGGCCTCGAGCGCGAAGAAGCTGAGTGTTTGCGCCGGATTGCGATGGGCATCGCGCATGATGTTGGATATTGACCGCGAGCTGCTGGCCACCGCCTGGCGGATGACTTCCACGTCTTCATACTGCAATACCGGGGGCGCAGTCTCCGAGTCAGGCACTACCTGGGCTTGGGCTGCATAGGCTGCGGTCAAACAAGCCATTCCTATCAACAAACGCCGCATCATCGCTCCTCATGTTAAAAATTCTTCGATGACCCTAACAGTTGGATACATAAGGGTCATGTTCTTGATGGGTTTTTTCTTTCCAAGCTGTAACAATCACCCTATGCCTGACTCCAATCAGCAAATAGCTAGAGAGGCCAATCCCTGTGCGCGATACGTTACCCCTGCTGGATCGATTGTCATTTCCTGCCATCGCTCGCAGCGGGCTGCAAACACTGCAGGTGAACCTTACTTATACCTGTAACCAGCGCTGTCTGCATTGCCATGTTAATGCCGGGCCGACGCGCACGGAAGCGATGAGCGATGCCGTGCTGGGCAACTTGTATGACGTGATCGATGCCCATTCGGTTCAAATACTCGACTTGACCGGGGGCGCACCGGAAATGCACCCGCGGTTCCGCGATATTGTCGTGCATGCGCGCGAGCAGGGGCTGGAGGTGATAGACCGCTGTAACCTGACCATTCTCAGCGAGCCTGGTTACGAAGGCCTGGCGGAGTTTCTTGCTCAGCACCGCGTGCGCGTATCCGCGTCCCTGCCCTGCTATTCCCGCGATAACGTCGATAAACAGCGCGGTGATGGCGTGTTCGTGCGCAGCATTGAAGGCCTGCAGCTGCTCAATAAATTGGGCTATGGCCAGCCCGGCTCCGATCTGGAACTGAATCTGGTCTACAATCCGCAGGGCCCCAATCTACCCCCACCCCAGGCCGCGCTACAGGCGGACTACAAGAGCCACCTGGCCGAAGACTTCGGCATCGTCTTCAATCAGTTGCACACCATTACCAATCAGCCGATTGCGCGCTTTGGCAGCACCTTGATCAGCAAAGGGCAGTTCAATGAGTACATGGCGCTGCTGCGCGACAACTTCGGCGACGCCAATATGGCCGCGCTGATGTGCCGCAGCATGGTCAGTGTGGACTGGCAAGGTTACCTGTACGACTGCGATTTCAACCAGATGCTCGATCTACCCATGAACCTGCTCGCGCGCGACCGCAGCCACCTGCGCGACCTGCTGGATGCGCGGATGGAGAACAACCCCATTGTGACGCGCGATCACTGTTTCGCCTGCACTGCAGGCCAAGGCTCAAGCTGCGGCGGCGCGCTAGCCTGACCGGGCAGGCACACCGGTTGTGGTAGGGGCCGTTTTTTTTGTGGGAGCGCTGGCCTCAGCGCGATGGGGTTGTTTCTGGTAGGAGCGCCGGCCTCGGCGCGATGGGGTCAGTGTCTGGGACGGTCGAGTTCCACCTCGACCAGCTGAGTCGCTACGAGCACTTGTGTCGAGATGGAACTCGACACTCCCAGGGTTCCACGCCCAGGCGGGCGCTCCTAGCGGTGATGTGGCTACACACCGATTCTGCTGGGAGCGCCGGTTTTTTTTGTGGGAGCGCTGGCCTCAGCGCGATGGGGTTGTTTCTGGTAGGAGCGCCGGCCTCGGCGCGATGGGGTCAGTGTCTGGGACGGTCGAGTTCCACCTCGACCAGCTGAGTCGTTGCGAGCACTTGTGTCGAGATGGAACTCGACACTCCCAGATATCCACGCCCAGGCGGGCGCTCCTAGCGGTGATGTGGGTACATACCGATTCTGCTGGGAGCGCCGGTTTTTTTTGTGGGAGCGCTGGCCTCAGCGCGATGGGGTTGTTTCTGGTAGGAGCGCCGGCCTCGGCGCGATGGGGTCAGTGTCTGGGACGGTCGAGTTCCACCTCGACCAGCTGAGTCGTTACGAGCACTTGTGTCGAGATGGAACTCGACACTCCCAGACATCCACGCCCAGGCGGGCGCTCCTAGCGGTGATGTGGCTACATACCGATTCTGCTGGGAGCGCCGGTTTTTTTTGTGGGAGCGCTGGCCTCAGCGCGATGGGGTTGTTTCTGGTAGGAGCGCCGGCCTCGGCGCGATGGGGTCAGTTTCTGGGACGGTCGAGTTCCACCTCGACCAGCTGAGTCGTTACAAGCACTTGTGTCGAGATGGAACTCGACACTCCCAGGGCTGGGGGTCAATCCGTAGCGGCGGCGTCTGTATGCTGCAGCACGTCCTGATAGATGCGCTCGGCGGCGAGCTTGAGGGCGCGGGCCTGCTCCAGATTCATGCTGGTCATGCAGAACATTTTGTGCGGGATGTCACTGGCTTGGTCACGCATGGCCCTGCCGTTGGCGGTGAGGATGATCAGCCATTGGCGCTCGTCTTCCGCGCCCTTGCGGCGGCCGATCAGGGCTTTGCTTTCCAGCCGTTTTAGAATCGGCGTCAGGGTGCCGGAGTCGAGCCGGGTGTCTTCCACCAGTTGTTTAATCGGTACGCTGTCGTGTTCCCAGAGCGCCAGCATGACCAGGTATTGCGGGTAGGTCAGCCCGAGCGGCGCCAACAGTGGGCGGTAGGCACGGACCATGGCGTTGCTCGCGCTGTAGAGCGAATGGCAAAGCTGGTTACGCAGCAGCAATGGGTTATGGGTATCGGTCATGGGCGGCTCGGCATCAGGACTTGGCATAAGGCAGTACATTTATTTTGCGCACAAGGTATTGACCCGTCAAGAGGTCTCGCCTATTGTTTTGCGCACAAGATAAATTAGTTTGGAGAAGCGCTACTATGAAATGGATACTAATCGCGATCATCGTGCTGCTGGGCGCCGGATTTGCCTATATCTATTGGCAGAACGGCCAGATTCCCGAGCTGGGCCACGCCAATGGGCAGTTCAAGCCTTTGAGTGACAACCCGAATGGCGTATCGACCCAGGCCAGCGACCCAGACAAGCGCGTGGCCACCTGGCCGTTCAAGACTGACCAGGCTGAGACTATGCAAGCCATCAAGAATGCCGTCGCTAGCCATGGTGGCGCTGAGCAGGTCAGTGAAACCAGCGATTACCTGCGAGTGGTGTTCGTGACACCCAAAATGCGCTTTCGTGACGACGTTGAGTTCTATCTGGATGCAGAGAACAAAGAGGTGCACTTTCGCTCCGCCAGCCGCGCCGGCAAGTCCGATATGGGTTTGAACCGACAGCGCCACGAACAACTGACTGCGCTTTACCACCGCTGAGTCTGGCGGCCTTACTGAATCTGGAGTGATACGTGCTATGAAAGCCGGAAAAATCATTGTCGTTCTGCTGATCGCTGTACTGGTGGCCGGCTTTTTCCTGTTCGACCTCAATCAGTACTTCAGCCTGGAGTGGCTAAAAAGCCAGCAGGCCAGCCTGGACGCGCAGGTAGCGGCTAAACCATTAGCGGCGGCGGCGATTTTCTTCGGTGTTTATGTGCTGGTTACGGCGTTGTCATTGCCTGGCGCGGCGCTGATGACGCTAGTCGGCGGCGCGTTGTTCGGGCTGGGTTGGGGCCTGTTGCTGGTGTCTTTTGCCTCGGTACTGGGCGCTACCCTGGCGATGATTATCAGCCGGTTTTTGCTGCAGAGCTGGGTGCAGAAGCGTTTTGGCAATCGGCTGAAGGCGATCAACCAGGGCGTGGATAACGAAGGCGCCTTCTATCTCTTCGCTCTGCGCCTGGTACCGGTGTTCCCGTTCTTTCTGATCAACCTGGCGATGGGCCTGACTCGCCTTAAAGTCACCACCTTCTGGTGGGTCAGCCAGATCGGCATGCTGCCCGGTACGCTGGTGTATGTAAACGCCGGCCGCGAGCTGGGCCAGATCGACTCGCTGGGCGGCATTCTGTCTCCCGGTTTGATCGGTGCTTTTGTGCTGCTTGGGCTGTTCCCGCTGATTGCACGCAAAATCCTTGAGTGGGTCAAGGCAAGGCGGGTTTATAAGGGCTGGAACAAGCCTGCCAGTTTCGACCACAACCTGGTGGTGATCGGCGCCGGTAGCGGCGGTTTGGTCAGCGCTTATATCGCGGCGGCGGTGAAGGCCAATGTCACCCTGATCGAGAAGCATGCGATGGGCGGCGATTGCCTGAACACTGGCTGCGTGCCGTCCAAGGCGTTGATCCGCTCGGCCAAGCTGGCAGCGGAAATCAACAAGGCGCATGAGCTGGGCTATAACGAGGCCAGCGCCAGCGTGAATTTTGCCCGGGTGATGGATCGCATCCAGCGGGTGATCGGCGATATCGAGCCCCATGATTCGGTCGAGCGCTATACCGAACTGGGCGTGGAAGTGATTCAGGGCGAGGCCCGCATCACCAGCCCCTGGCAGATCGAGGTCAATGGCCGGGCGCTGACTACGCGCAATATCATCATCGCCGCTGGCGCCAAGCCCTTTATGCCGGAGATTCCGGGTCTGGATCAGGTCACCGCTTACAACTCCGATACCCTGTGGGGCCTGCGCGAGCAACCCAAACGCCTGCTGGTGCTGGGCGCCGGGCCGATCGGCTGCGAACTGGCCCAGGCCTTCCAGCGGTTGGGCAGCCAGGTAATTCAGGTGGAAATGGGCCCACGGCCGCTACCGCGAGAAGACGCCGATGCCAGCGACCTGGTTATGCAGCATCTGCGTAACGAGGGTGTGGATCTGCGCCTGCGCCATCAGGCAGAGCGGTTTGAGGTGCTGGAAGGCGGGCAGCAGCAGTTGGTCGCCAAACAGCTGGATGACGGCGAGTACGTGGCAATCCCCTTCGATGCGGTACTGGTGGCTGTCGGCCGCAAGGCCAACACCACGGGTTATGGCGCCGAGGAGTTGGAACTGGAATTACGCGAGAACGGTACACTGCAAACCAATGAGTATCTGGCCACGCGCTTTCCCAACATCTATGCCGTGGGCGATGTGACCGGGCCGTACCAGTTTACCCATGTGTCCGCGCACCAAGCCTGGTATGCCGCGGTGAATGCGCTATTCGGCACCTTCAAGCGCTTCAAGGTCGATTATCGAGTGATCCCACGCGTGACCTTTACTGACCCTGAAGTGGCCAGTGTCGGGCTGTCGGAAGCCGAAGCCCGAGCGCAGGAGATCGATTTTGAAGTGACCCGCTACGGTATCGACGACCTGGACCGGGCCATTGCCGATCAGGCTGCGGTGGGTTTTGTCAAAGTGCTTACCGTGCCAGGCAAGGACAAGATCCTGGGCGTGACTATTGTCGGTCAGCATGCCGGCGAGTTGCTGGCTGAGTACGTGCTGGCAATGAAGCACAACCTGGGTCTGAACAAGATTCTGGGCACCATTCACAGCTATCCGACCATGGCCGAAGCCAACAAGTACGCGGCCGGCGAATGGAAACGTGCGCATGCGCCTGCCGGGGTACTGCGCTGGGTTGAGCGTTTGCACCGTCGGCGGCTGGGGCGCTGATTTATGCGCTTGTCGGTGGTATTGCCGGTACTCAATGAGGCAGCGGGGATAGTCAATGCCCTGCTGCCGCTGCAGCCGGTACGCGACCGGATTGAACTGCTAGTGGTGGATGGCGGCAGTAGCGATAACAGCTGTGAACTGGCGCGCCCTTTGGCCGATCGGGTGCTGGTGTCAGGGCCGGGCCGGGCGCGGCAGATGAATGTCGGGGCTGCTGCTGCGCGCGGGGATGTGTTGCTGTTTTTGCATGCTGATACGCAGTTGCCTGATGGGTTTGTGGCGTTGATAGAGGCTGCGGTGTTTGGCCAGCCCGCTATCGCGGCGAGGCCGCCGCTCCCACCAAACCCTGCCATACCCACTCCTGCAATACCTGATCCTGCCATACCCAATTCTGCAATACCGAATTCTGGCACACCAAACCCTGCAACCTCCCCAACCCCACCCTCAACCTCGACCTCGACCTGTGGGAGCGGCGGCCCCGCCGCGATAACCCCTACCCAACACTCCACCCAAGCCCAGCCCCACCCCCAACCCCCCACCCAAACCGGTGGGACCGGCGGCCTCGCCGCGATAGCCCCTACCCAACACTCCACCCAAGCCCAGCCCCACCCCCAGCCCCCCACCCAAACCGGTGGGAGCGGCGGCCTCGCCGCGATAGCCCCTACCCAACACGCCACCCAAGCCCAGCCCCAACCCCCCATCCAAACCGGCGGGAGCGGCGGCCTCGCCGCGATAGCGATCCCACCAAACTCAGCAAAACTCTGGGGCCGCTTCGATGTGCGACTAACACCCACCTCCCCGCTGTTAAACCTGGTGGCCTGGATGATGAACCAACGCTCGCGGCTAACCGGCATCTGCACCGGCGACCAAGCCATCTTCGTGCGCCGCGACCTGTTCGACCAACTGGGTGGTTATGCCGATATTCCATTGATGGAGGATATCGACCTCAGCCACCGCTTGCGCAAAATCTCCAGCCCAGCCTGCCTGCGCCCACCAGTGACCACGTCCAGCCGAAAATGGCAAAAACACGGCGTCTGGCGAACTATCTGCCTCATGTGGTGGATACGGCTGCAGTACTGGGCCGGCGTCTCACCCGAACGTCTGGTGCGCCAGTACTACGGCGCCGCCCCCAAGAGCCAGCCCACCCCAGGAGTGTCGAGTTCCACCTCGACACAACAGCGTCAGCCACGCCACCGCTGGCCGAGATGGAACTCGGCCTTCCCGGGTACCACCAAAACCACTGAGCAAGCGCAATCAGCACCCGCGCCCACCCCGGGAGTGTCGAGTTCCACCTCGACACAACGGCGTCAGCCACGCCACCGCTGGCCGAGATGGAACTCGGCCTTCCCGGGTACCACCAAAACCAATGAGCAAGCGCAATCAGCGCCCGAGCCCACCCCGGGAGTGTCGAGTTCCACCTCGACACAACAGCGTCAGCCACGCCACCGCTGGCCGAGATGGAACTCGGCCTTCCCGGGTACCACCAAAACCACTGAGCAAGCGCAATCAGCGCCCGAGTCCAATCCGGGAGTGTCGAGTTCCACCTCGACACCAGCTCGCCCCGAGACTCCGCATCGGCAAACAACCCGCCCGCTGCTGATTTTCGCCAAGGCGCCCATCCCTGGCACTGTCAAAACCCGGCTGATGCCTGCCCTGGGCGCAGCAGGCGCCTGTGATCTGTATCAGCAGTTGCTGCGGCACACCTTGAAACAAACCGGCGACTGGCCGGGCCAGCGTTTTCTCTACTGCGCTCCAGATACGACCCATCCGCTGTTTGCCCGCCTGGCCAGCGAGCATCATCTGCAACTGCGCCAGCAGTACGGCGACGATCTGGGTTCGCGTATGGCGCAGGCGTTGGCCGAGCATCCGGGCGGTGGATTGCTGATCGGTACCGACTGCCCGCTGATCAGCACCGCGGTATTACTTGAGGCAGATCAAGCACTGGCCACACACGACACCGCCATCATCCCCAGCGAGGATGGCGGCTATGTGATGATCGGCCAGCGCCAGCCTGATACAACCGCGTTCACTGATATGCGTTGGAGCCACCCCCAGGTTATGGCCAATACCCGCCAGCGCCTGGCCACAGCGGGCATGACCCTTTGGGAAGGCCCGGTATTATGGGATCTTGACGAGCCTGCTGATCTGCCACGCCTTGATGCCATACCCCTTATGCCCCTCTAGTTCGGTGCTTTTCAGCCAGCATCCAAAGCCTAATCATTCGGGCTCGGTCACTCGCCACTTATAATGCCGTGCGGGCAACATCACAGCCGTTTATACAGATTCATTCCATCCATAGGACATAGTTCCACCCGTAGTTAGCTGACTATATGGTCACCTCCATGCAGCGATGCGCTGCCATGTGCTCGACCGGGCGATTCAGGTTCACGCCGCTGCCGTGTGTATGCCAGGACCCGTCCTCGCCTCTGCCTACGCCCGCACCCTGCGCCTGGCCGACGGCCCGGATGAGGTGCCCCTGGGCACGATTGCCAAGCTGGAAATGAGCCGGTATTTGTAAGGCTGCCTTTTGCTATTCGAGTAGCCCGCTTGGATTCTCACTTTAGCGTGATGGCGATGGATTCACCGGCTTGCTATCACGCCAGACTTCGGTCTGGCGTGATAGGTTATGAACCTGACAATTCTAATAGCACAGGACCTTCTAGATGAGCGAAGCAACCCTGATTGACGTACTACCTGCGCACCGTTTTGATGAAGCCCGCCTGCTTTCCTACCTGACTGGCCGCCTGGCCGGCGCTGAACAGGGTATGCAGGTAAAGCAGTTTCAGGGTGGCCAGTCCAACCCGACATACTTGCTAAGCATGGCCGAGTACCGTTACGTACTGCGCAAGAAGCCGCCGGGCAAATTGCTGCCTTCGGCGCATATGGTTGAGCGTGAGTACCAAGTGATCAACGCCCTGGGCAGCACCAATGTACCTGTGCCGACTGCCCGCCTGCTGTGCGAAGACCCCGAGATAATCGGCACTGCTTTTTACATCATGGATTACGTCGAGGGCCGTGTGCATACGCAACCCTTGCTGGGTGACGTTGAACAAAGCCAGCGTCTGCCGATTTACCGCTCGATGATCGAGACCATGGCCCAACTGCATAACGTCGACTGGAAGGCGGTCGGCCTGGAAAATTATGGCAAGACCGAGGGCTACATTCCACGCCAGATCAAGCGCTGGAGCGGCCAGTTCGAAGCCAGCCGCACCGGCGACATGCCGGCCATGGACGCGCTGATGGCCTGGCTGCCAGACAATATGCCAAAGGACGACCACACCACCATCGCCCATGGCGACTTCCGTATCGGCAATCTGATTTTGCATCCCACCGAGCCCAGGGTTGTGTCGATTCTGGACTGGGAACTGGCGACCCTCGGCCACCCGCTGTCTGATCTGGCCTACTGCTGCCTGCCCTACCACCTGCCTGCCGGGATTAATGGCGTCAAAGGCATGCTCGGAGCTGACCTCAAGGGCATGGGCTTGCCTGAAGAGCAGCAGGTACTGGAATGGTATTGCCAGTACAGCGGGCGCAGCGAGATACCCGACTGGAATTTCTTCCTCGCGTTTTCACTGTTCCGCCTGGCGGCAATTCTACAGGGCGTTTATCACCGCGCCGTGCAGGGTAATGCCAGTAATGCCGATGCATTGGAAGTGGGCAAGCGCGCCGGGCTGTTGGCTGAACGGGGCTGGGAGATAGCGCAAAGCTAAAGTCAAAATGGATGCCCGCCTTCGCGGGTATGACCTGGTGTGTGGGGTCCCGAAGGGGTGTGAATGACGCGGAGGATAGTTTCTGCGCGCGGCAATGATTAGCTGTATGGACTCTTGCCTGCGTGCGGATCACGCGTTGGAAAAACGTCCACCTGCGCGGGACTGACGGCGCGTATGGATTCGCATCCGTACTCCCAGCCACGTCATCCTCGCGAACGCGAGGATCCATTTTTGGGTTGAAAACCGCGATTTCACACCACTTCAGGAGAACAACAGATGTCCAAACCAATCAAGCGCGTACTGCTGACTAACGACGACGGCTGGCGCGGCCCAGGCCTCAAGATTCTGGAAGACATCGCCGAGCAGATCGCCGAGGAGGTCTGGATCATTTCACCAGACCTGGATCAAAGCGGCGTATCCATGTCCATTACCCTGCACTCGCCGCTGCGCGTGCACCCATTCGGAGAGCGGCGTTTCAGCGTCAGCGGCACCCCCAGTGACTGTGTATTGCTCGCCGTAGGCGAGTTGATGCCAGTACCGCCCGATCTGGTGCTGTCTGGCGTTAACGCCGGCGCCAACATCAGCGACTCGGTGGCCTACTCCGGCACCATTGGCGGCGCGCTGACCGCGACCCTTATGGGCATACCCTCGATAGCGCTATCCCAGGCCTATCACAAGGGCAACGACATTCACTGGGAAACAGCCAGCCACTTCGGCGCCGGCATTGTTCGGCAACTGCTAGAAAAAGGCTGGCCGACCGATTGCGCGATGAACGTCAACTTCCCCGCCAGCCCGCCAGAAGATGTCACCGGCGTTGCCACCTGCCGCGCCCGCGGTGGCAGCATTGGCGGCATCAACATCGAAAGCCGCCGGGATACCCGCGATGTGCCCTACTACTGGTTGGGTTTTCAGCGTCAGACCGAGCGCATTATCGGCCTGGATACCGACGTAGGCGCCCTGCGCGCTGGCCGGATCAGCATCTCACCGCTGCGCTTCGAGCGCGATATCGCCAGTTGGCAGATCGACAGTCAAGCCATGTCGGAAAAACTCGGCATTGCCTACCAGAGTGACAGTGAACTGGCAGGTGCGGGGCAGGATCCGAGCATTGATCATTAATCCCAGTTTCAAGCGTGAAACTGAAAACAAGGAGAACACCATGCAACGATTCCTCGACAAGGTGGTACTGATCACTGGCGCCGGTAGTGGTATCGGGCGTGCCACGGCCAAACGTATGGCCGCCGAAGGTGCACGGTTGATGTTGGTCGATCGCAATGAGGATGGTCTCAAGGAGACCATCGCTGAGCTGCCCGCCGGTGCACAGATACAGACCCGTACGGTGGATGTGGCTGATGAGGCGGCTGTCGAGCAATGCGTCAACGAGACCATCGCGCACTTTGGCCAACTGGATGTGTTGTGCAATAACGCCGGGATTGCCGGGGGTGATTACAATATTGCCACCGAACAGAGCCTGGAGACCTGGCAGAAAATCATCGGTGTGAACCTGTACGGTGTGATGCTGTTTACCAAATACGCCGCACGTCAGATGCAAACCCAGGGCCAGGGCGCCATCGTCAACACCGCTTCGGTGGCCGGCATCCGCTCGGGTGCGGGCGGTAATGCCTATAGCGCGTCCAAGGCTGGGGTGATCAACTTCACCATGACCTCTGCCTGTGATCTGGGACAGTTCAATATCCGCGTCAACGCGGTGTGCCCCGGTCTGGTGGAGACCGGTATGACTAAACCGGTGTTTGACTACGCCCGCTCCAACAACAAGGAGCAGAAGCTCGGCGCCCGCTGCGAACTGCGCCGCTACGGTCGGCCTGAAGAGATCGCCAGCGCCATCGCCTTTCTCGCCAGCGACGATGCCAGCTATGTGACCGGCCAAGCGCTGGCGGTGGATGGCGGCAATACCGCATCGCTGAATTTGCCGGGCATGAAGGTCTAAGCCGGCCCCGATCCCGTGGGAGCTGCGGCCTCGCGGTGATGGGTGTAGATCGCTTCGCGGCGCGGCCGCCGCTCCTACCGTGGGGTGTGTGGGCTGCGACTACACCCGCTATAGTACCGGGCCAACTCCAATCAGGTGGGAGCCGCGGCCTCGCGGCGATGGGTGCAGATCGCTTCGCGGCGCGGCCGCCGCTCCTACCATGGGGTGTGTGGGCTGCGACTACACCCGCTATAGTACCGGGCCAACTCCAATCCGGTGGGAGCCGCGGCCTCGCGGCGATGGGTGCAGACTGCTTCGCGGCGCGGCCGCCGCTCCTACCGGGTGGTTACTACTTCGGAGCTTTTGCATGTCTCCTACCGACGATTTGTTTGCCGACCTCTCCCCCGCCGCACCGGAGCAGATTGCCGAGGGTGCCTGGTTGTTGCGTGGGTTTGTGCTGGGTGAGGCGGAGCAGTTGCTGGATACCATTCAGCAGGTCGCCAGCCAGGCGCCGTTCCGGCATCAGGTCACGCCGGGTGGCTACAGTATGTCTGCCGCCATGAGCAGTTGCGGCGACTGGGGTTGGGTGACTGACCGTCAGGGTTATCGCTACAGCGCCAAGGACCCACTCACCGATCAACCCTGGCCCGCCTTGCCCGCGCTGCTGCACGAGATCGCGGCGCGCGCCGCTACAGTGGCTGGCTACCCCGACTTCGAGCCCCAGGCCTGTCTGATCAATCGCTACGAGACCGGCGCGCGCATGGCGCTGCATCAGGACCGGGATGAGGCCGACTTTGACGCACCTATCGTTTCCTTATCGCTGGGCGCGCCCATCAGCTTTTTGTTTGGCGGCATGCAGCGCAGCGACAAACCCTCGCGCTGGCTGCTGCAACACGGCGATGCGGTGGTCTGGGGCGGCAAAAGCCGTCTGCACTTCCACGGCGTCGCACCGCTGGGCAAGCGCGCCGAACACCCGCTTACTGGCGCAGTACGCTACAACCTGACCTTCAGAAAAGTCACCTGATCCGACCTCTTAACCTAAACCCCAGACAAACAAAACCCGGGCATAACCCGGGTTTTGTTTGTAGCTTAAAGGCTTGAAGCTTGCAGCTAGCCGCCAGCAGCGGCTTACAGCACTTCGAACAGACCAGCAGCGCCCTGACCACCACCAATACACATGGTGACAACGACGAACTTGGCGCCGCGACGCTTGCCTTCGATCAGCGCGTGGCCGGTCAGGCGTGAGCCAGTTACACCGTAGGGGTGGCCGATGGCGATGGAGCCGCCGTTGACGTTGAGGTTTTCCATCGGAATGCCCAGCTTGTCGCGGCAGTACACTACCTGGGAGGCGAAGGCTTCGTTCAGTTCCCACAGGCCGATATCGTCCATGGTCAGGCCATTGCGCTTGAGCAGTTGCGGAATAGCGAATACCGGGCCAATGCCCATCTCGTCAGGCTCGCAACCGGCGACGCTAAAGCCGCGGAAAATACCCATGGGCTCGATGTTCTGCTGCTCCGCTACCGTGCTGTTCATGACCACGCAAACAGAGGCGCCGTCGGACAGCTGGCTGGCGTTACCGGCGGTGATAAAGTGCTCGGGACCACGCACTGGCTGCAGGCCTTGCAGCGCTTCCAGCGTGGTGCTTGGACGGTTGCACTCGTCCTTGACCAGGTTCACTTCCTTCTCGCTGATGGTGCCGGTTTCTTTGTCCTGGACCATCATTTTGACCAGGTAGGGCACGATTTCATCATCGAACTTGCCGCTCTCCTGACCGGCGGCCGTGCGCTGCTGGCTGATCAGTGCGTATTCGTCCTGGGATGCACGGCTGACGTTGTAGCGGGCCGCGACGATGTCTGCGGTCTCGATCATGGACATGTACAGCTCGGGCTTGTGCTCTTTGATCCACTGATTGGTGCCATGGAACATGTTCAGTTTGTCGTTCTGGCACAGGCTGATGGACTCAACGCCGCCAGCTACGATGGCTGGAATCTTTTCGCTGACCACGCGCTGGGCGGCGATCGCGATGGACTGCAGACCGGAGCTGCAAAAACGGTTGATCGACATGCCCGCAGTGGTCACCGGCAGGCCGCCACGGATGGCTGCCAGACGCGCCATGTTCTTGCCCTGGGCGCCTTCGTGGAAGGTCGCGCCGAGGATCACATCTTCCACCAGTGAGGGGTCGATGCCCGCGCGCTTGACGGCGTGCTCGATGACATAACCGGCCATATCGACACTGTGAGTGTTGTTCAATGCGCCGCGATAGGACTTGCCCAGTGCGGTACGGGCGGTGGATACAATAACTGCGTCAGACATAATGTCGCTCCTGTTAATGATTCAGATGGCACTTACTCAGATCAGATTTTCAGACCAGTTGGCCCTGTTTTTCGCCCCAGCGGACTAACGTCTTGCGCGCTTCGCGATAGGGTTTCAGACCCATCCACAGCAGGACGACCGAGCACAGGGTGATGATGCTGGCGACCCAGAAGATTGAATAGCGGACGGCCATGTCGTCCATGAACACATAGTCAGTCACCAGTGCGACTGCGGTCGGCCCAATGCCCAAACCAATCAGCGTGACGGTGAACAGATAGATGGCCGACGCTTGCCCGCGCATGGCGTTGGGCATGACTTCCTGGATCGCGGCCGGTGCCACACCAAAGGGCATGGCCACAGTGAAGACGTTGAAGAACATCACGAACCAGACGATGGTCAGATTATCGATCAGAAAGACCACGTTGCAGCCCAGCGTCAGCACAGCGGCTAATACACCTACGCGCATGTTGGAATCAGTGTAGCCGTGCTTGGCCAGATAATCCGCCAGACGGCCGCCAAATACGATACCCAATGAGCCCGCGACCATCACAATGCTGCCGTAGTACATACCTACTTCGCCGGGGGTCAGGCCATGGTTGCGAATAAAGAACGTGGGTATCCAGGCCGAGGCGCCGTAGGACGCGAACGACAGGCAGGCGAAACCGAAGTTGTGACAGAGAACGGCTTTACGGATGCTCATCAGATAAGCACCCACATCTTTCAGCGGTACGGCGACACCAGCGCCAATACCCTTGCGGGTTGGCTCTTTGAGCGCCAGCAGCACGAAACAGAAGGCGATACCCGCAGCGCCGAGAATCAAGAAAATCAGCTGCCACGGGCGCACCATGCCAACAATAGGCAACAGCACGTCACCCTTGGCAGAAGCAAAGGTCACCACCATGCCGCCCAGCAAGAAAGCCATGCCCGCACCAAGGTAGATACCCATGGAGTAGACGCTGATTGCCGTGGCGCGCTTTTCCGGCGGGAAGCTGTCGGCCATCAGCGAGTAGGCCGCCGGGGATAATGCCGCCTCGCCCGCGCCGACACCGATCCGGAACAGCACAAAATGCCAATACTGTTGTGCCAGACCGCAGGCAGCGGTCATCAGGCTCCAGGCAAACACGCCAAAGGCAATCAAGCCCTTGCGGCTCTTGCTGTCCGCGATCCGGCCCATGGGAATGCCGCAGATCACGTAAAAAACCGCAAAAGACAGACCCATCAACAGGCTCATCTGGGTGTCGGTAATATCCAGATCGCGACGGATAGGGCCTACCAACAAGTTCAGAATTTGCCGATCAATAAAAGACAGCACATAACACAACAACAGAACGGATACCGTGCCCCAGGCACGTGCCGTTGTTGGGTAGAGACTATTATTGTTAGACACGAGCAACTCCATTCGGGCGAGGGACAGTGAGCATCAAAAAAGATTATCAGGTTCGCAGTGCGGAAGTCGATTCCGAAAATCGTCAATTACCCAGTGGCATGCGGGTCCATCATCCGCAGCTATAACCCAAACGCCGGAACTGCTTTCATTGCCGTGATAGGGTACTGCGTACAGGCGACGCCCTGGGCTGCAATGCCCGCCAGAACCAGGCCAAGCTGACACCTCTGGACGCAGGATAGACAATGAATCGACCTCTAGTATTGGCCGGGGCCGGGCATGCCCATCTGGTGACATTGCGTAACTGGATTGACCGCGGTTTTCGCCCGCCTGCTGGTACGCTGCTAGTCAATCCAACACCGGCGGCCTGGTACTCAGGGATGATGCCAGGACTATTGGCTGGCCGGTTCAGCGCCGCGGATTGCGCCATCGACCTGGCACCACTGTGCCGGGCCTGCGATATCGAGCTCTATATGGGCAAGATCCAGGCGCTGGATGCCGATGCCCGCTCGCTGTCTCTTACCGACGGCACACAGCTCGACTACCAGCGACTGTCACTTAACACTGGCTCGATTCCGCCGCTGCCCGAGGTCCGGGACAATAGCGTCGCTCTGCTGCCGGCCAAGCCCTTCCCCAAACTTCACCAGACCTGGACTGCTTGGCAGCAGCCCACATCAACCGCGCCGACCTGTGTCGCGATACTCGGCGGTGGCCCGGCCGCATTTGAACTGGCACTTGCTCTGCGAGCCAGCCTGCCCGCTACCGACGTGGTATTGATAAGCGCCTCCCGTCTGCTCGCAAGCCATCCCGCTGCGCTGATAGCACGCGCTCAGCGGCTATTAAGGGAACGCGGCGTCAGGTTGATCGAGCAACAAAAAATCACCCGCATATACCACGGCCAGCTGTTCAATGGCGATCAGCCATTACTGCTATGCGAGGCTGTGGTGGCAGCTACTGGCGCCAGCGCTCCCGACTGGCTGCGCGGCAGCGGCCTGGCCGTGGATACAGACGGATTTGCCCGCATTGGCAAGAGCCTGATCAGCACCAGCCACCCTGAGGTGTTTGCCACAGGCGATTGCGCCAGCCTCCCCGGCGCGTTGCGTTCGGGTGTATATGCGGTGCGCCAGGGCGCTTTTCTGGCGGACAATATCCTCGGCCAACTGCAGGGCACTGCACTGCGGCATTACCAACCACAGCGCCAGGCACTGGCATTGCTGGCCACCGCCGACGGTGGCGCGCTGATGAGTTATGGCCGCTGGGTTGCGTCGGGCCGGTTGATGGGTTGGTGGAAGGACCGTCTGGATATCGGCTTTATGCAACGCCATCGCATATCTCTCGACCAGACGCACGGTCATCGCCATTAACCTTTCGGCGTAGTAAACGCTAGACCAAAGGCGCATTGTTAGGCTAGGCACCTGTCCACATAATCAATGCTCAGCCATCGTTGATTGCGCTTTGCCATCATACTGGTCTGGCCAAGGAAGAGAGCCATGCTGAACGGGTCTAATAATAAAAAGCTCTGTCTCATCGCCCAACTGCTGATCCTGATCGGAGCAGCTTGGTACTTGGGTGTCTCCGCCCTATGGTTTGCCGTGCCTCTGGCATTGTTGCCCTGGCTCACGCTACTGGGCCGCTCAGACGCCGCCACCACTGAAGATAGCGCCAACAGCCTTGCTGAGTTGGCGAGAAAACTGTCCCAATCTACCTGTAGTAACGCCATCGCCGCAGCCGAGGTGTCCTACTCGGTCGAACAGCTGGCGGGGCGCATTTCTTCGCAGCTCGCTGCCACTACACAAGCCGCCAGCAATGCCGGCGCCATCGCACAACAGGTGGAACAGGCTGCAAGCTACGCTGCCAACGCCGACCAGGCCGCCGAAGCAGCGCTGAGTAGCAGCGCGTCCGGCAAGCAGGCACTGGATCACACCACCGCCTTGATGCAACAGCTGGCGAGCAAGGCCGACGACAGCCTGGGCATGCTCGCACAACTGAATGACCGGGCCGCCAAGATCGTGCAGGTCACGCAAGTTATCGAAGGCATCGCCAGCCAGACCAATCTGCTGGCCCTGAACGCGGCGATCGAAGCCGCACGCGCAGGGGATATGGGCCGTGGTTTTGCGGTGGTGGCCGATGAAGTTAGAGCGCTGGCCAGCCGCACCAGCCAGTCGACTTCGGAAGTGTCCATCATTATCGATGAGATGCATCAGCAAGCCGGACTCGTCACCGGGGGCATCAACGAACTGGTTGGGCAAATCCAAGCGGGCGTGCAACTGATCCAACAGGCAGACACACAGTTGGCGGGCATCAACCAGCAAGGTGATGCGGTCAAACAAGCTACCGCGCTGATCGCCCACAGCAGCGCCGCCAATCGTGACCAACTGGACAGCCTCTCCACCGCAGTAGAGCAGGTGCGCTCAGACCTGGCCGACAGTGACGAACAAACACGCCTACTCGGCAACGAAGCTAACCAACTGGTGGAGATTGCCGAACAAGTCAGTGAGATGCTGGCTGAGATCGCGCTGGACCCTTATCACCAGCGTTGCTATGAAGCGGCGCAAGCTGCCGCCCGAGCCATTGAGGAGCGCTTCGAGGCTGATATTCAAAGTGGCGACCTCAGCCTGGACCGGCTGTTCAATACCACCCTCAAACCCATCGACGGCACCCGGCCGCAGCAGTACCATAGCGAATTCGACACTTATACCGACCAGGTACTGCCAGGGATCCAGGAGCCGCTGCTGCGGGATAATTCCGCGCTGGTGTATGCCATCGCGACCACCATCGCCGGCTACGTGCCCACCCACAACAGTGCCTTTTGCGCTCGCCCTAACGGCAATCTGCAACATGACACCCAGTACTGCCGGACCAAACGGCTATTCAACGACCGGACCGGCTCACGTTGCGGCAGCCATGAAAAAACCCTGTTGCTGCAGACCTACAAGCGCGATACCGGCGAGATCATGCACGACCTGTCCGTACCCATTCGCGTGCGCGGGCGGCACTGGGGTGGGATCAGATTGGGGTATCGGCCGGAGGCGGTGTAAGGCGGGACGCATCTAACCCGCCCACCACCGCCATTCCCGCCCTACTCCGTCATTCCCGCCCTACTCCGTCATTCCCGCCCTACTCCATCATTCCCGCTCTACTCCGTCATTCCCGCCCTACTCCGTCATTCCCGCTCAACTCCGTCATTCCCGCCCTACTCCGTCATTCCCGCGCAGGCGGGAATCCATTTTGACCTGGGTGTAAGGCAGAGAGGGGGCGGCCTGAAAGCGAACGATTATCCAGAACAAGCCGCAAATCTATGCCGCCCGCCGTGGATCCGCCAGCTCACGTAATATCTGTTCGATCAGATCCGCCTGCACTTCCTGACGCAACTGCGTGAACAACTCGGTTGCTTCGGGGTATTGGCGGGTCATCAGGCTTAGCCACTGCTTGATCCGCCCTGGGGAGTGGCGGTCAATCATGCGCGCGCGGGTCTGCACAAAGAATTCGGCGATCCACGGCAACAGTGCCTGCCAGTCCATGGGCTCGATCGGTTGGCCGGCGCGTGCACGGCTGATCCGTAGCGCCAGGTCGGGTTGCACCACTAGCCCGCGGCCGATCATCACCGATTCGCAGCCACTGAGAGCCTGTATACGCTGATGATCGGCCTGGTCCCAGACCTCGCCATTGGCGATCACCGGCACTGTGACCGCTTCACGAATACGCGCGATCCATTCCCAGTGGGCCGGTGGTTTGTAGCCGTCCATCTTGGTGCGGGCATGCACGGCAATTTCTGCCGCACCCGATTCAGCCAGCGCCTGGGCGCAGTCAAGGGTCAGGCTGGTGTCGCTGTAACCCAGACGCATCTTGGCGGTCACCGGAATGCCCGCGGGGGTGGCTGCACGCACGGCAGTCACGATACGTGCCAGTTGCTCCGGCTCGCGCAGCAGGGTCGCACCACCGCCATGGCGGTTCACCGTCTTCGCCGGGCAACCGAAATTCAGATCTATGGCAGGCGCGCCCCATTGCGCCAATTGCGCGGCATTCACACCCAGCCAGTGGGCGTCCGAGCCGAGCAATTGCGGGTGCACGGGAACGCCTGCGCGGGTTTTCCAGCCATGATGCATCTCGGGAATAAAGCGCTCTACCGTGCCCAGGTTCAAGGCAGTATCAGTCACGCGCATAAATTCGCTGACGCAGCGATCAATACCGCCAATCCGGGTAAGAATATCGCGCATGGGCGGATCGACCAGGCCCTCCATCGGCGCCAGTACGATAAGCGGCATGCCTTGGCCAATAGCAGCCTGCTTGATCACGGCTCGATACCGTGGTCTTTAAGCAGATCCAGCAGGCCTTGCTCATCCATCACGGCCACATTCAGCTGTTCAGCCTTGGCCAGCTTGCTGCCCGCACCAGGCCCGGCGACCACGCAGTAGGTCTTGGCCGATACGCTACCAGCGACCTTGGCACCCAGGCTTTCCAGGTGATCCTTGGCTACATCGCGGGAGAAGGTTTCCAACGCGCCGGTCAGCACCCAGGTCTGACCACTCAGGGGCATGCCTTCGCTTTGCACCGCTTTGGCACTCTCCCAATGCATGCCGAAGGCCTTGAGCTGCTGCTCGATCTGCAGCACGCGATCGCGGCGCTGAGGATCGGCGAAGTAGTCGCGCAATCCGCTCTGGGCCTTTTCGCTGAAACGCTCTACCCGCTTCAGTTCCAGCCAGTCGGCCTGCATGATGGCTTCCAGGCTGCCTAGCGTTGCCGCTAATCGTTCAGCGCCGGTCTTGGCTACGCCGGGTATTTCCAGCCGGGCGATAAATTCGGCGAGGCTGACACTGGCGGCCAGGTCCGGGTTGAGATCGCCCTCTTCCTGCAATACCAGCCCGCGCTCGAGCAACTGACTGATGACCGTGCGGTTATGCTCGTCGGCAAAGAAAGAATGAATCTCGTGGGCCACTTCCGCGCCCACCTCCGGCAGGTACACCAGCACCTCCGGCATTGCTTGACTGATGCGCTCTAGCGACCCCAGCGAGCGCGCCAATAGTTTGGCGGTCTCTTCGCCTACATCCGGAATACCCAGCGCATAGATAAACCTGGCCAGCGTTGGTTGCTTGCTGTCCTGAATCGCGCCGAGCAGGTTCTTGGTCGATATTTCGGCGAAACCTTCCAGCGCCAGTACCTGCTCATAGGTCAGCAGATACAGATCCGCTGGCGAGCTGACCAGCCCGGTATCAACCAATTGCTCGACGATCTTCTCACCCAGACCGTCGATATCCAGCGCACGCCGCGAGACAAAATGAATGATCGCCTGCTTCAGCTGCGCCTGGCAGGTGAGACGGCCCACGCAACGATATACGGCGCCTTCGCTGATGGTTTCCCGGCCTCTGCCGCGTTTGACCAGTTGCGTGCGTTCGACATCCGAGCCACACACCGGGCATTGCCGCGGAATCTCTACCGCGCGCGCATCTGCCGGGCGGCGGTCGGCAACCACCTGCACGACCTGGGGAATCACGTCACCCGCCCGGCGGATGATGACGCTGTCGCCGATCATCAACCCCAGCCGCGCGACTTCGTCCATATTATGCAAAGTGGCGTTGGACACGGTTACCCCGGCAACCAGCACCGGCCGCAAGCGCGCCACCGGCGTCACCGCGCCGGTGCGGCCCACCTGGAATTCGACATCCAGCAGTTCGGTGACTTCTTCCATTGCCGGAAATTTGTGCGCTATCGCCCAGCGCGGTTCGCGGGCGCGGAAGCCCAGTTCGCGCTGATAGGCCAGTTTATTTACCTTGAACACCACGCCGTCGATCTCGTAACCCAGCGCGGCGCGGCGCTCGCCGATATCCCGGTAATAATCCAGACAGGCGTCCACGCCAGCGGCCAGCTTGAGCTCCCTGCTGATACTCAGCCCCCACTCGCGAAGCTGGTGCAGGATGCCGACCTGAGTGTCCGGCAGGTCACCGTCGACGCGGCCGATGCCGTAACAACAGAACTCCAGCGGACGCGAACGGGTGATATTGGGGTCCAGTTGCCGCAGCGAACCGGCCGCAGCGTTGCGCGGATTGGCGAAGGTCTTTGTGCCGGCTTCACGGGCACGCTGATTCAGCGCGTCAAACCCGGCCTTGCTGATAAAGACTTCGCCGCGCACTTCGAGCACTGCGGGCCAACCCTGACCACGCAGCTTTAACGGGACATTGCGGATGGTGCGCACGTTGCTGGAGATATCTTCGCCGGTACTGCCATCGCCGCGGGTAGCCCCGCGCACCAGTTGGCCATTTTCGTACAGCAGGCTGACTGCCAGGCCGTCGAGTTTGGGCTCGCAGCAGTATTCCACCTGCGTATCAGCTCCCACACCACCACCAAACAGATCACCCTCTGGCAGATCCAGCCCTTCACGCACACGCCGATCGAAATCCCGCATGCTTTGCTCGTCGAAGGCATTGCCCAGGCTGAGCATGGGCACTTCGTGGGTGACCGTACCAAAGGCCTCCAAAGCAGAACCACCCACGCGCTGGGTCGGCGAGTCAGGGGTAATCAGGTCAGGCTGCGCTTGTTCAATGGCCTTGAGTTCGTTGAACAGGCGGTCGTATTCCGCATCGGGAATCGAGGGTTCATCGAGCACGTAATAGCGATGGTTGTGAAGGTCAATCTGCTCGCGCAACTCAATCGCACGGGCAGCCGGGTCCTGGGTTTGAGTCATGATGGGTATCGGTCGGGAATCGGATGCCAATTGTACCCAATGGCGGGCGCGCGCGTCAGGGGTTGCGTGTTTGTCGGTTGGTGGGGCGGCTGGTCGGTTGGACCGCTATCGCGGCGAGGCCGCCGCTCCTACCAGGGTGGGGGGTGATCTGGATGGGATGCGGTTTGGTTGTGGTCTGCTATCGCGGCGGGGCCGCCGCTCCTACCAGGGTGGGGGTGATCTGGATGGGATGTGTTTTGGTTGTGGTCTGCTATCGCGGCGGGGCCGCCGCTCCTATGTGTGCACTCTCTGGGTAGGAGCGGCGGCCTCGCCGCGATGGGTGTGACCCACTCCACAAATCCTCTACCAGCCACTACAACCAACCCTAAACATCCAACAAACTGCAGTTACAACATCAAGGATGATACCCATGCAATCAAAACACCCACCCGAAAGCCACCGGCTGCGGCTTGGCCGTACTTCGGAGTCAGGCAGGTTTTATTTGTTGACGACTGTCACCCGGCAGCGCAATCCGGTGTTTTCAGACCTGCACGCAGCTCGCGCTTTGATCCGTATCCTCGCCCGCCAACACAAGGTGGGCAAAGTCGCCAGCTATGCCTTTGTGGTTATGCCGGATCACCTGCATTGGCTGGTGCAATTACAGGATGATCGGCTGGATTTGTTGATGCACCGGGTGAAGTCCATTTCGTCTCGTCAGATTGGGCAGCTCAGATGGCAAGCAGGCTTTCACGATCATGCGTTGCGGCGCGAGGCAGATTTGAGGAAGGCAGCGCGTTATATCATCGCCAATCCGTTGCGGGCGGGGTTGGTTGATAGCGTTGGGGATTATCCGCACTGGGATGCGCTTTGGTTGTAGTTCGCTATCGCGGCGGGGCCGCCGCTCCTACCAGAATGGGGGTGATCTGGATGGGATGTGTTTTGGTTGTGGCCTGCTATCGCGGCGGGGCC
>NZ_AROI01000035.1 GCF_000410875.1 Halopseudomonas pelagia CL-AP6
GGCTGAGAAAAAACCGTCAAGGGTTAATTGACGGTTTTATTCAAAGAAGTCGCAGAGAGCCCTACGCCTCAGGCGTGGGTTTCTGCTTGCTGCGCCAGCGCCACAGAGCCTGGATCGGGCCGGATACGGTGTAAGCGATAAAGATGAACCACAGAATCCGTGAAGGATCGGTAGAGATGATCGCGAACACCAGCACCACCAGCAGGATGACGAAGAACGGCACACGTCCTTTAAGATCCAGATCCTTGAAGCTGTAGTAGCGCACATTACTGACCATCAGCAAACCGGCCAAGGCGGTCAGCACGCCTACCAGGAAGCTGATATCACCGCCATCAACACCAAAATCGCTCAACGCCCAGACCATACCGGCAACCAGGCCTGCGGCTGACGGACTTGCCAGGCCGGTAAAGAAGCGCTTGTCCTCAGACTCGTCACCTATGTGCGTATTGAAGCGCGCCAACCGCAACGCTGCACCGGCCAAATAAATAAACGAAAATACCCAGCCCACTTTACCCAGATCAGCCAGCGCCCAGCTGAATACCACCAGAGCCGGCGCCACACCGAACGCAACCATATCTGACAGCGAGTCGAACTCGGCGCCGAACGCGCTTTGAGTATTGGTCATGCGCGCTACACGGCCATCCAGCCCATCCAACACCATCGCCACAAAGATGGCGATTGAAGCGTTGGCGAAGTTGCCGTCCATAGCACTAACGATGGCGTAAAAACCGGAGAAAAGCGCTGCAGTGGTGAACAGGTTGGGTAGCAGGTAAATCCCGCGGTGCCGGATCTTCTTGCCATCAGGACCTGGTACTTCTTCTATATGTTCGTCAATGGGCAGCATCGCGTGCGCCGCATCCATGTCGTCTTTTGGGTCGTGCTCGTGCTTCTCAATCATGGGGATACCTTGCTGCATTAACAGAACTACAGTGTGGCAACACAACCAGTGCATTACCAGCCCTTGCCACCGGGCACAAAAAACGCGGCCGGGGCCGCGTTCTCTTTGACTGATGCAATACCGCTTAGTTCTTGGACTTGTCCACGATCTTGTTCGCGGAGATCCAAGGCATCATGCCACGCAGCTTCTCACCGACCTGCTCGATCGGGTGCGCTGCGTTAAGACGACGGGCAGCGGTCATGGACGGATAGTTGTGCGCGCCTTCGGCAATAAACATCTTCGCGTACTCGCCAGACTGAATGCGCTTGAGTGCATTACGCATGGCTTCGCGAGACTCGGCGTTGATCACTTCCGGACCGGTGACGTACTCGCCGTACTCGGCATTATTGGAGATCGAGTAGTTCATGTTGGCGATACCGCCTTCATACATGAGGTCAACGATCAGCTTCAGCTCGTGCAGGCATTCGAAGTAGGCCATTTCGGGCTCGTAACCGGCCTCAACCAGCGTTTCGAAACCAGCCTTGACCAGCTCAACAGCGCCACCACAAAGCACCGCTTGCTCACCGAACAGATCGGTTTCGGTCTCGTCCTTGAAAGTAGTCTCGATGATACCGGTACGACCGCCACCCACGCCGGAAGCGTAAGACAACGCGACATTCTTGGCATTGCCGGAAGCGTCCTGGAATACCGCGATCAAATCAGGAATACCGCCACCCTTGGTGAACTCGGTACGCACGGTGTGACCCGGGGCCTTGGGTGCGATCATGATCACGTCCAGGTCCTTGCGCGGCACAATCTGGTTGTAGTGGATGGCAAAACCATGAGCAAAAGCCAGGGTAGCGCCCTGCTTCAGGTTCGGCTCGATCTCGCCTGCATACAGCTGAGACTGGAACTCGTCTGGCGTCAGGATCATGATGATATCGGCAGCGGCAACGGCGGCCGGAACGTCAGTGACCTTCAGTCCATGGGCTTCAGCCTTGGCAATGGAAGAAGAACCGGGGCGCAGGCCCACAGTGACGTCGACGCCGGAATCCTTCAGGTTGCAGGCGTGTGCATGGCCTTGCGAACCGTAACCGATAATAGCTACTTTCTTGCCCTGGATGATGCTCAGATCACAATCTTTATCATAATAAACGTGCATAAAATTCCCCTGTTTCCTGTTCAGGCCCTTACGGACCTGCTGTCTAAATTAGATGCTCAACACTTTCTCGCCACGGGCGATGCCCGATACGCCGGTGCGCACCACCTCGATGACCGTGGTTGGGCCAACTGCTTCAATAAAGCTGTCCAGCTTGTCAGACGTGCCTGCCAACTGCACGGTATACACGCTGCTGGTCACATCAACGATCTGACCGCGGAAGATATCAGTGGTCCGCTTGACCTCGGCGCGCTGCGCGCCGGTGGCCTTGATCTTCACCAGCATCAACTCGCGCTCGATGTGCGATCCTTCGGATAAATTCACCAGCTTGACCACCTCGATCAGCTTGTTGAGGTTCTTGGTGATCTGCTCGATGACTTCATCATGCCCAACCGTGGTCAGCGTCAGACGCGACAAAGTCGGATCTTCGGTCGGCGCAACGGTCAAGGTCTCGATATTGTAGTTACGCTGGGAGAATAGCCCGACAACACGGGACAAGGCGCCAGGCTCGTTTTCCAGCAATACGGAAATAATGTGTCTCATCACGTGCGCTCCGTCTTGCTCAGCCACATATCGCGCATGGATCCATCCTTGATATGCATCGGATACACATGCTCGGAGTTGTCCACTCGGATATCCATGAACACCAGTTGTTTGCTGTTGGCAAACGCCTGCTCCATCGCTGGCTTGAGGTCTTCCAGTTTGTCTACCCGCATACCGACATGCCCGTAGGACTCGGCCAGTTTGACAAAATCAGGCAGCGACTCCATGTAGGAATGCGAGTGGCGGCTACCGTACTGCATATCTTGCCACTGGCGAACCATTCCCAACGCCTGGTTGTTCAGCGTAATGATCTTCACCGGCAGATCGTATTGCAGGCAGGTGGACAGCTCTTGAATGTTCATCTGGATGCTGCCTTCGCCGGTGACGCAAGCCACCTGCGCATCGGGATAATGCAGCTTGACGCCCATGGCCGCTGGCAAACCAAAGCCCATGGTGCCGAGCCCACCGGAGTTGATCCAGCGATTAGGTTTATCAAAGGGATAGTATTGGGCAGCAAACATCTGATGCTGGCCAACATCGGAGGTCACATAGGCGTCACCCTGAGTTACTTCCCACAGAGTCTCAATAACCGTCTGCGGCTTGATGATCGAACCGTCGCCCTCGTCATAGGGGAACATGCGACCTTCGCCACGCCATTCACGAATCTGTTTCCACCAACTGGCCAGTGATTCCTTGGCCGGGCGCAGGTTATGCTCCTTGACCATGGCGACCATCTCGGTCAACACGCTGTCTACCGGACCAACGATAGGCACGTCAGCGCGAATGGTTTTGGAAATGGATGCCGGGTCGATATCCACATGGATGATCTTGGCATTCGGGCAAAACTTGCTCGCGCCATTGATAACCCGATCATCAAAACGCGCACCGACGCAGAGAATCACATCGCTGTGGTGCATGCTGACGTTGGCGGTGTAACTGCCATGCATACCCAGCCAGCCGACAAACTGCGGATCGGTACCTGGATAAGCACCCAGACCCATCAACGTATTGGTTACCGGCACACCCAGTTCGCGCGCCAGCTCGGTCAGTTGCGCCGCTGCGCCACCGAGGATCACACCGCCACCGGAATAGATGATCGGCCGCTTGGCCTCAACCATCAGGTCCAACGCTTTGCGGATCTGCCCGGAATGACCACGAACGGCGGGATTGTAGGAGCGCAGCTTGACCTTCTTCGGGTAGCTGTACTCGAACTTCTCAGCCGGATTGGTCATGTCTTTCGGAATATCCACAACCACAGGGCCAGGGCGACCGCTCTGGGCGATATAAAAGGCCTTCTTGATGACTTCCGGAATATCCCGCGGATCCTTGATCATAAAGCTGTGCTTCACGATGGGACGCGAGATACCGACCATGTCGGTTTCCTGGAAAGCGTCAGTACCAACCATATCGCTGGCGACCTGACCGGACAGGATAACCATGGGGATGGAATCCATGTACGCCGTAGCAATGCCGGTAATGGTATTGGTCGCACCCGGACCGGAAGTGACCAGCACCACGCCGGCCTTGCCGGACGCGCGCGCGTAGCCATCAGCCATATGCGCGGCCGCCTGTTCGTGGCGAACCAGAATATGCTCGACATCGTCCTGACGGAAAATCGCATCATAGACGTGCAGCAAGGCACCACCGGGATACCCGTAAATATATTTAACACCCTCGTCACGCAATGAGCGGACGACCATCTCAGCGCCGGATAAAAGCTCCACTTTAGAATCACCTCTAGCTTGCCACTCGCCATCTGGACGGTAGCAGGGTACCTGTTTACTGCTCGGCAGAGCATTGACAACGGTGGTCGTCATGCATCAGCTTGACTACGTGCAATGGAGGCAGGCTCTATGGTGATGCCGGAGCCGCCTCACCCAGCGCGAGGTAGCGCGTGCGGGTGCCAGGCCAGGGGTCGGCGGGTTTCGCCACCTGGATTGAGCAACAAAGCCAGCTGACCCGGAGACCGTGTGGGTTCCGTTAACAGCCTGCTTATGTGAACCCCGAATTGTTTACACTCGGACGCGACAAGTCAAGCCAAGTTAGACAAAAGCCGCACAACTAAGCTCCGTCAATACACAGCTGTGTCCCTTTTTGCCGGATTGGCTATAGTAACGGCTCTCGACACTTCTCAAGCAGGAATGGAAACCGCATGTACAAGACGCTCATTGCCCTGACGCTCAGCTTGCTCAGCAGCGCCGCCAGCGCAGAACAGATGTATCGCTGGGTAGACGATCAAGGCATACCCCAGTTCGGACAGCAGCCACCGCAAGGCAGAAGCTATCAACGCGTTGACATTATTTCGGCCCCACCGCCAGGCGGCACGCTGCGCGCCCCCGCCCCCTTGACCAAGTCTGAAGCTCCCAGCGAAGAGCCGCGCCAGAACCAGGCCGCCAACGATAAAGCAATGGAAGCCCAGCGGCTGGAACAATGCCGGCAACTGCAGGCCAATTTGCACACCATGGAAACTAACCCACGCCTGAGCCGCACCAACGACGCGGGCGAGGTTGAACGTATTGGGGAAGACGAACGCCAAGCGCTGATCACTCAGACCAAAATAGATCTGGAGAACTACTGCAAAAACTAGCGCTACAGCAGTTTGTGCGATAGCTGATCAATCTGCGCCAGCACGACCAACAAGGGCTGCTGGCGACGCCCAAGGTGAGCGAAACTCTGCTCACCCATCGGCATAATGCTGGCGCCAGCAGACAACCTCTCACGCCGCGCAGCGATCCCGCCTAGACGAGGGATGAGTATCCACTGCAACCATTCTTCGAAGCTCAGCGTATCGATACAGAAAGGCGCGGCGCTGCTCATGCGATCCGCTGCAGGCGGTGCAGCAGCCCAGAAACCGAGTTCGCGCAAAGCTCGCTCTAGCTCAAGCAATGCCTGCGCCATCTCATCCCAAGGCGACTCACTCACAGATTGACGCGGGCCCGCTGACGCGCTTCAGCCGCGCCGGCTGCGTTGCCCATTTGCTCGCGCGCCTGGGCAACCAACTCCCACAGCCCCGCCTGCAATGCTGGCCGCCCAGCCGCAAACGACAGACCACGTTGGGCCATTTGCTCTGCCTGCGCAGCATTACCCTGCGCCAGACGGACCTGGGCCAGGCGATAGAATACCTGAGGCTCGCGCGGCGCTATCCGCATGGCACGCTCCAAACTCGAAGAAGCGCCACCCAGATCGCCACGCGACTCTTGATCACGCGACACCGTCAGTAGCGACAACACCGGCCCATCAAGTTGCTCATCCTGTTGCAGGCCGCCGCTCTGCGGGGCAGCGGGGGCGGAAGAGCCGCCTTGCTGCAACGTCGGCTGCGAGTCCACGGGGAAGGATTCGATCGGACGAGAACTGCCCGCCTGATCCGGTATCATCACGACCACGCCACCACCGTCATCAATGACCTGCGGCTGTTGCTGCGAGGGCCGCATGCCGGCTCCCGACTGCATATCTTCGTTGGATACACTGCGCCCCGAATCCACCACCGGGATATTGCCGCCACCAGAGGCACAACCGGCCAGCAGCAGTATCAAACCGGCCAGCAGCCCCATCTTGTTCATCGTCATCATTACGTCCTCTTGCTTCATTGCAGCCAGCCCCGAATTGTATCCAGCACCTTATTAGCGCCTTCTTTCAGACCTTCCGTATCAATCAATACTTCGCAACCGGGGCCTGGCAGCGGCTCATAGCCGGATCGAAATGGCGCCTGAATCGCGCCCGGACAGCTCTGATCACTACCCAGCCCGGTCGTCTCATCAATCCAGGCCATGGTAATGCCGCCAGGTGGTACGTTGGAAAGGCTGCGCGGATAAGCCTGCCCCATAAAGGCACTCCATACTTGCAGAGCGCCTGAAGCACCGGTCAATCGCGTAGGACCATTATCATCCCTGCCCAACCAACTGACCGCAACCAGATCATCGGAAAAACCGGCAAACCAGCTATCGCGCAGATCATTGGTAGTCCCCGTTTTACCAGCCAGGCGGATACTCGACGGCACCTGGTTGTAGGCAGAGCGTCCGGTGCCTTGGGCCATAACCCGTGACATCCCCTCCTGCAGCAGGTACACCGTTGCCGGGTCGAAACGCTGCTGCGTCTCAAAGGGGTAAGGCCGCAGTGGCTCGCCCTGCGAGTCCAGTACGTTACGAATAGCCCTGAGCGGGGTACTGTAACCACCGGTTGCGATAGTTTGGAACATATCCGTCACCTGCATCGGCGTCATCGCACCCGATCCCAGCAACATGGCCGGCAAGGGTCGCCAGTTATGCCTTACGCCCAGACGTTCAACCGTTTTCAGTACTTCAGGCACGCCCACATCCATACCCACTCGCACAGCAGCCTGGTTATAAGAGCTGGCCAACGCCTTGTGCAATGGCACCCATCCGTGGCTAGTACGGTCATAGTTCTGCGGTGTCCAGGTCTTGCCTGGCTCGGCCTGCAGCGTCATTGGGGCGTCTTCGACCAAGGTGGTCAATGCATATTGCTGGGGCTTTTCCAGTGCGGTCAAATAAATAGCGGGCTTGATCAGCGAGCCAATCGGCCGTGACGCATCCAGCGCACGATTGAAACCGGAATAACGTGGGTCGCTACCGCCCACCAGCGCCAGCACCTCGCCCGCCTGTGCGCTGGTCACCACCATGGCTGCCTCAATGGGGATATCACCGTCGGCAGGGCCCAGCCGTTTGACCGTCTCCTGCACGGCTTTTTCCGCCTTGTTCTGCAATAGCGGATCAAAGCTGGTGAATATCCGCAGGCCCTCGCTGGTCAGATCCTCGTCGCGGTAATCTTCCTTGAGCTGACGTTTGACCAAATCCATAAAGGCCGGGTAACTGGTGTCTGCCATGCTGCCACGCACAGACACATCAAGATCGCGCTTTTGCGCGTCTTCGGCCTGCTCCTGGCTGATCATGCCCTGCTCTGCCAGCATACCAATCACCAGATCGCGACGCGCCTTGGCGCGCTCGCTGTGGCGGCGCGGATTATAGTAGGAAGGTCCCTTGACCATAGCCACCAGCAGCGCGACCTGATGCAACTGCAATTCGTGCAGAGGCTGGGCAAAATAGTACTGGCTCGCCAGGCCGAACCCATGCACGGCACGGCGACCATCCTGGCCGAGAAAGACCTCGTTCAGGTAAGCCTCAAGAATCTCTTCCTTGGGATAATGCACCTCGAGCAGAATGGCCATGATAGCCTCAGTGCCCTTGCGTACCAGGCTGCGCTCACTGGTGAGATAGAAATTTTTCACCAATTGCTGGGTCAGCGTGCTGCCGCCCTGGACCACGCCACCAGCGACCGTATTGACATATATAGCGCGCATGATGCCTTTGGGCGATACCCCGAAGTGCTGGAAGTAGTCCCTATCCTCCGTGGCGATCAGCGCCTCGATCAGATGCGGCGGGGCTTGGTCCAAACGCACCAGAATGCGATCTTCGTTATGCGCAGGATAGATCCCGCCGATCAGCAGCGGTTCCATACGCGCCATCACCGGATCCTTGCTGCCGGACAGGGCCGCCACTTGGCGCCCGCTGAAACGCACACTCAAGCGCTGCGAAGGCTCGGTACCTTCAAAGAACTGGAATCCGCGGGTGTGCACATCCACCTGGCTGGCGGCGACCGCCATCTGACCCGGCTGGCGGACCGCCGACGCAGTGCGATAGCCCAACGCCGACAGTTCGGTAACAAAATCATCACGGCTCAACTGCTGGCCGACATACAGTTCCAGCGGTCTGGCAAACACCTTTGCGGGCACAGCCCAACGCTTGCCGGAGAACTTCTCCTGCACCACCGCATCCAGATAAATAGTCAGGCCCGCCAATAACACCAGGCCGACCAGACCCAGCTTGATCATCAGGCCCGACCAGCGACGCCAGAAACCCTGCTTTTTGCTTGCCTTGCGTTTTCTAGCCATATTCCCCTGCACCGTTACTTTATTACCCTGGAAGAACCCAGGATGAGTCCACCGGTCTCAACCAGCGATCAGAACCCTTTCAAGGTTGGCCTCTGCCTCACCAACCCGCATAATGCCTCCTTTGCCTGTCAAAGCAAGGATATACCGTGAGCCAGACACTCCTGAAAGCGCTGCAAAACCCCGACCTCTATGATCATCCCGTCAGTGGTTTTACCCTGATGGAGACGCATATCTCCTGGGTATTGCTCACGGGCGACTTCGTCTACAAAATCAAGAAACCGGTCAACTTCGGCTTTCTTGACTATTCCAGCCTCGAGCAACGCAAGCATTTCTGCGCGGAAGAGGTACGCCTCAACCGCCGCCTGGCGCCCGATCTCTACCTCGGCGTGATCGCAGTGCACGGCACTGAGACCGCGCCAACCCTGAATAGTGACGGACCGGTTATCGAATATATGGTCAAGACACGCCAGTTCCAGCAGCAGGATCTGCTCGGCAACCTGCAGCGTGCTGGCAAGCTGACAGCGGACCATATCGACAGCCTGGCAGCCAAGCTAGCGCATTTTCATCAGCAGATAGACCACGCCCCGCTGAGTAGCCCCTGGGGCCAACCAGACAACCTGCATGCACCGGTAGCCGACAACTTCAACGATATCCGCCCACTCCTTAGCTCTGATCAGGACCTGGCCCAGCTCGATCAGCTGGAACAGTGGGCGCATACTACCTTCCAACGCCTGATTCCCCAACTGGCACAACGCAAAGCCGAGGGCTTCGTGCGTGAATGCCATGGCGACATCTATCTGGACAACGTCACCCTGGTAGACAGCGAAGTCACCTTGTTTGATGGTATCGAATTCAACGACGCTTTCCGCTGGATTGATGTCATGAGCGACGTGGCTTTTATGGTCATGGACCTGGAAGACCGAGGCCTGCGCGAATTGGCCCAACGCTTTCTCAACGCCTATCTGGAGCATACCGGTGACTATGCTGGCCTGGCTTTACTCGATTATTACAAAGCCTACCGAGCGATGGTCCGGGCCAAAGTCGCGCTGTTGCGTCTTACTCAGGAAGGGGTCAGTGATTCGGAGCGCCAACAGGTACTGGCCCGCTACCAGGGCTATACCCAGCTCGCCGAGCGCTACACCTATGTACCCTTGCGCTTTGGTCTGCTGACGCACGGAATATCCGGATCAGGCAAGAGCACCATCGCGCTGCACCTGGTCGAACAACTGGGGGCGATCCGCATTCGTTCAGACGTTGAGCGCAAACGGCTGTTCGGCAGCGAAGGCAGCGGCGAGCTGAATGCCGGCCTTTACGCGCCCGAGCGCAGCGCCAAAACCTATGCGCGGTTAGCGAATCTGGCCGCGCAGATACTGGCTGCCGGCTACCCGGTGGTGGTCGACGCTACCCATCTCAAACACAGCCAGCGCGAAACCCTGCGCCAGGCCATCGAAGACCAGGGCGCGCCCTGCCTCATTCTGCAGTGCAGCGCGCCGCTAGACACGATTGAAGCCTGGATGGAAGAGCGCCGCCAGAAGGGCAGCGACCCCTCGGACGGCGATATCAACGTTGCCCGCCAACAACTGCAGCAGATGGAAGCGCTCACTGCCGACGAACAACCCATGAGCCTCCAGGTAGCGACAGACAGCACTGACAGCGTGGCCGAACTGGTCAGTCAATTGCGCCAGCGCTTCTAACACCTCACGCACAGTAGTGCGCCCGGCTGTACGTAACGGCCCAGGCGCACTACACTCGATCCAGGGAACCAATAAAAACAAGCCCGGATCATTTTATGCTCACAAAGCCACCGACTGCGGTCGGCCACTGCTGTCCGTTCAGCTCCGCTAACCCTGATATTGGAACTGCTTCCGCCACCCCTGTTTATGGGAGGGCATGATGATCAATGACGAGTTGCTGACGCTGCGCAACCTGGGCAAGACCTCGGCCCAATGGCTGCATGCAACAGGCATCCACAGTCGCGACGACCTGCTCCAGCGCGGACCGGTAGGGGCTTATTGTGCGGTCAGAGCTAGAGGGTTCAGAGCATCGAAATCACTCATGTTTGCGATTGCCGGCGCACTGGAAGATGTTCACTGGAATCAACTGCCCGCCGAATACAAGCAACAGTTATTGAAACAGCTCAAGGAGCATGAGACCCCAGGCCCGCCCCGCGAGATTTAAAAGCGACCCAGCTCACATTGCGATAGCAGGCGGCTTGCCGGCCTGCATCAGGCAATTTATGTTGGCAGTGTCCAGGCTCTCTACAGTATCTTAGGGTATAGCCGCCGAGTCTGCCGGGTGTAAACAACAGCGTATCTGACATCCCGGCAAGATGGGAAAACACAAAAGGAATTCGTCTATGTACCTAATCGGTGACCAGCCGCCCTACGCTGAGAAGCTCATCAATGCACTGCAGCTCATCCCCGCACAACTGCTCGACGGCCTGGCGCCCTTCGGCGAGCCTATTGAGCTCGATGCCGTCGACGACCTGTATACCCATATCGGCAACAACCGCATTTACCTGCTGCAAAGCGGTTTATTGCATGCCGAGATAGAAGAAAAACCGATTTTCTACGTTCAGGAAGGCGATCTGATTGGTCTGCGTCAGGGGCTTAACACGGCACCCTGCACCTACAAGAGCGAAGAAGCTCTGGTATTGGTGCCCTACGACCGGGAAGCACTGTTCAAGCATATCCACGCCAGCAGCCAACGCCAGGAACAGTTCACCCAATATATCCTCGGGCAGGCGGCGCTGATGTCCGATGCCCTAGCGCACAGCCGCCCGCCGGAAGTGCGTCCGGTAACCGGCTTCCAGCACTTCCCCGCTGGGGCAGAGCTGATCCGCCAGGGTGACGATGCCGATCATGTGTTTATCATCACCGAAGGGCACGCCGAAGCCTTTGTCGAAGGCATCAAAGTAGGCGACGTACAGAAGGACGAGATATTTGGTGCCATGGCCCTGTTTACCCGGGAAAAGCGCTCGGCCACGGTCAAGGCCAGCGCCCCTACCACGGTGATGATGATTCCTAAGGAACAGTTCCTGGCATTGATGCAAAGTAACCCGCGCATAGCCCACAGCCTGATTGAAAGCATGGCTCGACGCATCGACCTGATGAACAAAGAACTGACCCATTACAAGCAGGCGGTAAAATAATTCACATTAGCCCTTGACGTGAGAATGAGAATCTATATCATTAGCAACAAGTCATCGCGAGGTGACTTGTTGATAGCAGCTTGTTTCAAGCGGTTATCTCCTCATCAGGCTAATCACGGATTAGGCCCGCTCTCTGAGCGGGCCATTTTTTTGCCTGCATCTTACTACCCCCACGCTGCCTCTCTACACCCACAGACCGCCTGACTGCCAACACCTCGCGGCAGTCGATTGATCGGGCATAGTATGGCTATCAACAACGGGTAGACATCAGCTCAGCGGATGTCGGCGCAGTAATCCTGCTCCGCTGTGGCAGCGGTAACCCAGACGTAATCGGCCTCCCCGGCACCGGGTAAATCCGCACCGGCTTCGACCAACATCAGCACTACTGGCGCAATCTCAGCGGACCAGTGCAGCGGTACGCCCAAATCCTTGCGCACATGAAAGCTGCCGGCCAGGAGCAGGACCGGCGTCGGCGCGGCGGCAAGCACGGCACTCATGCGTTGATCACGACCCTGCTGGATCGCCAGCATGGCCGGCACCTGCGCCTCGGGCAACTGGCTGCAGTGCGCGTCGCGCATCATCTGGGCCAATTGCTCGCGAGCCCGTTGGTCATACACCGTCGCTAGCGGAACGGGTTCGGCGTACAGCGCACGCATGTCCTCCCGGGTAAGATTGGCCGCCAGCAACCGATCCGGCGTTGCCAGCCCCCAGCGTACCAGCGGCCCATACAACGCCCAATCCCAACCTTCAGCCCAATGCAGGCGTTGCTGCAACACTGAGGCATCAGGCAATGACTGTTTCTGGAGCTCATCCACGGCTGCCTGCTGACCGGTATCGAGCATCTCCAACGCCAATGCCGCCTGGGGGCGGCGGGCCTGCAACTGCTTCAGTAGCCACAGTTGCAGGCGATGGTGATCCGGATTGTCATGTTTTTCGCCGACCAGCACATAAGGCTCGCTAACCAGCCGCTCAAGCAGCTCTGCGGCTTGCAGCCATTCCCCATTGCCGGTATCCAGCACCTGCCCCAGGCGCGGGTGATCAAGCTCGCGCGGGCTAACCCAATCGGGCAAAGGTGCTGCAGCCAGCAGCGATGACAGCGTCATAAGTACAGTCGCAAACAGTACCTTCATCACCACCTCAGATAATCACTAACGGACAGTCCTGTTGCGGATGCCGATCGATCTTGACGCTGACGTCGAAGACCGCCTGGATGCGTTGGGCGTCAAGCACCTCCCAGGGACTGCCCAACGCCGCCATGCGCCCACGATCAAGCAGCAGAATACGATCAGCATAGCGCGCCGCCAGATTGAGATCGTGCAGAATCACCAGCACCGCGCCACCCCGCTGAGCCACCGCCCGAGCCTGAGCCAGCGTCATGTGTTGATGCGCCAGATCCAGCGAGGCCGTGGGCTCATCCAGCAACAGACAGGCGCCCTCCGACTCCCATATCTGACCCAATACCCGAGCCAGATGCACGCGCTGTCGCTCGCCGCCGGACAGCGTCAGGTAATTACGCGCACGCAGATGCGCAACATCCGCAGCCCGCATGGCCAACTCGATAATCTGCAGATCGCGCTCATGACCACTGTCATGCGGCAGACGCCCCATCGCGACAACCTCCTCACAGGCAAACGGGAACGCCAGTGTCGAGGACTGGGGTAACACCGCCAATCGCCGGGCGCGTTCAAGCGCCGGCCAGTCGCCCAAGGCTCGGCCACCCAGCTCGACACAGCCAGCATCGGCTGACAGTTCGCCGGTCAGGGTACTCATCAGCGTGCTTTTGCCGGCCCCATTGGTACCCAGTACCGCCAGCACCTCACCAGCAGCCAGGGTAAAATCGATGCCGTGCAGAATCCGGCAACCGCCACGTGCGCAGGCCAGTTGGTCGGCCTTGAGCATTACAGACCTCCCCGGCGCTGGGCGCGCAGCAGCAGTAACAGGAAGAACGGCGCCCCCAATAGGGCAGTAAGAATACCGATCGGCAGTTCGGCAGGTGCCAGCACTAGACGGGCAACAACATCGGCCAACAACAACAGGCCGCCGCCGAGCAGCATTGAAGCGGGAATCACCCGTCGATGGTCAGCCCCCAGCACCAGCCGCACCAGATGTGGCACTACCAGCCCGACAAAACCGATCAGCCCGGCGGCGGCAACGCTGGCACCGACTCCCAGTGCGGTCAACAGCACCAGCTCACGCTTGACCCGCTCGACATCAACACCCAGATGTCGAGCCTCGGATTCGCCCAGCAACAGCGCGTTCAGCGCCTTGGCCTGGCGTGGCAGACGCCACCAGACCAAGGCGCAGCACAGCGTCAGCACGCCCACTTTCTCCATATTGGCACCACCGAGGCTACCCATATTCCAGAACGTCAGTGTGCGCAGCATGGTGTCATCGGCAATGTAGCTGAGCAAACCGATAAAGGCGCCGCTGATCGCGGCAATCGCGATACCAGCCAATAGCATGCTGGCGACTGACGTACCCTGGGCAGTTTGACCCAGCCGATAGACCAGCAAGGTCGTCAGCACGCCACCACTAAAAGCACCAGCTACCGTGGCGTAGGGCATCCAGCCAGCGGGCAAACCGGACAACAGCCAGCCCCCCAGAACGATCATCAATGCCGCTCCCAGCGCCGCCCCGCTGGACACCCCGATCAATCCCGGATCGGCCAGCGGATTGCGGAACAGCCCCTGCATGACCGCGCCGGTCAGGCCCAAGGTTGCCCCGACCATCAACCCCATCAGGCTGCGCGGCAGACGAATATGTTCGATGATCAAGCGAGTGTCCGGCGCCACCTCGGTCAAACCGAGCAGGCTGCCAAGCGCTTTCAACGTGTCGAGCGGGTGAATCGCCACAGCACCAAGCGCCAGCGACAACAGAAACGCCAGAAGCAGCAGTACAGCCAGTAACAACATGATGACCGGCCGCAACCGGTGGGCAAAGTGCATACAACATCCTTAATTTACCGGGTCACTACGTACAGGGCAGTACCGGGCGCAAGTGCAACAAGGTATCAGCAATCGTCTGCGCGCAACCACTAAGGCTGGCTATAAATCGGCCAGAGCGCATTGGGCAAGCCCGCGACGACGGCAAAGCTGGCAAACACCGAGGCCGACAAGGATAATCGGCGGATGATTAATGACGATAACTTCCTGCCCACCCCGCTCTGCTCTATGGAGGCCCTGCCAGATCCTGGTAGTAAGGGCTTCGTGCATCAGGGCCAGGCACTGTTCGCGGTGCGCCAGGGCCAGCAGGTATTCGTCTATGAAAACCGCTGCCCGCATCGCGGCATTCCGCTGGAATGGGTGCCCGACCAGTTTCTCGACAGTTCCCAACGCCTGATTCAGTGCGCCACCCATGGCGCACTGTTTTTACCCGAGAGCGGCGAGTGTGTGGCCGGGCCCTGTGCTGGCGACTACCTGAAAGCACGCCCCTGCCATATCAGCAACGGTCATCTTTGGCTGGACTGAGGTCCACAGGTAGCTGGCCGGCAATGCGTAATCCCTCTGGCGTCGGAATCACCGACCAGGCGACAATCTCCACTCCAGCGGCGGCAGCCTGGCGTAAATACTGCCCATAGACAGGGTCAATCTCATCCGCCGGTCTGACCCGGCTGATACCGGAATGCATGACGCAAAACAGCAGGCAGGCGCGACGTCCGCTGGTGACTACCTCGATCAATTCCAGCAGGTGTTTCTGCCCACGCAAACTTACCGCATCGGGAAAAGCACCGATGCCGTCGCCCAGTTCCAGCGTCACGCTCTTGACCTCGACTACACATTCGCCAACCGAGCCTAGTGTCGGCTCACTCAGCAAAAAATCGAAACGGCTCACACCGCCCGGCAGTCGTACCTCCGGACGTTGTACAGCAAAGCCTGCCAATGGGCTGATCAGCCCAGCCTTGAACGCTGCAGCAACCACCCGATTGGCACGCGCACTGTGGATACAGGCGAGCTGCCCCGGAGCCACTTCAACCAGCTCCCAGGTTCCCGGCAACTTGCGCCCTGGTTTGTGCTGTATGTCCACCCAAACGCGACTCCCCGGCTGGGCACAGTTTTTCATCGACCCGGTATTCGGGCAGTGCAATACCAGCTCACGGCCATCGTCCAGCACAATATCCGCCAGAAAACGCTTGTAGCGCCGCACCAGAATACCCGGCAGCAGCGCTGGTTCGAACGAGATCAGCATGCTGGCCACTGCTTGAGGCCGAGCGCCAGACGGTCCAGCGCCTGCCCCAGGCGATCAATCGAAGCGGTATAGGCAAAGCGCACATGCTGATTGGCACGGTAATGACCGAAGTCCAGACCTGGAGTTACCGCCAAGTACTCGGTTTCGATCAAATGCCGGCACAGCGCATCACTCTCTCCGCCCAGTTGCTGCATATCGGCATAAAGATAGAAGGCACCCTGCGGTGTTATCGGGATGTCAAACCCCAGGTCTCGCAGCCCCGGCAGGAGAAAATCCCGACGCGCCTGGAACGCCTCGCGACGCGCTTCGCAGATCGCCTGGGTCTGCGCACTAAAGGCCGCCAAAGCCGCCTGCTGGGCCATATGGGGGGCACAGATGTACAGATTTTGCGCCAACTTCTCCAGCTCTGGTATGGCCGCCTCCGGCGCCACCAGCCAGCCCAGCCGCCAACCGGTCATGCCGAAATACTTGGAGAAACTGTTGAGCACAAACGCCTCGGGCGCCACTTCAAGCACCGAGCTGGCCTCACAGCCGTAGGTCAGACCATGGTAGATCTCGTCGACCACCAGATGGCCGCCAAGCCGCGCAGTTGTTTCGGCCAGCGCCCGCAATTCGGCTGCGCTGAGCATGGTGCCGGTGGGATTGGCCGGCGACGCGGCCAACACCGCCGCGCAACGGCTATCCCAGTGTTGCTCGATCAGCTCAGGCGTCAGTTGGTAAGCTGACTCCGGGCCGGTCGGCACCAACCGCGCCCGAGCCTCAACCAAGCGCAGAAAATGCCGATTGCACGGATAGGAGGGATCCGCCATTAGCACCTCCTGGCCAGCTTCCACTAGCAAAGCGCTGATCAGCAACAGCGCCGCAGAGCCTCCGGGTGTGATCACTACCCGACGTGGATCCAGATCTATGCCGTAGCGTGAGGCATACAGACCGGCCACGGCTTCGCGCAACGCGGGTATGCCCAGCGCTGGCGTGTAGCCGGTATGGCCCGCGCCCAGCGCAATTTGGCCGGCGCGAATAATCGGCTCCGGCGTAGTGAAATCCGGCTCGCCAATTTCCATATGAATGACGTCACGGCCTGCTGCCTCCAAGGCTTTGGCGCGAGCCAGCACCGCCATCACGTGGAAAGGTTGGATATCACGGCTGCGGCGCGCCCACTCTGGCTGGTGCATACTTCTCTCCGGCGAAAACCCCGAATCATACCTGCTTGGGCCCATCACAACAGCCCGCCGATCCTCTATATAGCAGGTGTAATTCACCTTCTAGCGGCAAACAGTAGCGCGCTTGGCGATGTTCTGGTAGTTTTGCCCGCTTGCACGCCAGTGGCTGCACTCTCAGGTCATCTAGATGTAGGCCTGACACAGGACGATCGAGCTAAAAGTGAGGGGTTCTCATGCCCAGCAATGCCAAAGAAAAAAGTTCTATGTTGATTCGCGGGTTCGCGCCCTACAAGGAAAAGAAAGGCGAAGAGTATATGAGCGAGCAACAGCTTGCGCATTTCGCCTCGATCCTCAACGGCTGGAAAAAGGAGCTGATGGAGGAAGTCGACCGCACCGTGCATCACATGCAGGATGAGGCAGCCAACTTCCCCGATCCGGCCGACCGTGCCAGCCAGGAAGAAGAGTTCAGCCTTGAGCTGCGGGCTCGCGACCGCGAACGCAAGCTGATCAAGAAGATCGACCAGACACTGCAGCGCATCGAAGACGATGACTACGGTTTCTGCGATTCATGCGGCGTAGAAATTGGTATTCGCCGCCTGGAAGCTCGCCCTACCGCTACTCTGTGTATCGACTGCAAAACCCTTGCAGAGATCAAGGAAAAGCAAGTAGGCAGCTGATCCGTCCGTCGGCACGGCCCATCCTTGCCCGCAACCGCTAGCAGGCTGGGCCGCCGCCGTACAGGCAAAGCTAGCTTTTGTTTCCCCGTGTTTTACCCAGCCAGGGCTGCATAGCCATGTCGGCAACCTCTCCCTATATTGGCCGTTTCGCGCCTACACCCAGTGGTCACCTGCATTTCGGCTCACTATTGGCCGCATTGGCCAGCTATCTTGATGCGCGCCATCACCAGGGCATCTGGCTGGTCCGTATGGAAGACCTGGATCTGCCCCGCAACAAACCCGGCGCTGCCCAACAGATTCTCGACACCCTGCACGCTTTCGGCTTGGACCAGGACGGCGAGGTATGGGTACAGAGTGACCGCCAGGCTTATTATGCCGATCAGATCCAGGCCTTGATCGATCAGGGCCAGGCCTATTACTGCGATTGCTCCAGAAGCGATCTGGCGCCCTTTCAGGGCATCTACCCCGGCACCTGCCGCGAGCGCCACTTGCCTGCTGCGCCCCATCATGCAGTGCGTGTACTGACCAAGGGCAGCACCTGCGAGTTTGTTGATCGGTTACAAGGGCCCTTCCGCCAGCAGCTGGAAGCCGAGGTCGGCGACTTTGTGATTCGCCGGCGGGACGGCATTGTTGCTTACCAGCTCGCGGTGGTGATGGACGATATCGCCCAGGGCGTAACCGATGTGGTGCGCGGCGCCGACCTGCTCGACTCTACCCCCAGGCAATTGTGGCTGTATAAGCTGCTCGGCGCGCCAGCGCCCCGCTACTTGCATATTCCGCTAGTAGTGCGCCAGCAGGGCGAAAAGCTCAGCAAGCGTCTGGGCTCCGCCGGTTTAGATATAACCCTCGCCGAAGACACCCTGTTCACCGCATTGGCCGCACTGTACCAGCGGCCGCCGGCGACCCTGCGCGGCGCCAGCATCCGCGAACAGCTGGCTTGGGCCAGCCGCCATTGGGATCCACTGCGACTGCCCGCGACCCTTGAAGTACCCCAGGAGTCACTGCCCATCAGTTAACTACTAACGCCTTCCGCCTTCGGCACGCTTGGCAGCCGCTGCCGCGCTGATTAACCTAGTGCATTATTTCTCGACCCAAGGCAACATGGCCGGCACTCGTTGCCGCCGTTGCCACCGCCCAGGTTGCCATGACATTTCTGGCACGGCACTGCTGGCATGACACAATGGAAGCCCATGTATATCTACCGCCTGGTTCTGCTGCTGGTCATTGGCATCTACCTGTTCTCCCCGGCCATCATGGACTGGTGGATTGAGCCACAGGGTGCCTGGTACCGGCCCTACGTTCTCTGGCTGATTCTGATCATCGCCGGTATCCTCCTGCAGAGCCCGAAAGATGCCGACGAGCTTTGAATTAAGCCACCTGCTGCTGATCAGCATCCTCTATTTGATGACGCTGTTTGGCGTAGCCTGGGTAACTGAAAAAGGCCTGCTGCCGCGCGCATTGTTGCGCCATCCAGCGGTATACACCCTGTCACTGGGCGTCTATGCCAGCGCCTGGGCGTTCTACGGCACCGTCGGCCTGGCCTATCAATACGGCTATGGTTTTCTTGCGTACTATCTGGGGATCTGCGGCGCCTTCCTGCTCGCGCCCGTGCTGCTCAGTCCCATTCTGCGCATTACCCGTACCTACCAACTATCCTCGCTAGCCGACCTGTTTGCCTTCCGCTTTCGCAGCACCCTGGCCGGCACACTGACCACCGTCTTCATGCTGATTGGTGTGTTACCGCTATTGGCCCTGCAGATTCAAGCGGTAGCCGACTCGGTGCAGATTCTGACCCAGGAAACCGGACAGGACACCGTGGCACTGGGCTTTTGCGTACTGATCACACTGTTCGCCATTCTGTTCGGCGCCCGGCACATTTCTACCCGGGAAAAGCACGAAGGCCTGGTGATTGCCATCGCCTTCGAGTCACTGGTCAAATTGATCGCGATTGGCATGGTCGGGCTTTATGCACTCTATGTGGTGTTCGACGGCCCCCAAGGGCTGGAGTCCTGGCTGACCAACAATCAGCAGGCACTCACTACCCTGCATACGCCTCTGCAGGAAGGCCCTTGGCGCACGCTGCTGTTAGTGTTCTTTGCTGCCGCCATCGTCATGCCCCACATGTATCACATGGCCTTTACCGAGAATATCAATCCCCGCTCGATGGCGGTGGCCAGTTGGGGGTTGCCGTTGTTCCTGCTGCTGATCAGCCTGGCCGTGCCGCCGATTCTCTGGGCCGGCCTGCATTTGAACGTACCGACCAATCCGGAGTACTTCACCCTCGGCCTGGGTATGGCTTCGGGCGCCAACTGGCTGACGCTGGTCGCCTTTGTCGGCGGCCTGTCTGCCGCCAGCGGCCTGATCATTGTGGTCACCCTGGCGCTATCCGGCATGGTCCTTAACCATCTGGTACTGCCGGTCTACCAGCCCAGTGCCGACAACAATATTTACCGCTGGCTGCTCTGGACTCGACGCACCCTGATCGCCACCATCATCATGGCCAGCTACGGCTTTTATCGGCTGCTCGGTGCCGAGCAGGACCTAGCCAACCTGGGTATTGCCTCCTTCGTCGCCACCGTGCAATTTCTGCCTGGCGCGCTCTCCGTACTGTACTGGCCGCAGGCCAATAGACGCGGCTTCATCGGCGGGCTTATTGCCGGGATGGCGGTGTGGACCATCACCCTGCTGCTGCCATTGATTACCGAGCTGACCGGCCTGCAGCTCTTTGGTCAGGCACTCAGTTTCAATGCCGATACCTGGCACCTGGCAGCCATTGCTTCGCTGGCGGCGAATATCTTCGTGTTTACCTCGGTATCGCTGTTCACGCAGCGCTCCATCGAGGAACGCAGCGCCGCTGAAGCCTGTTCAGTGGACAACGTCAGCCGCCCGCAGCGCATGGAGCTACTGGCCAATTCACCCCAGGAGTTCGCCCAGCAACTGGCCAAGCCGCTCGGCAACAAAACTGCACAGCAAGAGGTCGAGCAGGCGCTGCGCGACCTACAACTACCCTTCGACGAACGCCGCCCCTATGCCCTGCGCCGCCTGCGCGACCGGCTTGAGGCCAACCTGTCCGGCCTGATGGGCCCAGCGGTAGCGCAGGACATTATCGAAACCTTCCTGCCCTTCAAGCTGGCACGCGAGGGTTATGTTACCGAGGACATTCATTTCATTGAGAACCGGCTTGAGGATTACCACTCCCGGCTCACCGGCCTGGCGGCGGAACTCGACGCGCTGCGCCGCTACCACCGGCAGACACTGCAGGATCTGCCGATGGGCGTCTGCTCGCTGGCCAAGGACAATGAAATTCTGATGTGGAACCGCGCCATGCAAGCCCTCACCGGCATCAGCGCCGAGGCGGTGGTTGGCTCGCGCCTGGGCAATCTGCCTGACCCATGGAACGAACTACTTGAGCGCTTTGTTGCCGATCAGTCCGCGCACCTGCATAAACAAAAGCTCGTCAGCAACGGCCACACCCAATGGCTCAACCTGCACAAAGCCGCGATTGACGAGCCCGGCAACAATGCCTCCAGCGGCCTAGTGCTGCTGATTGAGGACCAGACTGAAACTCGCATGCTTGAGGACGAGCTGATGCACTCCGAACGGCTTGCCTCTATTGGTCGGCTGGCCGCAGGTGTGGCCCACGAAATCGGCAATCCGGTCACCGGCATAGCCTGCCTGGCGCAAAATCTGCGAGAGGAGTCTGACCAACCTGAAGCGCGGGAAATGGCTGAACAGGTGATCGAGCAAACCCACCGCATCTCACGCATCGTGCAGTCGTTGGTCAATTTCGCGCATGTCGGCAGCCGTCATAACAACGCCAACGACGAAGTCGACCTGGCCGCCTGCACCAATGAAGCGATCCACCTACTGTCGCTCAACCGACAAGGCCCGGAAGTGATTTATGTTAACCTGTGCCATCCAGACCATGTTGCCGCCGGTGACAACCAACGGCTGGTACAGGTATTGATCAACCTGTTGGGTAATGCCCGCGACGCCAGTAGCAACGGCGATCGCATCACCGTATCGACCCAACAAAACGAACATCAGGTCCTGCTGCTGGTAGAAGACCAAGGCAGTGGTATTGACAAAGCCATCATGGATCGATTGTTCGAGCCCTTCTTCACCACCAAGCAACCAGGGACAGGAACAGGGCTCGGTTTGGCACTGGTCTACTCGATTATCGAAGAGCACTATGGGCAGATCACCGTGGACAGTCCGGCAGATCTTACTCTCAAGCGCGGCACTCGTTTTACCATTACATTGCCGCGCTACAGCGTTTTGAGCACCGGTGCGAGCGTCTGACCTGAATAAGGCCGGACCGCCCACCGCATGAGGTTATTATGTCGCATATTCTGGTTGTTGAAGACGAGACGATTATCCGCTCGGCCCTGCGCCGCCTGCTGGAACGTCACCAGTATCAGGTCAGCGAAGCCGGCTCGGTCGGCGAAGCGGTCGAGCGCTTCGACCTGAACAGCTTTGATCTGGTCGTCAGTGACTTACGTCTGCCCGGCGAGCCCGGCACCGAAATGATCCGCAAGGCCCCCAATACGCCAGTGTTGATCATGACCAGCTACGCCAGCCTACGCTCGGCTGTCGACTCCATGAAGCTCGGCGCAGTGGACTACATCGCCAAACCTTTTGATCACGAAGAAATGCTCCAGGCCGTTGCCCGTATCATCAGCGACAGCCGTGCACGGCGCACCCAGGCCCCGAGTATCGGCGGACCTTCAGCCTCTGAGACCCCGGCAACAAAAGACACACCCCAGGTAGCTACCGGCAGTGGCCATTCCATGGGAATCATCGGCACCTGCGCGCCGATGCAGACGCTGTTCAAACGGATCAATAAAGTTGCACCCACTGACTCCACTGTACTCATTCAAGGCGAATCCGGGACCGGCAAAGAGCTGGTAGCCCGAGCGCTGCACGAAAATTCCAGGCGCGCCAGTGCGCCAATGATTTCGGTCAACTGCGCAGCCATCCCTGAAACCCTGATTGAGTCCGAACTGTTCGGCCATGAAAAGGGCGCGTTCACTGGCGCTACCGCCGGCCGCACCGGACTGGTTGAGGCCGCTGACGGCGGCACGCTGTTTCTCGACGAGATCGGCGAGCTGCCGCTGGAAGCACAAGCACGCCTGCTGCGGGTATTGCAGGAAGGCGAAATTCGCCGCGTTGGCTCAGTACAATCACACAAGGTCAATGTGCGCCTGGTCGCGGCCACCCATAGAGATCTTAAAACCCTCGCACGCCAAGGTCTGTTTCGCGAAGACTTGTTCTACCGCTTGAACGTGATCGAATTACGCCTGCCACCGCTGCGTGAACGCGGTGAGGACGTCATGCTGATTGCCCAGGCGCTGCTGACGCGCGCGGGCAGCAAAATGCATCAGCAGGGCATGCACTTCACCCAGGATGCAATGAATGCAATCCGCCTGCATACCTGGCCGGGCAACGTGCGCGAGCTGGAAAATGCCGTGGAGCGGGCAGCCATTCTGTGCGATGAAGACGCCATTACACCCGATCTACTGGGGATCGAACTCGACCTTGAGCATGAGCGCGCGTCCCAGGCTGCCAATGCCCTGGAAACCATGCAGCACGGCGACAGCCTGAGCAACGAACCCACCGAGGACCTGTCGCTGGAGGATTACTTTCAGCATTTCGTTCTTGAGCACCAGGAGCACATGACCGAAACGGAACTGGCCAACAAGCTCGGGATCAGCCGTAAATGCCTCTGGGAACGGCGCCAGCGCCTAGGTATTCCGCGTAAGAAGACCGCCAATTCCTGATGCCGCACAGCGGCATCAAAACCGCATGCCAGACGCTACGCGATTCAAAAAGACAAAAGTGTTACCTGTTACCCCCAGCCGCTTCACCTCAACTGTTACCCCCGCCACCTGACCCGTAACACTTCATCGGGTTGATAGGTAACGAATCCCGCCAAGCGCGACGAGACAAAAAACACATAAAATCATAAGTAATTGTTTTAAAACGAATTTTCAAAGTTGGCACAGCAAATGCTTTATATCTGGCATAACAACAATAAAAACCAAGCAACCATAATAAAAATAAAATCTGACTACACACACAATAAAAATAAAACGTGCGAGTCGTAGCAAACTGATTCTTTTGGAGAATGTGTCTCCACTCTGCGAACAGGATGTTCGATTGGACAGAGAAGAATAAAAGTTGCCTGAGCAACCCGACAGTCCAATGCCAATGATAGGCCTGAGTAGGATAATAAGCTTCCAAAGCAATCCGTTTGTTTTTGGATAACCCGGGATGGGTCGATCACAGGGCGACACTGTCGCCTCTGCCAAACAAAAACAAATGCTCTTGATAATAATAAAAATAATAAAACCATTAGGGGGAGTGGCCTACTCCCCCTGAGCTTTATTTCTCCGTCTATTTGCCCCTCCGAACACCCCTCTACAACACTGATATCCGCTTATAATTCAATTTTTGCCTCAATCAGGCTAGAATGCCGTTCATTCAAGTCAGGCAATCGGCTGCCATAGGCAGAGACGCTGCATCCAGCGATATGCTCTTCAGTGATTTTTCCCTGACATTAATGCTATTTTTTCAGCGCAACGAACCTGCGACTGAAATAAGCCGGTGGAAAGCCTGACCCTATGATTCGCAAGCTGTTGAAAAAACTCCCTACCCCCTTTGGCCGTGCGGCCCACAGGCGTACTACGCCTTCGGTCATTCCCGCCAGTCAACATACTCTGCGCCGAGAGCGCATGAGCAAGAACGCGGTGAACGTGGTCGAGCGGCTGCAGCAAGCAGGCTATCAGGCTTTCGTTGTCGGCGGCTGCGTACGCGACTCGCTGCTGGATATGACCCCAAAGGACTTTGACGTGGCCACCAGCGCAACGCCGGAGCAGGTGCGCGCAACCTTTCGCAATGCGCGACTGATCGGCCGGCGTTTCAAGCTGGTTCACGTGCATTTCGGACGCGAAATCATCGAGGTCGCCACCTTCCGTGCCAGCCATGCCGATGATGCCGAAACCGGCCTGGCTCAAGGGGATGAAAAATCCCGCCAAAGCGAGTCCGGCCGTTTATTGCGTGACAATGTATACGGTAGCTTTGAAGACGATGCCCAGCGCCGCGACTTCACCATCAATGCCCTGTACTACGACGTCAGCAGTGGGCATATCCATGACTATGCCAACGGCATGCATGATATCCGTGAGCGCCAGGTGCGGCTGATAGGCGATCCACAGCAGCGCTACCAGGAAGACCCTGTGCGCATGCTGCGCGCAGTGCGCTTTGCCGCCAAACTGGATTTCGAGATCGAGCCACATTCCGCCGCACCGATTCCTGACATGGCCGATTTGCTCTTCGATATCCCGCCAGCGCGCTTGTTCGATGAGTCTCTGAAGCTGTTAATGAGCGGTCAGGGCGTAAAAACCTTCGACCTGCTGCACTACTACTATCTATTCGAACCGCTGTTTCCGGACACCGAAGAAGCCATCGAACAGAACCCCGACTACAGTCTGGCACTGATTCGCCAGGCGCTGGCCAATACCGATGAGCGTATCCGCGAAGGCCGTCCGGTCACCCCGGCGTTTCTGTTTGCCGCACTGTTGTGGCCTGCACTGGGCCCGCGCATCAAGGCGCTGGAAGATCAGGGCGTGCCGACTATCCCTGCCCAGCAGCAGGCGGCCCAGGACCTGATCACCGAACAGTGCCAGCATATCGCAATCCCCAAGCGCTTCAGCGTACCGCTGCGCGAGATCTGGGATATGCAGCCAAGGCTTGAACGACGTAGCGGCCGACGTGCCGATTTGCTGCTGGAGCACCCACGCTTCCGGGCCGCCTACGACTTTCTCTTGCTACGTGAAAGCGCAGGCGAAGAGACTGACGGCCTGGGCCAGTGGTGGACACGTTATCAGGATGTCGGCGACGACCAGCGGCGCAAGATGATTGCCGAACTGGGTGACAAGGCCTCCGGCCCCAAACGCTCGCGCAACAAGCGCAAGCGCAAACCCAGGACTGCCGCAGACTCATGAGCGTACGATGCTACATCGGACTGGGCAGCAATCAAGCTGACCCAGCCGATCAGCTCAAGCGCGCCTGCACCGCTCTCGCTGCGTTACCGCAGACCCAGTTGGTTGCCTGCTCGAGATTGTATTGCAGCGCACCCATGGGCCCGCAAGATCAGCCGCCCTACATCAACGCAGTGGCCTTGCTGAACACCCAGCTTCCAGCGCTGGCACTGCTCGATGCGCTGCAGGATATCGAGCTGAACCAGGGCCGGCAGCGCAAGGCCGAACGCTGGGGGCCGCGTACGCTGGATCTGGACATACTGCTGTACGGTGACCAGCATATTCACCATGATCGGCTTGAAGTGCCGCACTACCATATGCATGCGCGGGCCTTCGTGCTCTATCCGCTGGCAGAGCTTGATCCTGAACTGATCCTGCCTGACGGCACCGCACTGCAGGCGTGGCTGGAAAAATGCCCGGCAGAAGGGTTAACGCCCCTTGCCGACCAGCCCGCACAAGGGTAAAAGATGACTCGCAATCGTACACACAGGCTTCAAGGCTATACTCACTTCCAGGTGGATGGAGCCTTGAGTCTTAAAGGTCCGTGCTGTGACACAATCCAGCCGGAGCCCCAATACACGACGCCTCGAAGAGGCCGCACCAGTGGAATCTGCCATGTCTGATGTAACCCTGACAACGCTGAACAAGCTCAAGCAGAGCGGCGAAAAGATCACCTGTCTGACGTCCTATGACGCCACCTTTACCAAGCTGATCAATGAAGCGGGCGTAGAGCTCATCCTGGTCGGTGATTCGCTGGGCATGGTTCTCCAGGGTCACGACAGCACGCTGCCTGTGACTGTCGACGACATGGCCTACCATACCCGTGCGGTCAAGCGCGGCAATAGCGGCGCGTTTATTATGGCCGACCTGCCCTTCATGTCCTACGCCACGGTGGAGCAGGCCCTGCGCAGCAGCGCAGTGCTGATGCAGGCCGGTGCTCACATGGTCAAGCTAGAGGGCGCAGGCTGGCTAGCGGACACCATTCGGGCGCTGGCCAACAACGGCGTGCCGGTCTGCGCTCACATGGGCTTGACCCCGCAGGCGGTCAACCTGCTTGGTGGCTACAAGGTACAGGGCCGGCTCGACGCCCAGGCCCAGGCCATGCTTGAGGATGCCCAGGCCCTGCAAGCTGCAGGAGCCAGCATGCTGCTGCTTGAATGTGTGCCCAGCACCCTGGCCAACGCCATCACACAGGCCGTATCAGTACCGGTGATCGGCATTGGCGCCGGCAGTGGCACCGATGGCCAGGTACTGGTTGTGCATGACATGCTCGGCCTGACCCGCGGCCACCGCCAGCCACGCTTTGTTAAAAACTTTATGCTCGATCAACAAGACGTACCGGCGGCTTTGCGCGCCTACGTCGATGCGGTCAAGCGCGTGGAGTTCCCTGCAGCCGAAAACGAGTTCTGAGCACATGAACACTCTGCACAGCATTGCTCAACTGCGCGCGGCCCTGAGCCGGGCCCGCCAGGACGGCAAGCGCATTGGCCTGGTGCCCACTATGGGCAACCTGCATGCCGGCCATATCGCCCTGGTGGAAAAGGCCCGGCAACGCACCGACTTCGTCGTAGTCAGCATCTTCGTCAACCCGCTGCAATTCGCTGCCGGAGAAGATCTGGATAGCTACCCACGCACATTGGAAGCCGATCAACGCAAACTGCTGGACGCTGGCGCGCATCTGGTCTTCGCGCCGAACGTAAATGAAATGTACCCGCACGGGATGCAGGGGCACACCCGCATCAGCGTCCCGGTGGTCTCCGAAGGCTTGTGCGGCGCCAGTCGTCCTGGGCATTTCGAGGGCGTCGCCACGGTCGTCAGCAAGTTGCTGAATATCGTTCAGCCTGATCTAGCGGTGTTCGGCCAAAAGGACTTTCAGCAATTGGCCGTGATCCGCAAGATGGCTCAGGATCTGTGTCTGCCCGTGCAGATCATGGGCGAGCCTACCGTCCGCGCCGAAGACGGGCTGGCATTGTCGTCACGCAATGGCTATCTGAGCGAGGCAGAGCGGCAGACAGCCCCGGTACTCTACAAAACCCTGCAATCCATCGCCAGTGAGATCCAAAGCGGGCAGCGCGACTATGCGGCGCTCATCGAACGAGCGCGCCAACAGCTGGAAATAGCCGGACTGCGCGCAGACTATCTGGACCTGCGTGACGCCACCAGCCTCCACCCGGTAACCGCCAACACCACCGATATGGTGGTACTGGCCGCCGCCTACTTGGGCAAAACCCGCCTGATCGACAACCTGCATTTCGTCATCAACTGATCCCCTGCCCCATCCCAGCGCACTTACTCTGCAACCGGACGTCATCAAAACGTCCGGCTGACGGGCCCTGCGCCGCTATCAGACCAAAGAAGGATTGAATTGCCCGGCGTATTGATCGACGCTTGGTGCAGACACATTCAGGCCATGCCGAACAAAAACAAGAGGACCCTTAGCCATGTACAAGATTGAAAACCATAAGGTATCGGACGCTGCCCGCGTCGACTCCCACCTCGACGAAGCGGGATATAACCGTCTTTACAAGCAGTCACTGGAAGAGCCAGATACCTTCTGGGCCGAGCAGGCCAAACGCTTTTTGACCTGGGAAAAGCCCTGGACCAAGGTCCATGAGAGCGACATGAGCAAAGGTGAAGCAGCTTGGTTTATCGATGGCAAGCTGAATGTCAGCGTCAATTGCATCGACCGCCACCTGGACAAGCGCGCTGAGCAAACCGCGCTTATCTGGGAAGGCGACGACCCCAGCGATTCCAAGAACATTACCTATCGTGAACTGCACGAGCACGTCTGCCGCCTGGCCAACGTGCTCCGCGCCCGTGGCGTGAAGAAAGGCGACCGGGTATGCCTGTATATGCCGATGATCCCCGAAGCGGCCTACGCAATGCTCGCTTGCTCACGCATTGGTGCGGTGCATTCGGTGGTATTTGGTGGCTTCTCACCGGACGCGCTGCGCGATCGCATCAATGATTCGGATTGCCAGGCGGTGATCACCGCCGATGAAGGCGTTCGCGGTGGCAAGCGCGTGCCGCTCAAACAGAACGTGGAAAAGGCCCTGAAAGAGTGCCCCAACGTGCATACCGTGGTCACCGTCAAACGCACGGGCGGTGATGTGGAATGGACCGAAAATCGTGATATCTGGTACCACGAGGCCTGCGCCGCCGTGAGCACCGACTGCGCGCCTGAGGCCATGGACAGCGAAGACCCGTTGTTCATTCTTTACACCTCGGGTTCCACCGGCAAACCCAAGGGCGTAATGCACACCACCGGCGGTTACCTGCTCGGCTCGGCGATGACCCATTACTATGTATTCGACTACCACGAGGGTGAGGTCTACTGGTGCACCGCGGACGTAGGCTGGATTACCGGCCATTCCTATATTGTTTATGGCCCACTGTGCAACGGTGCAACCACACTGATGTTCGAGGGCGTGCCAACCTATCCCGACGCCTCGCGCTGCTGGGAGATCATCGACAAGCACAAGGTCAACATCTTCTATACCGCGCCCACCGCGATCCGCGCACTGATGGCCCAGGGCAACGAACTGGTCACCAAAACGTCCCGCGCCAGCCTGCGGCTGCTCGGCAGCGTTGGCGAGCCAATCAACCCGGAAGCCTGGGAGTGGTACTACCACGTGGTCGGCGACATGCGCTGCCCCATTGTAGACACCTGGTGGCAGACCGAAACCGGCGCCATCATGATTACTCCTCTGCCCGGCGCAACGGACCTAAAACCCGGTTCGGCCACACGTCCATTCTTCGGTGTGGAACCGGCGCTGGTTGACCCCGAAGGCAACGAGCTGGAAGGCGTCGCCAGCGGCAACCTGATCATCAAGCGCTCCTGGCCGAGCCAGATCCGCTCCGTCTACGGTGATCACCAGCGCCTTATCGACACCTACTTCAGCGCTTACAAAGGCGTGTATTTCACCGGTGACGGTGCACGTCGTGATGAGGATGGCTACTACTGGATCACCGGCCGCGTGGATGACGTGCTCAACGTGTCTGGCCACCGTATCGGCACTGCCGAGGTCGAGAGTGCTCTGGTGCTGCATGACTCGGTTGCCGAAGCGGCGGTAGTAGGTTGCCCGCACGATATCAAAGGCCAATGCATTTACGCCTATGTGATGCCGATGCGCGGCGTGACCCCCAGCGACGAGCTGGTCAAGGAGCTCAAGGCATTCGTTGCCGAACAGGTTGGCTCATTCGCCAAACCCGATTTCGTGCAATGGACGCCAGGCCTGCCGAAGACCCGCTCAGGCAAGATCATGCGGCGTGTATTGCGCAAGATTGCCTGCGATGAGCTGGATACCCTTGGCGATACCTCCACGCTCGCTGATCCGGCGGTAGTCGACGAACTGGTGACGAACCGATTGAATCGCGCCTGAGACACCTTGTCCTGACCTGACCAGCCCTCTATGCTGTTGCCCTTTGGGAAACCGCATAGAGGGCTTTTTCATGCAAGACGTAGTGATCGTTGCCGCCACCCGCACCGCCATCGGCAGCTTCGCCGGGCAGTTCGCCACCGTCCCCGCCCACGAACTGGGCGCCACGGTTATTCGCGCCTTGCTGGAAAAGACTGGCATTGACCCAGCCAGCGTAGACGAAGTCATTCTCGGCCAGGTGCTGACCGCCGGCTGCGGCCAGAACCCCGCCCGCCAGGCAGCTATCCACGGCGGCCTGCCGTTCTCCGTCCCCGCGTTGAATCTGAACAAGGTCTGCGGCTCAGGCCTTAAAGCCTTGCATCTGGGTGCCCAGGCAATCCGCTGCGGCGACGCCGAGATCATCATCGCCGGCGGCCAAGAATCCATGAGTCTGTCACCCCACCTGTTACCTACCTCGCGTAGCGGCCAGCGCATGGGCCACGGCAAGCTGATCGACAGCATGATCAACGATGGCCTGTGGGATGCGTTCAACGACTATCACATGGGTGTTACCGCAGAAAATCTGGTGGCTAAATACCAGATCAGTCGTGAAGAGCAGGATGTCTTCTCCGCAGCTTCCCAACAGAAAGCCGTCGCCGCCCAGGAAGCCGGCCACTTTGATGCAGAAATCACCCCGGTCAGCGTTGCCCAGCGCAAGGGTGATGCCCTGCAGATCAACAAAGACGAACAACCGCGCGCCGGCACCACAGCCGAGTCCCTCGGCAAGCTGCGCGGCGCGTTCAAGAAGGACGGCAGCGTCACCGCCGGTAACGCCTCAAGCCTGAACGATGGCGCCGCTGCGGTCATGCTGATGAGCGCCGACAAAGCCAAAGCTCTGGGCCTGCCGGTACTGGCCAAGATCGCCGCCTATGCCAACGCCGGCGTAGACCCCGCGATCATGGGCATCGCGCCGGTATCCGCTACCCAGCGTTGCCTGAGCAAAGCCGGCTGGCAGATCAGCGACCTTGATCTGATCGAAGCCAACGAAGCCTTCGCTGCCCAGGCCCTGGCCGTCGGCAAGGAACTCCAATGGGATGCCAACAAGGTCAATGTTAACGGCGGCGCAATCGCGCTGGGCCATCCGATCGGCGCCTCCGGCTGCCGGGTGCTGGTGACCCTGCTACACGAGATGCTCCGTCGCGATGCGAAGAAAGGTCTGGCTACGCTGTGCATCGGTGGTGGCCAAGGCGTGGCGCTGGCATTGCAACGCGACTGACTGAGAACCTCCAGGAGCGCTCTGCGTATGCTACTCGGCAACCTCGACCAAGGGATCCGGTAGTAGCGACGGACTGCCATCCATGTACGTCAGATAGACCTGCCAGATGTCATGCGACCGCTGGCGGGTCTGTTGCAGCATGCATTGGTTGTGCATCAGCCCGCGAATACTGCCCTCGCGCCATAATGTATAGACTGCGGCGCAATGCTCCTGACGAAACGAGACCCAGCTTTGCTGTGCAGTCTGCAGCGCCGTAAGCGCCTCCGGATCCTCTGCATAGCGTTCACTGGCTGCCGCCAAATAAACCTCCATCTGCCCTTCCGCCTGCCGCACTTGGGCCTGGGCACATTGGTTGATCGCCAGAGTACTGATGGCCTCGGCACAATCATGTTGTTGTGCATCGTTTGCGGCGCAGGCGGCCACGGGCAAGTACGCCAGCAGCAGTAGCACTGGTAAACCGGGTAATCCGCTCAACGGCTACTCCTCTTGAAGTCCCCTGAACAAGGCTGGCGCCTGGTTCAGAGCGAACGCCGCCTACGGGGCGGGAAGATCCACCAACTGACCAGCACCAGCAGACCAAAGACACTGTAGACCATGATAAATACCCATTCCGGCGCATCGTAATACAACAGTTGCTCGAACCAGTATTGGATAAAGCTGCCGGCATAAGTCGCCGTACCCGCCTGGCTACGCAGCCACATTTCCAACGTAGTCAGCGGGCACACGACGCCCAGCCAGGCTTCGGCCACCACCACCCCGATAGTCGCCAGGTGCGCCATTCTGAACCACAGACTATTGACCCAGCGCCAGTGACACAGGTTGCCGACGATCACCAGCAGCAGGCCCAGGACGACGAACACCACCAGGCTCAGATGCAGCGTCAGCACCGCATTGGCCAGCCAATGGTAGAACGTCTCGGAGGCCATGCTCTCAGAGCCCCGGCAACTGCCCGGTAGCGGCCTCGGCTTCCGGCAATCGTTTCTCTAGCGCCTCGCGCAGGAGGATGGCTATCGGCGCAGCCAGCGTGCGACGCAAAAAATCCGCATTCGGCGTTTTGCCATGCCAGTAGCGGAAGATCTCATCAACCGTGGGGTGGGCATCTAACGCCGGCGTGACCTGAAGGTTATCGCCAACACTCACTGGCCCGGACTGCAACACCCGGACATAGGCCCCACCCCGGCAAGCTTTGACGAACTGCTTGACGAAGGCCGGGTTGCCGACCCGCGCGGCCAGCACCGCACAGGGTACTCGCGGCGCAGTAATTTCCATCAACAGCTCGCCGACTTGCAGCCGATCACCGACCCGCACCTCCGGCCACCAACGACTGATGGTCAGGTTCTCGCCAAAAAAGCCGGGCTCAATTTCACGCTGCAACTGCTCTGCCCACCAGTTGATATCCTCCTGGCTATACAGATACACAGCCTGATCCGGGCCGCCATGAAAGCGCCGGTTGACTATCTCGTCACCCGGCAAGCCGTTGCCATCGATCAGCACAGATCCGTGCAGCGGCTGTTTGAAGAGCCCGGTTTGCAGGGTTTTGCTGCCGACTTCAATGCTTCGCCGGCGCGCAGCATTGATCGATACTATCCGGGGAGCTGAATTAGACATGAAGCACCTGATGAAAGCATGGGGTTAACTGTGCAATACCGTCATGCTGAACGCGACGCAGCGCTCAAGGCAAGCACTTTTAGTCCTGTTCAGACTTTGCATGGCTCTTGCGTTGCCAGGGCCAACTACCGGTCAGTTCAACTTCCAGAGTAAAGCTCAGGAAGGTGCGCACCAGCACGATCAACGCCAGCACCCCAACCGATTCAAAGGTCAGATCAATCGCCACCGTGAATATAATATCGGCGGCAATCAGAAACTCCAGCCCAAGCAATATTCCGCGCCCCAGGCGCTGGCGCACCTCACGGAAGACCCGCTCGGCGTTATAGCCTTGAATCGCATGCACGCCGGCTATCACGATGGAATAGAGCGCCGTCAAGGCAATGACCCCCAATCCCAGCAGCTCGGTAATAGCTACCGTCCACTCTGTCACCTCAATAACCCAATCCCCCACGCTGCCTCCTGAGCCGAACCGTATCGGCCTTCACTATACCTGCCATAATGTCAGCAATTGTCACCGTGACTGACAGCGCTGCCGAAAGTTGCATGCGCACCTAGTCTAGACTAATGCTTCCAGGGAACTTGCGCGCTTGCTCGCAGCCTGAGGTAGATGATAAATGGACCGTACAGAAGGATAGAAGTCATGGCCACTGAGCTAACGCCGTCTGCATCAGGGCAGCCCGTTTATATCGTCGACGGCGCACGGACGCCTTTCCTGAAGGCCGGGAGCCGCCGCGGCCCGTTTACGCCGGTGGACCTGGCCGTGCAATGTGGTCGCCCGCTGTTGCTGCGCCAACCCTTTGCGCCGCAGGACTTCGATCAGGTCATTCTCGGCTGCGTCAATGTCGTAGCGCAAGAGATGAATCCGGCCCGCGTTGCTGCTTTGCGCCTGGGCATGGGCGAAGCCATGCCGGCCTATACCGTACAGATCAATTGCGGCTCGGGTATGCAGTCGATAGACACGGCGGCACAGTACATTCGCAACGGCAGTGCCGACCTGATTCTAGCCGGCGGCACCGAAGCGCTAAGCCACTCGCCACTGCTGTTTTCGCAACCGGCGACGAAATGGTTCACGCAACTGCAGAGCGCCAGCAATCTGCCGGCTAAACTGGCCACCTTGCTGCGATTCAGTCCAGGCTTCCTGAAGCCTGAGGTTGGCCTGGTCAAGGGTCTGACCGATCCGATTGTGGAACTGAACATGGGCCAGACCGCCGAAGTGCTAGCCCATCTGTTCAATATCAGCCGCGAGCGCGCCGACGAGTACGCCCTGAGTAGCCATCAGCGGCTCGCCCACGCGCAGGAACAGGGTTGGCTGGATGAAGAGGTGGTAGCAGCCATCACACCCCAGGGCAAGATCCTCAAGGCCGACGACGGCGTGCGGCCCGACAACAGCCTGGACGCATTGGCCAAGCTCCAACCGGTGTTCGAGCGACCCTATGGCAAGGTCACTGCCGGCAACAGCTCACAGATCACCGATGGCGCCTCCTGGGTCATTCTGGCTTCCGAACAGGCAGTGCTGAAATACAATCTCAAGCCACGCGCGGTCATTGTTGATAGCCACTGGGCTGCGCTCGATCCGGAAATAATGGGTCTGGGCCCAGTACTCGCCGGCACCGCCCTGCTCAAACGTCATCATTACAGCATGCAGGATATCGACCTCTGGGAACTGAACGAAGCTTTTGCCGCCCAGGTTCTGGCTTGTCAAGCGGCCTGGGATGATGCCGACTTTAGCCGCCGCGTATTGGGCCTGGAACGGCCGTTGGGGCGTATCGACCACAAGCGCCTGAACATCGATGGCGGCGGCATCAGCCTTGGCCATCCGGTCGCCGCCAGCGGTAATCGCATAGTACTGCACCTGATCAACGCGCTGCATCGTAACGGCCTCAAGCGCGGCATCGCCACTGAATGCATCGGTGGTGGCCAAGCTGGTGCCATGCTGATCGAAACCGTCTAGGAGCCAGACCATGACAGGACCCGTCTACAGCGCATTGAATGACCGTCGTATGGAGCTCGGCCCCTTCGGCAACGCCACCCAGTTGCTGCACCGTTCGGCGATCCACAAACGCTGGAGTCACTGGCACCTGGCCCGCGATGCCAGCGATGTCGCCTGGCTGCTGCTAGACAAGGCTGGCGCCAGCGCCAATGTGTTGTCTGAGGAAGTATTGCGCGAACTGGGTGACGTCATCGAAAGCCTGCAGGACGAGATGCCCCGTGCGCTGGTGATCCGTTCGGCCAAACCCGGCAGCTTTTGCGTCGGCGCCGATATCAGCGAGTTCCGCCAGCTGCGCAACGAGCGTGATGTGATCAACAAACTCAGCGACGCGCACATCCTTATCCAGCAACTGGCCGACCTGCCCTGCCCGACCATTGCGGTTATTCATGGCGCGGCACTCGGCGGCGGCCTGGAGCTGGCGCTGTGCTGCGATTATCGCCTGGCGATCCCTGGCGCCAGCTTCGGCCTGCCAGAAATTCTGCTTGGCCTGCATCCCGGCCTGGGTGGCACCGCACGGCTACCGGCGCTGATCCCGCCGCTGGATGCGATGCAGATGATGCTCACCGGCAAGAACACTTACGACCGCAAGGCGCTGAGCTTGGGCTTGATTGATCGTCTGGTCGAAGAACGCCACCTGGCCGGGGCGCTCGAGGATGCCATCAATGGCAAACTGCATCGGCGCCGCAGTGATTGGCGCGCACAGCCGTTTCTGTATGGCTGGGTACGTCGGCTGGTCGGCCGGCGCATGCGCGCCGAAGCTGCCAAGCAGGCACCCGCGCAGCATTACCCGGCACCCGAGGCGCTGATCAGCCTCTGGGAAAAGCACGCCGGCAACCCCGGCAGCATGCTCCACGCCGAGCTGCTGTCCTTTGCCAAGCTGTTGAACACCCCGGCCTCACGTAATCTGGTCCGGGTATTCTTTCTGCGCGAGAAACTCAAGGAACAGGGCAAGTCGAAGAGCCTGTCCAGCGACGCGATCAAGCATCTGCACGTGATCGGCGCTGGCGCGATGGGTGCCGACATCGCCGCTTGGGGCGCGCTGCAGGGGCTGCGCGTAAGCCTACATGACACCCAGCCAGAATCCATCGCCAAGGCCATTGGCAATGCGGAAAAGCTATGCCAGAGCAAGCATCTGTCCAACGCCGAAACCCGCGATGTACTCGACCGGCTGATACCTGACCCGGATAACAGCGGCGTCGAACAGGCTGATCTGGTATTGGAAGCGGTGCCGGAAGATCTCGAGCTGAAGCTGAAAATCCATACTGCGATCGAACCGCGCCTGAAACCCGGCGCGATACTCGCCACTAATACCTCAAGCATCCTTCTAGAGGACCTGCGCGGTGAGCTGTCGGACCCAACGCGTCTGGTCGGGATTCATTTCTTCAATCCGGTGGCGAAAATGCAACTGGTTGAGGTGGTTCATCATTCGGTCGTCAATGCCACTATTTTTCGGCGCGCTCGACAGTTTGTCGATCAGATCGGCAAGTTGCCGGTTCCGCTGGCCAGCGCCCCAGGGTTTCTGGTTAACCGCGCACTGACGCCCTATCTGGTCGAGGCCATCTGCCTGCTCGACGAAGGCGTGCCCGCCGAAGCCATTGATAAAGTAGCTATCGATTTCGGCATGCCCATGGGCCCCATCGAACTGGCCGACCAGATCGGCCTGGATGTCTGTGTGGACGTGGCCGACATGCTCCGAGAGCGCGTCAACCCGCATCAACCGGAAACCCCGGAATGGCTGCGCAGCAAGGTGGAAAAGGGTCATCTGGGACGCAAGACCGGTAAGGGGCTGTATACTTGGAAAGATGGCAAGCCGAAAAAGCGCAGCCCGCGCAAACCGGCACCCAAGGACACGCTCGATCGTCTGATCCTGCCCATGCTCAATGCCTGCATGGCCTGCCTGCGTGAGGAGGTGATCACCGATGCTGAGTTGCTCGATGGTGCGATGATCTTCGCTACCGGTTTCGCACCGTTTACCGGCGGGCCGCTGCACTACGCCACACAGCGGGGGGTTGAAGAGATCATCAAACGTCTACGCGATCTGGAAGAAGACCACGGCGCACGTTTCAGCCCTGACCCCGGTTGGAGCCAAGGCTTGCTGGATGCGCCGCCGGATTAAACGGCATAACGCTAACGCCGACAACGAGGTGCAAAAGCACAGCCTAAAGCCGCTGTTGAGCAGGCTGATACCCATCGCGCAGCGACGCGGGATCAACCTTCGGCGTTGGCGGACTCCGCCCGTAATGGCAGGAACACCACCTGATTCCGGCCCGTCGCCTTGGCTATGTATAGCGCCTCGTCAGCCTTTCTCAGTAGCTTGTCCGGGGTTGCGCCGAGCATAGACTGGTCCGCACTACTCACCCCCAGGCTAATACTGAGAAACGCAACACCCTGCTCAGGCACATGCGGTATGCGCAGCGCGCCGACCGTTTGACGTAGGGTCTCCGCAACCTGATGAGCACCTTGCGCACCGGTGTTCGGCAATACCACAGCAAACTCCTCGCCCCCATAACGCGCAACCAGATCGCCGGGCCGTGCCAAGGCCCCCTGCAAGGCGCTGGCAACTTCCTGCAAACAGATATCACCGGCCTGATGGCCAAGGTGATCGTTATAAATTTTGAAGTAATCAACATCACACATAATAAATGACAACGGCTGCCCGTTACGCCGCATGCGATCCCATTCAAGGGTGAGCGTCTCATCCAATTTGCGCCGGTTGGCTAGCCCAGTCAGCTTGTCGGTAGCACTAAGCGTGATCAGTTTGCGATTGTTCAAAGTCAGCTCGGACTCGGCCTGGTCAATCGCGCCACGATATAGATAGGCCACCACTGCTGAGAGCGTCAGCACACCCAACACGCTGCCGCCGAACATGATCTCAACATAGGGGGAAGGTACTGGAGTCAAAGCCCTGGTGGGTGTAAACAGAAAGTGGCTGATGATAAACAGACTACCAATGCCAGCCGATTGCAGCCAGAACCGCCAGGCATTCAAACGGCTATAGACCAGCGCCAGCACAGCCCCGATAGAAAAATAAAACAACTGCACGCCTGCCGCTGAGCCGATCAGCAAAGTGACGACAAAAATCTGCGTACAGGCGGTCAATAGCGCGAGATCCCGCGCCCAAGAATGGCGACCCACCAGATTGCAGAGCACCACAGACAGATAGAAGACAACAAAAACCAAGTTAAGGCTGAACACCGCCCAATAAACGCCAATATCGTAGAGCAGATAAAAAACCTGGTAAGGCAAGGTCGCCATCGCGCCCAGAATGCCCACCTGATTGCTCAGCGCAATCTGCCTGCGCAATGCATTGGTCCCGCTCTCGGCCCCTATTGACCAGACTTCACTCAGGAATTTTATCACCGCTAACACGACGCCATTATTGTTATAGAGCTCGAAGGATAGCCTATTGCGTGGGGAGCGTATCCAGGAAGATAAGGGGAGTGGTACCCATAGTGGCAGGCTCGCCAGCCGAGGACTGCGGCCCGTCAGCAAACATTGCCAACTGCTGACGAAGATGGGTCAGCAGCTCGGCGCTAGCCTGCTCAAAACCCGCGAGACTGTCCTGTCGTAACTGCTCGGCCAGGCTCAGCGCTCCTCGTTGGTAGCGAATCAGGCTGGACCCCGGCGCCCGGAATAACAGCTGCCGTGTACTAATGTCATACACCGCCGCATCCAACAGAGTATGTGTATCGTTCTTCTCACCGTTGATCAACTGCGCGCCGCCCAGCGTCCAGTAACTGATCACACCCGGTCTAGCCTCGGCAAACTGCGTCCGGTCGTAGGACAGCAACACCATCATGTCGATGTCATACATCCTGCTTAACTGATCAAGATTACCGAAACTGCCGCCAGGGGTCAGATAAGCCGACGGCACCAGTGTCACCTCGCTGACGAACGGCTGCTGCTCGAAGTACGCCGCGATTTCCGTCTTGAAGCCGCGTTTGTCAGCCTCGGTCAGCGCCTGATGGCTCAAACCCTGCTCAGGCACGTAGGCCACTCCTACACGCACAGGTACGCGCACAGGCAAAACCATGCCGTCTGCCGCGATTTTCGCCACAGGCTGCTGCTGATTGGGGTACAGGTACGACAACAGGTTACTGCTGCGATGCGGGGACCCGCTCAGGGCGCAGGCGCCTAGGGCAACACAAACTACGACCACCAGCAGACACTGGCGGCTGACCTTCCATGAGTGTGACATCATTGCGTCCTTACAAATAACCAGAACGATAATAATGCACTCTGACACGAAGCAGAAGCCGTAATCTGTTAACGAGTATGCCGTTATAATTCGGCCTATGAGACTAGACCGCCTGATCGGCAACCACAGCCAGTACAGCCAACGCAGCGCACGCCTGCTGATCGCCGAAGGGCGGGTCCAGGTGAACGCACTGCTAGTGCGCGACGCGCGCATGGAAGTAGATCGTTTCATGATGGTCAGCGTGGACGGAGTGCCACTCAAGCCGGCTGTAGCCTCCCATTATCTGATGCTACACAAACCGGCTGGCTACCTCAGCGCCACCAGCGATCCGCAGCACATCACGGTCATGGCCTTGCTGCCCGAGCCACTGCGCGCAGCATTGCATATTGGAGGACGTCTGGACCGAGGTAGCTCGGGCCTGTTGATCCTGACCAATGACGGCCTCTGGTCACGCCGCCTGACCGCCCCACAAATCAAAATCCCCAAGGTCTACCGGGTCACCACGGCAGAGCCTATTTCGGCCGAAACGCCCGAGCGCTTTGCCCAGGGGATCTATTTCGCCTTTGAGGATTTGACCACCTCCCCTGCCCAGCTGGAACGCCTGGGCACCCATGAGGCGCGGCTTACCATTTTTGAAGGCCGCTACCATCAGGTCAAACGGATGTTCCACGCCCTGGGCAACCGCGTACTCACGCTGCATCGAGAAAGCATGGGCGACATTGTGCTGGATGACAGATTGCAAGCGGGGGATTTCAGGCCCCTGAGTCAAACGGAAATCGATTCCATCGGGTAACCCCTGGCGGGCAGGTCAGCGGCCTGATGCAGACGCAGTTCAGGCTATCGGATTGCTTACGCTTTCGATCCGCCGCTTGACCCCCATAGGATCATCAACACCCTTGAACACCACATCGCTGATGCCTCGGCCGGTGACCTCAATGGTGCCGAAACCGAACATTCGGCCCATGACGCCCTGGCGAATTTCCACCGTCTCGATGGAGTTAAGCTTCATTTCTTCGGTATGCCGACTGATAAAGCCGGTTTTCAGAATCACCCGCTTATTGGTCACGCCCTGCTCGATCGAACGCAGCTTGAGGTATTCATACAACGCCAACAACAGGGTGATACCCACGGTTGGAATAGCCAGAATAATCCAGATAATCATCGGCACCTTGGCAAACCAGTGCAGTTGAAAAAGGGCATCAACCCTTTCACCATCAGACAGCGAGTCTTCAATGTAAGACATGTAGTGCGTGCTCCAGAGCGTCAATTTGATCGATCAGATTAATGGTGCTGGCTAGCATAATGGTTCGGGCTAAGCGTTCAGACCGGACTTTACCGCAAATCAGGCCTGCAGATTACACCTGTACTGGCAGACCGCCTGATTAAATCCCTTGTTACGTTTTAATTGCGACCTTTTGCTCTCGTGCGAGTCCGCATTCTGGTGAGGCATACCATTTACGCCACTATGGTGATGTCCTAATGCGCTTATCCAGGAGGACAGTATGAATACCATTATTGCCGGACGATTTGAATTGCAAGACCAAGGAGAAGAAGTATTACGTGCCCTGCAGCAAGCGGGCTTCCCTACAGCGGCGATGACGTTATTTTACGTCAATCCCGACGGCCAACATGACCTCTACCCGATTGGCGGCGATGACGATGACTCGCCCGGCGCGCGCGATGCGGATAAGGGCGCAGCCACGGGCGGCGGGCTTGGCGCGGCGGCAGGTTTGGCCGTGGGTGCAGCAGCGGCAACCGTCGCAGGGCCCGCTGGAATCGCAGCCGCAGCCGGCGTAGGGGCATATACTGGTTCTCTGGCGGGTGCAGTAAACAGTACTAACAAGGAATCAGAGGTAGATGAAGCTGTCGACGACGGCGAGAGCGCACGCAAATTAACCGAACGCCACGCGGGCATTCATGTCGCCGTGCGGGTGGATGGCGCCGATGCTCCGAATGACGCCCAGGCGCTGGCGCTGCGCACCTTGAAAACCCATGCCGCAATGGATATAGAGCAGGCTGAAGGGCTTCTCGAAGACGGCAGCTGGAAAGACTTTGACCCACGTGAAGTGGTGCATCTGGTGTGAGCACAGCACTGGGCAGACGGCTTTTTATTTAAAGTCGCAATCGCTGGTCGCACCGCGCCCGCACTGGTGTTGTGCCGGTCCAGCGGCGATAGGCGCGATTAAAGGCACTCTGCTCGGAAAATCCGGGCAGCAGAGCTATGTCGCCCAGGGTCAAAGTCGGGTCCAAAAGATAATGCCCAGCTAGTTGCTCGCGCGTACGGTCCAGCAGTTCTCGCCAACTTGATTGCCTGGCTTCCAGGCGGCGCGGCAAGGTCCGCACCAACAGGTGCAGTTGATCCGCCACCTTGGGTAATCCGACCTCACCCTCAGGCATCAAGCGCACCATGGCCTGGGCCTGCTTATCCAGCAGCTGCGCTGACATCACCAACCTTGCCGCCATGCGCCGGCTGTTCTAGGCTGGCTAGACAACCATAAGGATGCACCCATGATCAAAGTCAGTGTCATGTACCCGAACACCCCCGGCGCACGTTTCGACCACGATTACTACCGCGACACGCATATGCCGCTAGTCAAGAAATTGATGGGCGACGCCTGCGATCATTACACGGTAGACAAGGGATTGGCTGGCGCCACCCCCGGCAGCGAAGCGACCTACATCGCCATGTGCCATATCTTTTGCGCGTCAGTAGAAGCCTTTCAGAGCAGCTTTGCTCCGCATGCTGCAGTCATCACCGCCGATGTGGCCAATTACACAGACCTGACTCCACTATTCCAAATCAGCGAAGTCGTAGTCGGCTGAAGGTAGACCAAAACCGCTTAACGCAGTCGCTGCGGTGGGATCGCATAGGTCCCTACCGCATGCGCGACCGGTTCTTCAGTGCCCTCGGAATACAAGGCGACTTCACCAATCGCCAATGTCTTGCCGACCTTGAGTAGCGTACATACGCCAATAATGTCGCGACCGGACACCGGCTTACGCAGAAAATTGATATTCAGATTGGTTGTCACCGCCAGTGCGACCAACCCGAGTTCACCAAGAATGGCCGCATACAGGGCTACATCCGCAGTGGTCATCATCACCGGACCAGACACCGTACCACCCGGCCGCAGCTCCCCCTCGCCGACCTGATGCCGCACTTTCGCCGAACAGGCGCCCAGTTCGTCCACGCAGACTTTGGCCTGAGGGAATTCACGCTTAAAAAAGGCATTCAACTCGGCAACACTGGGTCTGACGGACATGCGCGGCTCCTGGGGCATAACGAGGGCATAAACAAGCCCACAGCATGCACAGAGTCAGGCTCAGCCGCCAGCGTCGGCAGGCTGGATGGCGCAACTGCCCGCCACCCTGCCCGGAAAGACACCCGCGCTGTCTACCGCCAATCAATCGGTTCGCTCCTCCCTGGCGCGTCACCCATCAAGCAACTGCTGCCAGGCACTCAGCTTTACCGCCATCGGCACCGAGGCATTGGCCGGGCTGGTAGAAGGCAAGCGTTGCAGATGTATACGGCCGCGCAGTGCGTCTGGCAACCCCGGCAACACGTGGCGTCGGAAGCTCGATTCGGCCTTGGCACCATTGAAAAACAGCCGCCTGACTTGCCCGTGCAGCTCAAGGAACCCTCTCAGATCGTTGGGGATAATGGACGCTTCGATAATATCCGAGTCAAGGCTACCCGAGCGGGTACAGGCGCTTAACACATCCCAGACCGCCACTCGCCGATCCAGCAGCTGTTCACAGCGTTGCTCATACGCTAAACCCGGTGGAATTTCGAATATCAACTCCATGAACGGCCAGAAATAATTACGCGGATGCGCATAGTATTGTTGCGCTGCTAGAGAGGCCTGGCCTGGCATCGAGCCCAGCACCAAACAAGTGGCGTCAGAACGCGCAAGCGGAATAAAACTGTGGACACGCGTCATAGCACCTCACGTATTAACTAGAGCCAGAAACCAGATCATTGAATTTAACCAATAGCCGCCACCACCGTATCGGCCGAACGCACGGCCGATTCCAGCAGAGGCACACCCTCATGGGCCCAAGAGCCGCAGAAAAACACTTTACGGCCGGGCGTGGCATGCCATTGGCGCAAATGCTCATGTACCTTCGCCGTGCCTTGGTGCACTACTGCTCTCTCGAAGGGGATTCGTGCCAGCACCCTACAGGAGTCAGGTTCAAATAGCGGATTCCAGGTCTGCATCACCGGTGCCCGGTCAGCCAAACTGGGCTCGAGCTGATTAACCAACACAGTGAACATCGCCTTGTGCATCTGCCGATCCATCTGAAAATTCAACGCAGTCCAGTCCGCAGACCTGGCGGGCAGAAAACGCAGATCCTGATGCACCCACAGCTCACCCGCATCAAAGCGGATACCGCCAAGCACACGGCGCTCCTCAGCGAACGCCTGCCCATCGAGAAAACCCAGGTGATTGGCCTGGGTGGCGATAATCACCCGGTCAAACAAACCGCCGTCACCGCGTTTATTACGCACGCGCAGGTCCTGCCCTTCAGTCAGCATCTGCAGCACCGGACTACCCGAGTAAAAGGTCAGATTCTGCGCCAGACGTTGCGCCAGCACCGAGGTGCCGCCCTGCAAACGTAACAGCGTCGAGCCGTGCACGATGTCATGCAATTGGTTAAGGAGCTGTACCGCAGGCCAAGCCATCAGGTGTTGCTCATCGCAGGTGCAGATGGTGGTCAGAATCGGCAACACCAGCCCGCGCCAGAACAGCGGATCCATGGGGTGCTCCGCCAATACTTCGGCGAGCGTCTGCCGGGACTGCTGCGCCTCCAGCGCGCGCGTCAGCCGGGCCAACTTGCGCAGACCCAGCGCGATGCGTACCGCGCGCCCATTCAAGTAACGCCAGGACCCGATAAAGGGCCAATCAACCCCTGGTAGCTGGCCGCTGCGAAACCAGGTGCTTTGATCGCGCCAGCTGCAGGAGCTGTAGGTGTTAACCTCATAGGTACCCACCCCTACCGCATTGGCCAGGGCCAAGACGCTGGGCCAGGAATCGCGGCTCATTACCCGCAGCGGCACATCCACCAGACCGCCTTCTACCGCCAGCGCATGGGCATCCATACCACGGCCGTCTTGCGCCTCGAATACCGTCACCTGATGGCCGTTACGGCGGCAACCATGAGCCGCAGCAAGCCCGGCCATACCACTGCCGATCACCGCAATAGAAAGGCTCATTGCCCGGCCATGCTGGCCATTACGCCCATAAGAACGCCCAGAATCTGAAACAAATCGCCTCCATTTCTGTGTAAGCTGAACAATAGACTTGAGACCCACAGTGAGAGTTCAGCATGAAAACCCTGCACATCGACATCGTTTCCGACATCGCCTGCCCCTGGTGTGCGATTGGCTATGCCCGGCTGAAGCTGGCCATGCGCGAACTGGCCGGCGAGCTGGGCTTCAACGTGCAATGGCGTGCATTCGAGCTAAACCCCGACCAGGATGCCGAGCCGATGCCTATTCTGGACGCGCTCAGCCGTAAATATGGCCGCAGCGTTGCCGAGATGGAAGCCACGCAGAGCAACATGATGAGCATCGCTCAGGAGCTGGGTCTGGACTTTACCCGGATGCAGGAACGCTATACCCGCAACACCTTCGATGCCCACCGTTTGGTCAAATGGGCTGGTGAGCAGGGTAAACAGACCGAGATGAAAATGGCGCTGTTCGATGCCTACTTCGGCAAGGCAGCGGACATCGCCGATTCCAAGATTCTTGCTGGCTGCGCCGAGTCAATTGGACTGAGTGCAGCGCAGGCTATTGAAATACTCAACTCCACTGACTTCGCCCAGGCAGTACGCGATGAGGAGACGACCTATCAGCAGGCCGGTGTCTCTGCGGTACCCGCCTTTATAATCAATCAACAATACATGATTGCAGGCGCGCAGGAACCAGGCACCTTGGTGGAAGCGCTACGTGAAATTGCCGCATCGGCTCCTGAATAAGCCGATAAGCCGCCTAATCAAACCAAGCCTTCAGACACCAGCATCCCGTGCAGCACATAGCAGACCTGCTGGCCGCGCCGCAGTGTCAACGGGTTGCGGCTGGCGATCAGCCATTGGTCTGCCAAGAGCTCGTTAATATGCACACGCAGCGCGTCAAGATGACGCTGCTGCCGGTCAGGCAGCTCTACAACTTCAATAACGCCGGGGATAGGCGGTGGAACGAGCACGTGACGCGTTGCAGATTTGGCCGCACGCGGTAGCGATGAGAGCTGTTTTTGCATAACGCAGTCCTTCGAGTGGATTGGACATTGTCAGCATCCAGGCTATACCTCTCCGGCGTAAGACCCTTGCCGGGTGGATTGAAAGCTATACAACTAAAAACAATAGTACACAATTGCTTTGTAAAATTTGGAGGCCAGGCCACCCACGAAGTTCATGCAGGCTGCCACTCTCCGACCAACGGCGCTCTCGACAGCGCTCTCGACAGCACTCTCAACAAAATCCTCAACGCCAATTCCCCTGGTGCTTAGCAGCCGGTATGCCGCAGGTACGATGAACCCAGCAAAATCCGAATGAACTATAGCCACAGGATGACTCCAATATAAAGCGGCTAAGCGGCTAAGCGGCAGTGACTCCAATCGCTAGCCGAGCCCCTGCGAACACGTGATGCGCCTGCAACCGAGAAGAGCCAGCATCGCGGATTCACCTAACGACAAGGAGCCCTGATGATGGCGGACAACAAGCAAAAACCTACCACCAACGATGCCGGAATACCGGTTTCCAGTGACGAGCACTCCCTGACCATTGGCCCAGACGGCCCGATTCTGCTGCATGATCATTATCTGATCGAGCAAATGGCGCAATTCAACCGTGAGCGTATTCCCGAGCGGCAACCGCATGCCAAGGGCGGTGGTGGTTTTGGCCACTTTGAAGTGACCCACGACGTCAGCGCCTATACCAAAGCAGCAGTGTTCCAGCCCGGCACCAGGACCGATGTCTTGGTGCGCTTTTCCACCGTAGCCGGTGAGCGCGGTAGCCCGGATACCTGGCGCGACCCGCGCGGTTTCTCGATCAAGTTTTACACCAGCCAGGGCAATTACGACCTGGTCGGCAACAACACCCCGGTCTTCTTCGTCCGCGACCCGATGAAGTTTCAGCACTTTATTCGCTCACAGAAACGCCGCGCCGATACCAACCTGCGCGACCACGACATGCAGTGGGATTTCTGGTCCTTGTCGCCTGAGTCAGCGCACCAGGTGACCTGGCTGATGGGTGACCGCGGCATTCCGAAGACCTGGCGGCATATGAATGGCTACAGCAGCCACACCTTTATGTGGGTGAACGCCCAGGGCGAAAAGTTCTGGGTCAAATACCACTTCAAAACCGACCAGGGCATCGACTTTCTGACCCAGGAAGAAGCCGACACACTGGCTGGTCAGGATGCCGATTACCACACCCGCGACCTGTATGAAGCGCTGAAGAATGGCGACCTTCCCAGCTGGACGCTACAGATGCAGATCATGCCGTTCAAGGATGCCGAAACCTATCGCTTCAATCCCTTCGACCTGACCAAGGTCTGGCCGCATGGCGACTACCCGCTAATCCCGGTTGGCAGATTGACGCTGACGCGCAACCCCACGGATTACCACACCGAGATCGAACAGGCCGCCTTCGAGCCCAACAGCCTGGTGCCGGGTATCGGTGTTAGCCCAGACAAGATGCTGTTAGGCCGGATTTTCGCCTACGCAGATGCACATCGTGCGCGGCTCGGGGTGAACTACAAGCAGATCCCGGTCAACCGTCCGCATGCGCCTGTGCACAGTTACAGCAAAGATGGCGCGATGCGTATGGATAACGTCACCGACCCGGTTTATGCACCCAACTCCAAAGGCGGCCCAAAAGCCGATCCGTCGCTCAACCCGCCAGTGGATACCTGGACCACCAGCGGCGACATGGTGCGCAGCGCCTACACCCTGCGCAGGGACGATGACGACTTTGGCCAGGCAGGCACCATGGTCCGTGAAGTATTGGACGATGCGGCGCGCGAAAGACTGATCTCCAACGTCGTCGGGCATCTCAAGAATGGCGTTACCGAACCGGTATTGGAGCGCTCACTGGAGTACTGGCGCAATATCGATCAGGAGATTGGTGAGCGCATCGCCAAAGGCATCAAAGGGAACTGAATAGCGGTTATAGCGTCATAGCAAGGGGCCAGTAGTACTGGCCCTTTTTCTTCACATTATTTACCCAGGAGGTCAGAGTGAAACGCTATCCACTTCTGGCCATAATCCTGCTTGCTCTGGTGGGTATCGCTATCTGCGCGGCACTCAGCCGTACTGTCTACAATCAGGAAACCAAGGCGATCGCCAACGAATTCCAGGGCGACATACAGCAAGCCGCAGCGGTATTCGAGCGTGAGGTACTGCTCAACCTTGAACTGCTTCACGCCCTGAAAGCAGCGATGGACATCATGCCCGGCATGCACTCGGACCGCTTCAAAGCGCTCAGCGAGGGCATCTTGACTCGCTCACCAGCAATCATGGCCTTTGCCTGGGCCCCGGTGATTGATCGCGATAGCCTGCGGCGTTTCGAAAGCGTGCAACAGCGGCTGTTCAAGGACCTGAAGGTCACCGAACGCGGCCCTGAAGACCACTTGGTACCGGTATCTGACCGGCCTTGGTATGTACCCGTGCAGTTTATCGAACCCCTGGAAAAAAATCGCGCTGCGCTAGGCTTTGATCTGGCCAGCGAACAGCGCCGGCTGGACGCCCTTGAGTCCGCGCGCGATACCGGCAGGCTGGTCGCCACGGCCGGTATCAGGCTGGTGCAAGAGCCAGACACCCAGCAGGGCTTTCTCGTGTTTGCACCGCTCTATCAAGGCCAGCCCAACAACCTGGAGCAGCGCCGAGCGACGCATTATGGCTTTATTACCGGGGTATTCCGGGTCGGCGAACTGGCAAACCAGGTAATTGGTTGGGGCGACAACTCCAGCCTGCTATTCAAGGTTCTCGATGTGACTGACTCAGAGCGCAAAGTACTGTATAGCAATGCCGATCCCGAGGACCCGCGCTGGGTGAGCAACCTGACCTACCAAACGCCATTGGCCGACATAGCGGGACGGGCCTGGCATATAGAATCCATGCCCTCCCAAACCTATATCGACCGCCGGCGCGGCTACTTACCAGCGTTAGTGATGGTGTCGGGGGTGCTATTCATTGCGCTGCTGGTGATCTACGCGTTAATTAACCTGAATCGCAATCGCGTACTAAATGAAGCCAAAGACAAATTGGAAAAGATGTCCTTGACCGACGGGCTAACCAACCTGGCCAACCGTCGGCATTTTGATCGTTTCCTCGAGCAGGAGTGGGCCCGCGCCACACGGCTGTCTACCCCCCTGGCGTTGGTCATGCTGGATATCGACTATTTCAAAGCCTTCAATGACCACTATGGTCACCCGGCCGGAGACGAATGCCTGCGTGCGGTCGCTCGCATCCTGCAAGCCGTGGTGCGCCGGCCTACTGACTTGCTGGCCCGCTATGGCGGGGAAGAGTTCGCGATTGTCCTGCCTGATACCGATAACGCCATAAAGGTAGCCGAAGCCTGCCGCGCAGCCATCGAGGCTGCCCAGATGCCGCACAAACTGTCCGACATTGGCCGCGTGATCACCGTCAGCGTCGGGGTCTGCTCGCGTCTACCCGGCCCTACTACAGACCTGGATGAACTCAAGGTCGAGACCGACGCGGCGCTATACCGAGCCAAGGATGCCGGTCGCAATACCGTAGTTACCTGCGCCCCCTGCCGCTGAGGCAGATGTTAGACGCCAGGCCAGCGCGCAGGCATAACAAAGATCCGCTGCACTTCACACCAATCATCCGTCAATGGATGCTGACGTAGCTGGGCAAACAACCGCGGTGTCTCGGCATCACGGATCTCAGCCAAGGCTATCTCCCGTTCATCCGCGCTGGGTGCGCTCGGCTGCACCCAGGGCCCAAGCCAATGCGGTTTGCGCAGCGGCACCCAATCGCTCATATCCAGCTGCAGCGCAGCCTTCAGATAGGCCCAGCCGCCCCGCGGGTGATCAGCCGGCACCCATTCGGCCGCCTGCACTTGCGTATTACGCGGATAAAACAAATACCCGGGCATAAAAATACGCGAAATCTGCGGCTGCTCGATGCCCCGCTGGCGTAACGCTGCTACGGCCTCCGGCAACGCCGTGCGCTGGCTTTGCTCATCCAGCAGGCGCCGGGTTTTCAGATCAAGACGGTCACGCGCATTGGGGCCGTACCAGCTCACATTCTGCTCACTGTCGACTGAGCCGGGCTGGATATAACCCAGGTAAAACTTCACTGCGATTTCGTGATGCTCGACCAGCCCGGAGTGCGGATTGCGCACGACAAAATCCAGCTCCCCCAGAGTAATACCGCCACGCCGGATCGGCAGGTTTCTGACCAGCAAATCCCAGCCAAGCACATCCGTCAGCAGACAGGCATACAGACTCTCGAAATACATGCCCAAGCGCGGATTGGCTGCCTCAGTCAACACTGCTGGGCCGGCCTCGGGCTCGGCGTCCCAGCGGGTCAGCCGCGCCAGCAAATCGTCAGGCCAATAGGCTCGCATTGCCATGACTTGCGGGCCGCCAAGCAACTGCGCGGTATGGCACATCCACGCCAGATGACGCACCGCCGGATTGCGAAAGCGCGTCAAGTCAGGGCTTTCGAGACCAGGGCTTTGCAACGACGGGCTTTCGGAAGAGAATGTCATGCTCGCAGGTTACCCCTCTTTCCTCCCCAGGAGAAACCACCTATGGCCCATTGGCTGATGAAAACCGAGCCGGACGAATGCGGCATTGACGATTTTGCCCAGGCGCCGGAAACAGCCATTACCTGGGACGGCGTGCGCAATTACCAGGCGCGCAACTTCATAAAGGCGATGAGCGCAGGCGATGAGGTATTTATCTACCACTCCAGTTGCAAGCATATCGGCATTGCCGGCGTAGTAAAGGTGGTCAAAACAGCCTTCCCCGACCCAACCCAGTTCCACCCCGATTCGCCCTATTTCGATGAAAAAAGCACTCGGGATAACCCGCGCTGGCAGTCGGTGGATCTGCGCTTCGTCAGCAAGCTGCCCCGGTTGATCCCGCTGAATGAATTAAAAACACTGCCCGGCCTGGAAGAACTGGCCCTGGTCAAGCGCGGTAGCCGGCTGTCGGTAATGCCGGTCAGCGCGGAGCAATGGCAGATAATTCTGCGCCAGGTCAGCTAAGCCCGGTGCACTAGCCCGCTATTTTTTCTTGCGCGGGTGATTGCGGCTGCCGGTGCCCTTGCTGGGGGCAGGCGGTTGGTTTTTCTGTTCCTTGCGATCAGCGCGGTCAGAGTTGCGTGAGCCTTCCTTGAAGCGCTTTTTGCGCTCCGCGCTTTCCGCTTCCTTCTTCACCTTGGCCTCAGCAATAGCGCGCTTTTCCAGCTCAACCATGGCCGGGGTTTCCAGGCTGATCAAACCAAGCTTGCCCGAGCGTAATTCATTGATCAGCACTTCACAGATCTTGTGCAGGTTGACCTTGCCACCGGCACGCAAGGCACCACGGCGCGCGCCCGCCATCTCAAGAAACTCCAGCTCGGTGCTGGGCAGATATTCCAACTGGAAATGCGCCTGGATCAGTTCCGGATAAGCCTTGATCAAATACTCGGCAACAAAGAAGCTGACATCCTCATACTCCATCGCGGTGTTCTTGATCGCCCCGGTCGCGGCCAGACGGTAGCTGCTGTTGGGATTTTCGATCTTCGGCCAGAGAATACCGGGGGTATCCAGCAACACCACACCACTACCCAGATTAATGCGTTGCTGATCCTTGGTCACCGCTGGCTCGTTGCCGGTCTTGGCCACCACGCGTCCGGCCAAGGTATTGATGATGGTCGATTTGCCCACGTTAGGAATACCGACAATCATCGCATTGATGTTCTTCGCCCCGGCTTCCTTCTCCGGCAGCATCTTGCGGCACAGATCGACCAGCAACTTGATACGCCCCGGCTGCTCTGTAGTGGTCGCAAAGGTCTTTACCCCACGCTCCTGTTCAAGATACTCCTGCCACGCCGCAGTGACTTGCGGGTCGGCCAGGTCGGTCTTGCTCAGCACCTTGATGCACGGCTTGTCGCCACGCAGCTCGGCAATCGCCGGGTTTTCACTGGAATAGGGAATGCGCGCGTCCAGCACTTCGATCAGCAGGTCGACCTGGGGCAATACTTCCCTGATCGCCTTCTGGGCCTTGTGCATATGTCCGGGGTACCACTGAATCGCCATTGCGCCGCGCCTGCATGTGAAGTCAGGCGGTATTGTACGTTAACCCGTCGGTGTAATCTGCACGAAGGGTCAGGGATTAGGTCCAGAGGTAACCCAGCAGAAGCGGATCATGCGCGAGATCCTGACTGACCGAAGTTGAGCAGGCGGGAGGAAAAACCGATGGGGAACGGCGAATAATCAACACCCCCGACCACCCAGGCCGCCAACTGTGGCCGAGTAGTCGGGCATTGCAAATGCTTAGTTCTGCGCTCCGCGCTCAACCGCTTCGCCCGCGTCCTGGATATCCCGACCGGCACCTTCCATTGTGTTACAGCCCGCAATGAACAGAACAGCCATACTGAGCAGCAACGATTTAATTGTAAGACTCATAATCAACTCCAATTTGATATTGACCACCTAAGTTACCCAGCTACGGCTGAATGGCGCGCAGCCTCAATTTAAGACCGCGCGGTGGCACAACAGTTCTATTAGGACATAATGCCCGCCTCATTCACTGCGGCAAATCACGCCCCCGGAACAGATAACCGCGTTGAAACTCAGCAAACGCCTCAGGCAAATCGAATCCATGGTCACACCCGGCTACGCGCATATCTGGGATTGCTGCTGTGATCACGGCCTGCTTGGCGCAGCCCTGCTGGCGCGCCAGGCTGCGCCGAAGATCCATTTTGTCGATATCCTCCCCGAGCTGATCAGCCAGTTGGATGACAAACTCCAGCGTTTCTACCCGAACACTGCCGGCAACTGGCATACGCACTGCCTGGATACCGCCGCATTGCCGCTGGCGCAGTATGCAGGCAGGCATTTGATCATCGTCGCTGGCGTGGGCGGTGAGCTGATGACGCATTTTATTAAGGCGCTTCACCAACAACATCCGCACGCCAACCTCGACTTCCTGCTGTGCCCGGTTCATCAGGAATACCGTTTGCGCCAGCAGCTCATCTCGTTGGATTTTCGCCTAACACAGGAAATATTGATAAAGGACAACCAGCGCTTTTATGAAGTGCTGCTGGTATCGGCAAACCGCGAACGGAGCACCGATCAAAAGACCATCAGCCCCCTGGGCGAACAGATCTGGCAGGCGGACAGCGCCGCGCAGGAAAGCATCGCTCGGGATTATCTGAACAAGACGTTAAAACACTACCGGAACGTGCAGAAGGGCAATACCGAGGACGTGCGGCACGTCGTTGAGGCTTATCGCGCAGTCAGCATTAGCAGGTCAGCAGTAACGCCGACCTGCCATGCGCCTATCAGAAGCGGTACTTGGCCGACGCAGTGAGGCTACGTGGTGCCCCGTAGGTCAATGCGCCGTAAGCATCAAACATATCGAAGTACTTCTCGTCAGTGACGTTATCGGCATTGATCTGCGCCGACAGATTATCGCTGATGTCATAGCGTGCCATCAGGTTAACCAACGCATACGCGTCCTGCTCGATACGCTCCAGATCCCCCGCCGGGTTGACGGCCATGGTATGAATATCTGCCTGCCAATTTACCCCGCCGCCAAGCGTCAGCTTGTTCAGCACACCAGGCAGCCGATAGGTGGTGAAGGTACGTAGCAGCTTGGTCGGATAACGCGTGTTAGCCGCGTCGCCAGCCGAGTTTTCCACATCGAACTGGGTGTAACCGGCCATGACATTCCAACCGGGAGCCAGCTCACCTGTCACCTCCAGCTCGAAACCCTTGCTGGTAACGTCAATCGCCTCATTGGCGAACTCGCCAGGAAGGCCGCCCGGAACAGGAATGCCAGTGGAATCACCCAAGCCGTTTTGCTTGATCTTGAAAATCGCCGCAGAGGTATTCAGGCGGCCATCAAGGAACTCGGCCTTCAGGCCGGTCTCGTAGCTCTCGCCGACGATGGGAGCCAACTGCTGCGCGGTGATATCCCGGTCCGACTGCGGCAGGAATATCTCCGTGTAACTGACATAGGCCGACACATTCTCGCTGAGGTCGTATATAGCGCCAGCGTACGGCGTCAGCTCACTGTCGTCGATGCGCGACGGGGTGTCGAACGGCGTATCGTCACTGACCTTCTTGTACCGGCTGTTGCGCGCGCCGACAATCAGCTTGAGCTCATCGGTCAGATTCAAGCGCGTCACCGCATAAAGTCCTGTCTGCGTCAGATCTCCATAGCTATAAGGCGTCTTCCCGCTCCAGGCCGGCTCAGGGTAATCGCCGTCATACGCATCGAAGTTCGGCACCGTCCCCCCCAACGCGGCACGCCTATCGGCATCAAACTTCTGCTCACTGTGAATGTAACCAAAGGCCAACTCGTGATCCCGCCCGAACAGCGCAAGCGGGCCGTTGAGGCGGATGCTGTAATCATCCTGAACCGACTTGGTGGCGTACGAGCCGGGGAACGCGCCCATCGCAGAGCTGCCATTCCTGCCTGGGTTGCCAAATAAGTACAGCAGGTAAGAGTCGGACGTGCGTTCGCCACGGTTATAGCCAAGGTTCAGCTGCCAGTCGTTGGCAAAGGTGTGATCCAGATTAATGAAATAGGTCTCGTAACTGTTATCCCAACGGCTCCAGTCAGCGGACGAGGTTTTCGAACGACTCCAGTCGGTGCGGCCACCGTCCGCATACCAGATTGGCAGACCACCCCACATCGGAGAATCCGAATTGCTGTCTTGACGGCTCAGACCAAACCATAAGGTGGTGTCAGGCGTCAGATCGATATCCATGGTGCCGTACAGGGTTTCGCGGCGGGTGGATTTCATATCAATCCAGCTCTCGCCGTCATTCACATCGCCGACTAACCGAGCACGCACGGTACCCGCCTCATTCAACGCGAAGGACACATCACCCGTGGTGCCGAAGGTATCCCAACTCCCAGCACTCAGCTCCACTGAGCCGGTGAGATCACGGCTACTGGCGCGTTTGCGTACCAGATTCAGCGAGGCAGAAGGATCGCCCGCCCCTGCCATCAGGCCGTTGGCACCGCGCACCACCTCAACACGATCGTACATGGCCAGACTGCTGAAAATTTCTCCCGAGCTCCACGGCTGTTCCCATACCGTCGGCACACCATCAATCATCAACGAGTTGATTTCGAAACCACGGGCGTTGAACTGGGCGCGATCGGTCTCGTAGCGATTGACCGACACGCCGGTAGTGTTGTTAACCACATCCAGGATCGTCTGCATATCCTGATCCTGAATGCGCTGCTGGGTAACCACGCTAACCGACTGTGGCGTCTCGCGCAGTGACAGGCTCAGCGGCGTAGCCGTGCGCGCAGCTCTAGCAGTATAGGACTCGGTACCCTCGGTAACAGCCGAATTCTGAGAGCCGGTAATAATCACGGAATCCAGCGCCACGCAGCTTTCAGCGTCCGCCGTATCTGCCTGCTGTGCCCAGGCGGGCAGTACTGCCCAAGCAACGCCGATGGCCAGCAAATGGATCGCAAGACGCAGCGGCCGCCTGGTCGCCATGGGATGGACAGCAAAAACGGAACCGGAGCGGATGAGCGAGGGTGACGCAGGCATGACGGGCTTCCTTATTAATGCGCATAATATTGATAACGATTCGCATTGTATTAAAAAGAAAGCAAGAAAGGTAGCTATTGCCCCATACCGATAGGCATTTGAGAAAATAAAATAGTGTTTGGCGTCAGTGGGTGCCCGGCCAGACGGCACCGACCGGGGATTTGAGGCAGCTAACCCTCGGCCAGCGCCATCGTGACCATGAGATCGAACGTGCTCACATTAGCGCGCAGCGGGCCCAACCCAAGCATCCACACCCAGCAGACCATCCAGGCTTTTGAGTGCGTCGGTCAACTGCCGGGCATTCTCGGAACGGCAACCGGTGTCGTGTTCCAGCACCGCCTTGTCTCCTGCTGCATTAGTCCAGATGACGGCGTACTCGGGCAGGTCGGTTGCGCGCGGTTCGCAATCCTGGGTCGCTTGGGTTACGCCTATCGCCGGCTGCCATTCAGCTAGGCGCGCTTGCACTGTCTGAAACACACCCGTCTGATTCTTGCGCTGCCGCGGCCCTTCAATCAGGGTGTGGCGCTCACCATTGAAGTAGGTAAAGCCATCGGCCTGAACCGCCACCTGATACACCGGGCAAGTGCCGTAACAAGGCCCAACAGTGTAGCTGATGCGGAAAGGCTCGGCGCTGCGCACCGGTACCTCGGGCTGTTGGGCGCAGCCCACTATTAACAGGGGAACAACACAGGCGACCAAGCGAAACAGGGTGGATCGGCTCACAAAAAACTCCTCAAATTGGTTAGGCGACGCACTATGGACCGCCCGCAACGGAGTTTTACTCAGTACCGCGCCTGTGTATATGCACCGCATGTAGATTCACGGCAGACGCATGTGCTCGATAACGCCCTATCACGGGGCATCACAAGCCTTGGTTTTCTCGCTGTTCACCTGGGCCGTTGCATTGGGGTTAGGGCGCAGGCTCGCCGATCAAGGCCGGGAACTGCTCGGGCGTGACGGTTTCCTGCTCAAGCAGCATGCGTGCACCCTGCTCAAGCAAGTCACGTCGCTGCTCCAGCAGGGTACGCGCCTCCTGGTAGGCATTGTCTATCAACTGTTTGATCGACAGGTCGATTTTCTCTGCGGTTTTTTCGGAGTAGTCGCGGGTCAGACTCACGTCAGGCGTGTCACCCAGAAAGCGCGATGGTTGCCGTTCAAAAACCGCCTGACCTAGCTCTGCGCACATACCAAAGCGGGTGACGATCTGGCGTGCAATATCGGTTACCCGGGCAAGATCATCTGCAGCGCCGGTAGAGATTTCCTGGAACACTACGTCCTCCGCAGCGCGGCCAGCCAGCAGAACCACAAGACGGTTTTTCAGCTCCTGGGTAGTAATCAGGTAGCGATCTTCAGTTGGCCGCTGCAGGGTATAACCCAGCGCGCCAATTGAGCGCGGGATGATGGATACCTTGTGTACCGGATCCATGCCGGGCAGCGCCGCCGCCACCAGGGCGTGGCCCATTTCATGATAGGCCACTACTTCTCTTTCATGCGGTTGCAGCAGCCGGCCATGGCGCTCGGAACCGGCCACAATACGTTCGATGGCCTGGGTGACATCGTCCATGCCCACACTATCGGCATCGTGCCTTGTGGCAACGATCGCTGCTTCATTGACCAGATTGGCAAGATCAGCACCGGTAAAACCAGTCGTCAGGCCAGCGATTTTGTCCGGATCTATGTCGGCATCACAGATAACTCGCTTCAGATGAACCTGCACAATTGCCGCACGGCCAACCCGGTCTGGGCGGTCGATAACCACCTGCCGATCAAATCGACCCGCCCGCATCAAGGCCGGGTCCAGTACTTCAGGGCGGTTCGTGGCTGCCAGCAGAACCACTCCTTCGCGCGGATCAAACCCATCCAGCTCAGCCAACAACTGGTTCAAGGTCTGTTCCTTTTCATCATTGCCGCCCAGTTGGCCAGCCCCACGCATCTTGCCCAGGGAATCCAGCTCATCGATAAAGATGATACAGGGCGCGGCCTCGCGGGCCTGAACAAAGAGATCGCGAACCCGCGCCGCGCCCACGCCAACAAACATCTCAACGAATTCTGAACCGGAAATCGAAAAGAACGGCACCCCAGCCTCGCCCGCTACCGCCCGGGCCACCAGGGTTTTACCCGTACCCGGCGGGCCGACCAGCAGGATGCCCTTGGGGATACGCGCGCCTAGACGGCCGTAGCGGGGCTGATCCTTGAGAAACGAGACGATTTCCTGCAACTCGGCTTTGGCTTCATCAATACCAGCCACATCTTTAAAGGTCACCCCGGTATCACGCTCGACATACACGCGCGCTCGCGACTTGCCGATATTGACCATACCGCCAAGGCCCTGACGGTTGGCAATATTGCGGAACATGAACACCCAGAAACCAATGATCAGCAGCATTGGAAACAGCCAGGACAGCAGATTGCTCAACCAGGTACTACTCGGCCGATTGCGGAATACCACCTCATGACGCGCCAGCAGCTCCGCCAGATCAGTATCAACCCGCTGGGTAACAAAGCGCGTATGGGCGCCCGCCGGTGAGACAAAACGACCCTGAATGTCATGCTGGCCAATAACCAGATCAGTCAGGGCGCGCCGTTCAACCTGCTCAAGGAACTCGCTATAGGGCAGAGTGACGGTTGCCCGCTGGGTGCCCCACCAACCTTGAAATAGCATCAGCAAGGCGAAGGCAAAGACGAAATAGCCTAGATTCCATTGATGGGTCTTGTGCAGCGCCATAAGCACCTCAGGCTGTGGGTATGGTCCAATTAAACCCCGAAACGCCCTACCTCGGCTTGATCAGTATCAATGCATTGGTACCAAACAACGGCATAAAGAAAAAGCAACTTGACCTCAAGTTAACTTTACCTTTTAGACTCCCGACCATTCTAGCTACCCGGCTCACTTTGGTGGAGCAAAACCATGACGTCATTTCCTCAAATCCTGAGCACCCACCCTTCCGCCACCTGGGAGTCCGCCAAACTGGATCTGCGAGCCTATTTGCAGCGCATTGATTACCAGGGATCGCTAGCGCCTACCCTACCCACCCTGCGCGCACTGACACGGGCACACCTGGACGCCATCAGCTTTGAAAACCTCGACATCATTGCGGGTGAAAGCATTGATATCGACTTGCTGCAGGTACAGGAAAAACTGGTGAGCCAGGGTCGCGGCGGTTATTGCCACGAACACAACACTCTGTTCGCAGCGGTGCTGGAACGCCTGGGCTTTGCGGTGGCAGGACGCAGTGCACGAATACTGATGGGTATCAGCGAGCAGGAGATGACCGCCATCGGTCACACGTTATTGAACGTCGACCTGAATGGCAGCAACTGGCTGGTAGATGTTGGCGTGGGTAATGTCGGGCCACGCGAGCCGATCGAACTGAAGGCGTGGAATCAGGTTATGCAGGATGCCTGGCGCTACCGTCTGGATCGTGTGGCACATCACTGGGTATTACGATATTGGCGCCACGACGGGTGGTTCAATATCTATCAGTTCAGCGATGAGCCTTACTATCGGGACGACTTTGCCCACCACAACTACTACGTATCGACCCACCCCGACTCACCCTTTACCCAGCAAATGGTAGCGCAATACAACGGCGCGACCATTCGCTATGCACTGACCGGTTTACGCTTGAAAACCTTCCTGCCTAACCAGCTAGTGCAGGAGCAGTTGATCGCTGCTGAAGAGTTACCTGGGATATTGCAGACGTTATTTAGGTTGAATATTACCGAGGATTTCTGCGCGAAACTGGTGAGCAGTATTACCAGATGAGTCAATTGCGGGGCCGGTTAAACCTGGCCCCATTCCAGTCTTCAACCATTTATCCTATGCCTACTGTTTCTACGACACTGTCTCATCAAAACCAACAAAGGTCGCCACCTCACTCACCGACCGACGCTTGGATACCACCGCGTTGGCGGGAAACTCTTCATCCGGGTAGCCTATGGCAACACAAATCATGATGACCTGATCTTCAGGAATGCCGGCATGTTCGCGAACCACCGGCGAGTGCATGATGCCCTGACTGTTCACCACACAGCCCAGGCCGCGCGACCAGGCTGCGTTCACCAAACCATTGACCAAGGCGCCACAATCGAACTGGGCAATGTCGCCTTCGCGCAAAACCCGGTCATAGGTCACCACGATAGATACCGGCGCATCGAACTGCCGGGGTAATCCCCCCGAAAAACAGCGGTGATCAGAAGTAGAATTTTCCGTAAGCTATTTGCAGGGAGATTCTGCATGAAAACATCACGTTTTACCGACAGCCAGATTCTGGCAATCCTGAAGCAAGCCGAGAACGGTGTACCGGTTCCTGAGCTTTGCCGCGAGCACGGATTCAGCAGTGCGACGTTTTACAAATGGCGCTCCAAGTTCGGCGGCATGGATGCATCCATGATGGCCAGGCTCAAAGAGCTTGAAGACGAAAACCGACGGCTGAAGAAAATGTACGCCGAGGAGCGTCTCAAGGCTGAGATCCTCAAGGAAGCCATCGAAAAAAAGAGGTGAAGCCGTCTCACCGTCGCGAGATGGCGCACAAAGCAGTTAGCGATAAAAAGGCCAGCATACGCTTGGCTTGCGCTCTGTTTGGTATCAGCGAGACCTGCTATCGCTACCAGGCCCGGCTGAGCACTGAGAACGCGCTGATCGCCGACTGGCTATTGCGCCTGACCCACAATCAGCGCAACTGGGGCTTTGGCTTGTGCTTCCTGTTCTTACGCAACGTGAAGGGCTTTGGCTGGAACCATAAGCGGGTCTATCGCATCTATCGAGAGCTTGAGTTGAATCTGCGCATCAAGCCCCGTAAGCGCCTGGTACGTGAGAAGCCTGAACCACTCGCAGTACCTTCAGCAATCAATGCATGCTGGTCCATGGACTTCATGCACGACCAACTCAGCGACGGTCGCAGCTATCGTTTGTTCAATGTGCTGGATGACTTCAACCGCGAAGGACTGGGTATAGAGGTTGATCTGTCACTGCCGGCTGAGCGTGTTATCCGAGCCTTGAACCAGATCATCGAATGGCGCGGTAAACCAGCCCAGATCCGCTGCGACAATGGCCCCGAGTACATCAGTGGCAAGCTGGCTGCCTGGGCTGAAAAGCGTGGCATTACTATCAGCTTTATCCAGCCAGGCAAGCCGCAACAGAACGCCTATATCGAGCGTTACAACCGAACCGTCCGCTATGACTGGCTGTCGCACTATCTGTTCGACTCGATTGAGCAGGTCCAGGACTTCGCGACACGTTGGTTATGGACATACAATAACGAACGGCCAAATATGGCCTTGGGTGGCATCACGCCGCGACAGAAGTTGGCCATGGTGGCCTGACTCTACTTCTGAACCCCGCTAAGAATGGGGGGATTACCCCGGAACCCGCGCAAGATCCAGTCCTGACGCTTGTCTTTGTCGTCACGCGCGATACCCATCGCCTGGAAGAGTTGCACTGCAATCTCTACCTGCCGATCTCTATGCTCCCCTTCATAGGAGCCAATGCCACGGCTTTCCTTCGATGGCGGCACACCACCCAGCATGCGCTCGGTATTCCCGGCGTTCACTAGCCTGTGAGCCAGACCTTAGCATATTCGCGCCAGCGCTCAGGGCCGCGACCGCATTAACCAAAATCATATTCAGCCCGGCAAGAGTCTCGCCCTGCTATGTACCGCCAACACAGGAACTAACGAGGGTGAGCGCATGCCCCGGAACAAAGAGTCAGTTTAGTCTGCTCTGTTTTCCACCCGCGTTTACAAGAGAAACATCAAGCCACCCGCGATCCCAGCGAACAGGACAGACAAACCAATTAATATTTTCCAGGGAAAAGAAGACGGCGGCGGTTCTACTGCAAGCTGCGCGTTCAGATAGTTCCTCAGCAATCGGGTATTACGCGTGTTGGCTTTGTAGACGGCATCAAAGGCATCGCCCACCACCGGTATCAGACCACCAACAAAGTCGATGCCTATATTACGCAGCATGCGCCGCCTCACGTCATTACTCGCACCTGCCCGCTGCGCCTCCAGCAGCACATAGCCCGACATCACCAATCCAATCAGGTCACCGATACCCGGCACCAGACCAATGATGGCCTCGACCCCAATCTTGAACCGGGTGAAAGGCAGGCCGATGCTGCTGTCAGTGAAGCGGCTGAACTTATCCAGCCGCTTGAGTATGGCTCGTTGTTGGGCTTCAGTAGGGTGTTTTGGCATTACATCTCCGGGGGTATCAACGTTCAAGCAAGCGGCTTGAGCGTGCACCTGAAAGATGCGCGCAAACGTAAAAAGTTCAGATAGCAAAGGGGGCGGGAAGGTTTTTAGCTCATCCAGCGCCCGTTGTTCGTTGCAAGGATATTGAACCAGCAGCCGGTGACTGCAGATTGCGATGGCATCCATGTCCCGCTGCTGCCGAGTCGCCATGGTTAAGGTTCATGAAAGCTTCATCCCTTACGCTCCCTGCCCGTTTTTACACAATTACAAAAGAAGAGGAGATCTCGGCATGCTGACCCTAATCGGCCTGTTGACCATTGGCAGCCTAGTATTGTTGCTACTGATCGGACGTATGTCCCCCATTCTGCCGCTAATCGTGGTTCCGCTGCTGGGTGCGCTCGCGGCGGGCTTCGGGCCAGAGGCCATCTCAGGTTTCTACACTGAAGGCCTGGGGCGGGTCATATCCATCGCCACCATGTTCGTGTTTGCCATCACTTTTTTCGGCGTGCTGCAGGATACCGGGCTGTTCCGCCCCATTATCAACTCGATGGTACGGGTCACCCGCGGCAACGTGATCGCCGTGACCGTGGCCACGGCGCTGATCGGTATGCTGGCCCACCTGGACGGCGCGGGCGCAACCACCTTTCTGCTGACAATCCCTGCATTGTTACCGTTGTACAAGGAACTGCGCATGAGTCCGTACCTGATGCTGCTGTTACTGGCGCTCGGAGCCGGCATTCTGAACATGGTGCCTTGGGCGGGGCCATTGGGGCGTGCCTCCGCAGTGACAGGCATCGACGTGACCGAGCTATGGCACGGGTTGATTCCGCTTCAAATCTTCGGTGCGGTACTGCTAGTGGCGATGGCCGCGCTGCTCGGCTGGCGGGAGAAACGCCGCATCGCGGCCGCTGCGAGCGACGCCGATCCGGGCGAACCGGTAGACAGCTTCAAAGTTCTGCAAGAGGCGTCCGCCGCAGAGCTTGAGTTGCAGCGTCCCGGCCGTATCTGGATAAATGCCGGTCTGCTGTTGCTGGTAATCGTCTCGCTGTTCACCAGTGTGCTGCCTGCCGGCTACATCTTCATGATCGGTCTGTCCGCCGCCCTGTTGATCAACTATCCAGGCGGCAAGGTGCAGATGGCCCGCATGGCGGCACACGCACCCTCGGCCCTGAGCATGGGCATGATCATTCTGGCTGCCGGTTCAATGCTGGGGATATTTACCGGTACCGGCATGCTTTCGTCCATCGCGCAGGACCTGGTGCGGGTATTGCCTGAATCAATGGTACCTATGCTGCATATCGTCCTGGGTGTATTCGGCCTGCCCATGGAACTAGTATTGAGCACCGACGCCTATTATTTCGGCCTGCTGCCGGTAGCACTGGAGGTCGTCGGCAATCACGGCGTGGCACCTGCCGAGGTGGTCTATGCGCTGACCATCGGCAACATCATTGGTACCTTTATCAGCCCCTTCTCTCCGGCGCTCTGGCTGGCTCTGGGCTTGGCTGGACTGGATCTGGGACGGCACATCCGCTACTCGCTGTGGTGGATGTGGGGCTTCTCGCTGGTGCTGTTTATGGCAGCGTGGGCAATGGGATTGTTTTAGCGCAGGCCCATGGGGCCGCGCATAGCGTCTAATGCGCTAAGGGGCTAGTTCAATCTGAACTGCCCCCCCTTTTTCTCGTGGGACCACTTCGACTTAAGGGAGCCGAGTGGTCCCCAGGTTTTGGTTCCAGAGCCGTAACCCGTATTAAGTTCGCGGCGATCCGATCATGTTGCGTAGAAAAGAGAGAAACACCTGATCTCTCGGCAGCGCCTCTTTGATTGAGCCTTGCAACGCTAGACCGGACCAGAGTGCGTAGAGGCCTCTTGCTAGATCAGGGGCGGTGATGGCCGGGGTCAAATGGTAACGAATAATGAGACCCTCCAACAGAGTGGTGAACTCACCAAGACTCGCCGCTTTAACTTGCTCAGTGCGCACTGCAAACTGCGGGTCGCGTCGGGCATGAAGTTGTAATTCGATGGATAGAAGCGACCAGTGTGGATCCCGCGCGATCTCCGCCAAGCGATGCGCCAGCCGATCCAACGCTTCGTCGAGGTCATCGCGATCTGAACTGGATACCAGCCCTTGCATGAGGGCAACTTCCTGTTGGATATGGCGCTCCAAAACGGAGAGCAGGAGGTCCTCTTTGCTAGCAAAGTTCGAATAAAACGCCCCCTGGGAAAACCCCGCGCGTTCGCAGAGGCTGCGCAGAGAAGCGGCGTTGATGCCACCTTCTGCGAACATGCGATCTGCAGCCTCGATGAGGCGGACGCGGGTTTGCTCTTGTTGTTCATGCCGGGTCAGACGGCGAGCCGCGTGTGTCATTCTTAAATCCTTTCAACAGGCGCGCCGCCGGTATGGTTCGGGTTACTTGTCCTTGCCGATGAAGCTGTCTCGGAACTTGGAAATCCAAGCCCCAACTCCTTTAACGGCCTCGCCCCCTTTGCCCAAGATCTCTCCGACCTCCTGCGCAAACATCTCATGTTTAGAGCTCTCGGGCTCAGGTAGAGGCGGTAGGATATGAGCAAAATAGGTTTTGTCCAAGACCCGATGCAACAGACGTTCGCCCATAAAAGGCTTTCCGCTGTTCAACGCCCGCGCGCCTTTGATCATATTGCGGATGTCATATTGCGTTGGACTGATGTCCGGCACTTGTTTGGGAATGTTGAGGAGCTTGTACACTCCGATCCGCGCGGTTCGTATCGAAGATTCCATAGTGAAGATGATGTCGTTGCGAGTCTCGACGAACTGCCCGATCAGGCCCAGATTGGTACAGCCCTCCGGCACCGGCTGTGGTCGGTCGCCTCTGGCACGTTTCATGAACTGCGCGGTGATATAGGGCATGAGCGCGGTACGCACTTTTGTCTTGGCCGCGACGTCGTCAAGCTTGCTTTCGATGCCGAGATGGTGGCACAGCTCCGCGAGGATTTCTTTGCCGGTGCATTGCGGCATCGGCTTTTTCACAAAGTTACCGTCCTTGTCCATCAGCAGGCCGTAGACCCAAATCACCAGCGTGTCGTCCGGCTGCTCCGGGAAATGCGGCTGACGGTTGATGGTGACGCTCAGGAACCAATTGGAATCCGTAAAGGTGATGATACCACCCGTCACAGTTCGGCCCGAATAGGGATCGTTGACTGACAGTTCCGCCAACTTATCCACCAGAGGAGAGGGCTTACAGGTCAGCGTGGCGGACTCCCATATCGACTGATCTACGTCGCCGTAGAATTTCTCTGGTTTGCCAAAGACTGGGGATTTTAGGGCGAGATTTTTCCAGAGGTCCCACCCACTGCTCTCGCCCGGTTCATGGCGGCCCACCGTCAACTCCGGCACTGTATCCATGTCCCCATAGGCGGTGTTTTCCGTCATTGAACCCGTGAGCGCAAAGACCAGATCGCCGTCGGCCACATCGATGCGCTGCTCTTCCCCCGCCACAACACACCGTAGCCCGGTGACGGTCTTCTGACCGGCAGACAGGGTCATGTCAAGATCATACACACGGGTTCCAAGCTGAACGCTTACACCCTTGTCGCGTAGCATATTGGCCAGCGGTTTGATGAAGGTATCGAATTGATTGTATTTCGGGAAAACAAGCACCGACATGTCACCAAACCCATCAATGGAGTCAAGAAAACGGTGCATGTAGAGCTTGGCTTCCAACAAGCTATGGCAGTTCTTAAAGGCGAACATGCTGCGGAACAGCGACCAGAAATTGCTCTCAAGAAAACCTGTGCTGAAGTATTCCTCAATGGTGATGTCATCAAGGTCTTCTTTGCGTTTGAGGATCAGCCGCATCATTTCCCATTGCTGATATTTCGAGAGACCAAAATCGGTGAAATCCATGATTTCGCCGCAATTGCGCATCAACCGGGCTTTGGAATAATTCGGGTCGTTGTCGTTGACCATGCGGTATTCATCCAGCACCGAATACCCCTCGGGCAATTCGCTTGCGGGCACGTCCTGAAATAGATCCCACAGCGTGTCGTAGTTCCAATTCATCTCGCGGCCGCCGCGGACGATATAGCCATCCTCAGGGTTACCCGCACCATCCATGGAACCTCCCTCGACCTCCATCTCTTCCACAATGGTGATATTTTCGGGCGGCATATGGCCATCCCGGATCAGGTAAAAGGCAGCCGCCAAACCGCCTATACCGCCGCCAATGATATAGGCTTTGCGGTTTTCCACGCCGGGGGTCGGCAAGGGTCGGTGCCGTGCATAAGGGCCGATGAAATCATGCGTAGGCAACGTGTTCTGTGGCCGGTGGCGCCAGTAGCCGGAGGTTGCGTCGGGCTCGTGTTCGAATCCAACGGGCGCAGTTGTTTTGATCTCAAACCCCGGGATATTTGGGTTGGCCATGGGTTGCATCCTTTTCTGTTTGCATCGTTTTTCGACTGAATCTCTAAAGACTTATTCAAGATATCAATCGATATCCCGATGTCAAGGGAGTCCTGATTAATCACCCTGGCCTGGGATGATGGCGCAGCACGAACAAGGCTATAGAAAAACCCATTTTGGACTCTAGATCTTCCAGGCCGTGGTTTATTCAATCATCGACCAGGCTCTAGCATCGCTCTGACACGCCTGGGGCAGTCACTACTAGGCCATCATCAGCCACTCGGGGGGCTACAGCCTATGCGGCGCCTGGGCAATGACCCTTGGAACTCATCTGCCATCACGCGCTTATCGCGTGCCTGGTCGTGTTATGTGAATGCTTCACTGTATCCCTTTGTTTTTCTTGAATCGCCTAACCTTACTACGCATGTTTTTCATTGGTGATGATGTATTGAACTGAATCATACGACCCAATGGCCATGTGTCGTACCACGTTGTCTCATATAGTTCATAGTTACTTAAGCTTGAAATCAGTGAAAGCAATTCACTCAACGTCAATTCAAGCTCTGCTAATAAGTCTTGATACTGCCAATCGGCATAGTGCTTGTAGAACTGCTCTGCGAGCAGCCCCAACTGGTTCCATTTGTAGCCTGTCTCTGGGAAATCAACGGGCAGCCCTTGAGATTTTAAACTATGCCACTTCAATACCAACCTCTCCCAACCAACAAGGTAAGCAACGGTGTCACAGACACTGATTCGTGTCCCTTTTACACTTCCCTCGACACGGCGGTCTCAGGGACCAAGTGCAACACATGAGATAGAGTGTTGCCATGAAAACCTACTCGCATTTAACTACTGATGAACGCATCGTTCTGATGCTGATGCAAGACCAAGGATTGAGCCTGCGTTCAATCAGTCGCCACCTGGGCCGGCACGCAAGCACGCTTAGCCGAGAGCTGAGGCGCAACAGTCCTACCCGCCACTACGATGTCATACAGGCTTGCGCTTTGGCGCGTGATAGGCGCACAAAGCCAAGAAGACCTCCGCGCTTGCTGCCGAGTAGCGAGCTTTTCCAAGTCGTATGTAAAATGCTAAAACGGCGCTGGTCTCCTCAACAAATCGCGTCCAGACTGAAGCTTCAATGGCCTGACAGACCCGAGTTTCATGTGAGTCACGAGAGTATTTATCTGGCGATCTATGCCTACCCACGCGGCGAGTTGAAGCGGCAACTGATTAGCTATCTGCGCCAAGGCCACGGTAAGCGTCGCCGCCGCACGGTAAGCCCTGGACGGCGTGAGCGCTATCCGGCAGACCTGAGCATTCACTTGCGACCACCAGAGGTCGAGGACCGCCTTGTTCCGGGACACTGGGAGAGCGATCTGATCATGGGTGCCAGCAATAGGTCGGCGGTGGCTACCATGGTCGAGCGCACCAGCCGCTTTGTTGTTCTAGCCAAACTGGATGAGCCGACAGCTGAGTGCGCCGCTCAGGCGATCACCCGAGAGATGTCGCGTATGGCGCCCTCTCTACTGAAAACCATGACGCACGATCAAGGCAGTGAAATGGCCCGTCACCAAGATATAACGGCGAGCACTGGGCTGAAGATCTACTTCGCCGACCCTCATAGCCCTTGGCAGCGCGGCAGCAACGAAAATACCAATGGTTTACTGCGCCAATACTTGCCAAAGGGTACTGATCTATCGGTGGTCAGCCAAGAGCGTCTTGATGAGATTGCCGAGCTGCTGAATACTCGTCCACGCCAGACTTTAGGCTGGAGATTCCCGGTAGAAGTGCTTGTTGACCACCTCCAGCTTTCGGTGAGTAACAGCCTTGAGACCATTAACTGAGTGTTGCACTTGGTCCCTGAGACCGCCCCCTCTTGAAAACCTGCAAGTGAAACAATATATCCCGCATTAGCTCCAATATCGGCGATAACTGTTCTGAAACCATGCACTACATTCTGTGGTATGCGAGCTTTCCAGTGTTTGCATTCACAGACAATTGAGTATTTTCGCCCTTTAACTTCCTCTTGAGCGTATACATCAAGCTCGACTTCGCCGCGTACCGTTTGTACTTTTTTCTCAATCTCCACCGTGAATCCGCATTCTTCTAACAGGCGGCCTACCTCGTTTTGGACATCATTCCAGTTTTCAGGAGTGCTTGATGTGATCATGGCTCTGTTTCATAACAGTGATTAGACCGCATGCGGTATTAATGCATAACGGATGATTCGAGATAACTCCGGTACGCATCTCCAACGCCAGAGCATTTTTTATTTTAAAAACAACGCACTACCCTTCCATCCCTGCACTCATTACGTATTCGCTTGATTTCGATATTTTGTGGTTCCATTACTACCGTGCCTAACCGGGGTGGGCCGAATTCTCTCTCCCACCAACCCCAGGCACGCTACCGCCCCACTTTTCGCGCACAAAAATACGCACAGCGTCTGTCTGGACGAGAAAAAGCACACAAGCGGGATTGTCGGCAGTCCTTGCCAAAAAAGGAGGGAGTGCTGTCAAGCAAGCTTGGCCAGTGGATTAAATATATAACACGGGGTGTGGCAGGGGCAAAGTGCTAGCGGGTTTTTCCGGGAGTAAAAAGCCCAGGCATTGCCTGGGCTTCTCGGTACTGCAGATAGTGCTTAGGCGTTTTCGGCGTCAATCGCTTCAACGTCTTTGATGGACAGCTTGATACGGCCGCGGTTGTCCACGTCCAGTACCAGTACGCGTACCATCTGGCCTTCGGTCAGTACGTCGGTGACTTTCTCGATGCGCGCGTTGGCGATCTGAGAGATGTGCACCAGGCCGTCTTTGCCGGGCAGGATGTTGACGAATGCGCCGAAGTCGACGATGCGCTCGACCTTGCCTTCGTAGATCTTGCCGATTTCCGCTTCTGCGGTGATCTCGTCAACCCGGGCCTTGGCCGCGTTGGCGGCGTCCTTGGTGGGCGCGAAGATCTTGACTGAACCGTCGTCGGTGATGTCGATGGAGGCACCGGTTTCTTCACAGATACCGCGAATGACCGCGCCACCCTTGCCGATCACGTCGCGGATCTTGTCGGAGTCGATCTTCATGCTGATCATGGTCGGTGCGTTGGAAGACAGCTCCTTACGCGACTCGCCGAGTATCTGGTTCATCTGGCCGAGGATGTTCAGGCGCGCTTCCAGGGCCTGGCCCAGGGCGAGCTCCATGATCTCTTCGGTGATACCTTTGATCTTGATATCCATCTGCAGGGCGGTTACGCCTTTGCTGGTACCGGCTACCTTGAAATCCATGTCGCCGAGGTGATCTTCGTCACCGAGGATGTCGGTCAGAATGGCGAACTTCTCGCCTTCCTTGACCAGACCCATGGCGATACCGGCTACTGGAGCGCTCAGCGGTACGCCAGCGTCCATCAGTGCCAGAGACGCGCCACACACGGAAGCCATGGAGCTGGAACCGTTAGACTCGGTGATTTCCGATACCACACGAATGGTATAGGGGAAGTCATCCATGTTCGGCATGACGGCAGCGATACTGCGGCGTGCCAGACGGCCGTGGCCGACTTCACGACGACCGGTGCCGCCCATACGACCGCACTCGCCTACCGAGTAGGGAGGGAAGTTGTAGTGCAGCATGAAGGGGTCTTTCTTCTCGCCTTCCAGGGTGTCCAGCAGCTGTGCGTCGCGCGCGGTACCCAGGGTAGTCACAACCAGCGCCTGTGTTTCGCCACGGGTAAACAGAGCGGAGCCGTGGGTGCGATCCAGAACACCAACTTCGATGTTCAGCGGGCGAACGGTCTTGGTGTCACGGCCGTCGATACGCGGGTTGCCGTTGACGATGCTTTCACGCACGGTGCGGTATTCGATCTCGCCGAAGGCGTCTTTGACGTCACTGGCAGAAGGCTTGCCTTCTTCCTGGTCGCCAGCCAGCGCGGCGATAGCATGCGAGCGCAGCTCACCCAGGTGGGTGTAGCGGGCCATCTTGTCGGTAACGGTGTAACCCTCGGCGATACCGGCACCATACTGCGACTTGATCGCGTCCAGCAGCACGGTGTTTTCCGGGGCGGCGGTCCAGTCCCAACGAGCCTTGCCGGTTTCAGCGGCGAGTTCCTTGATGGCTTGAACGGCGGGCTGGAATTCCATGTGGGCGAAGAGTACGGCGCCCAGCATCTGGTCTTCGGTCAGTTCTTTGGCTTCTGATTCAACCATCAGTACGGCGTCTTCAGTACCGGCTACGATCATGTCCAGACGCGAGTCTTTCAGCTGTTCGTAGGTGGGGTTGAGGATATAGCCGTTGTTGGAATCAAAGCCAACGCGTGAACCGGCGATGGGGCCGTCAAACGGGATACCGGAGATGGCCAGCGCGGCGGAGGTGCCGATCAGGGCGGCGATATCCGGATCAGTGGTCTTGTCAGTGGAGACGACAGTACAGACAACCTGGACTTCATTCATGAAGCCTTCGGGGAACAGCGGGCGGATCGGACGGTCGATCAGGCGCGAGGTCAGGGTCTCTTTTTCAGTCGGACGGCCTTCACGCTTGAAGAAACCACCGGGGATGCGGCCTGCGGCGTAGGTCTTTTCGATGTAATGAACTGACAGAGGGAAGAAGTCACGACCGGAGTCGGCTTTCTTGGCGCCAACGACGGTACACAAAACGGTGACGGCATTGTCGATGCTGACCAGTACTGCACCAGAAGCCTGACGGGCCATGCGGCCGGTTTCCAGGGTAATGGTGTTATTGCCTAATTTGAATTGTTTGATAACCGGTTTCACGGTGTGTTCTCTCTCTGTATTTGCCTTTGGGGAAACTCTGGGCACGACCGGGTTTCGGACCCGGCCATGTCCAAACGGGACGTGTCGCTTAGCGACGCAGACCCAAACTGCTGATCAAGCTGGCGTAACGCGGAATGTCTTTCGACTTCAGGTAATCCAGCAGCTTACGACGCTGGTTTACCATCCGGATCAGACCACGACGGGAATGGTGATCCTTCTTGTTTTCCTTGAAGTGACCCTGCAGCTTGTTGATGTTTGCAGTCAACAGCGCTACTTGGACTTCCGGAGAACCGGTGTCACCTTCGCCACGTGCGTATTCGGTTACGATTGCAGCTTTCTCTTCGACGCTCAGTGCCATGATAGCTTTCCTCTGAGTGAACAGGCCGGGAACCTAATCCCGTGTTTTAAATCGAGGAGTGACCATGCCTGTTAACAGCCACCCTCGTTGTGACCCTGATGGGTCAACTTCTTTAGCGGGCTCGGCGTGTTGGGCTGAGTCCGCTTGGATTCCCGCCTGCGCGGGAATGACGGGGTTGGAGGGTAGACCGGTGGGCGGGACTGCCGCTGTGGGCCTGGGCCTTCAACTCCTGTAACTTTACGATAATACGCCAATCCGTAAATACGGGTTTGACGGTAGTTCCTGACACTGGGCTTGGCGTGGTGGGCCGAGTCCGCTTGGATTCCCGCCTGCGCGGGAATGACGGGGTGGGTCGGGAGTGGCGTGCGAGTTGGCCGCGGGCTCTGCTCCTGTATACACCCTGTCTTTGTTACTTCTGCTGGCTCGGCGTTTTGGGCCAAGGTCAACATGGATTCCCGCCTGCGCGGGAATGACGAAGAGCTAGGGGCTGGGCCTTCAGTCAGCGACCCCCGCGCCCCACACCGTCATTCCCGCGCAGGCGGGAATCCATTCTTTATCCGTTGAAACGCATCAAGCGCTTCGGTGCTACTCGGGCGTCGTCGGTCATTTCGCCAATGCCGATAAACTGGCCACTTGGATCGCGCAAACGCACCATGCCAAAGGCTGGGCTGCCGGGTACCCGTACGGCTTGGCCGTGGTTCAGGTAGTAGGCGGTTTGCTCGGTCAGCTCAACCTCGGGCCAGTCTTCCACGCCGCAGTCGCTGGGCAGCAGTAAATGATCCAGCGCCAGGTGTCCGCCCTCGGCATGCAGCGCTTCGAGGGTTTCCAGGGTCACGGCTTTGCTCAGATCAAAGGGGCCAGCCTGGATGCGGCGCAGCTCAGATACGTGCGCGCCACAACCCAAAGCATTGCCCAAATCTTCTACCAGCGTGCGAATGTAAGTGCCTTTGGTGCAGTGCACTTCCAGCCGCAGACGATCGCCTTCCAGACCCAGTACTTTAAGCTGATTGATAGTAACAGATCGCGGCTTGCGCTCCACTGTTTCGCCGGCGCGGGCCAGTTTGTAGAGCGGCTGACCTTCGTGCTTGAGCGCCGAGTACATCGGCGGAATCTGTAGAATGTCACCAGTGAACTGAGGCAGGAAGGATTCGACCTGTTCCAGGGTCACGTTAACCGGTTTGGTTTCCAGTACATCACCTTCGGCATCGCCGGTGGTGGTGGTCATGCCCAGGCGCGCTTCGGTCACGTAGGCCTTGTCGGCGTCGAGCAGGTACTGGGAAAACTTGGTGGCTTCACCCAGGCACAACGGCAATACGCCACTGGCCAATGGATCAAGGCTGCCGGTATGCCCGCCCTTGGCGGCATTGAACAGCCAGCGGACCTTTTGCAGGGCATTGTTGGAGCTCATGCCCAAGGGCTTGTCGAAAATCAGGACGCCGTCGATATCACGGCGTTTGCTGCGCGGTGCCGACAAAGCTTACTCCTCGTCTTCCGATTTATGACTGCGGTCTTCGGCCACGGCGCGTTCGATCAGCGACGACAGGTGCACGCCACGGCGCACGCTTTCGTCGTAATGGAAGTGCAGTTGCGGCACGCTGCGCAGCTTCATGACCTTGCCCAGCTGCATGCGCAGAAAGCCGGCCACGCCCTTGAGGATCGACAGGTTCTGAGCGATATCTTCATCGCTGTCCTTGTCCATCAGGGTGATATACACCTTGGCGTGGGCCAGATCGCGGCTCACTTCCACGGCGGTCACGGTGATCATGCCAACGCGCGGATCACGAATATCGCGCTGCACCAGGATGGCCAGCTCGCGCTGCATCTGGTCCGCTACGCGGTGGGTACGACTGTTTTCATTTGCCATTACATTCTGTCTCTGACTGCCTTTGGCAGCCTAAAAAATCTAACCTGCGGAAACGTCAACGGCAAGTCCGTCGATCTGCTTGCGCAAACCCCCGAACCTGCCGTGTGACGCCGCTAAAGGCGGTTACAGACTGCGCTGTACCTGGATACGCTCGAATACTTCGATACGGTCACCGGGCTTAACGTCATTGTAGTTCTTGACACCAACACCACACTCCATGCCATTACGCACTTCGGCGACGTCATCTTTGAAGCGACGCAGGGATTCCAGCTCGCCTTCATAGATGACCACGTCCTGACGCAATACGCGGATCGGACGGTTACGGTGGATGGTGCCTTCAATGACCATACAGCCTGCCACGTCGCCAAACTTGGGCGAACGGAACACGTCACGCACTTCGGCCACACCGAGGATCTGCTCGCGAACGTCGCTGCCGAGCATACCGCCCAGGGCCTTTTTCACGTCGTCGATGATCTCGTAGATCACGCTGTAGTAGCGCAGATCCAGACCTTCGGATTCGACGATCTTGCGCGCTGTTGCATCGGCACGCACGTTGAAGCCAAAGACCACGGCGTTGGAAGCCAGTGCCAGGTTAACGTCGGTCTCAGTGATCCCGCCGACACCGCCGGAGATGATCTTGACCTGTACTTCCTCGTTACCCAGCTCGTTGAGCGAGCTTTGCAGCGCTTCCAGAGAACCACGCACATCGGACTTGAGAACGATGTTGAGGGTTTTCTTCTCGTCCTGGCCGAGGTTGTCGAACATGTTCTCCAGCTTGGAGGACTGCTGACGGGCCAGCTTGATCTCGCGGAACTTGCCCTGACGGAACAACGCCACTTCACGGGCTTTCTTCTCGTCGGTGACTACGGTCAGCTCATCGCCGGCATCCGGAGTACCATCCAGGCCGAGAATCTCGACCGGGATGGACGGGCCAGCTTCCTTGATCGGCTTGCCGTTTTCGTCATACATGGCACGTACGCGGCCATAGTTGACGCCGGCCAGAACGATGTCGCCCTGACGCAGGGTACCGTTCTGAACCAGCACGGTAGCGACCGGGCCACGACCTTTGTCCAGACGTGACTCAACCACAACGCCACGCCCAGGTGCAGACGGCTGAGCGCGCAGCTCGAGCACTTCGGCTTGCAACAGAACCGCTTCGAGCAGTTCATCGATACCGGTACCGACCTTGGCCGAGACAGGCATGAACATGGTGTCGCCGCCCCACTCTTCCGGGATCACATCGAGCGCCGCCAGGGCGTTCTTGATGCGGTCCAGATCGGCGTCTTCCTTGTCGATCTTGTTCACGGCAACGACCAGCGGCACACCGGCAGCCTTGGCGTGAGCCACAGCTTCTTCAGTTTGCGGCATCACGCCGTCATCCGCTGCCACCACCAGAATCACGATATCGGTGGCCTTGGCACCACGGGCACGCATGGCGGTAAACGCCGCGTGACCGGGGGTGTCGAGAAAGGTAACCATGCCGCGTTCAGTTTCAACGTGGTAGGCACCAATATGCTGGGTAATGCCGCCAGCTTCGCCGGAGGCGACCTTGGCGCGCCGGATATAGTCGAGCAGCGAGGTCTTGCCATGATCAACGTGGCCCATGACCGTGACCACAGGTGCGCGGCTGAGCAGTTCGCCTTCATGCGTCTGCGATGCCGATACCAGCGCATCTTCCAGATCGTTATCGCTGATTTGCTTGACCTTGTGGCCCATATCTTCAGCAATGATGCTGGCGGTGTCTTGATCCAGTACCTGGTTGATGGTCACCATGTTGCCGGACTTGAACATGTACTTGATGACTTCAGCAGCCTTGATCGACATTTTCTGCGCCAGTTCGGCCACAGTAATGGTCTCGCCTATTACAACTTCTCGCACTAAAGGTCCTGTCGGCTTCTCGAAGCCGTGCTGGTTACGTTTTTTGTTTGCCTTGAGCTTGCCACCGCCGCCGCCACGGCGACGGGCCATAGCGTCGTCGTCGTCGCTGCCACTGCGCGTTGCGTTGCGGCCTTTGCCTGCATGACCACCGGCGCGTTTGCGGCTGCGCTCTTCCTCTTCCTCGGCGCGGGTCGGCTTGCGATGCGCGTCTTTCTTCTTGGAATGGTCGGGCTTGTCGGCCGGAGGGGCGATTACGGTTGGCGCAGCCGGGGCTGCGGGGGCTACAGGAGCTGGCGCCGCAGGTGCTGCTGGCGCGGGCGTTGCTTCGCTGACAACAGGGGCTTCGGTGGGCACAGCGGCAGGCGCTTCGGCCGCAGCAGTTGCTGATACTTCAGCGCTCTTGCGGGCTTCTTCCTCGGCCTTGCGCTGGGCTTCTACAGCGGCCTGGCGGGCGTCTTCAGCAGCGCGCATCTCATCAGCTTCGCGAGTGCGTTCTGCTTCCAGCTCGGCCGGATCGCGCTTGACGTAGGTTTTCTTCTTGCGCACTTCGACGTTGACCGTCTTGCTGCCAGCCACTTTCAGGGTGCTGACGGTTTTGCGCGTGAGCGTGATCTTGCGTGGCTCGGATGGAGCTGAACCACCGCCGTGGGCACTCTTCAGGAATGCCAGCAGAGTCTGCTTTTCATCATCACTGACACGCTGCTCCGCGCTGGTTTGGGGCAAACCAGCTTCCTGCATTTGCTGCAGCAGGCGCTCCAGAGGCGTGCCTACTGTTTGCGCTAAATCTTTGACCGTTACTTCCGCCATTCAACTCTCTCCTCAGTCGGGGCCCTGCGTTATCGCAGGGTGGGCTTGCTATGCCGACCGGTTATTCAAACCAGGGTGCGCGGGCAGCCATAATCAGGGCGCCGGCACGTTCTTCATCTATATTTTCGATATCCAGCAGCTCGTCAATTGACTGCTCTGCCAGATCTTCCATGGTGATAATGCCTTTGGCGGCCAGATGAAATGCCAGGGCGCGATCCATACCTTCCATGTTCAACAGGTCGTCAGCCGGCTGTACTTCATCCAACTTTTCTTCGCTGGCAAGGGCCTTGGTCAACAACAGGTCCTTGGCACGCGAACGCAGTTCGTTGACGATGTCTTCGTCAAAGCCATCGATCGCCAGCATTTCTTCCATCGGTACGTAGGCAATCTCTTCCAGGGAAGTGAAGCCTTCCTCTACCAGCAACTGCGCCAGGTCTTCTTCAACATCCAGTTCGGCGATGAAGGTGCGCAGAATGTCGCCGGTTTCGGCTTCCTGCTTGGCGCGGATGTCGTCTTCGGTCATCACGTTCAGGGTCCAGCCGGTCAACATGCTGGCCAGACGGACGTTCTGCCCGCTGCGACCAATGGCCTGGGCCAGATTGTCTTCGGCAACCGCGATGTCAACCGTGTGAGTGTCTTCATCCAGAATGATCGACGCTACTTCGGCCGGAGCCATGGCGTTGATCACGAACTGGGCGAAGTTGTCATCCCACAATACGATGTCGACCCGCTCGCCACCCAGCTCACCGGAAACGGCTTGCACGCGTGAACCGCGCATACCGATACAAGCACCCTGCGGATCAATGCGTTTGTCTTTGGAGCGTACGGCGATCTTGGCACGCGAACCCGGATCACGGGCAGCGCCCATGACTTCAATCAGCTCTTCGGCGATTTCCGGCACTTCGATGCGGAACAGCTCAATGATCATTTCCGGGCAGCTACGCGACAGTACCAGCTGCGGACCGCGGTTCTCGGTGCGGATATCCTTGAGCAGCGCACGAATACGCGTACCGGTACGGAAAGTCTCACGCGGGATCATTTCTTCACGCGGCAGCACCGCTTCGGCGTTGTTACCCAGATCAACGATGACGCTGTCACGGGTCACTTTCTTCACGGTGCCGCTGATGATTTCGCCAAGGCGATCACGGTAAGCGTCAACCACTTGGGCGCGCTCGGCTTCACGGACCTTCTGGACGATCACCTGCTTGGCAATCTGCGCTGCGATACGGCCGAACTCGACGGAATCGATTTTGTCTTCGATCACATCGCCGATGTTCAGCGCAGCATCGCGCTCCTGGGCCTGGTCCAGCGTTAGCTGCATACCGGGCTCTTCGAAATCCTCATCAGCGACCACAGTCCAGCGCATAAAGGTTTCGTAGCTGCCGGTGTGGCGATCAATTGCCACGCGTACATCTACTTCGTCTTCATAACGCTTCTTTGTCGCTGTGGCCAATGCCAGTTCCAATGCTTCGAAAATTACACCGGGCGGTACGCCCTTTTCATTGGAAACGGATTCCACAACCAGCAGCACTTCTTTGCTCATCGTATGCCTCGCCTAACGCCATCCATTGGGGCCACAGGAGCCCAAAATAATGCTCAAAACCGCGGAATAATGTTGCTCTTGTCGATGCTATCGATCGGCAGCAGATATTCGTGCTCATCTACCTGCAATATGATCTCGTCGCCTTCGACTCCACGGATGACACCTTGAAAATTCCGCCGCCCTTCATAAGGAACGCGCAATCTGATCTTGGCCTGCTCGCCGATGTGGTCGGCAAACTGCTCAAGTGTAAACAATGGCCGATCCATACCCGGAGAAGATACCTCCAAGGTATAGTCGCCAGTGATCGGATCTTCCACATCCAGTACGGCACTTACTTGCCGGCTGACTTCCGCGCAGGCTTCCACGCTGATGCCATCTGCATGGTCGATATACACCCGCAGCAGGGTATGGCGCCCTTGGGACAAATACTCAATGCCCCAACAACGATAGCCCAAGGCTTCGACAATCGGGACCACCATGGCCTCCAACTCAGTCAATTTGCCGGACAAATTTACCGCCTCGTATAGTCTAAAAACATTACAAATAAAAAATGGGCACTAAGCCCATCCTGTCTACAGCGTCCGTCATTGAACAGGACAGCTAATAAAAAGCCCCTGAAAAGGGGCTTTAAAACTGGTTGCGGGGGCAGGATTTGAACCTACGACCTTCGGGTTATGAGCCCGACGAGCTACCAGACTGCTCCACCCCGCGTCGAATCTAGGGCGATGATTATACGCCTGGAAGCCTGACAAGACAACCAGCGCACTCAGCCCTGAAAACAGCAGGGCCTGCAAATGCAGGCCCTGTTTGATTGGTGCGGAAGATGGGACTCGAACCCATACACCCTAAGGCACTACCCCCTCAAGATAGCGTGTCTACCAATTCCACCACTTCCGCAAAACTGTTGGCTTACTCTACTGCAGGTACTTCATCCGCAGCAGGAGCCTGAGGAGCCAGCTCTTGTTCAAGAACCGGTACATCTTCACTCGCCGCCGGCACCACTGGCGCCATTTGCAGGGCCGGTTCCGGCAAGCCTGCGTCGCGAATGACATCCGACTGGTGACTGGCGTAATAAGCCAGACCCAGAGAAGTAACGAAGAACACCGTGGCCAAGACTGCTGTCAGGCGACTGAGAAAGGTAGCCGAACCCTGGCTGCCAAACACAGTACCGGACGCACCCGAACCAAATGACGCACCTGTTTCGGCACCCTTGCCTTGCTGGATCAGAACAAGTCCGACCAGGGCGATGGCGACCATCAGATGTATAACCACTACTACGGTTTCAATCATTACACTCGTCCTGCGGCACGTGCGATCGCGCCAAATTCATCTGCATTGAGGGAGGCACCACCTACCAGCCCCCCATCGATATCCGGCATGGCAAAAAGGTCTTCGGCGTTATCGGCCTTGACGCTGCCACCGTAAACAATCTGTACCAGCTGGGCCTGCTCATCATCCACAATAGCCAGCCGGGCGCGAATCATGGCGTGCACATCCTGAGCCTGCTCCGGATCGGCTGTCAAGCCAGTACCAATAGCCCACACCGGCTCATAGGCAATCACGCCCTGGGCCAAACCACCGACACCAAAGGCGTCGAGAATAATCTGCAACTGGGTACCCACCACTTCGGCGGTCAGGCCAGCGTCACGCTGTTCACGCGTTTCACCAACACAGAGTACCGGACGCAATCCGCAGGCCAATGCTGCGGCAAACTTCTTGCGTACCACCTCGTCAGACTCGTCGAACAGGCTACGCCGTTCGGAGTGCCCAACGAGCACATATTCACATCCTGCGTCACGCAGTTGCGCCGGGGAAATCTCACCGGTCAACGCACCAGGTTCGGCCTGGGAAGCGCAACTTTGAGCACCGATATACACCGGCGTCTTGATCAGGCTCGCGTGGCACTGCTGAATATACAGTGCCGGCGGGGCTATCATGACATCCACACCCTCTGGCCAGTCCTGCTGACCGAGCCCTTTCAACAGGCTGTCAACGGATTGCCGAGTACCGTGCATTTTCCAGTTACCGGCGACTAGCGGGCGACGCATGCCAAACCTCTCAGCTCAAGCGGGCGCCAATCTTAACCAAGTTGCCCGAGCGACACAACCGCCTTTTTAGTCGGCGAACAGAGTGCGTACCTGTGCTGCCAGGCCATTGGCTTCGGCAGACACCTGCTTGGCGTCCTGCCCCTCAACCATGACGCGCAGCAACGGCTCAGTACCAGACAGCCTGAGCAGCACGCGACCGGTGTGCCCAAGGCGCTGCTCTGCCTGTTCGACGGCGGCCAGCAGCGTGGGGTCAGCCAGCGGCGACTCGCTACCGCGCTGATAACGCACATTGATCAACACCTGCGGACATTTGTGCATGCCCTTGCGCGCCTCAGCCAAGCTTATCCCCGAGCGCTGCAATGCTTTAAGTACCTGTAATGCGGCGATAATGCCATCACCGGTGCTGGAGTGATGCAGGCACACCAGATGCCCCGAGGCTTCGCCGCCAAGCACCCAATCGCGCTGGCGCAATTCGGCCATAACGTAGCGATCACCGACCTTGGCCCGCACAAACTCGATGCCCCTCTCCTGCAGTGCCAGCTCCAGACCCAGATTGCTCATCAGCGTGCCAACCACTCCGCCGCGTAACTGACCGCGCTCTTGCAGCTCCATGGCCATGATAAACAACAACTCATCACCATCGACCTCATGCCCCTGGTGATCGATCATCAACACCCGATCACCGTCACCATCCAGAGCAATACCCAGGTCCGCACCGCGAGCAAGTACCTGTTCACGCAACGCACTCAGATCGGTAGAGCCGACCTTGTCGTTAATATTCAACCCGTCGGGGCTGGCGCCAATCACCGTGACATCGGCACCCAACTCACGAAACACGCTGGGCGCGACCTTGTAGGTGGCCCCATTGGCGCAGTCGAGCACGATTTTCAGGCCTTTGAAACTGGTACTGGTCGGCACACTGCTTTTGCAGAATTCGATATAGCGACCAGACGCGTCCTCGACCCGGAAAACTTTGCCCAGCGACGCCGAATCCACCACTTCCATGGGCGCATCAACTAATCGCTCAATCTCAAGCTCCAGACTATCGGGTAGCTTGCTGCCGTCGGCCGAGAAAAACTTGATGCCGTTATCGTAGAAGGGGTTATGCGAGGCACTGATAACGATGCCCGCATCCGCCTGAAAGGTGCGCGTCAGGTAGGCTATCGCCGGAGTGGGCATCGGGCCAAGCAATTGCACATGCGCACCGGCTGCAGACAGGCCCGCTTCCAACGCGGACTCGAACATATAACCGGAGATGCGCGTGTCCTTGCCGATCATGACGCGGCAGGTGCCCTGCTTGCGAAAGGCCGTGCCCACCGCCCAACCCAGCTTGAGTACAAACTCGGGGGTAATGGGATGTGTTCCTACCTGACCACGAATGCCGTCCGTGCCGAAATACTTTTTGTCCATCTGCAGAATCCTGGGATAAGTGCGAGTGTAATAAGGGTGATCGAGCCGTGTGGCGATTACCGGGCCTGCGCTTGCAGCACGGCCTCGCTCATGCGTACTGCATCAACGCTGGCGGCCACATCATGGACCCTGATGATACGCGCGCCCCGGGCTACCGCCAAGGCGGCAAGCGCCAGCCCGCCCGCCAGACGCTGATCGACCGGGCGCCCCAATAGCTGACCAATCATGCTCTTGCGTGACACGCCGACCAACAATGGCAGCCCGGCAGGCTGCAACAAGTGCATATGGGCGAAGAGCTCCAGGTTGTGCTCCAGCGTCTTGCCAAAGCCAAAACCAGGGTCCAGTAACAAACGCTCACGCCCAATACCGGCTTGTTCGCAGGCTTGGACCCGCTCGGTAAGAAAACGTCCCACTTCTGTCAGAATGGATTCATAGCGGGGCGCTTCCTGCATAGTCTGCGGCTCGCCACGCATGTGCATCAGGCACACTGGCAAACCACTTTGTGCTGCCGCCTGCAAGGCCCCTGGGCGCAGCAAGGCGCGCACATCATTGATCAGCCCGGCACCTGCCGCGGCGCTATCGCGCATCACTTCAGGGGTGCTGGTATCAACCGAGACGATGGTATCAAAACGCGCCTTGATGGCCTCAACAACCGGCACCACGCGCTCCAGCTCCTGTTCAAGACTGACCGGCGCGGCACCGGGGCGAGTTGATTCCCCGCCCACATCAATCAGCGTGGCGCCGTCCTCCAGCATGCGCTCGACATGCCGCAGCGCAGCGTCCAGTTGCAGGTACTGGCCGCCGTCGGAAAAGGAATCAGGCGTGGTATTGAGAATACCCATGACATGGGTACGGGAAAGATCAAGCTCCCGATCGCCGCAAGGCAACCGGGAGCCATAGTCTGCAGTGCTCATACCAGATCAGTGCCCGCTGGCCGGACCACCGACGGTACCACTATCGTCATCTGACTTGCCGTCTCCGGCAACATCAATGCTGTCATCCGGCTCAGGCTTGGCCGCAGCACCGGGACCGGGTTTGTCGTCCTTGCCCCAATCCTTGGGCTCACGTGCCGGCAGACCGGTCATGATGTCGTTAATCTGGTCGGCATCAATGGTTTCGTACTTCATCAAGGCTTCAGCCATCAGATCCAGTTTGTCGCGGTTATCCTTGAGCAGTTGCTGCGCCGTGGCGTAGCAGCTGTCAATGATACTGCGCACTTCCTGATCGATCAGCTTGGCCGTCTCACCAGACATGCCTGACGCCTGACCACCACCACCGCGACCCAGGTAGCCTTCGTTCTCGTCTTCGCCGTACATCAGCGGCCCGAGCTTCTCGGACAAGCCCCACTTGGTGACCATGTTCTTGGCCAACTGGGTGGCACGCATGATGTCGTTGGAAGCGCCGGTGGTCACGCCGTCAAAGCCCAGCGTCATTTCCTCGGCAATACGGCCACCGAACAGCGAACAGATCTGGCTGATCAGCGCACGCTTGGACAGGCTGTAACGGTCTTCCTCGGGCAGGAACATAGTCACGCCCAGGGCGCGGCCACGGGGAATGATCGAGACTTTGTAGACTGGGTCATGCTCAGGCACCAGACGCCCGACGATGGCATGGCCAGACTCGTGGTAGGCGGTATTGAGCTTCTCTTTGTCGGACATGACCATGGATTTGCGCTCAGCGCCCATCATGATCTTGTCTTTGGCCATCTCGAATTCTTTCATCTCTACCAGCCGCTTGCCAAACCGCGCAGCGAACAGTGACGCCTCGTTGACCAGGTTGGCCAGGTCGGCACCGGAGAAACCAGGTGTGCCACGGGCAATATTGGCGGGCATGACATCATCGCCCAACGGCACCTTGCGCATGTGCACCTTGAGGATCTGCTCACGGCCACGGATATCCGGCAGACCCACTACCACCTGCCGGTCAAAACGACCCGGGCGCAGCAAGGCAGGGTCAAGCACGTCAGGCCGGTTGGTCGCCGCCACAACGATAATGCCGTCGTTGGGTTCAAAACCGTCCATTTCAACCAGCAACTGGTTCAGAGTCTGCTCGCGCTCGTCATGGCCACCGCCCATTCCCGAGCCACGATGACGGCCTACAGCATCGATCTCGTCGATAAAGATAATGCACGGAGCGTGCTTTTTGGCCTGCTCGAACATGTCACGCACGCGGCTGGCGCCGACGCCGACGAACATTTCGACGAAATCGGAACCGGAGATGGTGAAAAATGGCACCTTGGCTTCGCCAGCGACGGCCTTGGCCAGCAACGTCTTACCCGTACCCGGCTGACCGACCATCAATACGCCACGTGGAATGTGGCCGCCCAGGCGTTGGAATTTGCCCGGATCACGCAGGAATTCAACCAGCTCGCCGACTTCTTCCTTGGCCTCGTCACAACCGGCGACATCGGCAAAGGTAGTCTTGACCTGATCTTCAGAGAGCATGCGCGCCTTGCTCTTGCCAAAGCTCATCGGGCCGCCACGGCCGCCCGCTCCACCCTGCATCTGACGCATAAAGAACATGAAGATGGCGATAATAATCAGAATCGGGAAGCTGGCAATCAGCAACTGGGTCCAGATGCTCTGCTGTTCAGGCTGTTTGCCCTCGATCACCACGTCATTATTCAGCAGGTCACCGATCAGGCCGTTGTCCTGGATAGCAGGACGCACAGTCTTGAAGGTGTTGCCGTCAACACTCTTGCCAGTGATTTCAAAGCCGTCAACCGTGACGCGCTCGACCTGACGATCCCTGACCAACTCAAGAAACTGAGAGTAGTTGAGGTTGTTGGTCGTCTCTGCGGGACCACTGAAGTTGTTCATCACCGTCACCAGAACAGCGGCAATGATCAGCCACAAAATGAGGTTCTTCGCCATGTCGTTCAATTCGCTACCCTCTTGCCTTGCCGCACTTGCAGCCAAGGCCTAGCTGAGTCTTATATACCTTTAATCACCTTACACCAGATCCACCCTGCGCTGCAGTCAAACCAGTGTAACGCACTATGTCGCCAGCCCTAGCGGACCGGCGCTTGATCAGTTGCTAGCGCCCTTGAAGCCCTTGCCCAGCAAATAGGTCTCGCGGGAGCGGCCACGCGATGCATCAGGCTTGCGCGTGACCATCTTGTCAAAGCGGCTGCGCACCAGCTTGTGGTACGCATCAAAGCCTTCACCATGGAACACCTTGATGAGAAAATCGCCACCTGGCTTAAGCACTTTTTCAGCCATATCCAGCGCCAGCTCACAGAGATAAATCGCCTGCGGCTGATCTACTTCCGGTGTACCACTCATATTGGGGGCCATATCGGAAATAACAAGGTCCACGGGCTGGTTATCAATGGCGGCAAGGATGGCTTCAAATACACTGTCTTCGGTAAAGTCACCCTGAATAAAGGTCACATCTGGAATACTGTCCATCATCAGGATATCTGACGCGATGATCGTACCCTGCTCACCAATCAGCCGACTGGCAACCTGGGACCAGCCACCGGGCGCAGACCCCAGGTCCAGCACGGTCATACCGGGCTTGAGCAAGCGGTCTTTTTCCTGAATTTCCAGCAACTTGTAGCTGGCCCGCGAGCGATAACCATCCTTCTGTGCTTGTTTGACAAAGGGATCGTCGAAATGTTCTTTCAACCAGCCTTTGCTGGTCTTCGATTGTGCCACGGAATACCCCATGCAGCGGAACGCGCCGCCTGTTAAACTGTGGTCAGCACTGCCAGACTGGCAGGCACGACATTACTACTTCATTACTTCTTCAATTCAATCCGGTAAGCATACAGATCATTATGACCCTCAGCTCAGCGCAGAAGAAAGACTACAAACGTATTGGCCATCATCTCAAGCCGGTGGTCATCGTCAGCGACCAGGGCGCCAGCGAAGGCGTGCTGTCGGAGCTGAATCGTGCCCTTGATGATCATGAACTGATCAAAATTCGCATCAGCGTGGCTGACCGTGATACCAAAAACGCGCTGGTCGAGCAGGTGTGCAAGGCCAGTGGCGCCGAGCTGGTACAGGTGATCGGCAAGATGGCCATTCTGCTGCGCAAAAACAACAAGGCCAACCCCAATCTGTCGAATCTGGTGCGCTTCAAAGAGATGTAAGTGGCTCAGCCTCAGCGCCCGGTTTCATCCGGGCGCCGCTGCAGCACCAGCACCAGCCCGGAAAAGGCCACCACCAGGTACGCAAATAGCTGCAAATAAGGCCCGTTTGCCAAGGGTGTTACCGCAAAAAAGCTGCCCACCGCCAGCAATACCACCACCAGCAGCTGTGCCCGCAGGTCAAGCATGACGCCTCGGCCTTGCGCCGCCAACACAACCAGCAACTGCAGCACCGCGCAAACCCCGGCAAAGCCGAGCACCAACGGGCGCATGAATCCGGCGATTTCGTGGATCAGCAGCGGCGCCAGGCCAAACTTCTGCAAGGCAGGTAGCAGCACGAAGTGCAGCATCCATACCCCGCCGACCCAAAGCGTTTGCGCTAATTGCCAGGCAATACGCCCGCCACGCAACCCGGGGGCTGGCGCGGCGGGCGTCACCGGAGCGGTCACTTGTGCGCAACCTCGACGATTTCATACTCGACCACACCGCCCGGTGTTTTTACCGCCACGACATCACCCTCTTCCTTGCCGATCAAGGCGCGGGCGATGGGCGAGCTGACAGAGATCTTGCCGATTTTGATGTCGGCTTCGTCGTCACCGACGATCTGGTAGCTGACTGACTCGTCGTTATCGACGTTAACGATCTCAACGGTAGTGCCGAAAAACACCTTGCCGGTACGAGGCAAGCTGGCGACATCAATCACCTGGGCATTGCCCAGGCGGCCTTCGATATCGCGGATGCGCGCTTCAACCATGCCTTGCTGTTCGCGCGCGGCATGGTATTCGGCATTTTCCTTGAGATCGCCCAGCTCGCGCGCTTCGGCGATAGCCTGGGTGATCTGCGGACGCATCACACTTTTCAGGTGTTTGAGTTCGGCTTCCAGGGCTTCTGCGCCCTGCTTGGTCATTGGATATTTCATATTCAGATTCCTGCGTGCAGGTCCTGGAGACGGCGAACCGTTTTTTCCGGACCGAATTTCAATGCCATGCAGATTGCCTCGCCACCAGCCAGGGTGGTCGTGGAGCAGACCTTGTGCTGCAATGCATTGCGACGAATGGAGTAGGAGTCCGCCATCGACTGCCGACCTTCAGTGGTATTGATCAGTAAACTGATTTCATCGTTCTTGATCATGTCGACAATATGCGGACGCCCTTCGGTGACCTTGTTGACGCGACGCACCTTGAGGTTGGCCGCCTGAATAACCTTGGCAGTACCGCTGGTGGCGACGACTTCAAAACCCAGGTCAATCAGCGCGCGAGCCACTTCCACCACATAGGGCTTGTCGTCGTCACGTACGCTGATAAAGGCACAGCCACCGGTAGGCAATGTTTCGCCGGCACCAACCATGGCTTTGGCAAAAGCCTCCGCGAAGCTGTCGCCCACACCCATGACTTCACCGGTAGATTTCATTTCCGGCCCGAGAATAGGGTCAACACCAGGGAACTTGGCAAACGGGAATACCGCTTCCTTGACGCTGAAGTAGGTCGGCACCACTTCCTTGGTAAAGCCGATCTCCTTAAGCGTCTTGCCGGCCATGACCCGTGCAGCGATCTTGGCCAGTGACTGGCCAATGCACTTGGACACGAAGGGCACGGTGCGCGAGGCGCGCGGGTTAACCTCAATGATGTAGATGGTCTCGCCCTGCACCGCCATTTGCACGTTCATCAGACCAACCACACCCAACTCAAGCGCCATTCTGGCGACCTGGTCGCGGATCTCGTCCTGAATATTGGCCGGCAGCGAGTACGGTGGCAGCGAGCAGGCGGAGTCGCCGGAGTGCACCCCAGCCTGTTCAATATGCTGCATGATCGCGCCGATCACCACGTCGGTACCGTCACATACGGCGTCGATATCCACTTCGATCGCGCAGTTGAGGAAGTGATCCAGCAGCACCGGGCTGTCGTTGGAGACCTTCACAGCATCACGCAGGTAACGCTTGAGCTCTTCTTCCTGGTAGACGATCTCCATCGCCCGGCCGCCCAATACGTAAGACGGACGCACTACCAACGGATAACCGATCTTGCCGGCGGCACGGATGGCTTCTTCTTCGCTACGTACGGTGGCGTTCGGCGGCTGACGCAGATTGAGACGCTCGACCATCTGCTGGAAGCGTTCACGATCTTCGGCGCGATCAATGGCTTCCGGGCTGGTACCAATAATCGGCACACCGGCCTCTTCCAGCGCACGCGCCAGCTTCAGCGGGGTTTGCCCGCCGTACTGCACGATCACGCCCTTGGGCTGTTCGACGCGGACGATTTCCAGCACATCTTCCAGGGTCACCGGCTCGAAATACAGGCGGTCAGAGGTGTCGTAGTCGGTGGAGACAGTTTCCGGGTTACAGTTGACCATGATGGTCTCGTAACCGTCTTCACGCATCGCCAGCGCCGCATGTACACAGCAGTAATCGAATTCAATACCCTGGCCAATACGGTTCGGACCACCGCCCAACACCATGATCTTGTCACGGCTGCTGGGGTTGGCTTCGCACTCTTCCTCATAGGTCGAGTACATGTAAGCCGTGTCGGTAGCGAACTCCGCAGCGCAGGTGTCTACCCGCTTGTAAACTGGATAGACGTTAAGCTTGTGACGCAGGCTGCGCAGGGTTTTTTCGCTGACGCTGAGCAGATCGGCCAGGCGAATATCGGCGAAGCCCTTGCGCTTGAGACGGAACATCAGGTCGCGATCGACATCGACCAGACCCAGAGTCTTGATGCGCTCTTCGTCCTTGATCAAATCTTCGATCTGCACCAGGAACCAGGGATCAATCTTGGTCAGCTCAAAAATTTCTTCCATGCTCATGCCAAAACGGAAGGCATCTGCGACATACCAGATACGATCTGCGCCGGGCACGGTCAGTTCGCGGATCAGATCAGTCTTGGCATCGGTAGCGGCCGGATCCAGCTTGGGATCCAGGCCGCTGACACCCACTTCCAGACCGCGCAAGGCTTTCTGCAGGGATTCCTGGAAAGTGCGACCAATGGCCATGACCTCACCTACCGATTTCATCTGCGTGGTCAGGCGCGCGTCGGCACTGGGGAATTTCTCAAAGGCAAAACGCGGGATCTTGGTCACCACGTAGTCGATCGACGGCTCAAAGGAAGCCGGGGTGCGGCCGCCAGTAATGTCGTTCTGCAGTTCGTCCAGGGTATAACCCACAGCCAGTTTGGCGGCGATCTTGGCGATCGGAAAACCGGTTGCCTTGGAGGCCAATGCCGAGGAGCGCGATACCCGCGGGTTCATCTCGATCACGACCATGCGGCCGTCGACCGGATTGATACCGAACTGGACGTTGGAGCCCCCGGTTTCTACACCGATTTCACGCAGTACCGCCAATGAGGCGTTACGCATGATCTGGTATTCCTTGTCGGTCAGCGTCTGCGCCGGTGCGACGGTGATGGAGTCACCGGTGTGTACACCCATCGGATCGAAGTTCTCGATCGAGCAGACGATGATGCAGTTGTCCTTTTTGTCGCGGACCACTTCCATCTCGTACTCTTTCCAGCCGATCAGCGACTCGTCGATCAACAGCTCCTTGGTCGGCGACAGATCCAGACCGCGGTTACAGATTTCTTCGAACTCTTCGCGGTTGTAAGCGATGCCGCCGCCGGTGCCGCCCATGGTGAATGAGGGGCGGATAATGCACGGGAAGCCGACCTGATCGAGGACCTTGTAGGCTTCCTGCATATCGTGAGCGATACCCGATACAGGGCAGGCCAGACCGATGGACTTCATCGCCTTGTCGAAGCGCGAACGGTCTTCGGCCTTGTCGATGGTGTCGGCATTGGCACCGATCATTTCGACGTTGTATTTTTCCAGTACGCCGTGCTTTTCCAGGTCCAGCGCACAGTTCAGCGCGGTCTGGCCGCCCATGGTCGGCAATACGGCATCGGGACGTTCCTTGGCGATGATCTTCTCGACCGTCTGCCATTTGATCGGCTCGATATAGGTCGCATCGGCCATCGACGGATCGGTCATGATCGTGGCCGGATTGGAGTTCACCAGAATGACGCGGAACCCCTCTTCCTTCAGCGCCTTGCAAGCCTGGGCACCGGAGTAGTCGAACTCGCAGGCCTGGCCGATCACGATGGGGCCGGCGCCGAGGATCAGAATACTTTTAATGTCTGTACGTTTTGGCATAGTCGTCTACAAATCCTTGGGTGTACCGGCGGCTCAGCGGCTTTTCGCCATGGCCTCGATGAAACGGTCAAACAGCGGCTCGACATCGTGCGGGCCGGGGCTCGCTTCCGGGTGACCCTGGAAGCTGAAGGCCGCTTTGTCGGTACGCTCGATACCCTGCAATGTGCCGTCAAACAGCGATTTGTGCGTGATCCGCAGATTGTCCGGCAGCGACGCTTCATCCACCGCAAAACCGTGGTTCTGGCTGGTAATCATCACCACGCCAGTATCCAGATCCTGGACCGGGTGGTTGGCGCCGTGGTGGCCGTGACCCATCTTCACCGTCTTGGCGCCGGAGGCCAGGGCCAGCAACTGATGCCCCAGGCAGATGCCAAAGACCGGAATCTCGGTTTCCAGCACTTCACGGATCGCCTGAATGGCGTAATCGCAAGGCTCCGGGTCGCCCGGGCCGTTGGCCAGGAACACACCATCGGGTTGCATCGCCAGCACTTCAGAGGCTGGTGTCTGCGCCGGAACCACGGTTAAGCGGCAGCCGCGCGCCACCAGCATGCGCAGAATGTTGTATTTCACGCCGTAATCGAAGGCAACAACGTGGTAGGGCAAGTCGGCATCGGCAATCTCGGGGTGACTGTCCGTTTCCAGATTCCAAACACTCGAGCGCCATTGATAGGCCTGCTTAACGCTGACCTCCTTGGCCAGATCCATCCCCTTCAAACCGGGGAAGCTGCGCGCCAACTCCAGCGCCTGCTCATCAGTGATGTTGTCACCGGCGATGATGCAGCCATTTTGTGAGCCCTTTTCACGCAGGATGCGGGTCAGGCGGCGAGTATCAATGCCGGCAATCGCCACTACGTTGTTATCCCGCAGATAGGCATCTAGCGGCTGCTTGTTACGCCAGCTGCTGGCCAGCAGCGGCAGATCACGAATCACCAGACCGGCAGCATGCACGCGGTCGGATTCGACATCTTCCGGGGTTACCCCGGTATTGCCGATGTGCGGATAAGTGAGTGTGACGATCTGGCGGGCGTAGGACGGATCGGTGAGGATCTCCTGATAACCGGTCATGGCCGTGTTGAATACGACCTCGCCAACACTGTGACCGTCGGCGCCGATGGCCTCACCACGGAAAATGCTTCCGTCAGCAAGGGCGAGAATGGCTGGCTTGGACAAGAAAACCTCCGATAGGACTGACAGTTTTTACCAAACGCGGGCTGCACAAAAGCGGGAATGAGGTGCTTAACACTTCATCCCGCTGCAAGGCATTGTCAGATGCGCGCTGAACAGATTAGCTCGTAATTGTAACGGCTTGACACGCAAATATCTAGACCGAATGACCTGCACAAACACACTGCAGAGCGATAAGCGAGACAACATACAGGCCGCTATGTTTCATATGCCGAGACATTTGTGATAAAACAATAAATGGGACAATAAGCTGGCGTGATCTGGCGACAGCATCATAAAAAACAAAAGGATTCGGGGACTAGATGATGGTATTGCACCTGAAACGCTTCCTTGTACTGGTACTGCTGTGCCTGGCGCCCATGGCTCATGCCGATCTGCAGCGCCTACAAGCCCTGCATGAACTACGCAGCGAAGGCTACACCGCTGGCACCTATCTGCTGATTGACAACAATCTGTTCGAGCGCGTACGCGAGCCCGGCAACCGGGAAGAGTACAACCGCTCACTGGGCAATATGAGCCGCCTGCTGCAAGAACTGGGCAACCCGTCCGAGCTGAGCACTCCCTTCGCCAGCTTCCAACTATTGATCCGTGAGCTGGAGGCGCTGGGAGAAGAAGAAGCCCACTACAATCTGGCCACCGTCAATCGCATCATGCAGGCGCATGGCGAATTCGACCTGGCCGCCGCCAACGCCTATGAACAAGCCGCCGTGGACATGCCCGCCGACTTGCGCGCCCTACACAAACAAAGCCTGGAGACCAGCCAGATACTGACGCTCTACCAGAACAACATGTTCAGCTCGGTAGGCGTGTATTTTCTGGAAAACCAGGAAGGCCTGTTCGACATTCTCGATGCCAGTATCCTTGCCCGCTCTGCCGAACTGAAGGGACTTTACCCCGGGCAAGCCGACACTTTCTCACGCCTGGACAAGCAATATGACTTTATCCAGCCGCGACTGAAGAACCCGCTATCAGACTGGGTACCGACCATTGCCGCGTTTTACCTGCAACGCAACGTGCAAACACTGAACAACCTGGCACGCGAAGCGGTACGCAGCGGCGCCTGAGCGCTGCCACTAGCAACCCAATCAGGCGCTGGCAGCCTCCAGGCTGAAGGGCTCAACCAGTCCAGCGCCAATGGCCATGCCCACCAGTGCCGGCAGACTGGCGGCCTGCATTCGCTTCATCACCCGTGAGCGATACAGGTCAACTGTCTTGACACTGACCCCCAGCTGCTCGGCAATTTCACGATTATTGAAGCCCTGGACCAATGGCAGCAAGATGTCGCGTTCGCGTGGTGTCAGGCTGCCAAGCCGAGCCTTGACCTCATTCTGCGCCCGCTGATTGGTCGCCATCACAGGCTGGCGGCTCAGCGCACGCTGCACGCTGTCTAGCAGCAGTTGCTCATTATAGGGCTTCTCAATGAAGTCCAGCGCGCCACCACGAAAGGCACGCACTACGATGGGCACGTCGGCATGACCACTGACAAAGATCACCGGCAGATCAATCCCTTTGGCGCGCATGGCTTCCTGTACCGCCAGACCACCCATGCCCGGCATGCGGATATCCAGCAGAACACAGGCCGGCGCGGCCGGATCGCAGGCGTCCAGAAAGGCTTGCCCACTGGTAAAAGGCTGGGCCTTGAGCCCTACCGACTCGAACAGCCAGACAGTCGAATCAAGCATGCCCTGATCGTCATCGACCACATAGACGAGTTGCTGAGATAGATCGGGCATTCGCGTTCCTCGTTGTATCACCTTGCCCCTAGTCGGAGCTGACCACTGGCAACCAGCAATGCAGGCACAGCCCTCCGCTGTCAGCCGGCAAAGCCTCTAAGCCGCCACCAAAACCCTCTACGATACCCTGACTCATCGACAGTCCCAAGCCCAACCCCTCCGGCTTACTGGTATAGAAAGGCGTGAACAACCGCGCCCGCGCCGCTTCATCTACACCTGGGCCCTGATCCGTGACCCGTATATGCAGTCTGTCATCATGCGTACTCAGGCCCAGCTCGATCCGTGAGGGGCTCTCCGGGTGTTGCTCTCGATTGGCTTCAATGGCGTTACGCAGCAAATTAAGTAACACCTGTTGCAACAGGATCGGGTCGACCATGACCTCTGGCAAGGATCCGTCGACCTGCTCGACAATCTCGACCTGATGCTGCCCCGCCTCCCAGGCGCACAGACCTACCGCCCCACGGGCCAGCGGCAAGGGGTTTACACGCTGCTGCCGGCGCTGCCCTTTACGCAGAAAGCCCCGCAGCCGACGAATGACCTCGGCCGCATGCTGCGCATGCTCCCCGATGCGCGCCAAGCCCTGGGCAACTTTGTCAGATTCCTCGCCGTTACAGCCTTCTCCGGTCTGCGGCAGAGCAGCCAGATAACGCTGACTGGCATTGGCATAGTTGAGAATGGCGGCAAGCGGCTGGTTCAGCTCGTGAGCAATACCCGAGGCAAGCTCACCCAGTGTCGCCAGCCGCGCGGCATGCGCGAGTTCGTCCTGCAGGCGGCGGTTATTTTCCTCACTCTGAATCCGCGCCGTAATGTCGCGCGACACACTGATCACCTCAACAACGCCACCAGTGTAAGTCTCCCGTATAGCGCGGCTGGCCGTTTCAAACCACAGGTAATGCCCAGCCTGATGGCGAATGCGATAGGTCAGCGTCAGGTAACCGTCCTGCTCCAGCGCGCGCTGAAAGCGCTCGATCAGTTGCTCCCGCTCCTGCGGGTGAAACAGCTCGACCATCGACTCGCCGCGCAATTGCTCTGGCCAATAGCCCAGCAGAGTCCAGGCGGCAGGCGAGGCATCGAGAAAGCGGCCGTCGGGCGTATGCCGGGAGATCAGATCCGTCGTGTTCTCGATGATCAGTCGGTACAGACGGCTGGCACGCATGGCTTCATGCTGTAATCGCAGGCTCTCACTGGCATCACGCCCGCGCACCAACACGGCTTGCAGTGCTGGCTGGGGAATGTAAGTCCAGAGTAGATAGCGATCGCCGACGCTTACCTCGACATCTTCAATGCAGCGCTGCTGACGCTGACAGGCTGCCACCAAGGGTGCATGGTTGGCAGGCAGCAACGTCGCCAAGGGCGCCACCTGATCAATCCACTGCTGCAGAGCAGGATTGGCTGGCAGCACTTCACCTCGAGCAGGGATTAACAACGCCGGAAGCGGCTCACTTTCGAGCAAAAGAGTGGCTACAGCACAGCGTAAATCAGAGTTTTCCGTCACTGAAACACCTTATAGTAGTCTTACTATAATACCTTAGACATGTTTCTATATTAATCGACTTTACTCTATAGTTCCTCCGATCAAATGCTGAACGCCTTGACCCACACGGCAAGTATGCACCCAGAGCCAATAAATAATCAGCCACAGGTATTGCCATGTCGATCTTCCAGGAAGGCCTGTCTCCGAACCCGGTCAACCACATAGCCCTCACCCCTCTCAGCTTCATCGAGCGCACCGCCAGCGTCTACCCGCATTATCCCGCCGTCATCCACGGTGGGATTCGTCGTGACTGGCAGCAAACCTATCAGCGCTGCCGCCGTTTGGCCTCAGCGCTGCATGGGCGGGGCGTCAATGCAGGGGACACCGTAGCGGTGATGCTGCCGAACATTCCAGCCATGCTCGAGGCGCACTTCGGCGTCCCCATGATCGGTGCTGTGCTCAATACGCTCAATGTGCGGCTGGACGCGGAGGCCATTGCCTTCATGCTCAATCACGGCGAAGCCCGTGCACTCATCACTGACCGCGAGTTTCATGATGTCGTGCGTGAGGCACTGACCCTGATCAAGCGCCCCATTCTGGTGATCGACGTTGATGACCCCGAGTATGGTGAAGGGGAGGCAGTCAGCGAGCTTGATTATGAGAGCTTTCTGGCTGAAGGCGATCCAGACTTCGACTGGCACTGGCCCAGCGACGAATGGCAGGCCATTTCGCTCAACTACACCTCCGGCACTACCGGCAACCCCAAGGGCGTGGTCTACCATCACCGCGGTGCTTACCTGAATGCCCTGGGTAACCAGGCGACTTGGGGCATGGGCCAGCACCCAGTCTATCTGTGGACGCTACCGATGTTCCACTGCAACGGCTGGTGCTACCCCTGGACCATCACCGCGATGGCCGGCGTGCATGTGTTCCTGCGCCGGGTGGATCCGCAAAAAATCCTCAATCTAATCCATGAGCATCAGGTCACGCACCTGTGCGGCGCACCCATCGTACTCAACGCGCTGGTCAATATGCCCGACTCGGCCAAAGCCGCCATCGACCATCCGGTCAAGGCCATGGTCGCCGGCGCGGCACCGCCAGCCAAAATCATTGGTGCCGTTGAGTCCATGGGCATTGCAGTCACTCACGTTTATGGCCTGACCGAGGTCTACGGGCCGGTAACCGTTTGTGCCTGGCATGACGAATGGAACGCCTTGCCACTAGAAGAACGCGCCAGCCTTAAATCACGCCAAGGCGTGCGCTATCTGACGCTGGAAGGCGTCATGGTGGCGGATTCCGAGACGCTACAGCCAGTAGCGCGTGACGGTGAAACTATCGGTGAGATCTTCATGCGCGGCAACACGGTGATGAAGGGCTATCTGAAAAACCCGGAAGCAACAGCCGAAGCCTTTGAGGGCGGCTGGTTTCACACCGGCGACCTGGCGGTGTGGCATCCCAACGGCTATGTGGAGATCCGCGACCGCCTTAAAGACATCATCATCTCCGGCGGTGAAAATATCTCCACCATCGAGGTTGAAGATACGCTCTACAAACACCCCTCCGTACTGGAAGCGGCCGTTGTGTCCCGGCCTGACGAGAAATGGGGTGAAACCCCCTGTGCTTTTATCACCCTTAAAAGCGGTCACCAGGCCGACGACGCAACCATCATGCAGTACTGCCGCGAGCACCTGGCGGGATTCAAGGTGCCCAAGACCGTGGTGTTCACCGAGCTTCCGAAAACCTCGACTGGCAAGATTCAGAAATACGTGCTTCGCGATTGGGCCAAGGCGCTCTAGCGCGACACCACCAACTTCGCATAACCCTTTTCACAACAACAATAGGCCGGGTTCTACCCGGCTGACGGAGGTTTATCATGCAAGTTTACAAGCGCGCTGACGGCGCGGAGCAACCCTACTGGCCATGCGGACCGTTCAAGATTCGTCTGCCCTTTGTACATTACCGCTGGGAAACCGCGGAAATGCTGCAGGCACTGATCATGTTTGTGGTCAGCCTGGCCATGATTCCACTATTGGAAAGATTCCTTGGCCTGCCCTATGACGTTGCCTTGGCCTATGTCGTGGTCGGGGGAATTGGCTTCATGTTACCCGCGCTGCTGGGGGTGCCCATGGTGCCTGGCTGGATTACCCCGGCGATTCCGGTGGTGCTGCTGTTTCTGGGCGACTTCGAACCCGGCCCGGAGGCCATTCAGGCGCTGTTTGCGCTGCAGCTTCTGGTCTTCCTGATCTTTCTGATACTCGGCATTACCCGGCTCGGCAGCGTGATGGTGCGTATCGTACCCAACTCGATGAAAGGCGGCATTATCATCGGTGCCGGCATTGCGGCCCTGATGGGTGAGATATCCAGCGGCGGGCGACTGGCCAATACGCCTATCTCTCTGGTACTGGGCAGTCTGATCTGCCTGTATCTGATGTTCTCGGTATCCTTCAAGGGGCTGACCGAACGCCTGCCGTTCATGCGCAAGATCGTCAACTACGGCATGGTACCGGGCATGTTGATCGCCATTATCGTGGGCATTGTGGTGGGCGAATACGAGATGCCGGACGTGCGCTGGGGCATCACCACACCGGCCTTCGGTGAGCTTTGGAACTACCTGCCGCTGGTCATCGGCATCCCGGATGCCAAGGTGTTCATGCTCGCCATTCCCACCGCTGTTATCGCCTACATCATTGCCTTCGGTGACATCATTGTCGGCCAGTCGCTGATGCAGCGTGCCGATGAACTACGCCCGGATGAACTTATCGAGAACAACATAGATCGCGTACATCTGGTCACCGCCCTGCGCAATGGCCTGCATGCCTTCTTCGCACCCTATCCTGGCCTGGCCGGGCCAATCTGGACCGCCGTTGCCGCCACCATGGCCGAGCGTTACAAGTATGGTCGTAAAGCGATGGACTCGATCTACAGCGGCGGCGGCACGTTCTGGATTACCGGCTTTATTGCCCTGTTCACACTGCCGCTGGTCAGTTTTTTCCAACCGGTACTGCCGATTGCCTTGTCGCTAACGCTGATCCTGACCGGCTACATCTGCCTGATGGTCGGCTTCGAACAGCTCAATAACAACACCGAACGCGGTATCGCCGGCACCATGGGCGTGGTCCTGGCGGTCTATGGCGCCGGCTGGGGACTGGCGGCGGGCGCCGCACTCTACATTCTGATCGAGCGTACCCATATCCTGCGTTTCCGCAGCATCAAGGACAGCGCAGAAACGCCCACTGACCGCATCCCTGAAAGCCGCGATTAACACAAAAACAAGCGAGACCATTTCAATGAAAATACTGCACAACACCACCCTGATAGCCCTGAGCACGCTGCTAGCCCTGCCGGCCAGCGCCAGCTTTCTGGAAGACAGCCAGAGCCGTATCGAGCTGCGCAACTTTTATTTCAACCGCGACTTTCGCCAGTCCGGCGCCAGCCAAAGCAAGGCCGAAGAATGGGCTCAGGGCATTCGTGCCTATTGGCAATCGGGCTATACCGACGGCCGTTTCGGCGTCGGCCTGGACGCCCTTGCGCTGTCAGGTATCAAACTGGACTCCAGCCCTGATCGCACCGGCACCGGCCTGCTCAAGCGAGACCGCAGTGACAACCGCGCGATGGATGAATACAGCCAACTAGGCCTAACCGCCAAACTGCGACTGGATCAGCACGTTCTGCGCCTGGGCACCCTACTGCCACAATTGCCACTGGCCATGCACAATGATTCCCGGCTGCTGCCTCAGACCTTCCGTGGCGGCTGGCTGCAAGCCAAGGGCAGTGAGGCACTGAGCTTCGACCTCGGACGCTTTAATGCCATCAACCTGCGCGATTCCTCCGACCACCAGCGCATGACGCCGGTGCAGGGCGGCGCGCGCAATGTGATTGTCAGCGGCAAGCCAGACAGCAATGCCTTTGACTTCGCCGGAGCCAGCTACCGCTTCAGCGACAACACCCGGGCCAGCTACCACTATGGCGAACTCGACAGCATCTATCGTCAGCACTACCTGGTACTCAACTACAGCCGGCCACTGAGCATCGGCAAGCTTGATTCCAACCTGCGCTATGCCGACAGCAGCAATGCCGGGCGCAGCAACATCGACAACCGCATGACCAGTCTGGCGTTAACCTGGCAGCACAATATGCATCGGCTGGGTACCAGCTATCAGCAGATGAACGGGCGTACCGGCTTCGCCTACCTCAGCGGTACTGATCCGTTCCTGACCCATCTGGTCCAGATCAACGACTTTGCCAATCGCGATGAGCGCAGCTGGCAAGTGCGCCACGACTACAGTTTTGCCGATCTTGGCCTGCCCGGACTGAGCCTGATGAACCGTTACACCCACGGTGACAACATCGAGTTGGCCACGGGTCGTGGCAGTGAATGGGAGCGCAATACCGATCTGGCCTACACCCTGCAGAGTGGCCCGCTGAAAAATCTGTCGCTGCATTGGCGCAACGCAACCTACCGCAGCAGCTTTGCCAGCGACATGGATGAGAACCGGATTATTGTTGGGTACAACATCTCGTTTTGATCTGTGCCACACAACCCGCACCCACTAGCGAAAATAGGAGCGCCAATGCGCATATTCACCACTCTGGAAGGCAACAGTCAGCGACTCGATGGCGGTGCCATGTTCGGCAACGCGCCCAAGGCTCTTTGGTCGCGTTGGGTTGAAACCGATGAACAGAACCGCATCAATCTGAGCTGCCGAGCGCTGCTGGTGCAGGAAGAAGGTCGCAACATTCTGGTGGAAACCGGCATTGGCGCCTTCTTCGAGCCGCGTCTGAAAGAGCGTTACGGGATAGTCGAAGACCACCACGTACTGCTCGACAGCCTTAGCGAAGTCGGTCTGACCCATGAGGACATCCACGTAGTTGTACTCACACACCTGCATTTTGATCACGCCGGCGGCCTGCTCAGCGCCTGGGAGCAAGGCCAGCCATCGACGCTGCTGTTTCCCAATGCCACCTTCATTACTGGTCAGCGTCACTGGCACCGCGCCAAACGCCCACATCCGCGCGATCAGGCTTCATTTATCCCGGAGCTGCTACAGCTGCTGGAAACCAGCGGGCGACTGGAACTGATCGAAGATGGCCGACACTCATCGATTCTGGGCAAGAGCTGGCGCTTTCACTTCAGCGATGGCCATACGCCCGGTCTGATGATTCCCGAATTCGACATGCCTGACGGCCCTGTGGTCTTCCCCGGAGACCTGATACCTGGCACCCCATGGGTACATCTGCCCATCACTATGGGCTATGACCGATTTCCGGAAACCCTGATCGATGAAAAGGAAGGTCTTCTGGATACTCTGGTGGAGCGTGGAGGACGTCTGGTATTTACCCATGACCCTCTGGTCGCGATCGCCCATGTCGAGCGCGATAACGATGGACGCTATCGGGTCAGCGCCCCACAGGGCAACCAGAAAATGGTCACCCGCTAATCAGCAACTCAGCCACAAAAAAGGGCGACACGCTGCACGCGGTCGCCCTTTTTTATATTATGCTCGGCAGCTAATCCTTGAGCGATAGCACATCCTGCATGTCGTACAGGCCAGGCGCACGCGCATCCAGCCAGAGCGCAGAGCGCACTGCGCCTTTGGCAAAGGTCATGCGGCTGGAGGCTTTATGGGTGATTTCCACTCGCTCGCCTTCGGTGGCAAAGAGTACCGTGTGATCACCCACCACATCACCCGCCCGCACCGTAGCAAAACCAATGGTATCGCGCGGGCGCGCACCGGTCTGACCCTCGCGACCATATACTGCCACCTTGGCGAGATCACGACCCAGAGCATCGGCTACTACTTCACCCATACGCAAGGCGGTACCCGATGGCGCATCGACTTTGTGCCGGTGGTGCGCTTCAATAATTTCAATGTCGGCTTCGTCACCCATAACCCTGGCCGCCATATCAAGCAGCTTCAGACACAGGTTAACGCCGACACTGAAGTTGGGCGCAAAGACAATCGGCATATCCTGGCCGGCCTCAAGCAGCAAGCGCTTCTCATCGTCACTGAAGCCGGTAGTACCGATGACCATGGCCTTGCCCGCCGCGCGGCAGAGCGCCAAATTTACTAACGTACTAGTCGGATGGGTAAAATCGATCAGGACGTCGAAGTCTTCAAGCACGTCTTGCAGGCTGCCGGCGATTTTCACACCAGTGCGCCCGATACCCGCCAACTCGCCGGCATCAGCACCCAACAACGAACTCTCGGGCCGTTCGATGGCCGCAGTCAGCTGCGCCCCCTGCGCCTGGTTTACCGCTTCGATCAGCGTTCTGCCCATGCGCCCGGCGGCGCCAATCACCGCTATTCTTCTCATGCTGACTCCGATCAGAATTTCATATCTTCGAAGAAGTTCTTTACTCCATCGAACCAGCTCTTGGCCCGCGGCGACTGATTGGAACCTTCTTCCTGCAGGGTTTCACGCAATTCTTGGATCAGTTCGCGCTGGCGCTTGGTCAGGTTGACTGGTGTTTCCACCACCACCTTGCACAGCAAGTCTCCAGCAGAGCCACCACGTACCGGCGTCACCCCCTTACCACGCAAGCGGAACAGCTTGCCGGTCTGCGCACCATCCGGAATCTTCAGCTTCACGCGGCCATCCAGAGTCGGCACTTCTAACTCACCACCGAGCGCGGCATCGGCGAAGTTGATCGGCACCTCACAAAACAGGTTCTTACCGTCGCGCTGGAAGATCTTGTGCTCACGCACAGAGACCACCACATACAGATCACCCGCAGGGCCACCGTGCACACCCGCCTCGCCCTCGCCCGCCAGGCGAATCCGGTCGCCGGTATCGACGCCCGCAGGCACCTTGACCGACAAGGTTTTCTGCTCTTCTACCCGGCCATGGCCGTGGCAGTCGTTACACGGATCGGTAATCATCTTGCCGGTGCCGTGGCAGCGTGGGCAGGTCTGCTGCACAGAGAAAAAGCCCTGTTGCATGCGTACCTGACCATGACCACCACAAGTGGTACAGGTCACCGGAGAGGTTCCTTTCTTGGCGCCAGAACCATCGCAAGTAGCGCATTCGACCAGGGTTGGAACACGAATGGTCACCGTGGTGCCACGCACTGCCTCTTCCAGGTCCAGCTCAAGCGTGTACCGCAGATCACTGCCGCGCTGTACGCTGGAACGACCACCGCGACCACCGCCGCCACCACCAAAAATATCGCCGAAGACGTCGCCGAAAATATCGGAAAAATTACCGCCACCGAAACCGGCGCCGCCAGCGCCAGCGCCCATACTCGGATCGACCCCGGCATGGCCGTACTGGTCGTAGGCAGCGCGCTTCTGGGCATCGGTCAGCACTTCGTAGGCCTCATTGGCCTCCTTGAACTTCTCAATGGCGCCTTCATCATCCGGATTGCGGTCCGGGTGATACTTCATTGCCAGACGGCGGTAGGCCTTTTTCAGCTCCGCTTCGCTAGCGCCGCGCTCGACACCCAGCACCTCGTAAAAATCACGCTTGGCCATCGTTCAAATTTCCTTTACCGGGACGCTTGCCTGCCCCTGTTACACAAACGGCAACGCGGGAATAGCTCCCGCGTTGCCTGGTAATGGTCAGCTACCGGCGCATCTTTGCGCCAGCACCGCCGATGAGTCAGGAGCCTACTTGTTGTCCTTGACCTCTTCGAACTCGGCATCGACCACGTCGTCGCCCGCTTCCTGCTGCGCATCAGCCTGGGCATCCGCACCGCCCTGGTCTGGCTGCGCCTGCTCGGCGTACATCTTCTGTACCAGCGGGCCGGATGCTTCGGACAAGGCATTGATCTTGGCTTCAATGTCGGCTTTGTCGTCGGTCTTGATTGCCGCTTCCAGATTCGCCAAGGCGGTCTCGATTGCAGCTTTCTCTTCCTCGGTAGCCTTGTCACCCGCTTCAGTCAACGTCTTGCGGGTTGCGTGCACCAGTTGGTCGGCCTGGTTGCGGGTAGTCACCAGCTCTTCGAACTTGCGATCTTCTTCGACGTTGGCCTCGGCATCACGCACCATGTTGTCAATTTCTTCATCGGTCAGGCCCGAAGAGGCCTTGATGATGATCGACTGTTGCTTACCGGTGGCCTTGTCTTTGGCCGACACGTTCAGAATACCGTTGGCGTCGATGTCAAAGCTGACCTCAACCTGCGGCACACCGCGTGGCGCTGGCGGAATGTCGGCCAGATCAAAACGACCCAGCGACTTGTTCTGTCCGGCCTGCTTACGCTCACCCTGCAGCACGTGAATGGTCACGGCAGTCTGGTTATCGTCAGCGGTCGAGAACACCTGCGACTTCTTCGTCGGGATAGTGGTGTTCTTCTCGATCAGCGTGGTCATTACACCGCCCATGGTTTCGATACCCAGTGACAACGGGGACACGTCGAGCAGCAACACGTCTTTCACGTCACCGGCGAGTACCGCGCCCTGGATCGCCGCGCCTACGGCAACCGCTTCATCGGGGTTGACGTCCTTGCGCGGTTCTTTGCCGAAGAAATCAGCTACGGTCTTCTGCACCAGCGGCATACGGGTTTGACCACCGACCATGATCACTTCATTAATCTCGGACACGTCCAGACCGGCATCTTTCATCGCGACACGGCAAGGCTCGATGCTGCGCTTGATCAGCTCTTCCACCAGCGATTCCAGCTTGGCGCGAGTAACCTTGACCTGCAGGTGCTTCGGCCCGGTAGAGTCGGCAGTAATGTAGGGCAGGTTGACGTCAGTCTGGCTGCTGGATGACAGCTCGATCTTGGCCTTCTCTGCCGCTTCCTTCAGACGCTGCAACGCCAGCGGATCTGTGTGCAGGTCGATGCCATTCTCTTTCTTGAACTCGTCGGCCAGATAGTCGATCAGACGCATGTCGAAATCTTCGCCACCCAGGAAGGTGTCACCGTTGGTGGCCAACACTTCGAACTGGTGCTCGCCATCCACTTCGGCAATTTCGATAACGGACACGTCGAAGGTACCGCCACCCAGGTCGTATACGACAATGGTGGAATCGCCACGGGATTTGTCCATACCGTAGGCCAGTGCGGCAGCGGTCGGCTCATTGATGATGCGTTTGACGTCCAGACCAGCAATGCGGCCGGCGTCTTTTGTGGCCTGACGCTGGCTGTCGTTGAAGTAAGCCGGTACGGTGATAACCGCCTCAGTCACGGCTTCGCCCAGGTAATCCTCGGCGGTCTTCTTCATCTTTTTCAGCACTTCAGCAGAAATCTGCGGAGGCGCCATCTTCTCGCCCTTCACTTCAACCCAAGCATCACCATTGTCGGCCTTGATGATCTTGTAAGGGACCAGTTTGATGTCTTTCTGGACCACATCTTCCTCGAAACGACGGCCGATCAGACGCTTGACCGCGTTCAGGGTATTTTGCGGGTTAGTGACCGATTGGCGCTTGGCGGATTGACCGACCAGTGTTTCGCCGTCGCCGGTGTAGGCTACGATCGAAGGAGTGGTGCGAGCGCCCTCAGCGTTCTCGATGACTTTGGCAACGCCATTTTCCATGATTGCAACGCAGGAGTTGGTAGTCCCCAGGTCGATACCGATAATCTTGCCCATATCTATTCTCCGATTAAACTTGCCGCGGATAACCGGCGGCACGGGTTAGTCTGTTCATGCACCCTTAATGGGGGCAGTGGAAATTATTTCAAGCCTGCTCATCAATCGATGGAGACGCCGGCTTGTCTGTCGGGGTCTTGCTGACCACCACCATAGCCGGCCGCAGCAGACGACCGCTGATGGTGTAGCCTTTCTGGAATACGCGAATAACCGTATTGGGTTCAACGTTATCGCGCTCTTCCATAGCCATCGCCTGATGCAGTTCCGGATTGAAGGGTTCGCCATGCGGCTCTACCGCAACAATCTGAAAACGGCCCAGGGTGTCGGCAAACATCTTCAGCGTCAGCTCCATGCCATCACGCATTGGCTTGATGGCCGGATCCTCGGCGTCGGACAACTCCATACCGCGCTCCAGGCTGTCGACCACCGGCAACAACTCGTTGGCAAAGCGCTCAAGAGCGAACTTGTGCGCTTTTTCCACTTCCTGCTCGGCACGGCGGCGGGCATTCTGCACGTCGGCAGCAGCCCGCAGAGCCTGATCCTGCGCTGCCGCCAACTGCTCTTCGAGGCGGGCAACCTGTGCCGCCAGATCGTCAGTTGCTGCGGCATCCAGCGCATCTTCAGCCAACTCGTCGGTGGCCGGATCCTGTCTCTGTTCGTCTGCCATCTGTGTCTCCTGTTCTAGCAATCGGGCAGCATGCACCCTGTTGATCATTGTCTACACCTTATATGGGGTCTTTAATGCAGGCTTCAAGGGCCAAAAGACCAGAGAACAGAAAAGCCCGAGGACGTAAAAACCAGAAAAGCCCGCGCCTCTTGTGAACAAAACCCAAACTACTGTATAAATAACCAGACTTGATACGGGAGCGCGGCCATGCTGGTACATCTTGCGGTGAACAATTACGCCATCGTCGACCACCTTGAGCTGGAGCTCAGCAGCGGCATGACGGTGATAACCGGGGAAACCGGCGCCGGCAAGTCGATCATGCTTGATGCTTTGGCACTGACGCTCGGCGACCGCGCCGACAGTGGTGCTGTGCGTCCCGGCACTGACAAAGCCGATATTCTCGCGACCTTTGATATCAGTCAGATCCCCGAGGCCCAGGCCTGGCTGGATGAGCGCGACCTGAACAGCGCCGATCAGCAGGTCATTCTGCGCCGGGTGATTACCGCCGAAGGCCGCTCGCGTGGCTATATCAATGGCAGCCCCTGCCCCCAGCAAGACCTGAAAGCCTTGGGCGAAATGCTCATCGACATTCATAGCCAGCACGAACACCAGTCACTGCTCAAACCTGACACCCACCGCCGCCTGCTGGATGATTACACCGGCAGCACCGACCTGGCCCGCCAAGTGCATTTGGCCGCCCAACGCTGCAAACAGACTGAGCAGGCGCTCAAGCAGGCCAGCGAAAAAGGCAACGAGCAAACCTCGCGCCTGCAATTGCTCACCTACCAGCTCGAAGAGTTGGAGAACCTGAGCCTGCAGGAAGGTGAGCTGGAAGAACTGGAGAACGACCAGCGGCAGTTAGCCAACGCCGGCGAGATCATGCAGTCCTGCCAGCATGTGATCAACCTGTGCAGCGAGAACGACAGTGGCAGCGTGCTGCATGCATTGACCATCAGCCAACAGCGGCTAGCGGCCTTTCGCAACAGCCATCACAGCCTGGAAGAAGCCGACGGCATGCTGGCCAGCGCGCAGATCCAGATTGAAGAAGCGGTGGGCGAGCTAACGCGGTATCTGGATCATTTTGAAGCCGATCCGGAACGCCAACAACAGGTGGAAGAGCGCCTGGGCGCCATTTACGACTTGGCGCGCAAGCACAAGATCAACCCGGATCAAATCCCCGTGCTGCAACAGCAACTGATCGATGAACTGGAGAGCATGCAGCAGCAGGACGCCGATGCCGAGCGCCTGGCGGAAGAGCTGGAATCTTACCGCGAGCACTACCGGCAGTTGGCGGACGAGCTGAGCGGCAAGCGTCAGACTGGCGCTACCAAGCTCGAAGAGGCAGTAACGCGGGAGATTCAACAACTGGGCATGCCCGGCGGCCAGGTCAAAGTTCAGCTCAATACCCACGAAGCACATAGCTGCCTGCCGCACGGGAGGGAAAGCGTCGAGTTACTGGTCAGCGCCAACCCCGGCCAGCCAGCCAAACCCCTGGCCAAGGTCGCCTCGGGCGGCGAGCTATCGCGTATCAGCCTGGGCATTCAGGTATCTACCGCGCAGACCTCTCGGGTACCCACGCTGGTATTCGATGAAGTAGACGTGGGTATCGGCGGGCCAACGGCAGAAATCGTCGGCAACCTGCTACGCCAGCTCGGTGGTCATGGCCAGGTGCTGACTGTCACCCACCTGCCCCAAGTGGCGGCACAAGGGCATCAGCATTTATTTGTGCGCAAAGAGCAAGGCAAGGAGTCCACCAGCACCCGCATCGACAACCTGGACGAGGATGGCCGGGTGCACGAGGTGGCGCGAATGCTGGGGGGGATTGACCTGACCGACGAGTCGCTCGCGCACGCGCGCAAACTACTGTCGGCGGTCTAAGGACAGCTGCAAGGATCTGGCTTTAAAGCCTTACCTGACAAGCACTTCCGATCAGAATGACCAAGAGAGTTCATTTCCGCTCGGAACACTTGTCGCTTATAGCTTGCCGCTGAAGAAAAAAGGCGCCTAGACGCCCTTCTTCTTCACATACAACACCAGATTGTGATCAACCATCTCAAAACCATGCTCTCTCACTATCTCACGCTGACGACGTTCGATTTCGGCATCGAAAAATTCGATCACCTCACCGGTGTCCACGCAAACCATATGATCATGATGCTCACCGTCGGCCAACTCGAACACGGCATGGCCGCCGTCGAAGTTGTGGCGCACCACCAGACCAGCGGACTCAAACTGCGTCAGGACGCGGTATACCGTAGCCAGACCCACATCATCACCGGCTTCCATCAGCGCTTTATATACGTCCTCTGCGCTCATGTGACGCTCAGGCGAATGGTCCAGCATCTGCAGGATCTTGACGCGTGGCAGGGTGACCTTAAGGCCAGCTTTCCGGAGTTCTTGATTTTCAACCATGTCAGTTTCTCGTTCAGCGCTTCGCAGGGCGGGATCTGTCGGGTATGATTCAAGGCCTTTCAGCCATTTCACGATAGTGGATGTTACCACGTGATGCCAAATAGCTTATACCGAATCCTATGTATCCTGTTGTGTCTCTCCGCCCTGAGCCTTTCTGGCTGCAGTTTTCCGGGTGTTTACAAGATTGATGTTCAACAGGGCAATGTGGTCACCCAGGACATGGTGGACCAATTACGCCCAGGCATGACGACCCGCCAAGTGCGCTTTATCACGGGCACTCCGCTGGTAGAAGACACCTTTCATCCGAATCGCTGGGATTATATCTACAGCATGCAGGCGGGCCATCAAGAGCGCACCCAAGAGCGCATCAGCCTGAATTTCGAAAATGATCTGCTGGTCGGCCTGTCCGGCGACTTCGTTCCTGGCGCCAGCCGGGATGAACAGATCATGGGCACACGCCAGCAGGCCGAGCCTGAAGCATTGGAAACCTACCCGGTTGATCTGGGTGCACCGCTGGGTACCGGCGAGTAACACAATATGGGCTGTCGAGTGACAGCCCTACTCTCCGTCCTTGGCCGCCTTGGCCTTGGCCGCACGCTGCTTGCGGACTTCTTTGGGGTCTGCGATCAGAGGTCGATAGATTTCCACCCTCTCCCCTGACTGCAACACCCGTTCTGCGGGCTTAGCCAACGCCTTACCAAAAATACCTACCGAGAGAGTATCCAGATCCAACTCCGGGAAATGCTTCTCGATGCCCGACTGCTGCACCGCTTCCCAGGCGGTAGTGCCTTCCGGTACGGTCACGCTGAGTATCTTCTGTTTGTGCGGCAACGCGTAGGCCACCTCCACCACCAATGTCTTATCCATTACCGTACAGCTCTTTGGCGCGCTGACAAAAGGCCTCGACCATATTGTTAGCAGCCTGATTAAACAGCGGCCCCAACGTTGCCTTGATCAACGGCCCGGCATAGTTGAAGTGCAAATCAAGACTGATTTTGCAGGCATGCTCGCCGAGCATCTTGAATTCCCACACGCCATGCAGCTCGCTGAATGGGCCATCTTCCAGACGCAGTTCGATGCGCTGACCGGGGATCAGTGCGTTACGAGTAGTAAACGCCTGGCTCATCCCCGCCTTGGCCACTGTCAGGCGCGCGCGCATTTCGGTATCAGCCTCATGCAGAATATCTGCCTGAGCACACCAGGGCAGAAATTCGGGATACCGTTCCACCCGGTTGACCAGGTCATACAAGCGCTGTGCCGGATAAGGCAGCAACGCTGAACGCTGGATATGAGTCATAGCTTGGTATCAAAGCCTCTTCATTTAAGCAGTTCGGTCACAAATACAATCAGAACCCCTACTGGAGCCACGTAGCGTAACAGCCAATATACCACCGGGAACAGCCGTGGGTGGCGTAGCGCCAGCTCGGCACGAAACACCTCACGCCCCAGAATCCAGCCGGCAAACACCGCAAAAAGCAGCCCACCCAAAGGCAACATGATTCGACTGGTCAGGTAATCGATGCTTTCAAACACCGTTTTGCCACCCTCAGCGCCCCAGCGAAAGAATGTCCAACCGCCTTCGTCAGTCACAAAGAAACGGGCGTCGGACAACACGTTGAAGGACAACACGGTACCCAGACCAACCACCCAACAGATCAGCGCGATCAGTGCGGTAATCTGCGCGCGAGTGCGCCCCGTACGTTCAACCCAATAGGCCACTGCTGGCTCTAGCATCGAGATGGCCGAGCTCCAAGCAGCAACCGCCACCAGCACAAAAAACAGCAGCCCGAATACCTGGCCCATGGCTATATTGCCAAACGCAATTGGCAGCGTAACAAACATCAACCCAGGCCCACCGCCGGGTTCCAGGCCCGCAGCAAAGACGATTGGAAACAACGCCATACCTGCGGTTAGCGCCACTACGGTATCCAATAGCGCCACTGTCATGACTGTTCCGCCGATAGAGGATTTTTTCGGCATATAGGAGCCAAACACCATGATCGAGCCCACCCCGATACTCAAGGTGAAGAAGGCGTGCCCCATGGCGGCGAGAATGCCGTCAGGCACTTCACTCAGATCAAAGTGAAACAGAAATGTCAGGCCCTGCATGAAATGGCCGGTGGTCATGCTGTAGCCGAGCAGAATAATCAGCAGCAAGAACAGCAGCGGCATCATGATCCGCAAACTCTTCTCAAGCCCGGCGACCACGCCACGAGCAATGATTATTGCCGTGACCAGCATAAACAGAGTGTGCCAGAGCGTCAGCCGCAAGGGGTCAGCGGTCAGGCCGCCAAATCGCGCGCCCGCGCTCGCACCGTCGATCCCGACAAACTCCCCACGCCCCATGCCGATGATGTAATCCAGCGACCAGCCCGCCACCACGCTGTAAAACGAGAGGATCAACAGCGCTGCCACCATGCCCATCATTGCTACCCAGGACCAGTGCGGGGACGCTCCAGCCTGCAGCGCCAAGCTGCGCAATGTATTGACCGGGCTCTGGCGTCCGCGGCGGCCCAGCACTGTTTCTGCGAGCATGATCGGTAGACCAATCAGCGCAATACAGACCAAATAGACCAGTACAAATGCACCGCCGCCATACACCCCAGCCATGTAGGGAAACTTCCAGATATTCCCCAGGCCCACGGCTGAACCCGTTGCCGCCAGAATAAAAACCCAGCGGCTGGTCCATACGCCGTGTATTGAAATGCGCTCGTTGGCCATGAATACACACCAGTTTCGTTTAGAAAAAAGAGGGGCATTGTCCAGATTTTGATCAGCGCTCACAAGGCCCGTGTAGCCGAACTGGGCATCAGGCCCTATAATGCGCCGCCTATGAGCAATCAAAAGAAACCCCAGGCCAACAGCGGCAACATCGCGCTGAACAAAAAGGCCAAACACGAATATTTTGTCGAGGATCGCTTCGAGGCCGGTATCGCACTGACCGGCTGGGAAGTGAAGAGCTTGCGTGCCGGCAAGGTTCAGCTGGTGGATAGCTATATCCTTCTCAAGAACAACGAAGCATTTTTGCTCGGCGCCCACATCACCCCGCTGCAAACCGCCAGCGCCCACGTGATCGCCGACCCAACCCGCACGCGCAAACTACTACTGAACGCACGGGAACTGGATAAGTTGATCACTGGCGTACAGCAAAAGGGTTTCAGCTGCGTACCGTTGGCCCTTTACTGGAAGAACCATCTGGTCAAATGCGAGATAGCGCTGGTACGCGGCAAGAAAGACTTCGACAAGCGTCAGGTCGAGAAAGAGCGCGACTGGGCCAGAGAAAAACAGCGGGTTGTGCGCGATAACAGTCGTTAAAGGCAGCATATTCGCCAGGCTGATATTTTTTTTGTGGCGCACGTGAACTTTCTGCCAGCGCCTCAGTCAATGTATGCATACCGGACTGGTCAGTTCCACCAATCCGGCGTGAGGCCAAGCAAGCAAGAACTTCTGCCCCGCTCTGCGGGGCATTTTTTTGTCCACCTCTTCCCTCGCCGTCTCTCAGGCTGAGCAGCACTCTATGAAGCAGGGAACCTTTCGCGTACAATTAAGTCTGTATGAAAGACCATGATGGTTTTGGGGCCGATTTGGATTCGACGACGGTTACAAAACTGGAGGGGCATGCCGAGTTGGTAACAGAACTCGTAAATAAACTGTTGCAAACCTATATAATTGCCAATGATGACAATTACGGTGCCCAACTAGCTGCGTAAGCAGCCTAGTCGCACTTCTGGTAGCTTCGGCTCCAGCAATCATTAGAGGATGTCTGTAAACTCGAAATGATTGTCATATAGAACAGAATCGTCGCCTAGTATGTTACGGACGAAGCGGCTAAACATTACGTAACTCGCTCCAAACACCCTGCCACTCGGGCGGTGAGGAGTTAACTCAGTTGAGATGGCTAAGCATGTAGAACCGATAGCGGCGGACTGGCGGACGGGGGTTCAAATCCCCCCGGCTCCACCAAATATACATCTAAAGACGTCTCCGGACGTCTTTTTTTGCGCCTGAAGCTTATATAAATCAATAACTTAGCATCCATCAGTGTCCATATACGTCCAACAGCAGCCAGCACTTCTGGTATTCCAAATGGTATTCCAAGCATTCACATGGTATTTTTTGGAATACCAAAGACGCCGCTGGAATACCAAAATGTCAGGCAAAGCCATACGTCTCACCGAAGCCAAGGTGAAGAATGCCGCCCCCGCAAAGACGGATTACGTCTTAGGTGATGGCGACGGCCTTCAAATGCGAGTGAGAAGCAATGGCTCTAAGCTCTGGAATTTCAACTACTACCACCCGGTGACCAAAAAGCGTCTCAACATGGGACTTGGAACCTATCCCGAAATCTCACTTTCACAAGCTCGCAAGCTCACCATCGATGCAAGACAGCTGATTTCTCAGGGAACCGATCCTAAGGAACAGCGAGATAACACCCGCCAGCAGCAAAAAGCTGCCAGCGAGCACACCTTGAGAAAAGTTGCCGGAGCCTGGTTTGATCTCAAGAAAACGGACGTCACACCAGCCTATGCCGAAGACATTTGGCGGTCACTGACGCTGCATGTCTTCCCGGATCTTGGAGATACCCAGGTATCTAGCGTTACAGCGCCGAAAGTCATCGAGCTTCTTCGCCCCATTGAAGCTAAAGGCAGTTTGGAAACAGTGAAGCGCCTGTCTCAGCGGCTGAACGAAATCATGACCTATGCAGTCAATTCAGGTCTTGTACTCGCCAATCCCCTCAGCGGCATTAGAGCAGTCTTCAAAAAGCCAAAGAAACAGAACATGGCAGCTCTTAGTCCAGAAGAGTTGCCAGAGCTAATGATTGCCATCGCCAATGCGAGCATCAAACGCACTACCCGTGCCTTGATCGAATGGCAGCTGCACACAATGACCCGACCAGTAGAGGCAGCAACCACACGCTGGGTTGACATCGACTTTGATAAGAAGATCTGGACTATCCCGGCAGAGCGCATGAAAAAGCGTCGTCCGCACATCGTGCCGCTAACAGATCAAACACTCTCCATCCTGGATGCAGTGAAGCCTTTCAGCGGGCATAGAGAGTTCGTTTTCCCGGCTGATCGCGATCCACGCACTCACTGCAATAGCCAGACCGCTAACATGGCCCTTAAGCGCATGGGCTTTGCTGGCCGACTGGTAAGCCACGGCATGCGCTCTATTGCCAGCACCGTTCTCAACGAGCATGGATTTGACCCTGAACTGATTGAAGTAGCCCTGGCGCACGTAGACAAGAATGAGGTCAGAAGCGCTTATAACCGTGCTGACTACATTGAACGGCGCAGACCAATGATGGAATGGTGGAGTCAGCATATTGATCAGGCCGCCACTGGAAGCCTTTCTGTCGCTTCTGTTAACCCAGAAAATGCGAGAAAGGTTGTGCCCATTCGATAAAGCAATGACTGCTCCCGGCCAGAAGCGGACTTTCAAAGGGACTCCAGCTAACAATCAGCGGATGCTTGGTTTAGCCTTCGAAATTGGCAACGATCCACTAAAATATTTCTTCTCATTCACCCAGCGGTAACGGTCTGGATCTTTTGCCAGCAAGGACGCCCGCATTCTTTCGCGCCAAGCTTTGTCCGCCCGCAGGAAGATGCCTCGCAGTTCGGTGTCGATGATCTCTTTGCTGGCACCGCGCTCCTCAGCCTTGGCGTACCAATCATTCCCGGCTGCATAGTCGCCTAGCTCCATGCACACAGCACCTATCAAAGTGCATGGTCTGAAGTTTCTCGGTTGTAACTCATGCCCCTGCTTGCCGAGCTGAAGTGCCTCTTCACGACGCCCCAGGTCACGCATGGCTCCGCCGCGGGTAGTGCACATAGCTGAGTGGAGCTTGGGCAGTTTGAGTCTGTTGGCCGGCACACAAGCGAGTATTTCAAGTGCCGATTCAGGCTGATTGCATTTTCGGAAGTGACCACTGGCGTTGATTGCGTTCCACGGGTCTAGGGTGCGCCGGTACTCATTGCTGGCGAATTCGGCTTCGCGCATATGGTAGGCCTCCCGAAGTTCCTGAGTGAAATACACGTTGCCCTCGGTTTTGAGCCAAACGAGGTCATCAGCTGCCATTCGGTTGCCGACCTCCAGGTTCTGGAGGATATCCATCAATCGCCGCTTCAATGACTGAGCGTTGGCAAGAATCCCGTATTTCTTGCGCAGGATGTATGCCGGATCGCTTTCGCGAGCAAGGCGTTCGGCCTCGGTAGCCTCTCGCCGGCGTCTTTGAGCTTCAGCCAGTTCGAGGCGAACGATTTCGGCAGCTTCCGCTGCATCAATGTCTGAAATATAGGACTCGTAGGTGGTTTGACCAATGGCTAGTGCATACAGCCGGGAGAACCCCTTGATCTTGAGGTAGTTGAGATATGCTACAGATAGCGGAAGACCTTTATAGAGCGCTTCCAGAATATTACTCAGTGGCGATGTAATTGCACTTTGCGCGTTGCTCATCCGGTAGTGCCGGGCAATATCGTAGGGGGTTGGAGCTATGGAGCCGGGTTCGCTGATGCGAGCGTTGTACATGGCCTCAGCAGCCTCGCAATTACGCTCGCGCTGCTCCGCCAACTCGGTTTCTCGAGCAACACGAGCTGTCTCAGCAGCCTCGCACTCATAATCGTACTTCACCTTGCGAGCAATACGGGCAGCCTTTGCTGCTTCGCGCTTGCGTTTTGCCAGCTCGGCTTCCTGAGTCAGTCGCTCTACTTCCTTGACTTGGTGCTCTAATCTGGCTGCCTGCTCGCGAGCTACTAACACTGGGTCTAAAGCCTCGATGAAGGCTTCATATGTGATATGGCCGCTCGCAAGTTGATGCAGTTCGTTGAGATTTTGCTGCTGTAAGTAGCTCAGAGACAATGCAGTGAGCGGTCGTTCATGAAACATGCTTTCGAGGATATTACTCAGGCGAGTGTAGGGAATGGTCGCGCCCGTTATGCCACTGACGCAGAAGTGACATGCAATGTCGTAGAGAGTTGGGCGATTCAATTCCATATAAGATCGAGTCCGTTCTAGCTTGAGTAAACTGATTCGGATTCTCTCACAGAAATCGGGAATCCGCTTCTGGCCCAGAGTGTGTAAAAAC
>NZ_AROI01000036.1 GCF_000410875.1 Halopseudomonas pelagia CL-AP6
GATTAATTGGCCATTAACAATAACTTTACGCATTGTGGCTTCCGGCAGGCTGCGCCCATTGGTATGCCAAGTCCAGAAAGGTTGTATCTGCAACTTGGAGTTTTCGGAAGAAGTAGTCGAACAGCCAGGTATTGCGCCTGCAATGTTCAGTCATTCTGGAAGGTGCATCGATGGAGCCGAATTCAGCTTGTGCTCCAACAGGATCAGGTCCGCAATACGGATTGAAAGCGCATGAGGAGCAGTGAGGATCTCGTGTTGAGAGGGTAGAGGTCGCCAAATGCTGCATGAGAGGCGTGCGCATCAATGCCTCAAACGGCGTGCCAATTTCCCCCAATCGAAGGGACACATCTCCAGTCTCAGCCAACATGCGAGCTTCGTCACTAGGATATACAAAGCCATCATAATTGTAGACTAAAACGGCTAAACCCGCTCCGCAGGGGCTCTGTAAGTCCACATAACCAGCATCAAATGAGGATAGTATTTTATTGAGGATTAGCGCTGCAGTGCCTTCGCGGAGCTCCACTCCGTTTCTGTTCCAGTAGAGCACCCTATCCAACGCTCGTGAATAGAAATCTGCAAAGTTCTCAAGTGAATATCCGAGGTGCTTGATGTTACGCTTCGCGAATCCAAAAAGGCTTAAGGGTCTGATGAATACCTCACTAAAACCATGCTTTACATATTCGTCCACTATGGCTTCAGGGTAGTCAAGAGATGCTTTTGTTGTAGTCATCAGCGCTGAGACGGAGTGGTGGCCCAAGAACCTACGCGCCATGGCGATTCCATCCAGGGTTCGTTCATAGGAATCACGCTTTGAATTTGGTCTATTCCTATTGTGGAGGCTGGCCCGTCGAGACTGGTTGAAAGATAGACATTATATTTTTTGAGATAATCACATATGTCTGGGGTTAATTGATGAAGTGTGGAGGTGATCACAAAACGAAGATTACGCTGCTCGGTTTCGTTAATTTCGAGAGCCTGCTCGATTGCTTGCTGAATCAGATCGAAGCGAATAAGCGGATCTCCTCCTTGGAATTCGATTGTAAGTGTTTTGGCTGGACTCTGGAAAATGGTTTTACAGGCGGCCGTTACCTGTTTCGGTGTCATTGAATACCCAGTAGCGTCCAAACTCCTGCTTACTTGACAGTACTGACATGAATGTTCACATTGAAGTGTCGGAACTAGGATGTGGAGAGAGGCACCTCCTGTAACAGTCTCTTTTTTTGTAATTATCCTGGAGAGGAGCAGCTGCGAGCTACCTGTTGAGCTCTGTCCCCTCAGGAAAAATTTTGACTGTAATTCAGCCCTTCTTTCCAATGCTAGGGAGTCAGGACTTTCTATCAGAGCTAAAAGTTCTACTTGACTCAGGAATGTGTAGTCTCCTGTTGCGCTGATGGCCACAACTGAGTCGTTGCCTAGTCGGTGGAAGCCAAAGGGAAATAGTACTGTCCTGTTCACTTTGTCAGCATGGAGCATAGAGCCCTCTCTACCAGATCATTAAGCTCTATAGTAGAGCGCTCGGAAATGCGCTCGCGCAGAAGGATATCAGCGACCATCTGATTGATTAGAACAGAAATGTCGATGATATCCTTCCCGCTATCACAAAGCACCTGGATTCCTTTTTCGGCCTTACGGACGGTCAAAATTCCGCAGCACAGCATAAGCAATTTTTCTTGATGTGCTGTTGATAGCGCATCAGGTAGCGCTACCCCACGCCATTCACCAGATTGAGGTGAATCACTGATAATTAAGGAGGAGGCTTTCATCTGTTCTTTCCTTTTTATGCAGAATATTTGTCTCACATACCTGTGATATCAGTATGCCTTAGGTGGAAGAGGTTTTGGAGAGCGGTGGGCAATTCTCGCTGTGTAGAACGTGTGTGCTGAACCGCACTGGGGCATCGTGCTGTCATGATTGAGTCTCCAAATAAAAATGACGTCATGGTCACGACAGTAATGAGTGAGTATGTGTTTTTTTGATGGGGGCAGAGAGCTCCATCTGCCATAAACCGTGCTAAGCTTGGTCTTGTTTCGATCGAAACGAATGATTCGTGCGATTCGAATAGAATGACGGTGTTGGATTATTGGAGTGGCAAGCTATGTCTATGCACTTGATGACGGCAAACGAAGCAAAGTCTCGGTTTGGTGAGGTGCTGTTAAGGTCCCAGCGTGAGCCAGTCTATATCAGCAAGCACGGCAAACCGGTGGCAGTGCTGGTTGCGGCTGAAGATTTTGTCAGTAGTGAAGAGCTCAAGCTGGAGCTGCTGCGATTAAGGGCGGAGCGAGCCAAGGAGCAGATTGCTTCCGGTGAAACGGTAGATGGGGGCGAGTTTTTTGATCAGCTGTTGCAGGGAAGCGATGACTGATGGCGTCAGGCTTTCGTTTAACCCGTGATGCGCAGCAGGATCTGACTGCGATCCGCCGTTACACAGTGAATACGTGGGGGCAGGAGCAATCCAGAAAGTACCTGCAGGGCACGAGGGAGACGATTGAGCTATTAGCCGAATTTCCCGGTCAGGGGGTTGTCAGGCTGGATGTGGGGGAGGGGGTGTTCAGCTTTCCGTATGGTAGCCACATGCTTTATTACCGAATAAAGGAAGAGCAACTAGTGGTGTTTGCGGTGCTGCATCAGCGGATGGTGCCAACGGAGCATCTGCAGGGGCGTTGAAAACGTTGTGTCTGGGAGAAAGATCGCCGCCCTGCAAGACTCCTATGTCTATCACCTATCTGATCGAAATATGTATCACATCGGGTTTTATGGTTGCTCCAGGGTGCGCTGGTGGTCACCGCCGTGCTGTCCATCGAGCGCAGGCCGTTGAGTGCCAGGGCAAGCGATCTGTTCGGAATCGAATTCGAGGTGCCTGTCCTGGCCCCGGACGAACTCTACGCCGGGAAACCAGGGGCGGCGCTGGATCGCCAGCAGCCGCGGGATCTGTTCGGCGTCTGGCAGTTGTTCGAGACCGGCGGCCTGACCGATGCGATGGTCGAGTGCTTCGTGGGCTATCTGGCGGGGCACAGCCGACCACCCCATGAAGTGCTGTTTGGCAACGACAAGGATATCGCCGGGGATGTATGAACGTGCCTTCATCGGCATGACCGAGGTGGCTTGTTCGCTGGAAACCTTGCTCGATACCCGCGCCCAGCTACGCCAGGAACTGCCGCAACGGCTGAGCGCCGCCCACCGGCAGTTCCTGAGCGGGATGACCCGTACGTAACCCGACTGGTCACTCCTGCAATGCCCACATGCCGACAAGCTGCCGACACTGCGCTGGAAGCTTGCGAACCTGAGCACCTTCAAGCAACGTCGTCCGCAAGACTTCGTTACGCAGGCTGATGCCCTTGATGCAGGCCTGGCCGCCTCACCCTCCAGGGACTGAGGCAGGGTTGCCTGGCGAAACCAGAAAAAGCGGCTGCGCCGGTATCCTTTTCTTTGGCGTCTGGCGACCCGTTCCCGCCTATACGTAAAGGCTTTGAACAAGGGTAAAGGCAATGGGACGCAAGGGGAAAGGCTCTACCCGGAAAGGCCAAAAGGTTGCCCAGACCCAGCCTACTACGGGGTGCTGCCATGCTTTCGCTGTTCCAGCGCAAAAGGAAACCGCCGGTCACCGGCACCACCTCACTTCCGATAGCCGAACTGCCCAGCGGGCTGATTCAACCGGAGTCGGCCACTGCACTGCTCGCAACGGCACGCAGGCAGCGTCTGCTGGAACATATCTGGCAACGCACCTCGCTCTCTCGCAAGCAGTTTGCCAAGCTGTATCTGGCGCCTCTGGAGCGCTACGCAGAACTGGTCCAGCAATTTCCCGCCTCCGAGGCACATCACCATGCCTACCATGGGGGCATGCTGGATCATGGTCTGGAAATTGTTGCCTTTGCCCTCAAGCTGAAGCAATCACATCTGTTGCCTGTTGGTGCTGCTCCCGAGGATCAATCTGCTCAGGCCGAAGCCTGGACAGCCGCCATAGCCTATGCCGCCTTGCTCCATGACATTGGTAAGATAGCGGTGGATCTTCATGTGGAATACACCGACGGCGGTATTTGGCACCCGTGGCATGGCCCAGTGCGACGCCCGTACCGCTTTCGCTACCGTAAGGATCGTGAGTACCGACTGCATGGCGCCGCTACCGGGCTGCTTTATACCCGTGTACTCGATTGTGAAATTCTGGATTGGCTCAGTAACTATCCCGAACTATGGTCTTCGCTGCTGTATGTGCTGGCCGGCCAATACGAACACTCCGGCGTACTCGGTGAGCTGATCATCAAAGCCGATCAGGCGTCGGTGGCCCAGGCACTCGGGGGCGATCCGACCAAGGCCATGGCTGCGCCCAAGCATGCTCTGCAGCGCAAACTGCTCGAAGGCCTACGTTACCTACTGCGCGAGGAGCTGAAGCTCAATCAGCCCCAGGCGTCGGATGGGTGGTTTACCGAAGATGCGCTCTGGCTGGTCAGTAAAACCGTCTCGGATAAGCTGCGTGCACACCTGCTTTCGCAGGGAATCGATGGCATCCCCGCCAACAATACTGCCGTCTTTAACGTGTTGCAGGATCACGGCATCCTGCAACCCACACCTGATGGCAAGGCGATCTGGAAAGCTACGGTGACCAGTGATGCCGGTTGGTCGCACGCGTTCACTTTTCTGCGTCTGGCGCCTGCATTGATCTGGGAGGCGGAGGAGCGGCCTAATTCATATGCTGGAACCGTGGTACCGCAGCAAGGCGAGGCAGGTGCAGATAGCCTCGAGCCCCAGATCATCCCGCCCACCACAGCGATGCTACCGACTGAGAGCGGCGTGCTACCTCCACCATCCATTGTATCCGGCAATGCATCCAGACCAGTCGTTGACGATGTAGCCGCTCTCCTGAATTTGTTCGAGGATTCCACTGCATCGGCGAGTGAAGGGGGGCCAGAACAGAAGAAGCCGGTGCCACCTACTACCATCCCGAGTAACCAACCAGTGCGGCCAGTTCCAATCGAACAAACAGCCCCAACAGTGGCTCCCCCAACCGAGCAGCCGTCGGGGGAGCATTTCATGGGCTGGCTACGTCATGGCATCCAGGCACGCAAGTTGATCATCAATGATGCGCGTGCGCTGGTACATACCGTGGCCGATACTGCCTACCTCGTCAGCCCCGGGATATTCCAGCGTTATGCGCAGGAATATCTGCAAGTCAAAGCGCTGGCAAAGCAGGAAGGCTTGTCTGATTGGCGCTGGGTACAGAAGCGATTCGAGCGGCTTCAATTGCACCGCAAACACCCGAGTGGCCTGAACATATGGATCTGCGTAGTCTCTGGGCCGCGGAAAACCAGGCAACTTCACGGCTACCTGCTGAACGAGGCGTCCGTACTATTTGATCTGGCCCCCACGAACAACCCTTATCTGGCACTGAAAGCGGAATCAGCCGAAACTAACGCATCTGGATCTATCGATGCTTCAGGCAGTTAATCGGTTTTTACAGGATTCATCTGGTAAAAACTTAAAGTCGACATATGAGTAGGATGGTTGATGTTCCGGAATAATTCACCGGAACTATAAAAACAGTTGAAAACGGAAGGTATATGGCAAGTGTTACGTAACATTTTTCATCTGTTTGTAATATGTCCTGCGAAACTCTCTATTTCAGCCTCCGACGTTAGCCTTTCGTTTAATATCAGGTGTAAGTCGCTTTGTACTATCTTGTCTTGGGAAGGTCTGAAAAAGACTTCCTGAAAAGGTAAAATGCGTCAGCGCCATTTTCGAGACCACCGCATGAAACAGATGAGCTTTGCAGACGCCGAATACGCTGGTAAACGTAAGCAGACCCGCCGTGAGCGCTTTCTGCTGGAAATGGATCAAGTGGTTCCCTGGAAGCCATTGCTGGCGCTGATCGAGCCGCACTATCCCAAGGGCGAAGGTGGTCGACCTGCTTACCCGCTCGACGCGATGCTGCGAGTTCATCTGATGCAGAACTGGTTTGGGTACAGCGATCCAGCGATGGAAGAAGCGCTGTATGAAACCACCATCTTGCGACTCTTCGCGGGCCTTCAACTTGATCGCATTCCGGATGAAACCACTATTCTCAACTTCCGTCGGCTGCTGGAACGCTACGGCCTGTCCACGGCGTTGTTCGAAGTGGTCAATCGTTACCTGGGTGAGCACGGGCTAATGCTGCGCCACGGCACCGTGGTCGATGCAACCATCATTCATGCACCCAGTTCGACCAAGAACAAAGAAGGTAAGCGCGATCCCGAGATGCATCAGACCAAGAAGGGTAACCAGTATTATTTTGGCATGAAGGCCCACATTGGCGTTGATGCTGAGTCAGGGCTGGTTCACAGTCTCGTGGGGACGGCGGCCAATGCGGGCGATGTTACTCAGGTAGACAAGCTTCTGCATGGCGAAGAAACCCATGTATGCGGTGACGCCGGCTATACCGGCGTTCAGAAACGGGATGAACACAAAGGGCGCAAGCAGGTGGTCTGGTCGATTGCGATGCGCCCAGGCAAGCTCAAGACATTGAGCAAAACCAAGCTGATCGAGAAAGGCTTGCGCCGAATCGAGCGGGCCAAAGCCAGTACACGAGCCAAGGTCGAGCATCCGTTTCGAGTGATCAAATGCCAGTTCGGATTCACCAAGGTGCGCTACAAGGGCCTGGCGAAGAACACGGCCCAGTTGCATACCTTGTTCGCCCTGGCCAACCTATGGATGGCCCGAAAACAGCTGTTAAGTGCAGGATAAATCCGCCCGGAGTACTGGGTACAGCGGCCTGGATGGCCGAAAAGGGGCTGCAACGAGCTGAAAACGCGACTGAGGGCGATGAAATCGTTCCTGAAATGTTTTTTTTGTGAGCCGAGGTCATAATCGCCGCCCATATGGCCGGTATTTCAGACCTTCCCTTGAGGTATGAAAATTGCTGTTGCGAACCAGAGATACTGATTATAACTGTTAGTGAATATCTGCACGCTATCGGAGCCGTGAGCGGGCGCGCCGCTGGCCAGTATTGCTCCAATGCTAACCCTAAAATAGAATTGGAGCCCCCATGGATCTGCGGCATCTGCGGTGTTTTTTGATAGTAGCCGAGGAGCTACATTTCACACGTGCGGCAAAACGGCTGCACATTGAGCCATCGCCCTTATCGCGCACCATAAAAGAGCTTGAAACAGAGCTGGGTGTCGTGCTTTTAAAGCGTGACCGTCACAGTACTCGCTTAACGCATCCGGGTAAGGTGTTTTTACAAGAAGTAAAGCATGTATTCATGGCTCTGGAGCATGCAAAACAAAGCGTGATGGCTGCGGCATCTGGCTATCGCAGCACATTGCGAATCGCATTGTCTGACGGTGCGGCTCTGCCTCAACTGGCGCCGGTTCTCGCACGCTGCCGGGAAGAGGTACCGGATGTAGAAATTCGGATAATAGAAGTACCGCTGTTAGCGCAGTTGCGTGGACTGCGCGATAACACTTTTGATGCGGGATTCTCTCGTTCAGCGGATGTGGGGGATTCGATTGTTGCACAACCCGTCTGGAGCGATCCTTTGGTGGTTGCCGTACCGATACGGCACCCACTTTTGGTTCATGCTGAGATCCCCTTGTCGGACCTGCTTCGTCATCCGCTAATATTATGCCATCCGGAAATCTATGCGGGATGTAGCCACCAGCTCAATCAGATTTTGCGTCGGGGTGACACCGAACCCATCGTGATAGAGCATGTGACTTCCATGGATATGATGCTGGCATTGGTCGCGGCTGGATACGGTGTGGGATTTACCACATTGTCACATGTTGCAATGTGCCAGTATCCAGAGATTGTGGCGCGACCACTGAATATGGAACGCTCCGCACTCATTACGTATTTACTGAGGCCTGACACTACGCAATCGTCGCAACTGGAAGGGTTTATCACGCGCGTACTGAACAATGCCGAGGATTCAGTTCCATTGGTAGCGAGAGTAAATCAACTTTGTAGATAATAGGTGTGTCCATGGGCATTGTCGATATCTGAAAATTTGTAGAGTACCTTGTTCCAGAGCTTACTCTTGATGCGCTGGATCTCTTGGGCAAATATTCGGTGACAATTAGAAAGGAGTTGGAGCAAGAGATCAGATATCTTTCGAGAATTGCCAATCCTGATAATCCCGCTGAGCATCTACTACGGCTTGAAAAAAGCTCGAACTGATTCGAAAAAGCTATTTCTTGAACGGCATGCTCCACGTGGAAAAATTGAGGGTCAATATGTTCAGGCCCTTAGTGGGAGTGCTTCCAATGCTGCGTTTGATAGTTTAGCAAAGGCCGCTGGAAGCGATTGGCGGTTGAGGACGCACCAATGCAGGCGAACATATGCAAGAGCCTTTGTAGAGTCCCGAATGGGCCGTACTTCGCTCATCTACCTGAAATGGCAATTCAAGCACAGCGCATGAGTATGACCCAACTTTATGCATCCAATCCGCAACAAGATCTGAACTGACCTCGGTTGTCATGTTCCCCGCTACAACTGACTTCGATGGCGATAGAGAGGCTATCGAATCATCTATGCGAGGCTTGGTAGCCCGCGTAAAAACAGCGCGGCCGGATGACGAACTGATCGCGTTCACTTCTCCAATATTTGTGTCAATGGAGCGGTGTGTGGAGGTTTCACTCATCCGGTGGTCACAAGCTGAGGAGAGTAGTATTGCCGACGCTGACTTAGCCGCACATCTAGAGGAGTTCTGGGCCGACGGTTGGATGCTTCGTAGTGCATCTCCTGAACCTTTGAGCACGACAACCGTATTCGCTTCCCCCCCGCTAGATAGGCTGATGGAGGACCAATGCAAGGCTTGGCCGCTTGCCGCGCCGCTTGGTATCGACCGTTTGGGGTATCTCCAACACGACCTATATCCTGGAAGGCTTTTCCTTCCGACGCTTCCTAGCACCGACCAAGCCGAACTTACTCCTCGCGGGGGACAGTTGGAGATTAAGGTTGACGAGCAGGTCATCGCGGACCTCTGTTATTGGAATGCGGGTTGGGGAACTGCGCGCCCCATGCAGTTCAGTGGTAACTGCGGTACAGCACTTACTTCACGAGGGAGGTGCTATCGGGAGGGGGAGGACGCACTGGAAGGTGCGGTGCGATCATTCTATCTTTGGCAGGTGAAAACACTGCACCGATCCAACACTTTCGACCCCTTCAATCAAACTCTGACGACGGGAGCAATGTTCGTTTAGTTTCTTGCTAATTCAGGAAACCGCTGGATGATTGTAAGCGCTCGGTACACGCACATTTTGCTAAGGTGTTTCTTGCTGAAAGGATAAGCCATTGATGACTACGAAGAGTACGGCGAAGAGATTCCTTACGAGAGCCCTGAGCAAAGTAAGCGTCCGGTGATCCCGTCTTGAGCGTCCCGTTATAGCCGTCAGGATAGTGTCCACTTATATTCTAGTGGACACTATCGATGAACTCATTAAGCGTAACCACTCCTGAACGTACACGCCGCCGTTTTTCTCCTGAATTCAAAGCCAGCATCATTGTTCAATGCCGGCAGCCGGGCGTCTCCGTGGCCCGTATTGCCCTGGATAATGATCTCAATGCCAACCTGGTCAGACGCTGGATCAGTCAGGCGCGAGAAGACGGATCACAGCTGGCAACGCCCGGGTTTATGCCAATCAGCTTGCCCACCAACGCTTCGCCGCCGGCCAGCAGATCGATCTCGAATGCAGGCAATACCATCCGCATTGAGATACCCCGTGCCGGTGGTGCGGTTGTGGTGGAGTGGCCCACAGAACAGGCCCATCAGTGTGCCGTCCTGTTGCGGGGTCTGCTGGGATGATCCGCATTGATGAAATCTGGCTGGCGACCGAACCGCTGGATATGCGCGCCGGTGCCGATACAGCACTGGCGCGGGTGGTTCGGGTGTTTGGCTCGGCCACCTATGTGGCTAGAGCATTTGAGAAGCTGCGTGCCCAGGGATCACTGTGCAAGAAGGTGCGCATCAGCATCCGCCCCGGCATGTTCAATCCAGACGAGGCTAAATTCGCCAAAGGCATCATCTGCGAACTACCATACCCAACCGACGACACGCGCCTGGTGATCCAGGCCGCGCAATCCGGCCTGGATGCGGTATTCCAAGAAGGGTATGCATATGCCAAAGCCGAGATTTTGTTACTGGATCTGCGGCAACGTGGTGAGTTTACTGATGATCTGTTTGCTCATCTACGATATGCGTTGTCAGGTGCTGGCCAGCATGGATTGCCTTCGAAAGGCTCGAAGCCGTCCATGCAGGAGCACCAGCTCGGCGGATGAACGGCCTTTTGTCGCAAAGTGCAGCAATTGTTGCAGGTGAGATTTTTTGATGCGCTTGGTTTCAGCTCTGGCGACGACTCTGTCGGGGAGAAGATCCCAATTGGAGTTAGCAAAAAAGATGAGCCCATATGTCTGCATCAGCACGTTTAACGCGTGGGTCGGTGGATGGATGACCCTTTTTGATTTATGCAAAGCACGCCCCGGAAAAACTGAGTAAAACGGGTTGCTCCGGCCCGTGAATTCTTGGCTGGTGCGAGTATGCTGATAGAAAGCTCCGACTAGTGTCAGAGCAAAGATGAACAGATTATTCGAGCTCCCGTGTGCTGCCGTGACAGCTGTAAATGGTTTGCTCGCCGCTTGGCATTGAATATAGCAGTTTTGAACCTGTGAAGCCCAAGTGACCACAATATTGATATCCGAATCGGTCATAGGGCGGTTGAAGAACCCACCTGGATCGATGAATGTCCCTCCGTGGGAGAACCCCCCCTGCAAAATACCTTTCAGAACGTTTAGAGCGGCACCTGGTGCAAGCGCCTCCATTTCAAATGGTACCTCGGTGATACCCTTGGCGTTTAGGGCCTTCAGAAAATTCACCGTGAGTTCCGCAGCCTCTACACCTCTGTTATCCAATGCCGAATATTCCAAAGTAGCCCGATTGGCAGATAGGTTAGCGCTAACAAGCGCCAACATGCTACTTGGGCCCTTTTCGGCTTCTAAGGTGTCCTCTCGTATCCAATGCGCCAGTTGACTAAGCCAAAGATTCAGTGCTTTTGCGGAGCATTGACGGATTACGCCGTCTGGCAAAGCTTCCGCTTCGGGATGGGCATTCTCCCTAGTCCATTTCTGCTCCTCATAGGTCGCAGTCGCATCAAGCGAGTTTTCAAGGTGAAGCAACTCTAATCCGAAATTAGTTTCCGTAGGTGGCTGAGTCCAACCGGGAAAACAACGTTTCAATTCCTCCTGCGACGCAATTCCTAGCATTGGCTGGTGAAAGTGCCTTCTCCGCGTAGTCATACCAGATAGGAGATTTTGAAAAAGCACAGCGCGGAAAGTCTCCAGCTGATCACGCTTTGTGCGTTCCCGCTTAGGAAGCCGCTCGCTGAGAAAACGCATAGATGCATCTTTTGGGGAAGATACATACGGCTCGCTATCCGGGCCTTCAACCCAAGCATTGATAGGTACGCTTCCCATGATCTGCGCGAGCCACTTGTGATGTAGCAGTGTCGGGGCCTCTGCGAGTATTATTGCCAGATGATTCACCTCGTCCGGGTGGCAATGCTTAGCCAAACACGCCACTTCCTTGATGGTCGATGTAAGAATCCCCGGAAGCTTACGCTTTACGATCTCAAGCTGGTCAGTGCGATAAAGCGCACGCGGTGGCATCAGGTAATCCTCTTTTGCGATTAGAATGCCCAGCCACCCCAAGTGACTGGGCTCACGAGGTTGTCTTAAACGAACAACGCTCCGCTCGGATCGAGCTCAGGTTGACGCTCGGTCTCGAGCTCAATCCGCGCTTGGCGGTTGATCTGCTCACCACGGCTGTTTTCCTCTAGGCGCTGTACTTCTCTATTTGCCAAGGATACGGCTTCCTGGGAGGACGTGGCCTTGCCTTCTCGAAGATAAATTTGCGCCAGCTTACGGGCATGGTCGATCGCGCCATTTTCATTGATAGATCGTAAGCATCCGGTCAGCAC
>NZ_AROI01000037.1 GCF_000410875.1 Halopseudomonas pelagia CL-AP6
CCCGCCGCGTCTTCGACGCCAGTGGTGAGTGTCGCGGTATAGAGAGTGTCATCGGTCAAGCCGCTATCGGGAATGAAGATAGCCGTGCGGGTGTGCGCATCATAACTAACCACGCCCACGATCGCAGGGCCGGTATCACCCTGTAGCAGGAAGGTACTGCCGTTGACGGTATCGGCATCCATATCCTGGTTAAAGGTAACAGCCAGTTTCTTGTTGGTGTCGACCGTGATGCTTTCGCTAATCGGGCGAACCGCTTGAACCAGGTCGGACTCGGCAATCGGCACCAGCGGAGTCGCAACCGGAGGGGTGGTACCACCGGTATTGTCGTTGTTTGAACTGCCACCGCTGCTGCCGAAGCAACCAGCCAGCGATAAGCCGGACACCAGGATCGCGCTAATCGCCAGCAACCTGGCGAGAGGGAGGGATTTTTTCATGAAGATTACCTATGATCGAATACTGACCGCATAAACCAATGGCGATCGCATTCGGTAAAAAGGAAACTCAAATCTGAAACGGACGCTCAAAACCCCTGATCGGTTGTTAGTAGAATTCAGGATGATGAGAAAGCGTCGGGATGGGAGTCTGGCGCAACATCTTTACTACGCCGGCAGTTATACGCGGTATTCAACTATATAGCTGGTTTATTTACCGGAGGCATCATGAACGAGAATGGCAAGATAAATTACCTCGAAATGCCAGCGCGGGACCTGGAAGCAACGAAGCTTTTTTTTGCTGCCGCATTCGGCTGGTCGTTCATCGACTACGGCCCTGAATACGTAGCCATTGTCGATGCGGGGCTGGACGGTGGCTTCTACCAGTCAGACCAAGCCGCCACGACTGACAACGGCAGTGTTCTGGTGGTTCTTTACAGCAACGACCTGGCCGCGGCGCTCAATAGCGTGAAATCGGCAGGCGGCACTATTGTGAAAGACATTTTCACCTTCCCTGGCGGTAAGCGCTTTCACTTCAGCGATCCGAATGGCAATGAGTATGCGGTTTGGTCGGAATAAACAGTGGCTGTGGTGCCAGTGGGCTCTAACCGCAACGCCCATGACTCTTGCACATCGGTGATTTAAATATCGAGTTAGTTAGTTTACGGGAAGCGTCATGAACGAGAACGGCCAGATTAATTACGTCGAAATGCCGACGATTACTGAATAGATCAGTCTCCGATTGAGAGCACGATATTACTTGGGCAGCCCGCTCAATAACACTCGTACGAAACAGGATCCATACAGCCTTCATAGCTATCGGCTTTTACGCTTCCTTGCGTTAAATCCTCGATATACTCATCTACTTCCTGTTTTTGCGATACAGGCATCATCTCGTAAGTAGCATCAACTGTTTCCAAGCTATAAACACCTGAGGAGAGAATCCTGTGACGGGTTTCAGGTCCCATCTCGGTTAAGTAGATCATCGCATCGACGAAGCCGAACGAGACACCAAATCTATGCAGCTCAGGATAAGCCACCACTGCAGGACCCAGCTTACTCAGCCACGCACGGAATGTCTTATCGAAGCTGTAACCGGCATCTTTAAACGCCTCGTTAAGGTATATAGCTTGGATTATCCCACGCTCAGCCGATGCGACAGGATACTCAGCCAATTGCTCCATGAAGGCATCGCTCCGGTATTCCCAAGCCTCGAGAATCTTAGCTTGGCTCGCTTGACTAACGGGTGCAACAGACAACCCTTCAGCTTGGGCACCAATGCTAATCAGCCATAAAAAAATGAGGGGAAATATAGCCTTCACGTAGCGTCTCCAAAAAGAACTACCAATACCGCCGGGAGGAAAGATCAAAAGTCGTCGGTTTCTGCGCGGAGGAATCGGGCGCATACGGCCTTGCTATGAAAGCCCTGCTCAAGGTGCCGGTTCGAGCGCCTTCGGCAGGGCACGTCAGTGCTTATACTGGCTGACCGGAAAGGATTTGCTGTTTCCGCTGGGCTTCGGGCAAGGCGTTCACGCAATAGTTGATATAGAAGACGGTAAACAGAACCGTGTAAAAGACGTTCATTTTTAAGTCAATTTTGTGTTCATGCAGCGCATAATCCTGAAGCGCGGCGCGCGCTTTAAAAGCCCAGACGATATACAACACACAGCCCGCAATCGAGAGTAAACCGGCGATGACCTCCGCCCACTCTTCACCTAGAGTGGACAGCGTCCCACTCCAACCTAAGCATACCGCCAGCCAAATCAGGAAAGTCCCGGAGGCTATCGCCTTCCCGGTCACCTGCTCCAGTTTTGGCGTATTTAGATACAACCAGATAACAGGATAAACCCCAAGTGTAGCGAGTGACAGTAGAACCAGATTAAGGGTCTTGGTGGATACGGCGGTGGGCAGATCGTGAATAGTGTTCATCATGCGTCCTTGTCTATTATGTTTAAAATTCAATTTTTTCCGAATCGATTATTGAACGTCTCATCATTCATGCACAACAAGATGATAAATTCAATGAACGCTACTACCGCTGGAATAAGTGTCCAGAAAAATATCAGGTAAAGTATACCTTGACCAACTTGGCCGAGATAAAACTTATGAACTCCCAAACCACCCAGAAAAAACGCAAGCAGAGCCGCAGCGATCCGGCTCTTCCCGTTAGCCGCCACATTACCCATTGTTCCTGGCGGCATCGACTGGCGGACGCCACAGCCCGGGCAAATCTCCGCCCGAGTTTTTATGGTCTTTCCGCAATCGCTACAGTATTTTTCGTCTAGGCCTTTAGCCGGAACTGCCACTAATTCGTCCATCAGATTACTCCTCAATTAATGACGGCGGTGCCGTCAATTCCCTATTCTAGATTTATCTCTTATTGGCAAGATCATTGGGCAAAACTTGTGAGCTCGACATTTAGGGCTGGTTTACCGAAACCGTGGAGGGTTGCGCCGGACTGTTTGAAATAGCTACGCCAAAACGCCTCAAGCGTATCCATCGATTTTCCAGAACGATTAGAATGCTTAACACTGTCCGTCAACAATCCAGCACCAGCTACATAAATACGAGCATCGTTAAATGTCGCGAATAGCTGGTTTGTTTCTACCTTTGCAAGTTCTTGAGTGACCGGCAGATCTCGAATACTGTTTGCTGCGTAGAAGCTTGTATAGGAGCTGTGCTCAAGCATATCGCTGATCAAAAATACAACGTGTTCGCTGGCAGGCTGAGTAAGAAGGTCATTGCTGATTTCTTTCAAAGCAAACATTATCTCGCTACGAGGCAGATCACCGTTGGCTTCTGCCAATGCTTGTACAAAGCTTTTACCAAAGCTTGATCCATACGCTTTCCGTTGGCCTTTGAGGCATAAATCGAAAGTACGCAAACTTGCCATACTTACGTCGTCACGCAGCTTATCGGGTATCGGATTGTCCAGCATGCCTGCAAAACGCAACCGTAGGTATTCTCCAGGAACGAGTGCTGAAAAACTGTATAACCGGACCTGATCACCCGGTTTGACAAAACGATCAATCTGGCCCCATGACGCTCTTTGGATGTCTTGAGGCATTGGGATAGTCTGGTCGACGATTACCGTAAGCAACCGACCCGAAGAAGGCTGACGATGTTCGGCAATCCTGGCCTTGTCGTAACAGCTTCCCAGATCATCTCGCTGTCCGGCCCCAGCGCCAGTGGGCAACATAAGAACCAGCGTTAAGAACCACCAACCCATCTTCACGCTGGAATCTCCTGTACATTAGCGGTCGGAAATTTTCCAATTTTCTTCAGGGCCAGCTGTTTGCGACGAATCATCTGAAGAGTCGCCAGGCTTTCGGCAAAGGCTCCAGCGACGTCCTCAAGTTCTTCAGATCCCAGAACGGTAAGATCCTGATAATTGAGAGGGTCTACTTCAGTATTGGGAGCATCGGACTCTGTCGGAGCATTAATCGACACCTCGCGCTGCGTCAATGGAGGCTCGACGTGCACTGTGCCAGGAGAATCCAATACGGTTTCGCCTAGAGCACTGGCGGTGGCGCCAATCGGTGGCATTGACGTTATGTAAGCATTGTGGGAATTAAGCTCATCGTTACGCAGTCTGATATACGCAAGGAAAGTACGGGCGCCCACGCGCTCTGTACCAAGCGCATCTTGCTCATCAGCCACTGCGGTGTGATTGGATGCCCTCTTCTGCTGGAGCAACCTGAGCTTGTGATCAGCGTGGCCTACTATTTGACTGCGTTTCGCGGCCAACCAATCCAGGTACTGCTCTGCCGTCTTAAATTTATGCGTGTTCTCCCAGGCATCCTTCGAGGCATTGCCAACAAACCCATATTTCATCGACAACCAGAGCATCACTACCTGTATCGCCACATACACCACCGATAAAACCACATAGGTCATCAGCGACGCGCTGCGGATTGCAGATATCTTATCTTCGATCCGCAGATCGTCTGCTTCTTGATTGACCAGTGAGGACTCCTCTGGCAAATCAAAGGGCGAAAAGACCTCCAGCGCAGAAGCGTCTCCCCGGAGTTCCGCAACCATATCTGTCTCGATTGACTTCAGCGTGTCAGCGCGTATCCAGAACGCAGCCACGGCAAAAATAAGAATGACAAGAAAAAAGCCGTATATCGTGCTTTTCTTCTGGTCCACTTCGGAATCGGCGTCAATTCTCGCAAGAATTTGCTGGTAGTCGGGACGGTCATTATCCTGGTAAGTATCATCAATCGATATGGCCGTAAGCTCTTTTAAAGAGCTCGGGCGAAGCGGGTTTTTAGTGTCTCTGGACCACCACGCATGTGCCTTCTTCACGATGCTGTTGTAATGCATGTGATGCCCGGCAAAGTGTGCGAAGAAGCCGCTAATCAATGCCAGAAAAAAAGCAACCGCCCAAGCAAGATAACCTACTTGAGTAGCGCTTACGTTAGGATTTATCCATGGCCCAATTACAAACGCGAAACCTACCGCTTCGAGGATAAGCAACAAGAACCCCAACGCCAGCACCCACAGCGGCATGGGTCGCCTGCCAGACTCACCAATCTTGCCCAGGTAATTTTTGCTTTTCAGATAAATCCCTGAGCCACCTGTGTACTTAAAATACTCGTTGGCGTATGAGCGGCACAGATTTTCTTCCACGCTTGGCCAACCGTCCTTGATATGATTAGTCGCTTTGGAAAGTCGCGCAACGGTGCCGATCAAGGGCACGCCATGCCAGACGCGCATGGCAAAATAGGCAACTTGTTCCCAATAACAAACAACAAAAGTCAGCAATACTACGCAAGCCAAAACAGATAACGTAATAATGTAGTGCAACTTCATGAGCGCTAGGAGCGCGGCAAGACTAAAGAAATCGTCCATATTTCCCCCTTAGGTACGAATCGGTGTGAACGTGGCAGTGTAGCTTTCGTCGTTATGATCGTAGAAGAGCGCGCCTTCCAGCGTCTTGGGCTCTTGTTTACTAAAAACCACATCCATGCAAGAAACGGCCGTATCAGCACCCTTAACGAAAACACGATAGAGCACCTCGCTGTCACCTTCATAAGTATTGGCGATCGCCTGCAGCTTGCCATGCGTTTTGCTGTTGGATTGCTTGTAATTTTCTACAATCTGCACAAACGGTTGCTGGGCCACCTTGGCATTATCTCTAAGAATAGAAACTGGCGATATGGTTACTAAATGGCCGTTGACCGTATTGGCCCAAACACGGTTGTTATATCCAGCCCAATAATCTCTGGTTTCATGTTTTCCCAGAGGCTTGGCCGTTGCCAAGTTAAGTGCATCCCCGCTTGTACGAGGCATATCCGCTACGCAACTACTCATGGGTATATCGTTAGCGTACGCTTTGGCGATCAAACTAAATCCGCCTGCCTTGGGCGTCATTGCATGCCCGAGCGTCCACGCCTTTGTATTGGAAGGGACGCCCGCAAAATCGACTAGAGCTTTCGACTCAGAAGCTATCAACACCTTTGCCGGTTTAGCAGATTTAAGGGTCGATGACCGAGTTTTACTTTCAGCTGCCGGAAGCTCGGAGGGAGCGACCGCGATCGATGCAGAGCGAGTTTGTACGATAGGTTTCTTTGTCGATGTCCCATAGACCAAGTACTTGGAATTACTTTGCTCCGCATTAATTCTGCGGGCCAGCATCTCCTTGGAAGTCACTTCAACTATTTCTACTCGACGATTTTTTGCTCTCAATATCGGATCAGTATTATCAGCGATCGGCCGCGACGCGCCCGCCCCTTGAAAATAAATCGCCTCTGCAGGAATACCTGCCTTATTCAAAATATCTCCGACGGCTTTCGCTCTCTGCTGGGAAAGGCGTTGATTCAACTCTGCCGATCCAGTAGCGTCAGTGTGCCCAACGACCAATAAAAAACGCTGCTGACTCTGGTTCGACTGTGAAACCATTTCCTTTGCGAACACGGCAGCTAACTTCCGAACTGACACTAGCCCACTCGGCGTTAGTTCCGCAGAACCCGTAGGAAACATACCCATATCGTCGACCTGAGCGACTAGACCGGTTTCCTGAGGGAGCCCATTCACAGCTACCGTTTCAATCTGCTGAACGCTTATGTTCAGCCCCTCTTCCTTAGCTACACGATCAAGCTCTTGCATTCGCTCCTGCCAGATAGAGCCTGCGATGCACCCAAGCACCGTGCCTACCCCCGCCCCAACAAGAATGCCGTCCTTTCCATTCATGGCGTATCCCAGAGCGCCGCCGGCGACCATCCCAGCGCCACACAGAAGAGGCGTCCCATAATCACGGCCAAGCTGACGGGCCTGGTCGGTAAAAGCTGTTACCTGAGTATTTGAGCAACCAGCAGCTAGTATTAAAGCTGTCGAAAGTGCTGTGAGATGAGAAGTTTTAGGCATGAGAATCCTTTCTGCTTAAGCAAAGCGGGTCAGTGAAGCCAGATAATTAACCGATATAGTGGGATCTAGAGCGCTTAGCGAGTATTCCCAAAAGTTCCGATTGACTAGCGAGCCTAGATAAGCATGCACTTACCCTGCCTTACGTGCTCGCATGGCAATTGAAACACATCGCTAAATTGTGCACTTTGCAGCTATCAAGCTAAGTCATAGGCAATTTTATAATCGCATAATGCTATAAAGCCAGCATTTTAAGCGACACAATAATGGCATACCGCAGATTTATTTTTAAATACATTATATTTTTGACGCACCCAATAGTAGCGCTAATAAAACGGGGCAAAAAAAACAACAGTAGATAGCCCTTTCAGCCTAGCTGTGCTTAAGCCTTGATAACGGCCTAAACTTCGACTAAACGCGCCGAGTTTGGACGGGGTAATTTAGAAGATGCCACTCTCCTGTATTGTTTCAATAAATCGTTCTCAGGGCTTGCATAGAAATTTGGTCCGCAGCCGTTGCTAATGACCCCCGCCCCCCAAACAGGTATCATTCCCCCTTTTCCACCCGTCACCAACAGAAGCCGAATGTCCATGTCCAGCCATAGCAAACCTCGTCAGATTCTGGTCACCAGCGCCCTGCCCTATGCCAATGGATCCATCCATTTGGGGCATATGCTTGAGTACATTCAGACCGACATATGGGTGCGCTTTCAGAAGCTGCGTGGCAATCAGTGCATTTATGTGTGCGCAGATGACGCCCATGGCTCGGCGATCATGCTGCGGGCAGAGAAGGAAGGGATTACCTCCGAGCAGTTGATCGACAACGTCAAGGCCGAACATACGGCGGATTTCGCTGATTTTCTGGTCAACTTCGATAATTACCACTCCACCCACTCGGCGGAGAACAAGTATTTTTCCGAACTGATATACGAGCGCCTGAAGGCTGCCGGGCATATCAGCACCCGGTCGGTGACGCAGTATTTCGATCCTGAAAAGGAAATGTTCCTGGCCGACCGCTTTATCAAAGGCACCTGCCCCAAGTGTGCGGCGGAAGACCAGTACGGCGATAATTGCGAGAAGTGCGGTGCCACTTACGAACCCACCGAGCTGAAAGACCCGCGCTCGGCGATTTCCGGCGCCACCCCGATCCTCAAGGATTCAAAGCACTTCTTCTTCCGCCTGCAGGACTTCACCGACATGCTCAAGGAGTGGACCCGTAGCGGTGCACTGCAGGATGCGGTGGCAAACAAGATTGCCGAATGGCTGAATTCCGGCCTGCAGGAGTGGGACATCAGCCGTGATGCGCCCTACTTTGGATTTGAGATTCCCGGCGAGCCTGGCAAGTATTTCTATGTCTGGCTGGACGCGCCCATTGGCTATATGGCTAGCTTCAAGAACCTCTGCGAGCGGCGTCCAGAGCTAAGCTTCGATGCCTTCTGGAGCAGCGACTCCGAGGCGGAGCTGTATCACTTTATCGGCAAGGACATCGTCAACTTTCATGCGCTGTTCTGGCCGGCGATGCTTGAAGGCGCGAATTTCCGCAAGCCGACTGGCATTAACGTGCACGGCTACCTGACGGTAAACGGCCAGAAGATGTCCAAGTCGCGCGGCACCTTTATCAAGGCGCGCACCTACCTGGATCACCTGTCGCCGGAATACCTGCGTTATTACTACGCCGCCAAGCTGAGCCGCGGCGTCGAGGATCTGGACCTGAGTCTGGACGACTTTGTACAGAAGGTGAATTCCGATCTGGTCGGCAAGGTGGTGAATATCGCTAGCCGCTGCGCGGGCTTTATTCACAAGGGCAACGCTGGCGTGATGGTCGCCGCCAATCCGGCGCCAGAGCTGACAGATGCCTTTATCGCCGCTGCACCCAGTATTGCCGACGCCTACGAGAAGCGCGATTTCTCCCGCGCCATGCGCGAGATCATGGGCCTGGCAGACAAGGCCAATGCCTATATCGCTGACAAGGCGCCCTGGGCACTGAACAAGGTCGAAGGCAAGCAAGCTGAAGTACAGGAAATCTGCGCACTGGGTATCAACCTGTTCCGCCAGTTGGTGATATTCCTCAAGCCGGTACTGCCAAAGCTAGCCGCCGATGCGGAAGCCTTCCTGAACGTGCCGGCACTGACCTGGAACAGCCATAACACGCTGTTGGCAGACCACCAGCTGAATGCCTTCACGCCCCTGCTGACGCGCATCGAGCCTGCCAAGATTCAGGCCATGGTCGACGCCTCTAAGGAGGATCTGGAAGCCGCTGCGACTGAAACCGCACCCGCTGCCGTCGTTGGCAATGGCGAGCTGACCAAGGAGCCAATAGCGGCGGAAATCGACTTCAACACCTTCGCTGCGGTGGATCTGCGTGTGGCCTTGATCGAAAAAGCCGAGTTTGTGGAGGGGGCAGATAAACTGCTACGCCTGACGCTGGATATCGGCGATGCCAAACGCAATGTGTTCTCCGGGATCAAGAGCGCTTATCCTGATCCGAGCAAGCTGGAAGGCAAGTTGACGCTTTATGTAGCCAACCTGGCGGCGCGCAAGATGAAGTTCGGCTTGTCCGAAGGCATGGTGCTGGCGGCGGGCCCCGGTGGCGACGAGATTTACCTGCTGAGCCCGGATGCCGGTGCCAAGCCTGGACAGCGGGTTAAGTAGGACGCAGCATTCAGCGCACACGGAGCCGGAGCAGCCGGGTTCTGAGTCGCCTGTGCAGGACCATCCATGCCCAGGCGGCTCAGAACGAGGCCACGCAGAATGGCCAGCTACAGTCCTTCAAAGCGGTACCAAAACGGTTAGGTAAGATGACGGAATTTGCCCTGATCCTGGTCAGTACCATACTGGTCAACAATTTTGTGCTCGTGCAGTTTCTCGGGTTGTGCCCGTTTATGGGCGTGTCCGGCAAGCTGGAGACCGCTATTGGCATGTCGGCGGCGACTACTTTCGTGCTCACGCTGGCGTCAATCCTCAGCTACCTGACCTTCCAGTACATTCTGGTGCCCTTCGAGCTGGAATTTCTGCGCACTATCTCCTTTATTCTGGTGATCGCCGTGGTGGTGCAATTCACCGAAATGGTCGTGCACAAGACCAGCCCGCTGCTATACCGCGTACTCGGTATTTTCCTGCCATTGATCACCACCAACTGCGCGGTGCTGGGCGTTGCGCTGCTGAACACCAACCGCGCCGAACAGACCTTTATGAAGTCCGCCGTGTACGGTCTGGGGGCGGCGCTGGGCTTCTCGCTGATACTGATTCTGTTTGCTGGCCTGCGTGAACGCATCGCCATTGCCGACGTGCCCAAACCCTTCCAGGGCGCCGCCATCGGCATGATCACCGCCGGGCTCATGTCTCTGGCGTTTATGGGCTTTACCGGATTGATAAGGCTGTAGCATGTCCATCGTCCTCACTGCCATCCTCGTTCTGCTGGGCCTGGCGCTGATCTTCGGCGCCATCCTCGGCTATGCCGCCATACGCTTTAAAGTCGAAGGCGACCCTTTAGTTGATCAGATAAACGCCCTGCTGCCGCAGACCCAGTGCGGGCAGTGCGGCCACCCCGGCTGCAAGCCTTACGCCGAAGGCATTGCCAATGGCGAGCCGATCAACAAGTGCCCGCCCGGTGGCGAAGCCACCATTCACGCCCTGGCCGATTTACTGGATGTGGAAGCCCCGCCACTGGATGCCGAACACGGCGAAGAAAAACCCAAGATGGTCGCCTATATTCGCGAGGCCGAGTGCATTGGCTGCACCAAATGCATCCAGGCCTGCCCGGTAGACGCGATCCTCGGCGCTGCCAAGCAGATGCATACGGTGATCATCGATGAATGCACCGGCTGCGACTTGTGCGTCGAACCCTGCCCCGTAGACTGCATTGATATGTTGCCGCTGCCGACCACCGCGCAGAACTGGAAGTGGGAATTCCCGCTGCCACCTGCGCGGCTGATCGCCACTGACGCCCAACACGGAGCTGCCTGATGCTGGCCAAGGTGAGAATCTGGGACATCCCAGGCGGTATTCATCCCAAAGAACACAAGCATGAGTCCACCCAGCACGGGCTGGAGCGCATGCCGCTGCCCAAACAGCTGATCCTGCCGCTGCTGCAACATATCGGCGCTCGTGCCGAGCCGGTAGTTGCTATTGGCGAACGGGTACTGAAGGGCCAATTATTGGCAGAAGCCAATGGGCTGGTCAGTTGCTCCCTGCATGCGCCGACCTCCGGTACCGTCGTGGCCATCGGTCCCGCGCCCTACCCGCACGCCTCCGGCCTGGAAGAATGGGCTATTACGCTGAACAGCGATGGCCTGGATGAATGGACCGAGCTACACCCGGCCAGTGACTACGCCGCGTTAGATGCCTCGACCCTGCTCGATATGATCCGTAATGCCGGCATCAGCGGGCTGGGTGGCGCCGGCTTCCCAACAGCCGTCAAACTCAAGGCGCGGCCGGAGCAGAAGCTGCGTACGCTGATCATCAACGGCACCGAATGTGAGCCCTATATCACCGCTGACGATACCGGGATGCGCTACAAGGCGGCCGAGATCGTCGCTGGGATCGAAATCCTCATGCACATACTGCATCCAGAGCAGGTGCTGATCGGCATAGAGGATAACAAGCCCGACGCCATTGCCGCGATGCGCGCTGCGGTCGGCGACAAGCCCATGCAGTTGATCGAATTCCCCACCAAGTATCCTTCCGGCGGCGAAAAGCAGTTGATCCAGATTCTCACCGGCATGGAAGTCCCCAGCGGCGGACTGCCTGCAGATATCGGCATGGTCTGCCAGAACGTCGGTACCTTGATCGCCATTCACGATGCCGTATTGCTCGGCCAGCCGTTGATCAAGCGTATTACCACCCTAACCGGTGCGGCGCTGACGCATCCGACCAACGTCGAAGCGCTGATCGGCACACCGATCCGTGACCTGCTGAATTTCGCCGGTTTGCAGCCCGAGCAGCTGTACCGCCTGGTTATGGGTGGGCCGATGATGGGCTTTACTTTGCAAAGCCTCGACGCGCCCATCGTCAAGACCAGCAATTGCCTGCTGGCCGGCACGCGCGAAGAGCTGCCACCGCCGCCGCCAGCCCAGGCCTGCATTCGCTGCGGCCTGTGCGCCGAAGCCTGCCCCGCCGAACTGCTACCGCAACAGCTGCACTGGTTCGCCCTGGGCAAGGATTACGAACAGCTCAAACGCCAGCACCTGTTCGACTGCATCGAGTGCGGGGCCTGCTCCTATGTCTGCCCGAGCAGCATTCCGCTGGTGCAGTATTACCGCGCCGCCAAGGCTGATATTCGCGCGCAGGATCTGCAGCAGCACAAGGCCGACCATTCCAAGCAGCGCTTCGAGCAACGCCAGGAGCGCCTGCAGCGTGAAAGCGAGCAGAAAGAAGCCGACCGCCTGGCCCGCGCGGAAAAAGCCGCCCGTCTGAAAGCCGCCAAGGAAGCCGAAGCAGCCAAGACGCCGGAAGCCGCGCCAGCAAGCGCGAATGCCGAGCCAGACGTGGCGCGTATGGAAGCGAAAAAGCCCAGCGGCCTGACAACTGAGCAGAAGCAACTGAAGATCGCCGCCGCCACAGCACAGATGGCGCTGAAAAAAGCGCAAAAACAACTAGCCGCCAACCCGGACAATACCGACCTGCAAGCGCAGATTCCGGAGTTGGAACAGGCCTGTGAGCACACCCAACACCTCTATGCCCAGGCCATAGGTGAGGCGGCGGTAGAGCCTGCTCCTGCGCCCGGAGCCGCCGCGACCGATGACACCAAGCGCTTAAAGATCGAAGCGGCGATGCTCAAGGCTAGCCTGCGCAAAACAGAAAAGGCCGCGGGTGAAGCGCCAACGGAAGCACAGCAGGCCGAGATCGCCAAATTGCGCGAAGAACTGGCTGCAGCTGAGGCACGCTTGCCCGGCGATGCCAAACCGACAGCTACTGCCGTAAACAATCAAGCTGAGCCCGAGACCAAAGCGAAAAAACCTGTCGACCCCATCACCCAGCAACTGAAGACCGATATGGCCATGGCCAAAGCCGCGTACAAGAAAGCCGAGCGCGCCATGCAGGCCGACCCGGACAACGCCGAGGCGCAGGTCGAAATGGCCAATGCCAAACAGGCACTGGATAGCGCGGCCAAGGCTTTCGCCGCACATATGTCCAGCAAGGAGAGTGCGTAATGGCCCTGCCGCGTATTACCTCACCCCACGCTCGAGGCAACAATCGCACCCAGATCATCATGCTCTGGGTGCTGGCGGCGACACTGCCCGGCATCATTGCCATGACCTGGTTCTTTGGCTGGGGCACGCTGATCAATATCGTCCTGGCCAGTGTGGTTGCGCTAGGTACCGAGGCGCTGATTCTGCTGCTGCGCAAGCGACCGCTGAGTTTCTTTCTGAGCGACGGCAGCGCCCTGGTTACCGCTTGGTTATTGGCGCTGGCCCTGCCGCCTCTGGCGCCTTGGTGGCTAGTCCTGATCGCCTGCAGTTTTGCCATCGTATTCGGCAAACAGCTGTACGGCGGACTGGGACAAAACCCCTTCAATCCGGCGATGCTCGGCTACGCCGTGGTACTCATCTCCTTCCCGGTGGAGATGACCAGTTGGCCGGTGCCACGCGGGATCGAACAGCTTATGCCCGATATGCAGGCTACCCTGGGATTTTTCGAAGCTCTGCAGCGGGTATTCCTGCCCGCTAGTCAGGCAGCCGATGGCTGGACCATGGCCACGCCGCTGGACGTGGTGAAAAACAACACCAGCCTGACCATGAGCGAGCTGGCCACCGCGCAGCCAATCTTTGGCAACTTTGCCGGTGTCGGTTGGGAATGGGTCAGCCTGGCGTATCTGGTCGGTGGCGCCCTACTGCTTTACAAGAAGATCTTTAGCTGGCACGCGCCGGTCGGCATGTTGGTTGGGGTGGGTGTTATGAGCCTGCTGTTCTGGGGCGGCTCCGGGTCGAATTCCAATGGCTCGCCATTGTTCCACCTGCTCAGCGGCGCGACCATGCTCGGCGCTTTCTTCATCGTTACCGACCCGGTCTCCGGCGCTACCAGTAAGCTCGGGCGCCTGGTGTTCGGACTCGGCGTCGGTGTGCTGGTGTACTGCATACGCGCCTGGGGCGGTTACCCTGATGCCGTGGCCTTTGCCGTGCTGCTGATGAATCTGGCCGCACCAACCATTGATTACTACACCACTCCGCGCACCTACGGCCATCGCAAGGCCGAGCGCGGCATGGGCAAGGTGGACTGAGCATGGAAAACCCTCTTACTGCTGGTAGTTCGATCGTCCGCAACAGCATTATCCTTGGCGTGTTTGCCATGATCACCGTGGGGCTGATCGCGCTGACCCAGCAAGGCACCGCCTCACGGATCGCCGAAGAACAGCGACGCGTACAGATGAGCGCGCTCAACGAGATTCTCCCGCACGATCAGCACGATAACGATCTGCTCGAAGACGCTTTTGCAGTCAATGATCGTGAGCTGCTGAACCTGCCTGGGGATGCCATGGCCTATCGCGGCCGGGTGGACGGCGACGTGGTGGCGGTGATTCTGCCGAGCATCGCGCCGGACGGCTACAGCGGGCGCATCAACTTGCTGGTGGGTGTGCGCGCCAACGGCGAGATCGCCGGCGTACGCATCACCAACCACCGGGAAACGCCCGGCCTGGGTGACAAGGTGCAACTGAACAAGAGCACCTGGGTGCTGGATTTCAATGGCACTAGCCTGAGCATGCCGGCCCCAGAGAACTGGGGTGTGCGCAAGGACGGCGGCGACTTCGACCAATTCACCGGCGCGACCATCACCCCGCGTGCCGTGGTGCAGGCGGTGTATCGCGCCTTGCAGTATTTTGCAGCCAACCGCGATCAATTGCTGGAACTAAACACCGAGGAGCCTGCCCGTGGCTAGTACCCGCTTTGCCGATATCACCAAGGAAGGTCTCTGGAACAATAATCCTGGGCTAGTACAGTTGCTTGGCCTGTGCCCGCTGCTGGGCGTCAGCAGCACCGCCGTCAACGCGCTGGGCCTGGGGATTGCGACCATTTTGGTGCTGGTCGGTTCCAACTTTGCCGTCTCGCTGATTCGCAGTGCCGTGACCGATGCGGTGCGCTTGCCGGCCTTTGTCATGATCATCGCCGCGCTAACGACCTGTATCGAACTGCTGATGCAGGCCTTTACCTTCGAGCTGTACCAGATTCTGGGGATTTTCATCCCGCTGATCGTGACCAACTGCGCGATTCTTGGCCGCGCCGACGCCTACGCCTCGAAAAACCCTATCCTGCCCTCGGTGGTGGACGGTTTCATGATGGGCCTGGGGTTTGCCTTGGTACTGCTGGTATTGGGCATGCTGCGTGAGCTGGTGGGCTACGGCACGCTGTTCGCGGGGATGGACCTGCTGCTGGGGCCAATGGCGGCGGACTGGCGCATCGTGGTGTTTCCCAATTACAAGGATGTGCTGTTCGTTATCCTGCCACCCGGTGCCTTTCTGTTTATGGGTTTGTTGATTGCGCTGAAGAACGTGATTGATGGGATGGTAAAAGACCGCGCTGCTGCACGTGCGGCAAAGCCTGCTGCAGGCGGTAAGCGGGTGCGGGTGACGGGGGCTGTGGGGTCGTAGGCTTTGCGCGGCCAGCTGGAAGTAGAATGGGGATGTTTTCGGGTGATACAGGAGACCTCTAATGGATTCCTGCTTTCACGAGAATGACGGGGTTTAGGGCAGGAATTCATGTTGACTGGCAGACAAAATTCATCCCCAAGCGTCACACCAGCCCAGCCCGCCACCCCGCCCGCCTTACGCGCCC
>NZ_AROI01000038.1 GCF_000410875.1 Halopseudomonas pelagia CL-AP6
GTAAGCATCCGGTAAGTACCGTCTTGACGAGCGGATTGCTATTCTAGTCGAGGCTACAGCTTCACATTCCAAGGCAGCAATTCGTCGATCCGGTTCACCGGATGATCTGCAATGACCGAGAGAACGTGAGTGAGATACGCCTCGGGATTGATGTCGTTCAGCTTTGCCGTCCCGAGCAGGCTGTACATGGTGGCTGCGCGTTCGCCGCCAGCATCGGAGCCCAGGAACAGGTAGTTCTTGCGCCCCAGCGCCACACCCCGCAAGGCTCGTTCTGCCGCATTGTTGTCGATCTCGATGCGGCCGTCATCGAGATAGCGCGTAAGGGCCTGCCACTGATTCATGGCATAGCCAATAGCCTCCGCGGTGATCGATTTGCGGGAGATCTTGGGTAGCTTTTCTATCAGCCAGGCGTGTAGCGCCCTGGCCAGCGGAGTGGCTCTTTCCTGGCGTACTGCTTTGCGCTCATCCGGCGGCTTCCCGCGTATATCGGCCTCGATTTCGTAAAGCGCTTTAATCTGTTCGAGAACATGTGTGGTAATGGGTGTTGGCCGCTGCACATGCATGTCGTAGAACTTGCGTCTGGCGTGAGCCCAGCATCCAGCCTCGACGACCCGACCGGTTTCATAGATGGCGTCGTAGCCAGCATAGGCGTCGGCTTGCAGGATGCCGACGTAGTCTTTCAGGTGCGTTTGCGGGTGGATGCCTTTGCGATCCGGCGAGTAACGGTACCAGACTGCCGGCGGGGTGGTATCGCCACTGGAACGATCATCGCGGGCATAGACCCAGAGGCGACCCTGTCGCGTTTTCCCATTGCCGGGAGCGAGCACCGCAATGGGGGTGTCGTCAGTGTGCAGCTTTGTTGCACTGAAGATATGACGCTGCAAGGCCTCGACCAACGGTCGCACCAGTTTGTGTACAGCGCCTACCCAATCACCCAAGGTACTCTCACTGAGCTCAACACCTTCACGCGCATGGATCTGAGCCTGACGATACAACGGTTGATGATCGAGGTATTTGGAGATCATGACGCGGCTCAGCAGCCCGGGACCGGCGTAGCTGCGAGCAATGGGGCGACTCACCGCAGGCGCCTGATCCATCCGTTCGCAGCACGTACAGCTCATGCGGGGGCGCACGTGACGGATCACCCGGAAGCTGGACGGTACATATTCCAGTACTTCGCTGACATCTTCACCCAAGCGCTGCCAGGCGCCACCACAGTCAGGGCAGCTAGCATCCTGCGGCAGGTGCTCTTGGGTATCGCGAGGTAGATGTTCTGGCAAGGGCCGGCGATTGGGTGCAGATCGAACTGGCTTAGCAGGCGCAGTGGCCCCGGCCTGCTGCGTGCGTTCACCCTGGTTGATATGCAGCTCTTCCAGTTCCAGCTGCAACTGTTCTATTTGCTGTATCAATTTTTCGGACTTGCGACCGAACAGCATTCGCCGCAATTTATCGATCAACAGGGTCAGTCGCTGGATCTGCTGTAGGTCATCGTTCTTTTCCTCGCGCAGCAGATCGCGCTCTGCTGTCAGCGCAGCCACTTCAACCAACTGCGCCGATAGCAAGGCCTTTAAATCAGCGATGTTGTCGGGGAGTTGGGTGGGCTTTGGCATGCGCGATATTCTACTAAAAAGGACGCATTTTATCTATCGATAAGTGCTCTGAAGATCAGCATATATGGGGCTTTCAGCGCTTTATTGGCAGTCAGACGTGAGTCGGATTCTGGGTTCTTTTTGGTCGTCGCCAATCGATGCCTTCCAACAGCATTGACAGTTGCGCGGGCGTCAAATGAACGGCTCCCGTCTCCGCGCCAGGCCACACGAACCGACCCTCTTCCAGGCGCTTGGCCAACAGACACATGCCATCGCCACTCCACCACAGCACCTTGATGCGGTCGCCCTTGCGGCCCCGGAAGACGAAGACATGGCCGCTGAACGGATCTTCATCCAGCGTGCTTTGCACCGTCGCGGCGAGGCCATCGAAACCACGGCGCATGTCGGTAACTCCGGCTGCCAGCCACACACGGGTTCCTGGGGGCAAACCGATCATAGCAACGCCTCAACCAGATCACGCAACAGATCGGTGGTGACCTCGCCGTTAAGCACCATCGACCCTTTGCGTAAACGCAGCTCCAGCGATGAGATAGGGAGCACGGCAGCAACATCGGAGCGGTTCGACGATGCTGCTGGTGACGCGGTCGAGACCATCACCGGCAGCAGCGTCAGCGCCGCCGCAGCGGGCTTTGCGGGCTCACCAAGCAAGCCTTGCTGATAATCGCGGCGCCATTTCCCCAGTAGATTAGGATGGATGTCGTGAGTGCGTGCGAGTTGCGCCAAGGTTGCCGAGGAGTCGGAATCCAGCAACTCCTGGACCAGCCTACGTTTGTGGTCCCGGCTATATCTCCGGCGTGGAAGACTCCGGTATGTCCGGGTTGATTCGTTTAGGTTTGTCATAGGTTCCCACCAAAAATACGTGGGAACCTATTGTTCTGATTAGCGCTTTAGATGCTAGACGGTGCTGACCGGATGCTTA
>NZ_AROI01000039.1 GCF_000410875.1 Halopseudomonas pelagia CL-AP6
ACCCGGTGGGTGGTGAAGACGCTTGCTCACTTACCTAAGCGGTTGCAACAATTCCTATAGTAGAGATGAGAAATAGCCGCGTCAACATTTTTCCTATATTTTTCAAGGGTTTGGTATACTCAGTATACCAGAAGAAATACTGCCCACCTGTGAGCTGCAGCAGTACCATACGCAAAAATCTATAGTCCTCGGCCAGCCACAGAAATGCCTTTCTCTGATCGCTGGGTCTCAATTAACTGGTGGGCTGGGTACAGCCCGCTGAACCACCCCAAGAGTTTCCGCAGCAAACCCTTAGACCCCATCCGCACCCAGCGACTGCTCAATCGCTTCAGCCAAGTCACGAAGTGCATCCGAAAGCCGGCTGTCCTCGCGAGCATCACCAGTGGCGGGCTCGAAGCTCTTCGCGTGACGAAGCAAGGCTTCAGCGTCATTTGTATTCAAATCCAGTCGGATCATGGCATCGGCTTCCTCGGATACGGACAGAGATACTGTCCAGGCGGGCAGTAGACAGAATTATCTAACCCGGAAAATATTTTGGTCAAACTCCTACCCCAAACCTACCCCAAACCAATTTTTGGCCAAAAAAAAGACCTGCCCTTTCGGGCAAGTCTTTGATTTTTATGGTGCCGGCACCAAGAGTCGAACTCGGGACCTACTGATTACAAGTTTCTGGGCGAGCTGGCATGCCTAGAGAAATCGTTCGTAGGTGAACGTAGGTTGGCATAGCTGGAGGGCTCGTTTTTACTAGGGTTGAGCGTATTCTTGAGAAGCTTAAGCAATATCACTACTGTACTGCAGGTGTACCTATCTTGCAATCGTGCTCCTGATTGAGCATATTTTTATCAGGCATGTTTTTGTTGCGAAGGAAGGCTAGGGCAAGATCCAGCCGACATTGCCTTCATTCTGCCATGCAGCAGGACACTTTGGGCCTAGAACCAAGTATCCTAAGGTGCTTTATGTACGTGAAATTCTTGTGCTAATCACATTTTTCGGGTGCAAGAAGCATTCACTAGACAGGAACACCCCATGGTCAACAAAGCTCGAAAACCCCTTGCTCTCGATTTGTTCAGCGGTTCGGGGGCTGTCACCCTCGGGCTTAAGCAGGCCGGGTTCAACGTCGTTGGAGCTGTTGATCTCAATCCAGGAGCCTGCGAAACCTACCGGGCCAATCACCCGGATGTGATGCTAATTGAGGAGGACATCCGCAAAGTTTCTCCAGATGCGTTCTCGAGCGTAATCCCAGGGAACCTTGATCTTCTGGTTGTATGTGCGCCTTGCCAGCCTTTTAGCAGCCAAAATCGCCGTAGAAGCTCAAATGACACGCGTAATGATCTCGTCAATACTTCCATTCCCTTTATCGAGCGCTTTTCGCCTTCCATCGTCTTTTTAGAAAATGTGCCAGGGTTGGAGTCGAGTGATGTTTTCGGTGGCTTCAAGAACTGGCTTGAGAATAACGGTTATAGAGTATCGAAGCCGATGCGCATCGATGCGGCAGAGTTAGGAGTGCCTCAACGACGTACTCGCATGATTCTTGTTGCCGCTAAGGGAGTGCCCCTAGACCGGGCGATAGACATAGCAAAGTCGGGAAAGAAAACCGTCAAAGACACAATCGGAGATCTTCCAACTCCCCCAATTGGGCGTCCCCCCGAGGGACACGACCCGTTACACTTTGCTCGCAAACACTCGGCACTCAACATACTCAGGCTTCAGCACATTCCTGAAGACGGGGGTGGTCGCGAATCACTACCTCTGCATCTTCAGCTCGCATGCCATAGGAGGAGTAAAAAGTCTTCTTTCTCCGATACGTATGGGCGTATGCGGTGGAGTGATGTATCTCCGACATTGACGACGGGTTGCACGGATATAACCCGGGGCCGTTTCGCACATCCGAAAGAGCACAGGGCTATAACTCTACGTGAAGCCGCAAGACTTCAGTCATTTCCTGACCACTATATGTTTAAGGGTAATGCAGCCCAAGTCTCCACTCAAATCGGTAACGCTGTCCCTCCTGCAATGATGAAAGCTATAGGGACCAGCCTAAAAGCTGCACTTTTTATGCAGAGTGACTGAATTTTGACAAACGAGCCGCAGCACTGCCCAGCGCTATCGTCGGAGGCAGTGTCAGTCAAAGGTAGCTATGTTTAGGCCTCAGGAGTAATCATGACCCAGCTCAAGGTAAGAGCTAGAGCTGTCGACATGCTCGGACGACAGCAAATTGCAGGTATCCCAACTGCGATTCACGAGCTTTTCAAAAATGCGCATGACGCTTACGCTGAGAGAGTCGAGGTAGATTTTTTCAGGCGTACCCGAGTTCTTGTTCTGCGTGACGACGGTTATGGCATGACGCGGGAGGATCTCGAAAATCGTTGGCTCACATTGGGGACCGAATCCCGGGTAAATGCTAACCGGCCTAGAACTGACGCGGAAAAATCGTCAGAGTCTGAGGCGAAAAAAGCTGAAGAGTGGCGCGGACCAAAAAATCCACCAAAGCGTGTGATCATGGGCGAGAAAGGTATCGGGCGTCTTGCTATCGCAGTTATCGCACCGATCACTTTGCTAATGACACGTGCAAGCCGTGCGGATGGGCTTCATAACCTAGTCGTAGCTTTTGTACACTGGGGGATATTTGAGCAGCCTGGAATAGATATCAGCTCTATCGATATTCCGGTGAAAGAATTCCCCGGCGGAACTCTTCCTACGAGGGAAGATGTGGGCGAATTGGTGGATAAAGTTGCGGCGAATCTGAAAGCATTGGAATCAGATATTGATCCGGATATATATCTACAGCTTCAGAAGGATTTAGAGTCCGCTCGTGGGATTGGGCCGGACAAACTGGATGCAACTCTAAATCAAAACCGTGACGAGCCGCTTACGCTTAAAGGGGATGGGTACGGCACTCACTTTGTCGTTCTTCCAGTGGCTCCTGAACTGGATGATGATATTGACGGTGCGACAGATAAAGAGTCTTCTAAATTACAGCGTTTCCTGCTTGGGTTTTCAAATACCATGGGGGCTGCTGAGCCGGTAATTAAAACAGAGTTTCGTGATCATCATATTCTTGAAGTGGAGAATTTGATTGGCCGGGATAGTTTTTTTACAGCCGAGGAATTTAATAAAACTGACCACTTGTTCGAGGGGGAGTTTGATGATCTTGGGCAATTTGTTGGCTCTGTAAGTATTTACGGAAAACCGAGGAGGTTTGTCTGTAATTGGTTGGATGGGAAAGGTCGGCAACCTCGTTGTGGTAGCTTTTCGATTCGTTATGGCTATGTTCAGGGGTCGCAAAGAGAGTCGGCTCTTTCTGCAGAGGATTGGGTGGAAATGACATCCAAAACTGAGCGAATCGGCGGTTTGTACTTATATCGAGATGGCATCAGGGTGCTGCCATATGGAAACTCAGACTATGACTTTCTCGAGATAGAAAAGCGTAGAACAAAATCCGCGCAAGACTGGTTCTTTTCATATCGCCGCGGCTTTGGATATATTTCAATTTCCCATGCGAACAATAATGCACTAACTGAAAAAGCGGGCAGAGAAGGCTTCCGGGAAAATTTGGCTTATCGAGATTTTCGTTCAGTTCTTATTGGCTTCTTTCAGCAGCTGGCGCTTGAGTTTTTTCGTCCAAGCTCCCCCCAAGGGGATGACTACCGTGACGCGAAGCAGGAACTGTCTGTTCAAGCGGAACTTTTGCGTAAGCAGAAAAGCAAAGCTAACTCTCGTCGCAATGAGTTTGATGAGGATCTGACTCGGTTTTCAGAAGAATACGAGAGTGGTTTTTACGAGATTGAGGCGAAAAAAGTTCTCGACTCTCTAAATGAGCGATTGGACGATCTTGAACAGGAACTAGATCAGGGGAGTTTTGCTGTAAATTTGAGGTTGATTGAGTTGGATGTTCGTAGCCAGTTAAGGAAGCTATCCAATAGAGTAGTCGTGACACGGCCGAGAGGGTTGGCTTTAACTACTAGGCTGGAGAAAGACTGGATAGCGTATGAGCGGATGTCTGCTGAAATTAGGGAAAGTGTACTAAATCCTCTACGCAATAATATTGATGAAAGTTTGTTAAACTCAGCTAATGGCCGCTTAGGTTATACACAGAGGCGTGAGGTTGCACTACAAGACATTGCCCAAGAGCGTGACAGTGCAGTTAAAGAGCTTGTTAGTCTCCGGCGTGAAGCATTTCAAGCTTCGGAAGTAATGCAGCAGTCGTTAAAGTCCGTATTGCAGGAGGAGTTTTCGGAGGTTCGCTCAAATATCGAAACGCTGGTCGCCGAATTCACCAAGCGATCGGCAGAGAAGCCTGAAGATCTAGACCGAGTACGTCACGAAATTGAACTTGGTATTTCTGAGTTACGGCAGCGTGAAGCAGAGCTTTTTAATTCGTTCAAGCGACAGATGATTGAGCTGTCCGAAGGAATCAGCGAGCGTGAAACTCTAGATGATCGTTTCGCTGCCCTTGAGAGTCGTAACCAGATACTAGAGGAGCAGTTAGACTTCTATTCTGATTTCGCTCAGATGGGGATGTCTGTTGGAATACTCCAGCATGAATTCGAACGTGCGGCTAGGGGAATTAGAGTAACCATGAGCGATCTGAAGCCCTGGGCAGATCGTAACCCACCTTTGGCGACCATTTACAAGCAGCTACGTGAACATATTGAGCACTTAGATGGCTATCTAAAAGTGCTGGACCCGCTTGGTCGACGGATGCATCGAGCGACCGTCAAGGTCTCTGGTGACGAAATTCTTAATGCTCTTCGTCGGATATTTAGTGATCAGCTTAAAGACGCGAAGATTGAGTTGAATCCGACTAACAGGTTTCGTGAGCGGTCAGTTGAGTGTAAGTCGTCTGCTTTGCTCGGCGCATTTATCAATATTGTAGATAATGCTATTTACTGGGTCGCCAGCCGGGCTGAAGGCAAAAGAGAAATTACCTTAGATGCTGATGAAGTCGGTTTTCTTGTTTCTAATACCGGCCCTGGAATAGAGGAGCGATTACGAAGTCGGATTTTTGATTTCGGTGAGACAAGTAAGCCTGGGGGGCGTGGCATGGGACTTGCGATTAGTCGAGAAACCTTACGTCGCGAGCACTTTGATGTTGAACTTTTAGAATCGGGCCTGGATGTGAACCCGGTTTTTCGAATTAAGGCTATGGATGAGCAGGTGATGAAATGATGGACGGAGAAGTTCTTGATGCGACGGTCCCGGCTGCTGCGGCACAACAAGAGTGGTTAGAGCACTGTTTGTCTGCTGTTAAGAAATTTTTAAAAAATGCAGTGGTGATCGATAATCAGCCGTATGTTAAAGAGAGCAAAGCTGTTGCCGCCCACGAGCTTCAGCTTCCTGATGATGGAATGTCGATAGCTGCTGCCGCAGAGATTGGTGAGTCATCTGAAGCTGAACTTGAAGACGAAAAGGCACACCGTTTAGATGTAAGAAAAGTTTCAGACGCGTTCGCGGAAAATGGCATTGCATGCGCGTTTGTTCTTCCGGATGATGATGATACGGATGAGGCTTCAATAATTAGGCGCGTATTAAATGCGGCGAGAATATCAGATATTGTCGTAATAGATTGGTATCTACAAGATTCAAGTCCAGTGTTAACAATTAAGTTGTTGACTGCAATTGCTGCTCAAGACGTCGCTGAAAGTGGCAGAATGCGGTTGATATGTGTTTATACAGGGCAGCCTCTTGATGAAGGGATTTTTTCGGACGTTAAAGCAGCCTTGAGTACCGGTGGTATTGTGGTGACGGACACGCCAGATACTCAGTTCTGTGCCAGGGGTACTAACTGCTTTGTTGGTGTTCTGAATAAAATTGAAGTGCCGCCGGTTAGTTTACCGGAAGCACTGACACGGCTTTTCACACGTCTCGCCGACGGCTTAATTCCATCCTTTGCTTTAGCAGCAGTCGGAGCCATTAGGAAAAACACGCATCATATGGTTACTCGTTTTGGAGGGGTGTTAGATTCTGCGTATATAGCAAATAGGCTGATAACTAACCCTCCAGGTGATGTGCCAGAGCTGATGCGTGAATTGCTAGTCGCTGAATGCGATAATGCTCTTGGATTGGATAGAATTGCCGATGACTACCTTGAGACAGCCTCTGTTACGAAATGGCTGAATTTTAAGCAGGATGCTTTTGTTGTGCCTCAATACCAAATCGGTAAGGGCGATAACAAGCAGACTGTACATGTCGATCGAAGCGTAATTGATGGGCTGCTAAACTTTGGTATTGGTGATAGAGATTTCACTGTCGATGGCAAAAAATCTATAGAGTTTCCAGGGTTCCACCGCAATAAAGTCGCTACAGCGTTATCTGGAAGCATTGAGGCAGCTAGAAACGCGGAAAACGAGTTTTCAAGATTGGTGGTGTTTCGGCGCGAAGCGTTTGGCCATTCAAAGCTGGTCTCTGATGCCCATTGGAAACCGTCTCTTACGACGGGCACAGTACTTCGGTTGCAGCAGGAAGACGTGACCCGTTATCTAATGTGTTTGACCCCAGCTTGTGATGCATTGCGAATACAGGAGCCTAGACCTTTTGTTTTCCTTGAGGGGGTATGCAGCGATCAGCCTTACAATTTAGTTGTCAAAGATTTGGATGGAAGTGCGGTTGGGCTTTATTTTGATAGAAAGCATCCTAATATATCGACATTTTATTTTGCCCCAGATAACGAAACTCAACGTGTAAGGGGTATTGAGGAAATGGTTGATGGTGAAGCGTCGAGATTTTTATTTAAATCGATGCATGACGATAGCCTTTCATTTTCATGGCTTGGCGAGATTCGTTATGGACGTGCTGTTAGTGAGATGGCGGGTCTTGCAAGTAATTGGATGAGGATCGGGATAATAGACTCTGAATATCTCCGTCTTGCAGGTAAAGGCAGCTTCAAGTTTAAAACTTGAACCTCAATGTTATCTAAGGGCTAACGCCGATGCATCCATTGATGCTCTTTTGTAAGCGTCATCTGAAAATTGAAGCTTCTGGAAGACACTGCGGCTCTAACAGGCGCTATGGAAACCTAGTAATCTGTACAGCGCAAAAATGCTCCGAAATTGAGAACGGTATTACCGGTAGACATAGGTTATTTTCGGTTTTGCTGGAAGAACTGATTCTCTGACGATCACCTCTTTCGGGTTGTTGATGTGTACCTCGTCAAACTGGATCTCGTGCCCCAGGGCTTTCTTAAACCGCTGCCCAGACAACACAGGCGAGCAGTTCATCGCCTACGGCCCGACTCACTCAGGTGATTTTCCATCGACTCAAGCTAGCGTCTTGGAGTTCAGAGACAAGCTTGGTATGGGAGTAGATATAATCGGAAAGCTGCTTTATTTCCTCCGCAGAGATTTCTTGTACGGAGCCTTGATTCAGGTTTTTTGCGATCTGATTCAGGTTCCTCCCAATAGCTCGAAGCTGTCCCGATGAGTCCCAGAGGGCCTTCGTAGTCTCCATCGTGTATTGGGGCTGGTTAGTCAAGCTGGCCCGAACGCAATTGATTACCCAGCGTTGAGGAGAGCATCCCTCGGCCTCTGAGCGTGCCACGATCTCTTGATACTCAGTCGGTGTGAATCGAACCTCAAGCCTTTGTTTCGGACCTTCGTCGGGACCGCCTGCGAGTTGCCCTGATATCCATGCATATTCCGGCCCATCGTG
>NZ_AROI01000040.1 GCF_000410875.1 Halopseudomonas pelagia CL-AP6
TTCAGACGTGTGCTCTTCCGATCTACTCCGTCATACCCGACTCCACTCCGTCATTCCCGCGAAGGCGGGAATCCATTTTCGGGTTTGTAAAAGCGGGGTTGGGCATCTTGTTTGCGGGTGTGGTGTTGGGGTCAAAGTCAAAATGGATCCCCGCCTTCGCGAGGATGACGACGGGTGGTTGGTAGGATGACGACGGGTGGTTGGTAGGATGGCGGCGGGTGGTTGGCAGGATGACGAGGGGGTGGTTGGCAGGATGACGTGGTGTGTGGGCGAGGATGACGGGTGGGGTGGGTTTACCCTGTCGTCAGGATATGCCGTAGCCCGCTGCATTCAACCATAGGATCGTCGCAGTTAATTACGATCTCCGAGCGGGCTAATACGTAACTTCGACCGGTAATGGTGTTCTCGACCATCTGGTGCGTCCCGGACGAGTGCGTCCCAGACGTTCGCGTCCCGGTCATCTCACCAATAAAACCAGTATCGCGCAGGGACACCGTTTCCAGTTTGTCACCGACACTAATGCGCCCTTCGTAGTGCATCAGCGCCAGGCGCGCTGAGGTGCCGGTGCCGGTGGGGCTGCGGCAGATGACGCCGGGGTGTACGTAGGTGGTGGAGCGGGAGCGGTAGAAGTTGTCGGCGATCTGGTCCACTGGCCCCATAAAATGCAGGAACGGCAGCGGGCCGACATCGCCCAGGGTGTGGTGCGAGAAGCCGCGCTCGGCTTGCAGCGCTTCGACTATCGCAAAGGCGCAGTCATTCAGCGCGCGTTCTTCCTCACGAGCCAGGGAAAACCCAAGCTCTGCCGCGTCCACCAGCGCGTAAAAGCCGCCGCTGTAGGCGACGCTGTAGTTGACCCGGCCAATACCGGGTACGTTGATGCTGGCGTTGTGTGTGTGAATATAGCTGGGCAGGCCTTCGCAGGTGATCGACTCAACCACGCCGTCACGCACCTGTGCTTCGATCTGTACTAGCCCGGCGGGGGACTCCAGGGCAAAGCGCTGGCGGCCTTCCTGTTTGGCGACCAGGCCGCTTTCGAGCACGGCGGTGGCGGTGCAGATGGTGTTGGAGCCGGAATAGATCGGGTAACCCATGACCTCCATGATGATATAGCCGGCCTGCGCCTCTGCCAGGGTGGCGGGCACGAGCAGGTCTACCGACATTTCCGGTATGCCGTAGGGCTCGTTGAGCAATAACTTGCGCAGTCCGTCGGCCTCATCACGCAGGTAGTGCATCTGTTCGCGCACGGTGTCGCCGGGCAATGGGTTAATACCGCCAATGACGATACGGCTGACGTCGCCGCCGGCGTGGGTGTCAATCAGTTGCAGGGTCAGTTCGTTGCTCATGGGCTCTCCGCTAATGCATAGGGTGCGCCGTGTTGCTGCCATTGCGCGTCGGGCACGATGACGATCTTGCCCAGATACTGGCTGCCGCGGTTGACGAAATACTCTTCGGCACGGCGTAGCTCAGAGAGTTTGAATGCGGCGTGCAATACCGGTTTGAGCTCGCCGCTGCGAATCCAGGCGATCAGTAGCTCGGCTTCTTCGCGGGTGCCGTGGGACACGCCGAAGATCTGCACCTGGTAGAGGTAGATCCGCGTCCACATGATTTCACTGAGGTTGCCGCCGCTGGCCCCGGCGATGCTTAGGCGTGGGTAGCTGGTGCGGCTGTTCATGTCGAAGATCATGCTGTCGATAAACAGGTCGGTCATCTCGCCGCCGATCAGATCCATTACCGCGTCGATGGGCTTGCCCTGGGTGAGGGCGCGGATCTGGCCGGTGAAGTCGGACATGTCGGTGCGATCCAACACGGCTTCCGCGCCCAACTTGATCAGGGCCTGTGCCTTGTCGCCTTGACTGAGGGCGTAGGGGATAGCGCCGATGATGCGGCATAGCTGGATCAGTGCGCTGCCCACACCGCCGCTGGCGCCGGTGACCAGTACGCGTTCGCCGGTCTGAACGCCGGCCGAGGTGAGCATATGCAGCGCCGTCTGATAGGAGCACATGCCCATGGCGGCCAGCTCGGCGTCGCTCAGCTCGGGGTTGTCGATGCGGTGAAACTGGTCGGCGGGTACGGCGATGTACTCGGCATAGCCGCCGTCGGCGCCATGGCCGTAGTAGTCGGGCGTGAGGTTGATATCACGTCGCTCATTGGCATACAGGTTGAAATCCAGCAAACCGCGCTCGCCGATCCGAGCGGCGTCCACGCCGGCGCCGACCGCCACCACGCGCCCGGCCACATCAGCGCCCTGGATGCGCGGAAAGGTCAGGGTAGGGGTGCCGCCCATCTGGAATGAGGTGGTTTCGGTTTTGTCTTTGGTGGGGTACAGCCCTTCGCGGGCCTTGCGGTCGGTGTTGTTCTTGGCTGTGGCTGTGACGCGCACCAGGACCTGGCCGTTGGTGGGCTGGGGCGTGGGGACGTCCTGCTGGTAGACCAGCTTGTCGATGCCGCCGTGGCCGGTGAGCAGCATCGCTGCCATGGTGCTGGGGATGCTAGCGCTGCTGCGCTCTGAAGGATCGTGCGCCATCGTCTGCCTCCTGATCAGTGAACCTGCCCTGACCTTAGCAAACTTATGGCGCCGAACGCTAAGTCGGGTGGGTTTATTCTGAGCTGGCGCGCTTTACACTACCTGGCGCAGCACCGGCTGACTGTGCTTTTTAGGTGCGGCGCGGCCCACCCCGGCATATTCAAAGCCGTGCTCTCTTACCTGGGTGGGATCGTACTGGTTGCGGCCGTCGATAATCAGTGGCAGGCGCATGTGCTTTCTCATATTGCTGAAGTCCGGTTGGCGGAACTGCTTCCATTCGGTGACCAGCACGAGTGCATCCGCGTTCTGCAGCGTGACGTAAGGCTCGTCCATCAGCTGTATTTGCCCGCGGGAGACGGGTAACGAGTAGCGCTCAGCAATCTTGCTCATGGCCACGGGGTCGTAGGCATGAATGGTCGCACCGGCCCTCAGCAAGCCGTCAATCAGCACCAGGCTGGGTGCATCGCGGATGTCATCGGTGCCCGGTTTAAACGCTAGCCCCCAGAGCGCAATGATCTTGCCTTGCAGGTTCGCGCCCAGGCGCTGGGTGATTTGCTGTAACAGCCAGTGCTTTTGTTTGTCGTTGCGCGCTTCTACGGCGTGGAGCATGCTCATATCTTCGCCATGCTCTTTGCCCATGTGCAGCAGGGCCTTGATATCCTTGGGAAAACACGACCCGCCGTAGCCGCAGCCGGCGTAAATAAAGTGATGGCCAATGCGGCTATCCGAACCAATGGCCCTGCGCACCTGCTCGATATCGACACCCAACTGACTGCTCAGCCCGGCCAGTTCATTCATAAACGAGATGCGCGAGGCGAGGAAGGCGTTGGCTGCGTATTTACTCAGCTCCGCGTCCCGCCGGCCCATAAACAGAATCCGCTCATGGTTGCGCACAAAGGGCGCATAGAGTTCGCGCATCAGGGCGTTGGCCGGCTCACTAGATGAGCCGATGATGATCCGGTCCGGGCGCATAAAGTCACCGATGGCCGCACCTTCCTTGAGAAATTCCGGGTTGCTGATGACCACAGGCCGCCAGCTCAGTTGCCGGCGTTGGCACTGCTGCTCCAGAATCGCCTCGACCCGGCACGCGGTGCCCACTGGTGAGGTGGATTTGCAAACCACTACCGCCGGATTGTTCAACAGTTGGCCCAGTTCCGCCGCGACGCTCAGCACCTGAGAGATATCAGCCGAGCCATCATCTGAACAGGGCGTGCCCACCGCGATAAAAACGACCTCAACATCCTGCAATGCGTCATTTAATTGGGTGGTAAAAGCCAGCCTGCGACCACTGAGATTAGTCGCCAGCATCGCCTCCATGCCGGGTTCATAGAGCGGGCAAACGCCGTTGCTCAGGGCATCTATCCGCTCGCTGTTCTGGTCGACACAGGTTACGTGATTGCCCATTTCAGCAAAGCAGGCAGCCGTTACCAGCCCTACATAACCACAACCGATTACTGTAATGCGCATGGCTCTACTCCCGTCGGATAATAGCTAGATTCCGACAGGCGAGGATGACGTTGGGGTGACAGGGGGGTGAAGTGTGTGTGACGGCGCGTGAGCCTCGGGAATCATTGGGGTGGAATCAATGGGGTCAGATACCCTCTTGAAACTCAAGCTTCGACAGAGCAATTTTTGGAATCAATGGGGTCAGTGTCATTGATTTTTGTTCTCCCGAAACGCAGCAAATAATCAAGCACTCTGACCCCATTGATCTCTCTGACCCCATTGATCTTGTAGGCGGGAATCCATACAGAGTAGCCCTGGATTCAGCCGGAAAAGTCGTATTTATAACGCCCTAGCTCCAAACTCACGCCTTTTGGAAGTTTGTTGGATACTAATTCAATCACCTGATCCTGTTGGTCTTTTCTGAAATACAACGGCGCGCCTTGACGATTGTACTGCTCGGGATTTTCTACTTGGGCTGCGACGTCGGGTGGTAGCTCGTAGGGCCAGCGTAAATGGATTAATCCGTGATGCGTGTCTAGGAGTGCATCAGCGACTTAATCAATGGGGTCAGTGTCATTGATTTTTGTTCTCCCGAAACGCAGCAGACTTTCTGTCTCCGCCCCGTCCCCGTTGCGTCGCCCGCCGCCCAGTCTTGGCCTCGATTTGCGCCTTAAATCGCTCATCGCCCAAGGCCCAGCCTTTGTTCGTGGCGTCACGGATCGCGGTTGTATCCTGCTCCGGCATTGTGCCTTGAAATAGTGACCTGTATGCGCTTTGCCGCTGTGGATCTGTTTCACCCAGTCGCAGATACAGCGGGTGGGGTGTGAGTAGCTGGATCGGTTTGCCGATGGCATTTGACTGGTAGCTAGACCAGGGGTATTCCGATGCATGAGACACCATGCCCGCCCGCACAGGGTTTAATTCAATATAGCGATAAACCGCCAATAGATAATTGTCGGCATCGACCAGGGTCGATTTATATCGGCCCTCCCACAAGGTGCCCGTGCGGCGATGAGTGAAGTTGAAGTACTGAACATATTTGCGTCCTTGGGCCTGCATCAACCGGCTGACACCGTGTTCGTCGCTGGGCGTCACGAGCAAATGCACATGGTTAGTCATCAGTACGAATGCATGAATGACGACCTGATATTTGCTTGCCGCGTCCATGAGGAAATATAGGTAGGCTTTGTAGTCCGCCTCGCTGTAAAAACAGGCTTCCCGATTATTGCCACGCTGAATCACGTGTTGTGCGCAGCCAGGAAAGTAAAGGCGTGGTAACCGGGCCATGTGGGTCCTTCTTATTGGCTAGGGAGACGGTTTGGCGTGTATGGTTTTATGGTTTAAATAATCAAGCACTCTGACCCCATTGATCACCCCATTGATCACTTACAGCATTTAGGTTCACTATCAGCCTGAAAAATCGTATTTATGTCGCCCTTCTTCCAGAACTAAGCCTTGGGGTAACTTGCGTTTGACCAATTGGGTTACTTGCTCTTCTTGGTCCTTTCGAAAATAAAGTAACGCTCCTTGATAATAGTATTGTTCAGGGTTCTCGACTTGGGCTGCAATTTCAGGAGGCAGCTCATGAGGCCAGCGTAAGCGAATCAAGCCGTGATGAGAGTCAACTAAAGCCTCAATGATTTCGTCCCAGCGATGGTTCTGCTGATCTAGATCTTTGTACATTTTTTTGTAGTTGGAATCCGCACCAAATGAGGCTATCAGAATGCCCAGCAGTGCAGGGCCAACAAGAGCCGCAATCGATAGCCCTGGGCTGCTAATGAACAACATCAAGATGATGCCGGCAATCAAAAAAGGAAATACGCGCAGGAAGGTAAAAACCATGTCAGGAATATCCTGCCATTGGCATATCTCCAAATGTTCACTAGTGGAGCGATATACATAAACGGTCCTTTCTAGCCCAACTTTAACGTATAGAAACAATGCAAAAAGAAAGCAAAATACTGCGAGCCAAGAAAGAAGACTAACTCCATAAAACAGAGTGGCTATGAAGGCTATTAGAGGGATAACGAGCAGTGGTGAAAAAAATACTGTCCAGAACGCCATGCTGCGATTAATCGCTTTTACTGTCCAAGTCATCAAGCTAGGATCATTGGCATATCGCCATTTCATCTGGGAAGACAAGTCCGGCGTTTTTTTCCAACCTGTTCGTCGCATTAAATTACTCCCAAATTAAATACACTGCGTGAGCGCGCTGGAATGCTGTCTATCACGAGCCTTTCGACTTTGTCGTTGGGCTCTGTGGCCTCACCATGAACGTAAGGATTTTCATGAAGCGTACCTGCGCGCATTCCGTTGAGGTCGATACTAAAGCGGTAACCCTTGCCATCGGGTCGCTGCAACATGGAAGGCGGGTAGTGGATTTCAACTTCCATTCTATCCATGCTCTTGGCGCGCGGCACGTGCACCAACCAGACCCGCCAGTCGGTGGCATCGTACTGCGCAAGGGGTTGATGCTTATATCTTCGCACGTTTAGCGAGTCCCACTCAGCGAGCTGATCCACTGCGACCCAGTTGCCTTCGGCAAAGTAGCTGGAATACATGCCTGCTCGGTAGGATGTTTGGCGATCCTCAGTAAACCAGGTGCCTTCAGTGACCATGATGGGGTAAATGCGGATGTTGCTCCCTGCCACATCTGGAGGCAATACCAGCTTGAGCCACACGCCGCCGCGGTTGGGGTTGTCCCGGTCGCTTGAGTCCCTTTTAAAAGTTTGCGCGAGAATGGTCGGGCACATTAGCACTTCATGCAGGGCTCGCATTTCATCCTTATGGCCTTCTTCGGTATCTGGCCAATAATCTGGGTCGGACTTGCTCCAGCGGCTACGATGCAGCCAAAGCTTGAAGCCTTCTCGTTTTATCTTGTCGAGTATTACGGAGGAGGCCAAAAGAATAACACCTAATACAGCTGCAGCGACGATAGTCCAAGGCGCAAATACGGCACCGGCAGCGGCTCCGCCAAACCAACCCATTGTTCCTGCGATTAGTTGGTACGCGCCTACAACACCGAAGCCTGCGATAGCAAAGAGTTTTGCGCTATTCACTATCTTTTCATCAACAGCTCGAGCTCTGCCAATCTCATCCCAGACTTGTACGCCTTCTGCTACCGAGGCAATGACCGCGAACCCCGACATCGCGATTGCTCTGACAGAAAATGTTCTAAAAAGGGCTCGGTACTCACGGCCTGCTACCCACTTACTTGAAGCTGCTTTTGTCAGCAAAACGGCTTTAGAGCTACCGTCAATTGCGGGTATCGTGCCTGTCAACTGCGCCATCTTCGACCACATTGGCATCAACGATAGCGCTGTCAAACCACTCAACATGGTCGCCACCATATTTCCTACATTCAGTGACTCGTCCCGACTCCACTCCCCATCTGCGGTAGCGGCAGTCATGGCCGCGTGTACGTTCCAGATATTTAGAGCTGTGATTAGCCCACCAAAACCACGGTTGAGGTTGTCCGCTACCCAGGCGTTGACTCTTCTAACGTAAGCCATATAGTCGCGAGCCTTGAGCTCCATCTGGACGGCCAGCTCCGCCCGACCAAGGGTTTGTATAGCTTCTATGCGTTGCTGGATCTCTGTGGTCGTTCTGCGCTCCACGGTCAGAGTAATTTTGAACTCCTCAGGCATTTCATTGGTCAGTTTGGCCAGTTGTTTATTGAGCACCCTTAAATGCCCAGTCGCTCCGTTTCGTTCGTGGGGGGAGCCCATCTGAGCTACGCGTTTCTGGGCAGTAATCTGGCGATTCAGCTGCAGTTCTGAGCGCTTCCAGCTTGCGTGCTTTGCCGGGAAGTTCTGGTCTCTCTCGATAACGGGAACAAGCACGTCGACCTGCTTTTGTATTATGGTCGAGATGGCTATGTAGCCGATAGTTTGCCATTTTGGCCCCTGGCGCGAGCTGATTGCTGGCAGCAGTTTGTACTCAAACCCTTGCCACAGTTTTTCAAAGTGCTTGCTGGCGACATTTATCAACGTATCAAAAGACTGTTGAGCCGGCGGCCTTAAACTCTGGAATACCCTGCTGTTGCGGATGACGTCGTTGCTCAGGACGCTGAATATTTCCTGACCACGCTTTACAACCGAACTGCCCGTGACCAGATCAATGCCATCCTCTTCAACAAACTCGTTTGCGATTTGCTCTATGGCAGAGCTGAGTTCTGAGTCGAAGTTGTATATCGCTAGGCCCAGCAAGGTTTGTGGGGCGGCATAGTCGTCGATAGTCCATTTCTGACTTTTCTCGTCCTGGCTCAGAAAGCCCAGCCAGGCGTCGGCATTGGTGAGCAGGCTGAGACATTGTTCTTCATCTGTCTGATCATGGAATAAGCACACCGGGTCAGGGCCCAGGTGCTTAAGCCAGGCGATCAGATCTTCGATGCTCGGAGTCAGGTCGGCCTGCAGGGCTATTAGTTCCTGTCGCTTCTCGACAGAATATTGCTGTGCCTCTTCAAAACGTACCTGGTCGCGCAAGTCATTACGGGCAGCCCACTGATCTATCAGGGTGTTCAACTGACTGGCGATATTATCGCCGTACTCAGCATTGAGTTCGTTCTCGAGGCGGATGGACTCTATGGATGACGAAATTCCACTAAATTGACTTGGCCTTTGTACATCCTCGCGATGTGTTGCCTTGGCTGTCAGGTAACGCTGAGCTTTCTGCTTAAACTGATAAAATTCATCGGGCGTCAGGCCCATCTGGGACTCAAGTTCCGAGAAATTGGAGCCTGCGAGCATTTCTACGTGCTCTGCGATGGTTAGCCTGTGCATGTGCTCGGCTTCGAATGCTGCCAGCTCAATGGCTGGCCCTGCCGCCTGCATGCTCAGGTCGTCCAGTATGCCGAGGTTATCATCCAGGGCAATGAACAAGGCTGAGTCCTGATCAGGAACGCTACCAAGCACTGTGTCGCTGCCTAGAGCAGATTTGTACTGGGCATCGGTGTCTATGGGTTCGCTGGGGGTTGTGGTGCTGTCAAAACGTTGTCCAGCTACGGCTTGGCCTGCATCGATATCGGCTACCGACTCTGCTAATTGCTTGAGTGGCGCGCAATGCGGGGCATCCAGAGTGCGAGCGTAACTGGCTAAATCAAGTTCACGCATCCAGCGCGACTGTAGCTCGGGATCCGTCATCCGTTCTCGGGTATAGGGCGTCCACTCGACACTGGAATAGGCCAGAAACAGCTCATGGTCGCGAGGGTAGAGTAGGTGGCTGGTAGCTTCTGCGCAGTTGGGCAGGTCGCCGGACTCGGCGCTGCCCTGGGACACTTTGCTGAAGCTTGACCCTTGCACCTGATACTCGTCGAGCGTGTTGGTGGTGCGATTAACTACGTACACCCACCCGTCGCGCAGTTGGCGAAGGGTGTAGGTGCGTTTGTGTAGTCGCGGTAAGGATTGGTGGCCCTGCCAGTCGACCGGAATGGGATTAGGCGCTGGCTCGTCTGGATTTTGCGGTGCTTCATCGACGGCATAACGTACCGGGAAGATAGCCACTTCCTGTTGCTGAAGGGGACACTGTCCGGTAAAGCCTGCGGGCTTGTCCTCGAAGTTGGCCTTAAGGCTATCTTTGGCCGCGCTATCTTGCTGCGGCATTGTCATGTTCTTGGTCATGGCCTTGGTAATCCTTTATCAAGTCTCATACTGATTCCTGGTAGTACTGCTGCAAGCGTTGATCGGCTGTGTACAACGGCCTGCCTGTTTGGCGAACACTCCATTGCCGATAAGCGCCGTTATTCGCTGCGGTAAAGTCATTGCCATGGCGCAGGCTCAATGCACACCAGATGGCAATGCTTCGCTCGCTGGTTAAACCAAAAGCCTCTGCACTCATCAGCCGTTCATCCAGCCATGCGTCGATGTGCTCTTTGGATATTCGCGCCAGGTCAACTGGTTGGTGTTGCTGCAACCAGGCATAAAGTCGTTCTTTCAATTGCCAGCGATAGGCTTCTTCCAACCCTGTCATCTGTGCTTGCCCAAGCTTTTGTACGGGCTCGGCGTCTGCGTCTGCCAGACTGCTGAAGATATGTTTGCGAGCGCTTGGCTGCGGTAGCCATGAGCAGTTTGGCGCTGATAAATGCCATTCGGTGAGTGGCCCCAGGATGCGTTTTAGGCCAGCGGCGCCATAGCTATTCAGCCAGAACCAGGCGACCAGCGGATCGGCATAGCGCAGTAGACGCTCGTTGCCCATGGCATCGGTGATCTTGTTGAGTAGGCGCAGATGGCGAGCCACATCGACCATTGGTGCGGAGCTTGAAAGCATGGCGGCGAAGCCTTGCCATTCAGGTGCGGTGTCGGCTTCACTCAGTAACGCGGAGCGCGGCCCCGGCTTTACCAAGATCGGCCCGAGGTCAGCTACCTCATGCCAGGGTGTTCCGGCGTACAGTGGCTCGATTTCCAGATCGTCTTCACGACCATACAAGCGCAGGAGCGCCTGTTTATACAAAACGCCGTCCAGCAACAGATACTGGGTGCTCATGACGAGACCTGCGATTCATCCGGCCCAGTGCAGATTGCGCATAATGGTGTGGCTTTCTGAAGTGCTTGACGTTGCGCTCGTGCCAGAACACCACCCGCCACATCACTATCCGCCGCCAGTACATTCCCCGGTAACAACGGCGCTGCGCCACTACCGGCACCAGGGCTGCCGCCTGAGTTTATCTTCACACTTGGGCCTACAAGGGTTATGCCGCTGGGATCGAGTTTGACGAAGCTGCCGCCGACTTTGAAGGTGATTTCGCTACCGGCTTCCAGAACGATTTTCATGCCGCTGGAGAGGTGTATTTCCTGTCCGGCTTCGATGAACTGGCCGCTGCCGAGTTTGACGTGTTGGTTGTTGCCGACGGTGAGATGGTCATCAGCTTTGATCTCGGTTTTGCGCACGCCGTGGGTGGTGTGGTGCTCTTCGGCCATGCGCTCGGCGTAGCTGTTGGCTTCGACGCGGTCGTGGCGCTGGTTCCCGACGCGGATTTTCTGGTCGTGCTCAATGTTTTCGTCCCAGTCGCGCTGGGCGTGCAGGTAGATCTGTTCTTCGCCTTTCTTGTCTTCGATGCGCAGTTCGTTGTA
>NZ_AROI01000041.1 GCF_000410875.1 Halopseudomonas pelagia CL-AP6
ACTCAGCTCCTGCAACCGCCCTGCATAATCGCAGCGGTGATCACTTCCAGTGCTTTACCCGCTGCATCAGCCTGTTCCAAGGTGCTGCCGGCCATGGTCTTGCTCATGTTCATGGCCTCGACAGAACGTTCGGTGCCCTGCTGGATGGTGCCGATCATTTCTTCGATTTCACTGGTTGACTGCTGAGTGCGATGCGCCAGCGCTCGCACTTCGTCAGCGACAACTGCAAAACCACGCCCCTGCTCGCCGGCCCGCGCAGCTTCGATCGCTGCGTTCAACGCCAGCAAATTGGTCTGTTCGGCAATCGCGCGGATCACATCCAGTACCCGGCTGATATTCTGTGCCTTCTCCGCCAACTCCTGCACCTCAGTGGCGGTGGCCTGAATAGTGCCGGACAGCTTGTCTATGCTCGCCACCGTACGCACCACCTGCTGCTGGCCCTCTATGGCGGTATCGCTGGTGGCCCTGGACTGTTCGGAGGTTGAGACCGCATTGCTGGCGACCTCATCGACTGCCGCACTCATTTCGTTGACGGCGGTGGCAGCCTGCTGAATTTCGTCGTCCTGGCGCTGCAGCCCGCGAGTAGCATCCTCGGTCACCGCATTCAGCTCTTCGGCCGCTGATGCCAATTGGGTGGAGGAGTTGGCGATACCGTGGATAGTCGCGCGCAACTGCTCCTGCATGGTTGCCAAGGCACGCAACAGCTGCGCAGGCTCGTCGCGTCCGACGGGCGTCACGCTCTGAGTCAGGTCACCGGCCGCAATGCGCTCGGTGATCTGCACCGACTCACGCAGGGGCGTGACTATACTGCGGGTAATCAGCCAGGCCAGCAGTACTGTCGCCAGTACGGCAGCAAGGTTGAATATCACCACCTCCAGCCGGCCGGTCGCATAACTCTCGGCAGCTCGCACGCCGGCCGCGTGGGCGCCCTCATTCATCAATGTTTTCAGCTCCTGCAAGCGCGTATTGAGTGCTTCGCCCAAGGTATCCAGACGCGTATTGATCAGCGCCAGAGCCTGATCCGTTTGCCCCGCCCGCGCCAGCGCTGCCACCTGGGATTGGACCGTCAGGTACTCCTGGCGCTGATTGACATAACGATCAAAGGCTTGCCGTTCGCTACTACTTTGTATTTTCCCCGCGTAGCTGGCCTCCTCCCGGCTCAGGTGCTCGACCAGGGCCCGAATCGAGCCTTCGAGCTGCTGACGTTCAGCGGCGGTTTCTGCCAACAACAGGCGTAACGTCAGCGTGCGCGTGCGCAGTACATCCTGGGTAAAACTGTCGACAGACTGGATATTCGGCATCCACACATACTCGATACTCTCTGCCTGGTCGCGCATGTTGCCCATCTCGCGCATGGCCAGCACACCCAACACCACCACCATCAGGGCAACAAACGCAAAGCCGCAGCCAAGGCGTACAACTATAGATTGGTTTCTCACATTCATCGCTCTCTCCATTCGACTGAGTCAGTGCGCCGATGCTACCTATGTATACAGATTATCGGCTGTAACGAGCTAAGCTTAATAACGGGCCAATAGTGTTATGGCCATTTGCCTTGCGCGTAGAAAAATCCTAACACGGACTAAAGCTCTTCCTTGCGGGCCCGATACACTCAGACACAAAGCATTCTTCCCAAGAGTAACAACCATGCCCGCACGCCTAAGCTTCAACCAGAAAATCCTTCTGGCCGCCTGCCTCGTCGTTATGGCGGTGTTTCTGGCGTTTTCTCTGTACAACGATCAAACACAGCGCAAAACGCTGCAAGGCAACCTTGACACCTATCTGACCGACGCCGGGCGTCTCACTGCGGCGAATATCAGCAACTGGTTATCCGGGCGTATCCTGCTGTTAGAGAATCTGGCGGCCAATCTGGCAGACCCGACTCATGCGAATCCCGCCACACTGCTTGAACAGACTACCCTGGCAGCGACCTTCTCTTTCAGCTACCTGGGCGAGACCAATGGTCGTTTTACCATGCGGCCTGATGACGACATGCCGGCCGATTACGACCCCAGAACACGACCCTGGTATAGCGCCGCCATAAGTCAACGCAGTACCGTCCTGACCGAGCCCTACGTCGATGCCGCCACCGGTGATCTGATCATTACCATTGCGACTCCGTCCGGTAACAACGTGGCAGGTGGTGACCTGAACCTGGATACGGTGTCGACCATCATCAACGCCCTGGACTTTAACGGCATGGGTCACGCCTTTCTGGTCAACAGCAACGGCACCGTGCTGGTCCACCCGAACAAGAGCCTGCAGCTGAAAAACCTGGCCGAGATCTTCCCCGGCAACACCCCAAAGATCAGTAGCCAGCTCTCCGAAGCACAACTCAACGGCGAACCGCGACTGCTGACCTTCATACCGGTCACCGGCCTGCCCGGGGTCAACTGGTATGTCGGCGTATCGGTTGATCGTAGCAAGGCCTTTGCCAGCCTCGGCCAGTTCCGTCTGTCGGCGATGATTGCGACGGTTATTGCACTGATCTGCATCGTGCTGCTGCTGGGACTGCTGATGCGGCTCTTGCTGCGACCGCTGAACTCGCTGGGAAGTGCGCTGGAGGATATTGCCCGCGGCGAGGGCGACCTGACCCGCCGCCTGCCGGTTGTCAGTGATGACGAATTCGGCAAGCTGGCCAGCGCCTTCAATCAGTTTGTCGAACGTATTCATGACTCGATCCGCCAGGTGGCCTCGACCAGCGGCGAGCTGAATGGGGTAGCGCTACGCGTACTCGATGCCTCAAACGCCAACCTGGCCAGTTCTGACGAGCAGTCCGGACGTACCAACAGTGTCGCGGCAGCGATCAATGAACTGGGGGCGGCAGCGCAGGAAATTGCCCGCAACGCCGCCGATGCCTCGTCCCAGGCCAGTGATGCCAAGCGCGGGGCGGAAGAAGGCAGCCGTGTGGTCGGCGAAACGGTCAAGGCCATGCAGGAGCTGTCCGGCAAGATCAACAGCGCCAGCGCCAGCATCCAGGTACTCAATACGCGCACCGCCGATATCGGCAAGATACTCGACGTCATTCAGAGCATCTCCGAGCAGACCAACCTACTAGCCCTCAACGCCGCCATTGAGGCGGCCCGTGCGGGTGAAGCCGGACGCGGCTTTGCCGTGGTGGCCGACGAGGTAAGAAACCTGGCCCACCGCACCCAGAGCTCGGCCAAGGAGATCCACGACATGATCGAGGACCTGCGCAGCCAAGCGACCGATGCCGTGCAAACCATGGAGGAAAGCATGCGCTTCAGCGAACACAGCGTAGTAGTAGCCCGTCAGGCAGGCGAACGACTGGCCGATATCACCACCGGCATTGGCGAGATTGACAACATGAACCAGTCGGTAGCCACCGCTACTGAAGAGCAGACATCGGTCATCGAAAGCCTGAATGTGGATATCACTAGCATCAACACACTCAATCAGGAAGGGGTTGAGAACCTGCAATCCACCCTCAGAGCCTGCCGCTCACTGGAACAGCAGGTTGAACACCTGCAGCAGTTGGTAGGCAGCTTCCGTATCTGATCAGCCCGCTTCGGGGTCGGCCGACTCATCCGCTAGCGCCGGGAAGTCGACCCCGGAGTCGTCGTTAAGCTCCTCGGGATCATACCGGGCCAGACAGCCACCGCCGATCATTCTGGGTGGAGTTGCAGCGCCACCGTCAAGGGGATTGAAGCCCTCATCATCCTCGTCGGGGGCGCTCACTTGGGCGCACCATGGTCATTATAGGCTTTGACCGCACGCAGAATATCGCGCCGACTGATCTGCCCGACCAACCGGCCTTCGTCTATCACAGGCAAACGCCGCCGCCCTTTGTGGATGAAATGCTCGGCCGCCTTGACGATATCCGCATCGGCATCGATCGTTTCCACCACCACGGTCATTACCGAGTTGACGCTACCGCCCACCTCCTCGAAATAGCTACCCGACAAAATGCTCCTCAGACAGTCGCTTTCCGATAACAGGCCGACCAGATGACCCGCAGCATCAATCACCGGCGCGCCCGATATCCTATGACTCAATAGCACATCAATCGCCTTGAACAGATCCATATGCTCGCTGAAGGTCACCAAATCACGGGTCATGTAATCCCGCACTTTTACTGATTTGAACATGCTGCCTCCTTCCGCTGAAGCGTCTTCATCCGCGCGGTCCAGGCTCAGCCGAAGACCACTGTCTTGTTATCGTGAACCAACACCCTGTCTTCCAAGTGATAGCGCAAACCACGGGAAAGCACCATTTTTTCCACGTCCTTTCCCAGTCTGACCATGTCATCAGCGTTATGCCGGTGGTTGATACGCACAACGTCCTGCTCAATGATCGGACCCGCGTCGAGTTCGTCGGTGACATAGTGACAAGTCGCACCGATTAGTTTTACGCCCCGCTGAGCGGCCTGATGATAAGGCCGCGCACCCACAAACGACGGCAGGAAACTGTGATGTATGTTGATGACCCGATTAGCATATCGCTGACACAAATCGGGGGGCAGTATCTGCATATAACGGGCCAGCACGATACAATCAGCCTGCTGAGCATCAACCAGACTGGCCACACGCTCGAAGGCCGGAATCTTGTTCTGGCTATCGACTGGCACATGGTGAAAAGGTATGCCGTGCCACTCCACCATACTGCGCAGGTCGTCATGGTTGGAGATGACACTGGTAATATCGCAATCCAGTTCATCACTGTGCCAGCGGTGTAATAAATCAGCCAGACAGTGCGACTCACGACTGGCCATCAATACAACTTTCTTGCGTACACCTGAATCGCTGACATGCCAGTCCATTTCAAACTCGTTAGCGATGGGTGTGAAAGCGGTACGTAATCCATCAAGATCAAAGGGCAGCGAATCAGCCTTAATCTCATGGCGCATGAAGAACCAGCCAGACAGGTTATCCGAGTGATGGTTGGCTTCGGTGATCCAGCCATTATAAGTTGCCAGTACATTACTGACTTTGGCAACGATTCCTACCCGGTCAGGACAGGCGATCACCAATCGAAAGGTACGCATAACAGACTCTCCGGACGTGCGGGCTTGGCCCGTGATAAAGGCACACATTCTATCCGTTCCAGCCGACAATACCAGCGGATCTCAAGTGACTGTATCGTCTATTTAATGTTATTCGTTAAGACTAAGTTTCAACATCAGCCGCCCCTGAATGTCTTTTCTCCGGCACTGACCAACAACTAACATATTGTGTTAATAACGGGCTTGACCTATTATTAGGCGTGTCCATTTAAAACGCTCAGCAAGGTAACTTTACATGTCTTCTTTACAAGAATATCGCCATCTCCAGCACACCATACGTGAACTTACCGACCGCATGAACTCTCTGTCCAACGATACGAAGCTCAAGCAGGAAATCGAGTTTGAAGAAAAAGTACGCGCCCTGATGGCGCAATATAACAAATCGCTGAAAGACGTTGTTTCCATTCTTGATCCGGATAACAAGCTGAGCCAGGGTAGCAAGAGCAGCAAGGCGACCGGCGGCATCAAACGTGCTCGCAAGGTCAAGCAATACAAGAACCCGAAAACGGGTGAAGTGATTGAAACCAAAGGTGGCAATCACAAAGAACTGAAAGCCTGGAAAGAAAAGTACGGCGCTGACACGGTCGAGTCCTGGGTCACTATTCTTGGTTGAACTTCAGCATTGCGCTGTTGATAAGATCAAGTTCAAAAGCCCCCGGCCAGTAATGGCCGGGGGCTTTTGCGATTTAGCCTAGCCTGGCACACTCAAACCCATACCGGCGCAGCGCTCCAGGGCAAAGCGCTTCCAACGCCCCAGAAGATCTTGCTGCGCAGAGTCCGAGCACTGCCTGAGCGCCTCGTCAGCGGCCTGTAGAAAGGCCTCCAAGGTAATCGGTGCGCCAGCCACTTCGCCACTCATACGGCCTTTGCAATACGCTTGCCAGTGCGCCCGCTCAGTCTCATTCAGGCTGTCTGGGAAATTGCGCGCACGGTAGCGCAAGAGCATATCCACCAGACGCTGATCGCGCAGCGGCCATTGGGTCTTGGCCAGAATAGGGCCATCCGCTTCGCGAATCATCGGCAGTATTCGCCGGTCCGCATCGCTGATAAAACCGTCGTATAACTGCAGCTCGGCGTCCGCCTGCGCCTGTTCGGCAACAGGCTGCGCGGCATAAATAGCCTGAAGCTTGCCCTGCCCGCCCGCACGCCAGCCAGCCAATTGCTCTGCATGCGCAAGCAGGGTCGGCATATCCAGGTGCAAACGTTGTATGTCTTCGGCACGCAGTACCTTGGTATCGGCCAGTACCGGGCACTTGTTGATATGTACCAGTTTCAGCCCGGGCCGCTGCTCGCCGTCAGGCAGGTCTTCGCTGCGGGTATACAGCCGTTGGCGCAACTGCTCGGCGGTCATATCCATCAGCATTCCTGGCTCTGCCGCCAAGTCCCAGACAATCAAGGCATTCTTGTTCTGCGGATGCCAGGCCAGTGGCAGCACTATAGCCAAGCCGTGGCGCTCGCGACCAAAGCGACCTGACACATGTACCAGCGGCCGTACCTGTTGCAGGTCTATCATGGCGGTGACGCGCTGCTTGCTGCGCAGGTCAAGCAGGTAGTCAAACAGTTTCGGCTGAGCTTGTTTCAGACGTCGCGCCATAGCAATGGTGGCGCGCACATCGGCCAGGGCATCATGTGCCTGTCCGTGGTCAATGCCATTGGCCTGAGTCAGCCGTTCCAGGCGCAAGCTGGTGAAGCCATCCTGTTGCGGCCACTCAATACCCTGAGGCCGTAACGCATGCGCGGCACGCAGGGCATCAAGCAGATCCCAACGACTGTTGCCGCCCTGCCATTCCCGCGCATAGGGGTCATGGTAATTGCGATACAAGCTGAACCGGGTCATTTCATCGTCATAGCGCAGGCTGTTATAGCCGACGCTACAGGTCTCCGGCTCCGCCATTTGCGCGTGTAACTGAGCAATAAATTGTGCTTCCGGCAAACCCTGACTAGCGCGCTCAGGTCCAATTCCGGTAATCAGGCAGGCCATCGGATGCGGCAGAACGTCTTCGGCCAAACGGCAGTCAATGCACAACGGTTCACCGATCTCATTCAGGTCTTCATCCGTGCGCACGCCGGCAACCTGCAATGGACGGTCCCGCCGCGGGTCGATCCCAGTGGCCTCAAAGTCATACCAGAAGAAGGTCTTGCTCATCGTGCTGCCCCTGTCCATAGCCTCAGTCAAAGGCGCAGGGTAACCCAATGGGCGGGATCAGACATCTACCGGGTGAGTAAAACTGAAATAGCGTTCCAACGCGCGGGCCAGATCGGCGAAAGCTTGCTGGTTACTGATAATACTGAAGCCGCTGTCATAATTGCCGGGGCTGGCATCCGCTCGGCACCAGTGACTGCGGGCGCTGAAATCCACCAGTTCGGCGTCGGTGGCGGTGGATGCGCTGGTAGATAAAGGGAGCCTCAGTTGAAGCTCATAACAGGCGCCGAGCATGACCGGCAAACTGCTGATAAGCATCATGCCTTGCTTGGAAATATTGCCCAGGTAACCAATCGGCTTTCCGGTGTGCCGGTTATACACCTGGAGAAAACCGCCCAGTTGATGCCGGGCTATGCAACGCTGATCTGTGAGGGCAGCGCCGCTAGGGGTATTGGGCAGCATGTCAGCATCGCTCCCTTATCAGTGCCTGGATCTCGGCTCGGCGCTCCTGGACGCGCCGCGTGTCAACTTCTACCTTTTTACCGCTCGCGTCCTTTTCGTACCAGTACATTCTCTTGTCAAACTGTGCCAATTCCCTACCCATTCGCTCGCATTCCAGCTGCCGACGTTTGCGCTGCTCCAGGCGTAGCGCTTTTTCCTCATCGCGCTCGCTCTGCCGGACCTGCATTATGCGCCGCAGGTTTTCTTCGCTCTGGCGCGTCTGCGCGTCACGTTCGATGACCTGCGGCTTGACCACCACCCGCTCTGATCCAGGCTGCGGCCGCTGGCCAAAATGCACCCTACCCTGCTCATCCACCCAACGATAAATCTCGGCCTGGCTATGCCCGGCCAACGACGCCAAAAGCAGTACTAAAGGAAACCAACGCATGGGTTATCGTCCTGGATATTAGGCGTGGCTGGTAAAGAACTGGTCCAAGAATAGACCAGCACACCCAGGCGGCCAAGTGCCGTAATCTGGGTGCAACGCATGCGGCTGAGCGCTGCTAATTTATGGCAGGCTGATAATGGCCAAGCTGGCGCAGCGTTTCCAGGCGCGCGGAAGCACGATAGCTATACTCGCTCTGCGGATAATACTCCTGCAGGTAGTCGTAAGTCTGCGCAGCGTCCAGATACAAACCTTGCCTTTCCAGGCACAACCCGCGCAGCAAGGACACTTCTGGCTGACGTTGATGAGCACGGTAGCGCGAGCGCCGCTCGGCGCTGGAAAGATGCAGGTACACTTGCTCGCAGTTATCGCGCGCATAGGCCTTGTAGGCGTTATTGATATCGCTGTCGTGATTCTGGGAAGCGCAGCCGGCCAGCGAGACCAGCAATAAAAACATACCTGTACGTTTCATATCAGACACCTGGATGGTTATGACCAAAAGTATCGGCAGCCCCGGAGTTTTCTATAGCCCGCTGGATTGACTCAAATCAGTGCCTACGTCAGACCTAATGTTCTATCTTGTACAATGGTAAATTTAAACCCCCAGTAGTTCGGGCTCGCCCGATTCGCCACGGCCAGGAGACAGACCATGAACATTCAGCATATGCTGGTAGTAATAGACCCGACAACCGAGGACGCACAGCCTTGCCTGCAACGCGCCGAAGAGTTGGCCGCACGCTGGCCTCAGGCCCATATCACCCTGTTTATCTGCGAATATAATTCAGCTCTTGATGGCGGCATTTTTACTAATGACGCCGGCCTGCAGAAAGCCCGCGCGTCCTTGATTGAGCACCGCCGGCAGAACCTGGAGCGCATGGCTCAACCTTTACGCGACAAAGGGCTGGCGGTGAGCGTGGAAGCCGTCTGGGGCAAGCGCCTGACCAGACACATTCTCGCCGCCGTCAGCACCCATAAACCCGACCTCGTGCTGAAGACCACCCATTACCACAACCGGCTTAAGCGCCTGCTGCTCAGCAACAGTGACTGGGACCTGATCCGTCACTGTGAAGTACCCGTATGGCTGGTGAAAAAAGCCGGTGAGCGCCTTGCTCGACTGGCGATCAGCGTCGATCCGCTGCACGAAGCGGATAAACCCGCCGCACTGGATCTCAAACTGATTGCTTGCGGGCGCTCGCTGGCTGCCCCTTTAGAGGCCGAACTGCATCTGGTGCATTGCTATAACCCGCTGCCCCGCACTCTGGTGTTCGATGCCAGCATTATCAGCGATTACGACAGTTATGCTGGGGATATACGCAAACGCCACGCCGATGCCTTCGAGAGTCTGGCTGGCAGTAACGACATTGCTGACAGCGCCCGGCATCTGCTTCAGGGTTATCCTGAGGAAGCGATTCCGGACTTTGTCGAGCAACGTAACATCAACCTGTTGGTCATGGGTGCGGTGTCGCGCTCACGACTGGACAGCGCACTGCTGGGGCATACTGCAGAACGGCTACTGGATGATTGCGCCTGCGATATCCTGGTGGTCAAGCCCGACGGCTTTGTCGATCCCAGCAAGCCTTGACCCGCACGCGGACAGTTGATCCGCGAGCGGTTTATTCCAGTACGCTTTCTTGCTCTACCAGCAACGCTACCGAGGCGGCACTGAGGCGGCTGACAGCACCCCAGTCAGCCGCTTCAACGGCGGCGCGCGGGGCCATCCAGGTACCGCCAACACCCATCACATTGTCCAGCGCCAGGTAACCAGCGAGACTCTCCTGGCGAATCCCTCCGGTGGGACAAAAACGCACACCCGCAAAGGGGCCGGCGAAGGATTTTAGTGCCTGAACCCCGCCGCAGACCTCAGCGGGAAATAACTTAAAGCGCCGGTAACCTAACCGATAACCCATGAGTATTTCCGATGCTGTAGCGATACCGGGCAATAGCGGCACCGGGCTTTCCAGACCCAGCGTCAAGAGCTCATCGGTGCATCCCGGAGTAACGATAAACTGCGCTCCGGCATCCAGAACCGATTGAAACTGCCGACCATCCAATACCGTGCCAGCACCCACGCACAGAGCAGGACGCTCGCGTCGCAACAGCGCAATGGCCGACAGGCCTAACGGAGTACGCAGCGTAATCTCCAGGTTGCTGATACCTGCTGCCGCCAGGGCGTCTGCCAGCGGCAGGATATCCGATTCGCGCTGAATGCTGATGACCGGAAGCAACGGCGACCGGGCGAACAGATCATCAAGGGTACGGGTATTGTCGACTAAACTCATGCGCGTCCTTTCAGCCATCAAGGGCTGTAAAAAATCTCCAAAGGTGGCGCGAGAAAAGCCGCCACTGGCCAGCGTACCGCCGGGCCGTTAAAAGCATCACACAGACGCCGATATTTATCCTCGCCGGAGATGGCTAACAGTTGCAAGCGTGCCGTGCGCAGCGCGCACCCGGTCAGCGTCAAGCGCAGGGATTGCTGCGGCCCTGGCACGGCCTCACACAAGGGCGTCGAAGTAGCCCGCAATCGCTGCTCCAGGCCCGGCTGCCCTGGGAAAAGGGATGCGCAGTGACCATCTACGCCCATCCCCAACACCACGACATCCAATGGTAGCCAACCAAGCAGATAGTCACTGGCCGCCGCGGCATCGCGCCCTGCGCCCGCCTCAGCTGCGGACTCGGGCGCCTGCTCGAGACCCTGTGCGGCATAGGCTTCAGCGCTATTGCTCTGTCGAGCCCCTTGATAAAGTCCATACCAATGGGCGCGTTGCAGTGCGTTGGGCATGCAGCGTTTGATCATCGCCGCGTTACTGTCGGCGTGGGATTCCGGCACCCAGCGCTCATCCACCAGCGTCAGGCGTATTCTGCTCCAATCGATTGGCAACTGATCCAGAGCACGCAAAAAAGCCTGCGGGCTGCGCCCGCCTGACAGCGCCAGGCTGGCCATGCCGGCACTGGAAAGTCGCAGGTTCAAGGCCTCGGCTACCCGGTTAGCGAGCAAGCGGGCCTGCCCATCGGCATCCGCCGCTGGGCAATAGCGCAACCCCCGCTCATGCGCCAATGCCGCCAGCCTCATTCGCCTGCTCCGCCATCAGCCATCGCCAACGAGGCGGTAAAGGTGCTGCCGCCTTGCTCGGCCGGGCTCGCTGCTGCGCGCATAAAGCCAAACAGCTCGCGGCCCCAGCCACGCCGAATCGGCTGGGCCTGAACTGCAGTGGGCCGATTAGCCCATTGCGCGCCGTCGATCATGACCTTGAGCGTTCCGGCTTCGGCGTCGACACAGAGCAGATCACCATCCATTAACCGCGCCAACGGCCCTGCCGCCGCTGCTTCGGGGCATAAATGGATAACTGCCGGCACCTTGCCCGAAGCCCCCGACATGCGACCATCCGTCACCAGCGCCACCTTGAAACCCCTATCCTGCAGCAGGCTTAGATAAGGCGTGAGCTTGTGCAACTCAGGCATACCATTGGCTGCCGGACCTTGAAAACGCAGTACCGCCACCAGATCTTGCTCCAGTTGCCCGGCTTGAAAAGCCTCGACAAACGCCTGCTGGCTCTCAAACAGGCGGCACGGCGCGCTGACCCGGCGATGTTCAGGCGCGACCGCCGAGACCTTGATCACGCCACGGCCCAAATTACCCGTAACCAGCCGCAACCCGCCCTCGGCAGCGAAGGGTTGTTGCCAGGTTCGTAGAATGTCGTTGTCCAGACTCTGCTGCGGCCCCTCCCGCCATACCAGCGCACCGTCCAGCAGTACCGGCTCGGTGGTATAGCGGCTTAAGCCCGGCCCCGCGACAGTCTGTACTTCCTCATGCAGCAGGCCCGCCTCCAGCAGTTGCCGGAACAACCAGGCAGTGCCCCCGGCGGCCTGGAACTGATTGATATCGGCCCTGCCATTCGGATACATGCGCGCAATGCTGGGGACGATCTTCGACAGCGCGTCCATATCTTCCCAGCGCAATTGCAATCCGGCGCACTGCCCGATTGCGACCAGATGCAAGGTGAGATTAGTCGAACCACCGGTGGCCAGTAGCAGCACCAGCGCGTTGATCAAGGCTTTTTCATCCAGGATCGAGGCCATACTGCCCTGTCCGGCCCGGGCCAGGCGCGCTGCCTGTTCTGCGGCATGGACAGTTAACGCTGCGCGCAGTGGCGAGTCCGGCTGCACAAAAGAGGCGCCGGGCAATTGCAGCCCCATCGCTTCAAGCAGAATCTGGTTGGTATTGGCGGTGCCGTAGAAGGTGCAGGTACCGGCACTATGGTAAGACTCACTCTCAGCCTGCAGCAGTTCTGCACGGCTGGCTTTACCTTCGGCATAACGCTCACGCACGGCGGCCTTTTCGCTATTGGGCAGCCCCGAGGGCATCGGCCCGGCGGGCACAAAAACGATCGGCAAATGGCCAAACCGCAGTGCGCCCATCAACAGCCCAGGTACTATTTTGTCGCACACCCCCAGACACAGGGCCGCATCAAACATATTGTGCGATAACGCCACGGCGGTTCCCATCGCAATGACATCGCGACTGACCAGCGACAGCTCCATACCCGGCTCGCCCTGGGTCACGCCGTCACACATCGCCGGCACGCCACCAGCCACCTGACCGGTGGCACCAAACGCCCGCAGCGCCTGACGAATCTGTTCGGGGAAGTGTTCATAGGGCTGGTGGGCCGAGAGCATGTCATTGTAGGCCGTGACCATACCGACATTGACTTCGTCCATCATCCGTAAGCGGTCCTTATCAACCGGCTGACAGGCGGCCATGGCATGGGCCAGATTACCGCAGGACAGCTTGCGACGGCCCCGAGGCAGCCCCGCCGCTTCGGCCATTTGGCGTAAATACGCAGAGCGGCTGACCTGACTGCGCAGGCGCAAACGCTCAGTAACTTCAACCAGACCCGGATGCATGACATGACTCCCAAGTGTAATCTGATAGTGGCTGATAGCCGGTTCGACAAGGTAGTCGAACCGGTGACAACAGCCTGTCATGGTACTCGTTTATGATCTATTGTTATGCCCACATAAGCGCAAACGACCTATAGCAACGAACTATCTCAACGAATCATCTCAACGACTAATGGATCTGCCATGACGCTGCGTCGCACTAAAATTGTTGCCACCCTTGGACCCGCCACGTCCAGCCCGGAACGCATTGCCGCGCTGATCGATGCGGGCATGAATGTTGCCCGCCTGAACTTCTCCCACGGCACTGCCGACGAGCACCGCGAGCGTGCCCGCCTGGTGCGCGAAATCGCGCGGGACAAGGGCACACATGTTGCCCTGCTTGGCGACCTGCAAGGGCCAAAAATCCGCATTGCTCGCTTTCTCGACGGAAAAATCCAGCTCGAAGTGGGTGATCATTTCCGGCTCTCTACCAGCCATCCGCTGGATGACGGCAACGCTGACGTTGTCGGCATCGATTACCCGGAACTGGTCAACGATTGCCGCGCCGGAGACGAGTTGCTGCTCGATGACGGCCGGGTAGTGCTGCGCGTCGACAGCGTTGGCAAGGATGAGGTGCGCTGCACCGTCACGGCCGGCGGTCCACTGTCCAATCACAAGGGTATCAACCGTCGCGGCGGCGGTCTGTCGGCAGCGGCCCTGACTGACAAGGACAGATTCGACATCACCGTCGCCGCCGAGCTGCAGATGGAATATGTGGCGGTGTCTTTCCCGCGCGACGCCGCCGACATGCATCTGGCCCGCAAGCTGCTCAAAGACTCTGCCTCACAAGCCTGGCTGGTAGCTAAGATCGAACGCGCCGAAGCGGTGGCTGATCAGGCCACCCTGGATGGTCTGATCCTGGCCAGTGACGCGGTGATGGTTGCCCGTGGCGATCTGGGTGTGGAAATCGGCGACGCCGAACTGGTCGGCATCCAGAAGCTGATCATCAGCCGTGCGCGTAAACAGAACAAAGTGGTGATCACCGCCACGCAAATGATGGAGTCGATGATCAGCAGCCCGTTGCCGACACGCGCCGAAGTCTCGGATGTCGCCAACGCCGCGCTGGATTACACCGACGCGGTCATGCTCTCAGCCGAGACCGCCGCTGGCTCCTTCCCGGTCGAGGCGGTCCAGGCCATGGACCGAGTTTGCCGGGGAGCCGAAAAGCATCCGACCAGCCAGAATTCCGGACACCGGATGGGGCAGGCGTTCGAGCGTTGCGACGAGAGTATTGCCCTGGCAGCGATGTACACCGGCAACCACTTCCCGGGTGTAACGGCGATCATCAGCCTGACCGAAAGTGGCTATACCCCACTGATCATGTCGCGCATCCGCTCGCACCTGCCGATTTTTGCCTTGTCACCCAATGCCGCAACCCTCGGCCGGGTGTCTATGTTCCGTGGCGTGCAGGGCATCCAGTTCAACCCGGTTGAAATCACCTCAAGCGACGTCAACCAGGCAGCAGTCAACACCCTGCTTGAACGCGGCCACGTGAAAGCCGGTGATTGGGTGATTCTGACCAAGGGCGATGTCTACAACTCCCGCGGCGGCACCAACTCGATGAAGCTGCTGCATGTAGGCGAGCAACTGGTCTGACCTCTGATGGCTTGCGGCGCCAATCGGAGCCGCAAGCTCTTCTCCTGGCACACTGACTGCGGCCCCGGCCCTTTTAGTCAATTCCCCAGCACCCTCCTCTGGTATGACCAGTCAGACAGGCTCCCCTGAAAGCCCTGACGTTCAAACTCAATGCATTGATTAGTATTGCAATTCACACAATCAGCTGCGGCGCCTTAAAAAATAACTGGTCCTACCAGCAAGATATCGCCTAGACCTGGGCTGTAGGCAGTAGCAGTATCCACTTGTTACGAACAGCGCTACGCCTTGATTGCGCACTCCAAATAAAAAAAACAAAGGAAATCCAGATGAGTCAAACGCTCCTGTCTCTGCTCGCATTTTTTCCTCTGGTTCTGGCGGGTATCCTTTTGGTGGGATTCCGTTGGCCAGCGAAGCATGCGATGCCTGTTGTCTTTGTCGTCACCGTCATCATTGCCCTGTTCGCCTGGGATATGACCCTGGTGCGTGTAATCGCCTCCAGCCTTCAGGGCCTGGTCCTCACCGCATCCATTCTATGGATCATCTTCGGCGCCATCCTGCTGCTCAATACGCTCAAACATTCCGGTGGCATTCTGGCGATCCGTAAGGGTTTTTCCGGGATCAGCCCTGACCGGCGGGTACAGGCGATCATCGTTACCTGGCTGTTTGGCTGCTTTATCGAAGGCGCCTCTGGCTTCGGTACCCCGGCCGCAGTCGCCGCCCCGCTGATGGTTGCACTCGGCTTCCCTGCCGTCGCTGCGGTAGTGGTCGGCATGATGGTGCAATCCACTCCGGTGTCATTTGGCGCGGTCGGTACACCGATGGTCGTTGGCGTTGGTGGCGGGCTGGATCAGGCTGCCATTGGTGCACAATTGGCCGTCGCCGGCTCTGATTGGGACAGCTTCTTCCAGTTGATCGTGTCGGAAGTGGCGATCATTCACGGTATAGTCGGTGTTCTGATGCCGCTGTTCATGGTCATGGTCATGGTGCGCTTTTTCGGCAAGAACAAGTCGTGGGCAGAAGGCTTTCAAATTGCCCCTTTTGCGATCTTTGCCGCACTGGCTTTCGTCATCCCTTATGTGTTGGCAGGCGTATTCCTCGGTCCAGAGTTCCCATCGATGATCGGTGGCCTAGTGGGCCTGGCAATAGTGGTCCCCGCCGCTAAGGCAGGCTTCCTGATTCCCAAGGAAACCTGGGATTTTGCCGATCCAAAAGAGTGGCCAGCCGAATGGATGGGCAGCATCCAGATGAAGCTGGATGACGTCGCCGGCAAACGCCCAGTCGCCATCTGGATGGCCTGGTTGCCCTACGTGCTGCTGGCTGCACTGCTGGTATTTTCGCGCACCAACGCGACGGCAAAAGCCGCATTGAACTCAATCAGTTTGCGCTTCACCAACATCATGGGTGAAGCCGGGTTATCGGCCAGTCTGGAACCGTTATATCTGCCTGGAGGCATTCTGGTGATGGTGGTGATTCTGACTTATTTCCTGCATCGCATGACGTTCAGCGAGATGAAGCGCGCCTTCGGCGAATCAACCAACACCATTGTCGGCGCAGGATTTGTGCTGGTATTTACCATTCCGATGGTGCGCATCCTGATCAACTCTGGCGTGAACATGGCCGACCTGCCGTCCATGCCAGTGGCCATGGCTGCGGCGGTTGCGTCATCGGTGGGCGGGGTCTATCCGCTATTTGCCCCGATGGTCGGCGCGCTGGGTGCCTTTATTGCCGGCTCCAATACCGCTTCCAACCTGATGCTGTCCCAGTTCCAGTTCAATACGGCTGAACTGCTGGGTATCTCGGGCGCCTTGATCGTAGCGGCGCAGTCGGTTGGTGCGGCGGCGGGCAACATGATTGCAATTCACAACGTGGTGGCCGCCTCGGCCACTGTGGGCCTGTTGGGGCGCGAAGGTATCACCCTACGCAAAACCATTCTGCCGACAATCTACTACGTCAGCGCAGCGGGCATTCTGACCATGCTTGCGGTTTACGTCTTTGGTGTGGGTGATCCGCTAAGCCTGGCGGGTCTTACCACTACCGGTAAATAGAACGGCAACCAGACGCAAGCACAGACAGGGTTGGCAGCAGCATCGCCAACCCTGTCTGGGGCCTACCCTGTCCAGCCCTCCAAACGCATGGTGGCACGCTCCAGACGCTGCTCTTCGGTTTCGATATCGCGCAGGTTATCTCTAATGCTCTGTATGTGATCTACCGCCGCACGCTTGGCCTGGATCGGCAGGCGCTCCATCACCGCATGATGCAGCCGCGCATGCTGACGATCGAGCTGACGCTTGTGCACCGGGCGATGATAGAGATTCTTCACCGAGGCAAACACCGAGCTCAACAGCAAACTGGTAAGGGATTGCAATGTATGCACCAACACCGGGTTATGCGACGCATCACAGATTGCCAGATGAAAGGCATGGTCCAGCTTGGCCAGGGCTTCCGGGTCCTGAATCGGGCGAGTGGTATGGGCTGCGACCATTTCATCATAACGCCGCTGAATCAATACAAAATCCGCATCGGTACCGCGCAGGGCTGCCAGCCGCGCCGACTCGCCTTCAAGCAGCGCGCGGACTTCGAGCAAATCAAACAGCGTTCGCGGATGGTTGTTGAACAGATGCATCATCGGCGTCTCGTCGCGATTACCCATCAGGCTGGCTACGTAAGAACCCCGCCCCTGTTCAGTCCTGATCAGTCCGCGACCGCGCAACACCTTCAGACCTTCACGCAAGGCACTGCGGGAAATGCCCAGCTTTTCACACTGCAGCCGCTCCGAAGGCAGCACCTGACCCATTTTCAATACACCCTCAGCGATCAGCTTTTCGATGCGGTCGGCCACCACATCACCCACCTGACGCCGCTCCTGAACACGCTCAACCATGATCTTACCTCTGCGAACAACTGGTCATACCAGCTTAAATGCAGACACCGACCAAAGCCACTACAAACTGCACGGTCACGATATAGCTAGCGTTCAGCGACAGCATGACTGAAATAGGCCAAAAAAACTGGTCATACCAGCTGGCTTTTCACTGGACGACCTAATGACCAGGGCCCAAGATTCAAGGAATTTGCTGGTCCCTGGCCATCAACAAAACAACAGGTAATGCCCGATGAATCTTCTCTATGACGAAAAACTTGATGGCCCCCTGCCCGCCGTCGACAGAGCTGCGCTGATCGAAGCGCTACGCCAAACTCTGCCGGATATGACCCTGCTGCATGAACGCGAAGACTTGCAGCCGTTTGAATGTGACGGCCTGGCCGCCTATCGTATTCTGCCGATGCTGGTAGTGATTCCCGATACCGTCGACCAGGTTCAGGCGTTTATGCAGATCTGCCACCAGCGCAAGGTGCCCGTTGTTGCCCGCGGCGCCGGCACGGGTCTGTCCGGCGGCGCATTGCCGCTGGAAGGCGGCGTGCTGCTGGTTCTGGCGCGGCTGAATAGCATCCTCGAGATCAATCCCGAAGGTCGCTTCGCCCGTGTGCAGCCGGGCGTGCGCAATCTGGCCATTTCCGAAGCGGCTGCACCCTATCAGCTGTACTACGCACCCGACCCGTCCTCGCAGATCGCCTGCTCGATTGGCGGCAACGTCGCGGAGAACGCCGGCGGCGTGCATTGCCTGAAATACGGCCTGACCGTGCACAATCTGCTGAAGCTGGAGATCGTTACCGTTGAAGGCGAGCGCATCACGCTCGGCTCCGATGCGCTGGACAGTGCTGGCTTTGATCTAATGGCGCTGTTCACCGGATCCGAAGGCATGCTCGGCATCGTCGTTGAAGTCACGGTCAAGCTGCTGCCGCGCCCGCAGGTGGCCAAGGTATTGATGGCCAGCTTTGATGACGTCGGCAAGGCCGGCAAGGCGGTAGGTGACATCATCTCCGCCGGCATCATCCCCGGCGGCCTTGAAATGATGGACAGCCTGGCTATTCAGGCCGCTGAAGATTTCATTCACGCGGGTTACCCGGTAGACGCCAAGGCGATTCTGCTGTGCGAGCTCGACGGCGTGGAGGCTGACGTGAATGACGAGTGCGAGCGCGTGCGCGCGGTACTGGAAAATAGCGGCGCCACCGCCATCAGCCTGGCCAAGGACGATGCCGAACGCGCCTTGTTCTGGGCCGGGCGCAAGAACGCCTTCCCTGCCGTGGGTCGTATTTCCCCCGACTATTACTGCATGGACGGCACCATCCCCCGCCGCGAACTGCCCCGCGTACTGCAGGGTATTGCCGACCTGTCGGTTGAATACGATCTGCGCGTAGCCAACGTCTTTCATGCCGGCGACGGCAATATGCATCCGCTCATCCTGTTTGATGCCAACAAGGAGGGCGAGCTGGAGCGCGCCGAAGCCATCGGCGGCAAGATCCTTGAGCTTTGTGTTGCCGTCGGTGGCTCCATTACTGGCGAACACGGTGTCGGCCGGGAGAAGATCAACCAGATGTGCTCGCAGTTCAATGACGACGAGCTGCTGACGTTCCACGCGGTCAAGGCGGCATTCGACCCAGACGGTCTGCTCAACCCCGGCAAGAACATCCCGACCTTGAACCGCTGCGCCGAATTCGGAGCCATGCATATTCACAACGGAAAGCTGCCTTTCCCCGAGCTGGAGCGCTTCTGATGTCAGCTACCCACACTCATTCGCCGCGCCCCGGCGAGCGCCCCGCCTCTGAAGCCGAGCAACAGTTGCAGCAGCAGGTCATCGATGCGCTGCAGAGCAAGACGCCGCTGGCGATTCAGGGCGCCAACAGCAAGGCCTTTCTGGGTCGACCCGTCACCGGTCAAGTACTGGACACGCGCTCACACAGCGGCATCGTCAACTACGACCCTACTGAACTGGTGGTGACTGTGCGTAGTGGTACGCCCTTGGTTGAGCTGCTGGAAGTGCTTGATCAACAGGGGCAGATGCTGCCCTGCGAACCACCGATCTTTGGCGGAGCAGCGACCGTCGGCGGTATGGTCGCGGCCGGGCTGTCCGGGCCGCGTCGGCCCTGGTCCGGCTCGGTACGCGATTTCGTCCTGGGCAGCAAAGTAATCACCGGTCACGGCAAACTAATGCGCTTTGGCGGCGAGGTGATGAAGAACGTCGCCGGTTATGACCTATCTCGCCTTATGGCCGGCAGCCATGGGCTGCTCGGCGTGCTGACGGAGGTCTCGATGAAAGTGCTACCCAAGCCGGTCTGCACCCAGCATTTAAGCCTCGACCTGCCGGTAGAGAAAGCGTTGCTGAAGCTCGCCGAATGGGGGCAGCAACCGATTCCGATTACCGCCGCATGCCATATCGACGGGCAACTGCGCCTGCGTCTGGAAGGGGGTGTCGGCTCGGTACGCTCCGCTGCGGATCGGATTGGCGGCGAGCCACTGGACCCTGAATTCTGGACCCAACTCAACGAACAGCAATTGGCGTTTTTCCAAGACCCGCGCGCACTGTGGCGGCTATCACTTCCCGCGGTCACCCCCGCACTGGATTTACCTGGTGATGTTTTGCTCGACTGGGGCGGCAGCCAGCGCTGGTTGAAAAGCGACACTTCCAGTGTGGATATTCAGGCGCTGGCGGCCCAGCACGGCGGACACGCGACCTGCTATACCGCAGGCATCACTGACACACCGTTTCAGCCGTTGGCACCCTTGCTCGAGCATTACCATCGCCGGCTCAAAGCGCAGTTGGACCCCCAGGGCATATTCAACCCTGGCCGTACCTATGCCGCCATTTAAACCGGGCCGCAATCTAACCCCGGGCCGCGCTTTGAGACAGGAGAGTGAAACATGCAAACCAATTTAACCGAGCAGGCACGCAAGCTGCCACGTGCCGAAGAAGCAGAAAGCATTCTGCGTTCCTGCGTGCATTGCGGCTTCTGCAATGCCACCTGCCCTACCTACCAGCTACTCGGTGACGAGCGCGATGGCCCGCGTGGTCGTATCTATCTGATCAAAGCCTTTCTCGAGGGGGAAGCCACCACCCGGGAAACCCAGATTCACCTGGACCAGTGCCTGAGCTGTCGCAACTGCGAGACCACTTGCCCTTCTGGGGTGAAGTATCACACGTTGCTGGATATTGGCCGCGAAGCCATGGCCGGTAAAATCGAACGGCCGCTGCAGGAGCGTGTACTGCGTTCGGCACTGCGTACGGTGGTGCCCCATGCGGGCACCTTCAAGACCCTGCTCAAAGCCGGGCAGATGGTCCGACCCTTTATGCCGACTGCGCTGAAAAACAAGATACCCGGTCAGATTACCCCGGCCAAACCGCGCCCTACAACCAAACATGCCCGCCAGGTACTGATTTTGGAAGGCTGCGCCCAGGCCGGCCTGTCGCCAAATACCAATGCCGCTGCCGCGCGCGTGCTGGATCGTCTGGGTATTTCACTCCAGTCGATCAGCGAAGCCGGCTGCTGTGGCGCCCTGGACTATCACCTGGACGCACAACAGGCCGGCCTGGACCGCGCCCGGAACAATATCGACGCCTGGTGGCCAGCGATTGAAAACGGCGCCGAAGCCATAGTGCAAACCGCTAGCGGTTGTGGTGCTTTTATCAAGGAATACGCCCACCTGCTCAAGGATGATCCGGCCTACTCGGAAAAGGCCGCGAAGATCAGCGCCCTGGCGCTGGATCTGGTGCAAGTGCTGGAACAGGAAGACCTGCAACCCTTGCAGGTCAAGACCAGTCAGCGCCTGGCCTTCCACTGCCCCTGTACGTTGCAGCATGCGCAGAAGCTAGGCGGCCGCGTGGAGCCGATCCTGAAAAAACTCGGTTTCAGCCTGACTTTCGTTGCCGACGGTCATCTGTGCTGCGGCTCGGCTGGTAGCTATTCGATTACCCAGCCGGTGCTTGCCAAGCAACTGCGGGATAACCGCATGAATGCATTGGAAGCCGGCAAGCCAGACACCATCGTCACCGCCAACATAGGCTGCCAGACCCATCTGGGCTCGGCAGATAGAACACCCGTGCGCCATTGGATCGAAGTGGTCGAAGACGCACTCACCTGAATGCTGGAGAAATAACAATGCTGAGCAAATCCGTACTGACCCTCGACGAAGCCAATAGCATGATCGATGCCGCCTTCGCTGAAGCCGACAACAATGGTTGGAAAGTCACCGTTGCCGTAGTCGATGACGGCGGCCACCTGCTGGCCATGCGTCGCATGGACGGCTGCGCGCCAGTTGCTGCCTATATCGCTCCGCAAAAAGCCCGCAGCGCCGCACTCGGACGCCGCGAGACCAGCGAGTTTGAAGCGATGATCAACGGTGGCCGTACCGCGTTCCTCTCCGCACCTGAAATTACCGGCCTACTGGAAGGCGGCGTGCCGTTGAAAGTGGACGGCCAGGTAGTTGCTGCCATTGGTGTTTCCGGCGTCAAGCCGGACCAGGATGCGCAGGTTGCCAAAGCCGGCATCGCCGCGCTCTAAACCACGTTCTCAACCCCGGAGGATTGCCGTATGACACAACGTATTGAAATCCAGGGCCTGCAGATTGATAGCGCCCTGCACCGTTTTATCGAGCAGAACGCCCTGCCGGGCACCGGCCTGGATGCGGGTGCCTTCTGGTCCGGCTTCAGCCAATTGGTGCACGACCTGGCACCCAAGAACCATGAGCTACTGGCTGAGCGCGACCGCCTACAAACCGAGCTGGACCAGTGGCACGCCGCCAACCCTGGCCCGATCAGCGACATGCCCGCCTACCGCGAGTTTCTGACCTCGATTGGTTACCTGAAAGCCGTGCCGGACGACTTCCGCATCAGCACCGCCAACACTGACAGCGAGCTGACCCAGCAGGCCGGCCCGCAACTGGTGGTCCCGGTGATGAATGGCCGTTATGCACTGAATGCCGCCAATGCCCGCTGGGGTAGCCTGTACGATGCACTCTACGGTACCGACGCGATCTCCGACGAGAATGGCGCCGAGCGCGGCCATGGCTACAATCCGGTACGTGGCGACAAGGTCATTGCCTTTGCCCGCAAGTTCTTGAACGACACCATCCCATTGCAGCAGGGCGATCACACCCAGGCCCAGGCTTACCGTGTGGAAAACGGTCAGTTGCAGGTCACCCTGCAATCGGGCGAGCAGACCGGCCTGCAGTCGGATGAGTTGTTCGTCGGTTACCAAGGCAACCCGGCCAGCCCGGATGCACTGCTGTTCCTGCATAACGGCCTGCACTTTGAAATCCAGATCGACCCCAGCCATCCGATTGGCCAGACCGATGCCGCTGGTGTCAAGGATCTGCTGATGGAGGCGGCGGTCTCCACCATCATGGACTGTGAAGACTCGATTGCCGCGGTCGACGCCGAAGACAAGATCGTCGTCTACAGCAACTGGCTCGGCCTGATGAAGGGTGACCTGCAAGAGCAGATGGACAAGGGCGGCAAGACCATCGTCCGCAAGCTCAACCCGGACCGTGAATACAGCACCGCTGACGGCAAGGGCCTGACCCTGCACGGCCGCTCGCTGCTGTTTATTCGCAACGTCGGCCACCTGATGACCAATCCAGCCATCCTGCTGAAAGACGGCAGCGAAATCCCTGAGGGTATCCTCGACGCAGTCTGCACCAGCCTGATCGCCATCCACGATCTCAAGCGCAAGGGCAACTCGCGCACAGGCAGCATGTATATCGTCAAGCCGAAAATGCATGGCCCGGATGAAGTGGCCTTCGCCAGCGAGCTGTTCGGCCGCGTTGAGCAACTGCTTGGCCTGCCGCAGAACACCCTGAAAATGGGCATCATGGACGAAGAGCGTCGCACCTCGGTCAACCTCAAGGCCTGTATCGCCGCCGCCAGTTCGCGGGTGGCCTTTATCAACACCGGTTTTCTCGACCGCACCGGTGACGAGATGCACAGCGTGATGCAGGGCGGTCCGGTACTGCGCAAGGGCGATATGAAAACCACCGAGTGGATTCAGGCCTACGAGCGCAATAACGTACTCGTTGGCCTGACCTGCGGGCTGCGCGGCAAGGCGCAGATCGGCAAGGGCATGTGGGCCATGCCAGATCTGATGGCTGCCATGCTCGAACAGAAGATCGGCCACCCCAAGGCCGGCGCCAACACCGCCTGGGTTCCCTCCCCGACTGCTGCGGTTCTGCACGCACTGCATTACCATCAGGTCAACGTGCAGGAAGTCCAGCAAGGTATGGAAAGCATCTCGCTGAAGGACGAACAGGACAAGCTACTGAACGGCCTGCTGACCGCGCCCCTGGCCGCCGAGACCAACTGGAGCGAGACCGACAAGCAGCAGGAACTGGACAACAACGCTCAGGGCATTCTTGGCTATGTCGTACGCTGGGTTAACCAGGGCATTGGTTGCTCCAAGGTGCCGGATATCAATAACGTCGGCCTGATGGAAGACCGCGCGACCCTGCGGATTTCCAGCCAGCATATGGCCAACTGGCTGCACCACGGCGTGGTCAGCGAAGCGCAGGTCACCGAGACCTTCCAGCGCATGGCCAAGGTCGTAGATCAGCAAAATGCCGGTGATCCGGAATACAGCCCCATGGCAACGGATTACCAAGCGTCGGTAGCCTACCAGGCGGCACTGGATCTGGTGTTCAAGGGTTTGGAACAGCCCAGCGGTTATACCGAGCCGTTGTTGCACCACTGGCGGCAGGTGGCCAAGGCGCGTTAAATATCAATCCATGTCATTTTTTTAACGCAGCAACTCTCTGGAAATACCCGGGATCACTCGATCCCGGGCTTTTCAAGTCCCTTATGCTCAACCTACTCAACCGCTGCAGGGCGCTGGCAGGCCTTAACTACTGGATTGCCCGACGCTGATGCCAGCCCGGCAACTAAACTACAGGCTAAACATTCCGGACAGCGTCCGATGTTTTTAGATTTATGCGCACTTTCGCAAACACAGCAAACCAATTTGATCTTGATCCTCTCTACCTCTTGGAGTGGCCAACTGATTCCCCCCGCCACTCCCGTCCCCACACCCCGTCATTCCCGCGCAGGCGCACTACTGTCCGGAATAAATTCATAGCGGTAGAGCCCCCTGAATCCGTTGCCATTCCAGCTGGCTTCGTTGCCTTCGTTGC
>NZ_AROI01000042.1 GCF_000410875.1 Halopseudomonas pelagia CL-AP6
TCAGTTTTTGCCGCCGCCCCGTTCACCTTTTGTTTGGGCGCGGGCCAGCATCCTGTTTGAAGAAGAAAATTTCCGATATGGAAGTTCGTGCGCTATAGCTCGCTGCTCTTCAAATCCTCATAAGGGATGCGCATCGCTCAAATTTAACATCTGGCGGGGGAGAAGCGCTTTCCTTCCCAAAGCGGTTAGTCGGTCCAGTCGACCGAGCAGCGAAGTCGCCGTCACGAAAACGACTGTACGTCGCTGCTTACTACCGACAGTCTATTTGTCAGTTGGCCTTGATGAAGTAGGCCTTGAATTCGTCGGCTGGTTCAATGCGCTGATAGCAATACACGATAGCTCCGCTGGGATCCTCCAATCCGAAACCGCGGTCGCCCCATGGATGATCGTCGAGCGGATTCACCGCTTCTAGACCTGCGCACGTCAGGTTGGCGTAGAGTTGATCGACATCTTCCACCTCCAAATTAACATAAGCACCGCCTCTAAACGGCTCCATTCCCTGCTGGGGACGCATCAGGGAAATCTCCTGTGCGGCTGGGCCACTTAGACGCAGCACCACATACCAGCCGCAGTCAAACAATCGCTGGGCTTGAAAATGTCGTTCATAAAACTGACGCGTGGCGACAAGGCTTTCTGTGACGATAGTAATACTGCTGGAGCGAATGCCCATATGAGTGTCTCTCCGTTAGTGGGTGGTAGGCTATAACGGTGTCAGGGTTCTCTGCTGCGGTCTTGAATGATTTTGATGCGCTGAGAACAAATTTGGCCTGTCGACCTAGCCATTCTCGCTCTCGCGAGGAAATCCACAGCTTTCATTGAATCGTCATCATTTTGAAGCAGTGCATTAACAAAAAATGCTTACCTTCTGCATTGCGAACCGCAATTCTGCGGCCCGTAAAATTGCGAAAGGTGATCATATGACACCCCACCCGATACAGGACGCCGTGCTCTGGGTCGACCGACTGAGCGTCATCTACCCAGGCGGCGTGACCGCCCTGAGCGATACCTCGGTTGCATTCCGGCGTGGTGAGTTCACCGTGCTGCTTGGTCTCTCGGGCGCAGGCAAGTCGACCTTGCTCCGTAGTCTCAATCGACTCGTCACGCCCACTGGCGGCAGTGTCACCAGCGAACTCGGTGAGCTCGGCAGCGGCTCGGCCTTGCGTCAGCATCGTAGGCGTACCGCCATGATCTTCCAGCACCATCAATTGATCGAACGTCAAAGCGCACTGGCTAATGTGCTGACCGGCCGGCTGGCCTTTCACAGCACGCTCCGCTCGCTGTTTCCTTTGCCGCGTGCCGATCAGGAGATTGCGCTCAGTTGCCTCGCCCGGGTCGGACTGGCAGACAAGGCGCTGAGCCGAGTGGACAAATTGTCCGGTGGCCAGCAGCAGCGGGTAGGCATCGCGCGTGCGTTAGCGCAGCAGCCGGCGATCATTCTGGCCGATGAGCCGGTAGCCAGCCTCGACCCGGCAACCTCAGTCCGCGTTCTCGGACTGCTGCGCGACATTTGTAAGGAAGACGGGATCACCGCCATCGTTTCGCTGCATCAACTCGAATATGCCCGCCGCTTCGCCGATCGCGTCGTCGGGCTGGCCGATTCTCAGATCGTTTTCGATGCCGCGCCCTCGGAACTCACCGATGCGCAGCTTGAGCGCATCTATGCAGGCCGCTCTACGACTCAGCCAGCGAATGCTCCGGCCGAACCACCTGTCATGCTCGAACCTTCACTGGAGATGTCCTGATGAAACGCTTATCCGCGCTCTTATTGACCTGCTTGCTGTCCGCTGTTTCAAGTTTGTCCGCCGTAGCGGCCGATGCCGATCCAGATGTACTGAAAGTTGCCCTGCTACCGGACGAGAACGCCTCCGAGCTGATCAAGCGTAACCAGCCGCTGAAGGATTATCTGGAAAAGCATCTGGACAAGAAGGTGCAGCTGATCGTAACCACCGACTATTCCTCGATGATCGAGGCGATGCGTTTCGGCCGTATCGACCTGGCGTATTTCGGTCCGCTGTCCTACGTCATGGCCAAAAGCAAAAGCGACATCGAGCCCTTCGCTGCCATGGTGATCGACGGCAAGCCAACCTATCGCTCGGTGATCATCGCCAATGTCGCGTCAGGCGTGAACGACTATGCCGACCTCAAGGGCAAGAAGATGGCCTACGGTGACCGGGCTTCGACATCCAGCCATCTGATTCCCAAAACCGTTCTCCTCGAGACGGCCGAGCTGACGGGTGGGCAGGATTACGAACAGCATTTTGTCGGCACGCATGACGCCGTTGCCGTCAACGTGGCGAACGGCAACGCCGATGCGGGTGGGCTGTCGGAGGTGATCTTCAATCACGTAGCCGAACGTGGCCTGATCGATCCGAGCAAAGTGAAGGTACTCGGTTACAGCGGCGAATATCCCCAGTACCCCTGGGCGATGCGCTCCAACCTGAGCCCCGAGCTGAAAACCAAGGTTCGGGATGTGTTCGTCGGTATCGACGATCCCGAAGTGCTGCGCAACTTCAAGGCCGAGGCCTTCGCGCCCATCACCGACGCCGACTACGATGTGATCCGCAACATGGGATCGCTGCTCGGCCTCGACTTCGCCACGATGTGAGCACCGATATGTCTACTCATTACGACGTGCAGGCGCTGCCTGCTGAGCAACGCGAGCACATCCTCCGAGGCTTCGGCCTCGGTTGGTGGCGCCAGCTGGGGCAGGTGGCGATTGTACTCGGAGTGGTACTGCTGGCCTGCTGGTACGTGGGGCTGCTCGATGCCACCACGTTGCTGAACGGCCTGCCCTCCATCGCGACCCTGGCAGGCGAGGCGATGCCGCCGGACTTTTCGGGCTATCGAAGCTGGATTCGCCCCTTGATCGACACCTTGGCGATGAGCATCGCCGGTACGGCCATCGCAGTGGTGTTCTCGCTGGTGGTGGCCTTCGTTGCAGCGCGCAATACGGCGCCGCACCCCCTTGTGTTCGGTGTTGCCCGGGTGCTGCTCAATGCCCTGCGGTCGGTGCCGGAGCTGATCATGGGCATCATCTTCGTTGCAGCCGTAGGGTTCGGCGCCTTGCCAGGCGTGCTTGCGCTGGGTCTGCATTCGATCGGCATGGTCGGCAAGTTCTTCGCCGAGGCCATCGAGCACGTCGACGAAGCGCCGGTGGAAGCCGCTCGGGCTGCGGGGGCTACGCCGATGCAAGTGCTGCTCCACGCGGTTTTGCCACAAGTGACGCCGCAGTTCGCTGACGTGGCGATCTACCGCTGGGAATACAACTTTCGCGCCTCAACTGTGATGGGCATGGTTGGCGCCGGCGGTATCGGCTTCGAACTCATGGGCTCGCTGCGCATCATGCAGTATCAGGAGGTGGCCGCGATCCTGCTGGTCATCCTGGCCATGGTCACATTGGTAGACGCCTTCAGCGGCGTACTGCGCAAACGCTTCAAATAGGAAACTCCATGCTGCCGAAACTCGTTATAACTCACCGGGTACACGATGAGATCCTGCAACTGCTGGCGCCACATTGCGAGCTGATGACCAACCAGACCGACAGCACGCTGACGCGCGAGGAAATTCTGCGCCGCTGCCGCGATGCTCAGGCGATGATGGCGTTCATGCCCGATCGGGTCGATGCAGACTTTCTTCAAGCCTGCCCTGAGCTGCGTGTAGTCGGCTGCGCGCTCAAGGGCTTCGACAATTTCGATGTGGACGCCTGTACTGCCCGCGGGGTCTGGCTGACCTTCGTGCCTGATCTGTTGACCGTCCCGACTGCCGAGCTGGCGATTGGACTGGCGGTGGGGCTGGGGCGGCATCTGCGAGCAGCAGATGCGTTCGTCCGCTCTGGCGAGTTCCAGGGCTGGCAACCACAGTTCTACGGCACGGGGCTGGATAACGCTACGGTCGGCATCCTTGGCATGGGCGCCATCGGACTGGCCATGGCTGAGCGCTTGCAGGGATGGGGCGCGACCCTGCAGTACCACGAGGCGAAGGCTCTGGATACACAAACCGAGCAACGGCTCGGCCTGCGCCAGGTGGCGTGCAGCGAACTCTTCGCCAGCTCGGACTTCATCCTGCTGGCGCTTCCCTTGAATGCCGATACCCAGCATCTGGTCAACGCCGTGCTGCTTGCCCTCGTACGGCCGGGCGCTCTGCTTGTAAACCCCTGTCGTGGTTCGGTAGTGGATGAAGCCGCCGTGCTCGCGGCGCTTGAGCGAGGCCAGCTCGGCGGGTATGCGGCGGATGTATTCGAAATGGAAGACTGGGCTCGCGCGGACCGGCCGCGGCTGATCGATCCTGCGCTGCTCGCGCATCCGAATACGCTGTTCACTCCGCACATAGGGTCGGCAGTGCGCGCGGTGCGCCTGGAGATTGAACGTTGTGCAGCGCAGAACATCATCCAGGCATTGGCAGGTGCGCGCCCAATCAACGCTGCGAACCGTCTGCCCCAGGCCGAGCCTGCCGCATGTTGAATCCGGTCTGGCTGAAGAGCCTGGTAGCGATCGTTCAAACAGGCAGTTTTCAGAGCGCGGCGAGGGCGTTGGGGCTGGCCCAGCCGACGGTGTCGCAGCACTTGCAGAAGCTTGAAGAGCAGGTCGGCGTAACGCTGGTGCAGCGCAGTCGTAGCGGCTGCCAGCCTACCACACGGGCGCTGGCCTTCATGCCGCATGCGACCGCCTTGCTCGACATGCACGACCGGGCGCTAGAAGCCCTGCATGGCAATCGTGAGCGCGTCGGGGCTAGCTCCAACATCGGCACCTACCTTCTCCAGCCATTCGTGCGCAGCTATCTGACGACCGCAAATGAGAGGGGCGAGGTGGATCTGCGCATCGCCGCCAACCCGGATGTGGCCGACCAGCTACTGGCGGGCCAGCTCGACGCCGCGATCATGGAATGGTGGCTACCTCACCCCGACTTCGAACACCGCCTCTGGCGGGTCGAGCCGCTGGTGCTTATCGTCAGCCCCGACCATGCGCTGGCTGAAGCAGGGTGCATAGAACGTGATCGTCTGGTGGACCTGCCGATGCTGGGAGGTGAACCGGGTAGCGGTACCGGACGGCTTCTGACCGAATACTTTGGCGAGCTGGGCGTGCCTCGCAGCGGTATGCAGCTAGGCAGCACCGAGGCAGTCAAACAAGCGGTCAGGGCGGGACTCGGCGTGTCGTTGGTGATGGCTTCCGCAGTACAAGACGAAGTTCGCAGTGGCGCGCTGGTAGCTCTTCCCATCCCGGGGCTTGAAAAGCGTCTCCAACTGATCTGGCGCAAACCTCCCGGAAATCTGCACCCGCCGGGATTTGTGCGGCACTTATTGGAGGAGGCAGATCTAGCTGGATTGTGACGACCTCAATCCCGGCCGACGTGAAGTGAGAGCTTATTTCCAAGTGCTGGCTGGTGAGATGTCCGCAAGGTGGCTGGCGCTCACAATGCCCATCTATATGCTCATCCTTTCCGCTGACCCGCTTCGGCCGTGACCGATAGTTCGCAGGCTCAGGAGCGGGCCTGATAGCCGATGAGGCCAAGCAAAGGCGGTGAGTCTGCGCTGCCCCGTCCCTTCTAATCGAAATGCGGACTGTCACCCAGAGATTGGCTGAAAGATTCGAGATGGATCCGCGGCTTCGTTTCGCTTTGAGCGAGCCTGAAATCTGATAGACGCCAATCTTCCACTAGCTTCGCAGCGATGCGCCCACTCAGAGCCGGTGCTTGACATGTAAATCGATCGTTTTACACTCGATGCATGAATAAACGTACAGAAATAATTGATGGCGCTACGCGTCTGTTTGAAGCGGAAGGTTTTAGGGGCATCGGAATCGACCGTCTCATAGCGCCTTCTGGAATCTCCACCCGCACGCTCTACAAACACTTCGGCTCGCGCAACGGGCTGGTGCTCGCCGTTCTAGCGGAACGGCACCGCACGTTTATGGATCAGCTTCAAGCGCAGCCGGGTAGCGTCGAGGCGCTTTTCGATACGCTTCGAGCTTGGGTGCGGGAGCACGGCACGCTTGGCTGTATGCTCCTGCGAGCGCGCAGCGAATATGCCCAGGCGAGTAGGGAGGTCGTCTCGCTCGTTGATGCCCAAAAGACTGAGTTTCGAAATGAGGTGGCTGAACGCGTGAAGCTCGCTTTGGGGAAAAACAATGAGCGTCTGTTCACACAGGTCTGGCTCCTATTCGAGGGCGCCACCGCCGGAGCCGGTGTAGCGGGCGCGTCAGTCATCGACGATGCCAAGCAGGCGGCATTGTCACTGATTGCATTTGCTGGAACTGACCGGCCATGAAGCGCGACCTGAACCTGGTGGCGGCGGGCTTTGCCTTGACCGCCCTTTCATATGGCTTGGCGCGGTTTGCGTATGGGATGCTGTTGCCGCAGATTCGAGAGGACCTGTCTCTGGGAGTAACCGCTGCTGGGTGGGTCGGCGGAAGCGCCTTTGCAGCTTACTGCGTCGGCATCCTTTTGGCTTTTTACGGGGTTGGGAAGCTGGGTCCTCGGTTCATCGCATTAGCAGCTGCACTGGCGGCAACGGCCGGCATGGGCATCGTGACGTTTTCCTCTTCAGCGTGGACGCTGGGCCTGGGCATTGGTCTGGCCGGATTGAGTACAGGGTTAACTTCGCCGCCGCTCGCCACTGCTGTTGCTGCACGCTTCAATGACCGCGACAGCCCCAAGGCAAATGGAATGATCAATGCCGGCACCGCGGCGGGAATCGTGTTTTCCGGCATGGCGGCGCTGTTGGCGGCTGGTGCATGGCGGGAGCTCTACGGTTTGTTTGCCTTGATAGGCGCAGGGATCTCGTTATGGCTCTGGTTCGCTGTACCCCCTGTCAGACACGTTCAGCCAGGGGGTACGCTTTCCCTCCCATACCTTACCTGGCCTGGAGTGCCGGCGTTGTGCGCAAGTGCAGCGTTGACCGGGACGGCGAGCACTGCTGTCTGGACATTTGGGGCGGATATTCTGCGCAATGATTTTCAGTTTGCGGCTGATCGTCTGGCGTGGGTCTGGATCGTGGTGGGTGTTTTCCGGTATCTGCGGCTCGCTGACGGGCGTGTTGACCAATAGGTTCGGCACAGCCCACGTTCATGGCTGCGCGTTGTTCGGGATCTCCATCAGCACGCTGGGTGTGACGGCGACCGCTTTCTCGCCGGTGTTTGCCTTTGCCACCATGGGTCTGTTCGGCGCGGCCTACATCGTAGCCACCGGGGTGTTCCTGATTCAGGGCATCAAGTTGATGCCGGATCGTCCTGATCTTGGGCTGGGCATTCCTTTTCTCAGCCTAGCGCTCGGCCAGGCCATAGGTACCCCCCTGTTCGGGGCAGCTATGAACGCGATTGGCACGCTCGGTGCGCTGGCCATGTTTGCTGCGGCCGCCTGTGTGGCCATTTTCTTCAAGCCGCGAAGAAAAGGAGTTGTTTTGAATTGACTCCGTCCGGCCGCTTCCGGCCAAGAGCCAGCGGTGTTTGTAAATAGAGGCGCCATATCCACCTTAGGGCTCCGCCGATGGTATCCTTGATCTGTTCTCGCGACGAATGCTTGTGGGCCGCTGGCGTGACGTACAGATCATTATCTTTTGCCGCTCGGGAACGCCTCTGCTAGAACTGTCGACATGATTTCGCTGGCTCGGCCTTCCAGCAAGTACTCGTTGGGCCTGTGCTGGCACCAAGGGTCAATGTTGACGTGTATGACACTTGCCCCCGAGTCCAGAGCGATGTCGGGTAGGGTCGCAGCGGGGTTTACCTCACCAGATGTGCCGATTGAAATGAGGCAGTCGCAGCGCTTCGCAGCATCGAAAGCGCGCTTGACGTCGCGCTGGGGCAGTTGTTCCCCGAACCACACCACTCCTGGACGAATCCTTCCGTTGCAATGGCCGCAACGAGGCGGCTCGATCGGCCCCCCAAGGGTGGCTGGTATGTCTCGACGATAGTGAGGTCGAGCACAAGCGAAGCACCGGGAATCAAACACTCTCCCGTGAAGGTGTATTACGTCTGAAGCCCCAGCTCGTTCGTGCAGATCATCTATGTTTTGCGTGATTAAAGCGACCTCAGGGACAATCACGGTGAGCTCCGTAACGGCGTGGTGCGCTGGATTGGGAGATGCGTTGCGCATCTGGCCGCGCATTGTCTCGTACCATCCCCATACTAGCGACGGGTCACGGCGGAAAGCTTCCGGGGTGGAAAGGAGTTCCGGGTCATACTGAGACCAGAGTCCGTCTACCGGATCCCTAAAGGTCGCTATCCCACTTTCCGCGGAGATTCCCGCTCCGGTGGAGATCACCATTCGTCTAGATTTCCGTATCGTCTCGATTATCTTTTCTGGAATGGTATAGGTCATGACCTGATCTCCTGCCTCCTTAAGCAGCCTTGTTACTGCGTCGGTTGCTCGACTCCAGCCCGTCCTATCCTGCGACGCCAATACAGATTATACGACGAAGGATTAATGGGGCCGCTGCAGGATCTGCGCGAATTCTGCTGGCGGTGCCTGCGAAACGCTCCCCTAGCAGAGCGGCAGCAAGCGGCTCCATGCGAAAGACCGCTTTCGGCCCAG
>NZ_AROI01000043.1 GCF_000410875.1 Halopseudomonas pelagia CL-AP6
CTGGTTATATTGACCATGCCGCTTTTCTTGGCACGATTAACCCTGATACCAATAAAATCCCTAAGCATTTGTTTCAGGGTTATTTGAATATCTATAACAACTATTTTAAAGCGCCGTGGATGCCTGACCGTACCGAGGCTAACCCTAATGAGCTTAATCAAGATGATGCTCGTTATGGTTTCCGTTGCTGCCATCTCAAAAACATTTGGACTGCTCCGCTTCCTCCTGAGACTGAGCTTTCTCGCCAAATGACGACTTCTACCACATCTATTGACATTATGGGTCTGCAAGCTGCTTATGCTAATTTGCATACTGACCAAGAACGTGATTACTTCATGCAGCGTTACCATGATGTTATTTCTTCATTTGGAGGTAAAACCTCTTATGACGCTGACAACCGTCCTTTACTTGTCATGCGCTCTAATCTCTGGGCATCTGGCTATGATGTTGATGGAACTGACCAAACGTCGTTAGGCCAGTTTTCTGGTCGTGTTCAACAGACCTATAAACATTCTGTGCCGCGTTTCTTTGTTCCTGAGCATGGCACTATGTTTACTCTTGCGCTTGTTCGTTTTCCGCCTACTGCGACTAAAGAGATTCAGTACCTTAACGCTAAAGGTGCTTTGACTTATACCGATATTGCTGGCGACCCTGTTTTGTATGGCAACTTGCCGCCGCGTGAAATTTCTATGAAGGATGTTTTCCGTTCTGGTGATTCGTCTAAGAAGTTTAAGATTGCTGAGGGTCAGTGGTATCGTTATGCGCCTTCGTATGTTTCTCCTGCTTATCACCTTCTTGAAGGCTTCCCATTCATTCAGGAACCGCCTTCTGGTGATTTGCAAGAACGCGTACTTATTCGCCACCATGATTATGACCAGTGTTTCCAGTCCGTTCAGTTGTTGCAGTGGAATAGTCAGGTTAAATTTAATGTGACCGTTTATCGCAATCTGCCGACCACTCGCGATTCAATCATGACTTCGTGATAAAAGATTGAGTGTGAGGTTATAACGCCGAAGCGGTAAAAATTTTAATTTTTGCCGCTGAGGGGTTGACCAAGCGAAGCGCGGTAGGTTTTCTGCTTAGGAGTTTAATCATGTTTCAGACTTTTATTTCTCGCCATAATTCAAACTTTTTTTCTGATAAGCTGGTTCTCACTTCTGTTACTCCAGCTTCTTCGGCACCTGTTTTACAGACACCTAAAGCTACATCGTCAACGTTATATTTTGATAGTTTGACGGTTAATGCTGGTAATGGTGGTTTTCTTCATTGCATTCAGATGGATACATCTGTCAACGCCGCTAATCAGGTTGTTTCTGTTGGTGCTGATATTGCTTTTGATGCCGACCCTAAATTTTTTGCCTGTTTGGTTCGCTTTGAGTCTTCTTCGGTTCCGACTACCCTCCCGACTGCCTATGATGTTTATCCTTTGGATGGTCGCCATGATGGTGGTTATTATACCGTCAAGGACTGTGTGACTATTGACGTCCTTCCCCGTACGCCGGGCAATAATGTTTATGTTGGTTTCATGGTTTGGTCTAACTTTACCGCTACTAAATGCCGCGGATTGGTTTCGCTGAATCAGGTTATTAAAGAGATTATTTGTCTCCAGCCACTTAAGTGAGGTGATTTATGTTTGGTGCTATTGCTGGCGGTATTGCTTCTGCTCTTGCTGGTGGCGCCATGTCTAAATTGTTTGGAGGCGGTCAAAAAGCCGCCTCCGGTGGCATTCAAGGTGATGTGCTTGCTACCGATAACAATACTGTAGGCATGGGTGATGCTGGTATTAAATCTGCCATTCAAGGCTCTAATGTTCCTAACCCTGATGAGGCCGTCCCTAGTTTTGTTTCTGGTGCTATGGCTAAAGCTGGTAAAGGACTTCTTGAAGGTACGTTGCAGGCTGGCACTTCTGCCGTTTCTGATAAGTTGCTTGATTTGGTTGGACTTGGTGGCAAGTCTGCCGCTGATAAAGGAAAGGATACTCGTGATTATCTTGCTGCTGCATTTCCTGAGCTTAATGCTTGGGAGCGTGCTGGTGCTGATGCTTCCTCTGCTGGTATGGTTGACGCCGGATTTGAGAATCAAAAAGAGCTTACTAAAATGCAACTGGACAATCAGAAAGAGATTGCCGAGATGCAAAATGAGACTCAAAAAGAGATTGCTGGCATTCAGTCGGCGACTTCACGCCAGAATACGAAAGACCAGGTATATGCACAAAATGAGATGCTTGCTTATCAACAGAAGGAGTCTACTGCTCGCGTTGCGTCTATTATGGAAAACACCAATCTTTCCAAGCAACAGCAGGTTTCCGAGATTATGCGCCAAATGCTTACTCAAGCTCAAACGGCTGGTCAGTATTTTACCAATGACCAAATCAAAGAAATGACTCGCAAGGTTAGTGCTGAGGTTGACTTAGTTCATCAGCAAACGCAGAATCAGCGGTATGGCTCTTCTCATATTGGCGCTACTGCAAAGGATATTTCTAATGTCGTCACTGATGCTGCTTCTGGTGTGGTTGATATTTTTCATGGTATTGATAAAGCTGTTGCCGATACTTGGAACAATTTCTGGAAAGACGGTAAAGCTGATGGTATTGGCTCTAATTTGTCTAGGAAATAACCGTCAGGATTGACACCCTCCCAATTGTATGTTTTCATGCCTCCAAATCTTGGAGGCTTTTTTATGGTTCGTTCTTATTACCCTTCTGAATGTCACGCTGATTATTTTGACTTTGAGCGTATCGAGGCTCTTAAACCTGCTATTGAGGCTTGTGGCATTTCTACTCTTTCTCAATCCCCAATGCTTGGCTTCCATAAGCAGATGGATAACCGCATCAAGCTCTTGGAAGAGATTCTGTCTTTTCGTATGCAGGGCGTTGAGTTCGATAATGGTGATATGTATGTTGACGGCCATAAGGCTGCTTCTGACGTTCGTGATGAGTTTGTATCTGTTACTGAGAAGTTAATGGATGAATTGGCACAATGCTACAATGTGCTCCCCCAACTTGATATTAATAACACTATAGACCACCGCCCCGAAGGGGACGAAAAATGGTTTTTAGAGAACGAGAAGACGGTTACGCAGTTTTGCCGCAAGCTGGCTGCTGAACGCCCTCTTAAGGATATTCGCGATGAGTATAATTACCCCAAAAAGAAAGGTATTAAGGATGAGTGTTCAAGATTGCTGGAGGCCTCCACTATGAAATCGCGTAGAGGCTTTGCTATTCAGCGTTTGATGAATGCAATGCGACAGGCTCATGCTGATGGTTGGTTTATCGTTTTTGACACTCTCACGTTGGCTGACGACCGATTAGAGGCGTTTTATGATAATCCCAATGCTTTGCGTGACTATTTTCGTGATATTGGTCGTATGGTTCTTGCTGCCGAGGGTCGCAAGGCTAATGATTCACACGCCGACTGCTATCAGTATTTTTGTGTGCCTGAGTATGGTACAGCTAATGGCCGTCTTCATTTCCATGCGGTGCACTTTATGCGGACACTTCCTACAGGTAGCGTTGACCCTAATTTTGGTCGTCGGGTACGCAATCGCCGCCAGTTAAATAGCTTGCAAAATACGTGGCCTTATGGTTACAGTATGCCCATCGCAGTTCGCTACACGCAGGACGCTTTTTCACGTTCTGGTTGGTTGTGGCCTGTTGATGCTAAAGGTGAGCCGCTTAAAGCTACCAGTTATATGGCTGTTGGTTTCTATGTGGCTAAATACGTTAACAAAAAGTCAGATATGGACCTTGCTGCTAAAGGTCTAGGAGCTAAAGAATGGAACAACTCACTAAAAACCAAGCTGTCGCTACTTCCCAAGAAGCTGTTCAGAATCAGAATGAGCCGCAACTTCGGGATGAAAATGCTCACAATGACAAATCTGTCCACGGAGTGCTTAATCCAACTTACCAAGCTGGGTTACGACGCGACGCCGTTCAACCAGATATTGAAGCAGAACGCAAAAAGAGAGATGAGATTGAGGCTGGGAAAAGTTACTGTAGCCGACGTTTTGGCGGCGCAACCTGTGACGACAAATCTGCTCAAATTTATGCGCGCTTCGATAAAAATGATTGGCGTATCCAACCTGCAGAGTTTTATCGCTTCCATGACGCAGAAGTTAACACTTTCGGATATTTCTGATGAGTCGAAAAATTATCTTGATAAAGCAGGAATTACTACTGCTTGTTTACGAATTAAATCGAAGTGGACTGCTGGCGGAAAATGAGAAAATTCGACCTATCCTTGCGCAGCTCGAGAAGCTCTTACTTTGCGACCTTTCGCCATCAACTAACGATTCTGTCAAAAACTGACGCGTTGGATGAGGAGAAGTGGCTTAATATGCTTGGCACGTTCGTCAAGGACTGGTTTAGATATGAGTCACATTTTGTTCATGGTAGAGATTCTCTTGTTGACATTTTAAAAGAGCGTGGATTACTATCTGAGTCCGATGCTGTTCAACCACTAATAGGTAAGAAATCATGAGTCAAGTTACTGAACAATCCGTACGTTTCCAGACCGCTTTGGCCTCTATTAAGCTCATTCAGGCTTCTGCCGTTTTGGATTTAACCGAAGATGATTTCGATTTTCTGACGAGTAACAAAGTTTGGATTGCTACTGACCGCTCTCGTGCTCGTCGCTGCGTTGAGGCTTGCGTTTATGGTACGCTGGACTTTGTAGGATACCCTCGCTTTCCTGCTCCTGTTGAGTTTATTGCTGCCGTCATTGCTTATTATGTTCATCCCGTCAACATTCAAACGGCCTGTCTCATCATGGAAGGCGCTGAATTTACGGAAAACATTATTAATGGCGTCGAGCGTCCGGTTAAAGCCGCTGAATTGTTCGCGTTTACCTTGCGTGTACGCGCAGGAAACACTGACGTTCTTACTGACGCAGAAGAAAACGTGCGTCAAAAATTACGTGCAGAAGGAGTGATGTAATGTCTAAAGGTAAAAAACGTTCTGGCGCTCGCCCTGGTCGTCCGCAGCCGTTGCGAGGTACTAAAGGCAAGCGTAAAGGCGCTCGTCTTTGGTATGTAGGTGGTCAACAATTTTAATTGCAGGGGCTTCGGCCCCTTACTTGAGGATAAATTATGTCTAATATTCAAACTGGCGCCGAGCGTATGCCGCATGACCTTTCCCATCTTGGCTTCCTTGCTGGTCAGATTGGTCGTCTTATTACCATTTCAACTACTCCGGTTATCGCTGGCGACTCCTTCGAGATGGACGCCGTTGGCGCTCTCCGTCTTTCTCCATTGCGTCGTGGCCTTGCTATTGACTCTACTGTAGACATTTTTACTTTTTATGTCCCTCATCGTCACGTTTATGGTGAACAGTGGATTAAGTTCATGAAGGATGGTGTTAATGCCACTCCTCTCCCGACTGTTAACACTA
>NZ_AROI01000044.1 GCF_000410875.1 Halopseudomonas pelagia CL-AP6
CCGAGTCTGGCTTGGGCTCTAGCTGCCAGCCCTCAAGCCCGGCTAGATGGCCACCGATATAGCTGGGCTCGATAAAGCGCTTCAGCTCCCACTTCTTGCCGTCGTAGCCGGGGCTATAGTCGGTGTCGTAGGTGCCAGTGGTGGGCGGGGTATCCCATGGATCATTGGCTGAAGCGGTAACCAAGGTAAATATAACGTTGGGGGTACTGGTAAAGCGCAAGCTGTTCTTGATCGAATAGCCCGTTTTTCCATCATCGGCAATAAAGCCGTAAGGTATACAGACGCCCGGCCCCTTGGGCACCTCATACAGGTCACGTGGCCGAAAACGGTCGATCAACTCCTTGAAGGCTTCGGCGCCCTGAGCACCTGCTTCGCGCATGGCGAAAAAGTACACTCGCTGGTTGCGATAAACATAGCCATAAGCTGGAGCACTTGGTCCACCCAGGAAAGTTGCATCGGGAATACCAAGGTCGTGCTCCACAGGAACAGCCAGGGTAGCTTGTTTTTCCTGTTCTTCAATTTTCTGTTCGAGCTTTGCTAATACTTCTGGACCGTAGCCCATTTCAGGGAGTTTTGCCAAACGGCGTTTGTCCGTCTCAACATTCTCCAGCAATGTTTTCTTATACAGTTCTCCGGTCCCTTTCTGATAACGAACTGCACCTTCAAACTCAGAGCGTTCGACGATATCGCTGACGCGAATGACTAATCCGTTAAAGTCATACCACCCTGAGTCGCCTTTGGCGGCCACTGCGGAAGTGAAGTTGTGTCCACCGCCTGTAGAGATGCGGAAAGTGCGTTCAGCATCATAGGTAGCCCATTCCACCTCCTCAGGAACATCAAGGGTCAATCTACCCAGGCACTCCTGGCGTGGCTGCTCTGCGAATACCACGCTAGTGGCAAGACAGAGGGCACCGGCGAGAATAGGTTTGATCATGTTTGTGAGTCTCTTCGTTGCGTTGCCGGGGTTGTTGCCGCAGCATGAAGTTGATCGTTCTGTTGTCTGATTAACTGGGCCAGAATGGTCAGATTGATGCCCGAGTCGTTATTTTCGCCCCGCGTCCATTGGGTCGGTAACTGACAGATAAAGCCTTGCACACCCAGAGGCGGGCTGTAAGCCCGAGGTGGCAGGTGAATATCTCCGCGCCAGAATTGTTCTTCATACGGCATGGGCTCTACCAAATCTCCGCCTCTTCTTAGTTCATCCAAGCTCCGATACGCCCAGGTAGGCCACACTGGTGCAGGAAAACCATTCGGGAACGCCGCCATATCGGGAGTAACGCGCGGCTGTACCTGGCTGACGTTTTGCGGAATAAAATCAAATGATTCTTCGTAAGCGCTGGTGTTGTCTTTTGCAAGAGCTTGAATCGCTCTCCAACTACTCTCCGCCGCCGGTTGCGTCAGACAGCTTTCCAGCGCGGTCGCTGGCTGTATCCTGGATGATTTAGTCAGGCTGAGCCCAAAATGCTTCTTCCAGAGGGCAACCCTTAGCTCGTGTACAGCCTTGCCTACTTGCTGTGGACACTCTCCGTCCAGGGCCACCGTAACGGGGGTGCTGTCGCGAACGATTACTGCCAGCTCGGAGTCACGCGGCCCCAGCAGACTGCGGTCGTTGATATTGGCGCTGCCAAGAATGGCAATGCGATCATCGGCAATCAACAGCTTGCTGTGTACATAAATCTGCTCGGTTACCACGTTTCCTTCCAACTCACCCCAGGTGCGCAGGTTAAGCAGTGTAAGGTAGCGGCTCCAGTCCTGTTGTTCATATGCTGGCCGATTGTCGGCACCGCGCTGCTTGATCCTGTCGGCCGCCTCTCCCTCGTTCACCCCAAGGTCCAGTAGGGCACGCAATGCCATGCGGCGCTGGATTCGCTTGATCAGGCTGTGCTTGCCAAATACCAGACTCTGCATGGTCAGGTGAACCTGATGCATGATGTTCGGCACATTTAGCGGTCCTTCTGGATGAACGGGCAAGATCATGTAGACGTGGAAAGGGCGGTGCTCGTCGATGGCACGACCGATGCGCTCGGCAAAGGCTTCGCCAATATCGTTGAGCATGGCTTCCTGAGCGTCGCCCAGTCGATGGCTAAGCCAGCCCTGGGCGTTGAGCCCCCATATGGCGAACATCTGCTTTAGAAAGTCGCTACTTTCCTGACCGGTATTGCGCGCGATGACATCAATTTCTACCCAGTCCAGTTGCCAGATATCGCGCGCCATGAGTGCTTCACGCAGCCGTACTCGGCGCACCAGATCCTGCCGCAGGGTGCTGGGGTCGCGCAGGCTGGCCATGGGGCCGGAAAGAGGGACGTCTTCATAGAGTTCGCCTTGCGCTCCAAACTCGCTCTGGAAGAACTGGTTCTCGACATAAATAAAATGTTGGGCGCTGGAAATGGCCTGCAGCATGGCACTTTTGCAGTTGGCCTGTATGCCGCTGCTCTGAAAGCCCTGTAGGGCAGGTAACTGGACACTGGCCTGGCTCCGGCCCGCCTGCTCTTGGCGGAGCATTACTTCGCCGGCACTGCGTAGCACCTGTGCGCTGGCACCGCCGGAGTGTTGCTCAGGATAACGGGGTATCACTTGCGGGCCGTTGATCCAGACCGGGGTGGGTTGACGCCAGTTGATGCGCACAATTGAGCTGGCATCAAGAAAGTGGTGCAAGTGTACGCGGCGGATCAGCCGGTTGAGCCAGGTCATAATGGCTTCAAGAGCCCTTCTGCCGACTGCGGTGTCCTGGGGGGGAGGACTATTGGCCAGGTAGGCTTGTTGGCCGTTCCAGCGGTCGATGAAGTTGCGCGACAGGTCATATACCGAGGGGCCTTGAATGCTGCAGTGCACATCCTGCCAAGGCATTCTTGGCTGGTCAGCGGCCAGGCAACTATTGTCGCTGGAAGCTACTGGCTGTGGATATTCCAACAGATAGGGAAAGGGTGCCTGGTTGCCGCGCGCCTGGGCCTGCAGAAGACCATACAAATGCCACATTACCGAGGTGCTCAGCTCACTGACCTGATGCACGACGTTGGCTGGTAAGGTATCGAACGAGGCATTGGACAACATGGCAAAAACGCGGCCGATTTCGGTTTCTGCAAACCAGGTGTGGATCAAATGGATGCTCTGGATACGAAACGCTTCAGACAGGTTGCCTGTTGTCTGACGCAGGGTGGACAGCCAATGCTGAAGCTGCTCCTTGAGTTTGGGGTCAATCGACACCTCATCTAGCGTCTGCTCAATCAGTTCTGCGGTGGCGCGTATGCTGCGCTCGATGAGCTCGTACTTGAACTCGACAATTTTTCTGCGGCCTTGCTCCAGCGTATCACTCAGTCTTTCCTGTTGCTGCTGGATGGCCTCGAACAAGGGCAGCGGCGGTCCTTTGAAAAAATCGACTATGTAGTTGATGCTGTTGCCTATCTCGGCTCTGCTGGGCATCGGCAGGGGTCCGGGAATGGCCGGTTTGGACAGGTCAAACAGGGCCGCCATGATCAGCCCGGTGCGACTGACGTGTTTGTCCATAGCCATCCAGCCGAGCTTGGGTACCCCGGGGTTATAGGCATCGTTGCCCTGTCTGTCCGTGGGATCCAGGCTGAAGTTGTTGTCGTCTCTGCGCCCGTAAGCCAGATCGATACCGCCGACATAACCCAGCCTGTTGTCAATCACTACGCTCTTTTGATGGTGTGAGAACGTAGCGCCCAAACCATTCATATCACTCTGCTGAATCGCCGGGGTACAAAAGGCCCGCGGTCCGCCTTCCAGCCCCGCATTCAACTGAAAAATAGCCAGCATGGTTTCAATATCATAGGTGCCGACACTGCTGGAGGGGCTTAACCAGGGCATTACGTAAACTTGAAGTTGCGGCTTACTGGTAAGCGCCTGGTGCAGGCACTGCCACAGTGTGCGTTGACCATCCAGCAGGACGTCGTAGTTCACCTGCCAACCGGTGATAAATATACAGTGCTCGGCCTGAGCGATAGCGCTTGCTACATCATTGAAGTAGTCCTCGCCGTTGGTAAAAAACTGCACCTGATTTCCGGTGCGTTTGGGCGCGAATGTCGAATCATCCTTGATGAAAAAGTCAGGCGCAGAATAAGCGACGCAGGCCTCGCCATCCTGACGGTTTATCTGGTTAAGTTGTTTGACGCGCACGCCGTTGTAGGCAGGGGTACTGGGCATTTTCAATCAATCCTTGGATTGCAAATGAGTGTAAAGATCGCCGCTGCACTGGCTGTCCTCTTTGCTACGTTTTTGCTCAATGCCTGGGGCAGTGCACTGAGCGGCGGTAGTGTCTATATAATCAAAGGCCGCCATGGCCATACGTTCAGCGTCCCAGTTTTCCTGCTCAAGATGCATGCTCAGTTCAACACGCTGCCCTGGGAAGCATAGCCAGATATTGCCGGACGCAGCGCAGTACGCGTCAGACAGTTCCTGTTGTTGACTCTCGTCCAGGAGTACATGGCCTTGCTCGTCAGTAGTGCCTTCAAAGAGGATTTCCTCATTGCCATTGATCAACTGCCAGGGGGTATGCGCCAGGGGGAAGCCTTCCTCCCCGGGCACATCCATCAATTGCATGTTGAAACGGTACTCGCGGGGCTCCTGATCGATCTGGAGGGGTAATGGATTGCCCTGCACTCTGGCCAGCTCCTGCCCAGCGAGATCACTATCGGCGTTACTTGGCACCATCGGCATGAGGATGTCCAGACCCGAGCCACGACCTGCTGCCCCGCCTGAATTGATATTGATCACCGGCCCACTCAGGGTCACACCACTGGGATCGAGCTTGAGAAAAGAGCCGCCGCCTTTGGCGGTGAGTTCCATACCGGCATCGATAACCACCTTGTTACCGGCGTAGTAGTGGATTTCATTCCCCGCTTCGATGAACTGGCCGGTACCCAGTTTGACGTGTTGATTGTTGGCGACAGTCAGATGGTCGTCGGCTTTGATCTCGGTTTTGCGCTCACCGTGGGTGGTGTGGTGCTCTTCGGCCATGTGCTCGGCGTAGCTATTGGCTTCGACGCGGTCGTGGCGTTCGTTGCCGACGCGGATTTTCTGGTCGTGCTTAATGTTTTCGTCCCAGTCGCGCTGGGCGTGCAGGTAGATCTGTTCTTCGCCTTTCTTGTCTTCGATGCGCAGTTCGTTATAGCCATTGCCACCGCCACCCGGAGCGGTGCTCAAAGTTTTGAATACGCTGCGACTTTTGTGCGCGGGCAGCTCGTAAGGTGTGGGG
>NZ_AROI01000045.1 GCF_000410875.1 Halopseudomonas pelagia CL-AP6
CCCCGCCGATGGCGAAACCGGCCAATGGGTTAAGGAATAGCAGACCGACCAGGGTGCCGAATAGACTACCTGAAGCTAAGCCTGAGGAGGCCCCCATCGCCTTCAAGTTGATGCTCTGCTTGAGGTTGACCTTGCCATTCTCATCACGTACCACCACTACTGCATCTTCCAGGTCAATCAGGTATTCCTGTTTCAGGCTGACCAGTTTTTGCAGTACTTGATCTGCGGTGTCGGGTTTTTCAAAGCCAACTACTACTAAATCTGCCATAACGATCTCGCTTCTTCATAAGTTGATTTTTCTTAAATGCCCAGGCTGTCAATGCAGCCTGGCTCGGGCTATGTCATCAGGTATCGCCCATCATTAATGCAGGGTTTCCCGTTCATGTTTGCTCAAAATGCCTGGCTGTAGAACAGCGCATAGCTTTCGATGCCGTCGTTTGGCTGTTTTATTCCGGCGTTGGAGTAGTGGATGGCGCGCACGCCGAGGCGGCTGCCACTCGGCAGCACTACGCCAGCGCCCAGGCGATCCTCGAAGTGGAAGGCCGAGCCCATGTCACGCTCGCCCACATCGGTCGAGGAGAACAGGGATACACCGATACCGAACTCGACAAAGGGACGCACACGGTTGCCATTGAACTGGTAAACCAGCACTGGGCTGAACGACAGGGAGTGCGCGCCCGAGGCCTCGCTGCCCTCCCAGTAGGTGTAAGCGGTGTCCCAGTAGCCAGTAAGGTAGCCCCGGTCGCTTTGCCACCATTGCTTATCCCAGTCGTGGGACAGGCCGGCGCGCCAGGTCATTTCACCCTGGCTGGTAACACCGACGGAGGCGGAAATGTGATTGTCGCTGTCATCGGCATGTACCGGAGCCACGACCAGGGCAGTACTCGCCAGTGCTGCCAGGGTCAGGGCGGTCAGTTTATTGTGCTTGCTCATCAGGTCTCCTTGTTGGTTGTCTGTGGTGCCGGGGCCTCCGCGGACTGCCAGCCGCCGCCCAGGGCGCGATACAGGGCCACTTCGTTGGTCAGCTGCTGCAGACGGTAGGCGAGTTGCTGTTGCTGTGAGGCGAACAGCTCCCGCTGGGCATCGAGCACCACGAGGTAGTTGTCGACGCCCTCGTCATAACGTTGCTGGGCCAGCTCGTAATACTCGCTGGTGGTCACCACCAGATCGTTCTGCGCCTGCAGCTGTTCATCAAAGGTGCCTCGTGCGGCCAGTCCGTCACTCACTTCACGGAAGGCGGTCTGAATGCTCTGTTCATACTGGGCAACATTGATATCCCGCTGGATCTCGCTGTACTCCAGATTGGCCCTGAGCCGGCCCGCAGTGAAGATGGGAATATTGATCTGCGGAATAAAGCTCCAGGTGCCGGAGCCGCCGTCGAACAGGCCATCCAGGTCAGCGCTGGCGGTACCGGCGGAGGCGGTCAGGCTGATGCTGGGAAAGAACGCAGCGCGGGCTGCGCCGATATCGGCGTTGGCGGCGCGCAGCTGATGTTCAGCGGCGCGGATGTCCGGCCGTTGCTGCATTACATCCGCCGGCAGGCCTGCGGGCAGGTCGGCCAGCAACGGCGCATCCAGCTCGGTGCCGAGCAGCAACTCCGACGGGATGCGGGTGCCCATCAGCAACTGCAGGGCGTTGTGGTCTTCGGCCAGTTGGCGCGTATACAGCGCCAGTTGTACCCGGGCCTGTTCCACCAGACTGCGGGCCTGACGTACATCCAGTGCCGAGGCAATGCCACCGGCATGGCTGGCTTCGACCATCTCCAGGCTCTCGCGGTAGCTGTCCAGCGTGGCCTGGGTCAGCTCCAGCAGGGCGTGGTCGGTATTCCACGCCAGCCAGGCATTGGCCACGTCGCTGACCAGCGCAATCTGCACGCTGCGTTGGGCCTCTTCGGTAGCCAGATAACGTTCCAGAGCGGCGCCTTGAAGGCTGCGTATCCGCCCGAAGAAGTCCAGTTCCCAGGCACTGGTGCCGAGGCCGACGCCGTACTGGCTGTTGATGCCGGACTCGCCAGTGGGAGACAGGTCACTGGGTAGCCGTTGCCGGTTGCCGCTGCCATCCACGCCGATGCTGGGCAGCAGTTCGGAGCGCTGGATGCGATACAGTGCCCGGTAGGCCTCGACATTCAACGCGGCCTGGCGCAGGTCGCGGTTGTTTTCCAGCGCCAGGTCGATCAGTTGCTGCAACTGCGGGTTCTGGAAGAACGCTCGCCGATCCAGCGGCAGCGCACCAGCTGCGGTGGGCTCCGCTCCGGCATAGGCTGCGCCTTGCGGCCAGGCATCGGCTACCGGCGAGGCCGGTTGCTGGTACTCAGGGATCAGACTGCAGCCGGACAAACCGAGGGCGACAGCCAGAGTCAGATAGCGGATTTTCATGCGTTGTCTCCTGCTGCGCGCTCTTCTTCTGCGTTGGCATCTTCCACAGCAGCTTTGCCTTTCTTGCCTTCAAACAACTTGACCACCAGCACGAAGAACAGCGGTACGAAGAACACCACCAGCACCGTGGCGGTGATCATCCCGCCGACCACGCCAGTGGCGATCGAATGCTGACTGCCCTGGCCGGCACCGGAGGCCAATGCCATGGGCAATACCCCGCAAGTGAAGGCCAGTGAGGTCATCAGGATCGGACGCAGGCGCAGCCGAGAGGCTTCGATCGCGGCCTGAATCAAGCTGCGGCCCTGGTTTTCATACAAGTCCTTGGCGAACTCGACAATCAGGATGGCGTTCTTTGCGGTCAGGCCGATGGTGGTCATCAGGCCGATCTGGAAGTACACATCGGAGGTCAGGTCACGCATCAATGTGGCCGATACCGCGCCAATGATGCCCAGCGGCACGACCAGAATCACCGCGACCGGGACCGACCAGCTTTCATACAGCGCGGCCAGACACAGGAACACGATCAGCACGGTCAGCGCGTAGAGCATAGGTGCCTGGCCGCCGGTCTGGATTTCCTCATAGGACAGGCCGGTATAGGCAAGGCCGATACTCGGTGGCAGTTCCTGCATGATCCGCTCGATGGCCAGCATGGCATCGCCGGTGCTGTAGCCAGGTGCCGGTTGGCCGAGGATTTCCACCGAGGAAATGCCGTTGTAGCGTTCCATCTTCGGCGAGCCGTAGGTCCACTGGCCGGTGGCGAAGGAAGCAAACGGGATCATCTCGCCTTGTTGGTTACGCACGTACCATTTGTCGAAGTCCTCGGGGGCCAGGCGCGAGTCCATATTGCCTTGCAGATAGACCCGTTTTACCCGGCCCTGGTCGTTGAAGTCGTTGACGTACATCGACCCCCAGGCGGCGGACATGGTTTCGTTGATTGCGGCGATGCTCAGTGAGTGAGCGCGGGCCTTCTCGCGGTCGATATTGACGCGGAACTGCGGCTCGTCATCCTTGCCGTTGGGGCGTACTGCCATCAGCACCGGGTCCTGGTTGGCCAGCATCAGGAATTGATCCCGGGCGGCCATCAGTTGGTTGTGCCCCAGGCCACTGTTGTCCTGCAAAAAGAAGTTGAAGCCCATGGCGTTACCCATTTCCAGGATCGCCGGTGGTGGGAAGACCAATACCTGACCGTCCTTGATCTGGGCGAATCGTTCCTGGGTACGTTGGGTGAGGCTGAAGACGTCCTGACCGGGTTCGCTGCGTTCTGACCAATCCTTGAGCATAATGAAGCCGGCCCCGGAGTTCTGACCACGTCCGGCGAAGTTGAAGCCATTGACGGTCATTGCTGAATTGACGATATCAGCCTCTTCCTCCAGCAGATAGTCGCGCACTTCGGTCAACACTGCTTCGGTACGTTCGGCAGAGGTGTTGGCCGGCATGCGTACTTCCACCATCAGCAGGCTCTGGTCCTCGTCAGGCAGGAAGGCACCGGGTATCTGGGTGTATAGCCAGCCGGTGCCGCCGACGATCAGCAGAAACACCAGTAGGTAGCGACCGCGCCGATGCAGCATGCCGCCGACACCGCGCTCGAAGCGCTGGGTGCCCCGATCGAAGATACGGTTGAACCAGCCAAAGAAGCCTTTCTTCTCCTGATGCGCGCCGGGCTTGGGTGCTTTGAGGAAGGTGGCGCACAACGCTGGGGTGAAGATCAGCGCCGTCAGCACCGACAGACTCATGGCGATCACGATGGTGGCGGCAAACTGGCGATAGATGATGCCGGCGGAACCGCCAAAGAACGCCATCGGAATGAACACCGCCGACAGCACCATGCCGATACCGACCAGCGCCCCCTTGATCTGGTGCATGGATTTGCGCGTCGCTTCCAGCGGCGATAGCCCTTCCTCATGCATCAGGCGTTCAACGTTTTCCACCACCACGATGGCGTCATCCACTAGCAAACCGATGGCCAGTACCATGGCGTACATGGTCAGCACGTTGATATTCAGGCCGAACAGCGGCAGCAGGGCGAAGGTGCCGAGCAAGACCACCGGCACGGCCAGGGTCGGAATCAATGTGGCGCGGAAACTCTGCAGGAACAGGTACATCACCAGGAACACCAGCACGATGGCCTCGATGATGGTATGTACCACCGAGCTGATCGATGCCTCCACTACGGGTGTGGTGTCGTAGGGGTAGACGATCTTCACGCCATCGGGCAGAAAGGCTTCCTGCTGGTCCAGCACGGTGCGGACGTTGTCGACCGTTTCCAGCAGGTTGCCGCCGGGCGCCAGGCGTACGGCGAGGCCGGCCGTGGGCAGACCATTGTAGCTGGCAGAGATGGAGTAGTTATCAGAGCCCAGACCGACCTCGGCTACATCCTTGACGCGGACCTGGGAGCCATCCTGGTTGACCTTGATGAGAATCTCGCGGAACTCGTCAGCCGTGCTCAGGCGGGTACTGCCGATCACCGTGGCATTGAGCTGTACGTTGGAATGCGCGGGCAGGCCCCCGAGCTGGCCAGAAGAAACCTGCACGTTCTGTTCACGGATGGCCTGGGCCACATCGCCTGGCGTCAATTGATAACTGTTGAGCTTGGTCGGGTCCAGCCAGATGCGCATGGCATTCTGCGAGCCGAGCAGCATGAAGTCACCGACGCCTTCGATACGCGAGATCGGGTCCTGCAAGTTCGAGGCGATGTAGTTGCCCAGGTCGAAGTTATCCATGCGCCCGCTCTCATCAATCAGACTGATGATCTGCATGAAGTTGACCTGATACTTGACCACCCGGATGCCCTGACGCTGAACCTCCTCGGGTAGTTTAGGAGTGGCCAGTTGCAGCTTGTTCTGCACCTGCACCTGGGCAATGTCCGAGTCGGTGCCCTGTTCGAAGGTCACGATGATCTCGGCGCTGCCGTCGGAGTTGCTGCTGGAGGACATATAGCGGAAGCCATCCAGACCACTGAGCTGCTGCTCAATGACCTGCACCACGGTGTCCTGCACGGTTTCCGCTGAGGCGCCGGGGTAGGTGACGCTGATACTTACCGCCGGAGCGGCGATATTGGGGTACTGGCTGATCGGCAAGGTTTTCAACGACAGGGCACCGGCGATCATCAATACGATGGCCAAGACCCAGGCGAAGATCGGCCGGTCAATGAAAAAATGGGGCATGGGTTCTTCCTCAGTTGGCTTCGGCGATGACCGGCAGGCCAAACTCGGCAACCAGATTGACATTGCCGGCCGCAACCGGAGCGACTTCGACACCATTGCGCACCAACTGCAGGCCCTCGGTGATCACCCGCTCGCCATCACTGATGCCGTCGCCGATCAACCAGGCATTACCGACGGTGCGCAGGGTTTCCAGCTCACGCTGCTCGACAGTATTGTCGGGCTTGACCACCCAGGCGTTGGCCACACCGCGGGTATCGCGGAATACCGCCTGTTGCGGCACCAGAATGGCATTTTCCCGTATCCCTTCTTGTAGCTGGGCGCGCACGAACATGCCTGGCAACAGCTTGCGATCCGGGTTGGGAAACTCGGCACGCAATGTCACTGAACCGGTGCCCGGGTCCACCATGACCTCGGAGAATTTCAGCACACCGGGCAGGGGGTAGACGCTGCCGTCATCCAGTCTCAGGCTGACACTGGCCTGGTTTTCACCGCTGGATTGCAGGCGCCCGGACTCCAGTGCGCGCTGCAGTTCCAACAGGCTGGTGATGGGCTGACTGACGTCGACATGGATGGGGTCCAGCTGGGTCACGGTCGCCAGTTCCTGGGCCTGGCCGTTGGTTACCAGAGCACCTTCAGTGACCGCCGAGCGGCCGACCTGGCCGGAGATCGGTGACAACACCTTGGTGTATTGCACATCAATACGTGCCACTTCCACGGCAGTACGGGCCTGTTGCCAGCCGGCCATGGCGTCATCGTATTGCTGTTGGCTGACCGCATTGGTGCTGAGCAGGCGCTTGTAGCGCTGGGCCAGATTCTTTGCGGTCTTCAGGTCGGCTTCGGCACGTGCCAACTGCGCTTCATAGGTACGTGGATCAATCTGATACAGCTGTTGCCCCTTTTCCACCTCGGTGCCTTCGGTAAACAACCGCTCCTGCAGGATGCCGGTGACCTGTGGGCGGACTTCGGCGACGCGGTAGGCGCTGGTACGTCCGGGCAGGTCGGTGGTCAGTGTCAGTGCCTTGGCCTCAACGGTATATACCCCGACTTCCGGGGCGCGCTGGGCCTGTGACTGTCCGTCTGTCGGCTGGCCGCAGCCAGCCAGAAACAGCGTCAGCGCTGCCAAAGGGGATACCTTTGCAACGCACAATAATCGTGAGTACTTCACCGGCATTTCTCCATTCGATATAGGCGGTATGTGTTATAATTCGGTACAGTGTATCGGTATATGCTTTTTTGTGTAAGGCTTTTTTGCAAATCGATGTGTCTGCAAGCGGATTTGGTCGTAGCCAAAACACCAGAGCTCCGGTATATCAAGGGGAGCAGCGCGGTGTGCCAATCCAGACATGGTGGTTGGGTAAAATCGCCGCATTTATGGAGAAACAAAATTGAGTCAACAACATGAAGCGGACCACACCAGGAAGGGAGGTATCCAGGTTATTGCCCGGGCGGCGCAGATCATGCGTGCCCTGGGCCAGGCCCCGCAGGGCCTGAGCCTGGCAGCTATCGCCCAGCAAGTGGATCTGCCGCGGTCCACGGTGCAGCGCATCATCAATGCGCTGGCGGAGGAAAGGCTGGTGGAACATGCTGGTCCGGGAGGGGGGGTGCGGCTTGGGCCGGCCCTGGGGCAACTGATCCATCAGACCCAGACGGACATCATTTCCCTGACCCGCTCCTATCTGCAGTGCCTGTCCGAGCAGTTACAGGAGTCGGTGTGCCTGAGTTCATTGTCCGGCGACAAGGTCTACATCATCGATCGTATTGTTGCCGAGCGGGAGTTGCGGGTGGTATTCCCCATCGGCATCGATGCGCCGGCCTATGCCACGTCCGCCGGCAAGGTGCTGCTCGCCGAAATGCCCGAAGCCAGTGTCCGCAGTCTGCTATCCGGGCCATTGCCGGCGTTGACCGCAAAAACGCTCAATCTGTCCCAGTTGCTCGAGCAACTGAAGCGTGTTCATATTGATAAGGTGAGCAGTGATATGGACGAGTGTGTCGACGGGGTCGGTTCCTGTGCGGTTGCACTGGATACCTACCTGGGGTTGTTTGCCTTGGCGGTGGTGGCACCGACTGCGCGGATTCAACCCAAGACTGAGGTCATTCGTGAGGCGTTGCTGAATTGTAAGCAGGAAATTGAGCGCGCTATCGGCCTCGTGCTGGTAAATAACTCGAGTAACAATAAGCATGGCTAGGAGAAGCAGTGAAGACGCAGCGCGCACGCGGCTGGAGATCATCAGTGCCGCAGCCAAGGTCTTCTGCCGTGAAGGTATCACTGGTGCCACGCTGGAGGAGATAGCACTGGAAGCCGGAATCACCCGAGGTGCGATTTACTGGCACTTCAAGGGCAAGCAGGGTCTGCTGCAAGCCCTGCTGAATGAGCATCCACTACCTTTAGAACGACCCATGCCGCCGGGAATCAGTTTTGCACCCGGCTGGGAGCGGCTGGGGCAGGCATTGGAAGAAACCATGAGCGACGATATAGCGCGCCGTCTATCCAGGATCATGTTGCATAAAAGTGAGCGGGTAGCCGGTGATGACCCTGTGGAATCGCGTTTGCAACGGATCCGCAGCAGCTTTATTGAGCAGCTACGTACACTGCTGATCAACGCCATGGCCAACGATGAGCTGGCTGACAGTCTCGATATCGATCTCATCGGTGATGTATTCCAGAGCTGCATTTCCGGATTGCTGTTTGACGTTCTGCGAGAGGGCGAATCGAACCAACAGAAGATACCCGCCATGCTCGATACATTGCGCCACTTGCTGTTTAACCCGCCGGCACATTGGCTGCGTCCGGAGGCGAATGGATGCACTTGATTGTAAGCAAACAGATGTTTCTGGTCCGACAATTACTCCCTCCGCTCGGTTTGCTTTTCTTTACCTGACCGCTTCGGGTGACTCATAAGGTGGAAGCTGGAGCGCTGACTCAACGGGCTTGGCCGGTTTCTTCAGTGTAGGTTCTTGGCTTAGGCGCTCGGCCATGAAGTTAATGAATGCGCTGAGCTTCGGAAGTAGATGTCGGGTCGGCGGGTAAAGCACCCAGGCTTCACCGCAGTAGCTGGTGTCGAGGTAGTATCTGCACGACCTGCCCCTGTTGTAATGCATGCCTGGCGGTGAAGTATGGAAGGCTGCCAATGCCAAGGTGATGCAGAACAGCATCCAATCCGGCACCAGTGTGGTTGATCGCATAGCGACTAGGCACGTTGACGCTCACGTTCTTGCTGCCCTGATGAAACTTCCAGCGTGAATCTCCTGGTACTTCGCCCAAATGAATGCAGTTGTGCGCCTTCAAATCGTGCGGGTGCTCTGGCGTGCCATTCTTCGCCAGATACTCGGGAGTCGCGCACACCATGTGATCAATGTTGATTAGCCGCCGCCCCATTAAACCTGGGGACGGACGGTCTGTGATGCGAATCACCAAATCCACCTGATCGTCGATCAAATCCACGTAACGGTCGTTCAGTTGCAGTTGGACATCGACTTTGGGATAGCAGGCCAGGAATTCCGCAATATGTGGGTGGATGACAAATCTGCCGACAGCCTTGGGGACGCTCACGCGCACGCGACCCTGTGGCTCGGGACTGAACCGCGCAGATACCATCATGACAGCCTGCGCGGCGCTCACCATGTCGACGCATCGTTCATAGACCTCATGGCCGCTCTCACTCAATCGTAGCTTTCGGGTTGTTCGTTGCAACAGCCGCGTGCCCAACGCTTTCTCCAACCGTGCCACAGATCGACTGGTGGCCGAGGGGGGGGTGCACCTGGATGCACGATGGTTCTCTCGTTCGACTCTGGCAGTTCCTGCGTTCGTTGTTGTCGGCTCGCTGCTTGGCGCGATGGTTGCTTCATGGATAACGGGCGAAAGCCTTAAAACGTCCTTTGCCCTTTCCAGCGGCTTTGGATGGTTCACGCTTTCCAGCGTGCTTATTGGCGACACCCTGGGACAAACCTACGGCACGATGGCCCTGATGACGGATTTGTTCCGAGAGTTGCTGGCCATCGTGCTCCTCTACGCCATTGGGCGACATGACCCCCAGGTCAGCATAGGCAGTGCAGGTGCGACGGCACTGGATTCCACATTGCCGATCATTAAGCAGGCGTGCTCACCTGATGCGGTTCCGATGGCGTTAGTGAGTGGCTTTCTTCTGACCATTTTGGCACCGGTTTTCATTACCTTCTTTCTTACTTGAATTTGAAGCGGCGAACGCGAACGACTTCAGAGTATGCACGACAACTGGACGCTGGTGCCGTACCGTGGCAAGACTGCGGCCGACACGCCGCGCTACAAGGTGATCGGTAATTCTATGGCGGTGCCGTGCTTGGCTGGGTCATCGCCTGGCACAGTGCATTCACAAGGCAGAGTCACCCGCTTTGGATTGATGCACAGAGCGGAAAACTCCAATCGATTAGCCTCTGAGCCGAATCCATTTCACCATTTCGCCTCCGCCATGCCGGGGGATTTTTTATGCGCGCGATAAATCCGGTTCAACCGGATGCTCATTTCCAACTGACGCCGCCTGGGGCCTGGGCAAAGCTGCCGGTATGTGTTGCTGACGTTGTCAGCGCCATGCCAGCAGCAGGGGTCTTTCGGCTGCGCAGGGACTCATCCCTCTGAGACTCACCAGTCCGCCACGCATCAGTCTGCGGATGAACGCCGACCAGGCGTCGATGCAGCTTTCTTCAACACTGGCGGGATTTGCCATCCCCACAGGGGCTGGCCCGTCTCGCAACCCATCATCAAGGAGCATGTCATGAACAAGGTTCTCTCCTCAGAAACCGTTGATCTGTTAGTGCGCGAAGAGCAGCATTTTGCCTGTGCTTCGGACGCATTCTTCCAGGCCTGGAAGCGTGGTGCCGAGATTGCCGGAGCGCAGTGGTTCGGCGACGGCACTCGCGAAGGCTTGAACCGCGCTGCTGATATCTGGGATCTGCGTCCCGGGATGCACGAACTCAATGACGCGCTCGGCGTTATGAGCAGCGGCCAACGCATGTTTCTTGCCGCAATGGTCAGCTTCTACAACGCAGGTGAAGGTACTGCGATGCTACGTCGCTGTGGCTTTGAAGGGTTGGCCGACCTTGGCTGCCTGGATCTGCAGCGGCGTCAGGTTATTTCCGATCTCGTGCTGAACTACACCGGTTGGTAAGTCCGTACAGGGGCATTGCGCTACATTCATATTTCGCCCCAAAGTGCTCCACCCAGGAGTCTTGCATTCCTTCATTTATATCATTGCCACTTTTTTCATCCGCTGGAGCTAACCTCCAGCAGGGGGTTGGCTTTTGCCCATCCCTTGTAGGAAAAATCTCATGTCTCAACTCAACAACCCTTTTATCCGCAGGTATCAGAATCTGCGTGTCGTTCGTCAGTTGCTCATCACCCACGAAGATGATTGCCCACCCGTCTGGCGGTCAGTGCATCCTACCCAAGCACACCTGTCCGAAGATCAGGTTAATCAGTTTCCTTGTGTGTTTGACGACTACTTCGCCCTCATTACGGAAGGCCAGAAGGTACCGCATACTCTGGAAGACCAATGCAAGTCCGAGGGCATCGTGCGCTCTGTGGTCTACGCCATTAGCGGCCAGGAATTTGATGGCACGCCTGTGCATGTAGGAGACTTTTACTCTGAGGGTGCTGCACGCCGGGTGGTGAACCGACTGAGTTTCGAGACCGGTTTTTTCAGCCGGGCCTGGAAAATCAGCACAGGTCACATTATCGAGGAGTCGATGCGGTACTTGTGCGAATGGGTGGATATTGACACGCCACCCGGACTTCTGTTCGTTGCATTCCGAGTGCCGTACAGCCCGGTCGTCGGCGTCAAGCTGATCGCCACACCCTGGACAGACGAGAACCTGCAGCAGGTAGAAGGCATCACTGCCGATCAACTGCAGCAGGAACATCTGTCCAAAGGTATACCGGGAGATTTGGCACATATTCTTCAATTAGCAGCCAATGCCGATGTGCGTATCCTGATGTTCGATGCGGACGCGCCAGTGCTGGATGGATTGCCGGTTTACGCAACGTAGACTTGCTCATTCGCCCCTATCAAGGGGTTTCTTTTGGTTTGCGGTGACCAGAACGGATAAGTGCCACATCTGTTTCATGGCAGACGACATCGCGTCACGGCGACATCCTCGAAGCATGTTCGCTGGCGTAGCCGGCAGCATCCCAGGCAGTCAAGGCCATCAAGACTGCGGCGTACCCCAGGTTCGCTGGCTGACCTCCTATCCGGACGTTCAACGTCCATTCTACCTCAAGGGATCTTTCATCCCTGTGGGGGGTGAAGGGTTCCGTTTTCTCGGAGTTCATCATGGATCATCAAGCCATTCGTCAACAAATGCCCACCCTGGTTGCCGGTCATGTACCGAGTAACGCACGGTCCTTCCAGTTCAACATCTACGACGGGAGACCGCTAGAGACCACTCTGGGCTTTCACCTCGACCCTCAGCCTTTTGAGGGTAAAGTCATTGCCATCACCGATGACGCCATCGTAATCAAAACCTGCCGTACGAGGTTTGCGGTATTGGATCGTACGCTCGTAAATGAAGTTCCTCTGGAGGGTGCTAGGGTCGAAGTGTCGCCGTATGCACGCCGGCGCTTCGACGGTCTGCGTGCCGATACACCTGAAGATGTCATCGAACACAGGGCCGACGGCACTCAATACACCCTACAGCGCGTGATCCTTGGCGCTGCACCGGCCAAACTGCCGGTTGTTCAACCGCGATGTCTGGAGTTGCAGCAGCTCATCGAGCAATTGGAGGAAATGCCAGCCCCTGATGGGCATCGGCGGATTACTCATATGCTGGTCGATGCACAGGCACGAGACGTCACCCTTGTTGATCCCAAACCCAGTGACATTATTCGGACGCCGCCATCAGTGAGTTTCACGGTTGAAACGGCCAAATTCACTGGCCGTATCAGCGTGATCTATATGCGCGGGGACGACACCTATTCCGTGGAGTGGCAACACAACGGTGAACGGGTAGAGCGCCGAGATGATGTTTATTTCGACATGCTTGGGGAAACCCTGGCTGAGCTGATCGATGACGGCTCATGGCGCTGCATCCAGATCCGCACGGTACACAAGACTGCTCGCGGCCAGAAAGTAGCCTGATCGCATTCCAGACGCTCAAGTAGCGAACATGTTCATACCCCACGACCCCATGGTCGGCGGCTCATCGCCGGCTGCGGGGGCACTTCCTTTCATAATGGAGAAAGCTCATGTCTTTACGTTTCAAAGGCTCTGACCGAGGCTGTTGCCAATCAATGCCGCATCACCCTGGTGAAAGATCATGGTGTGTACTGGTTGGCAGAGCAGGGCGGGTGCCTGCCCAGCGGTCGTCAGGCAGTGATGGCCTATGCCGTCGGCTGCAACCCCGATACCGATGCATTTGATGATTGGTGGGAGCTGGCTCGTGAAGAGCTGGGTGGCGATGATTTTGGTGAATACTTCGACCCTACCGAGAGTGTGTTTGCACACATCATGAATAAGTCTGGATGACCTGGAACTGTCAGCCACGTTGACACATCTGTCGTTGAAAGCGATTTCCCCTACGCCCTGATCAACCGGTTTGTTCTCCCAGCCCTTACCCCCTCCACGCCAGTCCGCCCCCGTCAGGGAGATGGGCTGGTTCACTTTCAAAAAAGGAGCAATGCATGTTCCAGAATCTCATTACTCCCGACCAGGACTTCAAGGATCAACTCGGGGCCTGTGTCAATGCCATGTGCTAGGATGATGCCACCGGCCAGACCCTGGTGTTCGAGCGCGACAGGGGCAAGCTACACATGCGCTACATCGTCACACATGACGCGATGCTTACCCTGATGGACACCGACATCGACCGCTATGAAATGCTGTTTTTCGACGGCGGGAACACCAGCGGCGACAGCTGGAAACACGTTTTCTTTCCAGGACAGCGCACACATTGTTTTGTCTACGAAGCCTGATCCTCAGCCCCTCAACCGAGGGGCTTTTTCATGCCAGCAGGAAAGGGAAAGGGGAGCGCCCGGATGCCGATTACTTGCTGCCTCACGCACAAACCCCGGCCATGATGACCTCATGCCCAGCTGACAGCCGTCAGCAGCATCCCAGGTAGCCACGATCTTCAAGGCTACGGCGCGGTTCCATCACGTTGATCACCCAGCTCGCACCGCATCCATCTGCGAGCGACCACCGGCCTGTTCGGTGGCGGATGCTTTAGCTTTTTCAACCCATCGCGGGGTTACGCACTTTCCCCGCAGCATGGGGCTGGTGTGTCTCCGCTTCTATTCCAAATGGAGATTCACCATGAAAACCTCGTCCAACGAGAAGTCCTATTTCGATATTCACACCTCGGGCATCGGCTACCTGCAACGTGTCCGGGAAGTTCCTGTACGAGGTGGCCGCCGTGCTGAGCCATTCCTTGCATGCACCATCGCTGCGCTCGTAGGCTCTGTCCAGAACCCTCAAAAGCGCTATTTTGACCTGAAGGTCTCCGGTGCCGAAGCCAAAAAAATCGTCGCCGGCTATGTTGGCGTTGATGATCAACACCAACGCCCATTGGTTCGCTTTCGTATTGGCGATCTGTGGGGCGATGCCTATATCCGTCCCAATGGCGAACGCAAAGGTGAAGCGGCAGCCTCACTCAAAGGTCGCCTACTGAAGGTCGAACTGATCGATCACGCTGAGCTTGCGCAGATCGAGCAGCATGAGCTGGTTACCCGGGGCATTGGCTATTTGAACCGGCCCAAAGAAGTAAAGCCCAACACCAGCGATGCGTTCCTGTCTTGCTCCATCGGTGCATTGGCGGGGCCAGTCGATGAACCCGAATATCGCTACTTCGACACTATCGTTGCGGCGACGGATGCTCAAGTTCTGGTGCGTCAATGCGTACAGGCAATCGAGGCTGAAAGCAAAGTATTGATCAGCTTCCGTCTCAACGACATGAAGATTGATCCGTACATCCGCAATAAGGGCGAGCGCGCCGGTGAACCTGCCGCAAGCCTTAAATCCACGCTGATCCACATCGGTCTGATCAAGGTTGATGGTCAGCAGGTCTTTCCTGATATTCCCCAGAACGCTGAGCCAGCAATGGCAGACTCGTTCTGACCCTACCCGCAAGACCTCGCCTCAGGGGCTTGTTCTTTCTCGCACTACAGCCCGCAACTACCGCGTGTGGTTGTGGGCAATTCGCACATTCACTCCTAGCAGTCGGCTTCTCGCGTAGGCGAGATGCACTGCGATTCTGATTCTGGAGAATCACCATGTCCCTCGCATCTCGCTTCTCATCCAGAGCACCGGTATTGCGTTCTGATCACCCTTTATCGAATGATCAAATCCGTGCCGTTGTCCCATCCATCTTTGCGGAATCTCCGCATGCAAGTCGCTCCGAGCGCTACAGCTACATCCCGACCGCCATCGTGCTGTCGGAACTTCGTAAGGAGGGTTTTGAGCCCTTTATGGTGTGCCAAACGCGGGTCCGCAATGAAGACCGTCGCGACCATACCAAACATCTCATACGCCTTCGCCATGCCAGCCAGATCAACGGTTCGGAGGCAAATGAAATTATTCTCCTCAACTCACATGATGGCTCCAGCAGCTATCAAATGCTTGCCGGCATGTTCCGCTTCGTTTGCCATAACGGTCTGGTTTGCGGCGATACCTTTGCCGATGTCCGCGTACCACACAAGGGCGATATCACAGACCAGGTCATCGAAGGTGCCTATGAGGTTCTCAAAGGTTTTGAGCAGGTGCATGCATCGCGCGAGGCCATGCGCGCAATCAAGCTGGAGGAGGGCGAGCAAGAACTCTTTGCCCGTTCTGCCTTGGCACTCAAATATGACAATCCGGGCAAGCCAGCACCTGTCACGGAAAGTCAGCTACTCATGCCCAGGCGCTATGAAGAGCGCAAGGCCGACCTCTGGTCGACCTTTAATCGGGTGCAGGAAAACTTCATCAAAGGTGGACTCTCTGGGCGCGCCGCCAACGGACGCCAGCAGCGTACTCGGGCAGTGCAGGGGATCGATCAGAATCTGAAGTTGAATCGGGCGCTCTGGATGCTTGCCGAAGGCATGCAGCAGTTGAAGGCATGAGCCACACCGAACTGGTTTATTTCTCACTACCTCAGCCGCGTTGAGTAAACGCGGTTGTTCTCATCACAAGGAGCTACTCATGGTCAGTACTGCAGCACATTCAAATAATGCCCGTTCGCTTGATGAACAAGCGTGGCGGGCTATCTGCGAGACAGCAGCCGCACAAGCAATTAAGGGTTGCGGTCTGTCTCATGGCTATTACGTGGATCTCTTCAGTTCAGGAGTTGATGCGCAAACTTGTAAATTGCCGGAATACCAGCGCGCACAAGCACTGCAAATAGCACAGGAGTGGGATTACGCGACGCCTGAAGAAAGGCAGGAAGCCCAGGACTGGAATGCTGAACACGGCTATTGCACGCACAGTATCGAACTGGGCTATTGCCCGGCCGGTTGCGGTTCGGACTACTAGGGTCTGGTATTCCACTTTATTGCCGTTTATACGGCTTTCACCACCCGCCGGGGCCACCCCGATGGGGGAGGTTCCCGGCTATTTCAATCCAGGAGCTTCACCATGAGTCGGCACTTCTTCGACACATTTCACGAGGGATTTCCCATCACCGTCCTGCTTGGCTGGGATCGGCCGGCGAGCTATTTCTTCCTGGTCATCGAGAAGCCAACCGAACTTGGCGAAAACACCATGACGTTCGATTTCTTGTACAGCAACCTTCAAGAGATCTATCCGTTCATCCATGACCTGAATTACTACAGGGAGGTCTTGCGCCATTTTAATATCGACGTGCCGGAGAGCATGTTCATTGAGGTGCAGCACGACTGCGTAAGAAATGTCGGTAACCGCATAGTCACGCATCAGGCAGACGGCTCGTTCACTGAACGGGTGTTCTGAACTCCCATGTTGATCGAACACTCGTGCTGGTTTGGTGATCCCACCATTCATTTCATCAAACTCAGTACGGGTCCATTACACATATTGATTTGCAATGGCCACCAGCCTTGAAAGGGCTGGCGGCTAACCACTTAGCCCAGATGCTTGAATATATTACTGACGGCTGATTCAGTAATGGCGGGGCTACGCTCTGCCAGCGCGGGAATATTTTTATTCTGGTTGCCTTGCAAGTATTCTTGAGTAACCGGCCCCTTCAGGTATCCATCAACACGATCAAGTGCAATGAAGAGAGCGGCTTGCTGCGCGGCTGGATCGTTTGATGCGGGCCAGTCCAGAAGTTTTTTATCTTCAGATGTCAGTACCTGATCAAGATCAACCCTGCGCCATTCTCGTTCGTCTGGGCCCGTAGCATGAGAGATGTCCGCAGAGAGACAAGCTATCGGTTCAGATGGCCTTGAGTGGAAGGAACAGTCGACGTCCCTCCGAGCTGAGCTGTGAAAAGCCGAATTGCTCATAAAAGCCTTGAGCTCTTTCGTCGATGGCATCAACTACCATGGCATAAATGGCGATTTCATCGCTCACTGCCAGGGTTCGTTTGATGGCATCGGCCAATAATATACTGCCCACCCCGTGCCCTTGGGCAATCCGATCTATCGCCAATCTGCCAAGCAATACGGCTGGGATCGGATGCCGAGGAAGTTTGCGGGCGACAGTGCTGGGCAACTGGCTGAGCTCAATCGATAGCGTTGATAGCGTGTAGTAACCCACCAGCACCTCAGGATGCTCTGCTGTAGTCGCCACAAATACCCGGCTGATGCGGCGCTTCACATCCTGGCTGGCCTGCTTTTGAATGTAATCATCCAATGAGGGCACTCCGCAACGGAACCTTGCCCTGTCGTGATGAGTGTCGAGAGGCTTTACAACCAGTTGTGAATAATCAGTCATTGGCTGGTGACGCGCTTGTCATGATCCTTGAAAGCGGCTAGCAGCTTTTTGTTGAAGAGAACCGGCTTGGCCAGCGCCTCGAAAAAAGCCTCTGAATGTTGTTCATTCAAGCTCACGACCTCGTGCTCATGAATAGTTTTTTCAGCATGGGCGAGCGCACTGGCCAGAATAAAATTACTCACGGTTTTGCCTTCGAGGCTTGCAGCATGTTCCAGCGCTTTTTTTGCACTGCATTTTAATCGCAGATTGATACGCTCCTGCTTGGTGTCTGTAGCTGCACTCATGATGGATACCCTTCGTATGATGGGATTAATAATACGAGGTAAATGTACGTCAAAATGGTGCCTTTATCAATTTTTCATATGCGCTCATCTTTCCAAGATCTATCAAACATGGATTGATAGCTGACCCTCGCTCCAGCAACAAATGGGCTCTACCCAGTTCGCATTCCTTGCTGACTCATGCTCGTCACTTCACCAACGTATCGGTTTATCAGAAATGAGAGCCGAGCCATGTCATCCTGCTTCCCCTACCGATATCTGGCTGTTAGCAGCCTGCTGATCACAGCCGTGCTGGCAAGCGGATGTGCGATAACCGCTGTACCGACAGAAACCTCCCACCCTGAAGACGCAGTCTCCGTACCCTGGCCTGCGGAGTCTGAGCTGATTCCCATTGCACGCTATGGCCGCTACACCCTGGTGGAGCTGGCACCAACCGCTGCGCAGCGCGACCTGCTGCTGCAGATCGTCGATATCACTCTGCCTGACGATACCAGTGCGTCGGTGGGCGACGGTTTGCGTCAGGTTCTCAAGGGCAGCGGCTATCGACTGTGTCAGACCACACCTACCAACACAGAGCTCTTTGCGCTGCCATTGCCGGCGGCGCACCGGCGCCTGGGGCCCATGACCTTGCGCGATGCGTTGCTGACGCTGGCCGGCACCGCCTGGGAGTTGCAGGCCTATGAAACAACACGGGTGATCTGTTTCAACCAGCCACGTCCCGGAGACCCGATATGAAGCGTGGGATATTGTGCGCTCTGTTGATACTCATGGCACTGCCTGCATGGGCGCAGCCGCCGACCAGGCAAGTCTCTGCCAACCAGCCATCGAAAACCAGCCAGATCCAGATTGAACAAAGCCGCGACCAGCGCCTGGCACAAGAGTGGGGACTGAATAACGAGGAGTGGGCTCGCTACCGTGAATTGATGGACGGCCCGCTGGGTGTCTATTCGCCCAACATTGATCCGCTTACAGCCCTGGGTATTGAAGCGCCCTCAGAGCAGGAACAACGTCGCTACGCAGAACTGCAAGTGCAAGCCGAAGCCCTGCGAGTCGAAAAATTGCTGGCGTACCAGCGCGCCTACGATGACGCCTGGCAGCGCCTGTACCCCGGGGTGCAGCGGGTAAGTCTGCCCGATGCCACGCCGGGCGGCATGTCGATTATGGGCAGTGGGCGCGCCGCCGTTTTCGTGAAGGGTGATTGCGCCCGTTGCGGTTTGCTCGTGCAGCGTTTGCAGACGGCAGGGACTGAGTTTGACCTGTACATGGTCGGCAGTGATGAGGATGATGCCCGCATCCGTGATCTTGCCAAACGCATGCAGGTCGATCCGGCCAGGGTACGCAGCGGTTCCATTACGCTCAATCATGACGGTGGCCGCTGGCTTTCACTCGGGCTGCCGGGTGACCTGCCTGCTGTCGTGCATAGGGTAAATGGGCAATGGCAGCGTCAACAGTGAACGCGATACTGCGGATGCTATTGCTGCTGGCTTCGGGCTGGGCGATCAACAGCCACGCTCAGGAAGTCCCGCCGCCGGCCTATCAGTTGGCAGCCCAGCAAGCGGGCATCCCATCGACGGTACTGTTTGCTGTGGCTTTGCAAGAAAGCGGTATCCATCGCGATGGCCGCATTATTCCCTGGCCCTGGTCACTGAATATCGCTGGCCAGTCGCGCCAATACGCCACGCAGTCACAGGCCTGCGCCGGGTTACATCAAGCGTTGCGTGATGTGCCGTCTAAACGCATCGATGCAGGACTCGCGCAGATCAATCTGGGTTACCAAAAACACCGCTATCGCCGGCCTTGCGATCTGCTGGACCCCTACACCAACCTGCAAGTCGCCGCCGCCATTTTGCGTGAGCAATATACACCTGGCGAAAACTGGCTGTTGGCGATGGGCCGCTATCACCGCCCGGCAGGCGGGGAGCCCGCAGCGCGATATCGACACAGTGTTTCCCGACATCTGAATCGTGTCCAAGGTTCGTCCGTTGTACCACGCACGACGCATCCGGAGACTTCGCCATGAAAGTGGTCATCCTGATCGTGAGCAGCCTGGTTTGTTGTATCACGGTTATCCCCCGATCAGCGCTGCAAGCAGCAGAACCTACAAATCCGCTGATTGTGGTGGAAGATCTCGGTGGCGCATCGGCCTTGCCGTATTACGAGGCGCTCAACCTGTTGCCGCGCACCGGTAGCATCCAGCACCCACCACTTCCCATCCCTGAAGCGCCGCCGACGATATCCAGCGAAGCCCAGATGCTGCCGGTGCGCAGTTCACAGCTGACCCCGGGCAAGGTCACTCGACGGGTTATTGAAGCACCGGGGCTACAACCGTTCTTTCTGGTTGGAGATGACGAGGCTTCTCATGCCTGGCTACGCCAACATGCAGCCAGCCTGCTTGAACGGCAAGCCAGTGGCCTGGTGGTCAACGTCGAGACGATGGCAGGATTGACGCAGCTGCGGGCGTTGGTGCCCGATCTGCAGCTCTGGCCTGTATCAGGGGACGACCTGGCCGACCGGCTGGGGCTTCGGCACTACCCGGTGCTGATCACCGCTACCGGCATCGAGCAATGATGTCATGGCACAGGCTCAACCGGTTGAGGTGCTGCTGCGTCCTGCGGTGGAGCTGTACACCGTGGCGGTGTGCATTGGCGCCGCGATTTTATGCCTGGTGGCGCCCTGGTCCCTCGCGCTAAACCCCAGTGTGGGTATGGGTGGTGCCGTGGCTTTTGCCGTCTTTGGCGCAATCCGGTTCCGGCAAGCCCAGGCGATCCTGCGCTATCGTCGTAATATTCGCCGCCTGCCGCGGTATGTAATGACCAGCCGCGCCGTACCGGTCAGTCAGCAGCGGCTGTTCATCGGCAAGGGTTTTCTGTGGGAACAGAAGCATACCCATCGGCTGACGCAAACCTACCGTCCTGATTTCCGCCGCTACGTGGAGCCCACAACGGCTTATCGGCTGGCGCGGCGTCTGGAAGAACGTCTTGAGTTCGCGCCGCTTCCCTTGTCTGCTTTGGTGAAGTTCACGGCATGGGATGTACCACTCAATCCAGTGCGCCCCTTACCACCGGTTGGTGGCTTGCCGCGGCTGCATGGCATTGAACCGCACGAGGTCGATGTCAGCCTGCCACTGGGTGAGCGGGTCGGCCATTCACTGGTACTGGGCACCACTCGGGTCGGCAAGACCCGGCTGGCGGAGCTGTTCATCACCCAGGATATCCGTCGCAGGAATGCATCTGGTGAGCATGAGGTGGTGATCGTCTTTGACCCCAAGGGCGATGCGGATCTGCTCAAACGCATGTACGTCGAGGCCAAACGCGCTGGACGAGAAGGCGAGTTTTATATCTTCCATCTGGGCTGGCCGGAAATCAGCGCCCGCTATAACGCCGTGGGCCGGTTTGGGCGTATTTCCGAAGTCGCCACACGCATTGCCGGTCAGCTTTCAGGAGAGGGCAACAGCGCCGCTTTTCGGGAGTTCGCCTGGCGTTTCGTCAACATTGTTGCTCGCGCCCTGATCGAGCTGGGGCAGCGCCCGGACTATATGCTGATCCAGCGTCATGTGGTCAATATCGATGCACTGTTCATCGAATACGCCCAGCACTATTTCGCCAGAACCGACCCAAAAGCCTGGGACGTTATTGTCCAGCTGGAAGGGCGACTCAACGACAGAAACATTCCGCGCAACATGATCGGGCGTGAGAAGCGGGTGGTCGCGCTGGAACAATACCTGAGCCAGGTGCGCAACTACGACCCGGTGCTGGATGGTCTGCGCAGTGCCGTCCGCTACGACAAGACCTATTTCGACAAGATCGTTGCGTCGCTGTTGCCGCTATTGGAAAAGCTCACCAGCGGCAAGATTGCTCAGTTACTTGCGCCCGATTATGCGGATCTGAACGACCCCAGGCCCATCTTCGACTGGATGCAGATCATCCGCAAGCGGGCGGTAGTTTATGTCGGACTGGATGCGCTGTCCGATACGGAAGTAGCCGCTGCGGTGGGCAACTCCATGTTCTCCGACATGGTGTCGGTCGCAGGCCATATCTATAAACACGGGATCGACGATGGCTTACCGGGCGCCTCTGCAGACTCCCGGGTGCCGATCAACGTCCACGCGGATGAGTTCAATGAACTCATGGGCGACGAATTCATACCGATGATCAACAAGGGCGGGGGAGCCGGCATCCAGGTCACCGCCTATACACAGACCCTGTCGGACATCGAAGCGCGCATCGGCAACCGTGCAAAAGCGGGGCAGGTGATCGGCAACTTCAATAACCTGTTTATGCTCAGGGTCAGAGAGACGGCCACCGCGGAGCTACTGACCAAGCAACTGCCCAAGGTCGAGGTCTACACCACCACAGTGGTCAGCGGTGCAACGGACAGTTCGGACATCCATGGCAGTACCGACTTTACCAGCAACACCCAGGATCGGATCAGTCTGTCCAGCGTGCCGATGATTGAACCCTCGCATGTGGTCCAGCTACCCAAAGGCCAATGTTTTGCGCTGATGCAGGGGGGGAATCTATGGAAGATCCGCATGCCGCTGCCAGCTGCTGACCCGGATGAAGTCATGCCGGCTGATCTGCGGCAGTTGGCAGACTATATGCGCCAGAGCTACACCGAATCGGGGCAATGGTGGCAGAACCTCGGTACGCCTTTACAGCAGCAGGACATGCTTCCGGAGGCATTGCTCGACGATGCTCTTATGCAGGATAGAGAGCACGGTGGGGTGCCGCCATGAGCGATGCGCCCGCGGCAGCACAAAAACAGCAAGCCCAAAGGCACAGTCTTGTTGTGCGGATCATCACCTTGCCGCTGCGGTTATTGGGTGTGCTGATCGGAGCCTTGTTGATGTCGATAGTGATCGAATGTGTGGGTATGCACCTGCTCTGGAAGGAGGAGGGCTGGCGGCACTCGCAATCGATGCTGCAGTATGAACTGGGCCATCTTTCGAGCCAGTTCACCCGTAGCGCGATTATCCAGGAGCCGGGGCGTACCGCACACCAGCTGGTCGACACCGGCTATCATTGGATCTTCGTCAAGACCGGCCTGGTTGATCAGATGGGCCGTCATGCGCAACGTGTCCGGGCACCGAGCCAGGGCGAGAAGCGGGACTTTCGATACGTCATCAGCCAGGCCTACGTGTGGATAGAAAACTACCTGATCGCGGCCGCCTTTACGACGCTGACCTTCATGGTACGGCTACTGATTCTGGTGTTGACCTTACCGTTGATCCTGATGGCCGCCTTTGTCGGTCTGGTTGATGGTCTGGTGCGCCGTGATGTCCGTAAATTCGGTGCGGGACGCGAGTCCGGCTTCATCTACCACCGGGCGAAAGCTTCGCTACTACCACTGGCGCTACTGCCTTGGGTAGCCTACCTGGCGATGCCAGTCTCGGTGCATCCACTGATAATTCTGCTGCCTAGCGCAGCGCTGCTTGGCTTGGCGGTAGCTGTGACTGCGAGCAGCTTCAAAAAGTACTTGTGAGTGAGACATATTGACTTATATATAAATTAATAGGACTTGAATGAGTCTTGTAGTAAAACTCATGGCACTGATAATGAACTATGCTATAACAGCGGTTTTATATAACCTACAGGGTTTGCAATGGCAGTAACTTACTACGGGCCGGGTGAGCATTCGGCTGGTTTTATTGGGTTTCATGTGACAACTGGATTCAATGGTGACGTTTATCAGCGTCACTTCAACACCTTGCCAGCACAGGAACAATCGGATGAGGATGTGTATTTCCTGTATCGCCGTCTGGAGGCTGAATTACAGGATTTAGAGTGGCAACGCCAGGGTCTGCAGAACCGGTATGAGCGTTTCGTTACTGAGAACCATGCCAATACCCTACCTGGGCGTGGAGTAGGTGTGCATGGGATTACCGCGGCGTTTACTCGGCAAGGCAGGAGTAGCTGGCGGGCTTGTTTCATGGTGGCCAGGTATCAGGTAACGGGCACTCCTCGTCAGCCAGCAAAAATATATACTTTTTCCATGCCTTACTCCGAGGCTTGGAATGCGGCAGTAACGTTCTGGGCAGAAGAGCATGGGATACGTTCTACTGATATGGAGCGGGTGCTCAAGAGTCCGCCAGACCCTGAGCAATTTAAACGGCTGCGCCGGCAAATGAATGATGAGGAAGGACGTGATGTTCCAGTGGAGGCGTTGTCATCTGTCTTTGCTGAGCAACGCAGCATGCTTGCTAAGCAGCGAGCAGTGCTGAAAGCGAAGAGAATGAAGCTACATGTCGGGGTGCCGTCTCCACTGAAGACAGACATTCAAGCAGAAATGGCGGCGTGGTTTGAAAGTGTCACTCGCACCGATCAGAAATAGCGAGATCCCTGCTTGAAATCCCGTTTGCTGTCCCTTACCAACCGTGAATTCTTGATCTTTGCTGCGCATCGCATGTTCCTGTTCAGGATGAGCTCGCCGTGCTTGCAACGAGCTGTCCGATGAACTGGCTGAAGGGAACTAGATCGCCGTCGACACTTGCCGCCTCCAGTGCCGCCATATAATCACTCCTGCCTTCTACGGGAACCACTGTCCACGGATACCCTCCCGCCGCCAGCATGGCGTTCATCATGAAACGCCCCATACGGCCATTGCCATCGAAATAGGGATGGATGTAGACAAAAACGAAATGCCCCAGCACCACGCGGACAGCCGGGTCACTTTCCTCCTGGAGGAGCCGGAAAAACGCAGGCATAAGTTCGCGAACGGCCTCATGTCGCGGCGGAACATGCTTCGAACGACGGATGTATACCGGGCCGTTGCGATAGCCTGCCAGGTCACCCGGTCGCAAAATGCCTGCCGTGACGCTGGGAGCAAACAGTTCTCGGTACCAGCTACCCTGGTCCTGCTGCACGACTATGCCTGGGTTCTTGCCATCGAGGATAGATCCGAGACTTTGCTTGACGCGCTGGAATGCCAGCCAATAGCCACGCGCGGCAAGCGCATCGCGATGATTCCGGTCTGCAGCATGATTGTCAGGATTCCAGGATCCGGAGCGCACACGCTCAATCAGTTCAGTACTGACCCGGTACCCTTCGATGGACAATGAATGATAGGCATCGGTGACATAGACGTCATCGACTCGTTCCAGATAGGTATCCTTGTCAACCGGGGCCTGAGACGGACGAGGAAAGTGATCAATGACCTGTTCTCGCATACGTTGCCAAGTCATACCGAGTCGGTTCACGTAGGGTGTTGGTTCATGGAGTCGGATGGAAACCTGCTGCGCATCCGTGAACGGGTTGGTCTCGTTGATGACATACCCAGCCGCACGCATAGTGCCGACGATGTCGTTGGCGATCTGTTCACTGCCAATGCTGCGGAAGGCTGCGGCCAGCCGTCCGGCGATGCTGCTGTGGCCGCCGTCGAGCAGACGCCCGAGTACATCCGAGGCATCACGGACCATAGCCAGTGCCGTACGTAGCGTTATCGGATTCGTCTGGAAGGCAGCAGGGCCAACGGTGACCAGGGCGCTCGCCAGGCCATAGAGACGAATGCCGTCCCGTACCTCCAGATCGGAGGCTGAGGGCACATCCATGCGGATATCGAAAATCGAGGTCTGGTGTGGAAGCTGCAAGGGTTTATTTCCTCCCCTGGGCGAGCGAACCATGAGCTGCCGCGGCACCGTCCAGTCTCCGGTGAGCAGATTCAAGGACTGCTCAGGACTCAAACACCATTCAGCCCCGAATCGTTCGGTCAAGTAGCTGCTGCTGAACGCCCAGAAGGAAGCGTACCAAGCCGTGCTTTCACCCTGCGTCTCATCCGGGCGTGCCGGGATGTACCAGCCCTTCATCACTTCGACGAGAAAGCCGCTGTTCAGCAAGCGCTCTCTGTGGGTGCGGCTGAGCTGGCCGCTACGGATGGCCACGAGCCCCTCATCCTGTAGTTGCTTGAGGACTGATAGCGAGGTGGCAAGCTTGTCTGAAGGTGTGGCCATAGCGTTATCCAACTAGGTTATTGTGTTGCGCAATCATTAGGTTATTAAGCTTATCTATTGCTAGACAATCGAGCAACACAATAATTAGGTTATTGTGTCTTGTGGCGTTTTATCAAACGGGTAAGTTTAGCCAAGCATGCAGTCCCCACCAGGTGATCGTGCGCCCATTTTCTCTATTTCCCGCCTCCTCTGTGATATCTGAACGCTCCCTCCATCAATCCGGTCATCTCCAATTCCCGTTGTTTACAGCTTGAACACGCCAACCTTGCCACGATCACGCCATTGCTGATCTGAAAGGGAAGGGTGTGATGGTGCTTATATCTCGGCGAGGCGTTGCGATCCGCAGCGGTACTGCGTTGTTCATGACCACCTTGATCGCTGGCGCGCCGCTGCTGGCTCGTGGCGAGACACCAACACACCGCAGTGAACTGGCCGCAGCGGTTCGCCAACTCAACGCACTGGAACGCTTCGTTGCACAGAGCGCCGCCGCGTCGCAGGCTGCACCCGGCGAGCGCTACCACTTCGATTACCCACGCCTTCTCGCTGACCTGGAACGTGTACGCAGCGGTATCCAGGGCTACCTCACTCCTGCCCGTGCCCAACCACGCGATCCCGTTGAGCTGCTGGGCGAATACCTTGCTGACAACACACCGTCAGTGGAGCCCCAGCCATGACCGCCGCGCAGCTGAGCGCCTTTCAGGCCAACAGCGGCATGCCGCCTGCCGTGATGGCGGCCGTACTGGTCGGCGCCGTATTCACGGTGCTGTTGCTATGGGGCGTCTGGGCTATCCGCACTGCCTATGTGGGCTGGTCGGAAAACCGTGTCAATCAACGTCAGTTCCTCGGTGTCGTCGTGCGCTTTCTGGCGATGTACCTGGTGCTGACTTTTTTCCTCCTGTCATAACCACACGGGGTCAACATAATGAAAACGCGCTTCCCCTCAAAACGCCACATTCATCGTTACGCATCCACCTTGGGCATTGCCTTTTTACCGGTGCTGTCCTTTGCACAAGGCCTGCCACAGATGGAAGATCCCTCTCGCGGAACCGGTGGCGGCATCATGGAAACCATCCGCAATTATGGCTACGACATAGTGCTGTTGGTCGCGCTGCTGGTGGTGGCTTCCATGTTTGTGGGTGTGTGTTATCACGCCTATGGCACCTACGCGGAAATCCACACGGGAAGGAAGACCTGGGGCCAGTTCGGGCTGACGGTCGCTGTGGGCGCGGTGATGCTGGTGATCGGCATCTGGCTGCTCACCGAAGCCACCGGCATCCTGTAAGGGGAGCGTCATGTCCGAGCATCAGCACCTGCTGGCCGATGGCACCGTGCCGTTTCTTCCGCACCGGCTCAACCGCCATCCGGTTGTGGTGCGGGGGTTGACCGCCGATGAGCTGTGGATCTGCTGCGGCCTGTCTGGTGTGCTCGGGCTGTTGATCGGTACACCGGCGTCCTTGCTGTTCTCGACTTTCGCCCTGGCGCCGACCTTCGCAGTCGTCAGTATTGGCCTTGGCATTATCATCGGTGGTGGCTTCCTGCGCCGCCGCAAGCGGGGCAGGCCGGACACCTGGTTGTACCGGCAACTGCAATGGCGCATAGCGACCACTTATCCGGTGTTGAACGCCTGGGTGGGCGGTCATGGCCTGATTACACGTTCCGGCCACTGGACGACCCGGCGGGACGTGCCATGAGCCGGTTCAAGAATGAGGTCGCCCATCTGCAGGCGCATATCAGAACCCTGCGTATCGGCGGCGGTGCGCTGGTATTGGTCGCTCTGGTCATGGGTGGCGGCTGGTGGAGCGCGCCGCGTGACCTGACCATTCACGTACCGCCTGATCTGCGCTCCGGCAGCACCCGGTCATGGTGGGAGGTGCCGCCGGAGTCCGTTTACGCTTTCACCTTCTATGTCTTCCAGCAACTCAACCGCTGGCCGAGCAACGGTGATGAGGACTATGCCCGCAACCTGCACAGCCTCTCGGCTTATTTCACACCGGCTTGTCGAGCGTTCCTGCAAGCGGATTACGACTACCGGCGCAGCACAGGCGAACTGCGCCAAAGAGTGCGTGGCATCTATGAGATTCCGGGGCGTGGCTATGGTGACAACCCCACTGACCGGGTGCGTGTGCTGTCTGCCCGGGACTGGGTGGTCACGCTCGATCTGACTGCCGAGGAATACCACGGCTCGGAACAGGTCAAACGGGCCTTCGTGCGTTATCCGATCAAGGTCGTTCGGGTGGATGTAGACCCGGCGAGCAACCCCTTCGGCCTGATTCTCGACTGCTACGACGGCGCGCCGCAGCGCATCACAGTGCCGGCACCAGATACCCCGGCCCATAGTGGTCTGGGGTTGCAAGGAGATCTCCCATGACATTGAAATACTCGGTTCTGGCCGCGTTGGGCGTGCTGGCCTGCGTGTTGGCCAACGCGGCACAGGCGGTGGACATTCTGCGCTGGGAGCGCCTGCCGCTGGCGGTACCGCTGGTCGTGGATCAGGAGCGCATCATGTTTATCGATCGCAATGTGCGCGTAGGGGTTCCCGCCAGTATCGGCGACCGCCTGCGTGTGCAAAGTGCTGGTGGTGCAGTCTATCTGCGGGCCAGCGAGCCGATTAAGCCTACCCGTTTGCAGCTGCAGGATACCGATACCGGAGCGCTGATCCTGCTCGACATCGCTGCCCGCCCAGTCGTTGAGGGTGAGCCTGAGCTGGAGCCGGTGCGAATTGTTGAGAGGGCTGTAGCGCAGGAGCAAGCGGACGAGTCACTCAAGCAGCCACCATCACCACGCGAAACCCCCATACCCGTGGTGCTGACCCGTCACGCCGCCCAGCAGCTCTATGCGCCACTACGCACCGTTGAAGCCGTGCCGGGCATCGTGCGCGTCAACCTGCGCGGCGACCTGAACCTCGACACGCTGCTCCCCACCCTGGCAGTGCAGGGCGTGGCGTTGGCGGCCTGGCGGTTGGAGGATCTGTGGCTCACGGCGGTTCGGCTGACCAACAACAGCAGCGATTGGCTGGAACTCGACCCGCGTGCCTTGCAGGGCGACTTTGTCAGCGCCACCTTCCAGCACCCGAACCTCGGTCCACGTGGGCTGCCGGAGGACACCACCGTGGTATATCTGGTGACCCGTGGTCATGGGCTGGCGCAATCACTGCTGCCAGCCATTCAGCGTTTCGACCCGGCGGTGCATCTGCCGCTTCCTCTACAATCAGAGTTGCAGGGAGACGGTCATGCGCAGTAACGGCTTGCTGAAATGGCTGATGATTCCGGTTGCGCTGCTGGTGCTGTTTGCCGTTATCCGCCTGTTTTCTGGTGGTAGCACATCCGATTCAGAGACAAGTGGATCCGGCAATCGACTCACGCCTGAAGAAATGCAGGCGCTGGGCATTGAAGGCGACACCCCGCACGACACCGTGGCAACACTGGTAGCTCAGGTCAAACAGATGCGTACCGAACTGCGCAGCGCACAGACCGAGAACCAGTCCCAGCGCAGCGAGAATGAGCGCCTGCGCCAACGCGAAAGCGCCATCGACCAGCGCATCAACACCGCGCTGGAATCGGAGCGCGATAAGCTGCGACGTGACCAGACCCAGCTGGCCAACGAACGCCAGCAGACGGAGGGCTTGTTGCAGGACGTGCAGCGCCGTCTGGAAAGCCTGGGTAATGCTGACCTGCCTGTAGGACTGGGCCTGCGAGAAGGTGATGCCGATGGCCTTGGCACAGACGGTCAGGTCCGATGGATCGATCCCGATGATACCCAGCAGACCGATAGCGGCAGCCGCAACAGTAGCTTGCGTGTTCCAACCGGTTTCGGCCCCGCGCAGCAGCCGCTGGAAACCACCTTGAACAAGGTGGCGGACGCTGGCGCCAGGGCCGCCGGTGTCAGCAACACCAGAGCGGTCTATACGGTACCGAGCAACTCAACGCTCATGGGCTCGGTGGCGATGACCGCACTCATTGGTCGTGTCCCCATCGATGGCACTGTCAACGATCCATACCCGTTCAAGGTCGTGGTCGGCCCGGACAACCTGACCGCCAACGGCATCGACATGCCCGATGTAGCCGGCGCCGTGATCAGCGGAACCGCCTCGGGTGACTGGACGCTGTCGTGCGTACGCGGCGAAGTGCGCTCGATCACCTTTGTTTTTCAGGATGGCACGATCCGCACCATCCCTGAAGACAGCGAGGGCAACAGGCAGCGCAACAACCAGCAGGACGGCCTGGGCTGGATCAGCGATCCCTACGGTATTCCCTGTGTGTCCGGCGTGCGCCGCAGCAATGCCCAGCAGTACCTCGGCACGCAGGCGTTGATCACCGCAGCAGGTGCCGGGGCAGCGTCACTGATTGACTCGGACAATGGTCAGATGTCCTACGTCGGCGCAGATGGCTCCATTGGCACCGTAGGGATCGGCGCCAATGAAGCCATGGGTCGTGTACTGGGTGGTGGTGTGCGCGATATGGCTGATTGGGTCAACAAGCTCTATGGCCAGGCCTTCGCCGCCGTCTATGTGCAGCCGGGCGCACAGGTTGCAGTTCATCTGGAGAAACCGCTAGCCATCGATTACGACCCCGAAGGCCGCCGCGTCGATCACCGCGCAGGAGAAAGTCATGCACTCGAACTGGATTAAACCGCTGTTGCTGGTTGCAGCCTTGGCGGTGCTGGCCGGCTGCGCCACCAGCAAGGAAGAACTGATGCCGCACGGCAGCCGCACCATGCAGGACATCTGGCAGCACGAAGCGGGTGAGGGCGGTAGCGGTCTGCAGAGTCGCCGTTACTTGCTCGACGCACGGCAAAGCCTGCGCCGCCCGCTGACCGACGCCGACATGCAAATTTCCTCAGAACAGCAGGCCCGCTACACCCGCACCGCTGCCAACGAAATCCACCGCCAGTTCCACCGGTTACCCAATCCTGATCTGGTCATGTACGTATTTCCCCACCTGGCAGGTACCGACCCGGTGCCGGTACCCGGTTACAGCACGGTATTCCCGCTGTATCAGCGAGTGCAGTACGCGATGCCGGGTGAGCGCGTGGAGGACTACTGATGGTGTTCGCGCTTCCCTGGCGCAAGTGTACCAAAGCGCCGGCAGAGGGCGCCGCACCGCCAGACGCCTGGCAGCGCCATGTGCAGGCGCTGAACGAGGCGGGTATCCCTGAACCTGGCGCAGCAGTGCAGGGTGGCAAACCAGCCACACAGGCCGATGAACAGGTCTTGTACCGCAGGGCCCCCTCGTTTGTCAGCCTGCTGCCATGGGTGGAATACCTGCCCGACAGCCGCTGCATGCTGCTTGAAGACGGCCAATCGGTGGCGGCCTTCTTCGAGCTGACCCCGCTGGGCACCGAAGGCCGCGAGGCACTCTGGCTGGCCCAAGCGCGCGACTCGCTGGAGAACGCGCTACAGGACAGTTTTGACGAACTGGAGGGCAACCCCTGGGTCGTGCAGTTGTATGCCCAGGACGAAACCAACGTCGACCACTACATGCAGACGCTGAGAGCGTATATCCAGCCGCGAGCGCAAGGCACACAATTCACCGAATTCTACCTGCGTTTCTTTGAGCATCACCTGGACGCCATTGCCAAACCCGGCGGACTCTTCGAGGACACCGTCGTATCGCGACTGCGTTGGCGCGGACAAAGCCGGCGGGTGCGTATGGTGGTGTACCGCCACGTCACTGCAGGCACTTCACGGCGCGGCCAATCGCCCGAGCAGGAACTGAATATCATCTGCGACCGGCTGCTGGGTGGCCTGTCCAATGCCGGCATCACAGCGCAGCGGCTGGATGCATCGCAGATCCATGACTGGTTGTTGCGCTGGTTCAATCCGCGTCCCACCATGCTCGGGCCAACCCAGGCGGATCGCGAGCGCTTTTACCGCCTCGCCGCCTACCAGCAGACCAGCGACCCTGACGAGATCGAGCTGGCTTCGGGTCGCGACTTCAGCCAGCGGCTGTTCTTCGGCCAGCCGCGCTCGGATGTGGGCAAGGGGCTGTGGTACTTCGACGCCATGCCGCACAGGGTCATGGTCACCGACCGCCTGCGCACGCCACCGTTGACCGGTCACCTGACCGGCGAGATCCGCAAGGGTGACGCGATCAATACGGTGTTCGATCAGATGCCGGAAGACAGCGTCATGTGCTTGACGCTGGTGGCGACGCCGCAGGACATCCTTGAGGGGCAGCTCAATCAGCTGGCCAAAAAAGCGGTGGGGGAGACCCTGGATTCCGAACAGACGCTCCAGGCCGTACAACAAGCCCGTTCCCTGATTGGCAGTGCGCACAAACTCTACCGTGCCAGCCTGGTGTTTTATCTGCGTGGTCAGGATGAAGCCGAACTGGATAACAGAGGGCTGCAGCTGGCGAACGTCATGCTCAATGCCGGCCTGCAGCCAGTGCGTGAAGACGATGAAGTCGCGCCTCTCAACAGCTACGTGCGCTGGCTGCCTTGCGCCTATAACTCGAGTCAGGATCGCAAGCAGTGGTATACGCAGCTGATGTTCGCCCAGCACGCAGCCAACCTCGCTCCTGTATGGGGCCGCAGCCAAGGCACTGGCCATCCCGGTATCACCTTTTTCAACCGTGGCGGCGCACCGATCACCTTCGATCCCTTGAACCGCCTCGACCGGCAAATGAACGCGCACCTGTTCCTGTTTGGTCCGTCCGGTTCAGGTAAGTCGGCCACGCTGAACAACCTGCTTATCCAGGTCACTGCGATCTACCGGCCAAGGCTGTTTATTGTGGAGGCGGGTAACTCGTTTGGCCTGTTCAGCGACTTTGCCAAACGCCTCGGGCTGACAGTCAATCGCGTCAAGCTCGCGCCGGGTGCCGGTGTCAGTCTGGCACCGTTCGCCGATGCCAGCCGACTGATCGAAACTCCGAGCGATGTAAGAACACTCGATGCTGACGACCTGGACGATGACCAGGCGGACGAACAACGCGACGTACTGGGTGAGCTGGAGATCATCGCCCGTCTCATGATCACCGGCGGCGAGGACAAGGAAGAGGCCCGCATGACGCGCGCTGACCGCTCACTGATCCGCCAGTGCATTCTCGATGCGGCACGACGCTGCGTTGCTGAGCAGCGCACAGCGCTGACCCACGATGTACGCGACGCCCTGCGCGAACGCGGCCAGGATGCCACGCTGCCAGAGTCTCGGCGCACCCGGCTGATGGAAATGGCCGATGCCATGGACATGTTCTGCCAGGGTGCCGAGGGCGAGATGTTCGACCGACCGGGCACACCCTGGCCGGAGGCCGATATCACCCTGGTCGATATGGCCACCTATGCCCGGGAAGGTTATAGCGCCCAGCTCTCGATCGCCTACATATCGCTGATCAATACCGTTAACAACATCGCAGAGCGTGATCAGTACCTCGGCCGGCCCATCATCAATGTCACCGACGAGGGGCACGTCATTACCAGGAATCCGCTGTTGTCGCCCTATGTGGTGAAGATCACCAAGATGTGGCGAAAACTGGGCGCCTGGTTCTGGCTGGCCACGCAGAATATCGACGACCTGCCCAAGGCAGCCGAGCCCATGCTCAACATGATCGAATGGTGGCTCTGTCTGTCGATGCCCCCAGACGAGGTAGAAAAAATCGCCACATTCCGCGAGCTATCACCAGCGCAGAAGGCACTCATGCTGTCGGCCAGGAAGGAAGCAGGCAAATACACCGAAGGGGTGATCCTATCCAAGAGCATGGAAGTGTTGTTCCGTGCCGTACCCCCTAGCCTGTACCTGGCCCTGGCCCAAACGGAGCCTGAAGAGAAAGCAGAGCGCTTCCAGCTCATGCAACAGCATGGCATCAGCGAGCTGGACGCGGCGATCAAGATGGCAGAAAGGATTGACCAGGCCCGCGGAATTACACCGCTACTGTACGAAGACGTGCTGCCTTAATCGATGGAGAGTGCGCTACACTGGATACTGAAGCTGGCATTGCAAAACGCTTGGACTGTGTTTTTTCATGCGACTGCTCTGATCACAGGGTTTCGCCTTGATGCCCGATCACTTTCCTCTATACAGTAAGCGGTAGGTTTCTTGAGGGTGGACTCATGCTGGATATCCAAGACTTAACGCGCACTGCAACCGTCAACCACGTTGTCGCCACAAACAACCTGGAAGGTGCCCGCACTAGCGCTTTCGTGGCGAAAAAGATGGCCGAGTACCGTGACGGCAAGATCTCATCTGCAGAGCTCCTCGCAGCGACCAAAGCCCGTTACAGCTCCAAATGACCAGCGATATCACCCATGATCATGATGAAGGTGATGATCACTATTACGCCGCAGGCTATTCCGTCGAAGTCGATCCTTACGTTTATCCCAACGGCGTTCTGATCAACCTTTTGAACATTCAGGACACTGCCTCCCTGGGTGAAGCTGAAACTGACTTTGCGTCGGTTCGCATCATCCAGCTCCAGGAAGTGCCCATCGAAGGAGACTTGTCACTCACGCACCTGAAGGCTATTCATCGGTTCATTTTTCAGGATATTTACCCTTGGGCAGGTGAGTGCCGAAAAGTCGATATCGCCAAGAACGACACGATATTTCTAGCGCATCAGGAAATTGAAGCTGCGTTTCATGACATGTGGCTTCGCCTCAAACAAACTGACTTTCTGGCTTTGTTGAAAGGGGATCTGAAAAGTTTTGCTGCCGAGGCGGGGGTTGCGTTTGGTTGCATCAACCATATCCACCCATTTCGTGAAGGGAATGGACGGACACAGCGCGAGTACCTGGACTGTTTAGCACGGCGTGCTGGTTTTGTGCTGGAGTGGGGCGGTGTATCCAAGCTGGCCATGAAGGATGCTTGTGTCAGCGCGGTGACAGATCCAGAGTGCAAGGCTCTGGCGAAATTGATTCAGCTGAGTGCAAAAAAACGCTGACTTCTTGCTGACTGCCACCACAATCTCACTGGTAGGCTGGGAGTACTTGACCCCTCCCAAGCCTGTACCTGGCCCTGGCCCAAAAGCAGAGTGCTACCAGCTCATGCAGCATCATGGCATCAGCGAGCTGGATGCAGCGATCAAAGTGGTGGAAGGGATCAATCAATCGTGGAGTATTCAGCTGCTGGATCTGGGTAGCACCGCAGCAGAGAGTACGGGCGGGCAGGGGAGATACGATGAGATGCGATGGATCCATGTTTCAGTACCGCAGATACGAAAAACCCGGCACGGAGCCGGGCTATCGACGGGTGCTAATCCTTTAGCAGAGGGCATCCTATATCTTGAATATGAAAAAATCATGACAATATTGCTAGTGGCATGTAGGGCAGTCTTCAATAAAACGGGATAGATATTCCTGCGTGCCGCAAAGCGGTGGCCAAGAGTCTACCGGCTCTTCTTCTCTTTCGTAGTGGCTGGGTTTTCCTTCGACGTGCGTGGTTTCACCTTCACCTTCTCCTTCGGCAGCAACTCGGCCAGCTCGCTCAACGCTACCTCGGCCTCTTTTAGCTCTTGCTTTGAGGCCTCTTCCCATTGCAACGCCAATGGCTGCAGATCGCTCTCACGCCGGGCTGCAAGCCCCCATTGAAAGTGGTCATGCCATGCGCCGAGTGCAGCCTGAGCCTTCTTCAGCGATTTGGTTGCGGCAGTTGGTAGAGGGGATAGCTGTGGGAAGGCATCAGTGAGATAACGGGTTCGTTTGACCAGAATACGCAGTTGATGTCGGTCGAACTCGACGTCTTTCAAGGCTGCATGCAGCTTGTCTATTTGTCTGGTTAGCGCCTTACCGATGATGCGCTTGAGCGCTTGCGAATCTTCGCCCAGTTTCGATTTTCTGAACGCAACAGGCCACTGCTGCAGTGCTGCAAAAAGCCGTTGCAGCTCCGGCGCGGCCACGATCAGCTGATAGTCCGTTTGCAAACGCCGGCGGCGGACGTCAGCCAAGGTGTCATGGCCACGTTGCTGTAGTTCGATGATCAGCACCTCCAGATCCCGTGTCGGGGTGGTCAGCCGGCCGACTTCGGCGGCAGCCTCGCGCAGTGTCTGGCTCTCAGGCTGGGAGCGGAGTGGGGCCGTCAGGCTGCGAATGCGTCTGACCGCGATGCGTAAGTCATGCAACGCCTCCACATCCGCCTCCACATCCGCCGCCTCATCCAAACGTCTATATGCCTCAAGCAGAGCCTCTTCAAGGCTGCGAATCTCTGCCACATAGTTATCAGAGAACACTGCGGTATACCCGTCTACGAAGTGGACCTGAATCAGGTTAGCAGAAATTAAGCAAAGCGGTAGGTGGGAGAGGTATGGTAGTGGTCTAATATAACCGCAGATGAATTAGAGCAGAAGGAACCAAGGGATGCTCAATGCAGTACTCTCCGGCAAAAAGCGCGGCACTGGCTTACAGAACATGCAAACCACATTGGAGCAGGCAGAAGGTGCTGAGGATGCCTTGACAGCCAGCGTCTTTGAACGTCTTGCCTACCTGCCGGATAACCTGTTCACAAACGTGTTTACAGAGCTGCTGGGGCAAAGTTTTGGGCCACTGCAGTCGATTGAATACTGGCCGTCCTGGTTTCTTAAAGACGGCAAGCGGGTTGAACCTGACGTACTGTTGCAAGACGCTCAGCATTCTTTGCTGGTCGAGGCCAAGCGACATGATGTTGTGCGTCAGCAGAATGTATTTCAACTGGCCCAGGAGCTGGAGTCTGGCTGGGAGCAGGATGCGCTGTCAGATAACTGCATCCTGCTCACATTGGGTGGCTTGAAGGATTACAGTGAAAAAGGGCAAGACGATTTGCTGAAGGAATTGCTTCCTCTTTTGCCTACTGGCAGTGCAGAACGTTTCACATTGGTTTGCCGCAGCTGGCAACAGCTTTATCAGGCGCTGGAAGCGAACCTGCCGCCCGACTCACCGCCAGGGTGTCTACGCCTGCTAGATGATGTCGCCAGCTGCTATGCTTGGCATCGCCTGCGTGCTCACCCAATGCGCTGGCTCAATAATCTACAGCCCGTTGAACTCAAAACCGCCCCCGGCGCATTTACCCACTGGAGGATAAAATGACGGGAACGTTGTACGACGCTCTGCTTGATGTGCGTAAGGCATATCGACTGCTGGCGGATTACCAGCAGCGCATGTTCGAATTGTTGGCCTACATTCGCGATCAGCTTGGGGCTGACGCATATCATCATCAATATGCGTACCCATTACCGAAGAGCTTGGACGGTCTAGAGGTGCGTGACAACAGTGGTTGGCGCTACCTGCCATTTTATGATCTATCAGCAATCTGGCTCAGGCCAGCAGGCCAACAAAAAGCCCCGTGGGATCATCACCAAGCTGGGGATCTGATGTATGGTGCCTGGGTTCGCAGTGATACCGGCTTCGACATATACAGTGGGCAATTCAACTCCATGCCAGTCGAGCAGGCCCGCAGCGAACTGGTGTTATCAGTCGTGGTGTGTGATGAGCCTGCTGCCGCGCCCTATAACTGGTACGCCAAGGTCTGGCAGGGGATGGACTACCCGGAAGATGGAGAGATTAACTCGACAGACCTACCGGGTTATCGGTGCTTTTCCAAAACGATACCGCTGGAGCGACTGGAGGATGAATCAGCCATCAAGGCAGTACTTGAAGAGTGGCGCTGCCTGGCTGGGCAGAAACTAAGTTTACCCGTCCCAACCTTCCATCCGGCGATCCCTCATTAGTAATAGTTACCCTAGGTATGAAGCTGCATCAGGGCAGGCAGCGGCCCAACTTCACGCTAAGAATGCTGGATAGCAAAACTTGTCACGCGCTTCCTTTATTGTATGGATATCGTAATGGTTGTTGACTCAACTGTACGCCCACCTTGTTTTTTTGAGTTTGGCTCCAGTACTTCCTCTGCAGTATGGACAGTGTTATTGGCGGACAAGGTGGTTCTTTGTGGTGTGAGTTTTTCAAACCCCATCAGATTGGAGACTGTGAATCCGCGCAAAAAATTAAGCTCGTATGATAGGAAATAACGCCCATCACCAATGGGAGCTATTTCAAGCCATGATCTACAGTTAACCTTTAGGGCTTTATAGGTGGGAATTGGCGATGAGTTGTTGCTTGTCGATGTCACTTTCTTAAGATCTTGGTACACACCGGTTTCTTTGCACAAATCAAATTCAGTAGAATACGGTAGTGCACCTATATCTACTGTGACTTCTCGTGTCAAATCGTTTTTTCTAAGCATGCTGAATTTAACAGATTTCTCGGTGGGCTTGCGGTATCGAGCCAGGCAGCGTCCAGATGCAACATCTGGTAGCTCCATGCCGTATCGGGCTCCGGATTGCAGGCGTGAACACGGGATGCCGGAACGAACACGATGGTTCCGACGTGCAATGTGACAGGCCCGCCGATTGCACCGGTAAAGCGGCTGATGCCCTGATCCACCGCGCCTATGGAAAAGGTCGGATGGCTATGCGGCTTATAGCAGGCCCGGCTATGGCAGGCGCGTCGACTCTCGGCATAGGGCATGGCCGGATCGCGCCAGAACTCAGAAATGGTGTCCATAGATCAATTGTATTAGTTCGAGCATGTTAGCGCTCCATCTTGTTTGATGAAAAACGCCTAGCAGTGAAAGGCAGGGGCTACCTACCAAATGCCGCGTGATGCGGTGGTTGCCAGCACGATTGACTTCACCCTTATTCCGCTGTTGCAGGCCGTTCAAGCCGAGTATCAAGCACGTCTCGGAGATGAAGACTGGCGGCAGAGTCATATAACGCTGGCTAGGCTGGCGGCGGATAAGGGCTGACAAGGAGCAATGTAAAGGCGTTTCTGTTGAAACTGTGTGGCCCCACCGTGCTTTCCTTATAAAGGATAAACATGTCCGTAACATGGCAAATGTTCCAGAACATGGGGTGCTGGGTGGCGCATTGTTGGCTTTATCTCGCTGCCAACCGTGTTCAACTGACTTCGTTTGTTAGCCGTCCTTGACGGCAACATACCCAGGTAGCCAGCGATCGTCGAGGCTACGGCGTGGCTATTGCTGCGTTTGATTGCGTACCCCGTCCGCCCGCATCCCGTGCGCGGATGACCACCTGGCTTCAATTGGGTGGTGGATGCATTATTATTCAACTACCTCGGAGAGCCTATCCTCCGGGGTTAGCGTCTCCGTTCATATGATGGAGACTAATCATGTCGACACTCGTTGCGGTTCAAGACAGTGCCAATCAGTTCACTATGCTGGAGGCACAGCATGACGATTGGATCATCGCCCGTGCCATGGAAATCCTGGAGCATCGGGTCTTTTGTGACGGTACGCCTTTGCTGACTGCGTGCGCCGTCAAAAACTTCCTACGCGCAAAATTGGTTGATAAGCCAAATGAGGTTTTTGCGGCTTTGTTTCTGAACAGCCAGCATCGGGTTATTGCATACGAAGAGCTGTTCAGGGGAACCATCGATACAACAGCGGTATACCCCAGGGTCGTCCTCAGCGAGACACTTAAACACAATGCCGCCGCCGTCATATTTGTTCACAACCACCCTTCGGGAGAAAGTGATCCAAGTCATGCTGACAGGCAATTAACAACCAGATTGAAAGCAGCCTTGGAGCTGGTTGATGTCCGCGTTCTCGATCATTTCATCATAGGCAAGGGGGAGCCTTACTCGTTTGCAGAACAAGGGCTGCTCTGATCAGCCTCTTATATCAGGCCTGCACATCATGATGTGAAGGCCTGATTTCTCGGGAGCAGTATGAATTTATGGTTACAAAGGTTCGGTCTCTGCCTCTCCCAAACGTCTATTAAGTATTGATGTGAGATAAATTCCGGATTCGACATGCACTGCTGAACAGGTGTGGCAGCTCCGGTTCATGGGGGCAAAGCTCTGCATGCACTTGTACACGCATCACTCCCCAAAAAAGGACGCTCATGAATGTCCTGGTTTCGCTGCCGCCTGGCAATGGTCCTGATCTGGATCATGCTACTTCATACTTATTAAGGGGAATCGAGACATGAGGGGCAAGGAGCGGCCTATTAGCTGGTATTCAGAGCGGCCCGAGGGACGTGGTCGAATGGGACTACTTGTGATCGCTGCGTGTTGTCTTGGTGCCGTAGGGGCAGCATTGGTATCGCAATACGCCTTCGATATGCAACCTTGCCCTTGGTGCATTCTGCAACGGGTGCAGTTCCTGGCCATCGCTCTGGTCTGCGGGGTGGCGCTCATGACACAGCGTGTAGTGCCGCGCTTGCTGTTCTGCGTTCTGGCTTTACTGCTCTCGCTAGCGGGAATGGCGACAGCTCTGTGGCAGCACTTTGTAGCGAATAATGCATTTTCTTGCAGTCTCAGCTTGGCTGACCGGATCATTTCCGGTTTGGCTCTGGATCAACTCATGCCCGCAGTGCTCGCCCCACGTGCAGGCTGCACTGACGGCCGAGTCGAGCTGTGGGGTGTTTCCTATGAGCTCTGGAGTCTGACGCTGTTTGGCATCATTGCAGGCGTGCTTGGGACGATTGTCTTGACGCTGTGCCGCTCCGTGGGTCGTGGTTTACGATGAATGCTCATGGTCTTTGCTGGACGGCATATCAACGGTTACCCCTGAAGCCCCAAGTCTGAGCGGCGGGCTACCAACTTAAGAGACAACCGCTGCGGATAACAAGATGCTGCGGCCACGTCATTCTATATCCCGTGTTGCATCGCTCATCTGCCGCGCGCCCGAAGGCTAAAGTTCATGCCTTCTTTTTCAGTGTGATCAAAGCGGCTGCACGGATACCGTTTTGTTTATCGCCCGACGAGCTGCTCTGGTGTCGACTACGACATAAGTGACTCCACGGCGTTTCAACATGACCATATTCTCTGCTTCATGCCTGCTGGTTATCAGCCTGCTTACAATGCTCCCCACTTCGCATGTCCATGCAGTGGGTTTGATCGTGGTGACTGATAGCCTGCATCCCATAGAGGCTCCCCTTGATGCGCGGGTCATCATGTTGGATGCGCCTGCACGGATCGAGGCGGGGCTGACTGCTGGTCTTTCGGACGATGCTTCACGCAGCGCCGCTACCGTGCGGCGACGCCTGGAGGAGGGAGGTAATGCACTCCAGCACCGTATCGCAATGGCGTATCAGGATGTCGTGGATGCCTGGAGCCTGGGTATCACCACTATTCCGGCTGTCGTCGTCGACCAACGCTATGTGATGTACGGCGAGGCCAATGTAAGCCGGGCCATTGCACGCATTGAAGCCAATAGACAGGGGCTGGCACAATGAGCGGTCGACCGCCCAAGAAGCCTCTACGCTTGCGCCTGGGGGTTGCTGCTGCACTGCTGTGTGTGAATGCACCGAGTCTGGCCCTGAACACCGTCAGTATCGTGTCCTCCGCCTTGTCTCCTGACTGTCTGGAATACCGGGTCGTGGGGATCTGTTACTGGCTCCGCTGCTCCTTGTCAGGTTGCAGAGTTCGGACGTCTATCAAGGTGCGCCATTATGTTCCGGATGCCGTGGTGTCGAGCTACTCGAACACTGGCGCAAACCCCTGGGGCGAGATTCGCGCGATGAGCCTGCCGAACCCTACCGCCCAGGCTGGAGGGGATGGCACATCGAGTCTGGATCACGAGAACAATCTCGCCAAGTTCAAGAACGCGGATGTGATCGGCCACCCGGGCGGCGAGATGTTCAATCAGTTCGCTTCGTCGTTCGGCTACAGCTGCCCGGGGGCCGGTACGGCATTCATGCCCTATTTGTTGAGCACGCTGGATACCCCTGCCTGGCGCTACAACATGCCCGAAGCGGTGTATCCCGAGGCGCTGCTTCCAGGCCAGCGCGAAGTGGGCTTGCGCAGCGGAATGAATCTGTGGGGAAGCGTTTACCCACGGGGCGGTTTCCTTCACCAGACCGATGACTACAAAGCCGGGGCGGTGGTGGCGCAGCGAGCGGGTGACATCGTGACCCGCCGTGGGCAACCGCATGTCTATCAGCCCGTGCTGGCCAGCGCGCGGGACGGTTACTGGCCGGCGGGTGCATTGATGGAAACCGACCCCTCAACAGGTAAGTGGCAGGAGCTGACGCCACGCACGTCTTCCTCTTGCACTGTGTTTCCCCATGATGAATCTCTGACCCAGGCCCGCCAGGGCGACTATGCATGGGCATTGTGGCGGCCGTATAGCTGCTGCCAGCGCCGGGGTCAGACCTTCCTTGGCAGTGTGGATTTCAACTGAGGTCGCCAACATGAATCGTTCTGACAACCTTGTTTCACTTCGATTTTGGCGTCCCGCTGTGTTGGCGATCTCGTTGTCGCTGGTCAGCGGCCTGGTTCTGGCACAAAGCGGTGGCTTCCAGAATAGCGGCAGTGTGATCGGTGATGAGGTCATGTACTCGATCGGTGGTGGTAATGCCGTTTCAATGAGCGGTGCGGCTGGTATGCGCTCGATTGGTGTGGGTGTCGGTTGGAATAGCAACCTGGTCTGTGGCGACATGTCGATCTCGACAACCATCCAGAACCAGCTGAACGGCGTTACCAATGGATTTCAGCGCATCATGAGCGATGTTATCCAGAGCGCGACGAGCGCGGTTGCGTCGCTGCCGGCGCTGATCATTCAACGTGCTGATCCAGGTCTGTACAACTTGATCACCAATGGTGTCCTGCAAGCGAGGATGGACTTTGATCGCTCCAAACTGACGTGCAGGGCGATGGCGGGGCGGATGGCGGACATGGCAGGTGGTCAGGCGGGTTGGAACCAGCTCGCTGAGGGCATGGCGTTGCGTGAGGCAGTGTCGAGCACCGATGCGATTTCGGCGATTGAGCAGGCCGAAACCCGCCGCGGCAATGATGGTGTTCCATGGGTCGGTGGTAGCAATGCTGGCGGTACGAGCCAAGCCCCGATAAAGGTGGTGAGTGATGTTACTCGAGCCGGCTATAACCTGGTCAATGGGCGTGGCGTCGCCGATAACTCACCCATCAATTCAGCGGGATGCGCCAGTCTTGCCTGCCAGACATGGTCGTCGCCTGATGCCGCGATCCAGTGGGCAACCCGTGTGCTGGGTGAGCAGGAGCAACGTACCTGCGAGTCCTGCATCAAGACCCAGACCGTGCCTGGTGTGGGGCTAACCCCGCTGATCCAGGAGGAGTACGACGCCAGGCTGCAGGTGCTGCAGGACCTGGTCTCGGGTGCTCGCAACACTACCTTCGAGAACTTGCACGAAGCCGGCAGTGCTTCGCTGCCGATCACACGTGGCGTGATAGAAGCGCTACGCGATGAGCCCGATCAGGACATTCTTGCACGCCGGCTTGCCTCTGAGGTCGCGCTGTCTTCTGTGCTGGAGAAAGCGTTGCTGCTGCAGCGCACGCTGCTGACTGGCAAGAAGGAGCCCAATGTCGCTGCTAATGATATCGCCATTGAGGTCGTGAACCGCGAGAGCGACACGCTCGACCGGGAGATTCAGAACCTCAAGACCGAGTTGGAGCTACGCCGGGATCTGGCGAATAACTCGCCGATGGCGATCATCCAGCGTCACGGAACACGTGCGGCGGGTTCGCGCGGGATTTACCAGGGCGATCCTGTGCCGGATCGTCTGCAGCAGATGCAGCGGCCTGCGCCCGGTAATGCACCATGAATGCCGCCTGGCTACGTTGGTTGTGCAACCGGCGCGCCGCCAGGGCGCTGCTGTGGACGGTGCTACTGATGGCCGCTGCTGTGGCAGCCAATGTGGCGGGTATCTATTTCTTGGGCAGCATTTCTGGCTGGGAGCAGTGGCTGGATGAGTTCTCTGGCTTTTTCCTGTTGTGGCGTCTGTGCCTCTATGGCGCAACCGCCTATGGGTGGAGGTGGATGCGCGGGCGGCTACTCGCGAGGCAACCCGATGTGGCAACCCGCCACCGATTGATTCGCACGGAGATTGCAGCCGTACTGGCTCTGGTCACGCTGGAAGGCAGTCTGCTGATGCAGAACATGTAGCGGGGGAGCTGAACCATGACGCTGTTCACAACCGATTACCTGGAATATTACCTGACGCTGGTCGGCTGGATCGTGCATAACGGGATCTGGTCGGTGTTGGTGGCCAGCGGTGTGTTTGCCATCCCGTTCATTGCCATCATCTTGCAGGAATGGCTCAAGGTTCGGGGTGAAGGGGCGGACGAAGGTAACAAGGGTCTGTTATCGGCTGCGCGTATTGAAACCCGCGTGTGGGTGGCGGTTGTCGTGGTGATGTTTGCCGGTATTCCGTTTATCGATGTGGATCTCAACCGCATGCAGTATGACGATGCGCGCTCCTTGCAATGCGGTGTGAGTGTACCGCAACCGTCCGATACGGGCTGGAGCCAGTCTTTCACCACCCTCAATGACCAAAGTGCCAAGGTGCCGGTGTGGTGGGCGTTTGTGCACGCGCTCTCGCGCGGCATAACCAGTGCCTCGGTCGCTGCGATTCCCTGCGGCACTGAGCTGCGTCAGATGCGCATGGAGCTGGATGCCACTCGCATCGATGATCCAGTGCTGGCACAGGAAATATCAGACTTCTCTCACGACTGCTACGGCCCGGCCCGCGCCAAACTGTTCATGAACCGCCCGGAGCTGGATGAGGCGCAGATGCACGACGTCACCTGGATCGGTTCACGGTATTTTATGGACTCGGCGGGCTACTATGGCAACTACCGTTCCCGCACCCCACGCGATGCCTGGCCGTATGACAGCAACCGCGATGCAGGGCTGGCCCAGGTGCCCAGCGGCGGCGGCTATCCAACTTGTCAGCAGTGGTGGAACGACGGCAGTCATGGCCTACGGGGTCGCCTGCTGTCTGAGGTCGATCCCAGCCTGCTTAACCGGTTGGCGGGGTGGGCGGGGTTCCTGAGTCGCAGTGACGTGGATGACTCGGTGATCCGGGCAATAGCGGCTCCCCGCCAGCAAAAGCTGAATCAAGGGGACGTTTATACCGATTACGGCGGGCAGATCGACAAGACGTTGCCCAATGTCGTGACACGCGCCGCCAGCGACCTTGGCCTCACCATGGGTTCACTGGGTTTTTTCCCGGCAATGGATGTGGTGCGCCAGGCGTTACCGATGGTGTTGTCGTTTCTCAAAATGGCGCTGGTGATCTGCATTCCGCTGGTGCTCGTCATTAGTACCTACGAACTCAAGACCGTGGTGACGGTCAGTGTGGTGCAGTTTGCGCTATTCTTCGTGGAGTTCTGGTTTCAGCTGGCCCGCTGGATCGACAGCACCATTCTGGATGCGCTGTATGGAGTAGGGTGGGGATGGAATCGGCCCGTCACCAACTTTGATCCGCTGATGGGATTGAACAATGCCTTTGGCGATATGATTTTAAACTTTGTGATGGCGACGATGTTTCTGGTATTGCCAGCGTTCTGGATCACCGCTTTGGCGTGGACCGGCGTCCGAGTAGGTAATATGGTTCAAGGGTTGGCCAACGGCACACGCGACGCAGGCCAAGCTGGGGGGAAAGGCTCTAGTTTGTTGATGAGCGTAGCGAAGAAGTGATCCGCGCTTCAGTGATCCTCGAAACGCGGATCTGGATCATCATTGTAGTTAATGGGATCGTAGAACAAGCTTTCGCGATGATCCCGTTCTTCGGCTTCAGATCCGAGGAAGTCAGGCTCATCTTGCTCCGATGAACCTCCCGCGACCCAAGCCGTGGCTACTGCAAGCACCAACATTAACGCCAGCCAAAACGCGAAATAGAATAACCCTGCCAATACGGCTAGCTTGACTACCCATACCAGAGCGGTGGATATGAATGTCGGCAAGCCTTGAGTCACCAACCAGCCCGACACTCGCCGCTCACCACGCATATAGCCGCGCCATCCACGACCAAGCCAATGGCCGAAGCGTTCTGCTTTGCTGATGCGGGTTATCGTGTTCATGACCGTCACCTGCATTACATGGGATTAATGTTTAATGTAAAGCGTTGGGTGGGCAAGCACAAACGGCAATGTCGGGGGTGCGCCTGGGCGACCTCAGCAAGTTGGCTGCGTACTTGTTCTGCGAAGGGCTCTTTGCCTTCGATCAAATAGATCAAGGCACATGCTTCGAAGAACGCAATTACCAGTCGCGCTCGTCAGTCAAGGAGGTGTCGATCTCGGCCTTTTCGCGAATGCTGGCGAAAGGCTGCGTCAGGAGCCACTGCATCGCCGTTGTCCCTTGCACAGCTGGAAGCTGCGCTCCAGTGAGGCGCAGGTACTCTTCTTCGGAAAGTACAACAGCAGCCGATTTATTGCGTTTGATGATATGCACGGGCCCCCGGCGCAAACCTTCTTCAATCGCGGCCATGCCACGGCGCCTTATCTCAGCGATTGTGACTGTATTATGCATGCTTTCCTCCAAATCAGTACCGAACTTACCTAAGGGTATCAAAACCAATACTGATCGGCAGCGGGCTCACCACGCATCTGACCACGCCATCCGCGACCAAGCTAATGGCCGAAGCGCTCGGCTTTACTGATGCGGGGTGTCGTGCCCGTTGTCTTCTCCTAGGGCTTCAATCGAATGCTCCAAAGCCCCGCCAATCGGCCTGAATGTGGAAGTGATTGAGGTCCGATTCATCATTGTTGATAGCAGGTCAATTTGATTGGCCTTCCTACTGCGCCGCCATGTCGCGTGGTGCGCGGGGCAGGCGTCAGCTATGGTGAGTGTCTGCTTGGGTCGAATCTGGCAGGGAGGGGCGGCCGGGATGGAGCCCCTTCGTTATGCCTGCAGGCCGAGCCTCTGGTGATTGAGAGCCTCGACGCATGCAGGATTCAGCTAGATGCATTCCTGCCTGCCTGACCAGTCACCCAGCCCTGGTTGGGTGACTGGTCAGGCGCGGATAACCTTCTGCCATAGAAAAAATTACCTGCAGGGCGTAAATTGGAGCATGAAAACCTCAAGCCTTTTATCGCCTACCAAGGCGTCAACACTGATTCTTGCTTCGCTGGGCCTAATGAATGGGTATAGTGAGGCTGCGTCCGTGCTTGAGCGGGCCTCACCATCTCATTCTGACAGCACGGACAATCGACTCCAGGCGCTGGAGAATGAAATTAGGGATTACCGTGCTATTGCAGAATGAATTGATTCATCTGTGATGGCACTGATTCAGGGAGAGCTTGCTCGTCACTCATCACTGGAACCGACTTCAGAGCTTCAAGGAACTTGACTAATAATCCCACATCTTCAGGTGATATCGGGTACATCTCTGCTAGAGTCGATGAGCGGTAACTTAATAGTCGCCCGGCTAATTCAGCTTCTCGCGGTCGCTCCTGCTGTGCCTGATACAACAACGGAATCGGATTGAAGTGATGCATGATGGCATTCTCTATCGAGTCAAAAATTCCATTGTGACCCCAAGGGCCAGTCTGGGTTACATTGCGGAGCGGTGGAGTTCTGAATTGGAAACGGTCGCCTGCCAAGCCTGTTGCCTTGGCGCGCCCATAGTCTAGGTAGCCGCCATGTTTCCCCACCCCCAACTGGGGTAGGGCCAAACCATGGTATTGGAAGTCAGAAAATTGAGTACCAGCATGACATACTGCGCAGCGTCCTTTTCCGTAAAAAATCATTGCTCCCTGTTTTTGTTCGAGCGAGAGGGCTGAGTCGATTCCTTGAATGTAGCGATCCCAAGAGGCGGGCTGAAGCTCAAAGGCTGCTGATATATAAGCGGATAACGCGTTGCCGATATGAGTTATGTTGTAATCGCTGACACCAGGGTAAGCCTCTGTGAACAATTTTCGGTATTCGATTTGAGTTGAATCTGAATTTTCAACGCTACCTATAAGACGGATCACCAGATGGTTATAAACATCAAGAGTACGCTCCTGGAAATTATCAGGATCCACTTGGTCACTGACCAGCTCTGCATGATATGTGCTGCTCTTGTTACCTCCTCTACGAAGGGAACGACCAAGCATTTCGTCAGGCTCCACCGGTGGGAAGGTTGCGGCCACAGCTAAAAGATTGTCAAAGCCTTCTGGAAGAAGACTTCCTAAGGGTGACTCTAGCTCTCCATTTGGTCCCAACTGAACACGGCCATCCCAAAAAAAAGCAGTGAATTCGCGTGCTCCTCTATTGAAAAAGGGCAGGACGTTACGAGGTATGACAAAAGCGTCTTCAGTCTCCAGTCTCTGCTCGCCCACACCGCTAGAGCCAATACCAACTGCCATCGGAAGACCATCGACGCTGCCTTTGTGTCTGAGATGACATGTTGCGCAGGCTGTGTTCTTGGGGCCTCCCATAATCGGATCAAAAAAAAGAGCTTGCCCCAGCTTTTCTTTTGGTTCGAATGAGTTGATTTCTGGTGTAAAAGGCTGAATTTCGTAAGCTTCAATTACCTTGCGAAGCATTCTATCTTCGTAGGAACGCTCAGACGCTTGGGTATTTATAATTGAGAACAACCCGGCTAGCCCCAAGGCGAGCAGAATGATTTTTGGTCTCATTAGAATCTATCCATTCTGTGTGCGTCGACCATTTGCTTGACGGTGATTTGCTCAATCTCAAGCACCTCCAATCCCAGCATGGACAGCCGATCCTCACTGACCCCGTTCGTCAACATTTTCTTGCGTAGCTTATCGTAATCATGGCAGATCATCATGCCGACATCGGCACTCAGATGTAACGCTCGGCTTGCTAAAGTGCCGTCCGCTTTTTGTCTTAAAGCAGCTTCTTCGTGCATGGCCATGTCGCAAGCGAAAGCAAGCCGTTTATACTCTTCTCCATAGCTCCTCTCTGCGACCCACGGGCGCACGTATTCCTGGCCAATAACCACGAAAAGCCCAATCAATACAGAAAGTGAAATAAGAAATTGTATATGACGCATCGCTCCCTGCTTCATTACGGTATTACCACGCCGAGAGCACTCAATGTGTCAGTTCCCATTAAACCATCAGCAGGCAGGCCATAGTCACTTTGGAACTTCCTGAGTGCAACTCGGGTTCGCTCTCCCATGATTCCATCAACTGAACCGGGATCGTACCCCTTTATGTACAGTCCCATCTGCACTCGCTTAATTAGTTCAACCAGCTTCGCATTAGCAGGGTCAATATCCTTGCTTGATGGTGTCACTGTAGCCGGGCGGCCCGGGTCAACAGGTTGGCTGGTTCCCGCTGAAGAGTTGTAGAGGCCTCGGCTGGGGCTGGACTGACTACGGTTTGGGACAGGGGAGCTCCTGCTCGGGCTGGAATAGGAACCGCTACTGGACCGGTGTGAGGAGTGGGAAGAATGTGAACGGTGTGCCGCATACAGGTTATCCGCGTCCATGTTGAGTGGTCGCAAGTTGATAGGGTCATATGTATCCAACAAAGTGGATTCAGAAGGCTGATGGAGTGCTTGAGACTTGGGGCTTACGAGTCCAATGCTGGCCATGAAGACGGACAGCGATTTCGTAAATTTAGACATGAGTAATACCTTTAATCCGATTGATCTTCATTGCTTGTTCACGATGAAAATGCCATGTGAACAGCCCTGCGCAGTCCGCTTGGACTGAACATTCCGCACATTCAGGAGCAAAAACTCTCTTCCAGTCGGAAATGCTTTTATGGGCGTATTTCCATAAATCGGGTGAAAGCGCGCAGAGAGGTGCATTCATCAGGATGACTTTAATTCGAGCTCTTTCCAGAGTCCTTATGCCTGCTGATAGTTCGGCACGCCAGTCGCGCAAATCGATGTCACTTACTTCACGATTGGCGAGTGCAAAACCAATAGGCTCACAGGCCATAAGAGCCACCTCACGAATGAAAGGTAAATTTTTCCCAATGAATTCACAAAGAGCAGGGAGATGCTCCAGAACAGGCCTGATCAGAACTGTTCGAATTTGTATGGACTGTTGATGAGTGTGCAGGTGAATCAGACCCGCCAATGTTTCTTCAAAAGCACCATGGCTTTGCACCACAAAATCATGGAGGAAATCGGCGTGCCCATAGAGTGGGACCATCCACGAGATTTGCTTATTGAGTCCGCTCAACAGCTCCTTAGAAAAATGCTTGTCTGCGAGAAGCCTACCATTGGAGAGGACATCGAGTTCTGTGGATGGGTGTACCTGACTGAAGGTATCAAATACTTCCCTCAGGCGTTCACCAAGCAGTAGCGGTTCGCCGCCAGAGAAGCCCAGCAGAGCTGGTGAAGCTCGCATGTGGACCGCCACTTGGCAGGCTTCGTTGATTAACCAGGAATCATCCTGTGGAGTAGGGGGCTGGGAACACATCAAACATTTGCTGTTGCAGCGGTTGGTAAGGAAAATTGTATGATGTACGTCTGTTTCGCGTATGAGAATATGGGCGTACTTCATATCGTCGCTGATGGCGGCGACGTCTCCCTCTTGCATGCCACCGCGTTCGTCGAGAACGGCAGGGCCTTGCCAATCATCGAATACATCCAGCGACGTGGTAAGTAAAGCAACATTGGGGAGCCCGATTTGCAAAAGTCGACGATGTACGGAGGCTTCGTCACTAGTAGGTGATCGGACAAGGAACTGAAGGTCTGACTGCCATTCCGCAGCCAGATGCTCCAGGAAAGTGACTCTGATTATTGTGCGTGACGGGAATCCTTTGGTTTTTGTAATAACTGTCAATGGCCATTAATTT
>NZ_AROI01000046.1 GCF_000410875.1 Halopseudomonas pelagia CL-AP6
CCAAATTGCCATACCGAGGACGACTGAACGCCCACTGACAACAGAGCGCCCTAATGAGTCCGCTTGGATCCCCGCCTGCGCGAGAATGACAGGTTAAGCGCCCTTACTCACAAATCTCCTCCCATAAATCCCGCCAAGCCAGATTCCCTTCCTCAATAAGCTTTACCTTCCAAGCCCGGTTCCACTTCTTTAAGCTTTTCTCCCGAGCAATCGCGACCTGCATCGACTCATGCAACTCATACCAAACCAACCGCTTCACCCCGAAACGCTCGGTGAATCCGTCAACAACGCCCTCCCGGTGCTGCCACACCCGCTGAACCAGATCTGAGGTCACACCGATATACAGCGTGCCTTGAATACCCGACGCCATCATATAAACCGCTGGCAACCTCATAACCCGACCTCCCTGTCAGTAAAAAACCCAAGCGTACACCGCACACCGGTCCCAAATCCGGAATCACCTCACAAAACGCAGGTGAACCAGTACAGTCCAGCGCACCCATCTGTACTCTTGAGCCAGCCCAGCCCAACCGCGCATAATATCGGCCCCCTCGCCGCACCCGCACAGGCCATTTCATGTTCCGCTGGTTTGAACAACGACTGAACCCCTTCCCCTCGGATGAACCCCAGGAGCCACCGCGCACACTGCTCGCGTTCTGCCTGTACTTTACCCGTGGCAGCTGGCTGTACCTGAGTATTGCCGCCGTGCTCATGGCCGGCATTGCGATTACTGAAGTGTGGCTGTTCAGCTTCCTCGGCAACATTGTCGATTGGCTGTCAGTACAGGACCGCGAAACCTTCATCCAGAACGAAGGCTGGAAACTGGTTGGCATGGGTCTGATCGTGCTGTTACTGCTGCCGCTGATGATCCTCAGCAACTCGCTGGTTAGCCATCAGACGCTGATGGGCAACTACCCCATGCGCATCCGCTGGCTGGTGCACCGTTATCTGCTCAAACAGTCGATGGCCTTCTATCAGGACGAATTCGCCGGGCGCATCGCCACCAAGCTGATGCAAACCGCGCTGGCCGTGCGCGAATGCGTGATCAAGCTGATCGACGTGCTCAATTACGTGGTGGTGTATTTCCTCGGCACCCTACTGGTAGTCGGTATCGCGGACTGGCGCCTGACACTGCCGATGATCGGCTGGATGCTCGGATACGTGCTACTGATGCGCGTCTATATCCCCAAGATGGGTAAAGTCGCCGAGCGCCAGGCGGATGCGCGCTCGGTGATGACCGGGCGGATTGTCGACAGCTATACCAATATCCAGACCGTCAAACTGTTCTCCCACTCGCGGCGTGAATCCACCTATGCCCGTGAAGGAATGGACGGTTTCATGGTCACGGTCTACCGGCAGATGCGCCTGGTCACCCAGGTCAACTTCTTGCTTTACATGCTCAACGGCCTGCTCCTGGTCAGCGTGACCACACTGGCCATCTGGTTGTGGCTGAACGAAGCCGCCAGCATCGGCGCCGTCGCAGTCTCTACCGGCCTGGTGCTACGCCTGTGGGGCATGTCTCAATGGATCATGTGGGAGCTCTCGGCGCTATTCGAAAATATCGGCACCGTGCAAGACGGCATCAACTCCATCTCCCGCCCGCAAATCGTCCAGGATGTGGAAAACGCCCCTGCGCTGAAGGTCGATCGCGGCGAGATCCGCTTCGACCATGTGCTCTTTCATTATGGCAAGGATCAAGGCGTATTCGACGACCTGCACCTGACCATCAAGCCCGGCGAGAAGATCGGCCTGGTCGGACGCTCCGGTGCCGGCAAATCAACCCTGGTCAACCTGCTGCTGCGCTTCCACGATGTGGAAGGCGGGCGCATTCTGATCGACGGCCAGAATATCGCCGAGGTCAACCAGGAATCCCTGCGCCAGCATATCGGCATGGTCACCCAGGACACCTCGCTGCTACACCGCTCGGTGCGCGACAACATCCTCTACGGCCGCCCCGATGCTGACGAAGCCATGCTGATCAAGGCCGCCAAACAGGCACGTTCGGACCAGTTCATTGCTGAGCTGGAAGACGCCAAAGGCCGCACAGGGTTTGATGCACATGTGGGTGAGCGCGGCGTTAAACTTTCCGGCGGCCAGCGCCAGCGTATCGCCATCGCCCGGGTCATGCTCAAGGACGCACCTATTCTGATTCTGGATGAAGCGACCTCGGCACTGGACTCGGAAGTCGAAGCCGCGATTCAGGACAGCCTCAACACCCTGATGCAGGGCAAAACCGTCATCGCCATCGCCCACCGCCTCTCCACCATCGCGGCTATGGACCGGCTGATCGTAATGGACCAGGGGCGGATTATCGAAGACGGCACCCACACCGAACTACTCGCCCAGGGCGGGCTCTATGCCCAGCTATGGGCGCGACAATCGGGTGGTTTCCTGGGCGAAGACGTGTAAAACCCGCAAGCCAACAGGACCCCGCCTGCGTGAGGCTCCATTGCCGGGTTTATCACAGCAGGTCTGTGCATCTTGTTAGCGGCAGGCATGGGTGGCAGCGGCAAGCATGGATGGGTGCGGGTGGCACCGGTAGGAGCGGCGGCCCCGCCGCGAAGGGTTTGCTGGGTACTCGGCAGCCAGATATTTTTGGCGACCTCATTCGCGGCGAGGCCGCCGCTCCCACCACCATCCGCAGGCTCGTCGAGGTTAATGCATATCTGCATCATCTTCGCTCTTTCAGGTCTTGATCCTCGCGAAACCGGGAATGAAGATGGCACCCCACCCCATCATTACCGTCCCATATCGTCATACCCGCCCACCACCCCGGTCATTCCCGCGAAGGCGGGAATCCAAGCGGTCTCGCAGCTCAAACAAACCTCTCAGCCTGACGATAAGCCCGATGCGTCCGCACCTTCGCGGCATGACGGTATATAGCACTCACTCCAGCCTATCCTCCCTTATCAACCCCGCCCATAAAACCCTCCCGCACTGAAAATCCCAGCTAACATAGAGCAATTACACTAACAACAAGGACGCACCATGAAAGCCCTACTGCCCCTCACCCTACTGGCCAGCCTGATCTCCGCCAGCGCCTTCGCCGCCACCTACTCAGAGCCCCAGCCCCTGGTCGCGCCATCGGAATTCAAGGGCGTACACGGCCTGGCGGTCGATCATCAGGGCCGCTTGCTGGCGGGCAGTGTAGTCGGCAATAGCATCTATCAGGTAGACCCCGACAGCGGCAACGTCAGCACTTTTATCGGCCCCGACCAAGGCCAGGCGGATGACATCGCCATCGGCCCGAATGGCGAAATGGCCTGGACCGGCTTTTATTCAGGCCAGGTGCTGTACCGGGAAAATGATGCTACGCCGATTCGCGTACTCGCCGAAGGCAAGCCCGGCATCAACTCCATCGCCTTCAATCAGCAAACCGGCCAGCTGTTCGCCAGCCAGGTCTTTCTTGGCGACGCGCTCTGGGAAATTGACGTCAAAGGCGAAGCCGAACCGCGCCTGATCAAGCAGGACATGGGCGGCTTCAACGGCTTTGAAGTGGGGTCGGATGGTTGGATTTATGGCCCGCTGTGGTTCAAGGGCCAGGTGGTCAAAATCAATCCAGCTGATGGCGAGATGGCAATAGTTGCCGACGGCTTCGGCACCCCGGCCGCAGTGAATTTTGACTCCACAGGCAAGCTCTATGTGGTCGACACACTGCACGGCCAGCTAATGCGTATAGACACGGCCACCGGCGACACCGAGCTGGTCGCCGAGCTAGACACCGCCCTGGACAACCTGGCCATCGACGCGCAAGACCGCATCTACGTCTCGAACATGGCAGACAATGGCATCTCCCAGGTTGACCCAAACACCGGCGAGGAGCGGGTAATCACCCAAGGCGAACTCGCCGTTCCAGCCGGCATTGCACTGGCGGAGGATGGCGAAACACTCTACGTCAGCGATGTTTTCGCTTTCCGTTCGGTGAACACCACCACCGGCGAGGTCAAGGACATCCGCCGCGCGCATGGTTCGGACATCGAATACCCCATCGCCGTTGGCCTGAGTAAAACACGGCTACTATTGACCAGCTTTTCCACTGGCACCCTGCACCTAATCAACCGCGATGATCACAACACCATCCGCCTGATTCACGGCTTGAACGCCCCCTCCGATGCCATCGAATTACCCGACGGCAGCATCGTGGTCAGCGAGCTGGCCACCGGATCGCTAGTGCATCTGAGCGGTGAAAAGCTGGATGAAAAACGCACGCTAGCCGATGGGCTACAAGGGCCAGTGCAGATGATCCTTGGGAATGACGGGCAAATTTATCTGACCGAAGCCGCTGGGTTTCTGACCCGAGTGAATCCCGACAACGGTGAAGTAAAACACGTTACTGAAGGTTTGCTGATGCCGGAAGGTTTGGCGCAGATGACCAATGGTGATTTCGTGATCGCAGAAACCGCCGCGCAGCGCCTCATAATCTTGAATGCAGAAACCGGAGAACGTAAAACCCTGGCCGACAACCTGCCCATCGGCTTCCCCGCCGGCCCCGGCATGCCGCCCAGCGGCATTCCGACCGGCGTGGCGGTGGCTGCCGATGGCACGGTGTACTTCACCTCGGACGTGAACAATGGGCTGTATAAGATTGAGCTGAAGCTGGCCGAGAACTGAGTCCGGGCTTTCCACTGCCGAACCGCACCAACGTCAAAATGGATTCCCGCCTGCGCGGGAATGACGGGGTAGGGTCGGGAATGATGGGGGTGGTGGGCGGGAATGATGGGGGTAGTGGGCGGGATTGATGGGGGTGGTGGGCGGGATTGATGGGGGTAGTGGGCGGGAATGAGGAGTTGAGGCGCGAATGACGGGGTAAGGTCGGGAATGACCGGATGTGCGCGGGAATGACGAGGTATGCGCGGGGATCCATTCGGCTTGCGTCCGGCCCAGCGGCTGCAACACCCCGCCGGGCCGGATGAACTCCCGCCTTACGCCTCGGCTATCAAATCCCGCAGGACAAAATGCAAAATCCCACCGGCCTTGAAGTAGTCGATTTCATTGCTGGTATCAATCCGGCACAACACCTCAAAACACAGCTTCTCGCCATCGGGCCGCGTTGCGGTCACGTTCAGCGTCTGCCCTGGCCGCAGGTTGTCGTCGATGCCTTCAATCTCAACCACTTCATGCCCATCCAACCGCAACGCGCCGACATTCTGCCCATCAACAAACTGCAGCGGCAACACGCCCATACCCACCAGGTTGGAACGGTGAATGCGCTCGAAACTCTCGGCTATCACCGCCTTGATCCCCAGCAGATTGGTACCCTTGGCGGCCCAGTCGCGGCTGGAGCCGGTGCCGTATTCCTTGCCGGCGAAAACCACCAGTGGCGTCGCATCCTGCTGATAACGCATGGCGGCATCATAGATGGACATCCGCTCGCCGCTCGGCGCATGGATGGTCTCGCCGCCTTCTTCGCCGCCCAGCATGCGATTACGGATACGGATATTGGCGAAGGTGCCGCGCATCATGACTTCATGGTTGCCGCGGCGTGAACCGTAGGAGTTGAAGTCTTCCGGGCTTACACCCAGGCTCTGCAGGTATTCGCCCGCTGGCGAGCTGGCTTTGATATTGCCCGCCGGCGAGATATGGTCGGTCGTGATCGAGTCACCGAACACCGCCAGTACGCGGGCCTGATTGACGGGTTTGAGCGCCTGGATCGGTTGGTCGATCTGCTCGAAATACGGCGGATTCTTCACATAGGTGGAATCGTCCTTCCATGCATAGGTTGCGCCTTCCGCCACCGGGATGGACTGCCAATGCTCGTCGCCGCTGAACACATCGGCATAGCGCTCGCGGAACATGCTGTCTTCCACCAGCGCCACAGCTTCGGCGATCTCTGCATTACTCGGCCACAGGTCACGCAGGAACACCGGCTTGTTGTCCTTATCCAGACCCAGTGGTTCTTCCAGCAGATTCATCCGCGTATTACCGGCCAAAGCATAGGCCACCACCAACGGCGGCGAGGCCAGCCAGTTGGCCTTCACATGCTGGTGCACCCGCCCTTCAAAATTGCGATTACCCGACAACACCGCAGAGACCACCAGATTGTGATCATTTACCGCAGCAGACACCGCATCAGGCAACGGCCCTGAGTTGCCAATACAGGTAGTACAGCCGTAACCGACCAGATTGAAGCCCAGTTCATCCAGATACTCGTTCAACCCGGCCTTGAGCAGATAATCGGTCACTACCTTAGAACCAGGTGCCAGCGAGGATTTGACCCACGGCTTGCGTTGCAGGCCCCGCTCGACGGCCTTCTTCGCGACCAGGCCGGCGGCCATCATCACACTGGGATTCGAGGTATTGGTGCAGGAGGTAATCGCCGCGATAACCACCGCGCCATGGCTGAGCACATGCTCTTCGCCATCCAGGTGGATAATCGCTTCGTCGCTAGTGGCGCCTACTGCGGTGCCACCACCACCCTCGCCTTCGAGTCGCGCCTGCTCTTCACTGTCAGGTTTTATTTGCAGTGCCAGCAGCTCGTCAAAGGCGCTGTGCACATCACCCAGTGCCACACGGTCCTGCGGACGACGCGGACCGGCGAGGCTGGCTACCACCTCGTTCATATCCAGATGCATGCTGTCGGTAAACTCGGGCTCATGCCCGGCCTCGCGCCACATACCCTGAGCCTTGCTGTAGGCCTCCACCCGCGCGACCACGTCATCCGGGCGACCAGTCAGGCGCAGATAGCGCAGGGTTTCGTCATCGACCGGGAAGAAGCCGCAGGTAGCGCCATATTCCGGCGCCATATTGGCAATGGTGGCGCGATCGGCCAGCGGCAGCTCAGCCAGTCCATCGCCATAAAATTCGACAAACTTGCCCACCACACCCTTGCCGCGCAGCATCTGCGTTACGGTCAGCACCAGGTCGGTCGCGGTCATGCCTTCGCGCAGCTTACCGGTCAGTTTGAAGCCCACCACCTCGGGAATCAGCATAGACACCGGCTGGCCGAGCATCGCCGCTTCCGCCTCGATCCCGCCGACACCCCAACCCAGCACACCCAGGCCATTGACCATAGTGGTATGCGAATCGGTACCGACCAGGGTATCCGGGTAGGCCCAGTGTTTACCGTCCTTCTCCTCCGCCCAGACACTTTGCGATAGATATTCCAGATTCACCTGATGGCAAATACCCGTGCCCGGCGGCACTACGCGAAAATTATTGAAGGCCTTCTGACCCCAGCGCAAAAACTCATAGCGCTCGCCATTGCGCTGCATTTCCATTGCTACGTTGTCATTGAAAGCGCTGTCGTCAGCAAAGTGATCCACCATCACCGAATGGTCGATCACCAGATCCACCGGAGACAACGGGTTGATCTGCTGCGGATCGCCACCCGCCCGCGCCACCGCATCGCGCATGGCGGCCAGGTCCACTACCGCCGGAACGCCAGTGAAATCCTGCATCAGCACCCGCGCCGGACGGTACTGAATCTCCCGATCTGATTTTTTGCTCTTGAGCCAATCGGCCATCGCCTGAATATCGTCCCGCGTGACCGTCTTGCCATCCTCGTGGCGCAACAGGTTTTCCAGCAAGACTTTTAGCGAGGTCGGTAGCCGGCTCAGATCGCCTAACTGTTCTGCTGCCTTGGGTAACGAATGGTAGGCATATTCCTGCGCGCCCACCTTCAATGTGCTGAGCGTACCCAGGCTGTTGATATCGGACATAATTATCTCCTCTTGATCGTTCCGCTGACTGCCGCAGACTCTATGGCTATACTTCACCCTAATTCGCCCGGCCAGATACCGCAACCTCGTTAAAGAAGCATCGCCGCCCGCCGATATAACCGGTAAGTAGCAGCGGCTCCACGCGGTACCTTGCCAACACCCCAAATTACAGGTTCACCATGCGCAATAACCAACCGGTCACCCAAAGAGAGAAAACCTTTAACGCCGAGCAACGGCTGATTTCCACAACCGACCTTAAAGGCAAGATCACTTATTGCAATGATGCTTTTGTCGCCATCAGTGGCTATGAACGCAATGAGTTGATCGGCAGTCCGCATAACATGGTCCGCCACCCGGACACCCCCGCAGCGGTCTTTGCCCACATGTGGACCGATTTACAGCGTGGCAACAGCTGGATGGGTATTGTGAAAAATCGCTGCAAGAACGGCGATCACTACTGGGTTAATGCTTTCGTAACACCCATAGCGGAAAACGGCCGCACCGTGGGTTACGAGTCAGTGCGCGTCAAAACCACGGCCGACCAGGTAGCGCGCGCCGAAGCTCTGTATAAAAGATTGAATAATGGACAAACGGCATTCGGTGTGGACTGGGCCGGCATCGCCACGGCGATCTTGCCGTCCGTCGGCATTGCCACTGGCGCAGCCCTGGCCGGCGTGTTCATGGGGCCTTGGGGTATCGCGGTGGCAGCCGCACTGGCGCTGCCCGCTGGCTTTATGCTCAAAGGTCTTTATGATCAGAAACTGCAGCGCGTAGTGAAAGTGGCAGACCACAGCATTACCGACCCGCTGCTGGCGACTATGTACACGCCTCTGAAAGGCGTTGCAGGCCAGCTGGAAATGGCGTTGCATAGCCAGCAGGCGCGTCTGCAGACCTGCCTGACGCGTATGATGGATAGTGCCATGCGGCTCAAGGCGCAAGCTAACGAAGCCAGCCAACTGGCCACCCGCAGCCATGACGGTCTCAATCAGCAACGCACCGAAACCGACATGGTCGCTACCGCCATCAACGAGATGGCCGCCGCAACACAAGAAGTCTCCGGCAATGTGCAGCGCACCGCCGAAGCCACGCGCGAAGCCAATCAGCTCTCCGCCCATGGCAAGGCCATCGCCAGCAAAACCCGGGAAGCCATCGAAATTCTCTCAGAGTCCGTCAGCTCCGCCGCCACCGTATCTTCACAGCTGGCCACCGACGCCCAGGAAATCGGCAAGGTCGTAGATGTCATCAAGAGCATCGCCGACCAAACCAACCTGCTCGCGCTGAACGCCGCCATCGAGGCTGCCCGCGCCGGCGAACAAGGCCGTGGCTTTGCCGTGGTCGCCGATGAAGTGCGCGCCCTCGCCAGCCGCACCGCCGACTCCACCGAACAGATCCACGGGCTGATCGGCAACCTGCAAACCGCCGCCAAACGCGCGGTGGACACCATGCGCGCCGGCCACGAACAGGCTGACCGTGGCGTCGCCCAAGTGATTGAAGCAGACGAAGCGCTGGACGGCATCCGCGCTGCAATCGAGCGTATCAACGACATGACCGGGCAAATTGCCAGCGCAGCCGAAGAGCAAAGCGCGGTCGCCGAAGAGATCAACCGCAACGTCAACAACATCTCCGGTCTCGCCGATACCACCGCCACCCAAGCACAACAAAGCGCTATGCTGAGCAACGAACTGGCCAACACGGCTGCGGAGCAGGAAGCGTTGGTGGTGCGTTTTAATAAACGCTGACAAGGCAGGTCCTACGACCGGGCGGCGGACGCCTTAGGGCTATGAATAGGCGGCAGTAAATGCCGCCCAAAACACAGATGGATCCCCGCGTTCGCGAGGATGACGGTGGCAGCGAGCACGGAGTGCGTACGCCGGCGTATCCACAACCCGTGATCCCCACCACACCTCGCCACCCCCACCACACCCCGCCACCCCCAACACACCTCGCCACCCCCAACACACCCCGTCATTCCCACCACACCCCGTCATTCCCGCGAACGCGGGAATCCATCTTGACCTTGCCCTCCGCCCCACTCCAAACCCGCCCGATAGTGCTAAACTGCGTCTCTTTGCTTTCACCCCAAGGACATCACCATGTGCGGAATCGTCGGCGCCGTTGCCCAGCGCAACATCACCCCTATCTTGATTGAAGGCCTGTTGCGCCTTGAATATCGGGGTTACGACTCAGCCGGTGTTGCCGTTCTTGCCGAAGGCAATGGCATTCACCGTGTGCGTGCGGTCGGCAAGGTCGTCGAGCTGCAGAACGCCCTGCAAGCCACCCCCGCCACCGGTCATCTGGGCATCGCCCACACACGCTGGGCCACCCACGGCAAGCCGGCTGAGCACAACGCCCACCCGCACATGTCCGGCAAGCTAGCGATCGTGCATAACGGCATCATCGAAAACCACAACCCGCTGCGTAAAAAACTGATCGAGCTTGGCTACCAGTTCACCTCGGAAACCGACACCGAAGTCGTCGCGCACCTGATTGGCCATCACTACAGCGAAAGCCACGACTTACTTGAAGCCTTTCGCACCGCACTCGGCGAATTGCACGGCGCCTACGCGCTGGCCCTGATGCACGAAGACCAGCCCGAGACACTCTACTGCGCACGCATGGGCAGCCCGCTGGTGATTGGCGAAGGCAGCGATGAGCACTACATCGGCTCCGACCCACTGGCCCTGTTACAGGTAACCGACCGCTTCCGCTATCTGGAAGAAGGCGATCACGCCCGTCTGACGATCAACACCTGCGAAATCTGGGACCGCCAGAACCTCAGCGTCGAACGCCCCCTGATCCGCTACGAGCACGCCGCCCACAGTCTGGAAAAAGGCGAATATCGCCATTACATGCTCAAGGAAATCTTCGAGCAGCCCCAGGCCATTCGCGACACCCTGGCCGGCATCGTCGGCGACGACCACGTACTGACCGCGATCCTCGGCCCCGATGCGGAAACGCGCCTGGTCGATATCGCCAACATCCATATCGTCGCCTGCGGCACCAGCTACCACGCAGGTCTGGTCGCACGCTACTGGATCGAAGCCCAGGCAGACATCCCCTGCAGCGTTGAAGTCGCCAGCGAATACCGCTATCGCACTGTCGTGGTGCCAGACAACACCCTGCTGATCACCATCTCCCAGTCCGGCGAAACCGCCGACACCCTGGCCGCGCTGCGCTTCGCCAAGGACCAGGGTTACCTCGCGACCCTGGCCATCTGCAACGTCGCTGGCAGCTCATTGGTGCGCGAAGCCGACTGGCGCCTGCTGACCCACGCCGGCCCAGAAATCGGCGTCGCCTCCACCAAGGCCTTTACCACCCAACTGGTCGCCTTGCTATGGCTGACCACCGCACTGGCCCAAGTGCGCGGCAAACCGGCCGAACAGATCGCCGCTAACGTCCAGGCCCTCAAGGATCTGCCGTCCATCATCGACCAGGCGCTGTCCCTTGAACCACGCATTACCACCCTGGCAGAACGCTTCGCCAACAAACATCACGCCCTGTTCCTAGGCCGCGGCACGCATTACCCCATTGCCATGGAAGGCGCGTTAAAGCTTAAAGAAGTCAGCTACATCCATGCTGAAGCTTACGCAGCTGGCGAACTCAAGCACGGGCCATTGGCGCTGGTGGATGAAGACATGCCCGTCGTCAGCGTCGCCCCCAGCGACAGCCTGCTGGAAAAGCTCAAATCCAACCTCGAAGAAGTGCGCGCGCGCGGCGGCCAACTGATCACCTTCGCCTGCGAGACCATCGAGCAAAGCAACGACAGCAATCACGAGATCATCAACCTGCCCTTCGTCGAAGACTGCATCTCACCGATTCTGTACACCATCCCACTGCAACTGCTCAGCTATCACGTAGCCCTGGTCAAAGGCACCGACGTAGACAAACCCCGCAACCTAGCGAAGTCCGTCACGGTGGAATGATCAATGGGGTCAGAGTGTTTGATCAATGGGGTCAGAGTGTTTGAAAAAATTCAATGACACTGACCCCATTGATCATGCGTCTGTACCAGAGCCCGCCTCCCCGGCGGGCTTTTTTGTTTCTGGTTGGGATTGTGACCAATCGCATAGTCACAGCCATCACCCAAGCCCACCCAAAACCCCATCTGCGCAACTTCTTGCGCACATATCCCCTTGATCTGATTGACCTTTCGCTCAATCCAGCCGGCCCATTTTGCCGACTGGCTCACACAACTCACCTCCCCAATCTGCGATAATCTGCGCGCGCCCAACCAGGCCATGTCGCTTTCCGCCAGACCAGCACCATACCTGCACATAAGGAACATCGGATGTTCGCCGCCGCCAACCAGGCTCATTTCACCCTCGATATTCCCGGCATCAGCCACGACTTCAAGGTCCTGTCCTTC
>NZ_AROI01000047.1 GCF_000410875.1 Halopseudomonas pelagia CL-AP6
GATTAATTGGCCATTAACAATGCGAGACGCCACTTGAAGACGTTGCTGAAATTGAACCATTTATCTCCAGCGGGACTTCTCCGCTTTTGGACGAGCTTGACTCGCTAAAGAAGAAAAGAAAGAGTATTCAATCACTTATTTCGCAGCTTTCAGAAAAACGGCGCTCAGTAAATTCCGCATATTTTGCTGTTCATGAGGACCTTAACAAAGCTCGTGAATTGCTAGATACTGAAAGTGAGAAAATGATTACTCCTTATCTAACCCAAAGGGATGCGCTGGTTAAAGAGTTGTCCGCCAAGCGACAGTTTCGAGTTCAGCTGGTTGTTAATCTAAAAATAAGAAATTCTCAAAAAAGCATTCATGATCAGTATGAGCAATGCAGTGCTGTGGTTGTTCGACTGGAAGAGCGACTGGCAGAGCTGAAGAAGTCCGCGCCGAGCTTAGAGAATGTATTGGCTGATCTATCTGACAATCTGAGCAAGTTTCTCAAAAAGGTTAATATTAAAAATCGGCGAGGAATATCTGTAAGCCCGAAAAATTTCTTGCCGATAATCCGCGATCGCGAGTACATGACAATTACTTCCGGCGGCCTGCGGACCATATCGTCAATTGGGTTATTTCTGGCGATCTTGGAATACGCTATTGAGAACGAAATTAATCATCCTGCAATTCTGCTTATTGACACTGTTGGGAAATACCTCGGGAAAACCTCCAAAACCAAGCATCAGGATGAGACTGATACTGCCGCTGACGCAGATGAAGGTCTTTCAGATCCTGATAAATACAAGAACATGTACGAGTATATGTTTGAGCTGGCAGGGCGCGCAGACAAGAAGGATATAAACTGTCAGATAATACTTGTTGACAATGACGTACCTGACTCTTTTGTTTCAAATTACAAGCCTTACATTGTTGCCCATTATAGCTCAACTGGTGAAAACGATCTGCCTAGAGGCCTGATTGACGACTACGACTCACGATGAATATTGCTAGTTTGTTCAGCCGCTTAAGGATAGCGATCCTCTCTGGTTGGGATTGCCTTGCTCAGTAGGCGAGCGTCCGCTTTTGGCCCAGAGTGTGTAAAA
>NZ_AROI01000048.1 GCF_000410875.1 Halopseudomonas pelagia CL-AP6
GTTTTTACACGTCCTGGGCCAAAAGCAGTCATCCACGAAGAGCTGCTCACGGAAGAAGCGGACTTTCAGAAGAGCAAATAGATCCTTCCGCTTTGTCCATAAAAGCAGAAAAGCCAGATGAACCCGGAGAGAGCCGGAGAGTTTAATTTTCATCTGACCCCAATTACACGCATCGCTTGGCCTACTGTCCGAATACGGTCCACGGCGGTTGTTTGGTATCTGAGCCGCTGCTCACCCCAACCTATCTGTGGTGGAAGCAAAGATCAGCCAAGGCTTAGCGAAGGGGCCCCAGTGGAATCAGGAGGCGATGCGAATGCCTCCCGCCGAATACTTTTGCTTAAACGCCAAATCAATGTCGGCGACGTATTTCTCAGGAGTCGTGCTGCGGGGCTCATCCATCAGTTGGTGCATTGCGTTCACCGCCTTAGCCCGGACCTTGTGGTTGCTGACGGTCTGAATCGTCAACTGCAGGTTCGCCGCTTTACGGAAATCCTCTAGCAACTCACTCTGCTTCTGCAACTCTTGCTCAACGGGCTCTAAGGTCGTCGCCTGCTTTAGAGCAGCCTCCGCGGACTCCAATTCTGCTTGGCTCAATCGCCCTTTGGTGGGAATCGCTTCCAGCTGCTGGCGCAACGTCAAGAGGGTTTGCTGATACAACTGCTTATCCAATTGCAGCCAAAGGCCCAGGCCTTTGAGCTTGCCGAAAGAATGCGGATACCAGTTCCTCTCTTCGTACTGCTGCCCTTTTTCATCTTTTCCTTTTTTGATGATTAGGTACTCCCAGGAAACCTCTACGGCTTTCCGCTTCCAACGGTCGAGCAGCGCGTCACCCACTTCGGCGGGTAGGGTTGAAAGAATCAGGCTGACTTCCCTCTGTAGCCGCCTGAACTTGATGCTCGCAGCGCGAACACGGCCGATGAGGCTCTCTCGCTGCTTGAGCATTCTTTCGACCTTATGCCGGCGGATATTCTGCCGCTCGGAGGCGCTCAGCTTCCTGAACTCCCCCTGAACCTGCTCATCATCAAGGCCTAGGTGGTTCAGGGCGCAGCAATTACCGATCAGCACTTTCGAATCGTCGTACCGCTCGACGACGAAGCCGTGCTGATGCATCCGGGAACAGCGCTTCCCGTTCTTCTCGTATTGACAGCTGGCCTCGGGCGTAATTAGCCGGTAGGGCCGCAGGGGGTTTCGGTACTGATGCCTCGCCAAGGTAATGTCCGAGGCGATCTGGTAAAGAGACAACAACTCTGCGAGCGTTCTGATTTCGGCAATGCAAGTCGAGGGGAGCATCACGTCCTCCTGGTGGGTCAGCTATGGACACGGCTGTATATTAACCCAGTAGTTGCATAACGGAATCATAGTTTAGAACCTGAGAGTCGTCTCCTTTTCTTTCGTACTCGTGAAGCGGACGTCTCGCTATATGCCAGTGTAAGATCCCGCCCGTTGCGCCCCCCCCAGTAGCTCCTGGCGACACGCTCGACAGAACTCAGCGAGAAGCGTCCGTAGGTTTTAGCTGCGCCAGTAGCCAGAGGTGATCAAGTATCGAACCAACCGACCGAGCTATCCAAGCGAGTCCTACCGTCCGAGAGGGATGCACCCAAGCTGATTCCGCTGGCAGCAGCCTTCCAGAGGCCAGCCACAAGTGTCTAGGGAGTCAGGAGCGATTCACATCCAGGTCGAAATACTTTCCATAGAGCAATTGAATCAAGTCCTCGGCGCCCACTTCGTTGACCTCTCCTCTGATCGTGAAGGCGTGCTCTTTGACAAGGGGTATGCCGATATTATTAGCCAAGATACGGACTCTAAGCACATAGTCACCGGGGCCTTTAGGTAGCAGCGCAATGTCGGTTTCTGCTCTACCGGTTTCGCCGGGACGAAGAGTGCCAAGAAGGACATGACATACCGGTTCGCTAGTTCGTTCATCAACGGCGACCCGCTGCCGAAGTTTGTCTACCATACCCTCCAGCCCACGACCGAGGTACGCCAGCTCTCCAGATTCAGGCTCAGCTGGCAGATCATCAGAGCGCATCATTTGGACAGCATCCCCTTGGGATGCTGAGCAACACAGTTCGAGTTTGACGTCTCCCAAGGGAAAATCCGAACGATTAGCTAAGGACAATCGGACCATAACCATCCGATTCATGGTTGAGTGGTAGTTGGCCCCGTCACGGTAGTAGTCTTGATTCACTAAACGCGTTGAGGAGATGGGCGTCCTGAACCCATTTCCCATGTCGATATAATTCTCTTCCTCATAATCGGGAATATCGCCGAATTCCAAAAAGCGCCTAGTCAGATCAACAGGAAGAGGGCCGTTTTCCTCATCCTCGATTTGCAAGTCTACTTGGACGGTCCCTGGGGCGCCTGCATCAGCCAGGGTCATTTTCGTCATTTCAGACATCGTCGCCTCGTCAGTCGAACTCCCCCGACGTACATAGACCACATTCTTCTTTAGTTTTCCGTAGTCCTTAATTGGTGCGAAGGGACGAGCCTGTTTGGGAACCTTAATAATTGCAATATGCTTGCCGCCGAACAGCCGCTCCTCGTATTGGAACTCCAATATCGGATCGACCTTGCTACGCACAAACTGCTGAAGCACAGCATCGTCAATGTGGTCGCTGGAGGAAATGCCGACTACTTCAGCAGGATGTGGAGGCTGATCCTTAAAGCCAATCAGTATGAAACCAGGCTCAGCCCTGTAGGCATTGGCCATTGCCAAGATATCCTTGAGGAGCTCGGACTTCTGGTGTTCAGTCGCCCCAGCGAAAGGATACTGGGATTGTTTAAAATCCAGGTCGACACTTTCACCCTTGTAGCGCAGTTGCTCTAGGTCTTCCTCGCTGATCATCTTAACTCCTCAAGCTACGGCATGATTTTTTCCACAACTTGCAACATCATGCTAGATCATTCGCTTACGGCGTGGGATTCCTCTGTCAATCCAAGCTCTTCTTCAACGCGCCAGTACCCAAAGACCGCCAGCCTAGTACCAATGACTGCTCTAGTCGACAGCTATCGGCCAAGAGCGGCCAGTGGCTGCTGGCTGTGCGATTCACTCTCCGTTCAGAGACTACGTTGTTTGATTATTTATAGCGAAGTAGTATCAACTGTAAACCGAACCAATCTAAATGGATTTGATGCATGGAAAACGCCATCAACAGGGAAACGCGCGCCCGACATCGTCACACAAACATCTCGCCCTTCCTGGCCAACGCCGGCACACCTCGTACAGGCGAAGACCGGTTACCTGGGTATTACTGCGAGCAGCAGCAGATGTGGGTAGTCGACACCGAGCAAGGCGCTCTACCCATCATCAACACGCAGGCGCTCTCGCAGCTGAAAACCAAGACTCGTGCAGATGGCGAAGATGATGATGACTGCCAACTCGTGATTGAGCTGACGACTAAGACTCACCAGCAAATCGAAAGTGACGATGACACGCGTCCAAACGGCTTTATCAACCTCCTGCAACTAGCGACCAAGACCGACGTGATTGATGAGGCTGATGACCATTACTCGGCTGCCCAGCTGCTGGAGCTGGTCACCAAAACCAAGGTTCAACAGGAGGCCGACGATGACGAAATCCAGTCCTTTGGCTTGCACTGCTGACAGCAGGTGAACGAATCTGACCGAAGCACCGGCCCCAATTTCGATCCGATGGCGATCGAATGCTGACCTGGATGGACGTATAGCGTTAGGGAAAACACATGCTCCTGTTAGTTACAAACCGTCGCGACATCACAATCGATTACGTGGTGGCCGAGCTCAAACGCCGGCAAACGCCATTTTTTCGCTTGAATACCGAAGATATGCCAAAAGCTCGCTGCACCATGGCTGCGTTCCCCAGAAGAGCGTGGTCACTGTCCTTCGGTGAGCGAGAGCTCAACGGATCCGATGTCAAGGCGGCCTACTTTCGACGTCCTGCCCAGCCTGCCAGCAACGCCACCATCATCGACGACGGCGAGAGGGAGTACGCAGAGGCCGAATGGGGCGCCCTCCTGAAGAGCCTGTATGCACGCCTGGAGGGTATGTGGCTAAACGCCCCTTTGGACATCTTCGCAGCGGAAGACAAGCCGAGGCAACTGATGCTTGCGAGCGAGATAGGCTTCAATGTGCCACAGGTCTTGATCACAAACGACATCACATCGGTGCGCGAGGTCATTCAGGCGGGGCCCGCTATTGGGAAGCCACTTCGGCAGGCGCTGATCAATGGTGAGCAGGAGCGAGTTATCTTCACCTCTCGCCTGGAGCATCTGAATGACAGCGACGGGGACGCCATCGCAATGGCCCCCCTCATTGTGCAGACCGAGATCAAAAAGCAGTACGACGTCCGGGTGACGGTGGTCGGCAGCCAGGTTTTCGCGACCGCGATCAGGTCGCAGGAGCATGAAGAAACCACCGTAGATTGGCGCCGAGGCTGCAGGCCTGACCTCAAGCACGAGCGTATCGAGCTTACCCGCGAGGTTGAGGATCAATGTGCCGCCCTCATGAGTCGACTGAGCCTGCGTTATGGCGCAATCGACTTCATCTGCGATCAGGAGGGTAAATTGTGGTTCTTGGAAATCAACCCGAATGGCCAATGGGCCTGGATCGAGAACCTCACCGGGTATCCAATTGCTGCTGCGATCGTTGACGAGCTTGAAGGAATCGCCCAATGCCAAAGCTAGTCCCTGAGTGGCTTTGGCCTCGCCTCACACTTTCCTCGGCAACGACTGACTCTCCACAGCAGAGATGGCTTCGGAAGGAGCAAGAGAAGGTCGATCAGGGATCCTGGTCAGATATAAGTGATATTGCACTGGAGGAGGCCCGCAGGCTCTTCGACTCCGAGCACGAGCGTCGCCGAGGCGCTGACTCCAAGGCTGGCCTTTACCTCGCAGCGATCACCGCCCTGATGCCAATCCTGGCGTCCATTCTTCCTGCACTATGGGATGAGCAAATCAGCACGTGGCAACGAGGGATCCATCTGGGGATTTTCCTTCTAGCGCTGCTGTTCCTCATGCGCGCCGGCTTGTGGGCCCTCAAGACCATGAAGATATCGGCGTCAACTGTAGTAAGTCCCGGTGATATCGCAGACAGTTTCAACTCCGAGGAGCCTGAGGAGAACCTGGCGAAGCAATTGCTGAAAGCTGTGATCCAGAACTACGACGCGAACAACAACAAAATCAGCTGCATAAAGATGACGCATGAATATCTGCTACGAGCCTTCTTTAGCTTCGTGGTTTTCTTGGCCGTTCAGGCAAGTTGGCCTGCGGCAGCTTGGGCGATCGGTTGGATTCACAACGAGCTCATTTCACCCCTAATGAGCTGTTTTCCCTAAGGCCCCACTTCTCCAAATTCTCCAGCCGCCACCTAAGGACAGCAGATGATCACGAAGATCAAAATTCAGGGCTATCGTATCTACGGCGACTTCACCCTTCTGCCGAACAAGAATCTCAACATCCTTGTGGGCGGTAATGACGCGGGGAAGTCTACCTTGATGGAGGCGATCGGTCTCGCGCTCAACGGGCGTATCGGTGGCCGTTCCGCCCAAGAGGAGCTGAACCCGTATTGGTTCAACAAGGAGCTGGTTAATCAGTTCTTGGAAGATTGCGGCGGGGATGAGAAACCAGCTCTACCGGAAATTCTTATTGAGCTATTCCTAGAAAATCGTCCAGAGCTGCAGTTTCTATGTGGAGCGATTAACAGCGACAGGAAGACCAACGCCTGCCCTGGGATCTCTTTCAAGGTCATACCAAATCCTGAGTATGAAGAAGAGCTGACGCAATGGCGTGCCAACCCCAGCGCACTCATACCTGTCGAGTACTACAAAATCGAATGGAGGACCTTCGGGGATGAGGTATTGACCCGGCGCCCTCGGCAGCTTGCGGTCGCGACTATCGACTCGCGGACTGTGCGCTCGACCTCAGGTATCGACTATCACCTGCGCCAGATCCTGAGCGACCACTTAGAGCCAGGCGAGAAAGCCAAGATCTCCCATTACTACCGATCGATCAAAGAGTCCATGACCTCTGACTCGCTGAGGGAGGTGAATCAACGCCTCAAAGATATCCATGCTCCGCTGGGTAAGCAGGTTATGGGGTTGGCCATGGATCAAAGCGCTCAGTCCTCCTGGGAGGGATCGGTCACGCCGCACGTGGATCATGTGCCATTCGCTTTGGCCGGCCAAGGTCAACAAGCTTCGATCAAGATCTCTCTGGCCATGCAGCGTCTGTCCGACCAGACCAGTATCGTGATGATCGAAGAGCCAGAGAACCATCTGTCGCATACAAGCCTGACCACTTTGTTGTCGCGCATTCAGGAGGCTGCAGGCGATCGGCAGTTGTTCATATCAACCCACAGTGCCTACGTGCTGAACCGCCTTGGCCTGAGTTCTTTGCTGCTCCTACATCGCGGCAAGACGTCTCACATCAAGGCGCTTGATCCAAATACTGTCAGCTATTTTCAAAAGCTCGCAGGCTTCAACACATTGCGGATGGTGCTGGCTCACAAGCTCGTCCTGGTGGAAGGCCCTTCGGACGAGATCCTGTTCGAACGCTTCTTCCGAGACCTCTATGGCAAGCGCCCGATGGAGCTGGGGATTGATGTTATGAGCATGCACGGGCTGACGTTGAAGCGCTGCCTGGAGCTGTGTGCTGCCATAGATCGCCCCGTTGCAGTGCTTCGAGACAACGACGATCAAGACCCCGAGGTGCTGCGCGAGCCTGTGACCGATCTGCTTGAGGCGAGCAAACGGGAGCTATTCATTGGCGCGAAGGAAGCTGGCAGGACGTTGGAGCCGCAACTGATGGCCTGCAACAGTGACGAGACCCTGCGCAAGATCCTTGGGCTCACCGACCGAGCCAATCTTCATAAATGGATGTCGAGAGAGAAAACAGAAGCAGCATTGCTCATCGCTGAATCCAAGGAAACCCTTACGGCCCCGCCGTACATAGCGGCGGCAGCAAAGTTCATCCATGACTAACTCATCCATTGCTAACAACTATCTGACCCTGGCAGTTGCGGGCGCTCGCAAGACACAAGGCCTAGTGGAGCACTGCATAGCCTTGCCCGCCAATCGCAAGGTGCTACTGATCACCTTCGCACAGACCAATCAAGTCGAGTTGCGCGAGCGCGTGAGGCGGTATGCCGGCGACCGGTCCAACTTGGAGGTCTCTGGCTGGTTCAGCTTTCTGCTGCGTCACTTCGTCAAGCCCTTCGTGCCATTTGCATTCCCGGGCAAGCGTTGCAGAGGCTTTAATTTCGAAGGTGATCCAGGGCGATACGCCAGCGGTGAAAATCGTTTTTTCGATTCGGCGGACAGTGTGTATGCGAGGGAAATAGCACGCTTAGCCCACCAACTGATCGGCCAAAGCGGCGGGGCTTTGATTCATCGCCTCGAATGCCTGTACGACGAAATCCTCGTCGACGAGGTGCAGGATCTTTCGGGTTACGACTGGGACATCCTAGAGGCGCTATTCGGCGCGCGCATAGAGATACGACTCGTCGGGGACGTCCGTCAGGCCGTCTTGTCCACCAATCCTCGTGGCCAAATGAAGAAGGCCTTCGCCTACTCAAAATCAATTGAATGGTTCAAAAAACAGCAGAAAGCTGGCTGGCTAGAAATCAACTTCAGCTCTGTCACTTGGAGATGCTGTCAGGCAATTGCCACCTTCTCCGATACCATCTTCGAGGCGAGTTGGGACTTTCCGGAAACGACCTCGCAGAATCACGCCACCACGTCCCACGACGGCGTTTTCCTGGTGAGGAAGGAGCACGTCAGCCAGTACTGTGAGGCATTCCAACCCCAGTGCCTGCGCAACAGCATCAGCTCGGGCAAGGAGTTTGATCTCGACTATATGAATTTTGGTTTGTCTAAAGGCCGAACCTTCAATCGCGTGCTGATCTATCCGACAGGTCCCATCGGCAAGTTCATCAGCAAAGGGGAATATCTCGTGCCCCTTTCCGCAGCCGACTTCTATGTGGCGGTTACACGTGCTGAGCAAAGCCTGGCGATCATCTTAGACGAGCCCGGGGCTTCCACACTTCCATATTGGTCGCCATCGGATGGCTAGCCGCACAGCGCCAACTCGAGCCAGCCATAAGAAGCTTCGATTAGCGTCAGGCTAGATCTGAGGTTGTGAAATGTCTATTGGAGCGAGGGTAGTCCACGGGACCGGAGCAGCCATAAGCTATGGGGCGATTAACAGGCAGCTATTTGCAGACTCCTGACAATCAGCTTTGACTCAGATTAAGTGGGTATACAAGGTTCGAGTGGCCACGCCCGCGTGCGTGGCCACCCTAGCCTTACATCTTCGTAAAAACGACGGCGACGCAAAGAACCAGTACAACAGCGGTTACTGGTGCAAGGCCAGCAGTGCAGAGCACTCCAACCACGCTACCGAACGCCGCAAGGCGCAAATGTAAAGCTGCTGAACCAGCTTGTTCGAAATTACCCAAGGGCAACCCTCCCTAGCTGTTCTCCCAGTCTCATAAAGCAGTTGGCGGGGAGGTTCAGACTGTGCTGCCGGTTTCCTATTTACCGGTTGCCCGGGTTTTTCCAGCGAGGGTGGCGGCAGCGACCCAACTGGACGGACCAAATTTGCCCGAATACGCGATTTTCTGCAAGGAGATTGGCTTCGATCCATTGGATCTAAGAACCGAATCTCGGGAAAAATGGCACATGCTGTTCTTCGTCGTGGATAGGTCGAAGTATTCGACTGCGTATCGTCAGCACATTAAATGGCTGCTATTGGCCGAATGCTGCCGGTGACGAGTGGCAGGGATAGGCCAAAAGCGGTCGAGATCCTCTGGAAATAAAGATGGCTTCTTTTTGAGCCGAGCCTTCGTCCTTTTGTCCTAAGCCTCTCTCTGATGTGAGACGGCACCTGTCAGCTCAATTTACTTCTAGAATAGGACGCCGAGCCGCCCAGGGCACGGCTCGTTCTAGCTGAGCACCTAGCTCTATGAGCAGGTCTTCGCGGCCGAAAGCAGCGGCAAATTGCATGCCGATCGGCAAATCAGTGCCAGGATCATGCGCAAGGGGAACCGACATGGCTGGGCTGCCTGTCACGTTCGCCAGTGCGGTGAACGGTGAGTGGCTAAAAACCCTAGCTATCCAGCCACGGCCATCGAGTGTTTCCTGAGCCGCGTTGTAAGTGCCAATGAATGGCGCCAAGTCGGGGAGCGTGGGTGTCAGTAATAGATCATAGTCTTGGAAAAAACGACCCATATGACGCGAAACGATGTTCCGCTCAAACATCGCACCAAGCAGATCCGTGGCACTTAATCCCTTGCCAAGGTTGTAGAGCGCGAGCGTGGCCGGCTCGAGGGTGCTCCCATCTATGGGGCGGCCGGTGGTGGCGGCGATTGCGTCGATCCAGGCAGCTGTATTACTCGACCAGAATCGTGCGTTCAGCTCAACAAAGGCTTCCCAGCTCAGGCCAATATCAGCAGTAAGAAAAGTGACCTGGTGGCCAAGCATTTCAAGCGTTGTCACCACTTCCGTTAGTGCAGCCTCAATCACAGGATGAGTGGCCTGGCCATTCAATGCCTGCGCTTGGACGGCAATGCGCAATCCGCGGGGCTCGCTCTTGAGTCTTGAGGTGTAGGTATCTACTGGCGGATTGATCTGAAAAGGGTCGCCTTGTGCCGGACCATGAACTAAGTCTAATACCAAGGCGGTATCCCGCACTGAGCGAGTCAATACACCGTGAACGGCCAGCCCGGCCCATACTTCATCCACAGCGGGCCCCATCGGCAATCGACCACGACTAGGCTTAAGACCGAACAGACCGCAACTCGCCGCGGGCACCCGAATGGAACCACCACCATCCGTGGCGTGGGCAATCGGTACCAAGCCGGCTGCCACAGCAGCGGCTGAACCACCACTAGAGCCACCTGCGCTGCGGGTTAGATCCCAAGGATTACGCGTGGGTCCGTCAATGCGGTTTTCGCTGGTAGTGCTTGCGGCCAGCTCTGGAAGCGTGGTTCGACCTAATGCAACTAGTCCTGTACGTCGCAATCGACTCATCAGCTCAGAATCATCCGGAGCTACGCACCCTTGGGCCAGGCGACTGCCTAATTCATTCAGGCGGTTACGAGTAGTAAGGCCGAGGTCTTTCACCAGCATTGGCACGCCGTGCAGCAGCCCTGGCAATGCTCGTGGTTCATCTGGCCATACTTCGACTACCGCGTTGATATGGGGGTTAATTGCTTCAATGGCGTCGAGTGCTGCTGCAAGCACTTCTTCCGGTGACACTTGACGACTAGATAATAGCTGCGCCAACCCAACACCATCTTGCTCAGAATATTCTAAACGGTTCATTGATTTCTCCGAGAGCAAAAAGAACTGATCACGACATGTATACTATTAAGTATCGAACGATACTTGTTAGTATAATGCTATACCCGATAGTATACATGTCAAGCATATTCGTTCACTTTGAGTCAGATCCTATGCAAAGCCACATTCGTCCAGGTCGGGTCGCACAGCTACCACCCCGAGAACGCATTATTGATGCAGCACATGAACTTTTTTTTGAGCAAGGAATCGCGCGCGTGACCGTTGACGCTATTGCAGAGTTGGCTGGCTCCACGAAGATGACGCTCTACCGCCATTTTGATACCAAGGAAGCTTTGGTGCAGGAATGGTTGCGCTTGTTGACCGAAAACTACAGTGCGGTGCTAGACGATCTAGCTATTCAGTGGCCCCGTGAACCAGTGGAACAATTAATGGGCTTTGCACATTTCATCGCTGAGGACACAGCGCGTGTGGGGTATCGCGGATGCCCGTTTACTAACAGCTTGGCGGAAATACCTGACCCGCAAAGTCCAGCACGCCTGCTAATCGAAACGCACAAAAAACGCCAGTTTCATCGCTTGGTCGATCTTTGCCGAGAAGCGGGATTGGATGACCCGGAGTGGTTGGCGCAAGAACTCACTATGCTTCTGGAGGGCGCACAGGTTGTTGCGCAGAACAAAGGAATTAGCAATGTCGGCGAACATTTAATGCGGGCGATTTCCAGGCGCCTTGCGAGCTAGCTTCTGGGCCCACCTTTCGGGAAAGACATTGACATATTATCTACCCGTTCTGAAAGTGGGCTGTCGCCACAACCAGCGGCATCATATGCGCAACGATTTCGGACATTGGCGACATCGAAGGTTCCTGTAGAGTTTTGATGATGAAGGCCACAGACCAGGGCGTAGATGCGTGGCGGTACCCTGAAGACGGTTCTAGTCGCGCCCGGTGGACCTAAGGGCGCTGGTGGCGCAGCTCCTTGCGATTGCCTGCTGTGCCTGCGATGACTCTTTCTCCTCCGCGCTGTTGACGTTGTAGTAATCGGCCCGATTTAGGCATCGCGCTCGCCCTATAGAAGCTGAGCGGGTATTCGTTTTCACGTCTGATTGTGACATTGGGTGCGACGGCGAGGCATCTTCCCGCGATGAAACCGCCATACTTAAACTTTCTGTTAAGGAGGGTGACGCTATGGGCTCGCCTGATAGCTGGCGAGCGGTCTGTGAAGATCCAGTAGATGGCAGCGGAGGCGCCATCGTTGAGCTTCCATCCGAGCTACTTGAGAAGCTTACCGAGACGAGATAAAAGCGGCTTACGCGCCAGCAGTAAAGAGCACTGCGTCGCCCCCCTGCATCGCTTCGGCCAAGGCCTCGACCGAAACCGCAGCTATATCTGCGATGATCGGAGTGAACCCCTGTTGTAGGCAGCTCTCGGCCTGCTCTGCCGTCGAACAACTGCGGTGATCGCATGACCGCTAGCGCGCAAACGTTGCGCAACCCGGTGTCCGACCCCGCCCGCGGCTCCAACGATGAAAACTCTCATTTCAAGTCTCCTGTTGTTTCGCATTAAGGGGCCGGCATTTGATCGAGAGGATGCGATCAGTTTTCTCATATCAACGTCGTGGTCGAAGACCGGCCATGGCGCCGCCCAGCATTGCAGGAGGGCGACGATAAATCCTGCGACCGTGAAGGTTTTGGCGAGTCGTCCTTATGCGCTACATGAGCAACCTTAGCTCGCCAGAACTGAGGTCGATCAAAACTCCTGTTTTGTTGGGCGCAACACAATTTCATTGACGTCCACGTCCGCCGGCTGTTCGATGGCAAATGCGATGGCTCTGGCCACGGAATTAGCCGGAATAGCATCTTTGTAAAAATTCAGCACCGTTTCTGCTGCTGTCCCGGAAGTGCTGTATTTAAGATCGCTATCCACCGCGCCCGGCTGAATGGACGTAACCCGAACTTTATCGCCAACCTCCTGCCGCAGCCCTTCAGAGATGGCCCGAACGGCGAACTTTGTGCCTGAATAAACTGTTCCGCCTGGGGCGAAAACTTTCAGGCCAGCCACTGAACTTAAATTGATTATGTGGCCGCTTTCCTGGGCGATGAAGCGCGGGAGTGCGGCTGCGATGCCATAAAGTGTTCCCTTTATGTTCACGTCGATCATGGCATCCCATTCGTCGGTGTTCACCTCGGCCATGGGGCGGATAGGCATTAGCCCGGCGTTGTTGATAAGTACGTCGAGCTTACCGAAGTCAGCCACCACCGCGGCCACGGTGTTTTCCACCTGCACTTTATCTGTCACATCCAGCACATACGCGCTGGCCGTACCACCGTTGCTTTGGATGTCGGCAATTACCTTGTCTAGCTCCGGTTTGCGCCGAGCCGCTATAGCCACTTTCGCGCCGCAGGAGGCGAGATAGCGCGCCGTCTCTGCGCCAAGGCCTGTGCTCCCACCTGTGATCAAGATAACTTTGTTTTCAATACCATTGCTCATAAGAACTCCTATTTCGTAGCGATAAAATATCGCGTCACGTCCTGGTAGATCGTGACGCTTTGAGTGAGATTTAACTGCGAGTTTCAGGCGTTCATGATTTCGCGCTGGTGGCTAACTGAGCCAACAGAGCGGTTGCCGCAGGCGCTGAAGAAGCCGGGTTTTGACCGGTGATCAACAGACCATCGCTAACCACGTTGGGAGCCCAGTCCTCGGCTTTGGAAAAGATGCCGCCTTTGGCCTGGAGTTCATCCTCTACCAGAAACGGCACCACGTCCGTCAACTCGACGGCTGCTTCTTCGCTGTTGGTAAAGCCAGTGACGTTCTTGCCTTCAACCAGCGGACGACCCTCGGGCGTTTTTGCGTGGCGCAGTACGCCGGGGGCATGGCAGACCAAAGCGATCGGTTTGCCAGCGCTAAGGAATGACTCGATCAGGGCCGCCGAATCCTTGTTTTCGGCCAGATCCCACATTGGGCCGTGACCGCCGGGGTAGAACACTGTGTCGAAATCGGCCTGCGAAACGCTGTCCAGTCGGACTGTTTCAGCCAACTGCGCTTTGGCGTTTGCATCAGCTTCAAAGCGGCGGGTCAGGTCGGTCTGGAATGCCGGCTCGTTGCTTTTCGGGTCCAGAGGTGGTTGGCCGCCCTTGGGTGATGCCAGTACAACCTCATTACCGGCATCCTTGAATACGTAGTAGGGAGCTGCCAGTTCTTCCAGCCAGAAGCCGGTTTTGCGGCCGGTAGTACCAAGCTGGTCGTGCGAAGTAAGAACCATCAAAATTTTCATGAGTTTCTCCAAATAGTTAAGGAGTTAATATTAGACCGGTCGTCTATGGTTGTTGCCTAAAAAAAGCACTCCCTGGGAAGTGCGTCCAGTCCCTTCCTCCGGTCAGGAGGAAAGGTGAAGGGTATGACGAGTCGTCTTCATAGCCGTCTCAAATGGTTGCGTAGTGCGACTAATTTTTACCATCACACTCGCGCCTAGCCATAACTGATAAAGGCTCGCGGCATTGTCTTGCGGCGTTCCCTCCACCGACAACGATCCTTCTGCAACCCCGGCTTCAATGGCCCATGCAAGGCGGTCAACGATGCCAGTAGTACCTCGCTTGAGCGCTAGGCGCATTGTTTCCGACAGGTCGGCCACTTCCGCCCCTAGCTTTACCGCGAGGCACTTACCCTGGCAATCAAAGAAAGACTGATTATCTTGCCAGTTCTGCCAGTAGTTCATCAGGCGATCTGCCATCGTCCTGTTAGGCTGACGCAGCGTCTCGTCGAGCTCGGCGAGATAATCCTCGAAATAGCTCTCCAGCAGCGCCTCGCCGAATGCATCCTTTGAACCAAAGTAATGGTAGAAGGATCCCTTCGGTACTCCGGCTGTTGCCAGAATTTCATTCAAGCCCACACCTGAAAAGCCTTTGACGGCCATGATTCGTTGACCGGTGGTAAGGATATTCTCGCGGACATCAGCATTGCTAGGTGCGTTTGCAGTCTTCATGATTAGTATTCTAGCATCGATTAGACTGGTCGTCTAATGCTAGCGCAAATTTTTTGCTGTACCCACGCTGAGTAATCGTTGTTCCTCTATATCTTACCGGGCTTCGGAAGTTTCCGCGTTAAGCCAGCTTGCGGCCATGACGGTTCGGTTGCAGAAATGGCGTTACCAATAACATCACCACTCCTATTGCCACCAGCAGCCATAGTGAGAGCTGAAAATCGCCGCAAACACCACGCAAATACCCTATTAGCAGGGGGCCTGCCGCTGCCACTATGTAGCTATGAAGCATTACAAAAGCGGTCCAGGCACTAGCTTCCTCAGGGGTGGAGGCGTTATCCAGAGGCAGCGTCATTGCGAGAGTGAAGGCGCCGCCAGTCCCAAAAGCTATCAAGGGCGCTACAATGAGCGGAATGGCATTTGGAGCAATAGCCATCGCCAAGCTACCCATTAGAGCGATGCTGGCACTTGTCGCCAGGACTAGGCGCCGATCGTCGCTTCGGCTAATAAACCCAAACAATGGATTGGCCACCATGAACCCCAAGGTGAAGCTGGCGAGAATAGTGCCCGCGGCGGTTGGCGTCTTGCCGAGTTCGATGTACATAGGTGCAAGCCAGGCGATCATCGCGTAAAACACCAAATTGTTACAAGCGAAGAACAGGGCAATCAGCCAGGCGGTTGGGTTGCGTACCGGCATGCGAGGGACACTCCTGTTGGAGCCTTGCGAACCTTTCTGATATCCATTGCGCTCAACTACAGCCCATACGCCAACCGCGATCACCGTAGGCAGAACCCAGAATCCAGCAGCCCACCGCCAGCTATCAGTAGTCTCAAACAGGGGCCCGGTGGATGAGGCCGCCAGAGTGCTGCCTAGTGCAATGGCTGTGGCGTAAAGCCCCATGAACGTAGCGACCCTGTTTGGAAAGCGGGCCTTCACATAGCTGGAGAACAAGGTGCCAGCTATAGCAATACCTGCCCCTACACCGGCTGTTGCTATGAATAGCTGGACTATTGACCCTGCTATTGTCCGAAGACCGGTTGCAGCAGCCAGTATGAGCAAGGCGATCAGGATAACTCGATCCCGGCCAAAGCGACTGGCCAACCAGGGAGCGGGTATAGCTAAGAGCCCCATCAATAGCGTCGGTATGCTGGTTAATAGAGCGGCCTGAGTATGATTTAAATTCATCTCCTCGATTATCGCGGGCAGCAACGGCCCTATAGAAACAATGCCTGGCCGAAGCGTGATGGCAACCAGCACGATACACAGGACCACAATCGCCATAGAGGGTTTCGGCACTTCGCTGGGGATACAGCGGATAGCGGATGCGTGAGGTAGGGCTTTGTGCTTCTCTGTTACACAATCAGCTGACATATTAATACTCCATTAATAGATGTCCGTGCGGTCAATCACGTTTCGGGCCGAGTGGCCTAAGCGTGGTAACACCGCCCGGATGGCAAGGCTTAGTCTGCATACGCCGGATAATCGGTAAGCCCCTTCTCCGCGCCGCCATAGAGGGTCGAGGGATTGATCGGGTTCAGCGGCCAGCCGTTGGCGACTCGCGCGGGCAGGTCGGGGTTGGCGATGAAGCTGCGGCCGAACCCGACCATGTCGGCGAGCCCCGTCTCAAGCAGGCGGGCGCCGCGCTCGACGGTATATTTGCCGGCATAAATAACGCAGCCCGAAAAGGTCTTTCGCACCGCCTGACGGAACATCAACGGCAGATCGGGCGCGTCGTCCCAATCTGCTTCGGCGATTGACAGATAGGCGACGCCGGCATCCTCAAGCACTTTGATTGCTTCTACATAGGTTTCGTGGGGGTCTGTTTCGACCAGCCCGATATAGATGCGATCCTGATCGGTGCTTTCAAACAACGGGGTGAAGCGCACGCCCATCCTGTCTGCACCGGTCACCTCGGAAACAGCTGCGACGACCTCACTCAGAAAGCGCAAACGCTTTTCTAGAGATCCGCCATATTCATCAGTGCGGGTATTGGAGTGGCTTGAAATGAACTGGTTGATCAGATAGCCATTGGCGCAGTGCAGTTCAACACCATCGAAACCAGCATCGAGCGCATTGCGCGCTGCCTGTGCGTAGAGTTCCACCAGCTCCTTAATTTCAACTACGGTAAGCGCACGTGGCGTGGGCGGCTCTATCAACTTGCCCTCGCCGGGCGCCGTCTGAATGAATGCTTTGACCTTTTGGGGTGCAATTGCAGAAGGTGCTACAGGTGCATCGCCGTTCGGCTGCAGTGCACTGTGCGATACGCGACCAACATGCCAGAGCTGGGCGAAGATGACGCCGCCCTCGGCGTGGACTGCATCGGTGACCTTGCGCCAGCCTTCGACCTGTTCGTGTGTGTAGATCCCAGGTGTCCAGGCATAGCCCTGACCACGAGGCTCAATCTGCGTGCCCTCCGTTACCATGAAGCCGGCGCTCGCGCGTTGCTGGTAATAACGAGCCATAAGATCCGTCGCGATATTGCCTGGCTGTGCAGCACGCTGGCGTGTCAGTGGCGGCAATACGATCCGGTTCCGCAGCGTATGGCGGCCCAGTTGCACTGGGCTGAAGTAAACTTGATTATTCGTCATCTTATATCTCCATTTCATTTTCAGAACGCCGGCATATCGGGTCCCTAGCCCCACCACTTAATGGTGGGAGCGGTTAATTTCGGATGGGTGCAAGATACCCGTCGCGCAGTAGGCGGCTCCGGTTTGAAGCCGCGCTTGGGGCAGTGCTTACTTGTGAATAAACAGTGACTTGGGATTGGTGAAGAGCTCACGACCCTCGCGACCGTGTTCTGTTCCAAGACCAGATTGTTTGACGCCACCGAAGGGGATGTCGACGCCCATGGTATGGATTTCATTTACCCAGACCATGCCGGCTTCGACACGATTGGCTACAGCTACAGCTGCCATGGTATCTCGACCCCATACCGAACCACCCAGGCCGTAGATTGAATCGTTGGCGCGGTTCACAGCGTCGTCCACTTCGTCATAAACGATGATTGGTAGGATCGGGCCGAACTGCTCTTCCTGGACGATCATGCTGTCTTCGGGTGGATTATCGACAATGGTGACTGGGAAGAAGTAGCCCGGCTGGCTCTCGTCAACCTCGCCACCAAGAACAATCGTCTGACCATTTGCCTTGATGTCCGCAAGAAAGGACTTGAGCTTGTCGAACTGCATCTTGTTCTGGACTGGTCCTATGCCGACATCGGGATCAAGACCGTCGCCGACCTTCACCGTCTTCGCATAAGCCACGAACTTCTTCACGAAGTCGGTATGTAAGGAGCGGGGGATATAAAGACGCTTGATGCCTATGCACCATTGACCCTGATGGCCAAAAGCGCCCCAGAAAAGCTGCGGGATAATGGCCTTGTAATCAGCATCCGGAAGCACGATGGCCGCATCATTGCCGCCCAACTCAAGTGTCACGCGCTTGATAGTACCCGCCGCGGCGCGCAGCACGTGCCTGCCGGTTTCGGTCGATCCCGTAAAACTGATCTTGGCGATGTCTGGATGATTTGAGAGCTGCGGTCCGAGTGCGTCATCACCCGATACGACGGACAGTACGCCTTCCGGAAACACGTTCTGGGCGATCTCGCCGAAACGCAACGCGGTCAACGGGGTAAAAGGCGTCGGCTTGAGCACGAAGGTGTTGCCGGTAATCAGTGCCGGTGCGACTTTCCATAGTGCTAGCAGTACCGGAAAGTTCCACGGAGTGATGCCGCCCACAACACCCAGAGGAACGTGGTGCAGTTCAACAATATGCGAGTCGTTTTCCTCGACGATCTCCACCGGAATACGGCGTGCAGCGATCTGGCGGATATACGAGATTGCTTGGTCTACCTCGGGAGCCGCCATAGTTTGCAGCGGCTTGCCTTGCTCCAGCGTTAGCAGGCGAACCAGGTCGTCGCGATTTTCCTGAAGTGCGTCTGCGTAGCGATCGAGATAGCCTTGACGATCGTCATAGCTAAGTGCCGACCAGCTCTTGAAAGCGGTTTTTGCAGATGCAATGGCTTCGTCGAGCTGCTCGGCCGTTGCAGAAGGTGCTTGCGCTAGAACCTTGCCGGTCGCGGGGTTGATGACATCAAAGGTGTCCTTTGTCTCAACCAGCTTGCCAGCGATGCTGAGGTAGTACGGACCGTCAAAGATGCTGGCGGACTGAGTTGCTTTAAGTGTTGCGGACATAGATATTCTCCGAGTTACGTCCTTCCGCTTGGAGGCTCCTTTCATAGGCAGCCGATAGGCGGTGGTAAATGGCTGATGAAGCCCGGCATTGGGCGCCATCTCTGAACAACTGCTCTGCTGTTCAATCGTTAAAACAAAAACGCATTTCCAAAAAGATTGAGTAGACCAGTCGTCTAATATTTAGAATAGACCAGTCGTCTTGAGTGCGCAAGATTAAATTCCGTTCTGAGTCATTTGTGCAGGGGCTTAGCGTTCGTACGCGAGTGAATCTTCCTTTCCGAGAGGGGGAAAGTGGCGCGAATTGAATGGATGAAACCGGTCAGGACGCTGAAGACTATGTTCGAGCGCCCTTACTGAATCAGTTCATTGCTACGTCCAGGGCGGCGAGCACGTGGTTCCTTCAATCCTATGCCCCATCTCATCTGAGTACTAGCTCACTTGAACTTGAAGAATGTCGCAGGATGCGCTGGTAGGCTTCAACGATCTCTGCGAGTAAGGACACTGCAAGCATTGAAGGATCACGCATTGAAGGATCAACCTCACCGGACCGCGGATTCGACCGATCTGTTCCTTTGAAAACTCAACCGCAAGAAGTCTAAAACGAAGGTTTTAAATCCGGGCATAGCTAAGATGCGCGCATCCGCATCTCACCTTATGGTTGCGGTCTGAACACCAATTCAGGCCAGACCGACAAAGGGACATGGGGCGTTGCTCAGCGCATAAAGAAGTCAACGTGGGACAAGTCATTGATGCCGACATAAGAGCTCAACCGGAGATCACATTGCACGTCGGCGCCATAGCGTCATATTCTTCATCCTAGATGATCTGCTCGTCAGGGATACCAATGACCTCCCCGTGGCCGTGGCTTCATGATCACTGATTGGCACTCGTTGGTAAACATTGTGAACGACTGCTTACGGCCCAGGACGTGTAAAAAC
>NZ_AROI01000049.1 GCF_000410875.1 Halopseudomonas pelagia CL-AP6
TTCAGACGTGTGCTCTTCCGATCTATAAAAAAACCCGGAACATGTCCGGGTTTTTTTATGACTTGCCAGCTTAGTCCGCGCGCAAGGTCTTCTGCTCGTAAATCAAATCCACAATCCCATTGCTCGGCTGATAGCCCTGCACCACATGCAGCAAGGTCGAGCGCACCTGCTCGTAATCATCATCACGCACCGCTTGGCGAAGCTTGTCGAGGATCGGGCGCAGCTCCACCCAGGGGATAAACACTTCGTTGGCGCGATGGATTTTTTCATGTGCGGTCTGTTCAGGGTTGTCGCCGATCAGCAGCTCTTCATACAGCTTCTCGCCTGGCCGCAAGCCACTGAAGGTAATGCCGATATCGCCATTGATGTTCTTCTCATCACGCACCGTCAGGCCCGACAGCTGAATCATCTTGCGTGCCAGATTGACGATGGTCACCGGCTCGCCCATATCCAGCACAAACACATCGCCGCCCTCGCCCATTGCGCCGGCCTGAATCACCAACTGCGCCGCTTCGGGAATGGTCATAAAGTAGCGGGTGATATCCGGGTGGGTCACGGTGATCGGGCCACCGCGGCGGATCTGTTCACGGAATAGCGGTATAACCGAGCCAGATGACCCCAGCACATTACCAAACCGCACCATAGTAAAACGTGTGCGGTTTACCTGGTTGACCCGCGGCTCCTCGCCCCACAACACCGGCGCCTGTTCGTCGCTCAGCGCCTGCAATACCAGCTCCGCCATACGTTTGGTCGAGCCCATCACATTAGTCGGGCGCACGGCCTTGTCGGTCGAGATGAGTACAAAGTTCTCCACCTGGCATTTGATCGCCGCCTGCGCGGTATTCAGCGTGCCGAACAGATTATTCATAATGCCTTCAGCCACATTGTGCTCAACCATAGGCACATGCTTGTAAGCCGCCGCATGATAAATGGTGTTGATCTTCCAGGCGTTGATCACATCCTGCAGCCGACGATAGTTACGAATAGACCCCAGAATCGGAATCAGCACGATCTTGAGACGCCGCGCACGCAGGTAACCTGTCAGTTCGGAATGGATTTCATACAGGGCGAATTCGCTGTGCTCAAACAGCACCAGCGTGCTTGGGTTGGAGAGCACGATCTGCCGGCACAACTCGCTGCCGATCGAGCCGCCCGCCCCGGTCACCATCACCGCCTTGTTCTTGATGCAGCGCTCAAACAGTGATTGATCCGGCGGCACCGCATCACGACCCAGCAAGTCGGCAATATCCACTTCCTGCAGATCATCCACCTTGACCTTGCCACTGGCCAGATCCATCAGCCCGGGAATGGTACGCACGTGTAACGCATAACTCTGCAAGGTCCTGAGCACTTCCTGACGGCGCGAGCGGGTCGCCGAGGGAATAGCCATAAACAGCTCTTTCGCCCCGGTCTTACTCATCATCTGCCCAACCTGATCCGGCGAATACACCGGCAAACCGGCGATCGTACGGCCAATCACGCTTTCGTCATCATCCACAAAAGCCACCGGCCGATACAGCTCGCCGACCCGCAGCGAAGCCAACAGCTGGTTACCCGCCGCGCCAGCACCGTAAATAGCCACCGGCTTACCGCCGGCCAGTTCATCTTTCTGCGGCTTGTTGGAGTTGGACGCAAACCAATCGCCCATAAAATACTGTCGGGCCACCAAACGCAGCCCACCCACCAACATCAGGCACAGGCTCCAATAAGAAAAGAACACCGAGCGCGGAAACATCACCTCAAACCCGGAGTCCCGCAGCACCATCAACACCAGCGTAAACGCCAGAAAACCCAGGGTGACCGACTTGAAGATCACGATCAGCGCATCATTGCCCAGGTGGCGCATCACCGCACGGTACATACCCAGCTTGATGTAGATAGGAATGGCCACCGCAGGCGCGAGCAAAAACAGCCAGATCTGGTTACCTTCAGGCAACACCCAGCCTGTTTGGCTCAGGCGCAGAAACAACGCGGCCCACATAGCCACAGAGAGCAACACAAAATCCGCCGCGATCTGAATAAAGCGTTTGCGGCTATAACTCAAATTAATTAATCGATCCTTGAACACTTCAAGCTCCTAGTTTTATATCAGTATGCCACTACAGCTAACATCCATCGCCCACACCGGTATTGGCTGGTCAGTAACCGTCCGGGTTTTCTGACTGCCAACGCCATGCATCCGCGCACATTGCTTGGACGTCCAATTCGGCGCGCCAGTTCAACTCTTTTGCAGCTAACTGCGGGTCGGCATAACAGCTGGCCACATCGCCTGGGCGCCGCTCGGCCAACTGATAGGGCAGCGACTTGCCGCACGCCTGCTCGAAAGCCTTGAGCATATCCAGTACCGAATAGCCCTGGCCGGTGCCCAGATTGAACGCCTTGATTCCCCGCCGATGCTCCAGCCACAGCAGCGCCTGCACATGCCCTGCCGCCAGATCCATCACATGAATATAATCGCGCACACCGGTACCATCCGGCGTCGGGTAATCCCCACCAAACACCGTCAAATGCGCCCGCCGCCCCACCGCCACCTGGGCGATATAGGGCATCAGGTTATTCGGAATGCCGGCCGGATCCTCGCCAATCAGCCCACTGGGGTGCGCGCCCACCGGGTTGAAATAGCGCAGCAGCGCAATATTCCACTCAGGATCAGCCCGGTACAGGTCCGCCAGCAGCTCCTCAATCATCAACTTGGAACGGCCGTAGGGATTGATCGCGCTGGTCGGAAAATCTTCACCAATCGGCAGGCTGGCCGGGTCACCGTAAACCGTCGCCGACGAGCTGAATACCAGGTTCTTGACGCCCGCACGCTGCATCGCGTCACACAGCACCAGAGTGCCGCTAACGTTATTGTGGTAATAGCGCAGCGGCTGCTGCACCGACTCACCAACCGACTTCAACCCGGCGAAATGGATAACCACATCAATCGCATGCTGGGCAAAAATCTCATCCAGCAAGGCAGCGTCGTTAATATCGCCTTCGATAAAGGGTATTGAGTGGCCAGTGATGGACTCGGCACGCTTGAGAGACTCAGGGGAGCTATTGCTGAAGTTATCCAGCACCAACACATCAAAGCCGGATTCGATCAGTTTGATGCACGTATGCGTACCAATAAACCCAGCCCCACCGGTGACCAGTATAGTTTTACTCATGCAATGCTGATCTCCATTGAATTCGAACGCGATTTTACCACCTTTTTGACCTTGACCTTCGCCATCACAACCCGCCAATCACCTCAACCAGCCGCGCCGTCTCGCGCTCCATCAAAGCCTGGTCGCCGCGGCTTTCCACGTTCAAACGAATCACCGGCTCGGTATTCGACGCGCGCAGGTTAAACCGCCAGTCAGCAAAACAAATACTCACCCCATCGGTATGATCCACCTCCAACGCATCCGGCGCATACTTGGCTTCGATGGCCTTGAGCACCGCCGGGGCGTCGGAGACGGTCAGGTTGATCTCGCCAGACGACGGAAACGCCGCAATCCGCTCATCCACCAACTCAGACATAGGCTTACCCTTCACACACAACAACTCCGCAACCAACAACCAGGGAATCATGCCGCTGTCGCAGTAAGCGAAGTCGCGGAAGTAGTGGTGGGCGCTCATCTCGCCGCCATATACCGCATCCTCTTCGCGCATCCGCTCCTTAATGAACGCATGCCCGGCCTTGGTCTGCACCGCCACGCCACCGCCAGCCTCCACCTGCTCCACCGTATTCCAGACCAGACGTGGGTCATGGATGATGCGCGCGCCCGGCTCCTTCTGCAGAAAGGCCTCGGCCAGCAGCCCAACAATGTAATACCCCTCAATAAAACGGCCCTGCTCATCAAACAGAAAACAGCGATCAAAATCGCCATCCCAGGCAATCCCCATATCCGCCTTGTGTTCCAGCACCGCATCACGGGTCAGGCCACGGTTTTCGGTGAGGATCGGGTTAGGAATGCCATTCGGGAAGCTGCCATCAGGTTCGTGGCAGATCTTCACCAGCTCAACCGGCATAGCCAACCGCTTGAACGCCGCCTCCAGCGCATCAATCGCCGGGCCGGCAGTGCCGTTACCCGCATTCACCACCAACTTCAGCGGCGTGAAGTTGCCTGGCTCGATATAACCGAGCAAATGCTGAATGTAGGCTTCGCGGGTATCCACCAGCTCATAGGTGCCGCGCTCGTCTTCAGGTACCGTCGGATCACGACCGTCCACCAGCTCATACACATTGGCCTCAGCCAATTCCCGAATCTGCACCAAACCGGTGTCGGCAGAGATCGGCCGTGAGCCTTCACGCACCAGTTTCAGGCCGTTGTAGTCGATGGGGTTGTGCGAAGCGGTCACTTCAATCCCGCCCTCTACACCCAGGTGAAAGGTAGCGAAGTACACCTCTTCGGTGCCAGCTAGCCCCAGGTCCAACACATTAACGCCCTCATCACGCAGGCCGTTGGCCAAGGCCGCTTTTAGCGCCGCGGAAGTAACCCGCACATCACCGCCGAGCACGATGCGGTCCGGCTTCAGCCACTGGGCAAAAGCCCGGGCGATGCGATAGGCGATCTCTTCATTAAGCTGCGTGCCGAGCTGGCCACGGATGTCGTAGGCTTTGAAACAGGTAATCTCAGACATAGTGTTCCCCAGATAAATGAATGCGTGCGCTAAGAATACAGCCCCCAAAGGTCAAAATGGATTCCCCCACAGCCAACACCCCGTCATCCTCGCGAACACGGCGATCCGCACACACCGGTCATCCTCGCGAACGCGGAGATCCACCCCACCCCATCATCCTCGCGAACGCGGGGGATCCACCCCACCCCGTCATCCTCGCGAACGCGGGGATCCATCCCACCCCGTCATCCTCGCGAACGCGCACTACTGTCCGGAAT
>NZ_AROI01000050.1 GCF_000410875.1 Halopseudomonas pelagia CL-AP6
CACTGTTTCCAGGCGGGGCTATTCAGTATAAGCGCTTGACGATGACCTACTCTCACATGGGGAAACCCCACACTACCATCGGCGATGCATCGTTTCACTTCTGAGTTCGGGATGGGATCAGGTGGTTCCAATGCTCTATGGTCGTCAAGCAATTCGTTGCTGTGCGTTGTTGAGTCCACACGGCGTAAAGGGGTGGGTCGGTGATAGAAATGATTGTTGCTGGTAACTGTCATCTCAATCCAAGTTCGGATTGTCGTTCATCGGTGTCATGACCACACCAAATTGCTTGGGTGTTATATGGTCAAGCCACACGGGCAATTAGTACTGGTTAGCTCAACGCCTTGCAACGCTTACACACCCAGCCTATCAACGTCGTAGTCTTCGACGGCCCTTTAGGGGAGTCAAGCTCCCGGTGAGATCTCATCTTGAGGCAAGTTTCCCGCTTAGATGCTTTCAGCGGTTATCTTTTCCGAACGTAGCTACCCGGCAATGCCACTGGCGTGACAACCGGAACACCAGGGGTTCGTCCACTCCGGTCCTCTCGTACTAGGAGCAGCCCCTCTCAAATCTCAAACGTCCACGGCAGATAGGGACCGAACTGTCTCACGACGTTCTAAACCCAGCTCGCGTACCACTTTAAATGGCGAACAGCCATACCCTTGGGACCGGCTTCAGCCCCAGGATGTGATGAGCCGACATCGAGGTGCCAAACACCGCCGTCGATATGAACTCTTGGGCGGTATCAGCCTGTTATCCCCGGAGTACCTTTTATCCGTTGAGCGATGGCCCTTCCATACAGAACCACCGGATCACTAAGACCTACTTTCGTACCTGCTCGACGTGTGGGTCTCGCAGTCAAGCGCACTTTTGCCTTTATACTCTACGCACGATTTCCGACCGTGCTGAGTGCACCTTCGTACTCCTCCGTTACTCTTTGGGAGGAGACCGCCCCAGTCAAACTACCCACCATACACTGTCCTCGATCCGGATAACGGACCAGAGTTAGAACCTCAAAGTTGTCAGGGTGGTATTTCAAGGTTGGCTCCACGTGAACTAGCGTCCACGCTTCAAAGCCTCCCACCTATCCTACACAGACAAATTCAAAGTCCAGTGCAAAGCTATAGTAAAGGTTCACGGGGTCTTTCCGTCTAGCCGCGGATACACTGCATCTTCACAGCGATTTCAATTTCACTGAGTCTCGGGTGGAGACAGCGCCGCCATCATTACGCCATTCGTGCAGGTCGGAACTTACCCGACAAGGAATTTCGCTACCTTAGGACCGTTATAGTTACGGCCGCCGTTTACCGGGGCTTCGATCAAGAGCTTCGCCGAAGCTAACCCCATCAATTAACCTTCCGGCACCGGGCAGGCGTCACACCCTATACGTCCACTTTCGTGTTTGCAGAGTGCTGTGTTTTTAATAAACAGTTGCAGCGGCCTGGTATCTTCGACCGGCATGGGCTTACGTAGTAAATACTTCACCCTCACCGGCGCACCTTCTCCCGAAGTTACGGTGCCATTTTGCCTAGTTCCTTCACCCGAGTTCTCTCAAGCGCCTTGGTATTCTCTACCTGACCACCTGTGTCGGTTTGGGGTACGATTTCTAGTTACCTGAAGCTTAGAGGCTTTTCCTGGAAGCATGGCATCAACCACTTCTCTTTCTAAAAGAAAGATCGTCATCAGTTCTCGGCCTTGATCTCCCGGATTTACCTAAGAAATCAGCCTACCACCTTAAACACGGACTACCAACGCCGTGCTGGCCTAGCCTTCTCCGTCCCCCCATCGCAGTAACTACAAGTACGGGAATATTAACCCGTTTCCCATCGACTACGCCTTTCGGCCTCGCCTTAGGGGTCGACTCACCCTGCGTCGATTAACGTTGCGCAGGAACCCTTGGTCTTCCGGCGTGGGAGTTTTTCACTCCCATTGTCGTTACTCATGTCAGCATTCGCACTTCTGATACCTCCAGCCAACTTCTCAATTGACCTTCACAGGCTTACAGAACGCTCCTCTACCGCTCATCCTAAGATGAACCCGTAGCTTCGGTGTATGGTTTGAGCCCCGTTAAATCTTCCGCGCAGGCCGACTCGACTAGTGAGCTATTACGCTTTCTTTAAAGGATGGCTGCTTCTAAGCCAACCTCCTAGCTGTCTAAGCCTTCCCACATCGTTTCCCACTTAACCATAACTTTGGGACCTTAGCTGACGGTCTGGGTTGTTTCCCTTTTCACGACGGACGTTAGCACCCGCCGTGTGTCTCCCGTGCTGACACTCACTGGTATTCGGAGTTTGCATGGGGTTGGTAAGTCGGGATGACCCCCTAGCCCAAACAGTGCTCTACCCCCAGTGGTGATACACGAGGCGCTACCTAAATAGCTTTCGAGGAGAACCAGCTATCTCCGAGCTTGATTAGCCTTTCACTCCTATCCACAAGTCATCCGCTAACTTTTCAACGGTAGTCGGTTCGGTCCTCCAGTTGATGTTACTCAACCTTCAACCTGCCCATGGATAGATCGCCCGGTTTCGGGTCTATACCCTGCGACTAAACGCCCTATTAAGACTCGGTTTCCCTACGCCTCCCCTAGACGGTTAAGCTCGCCACAGAATATAAGTCGCTGACCCATTATACAAAAGGTACGCAGTCACCCAACAAGTGGGCTCCCACTGCTTGTACGCATACGGTTTCAGGATCTATTTCACTCCCCTCACAGGGGTTCTTTTCGCCTTTCCCTCACGGTACTGGTTCACTATCGGTCAGTCAGGAGTATTTAGCCTTGGAGGATGGTCCCCCCATGTTCAGACAACGTTTCACGTGCGCCGTCCTACTCGATTTCACACTAGAGAGCTTTTCGTGTACGGGGCTATCACCCACTATGGCGGCCATTTCCAGGACCTTCCACTAAACTCTAAAATGCTTAAGGGCTGCTCCCCGTTCGCTCGCCGCTACTTGGGGAATCTCGGTTGATTTCTTTTCCTCGGGGTACTTAGATGTTTCAGTTCCCCCGGTTCGCCTCACACACCTATGTATTCAGTGTGTGATACCTAGCTTATGCTAAGTGGGTTTCCCCATTCAGAGATCTCCGGATCAAAGTCTGTTTGCCGACTCCCCGGAGCTTATCGCAGGCTACAACGTCTTTCATCGCCTCTGACTGCCAAGGCATCCACCGTATGCGCTTATTCACTTGACCATATAACCCCAAACAATCTGTCGTTAGCCGAAGCTAGCGCCGATCATTCAAAGCGATATGTCATGACATGATTCACGACAATCCGGAACTTGCGTTGAGATTACAAGTTACCTTAGCCATAACAGATCGCAGTGAAACGTCTGTTATGTCTATCATTTCTATCACTTTCCCACATTGTTAAAGAGCGACTGGCACAAAGACCAGACATCAACAATCCACTCGGAGCCTTCCCGGTGATTGTTCATGTATGAACTCTGGCGTCTAGCGATTGGTTGTCTCTAACCTACTGCGTCTTGGTGGAGCCAAGCGGGATCGAACCGCTGACCTCCTGCGTGCAAGGCAGGCGCTCTCCCAGCTGAGCTATGGCCCCTTTTTCAAGACCTTCACACCTCGACAATTGGTGGGTCTGGGCAGATTCGAACTGCCGACCTCACCCTTATCAGGGGTGCGCTCTAACCAACTGAGCTACAGACCCAATT
>NZ_AROI01000051.1 GCF_000410875.1 Halopseudomonas pelagia CL-AP6
CGCACGCCACTACTTGGCAGGCAATCGCATTCAACGGTAATTCGTTTGGAGCCAAAATACCCTCCCAAAAAAGTTCGCAGTCCTGCACGGGTTCGGCCAGGCAGGTATAGAGTTCGCCATCGGTAAGCGTCTGCCCGTTCTGCAGCACGCAGCCGTGGATGAGTCTGGCGGCACAGATATGACAATTGCCATTGCGACAGCTTTGCGGTGCAGTAAAGCCCAGGCGTCGCGCGGCGTCGAGGATACGTTCGGCGGGCTGTAACGTCAGCAAGTGCCCGCTGGGCCGCAGCATGACCGTCGTCGCGGGGCTGTCAGTCAATCCCCAGCTCCGCCCAGATAGTGTCAATCCGCAGTTTGACTGTGGGGTCCTGGCTAATAGCCACGCCCCACTCCCGGCTGGTTTCACCCGGCCACTTGTTAGTCGCATCCAGACCCATTTTGCTGCCCAGGCCGGAAATCGGCGAGGCGAAATCCAGATAGTCGATCGGTGTATTGTCGATCATTACCGTATCGCGCTTGGGGTCCATGCGGGTGGTAATGGCCCAGATGACATCGTTCCAGTCGCGGATATTGATGTCATCGTCGGTCACGATGACAAACTTGGTGTACATGAACTGCCGCAGAAAGCTCCAGACTCCCAGCATCACGCGCTTGGCATGGCCTGGGTACTGTTTCTTCATCGACACTACGGCCATGCGGTACGAGCAGCCTTCGGGTGGTAGATAGAAGTCGGTGATTTCCGGAAACTGTTTTTGCAGAATCGGTACGAAGACCTCATTCAGCGCTACGCCGAGAATCGCTGGCTCATCCGGCGGCCGGCCGGTGTAGGTGCTGTGGTAGATCGGCTTTTCACGGCTGGTGATGCGCTCGACGGTAAATACCGGAAAACGGTCTACCTCGTTGTAGTAGCCGGTATGGTCGCCAAAGGGGCCTTCATCAGCCATCTCGCCAGGATGAATCACGCCCTCGAGTACGATTTCAGCGCTCGCGGGCACCTGCAGTGCCGAGCCGCGACACTTGACCAGTTCGGTGCGCTGGCCGCGCAACAGGCCGGCGAAGGCATATTCAGACAGGCTATCGGGCACTGGGGTGACTGCGCCGAGAATGGTCGCCGGATCAGCACCCAGGGCGACGGCAATCGGGAAGGGTTCGCCGGGATACTTATCGCACCATTCCTTGAAATCCAGCGCGCCGCCGCGGTGGCTCAGCCAACGCATAATCAGTTTGTTGCGGCCAATGACCTGCTGGCGATAAATACCCAGGTTCTGACGTTCCTTGTTCGGGCCCTTGGTGACCACTAATCCCCAGGTAATCAGCGGCCCGGCGTCGCCGGGCCAACAGGTTTGTACCGGGATAGCACCCAGATCAACGTCTTCGCCTTCCTGAATAACCGCCTGGCAGGGCGCATCACGCACCACCTTGGGCGCCATGGAGATGACTTTCCTGAAAATCGGCAGCTTAGACCAAGCATCTTTGAGGCCCTTTGGCGGATCGGGTTCCTTGAGAAACGCCAATAGTTTGCCGATTTCGCGCAGCTCACTGACTTCTTCTGCGCCCATGCCCATGGCCACCCGTTGTGGTGTGCCGAACAGATTGCCGAGCACCGGCATGTCATAGCCTGTGGGGTTTTCGAACAGCAACGCAGGACCACCCTTACGCAGGGTGCGGTCACAAATTTCGGTCATTTCCAGGACAGGGGAGACAGGCGTCTGGATGCGCTTGAGTTCGCCGCGCTGTTCCAGGCCCTTGATAAAATCGCGTAGATCGGTGTATTGCATTAGAGCTTCAAGCCTCAAGCGGCAAGCTGTAAGCAGTCCGAGGAATGCGTCAGCCTGGGGTGTCTGGTCAGAAGCACATTATGCCGACAAAGCAGCCTGTCGGTTGGCGTAAAGTGCAACAAGCTGCAAGCAGCACAGGGCTGCTTGCAGCTTGAGGCTTGGCGCTTTCAGCTTAGTTCTTGCTGCGCTTCATCGACTGGAAGAATTCATCGTTGGTCTTGGTGTCTTTCAGACGGTCAAGGAGGAATTCAATCGCGGCGATTTCGTCCATCGAGTGCAGGATTTTGCGCAGAATCCACATCCGTTGCAGTTCATCTTCGCTGGTCAGCAGTTCTTCACGCCGCGTGCCGGAACGGTTGATGTTGATCGCCGGGAATACGCGTCGCTCGGCAATCTTGCGATCCAGGTGGATCTCCATGTTGCCGGTGCCCTTGAATTCCTCGTAGATCACTTCATCCATCTTCGAGCCGGTATCGACCAGTGCGGTGGCGATAATGGTCAGACTGCCGCCTTCCTCAATGTTCCGCGCTGCACCAAAGAACCGCTTGGGTTTCTCCAGGGCGTGGGCGTCGACACCACCGGTGAGTACCTTGCCGGAGCTCGGGATCACGGTGTTGTAGGCACGGGCCAGACGGGTGATGGAGTCGAGCAGAATAATCACATCCTTCTTGTGCTCAACCAGGCGCTTGGCCTTTTCGATCACCATCTCGGCTACTTGCACGTGACGGCTGGGCGGCTCATCGAAGGTTGAAGCAACCACTTCGCCGCGCACAGTGCGCTGCATTTCGGTTACTTCTTCTGGACGCTCGTCGATCAACAGCACGATCAGATGGCATTCCGGGTTATTGCGCGCAATATTGGCCGCGATGTTCTGCAGCATCAGCGTCTTACCGGCCTTTGGCGGTGCAACCAGCAGGCCGCGTTGACCCTTGCCGATCGGTGCGCACAAATCGATGATCCGCGCCATCAGGTCTTCGGTGGAGCCGTTGCCGGCTTCCATCGTCAGACGCTGGGTCGGGAATAGTGGCGTCAGGTTCTCGAAGAGAATCTTGCTCTTGGTGTTTTCCGGCTTGTCGAAATTGATCGAGTCAACTTTCAGCAGCGCAAAATAACGTTCTCCATCTTTCGGCGGACGAATCTTGCCGGCGATGGTATCGCCCGTACGCAGGTTGAAACGGCGGATCTGACTGGGTGAGACATAAATGTCGTCAGGGCCAGCAAGATAAGAGGAGTCTGCGGAGCGCAGAAAACCGAAACCGTCCTGGAGGATTTCCAGCACACCATCGCCGTGAATATCTTCACCGCCTTTGGCATGTTTTTTCAGGGTAGCGAAAATCACGTCTTGTTTACGCGACCGGCCCATGTTTTCCAGGCCCATCTGTTCGGCGATTTCCAGCAGTTCGGTAATTGGCTTTTGTTTGAGTTCAGTCAGGTTCATAGGGTCGGTAGGATATAGTGTCTTTCGGCAGGACGGGTTAGTAATAGGCCGCCATAAGGCTATGGGGCGGTGGGTTTGGCTGATGTTGGAAAGCCACGTCCGCAGGGTGCGGAAAAGATTTGATGGGCAAATCTAGCACTGCTTGTAAGTGACGTCCATAGCTGACAAGCAGAAAAACACCCCCAGCCGGAAAAAAAGTGCCGGGGGCAGGCAATCAGATGTTGCTATCGAGAAACGCAGCCAGTTGCGACTTAGACAGCGCGCCAACCTTGGTGGCCTCGATATTGCCATCCTTGAACAGCATCAGTGTGGGAATGCCGCGTACGCCATACTTCGGCGGAGTGTCGGCGTTCTCATCGATATTCAGTTTGCAGATTTTCAGCTTGCCTTCGTATTCCTTGGCAATCTCGTCAAGCACCGGGGCAATCATTTTGCACGGACCACACCATTCAGCCCAATAGTCGACCAGTACAGGGCCATCTGCCTTCAGCACTTCGCTGTCGAAGCTGCCGTCGGTGACATGCACAATCAAATCACTCATTCGTCTCTCCAGGGGATCAAGGGCTTGCTGGCGTTCACTATAGCATCACCCAGACAAGAAGCGGAAGGCAGAAGCCAGCAGGCACAAGGTCACGTTGGGGTGTTAGAATTGGCACAAACACCCTTTGAGGCTGGCGCATGGTGCAGAGAAAACAGGCTGATATTCCGTTGGTGGCAGCAATCGACCTGGGGTCAAACAGCTTCCATATGGTGTTGGCCAAGGTCGACCACGGCGAAATACGTATTCTTGAGCGTCTTGGTGAAAAGGTTCAGCTTGCTGCCGGCCTTAACGATCAGGGTGAGTTAAGTGAGGAAGCGATGCAGCGCGGGATCGATTGCCTGCGGCGCTTTGCGCAACTGACCAACGGCTTGCCCGAAGGCGCGGTGCGTATTGTCGGCACCAACGCGCTACGCGAAGCGCGCAACCGCGCGCAGTTCATGCGCCAGGTGCGGCAGATCATCGGTCATCGTGTCGATGTGGTCTCGGGGCGTGAAGAGGCTCGTCTGATCTATCTGGGGGTGGCACATACCCAGGCGGATGACGCAGGCAAGCGGCTGGTAGTGGATATCGGCGGCGGTAGTACTGAATTCATCGTTGGTGAGCGCTTTGAGTCAATTTTGCGTGAGAGTCTGCAAATGGGCTGCGTGTCCTTTACCCGCCGCTATTTTCCGGATGGCAAGGTGACGCCCGGGCGCTATGCCCAGGCCTATACCGCCGCGCGCCTGGAGCTGATGCAGATTGAGCAGGCGATCCAGCGCTTGGGTTGGCAGGAGGCAGTGGGCGCCTCGGGTACCATCCGCACCATTCGACAGTGCATCCAGTCAGCCGGTCGCGGTCAGGACGAACTGACGCCCGAAGGGCTTGGTTGGCTAAAACGCAAGATGTTCAAGACCGGCCAGGTTGATAAGCTGGATATTCCTGGCCTCAAGGCTGATCGGCGGCCTATTTTGCCGGCCGGTCTGGCGATTCTTGAGGCGATTGTCGATGCGCTGGGGGTTCAGGTGATGAGTCACTCGGACGGCGCGCTACGCGAGGGTGTGCTGTATGACCTGCTCGGGCGCCATCGGCACGAGGACGTGCGCGAGCGCACCCTGAGTGCATTGATGGAGCGCTGTCACGTGGACCTGGAGCAGGCTGCAAGGGTGGAAAACAAGGCACTGAGTTTGCTCAGCAAGGTGGCATCGACCTGGGGCTTGGATGATGACAAACAGGCCAATATGCTCTGCTGGGCGGCGCGGGCGCATGAGGTCGGGCTGGATATTGCCCACAACCAATATCACAAACACGGCGCCTATCTGATTGAGCATGCTGACCTGGCGGGCTTCTCCCGTCAGGAACAGCAAGCGTTGGCATTGTTGGTGCGCGGCCATCGGCGCAACTTGCCGAGTGTCGAGCGGCTATCGGAGATCGGTGACGAAGCGGTAACGCTGTTGCGCCTGTGCATGTTGCTGCGTCTGGCGATCCTGTACCACCATATTCGCGGCAATCAAACGATGCCTGATGTGCAGGTGCGCGCTGGTGACAGCCATCTGGAGGTGCGCTTCCCGAATGGCTGGCTGGATGCCAATCCCTTGACCCAGGCTGACTTCGCTCAGGAAGCGCAGTTTTGGGTCAAGGCCGGTTACACGCTGACAGTACGCTGAGGCGAGCTGGCCAGCTTTTCCAGCAAGGTGGCCTGCGCGCTGCGGGGTAGTTGATTGCCGGTCGGGCTGCTGCGCACGTAAGTGCCGTCGGTCTGCAATACCCAGCTCTGGGTATTGTCTGTCATGAATACCAGGAGCTCCTGCTTGGCGCGGCTGATCAACTTTTTGCCTTCCAGCGGGAAGCAAGTCTCTACCCGTTTGTCCAAATTGCGCTCCATCATATCGGCACTGGACATCCACACCTGCTCTTGGCCGTCATTTAGGAAATAGTAAACCCGGCTGTGCTCCAGGAAGCGGCCGATGATCGAGCGCACGTTGATATTGTGCGATACACCCGGCACACCCGGACGCAGGCAGCACATGCCGCGGATAATCAGATCAATCTTCACTCCGGCCTGGGATGCCTTATATAGCGCCTTGATGATCTTGGCATCGGTCAATGCGTTGGCCTTGGCGATAATATGCGCCGGCCGGCCCGCTTGCGCGGTCAGGGTCTCGCGGTTGATCAGCTCAAGCAGGCGCTTCTTCAGCGTGAAGGGCGCTTGCAGCAGCTTTTTCATCCGCAGCGTTTTGCCCATGCCGATCAACTGGTTGAACAGTTTGTGTACATCTTCGGTCAGTGCCAGGTCCGAGGTCAGAATGCTGTAGTCGGTGTACAGTCGGGCATTGCCGGCGTGATAGTTGCCGGTGCCCATATGCGCATAGCGTTTCAGTAGCTTATCTTCGCGCCGCAGGATCAGCATCATCTTGGCGTGCGTCTTGAAGCCGACCACACCGTAGATGACTACTGCGCCAGCTTGCTGCAAGCGGCTGGCGAGTTGCAGGTTGGACTCCTCGTCAAAGCGTGCGCGCAGCTCGATAACCACGGTCACTTCCTTGCCATTACGCGCGGCCTCGACCAAGGCGTTGACGATTTCCGAGTTCGCGCCAGTGCGGTACAACGTCTGCTTGATAGCCAGCACGTTGGGATCCTGCGCCGCCTGGCGCAGCAGGTCGACCACCGGGCTGAAGGACTCGTAAGGGTGCTGTAGCAGAATGTCCTGTTTGGTAATAGCCTGAAACAGGGTGTCGTTACTCGAGAGTAATTTCGGGATGCCTGGGCTGAAACTGGGGAATTGCAGTTCTGCATGGTTCTCCAGACCGGTGATTGAGAACAACCGGGTCAGGTTCACCGGCCCCTTGACCTCGTAGAGCTCTGACTCGTTGAGGTCAAACTGCTTGAGCAGAAAGTCGGTCAGCGGTTTCGGGCAATTGTCCGCTACTTCCAGGCGCACGGCGTCGCCGTAGCGACGCGAGAGCAGCTCGCCGCGCAGAGCGCGCGCCAGGTCATCGACCTCGTCGGGATCAACGATCAGGTCGGCGTTGCGCGTCAGGCGGAACTGGTAGCAGCCCAGCACCTTCATGCCGGGGAACAGATCGTCGGCATGGGCGTGGATCATGGATGACAGAAATACGAAGTTGTCGCCGCCGGAGCAGAGTTCATCCGGCATGCGAATCAGGCGTGGCAGCGAGCGAGGTGCCGGAATGATAGCCAGACCCGAATCACGGCCAAAGGCGTCGGTACCCTCCAGCTGAACAATGAAGTTGAGGCTCTTGTTCACCAGCAACGGGAACGGATGAGTCGGGTCAAGGCCAATCGGGCTGATGATCGGCGCCACTTCTTGACGAAAGTAGCGGCGCACCCACAGGGTTTGCTTGTGCGTCCATTGATGGCGACGGACGAAGCGAATACCTTTTTCGGCCAATTGTGGCAGCAGCATCTCGTTCAGCAGCGCGTATTGACGGGTGATTTGCTGATGCGCAATTTCACTAATCTTCGACAGCACCTGCTGGGGTTGCAAGCCGTCGGGGCCGGTCTGCTCGCGGGCAAAGGTGATCTGCTTCTTCAGGCCGGCCACGCGGATTTCAAAGAACTCATCAATGTTGCTAGAGAAGATCAGCAGGAACTTCAGGCGTTCAAGCAGTGGATAGGATTCGTCCAGCGCCTGTTCGAGTACTCGGATATTAAACTGCAACTGCGATAGCTCGCGGTGGATGTACAGCTCGGGCACGTTGATATCCGCAGCCGGCATCGGCGGCTCGCTCGGTGCCGGTAGGGCTGGTAATTGCTCGACTACGTCCGGCGCGGCGTCGGGTATCTCGGCCATTTCGTCGCGCACTGCTGTCACCTCTTGCATGAGTACCTCAAAAGAATCTTTGAATAAGACTAGCCGCGCTCTTGTAACTGGCGGGCGGCGGTTTTAGCGTAATAGGTCAGGATCGCGTCTGCCCCGGCGCGCTTGAACGCGGTCAGGGACTCGAGAATCACCGCCTCACTAAGCCAGCCATTGGCGATGGCAGCTTGGTGCATGGCGTATTCACCACTTACCTGGTAGACGAAGGTGGGCACCTTGAAGGTACTTTTCACCCGCTGCACTATGTCCAGATAGGGCATGCCCGGCTTGATCATGACCATGTCTGCCCCCTCTGAGAGATCGCAGGCCACCTCATGCAACGCCTCATCGGTGTTGCCGGGGTCCATCTGGTAAGTGGACTTGTTGCCTTTGCCGAGATTGCCGGCCGAGCCCACCGCATCGCGGAAAGGTCCGTAATAGGCGCTGGCATATTTCGCCGAGTAGGCCAGAATGCGCGTATTGACGTGCCCGGCAGCCTCCAGCGCCTGACGCATGGCACCCACCCGGCCATCCATCATATCCGACGGAGCGACTATGTCGGCACCGGCGTCGGCATGGGACAGCGTCTGCTTCACCAATGCCTCGATGGTAATGTCATTGAGCACATAACCTTGCTCATCAATGATGCCGTCCTGGCCGTGGGTGGTGAACGGATCCAGCGCCACATCGGTAATCACGCCGAGCTCTGGAAAGGCGGCTTTCAAGGCGCGCGTGGCACGCTGGGCCAGGCCTTCGGGGTTCCAGGCCTCGGCGGCGTCGAGCGATTTGCACTCCAGCGGCGTCACCGGGAACAGCGCCACCGCAGGTATGCCCAGCTCGACCAGCTCTGCTGCCTCTTCAAGCAACAGGTCAATCGACAGCCGTTCGATCCCCGGCATGGAGGCAATAGCTTCGCGTTGCTGGCTGCCCTCCAGGACGAAGACCGGGTAGATCAGGTCGTCAACACTGAGTCGGTGTTCGCGGACCAGGCGGCGAGAAAAGTCATCGCGGCGCAGGCGGCGCAGGCGGCTGTTGGGGAACTGACGATTGACGGTATCAAAACTCAAGGGAACTCCTCGGGGGCGAAGTAGGGCCAAAGCGGCCAGCTTGCTTCGTCCCTATCTGGTTGACGTTATACGTCCAGATTATGACGGAATTGCGACAACAAGCGTAATGCCATTTGATCCTTCGGGTCGCTCCCAGGGTGGAGAGCCAGTTCGACGCGGTTGCGGCCCAGGGCTTTGGCCTGATAGAGCGCTGCATCGGCGGCGCCCAGTAACGCATCAAAAACATACCCCTGTTGGTCGGAGCAGGCCACCCCCAGGCTGACGCTCAAGGGTACCGGAGTCTCCTCCGTGTGCCAGGGTTGGCTGCTCAGGCCCTGACGAATGCGTTCGGCGACGGGGTGGGCGCTGACGGTATCCAGGCCAGGAAGGATGAGCACAAACTCCTCGCCGCCGAAACGGCCCAACAGGTCGTGGGCGCGCAAATGCAGGCGGATCCTTGCGACCATATGACACAGCACGGCATCGCCGGTCTGATGGCCAAACTCGTCATTGATACGTTTGAAATGATCGGCATCAAGCATAATCAGGGTCACCGGCAGCTTCCGTTCGCTGGCAGTGGACAATATCTGGGTGGCCTGCTGGTGCAGGCTGCGGCGATTCAGGGTTCCGGTCAGTGCATCTTTTTCCGATAGCTGGTGCAAGGCCATGGCGGTGCGGTAGTGGGTCATCAGAATAAAGCCGCTGGCCAGGCCTATCTGGGCGACCATGGCCCCTAGCAAAGTAGCGCTTTGCAATGGGTTGTTGCTGATCGCAACGGCGGGTGACAGGCTGGTCAGGCTGGCAATCGCGCGCAGTGTCAGCCCGAGCCCGCAGAACAGCGCAACACCGCCGGCCAACCAGTAACCGGTGCGCAGCGGCTGCTCTGCAGAGATAAGCAGTTCGCGGGCGCAAAGCAGGCTCATGGTAGCCAGAACAAGGGAAGCGATGCCCAGCCTTGCGGCAAGGCTGTCATAATGGAAGCGGAACACCCAGAGCAGCAGCATGACCACCAGAGCGGCAATAATCGGCCCTACTTGAGGTTGGCTGGTGCCTTTGAAGGCGCGAATGCCTAGCCAAGTTACGCCTATGCCCAGCGTCATCAGGCCGTTGGCGAGAACCACCGAGAGGCCGTGATGAATGTGATCCTGATTGACGTTCAGCAGCAAGCCTAGCATTAGCGCGAAATTACCCAGCGCCCAGTGCCGCAAACCTTTTTCGCTGCCGGCATGCCAGGCGGCGATGCTCAGCAGCAGCGTCATGCTCAAGGTCACCAGGGAGAGGGCGACGCCCAGGGTGGCGAGATCTAAGTCTCCTGGCATTGGTGGGTTCGTCCTTGTCCGGTAAACAGCTTCCGGATCCCTAGCATGCTTGATCTAATGAGTGGGTTTGAGCATACGCCCGGTCGTATGGCATGAAAAGCGCCAGGCGCAAGGCGATGGCGAAATTGTGGCAAGGTTTGCAGAAAGATTATCAAGAACAATATTAAGTTATACATATATAGGTTATTGTATAAGTATTGGTCGCATTTTGGATGATTCTGGAGATGTTATTGCACAAGACTATGACGCCCCGCATCTGGTTCAAGCGCGTGTTGGTTGGCGCATTATTGCTGATCTGGGCTTTAGCTCTGGCTTGGGCGGTTTGGTGGTACCAGGGGCAGTACCTCAAAGCCTTCGAACGGCCAGTATTCTTCAGCGCTGAATCGGTAGCGCCACCCTTCGAGCCCGGACAGGTTCAGGTGCTGCATGTCTGGCAAGCCGGGTGCCCGTGCAACGGCGGGCATCAAGTCTATGTGGATGAGATGATCCAGCGCTTCAGTGCCGAGGGGGTACAGTTTGCTCGGTCAGGCCAGTCTACGGCTGTTGCGTTGCCCGACGCCTTACAAGCTCTTCCGTTTTGGCCGATGCCGCAGGCATGGAATGGTTGGCCCGGTGCGCCTTCGGTGGCTATCTGGGATACAGCAGGGAAATTGGCCTATGTGGGTCCTTACAGTGATGGGGCGCAATGCAGCCAGGACAGCAGCTTTATTGAGCCGGTGATCAGCGCCTTATTAGCTGGCCGTCAGGTCGCCATCCTGAACCAGGACACCGTTTCATGTTTATGCGATATCCAGTGAGGTGCTGACCAATCAGCAGGCCATGGCTCAGCCACGCCTGCTGGTACTGAGCGCAGCCATTGACGCGGCTCGAGCGGGGGCAGAGAACGCTGATCTCGCTATAGAGAGGCCAGCAAGCGGTCCAGTGAGTTGGCGAAGGCTTGTTTGTCCTTGTCGTTATAAGGCGCCGGGCCACTGCGGCCAGCCAGCCCGGCACCGCGGAGTTCGTCCATCAAATTACGCACCGCCAGGCGCTCGCCGACGTTGGCCTTGTTGTACACCTCGCCACGCGGGTTGATGGCGGTGACCTTGCGTTCGACTAGACCGGCTGCCAGCGGAATATCGGCGGTAACGACCAGGTCACCTGGCGCTGAATGGTCGATGATGTACTGGTCGGCTACATCTGCGCCACTGGATACCGTGACCTGGCGAATGCCGGGGCCGGGAGGCAATGCCTGAGGGCTGTTGGCGACCAGCACCAGTTCGATTTGCCGGCGTCGGGCGGCGCGCACAACGATGTCGCGTACGGGGCGGGGGCAGGCATCGGCGTCAATCCAGAGTGTCATGGCAAGCGGTTCCACAAGCTAAAGCATCATTTTCACCCAAAGCGCAGGAGGTTGCAGCATGGATTTGGCTTTCGAGCAGGGCCGGCCCGCCAGCATTGTTATCGCTGGGGCCAGTCGGGGCATCGGTTGGGCGCTGGTGCAGCAATTGCTGCAGCGTGATGACGTTGGTCAGATCTTTGCTCTGGCGCGCCATACGCCCGAGGGTGGCTGGCCAGATGATGTGCGGTTGATTCCGCTGCTGGGCGATTTGACTGAGGAGCTGGTGTTGGACACGCTGGCTGCCAGCGTGTCCGGCCGTTGTGACCGGCTCGATATGCTGATCAATACCGTCGGTTTTCTGCATGAGGATCAGGGCCAGCAGCCGGAAAAATCGCTGCGGCAGGTATCCCTTAGCGCATTACAGCGCAGCTTTACCATCAATGCCGGCATACCCATTTTGCTCGCCAAGGCTTTTCTGCCGCTGTTACGCGGCAAACACCGCTGCGTATTTGCTTCGCTCTCGGCCCGCGTGGGTTCTATCGGCGACAACCGGCTGGGAGGTTGGTATGCCTACCGGGCCAGCAAGGCGGCGCAGAATATGTTGATGCGCACCTTTGCCGTGGAGTGGCAGCGCTTGAACCGCAAAGGGGTTTGTCTGCTACTGCATCCGGGTACGACGGATACTGAGCTGTCGCGGCCGTTTCAGGCGAATGTGCCAGAGGCGAAGCTGTTCACCGCCGATTTCGTCGCCGAGCGGCTGCTGGCGGTGATTGCCGAGCGGGGTCCAAAGGATAGCGGTCAGTTTTACGCCTGGGATGGCAGGGTTATCCCCTGGTGAAGCCCCTGGCTCTTAGGCTCCGTCGAACGCGTTTTCCGCTTCACTCATCGCTTCCAGCTCTTCGTGGTGGTCGAGCCAGCGCTCTTCCAACTGGTCGATTAGTTGTGTGCTGGTGGCCTGACGGGCCAGCAGCGCCTTGAGCTGGTCCTTTTTGTCCTGACTGTATGTCTCAGCATCAGCCAATGCCGCTTCGATCTCGCCGAGCTCGGCCTGGGCCTTGCTCAGCTCCTGTTCCAGCTTGTCGATGATTTTCTTCAGCGGAGCCAGACGCTGGCGCTGTTCGGCGGCCAGACGGCGTTGCGTCTTGGCGTCTAGTCGTTCCGGTTCTGCGCTATCAGTCCCTGCGTTGGCGGCCTTGATCTCGTCCTGCTGTTGCTGCCGAAAGCGCGCCAGCCAGCGCGTGTAGGTGTCTAGGTCATCTTCGTAAGTCTTCAACCGGCCGTCGGCGACCAGCCAGAGTTCGTCCGTCGTGTCACGGATCAATGCCCGGTCATGGGAGACCAGCAGCATCGCGCCTTCAAACTGTTGCAGGGCCAGCGTCAGGGCGTGACGCATCTCCATGTCCAGATGGTTGGTCGGCTCATCCAGCAGTAGCAGGTTAGGTTTTTGCCAAGCGATCAGTGCCAATGCCAGTCGGGCTTTCTCGCCGCCGGAAAAATTCAGCACCGGCTCTTCGGCGCGGGCACCATGGAAGTCAAAGCCGCCGAGGAAATTACGCAGTGCCTGTTCGCGTTCCTGCGGTGCTATACGGGCCAGGTGCAATAATGGACTGGCCTTGGGGTCGAGGCTGTCGAGCTGGTGCTGGGCGAAATAGCCGATGGCCAGATGCTCGCCTATTTTCAGCTCCCCACCCTGCAATGCCAGGCTACCGGCCAGGGTTTTGATCAAGGTTGATTTGCCCGCGCCGTTTGGGCCTAGCACGCCAATACGGGCGCCGGGTACCAACTGCAGTTTGACCTGCTCAAGGATCGCCTGGTCGCCATAGCCAAGTTGGCCCTGATGCAGGTCTATCAGGGGGCTGGACTGGCTGTCGGCCTCGCGGAAGCTGAACGAGAACGGCGAGTCCATATGCACCGGGCCAATACTCTCCATGCGTTCCAGGGCTTTCAGCCGGCTTTGCGCCTGCTTGGCCTTGCTCGCCTGGGCGCGGAAACGAGCGATGTACTTCTGCATGTGTTCGCGTTGCGCTTGCTGCTTTTCGAACGCGGCCTGCTGCTGGCCTAAACGCTCGGCGCGGGTCCGTTCGAATTGCGTATAGCCGCCGCGATACAGGGTCAGCTTGCGAGATTCCACATGCACGATATGCTCAACTACCGCATCGAGAAAATCGCGGTCATGGGAGATCAGTAGCAAGGTGCCCTGGTAGGCTTTTAGCCAATCTTCCAGCCACAGAATCGCGTCCAGATCCAGGTGATTGGTCGGCTCGTCCAGCAGCAGCAGATCGGACGGGCACATCAGGGCCTGGGCCAGATTCAAACGCATGCGCCAGCCACCGGAAAAATCCCCTACCTTGGCTTCGCATTGTTCGCTGCTAAACCCCAACCCCGCGAGCAAGGTACGCGCGCGGCTGTCGGCGCTGAAACCGTCATGCGCCTCAAGCTCGGCGTACAGGGTGCCGAGCTCTGCAGCCAGCTGCTGCTCTTCGGCTGCGGCAAGGCGCTGCTGAATGTCGCGCAGGCGTGCATCGCCATCCAGCACGTAGTCCACTGCAAGCCGGTCGAGGTTGTCGATTTCCTGCTGCATGTGCGAAATACGCCAGTCCGGAGGCAGGCTGCAGTCGCCCGCGTCGGGGCTCAGCTCGCCGCGCAGCAGGGCAAACAGGCTGGATTTACCGGCACCGTTGGTACCGAGCAGGCCAGCCTTTTGGCCGGGATGCAGGGTAAGGTCAGCGTTCTCCAGTAGTCGCAGCGGGCCGCGTTGGAGTGTCAGGGATTCGATCTTGATCATGGGGCGGAGTATATCAGTGCACAGCGCTACTGTGCTCGGTGATCGGCTCGGAGTAAGCTGCAATGCATGACCACGACCTCTTTGACACTGATCGATTACGTACGCCGGTTGTATCCCCAGCCCGGCGTCGAGGTATTGCTGCTGCGCTTGCAGGATGAGTATGGGTTGGACGTACTACTGTTGCTGACCGCATGCTGGTTGGCAAGCCGTGGTCAGCCGGTGGAAGGCACCGATTGGGCGGGCATCTGCGCCGAACAGCAGTGTGTGCATCAGCGGGTGATCCATCCCCTGCGCGCAGCGCGCAGGGCGGTTGGTGAGCATGACCGGGATACCGAGTTGTATGCTCAGATCAAAGCCTGTGAGCAGGCGGCGGAATGGCAGCAGTTGGAACGCTTGGGCTTGTTTTGTGAAAACCAGGGCGTCGTCATGAGTCAGGCGGTCAATGCCGATTTGCATTTACGTACCAGTTGCGAGGCCCAGGGTGTCGAGGCCAGCGCCACGCTGCTTATTCATCTGGCGGAGCTGGCCGGGCTAGCTGCCAGGCCGGTTAGGATGCCTGACCGCTAGTCTGCGCAGGGTTGCGAGGTTTACGCCGCGGCGTGCCGGGTTGGCGACTTTTCGCACGAGTTGCAGTGGGTGGCTTGCCGCGCTTTTCAATCGCCTGGCCAGCCTGGCCTTCGATCCTTTCCAGCCCTTTACCGATGCGTAGCGTCTGACGAATGTCATCCTGCAGTTGACGGGTATAGTCCTCTGCGGCCTTGCGTGATGCCTGCAGCTCGTTCATTGCCTGCTGCAGGGCGCTGATTTTGCTTTGAGTTTTGTCCAGCGACTTGGTGTCATTGCCATTGGCTTGGCGGGCGGCTAGCTTTTCCTGGGTCTCAGCGAGTTTTTCCTGCAACTTGCCATGTTGCCGATTAAGCTTTTCCAGTGCCTTGCGGGCATCTTTTTCAGCCTGCTGGCAGGCCTCACCCAAATGCTCGTTGAGCGTGCGGGTCAGGGTTTGCAGCAAGTGCAGCGGGGTTAAGACCTTGGTGGTCAGCTTGGCAATCTTGGTATCTTTCACTACGCACTCCGTTAGCTTACAAGGTGCTGAGTATGTCTTTGTGTGCGGTGTGCAGCACTTCAATCAGGCAATCTTCCAGCTCAAAACGCTCATGCAGCAGACCGCCAAGATGGCGCAGGCGTTCCTGCATTACGGCTTCATCTACCCCTGCCGCCGACTCACCGTACTGATCGTTGAACTGCACAGCGGTTTGCGTGATGGTTTCGATGCGCGGATACAGTTGCTTGGCCAGCGCTATGCCGCCCAGGTCATTGAAATCTTCTGCTTCGCGGATAAGTTGCTCATAGACTTCAAAGTGCCCGGCAGACATATAGTCAACGAGCACATCGCAAAAGGACTCAAGGGCGGTGTCAGGGTGCTGAGCAGGCGCGACGCGGTCACGTAATGCGGTGTACTCGGCCACCAGTTGCTTGCGCTCCGAGAGCCAGCGATCAATCAGTTTATGTACACCGCCCCAACGTTCCTGAGCTGTTGTGCAACTGTCCAGCATGGTCCACCTCTGCATTCTGTTTGCCGTTAAGGCTGGGGACGGCCAAGCCTGCTCGGCCAGACCTGCTCCCTCGTGGAATAACAGCATAGGCCAGGCAAGGGCGCCGCATCAAGGCTTATAGAAGTTCAAGGTTACCTGGCCCAGCTCCATGCCCCATTTGGACATGCTGGCGCGGTTGAGCATGACGCGGTCATCGATCAGATACATCCAGTCGTCGAAGTCGACGAGCCAAGTACGGTCGTCCACCTTGAGCTTAAGGGTGTATTTCCAGTGAAAGGCATTGCCAGCAACGACGCCCACAGCTTCCCCTTCCACATCATCGGCGGTGCCGCGCCAGCTACCATCAGGCTGCCTGACAAGCGTCCATACGCGCCGCTCGAGGGTGCCGTCCGAGTAGGTGAAGTGTTCATCCAGCACGCCAGTATCGCCGTCCCAGGTGCCGGTCATTTTTACTTGGAAGCGACGTACGACTTCGCCATTGCGCTTTTGAAACATGCCCCAGGCTTCAAGGTCGCCGCTGAAGTAATCCTGCAGTCGCAATTGCGGCGTCTCGCTGGCGTAATGATCGACCTCGGGGCTGGCGCAAGCGGCTAGCGTAATGGCGCATGCCAGCAGCAATATTTTCAGCGTATTACCCATGCGGGTTCTCCGGGTCAGTCTGTGTTGCGGATCAGTTGCATCAACCCGAACAGGCTGAGGCCGATAAAGGCCAGCAGTGTGCCTTCAGCAATGCTCAGGCCCATGAAGGTCCAATCCACCTTGGCGCAATCAGCGGTGCCGCTGAATAGCAGGGAGAGCATTTCTTGCAGGGGCAATACGTCGAGCATGTAATCCAGGCTGGGCAGGCAAGACGGTAGTTGATCTGCGGGCTGATGCTGCAGCCACACCTGGCGGCCGGCGACGGCGCCGCCGAGCACGGCAAATAAGGTTAATACGAAGGCATACGCCCTGGCTGCCACACGGCGCTGTTGGCCTTGGCTGGGTAGCGGATTGTGAAGAACGGCAATCAGACTCACCAGCCCGACCATAATCACTAGGGCGCGCTGAATGATGCACAGCGGGCAGGGCTCAAGGCCGAGAATATGCTCCATATACAGTGCAATGGCGATCAGGCTGGCGCAGAAAATCAGGGAGAGTAGGTAAAACGGTCGGGAAGCGGGCAGAGCCATGGTGTGTCCGTCTGTTCAGGTGGCAGGCGGGATACCTTAGAACATGGTGCGGAAGCTGACAAGCAGCTAGCGTAAAGCGGTTGTAACAAGTGCCTGAAGCCCGGCCTGGGATGGCCGGGCAGGCTTGATCAGGCGTTGTCTGCGGCTTCTTCGGTGCGGCGCTGTTCGGCCTGTGCGAACAGGGCGTCAAAGTTGACCGGGGACAGCATCAGCGGAGGGAAGCTGCCACGCAGGACCAGGTTGTCGATTGCTTCGCGGGCATAGGGAAACAGGATGTTAGGGCAGAAGGCGCCGAGGGTGTGGCGCATGGCAGCCTCATCCAGACCATTAATGGCAAAAATGCCGGCCTGTTGTACTTCGGCAATAAAGCTCACCTCGTCTTCACCGTTAGTCACGGTAGCCGAGAGGCTAAGGACCACTTCGTGAATGCCTTCCTGCAGCTGGCTATGACGGGTGTTCAGATCCAGGTTGACCTGCGGGTTCCATTTAGCCTGGAAGATGGCTGGCGACTTGGGGGATTCGAAGGACAGGTCCTTGACATAGATACGCTGCAAGCTGAACTGAACTTGTGGCTGATTGCCCTGGGCGCCGTTGGCGGCTTGGCTGTTCTGGTTTTCTTCGGCCATGGTGGGCTCCTGTGTATTGTGGTGTTATTTAGGGTTGAGTTGCCAAACGTCTATTTGGCCAGCATCTTGGCGAGCTTGCCGGAGCGTTCCAGCGTCATTAATTCATCACAGCCGCCCACATGGGTGCCGTCGATCCATATTTGCGGCACCGAGGTCAGGCCGCCGGTCAGGCGCGTCATCTCTGCGCGCACCTTAGGCAGGCCATCTACCGAGATCTCTTTGTAGTCGACACCCTTGGCGGCCAACAATTGCTTGGCACGGATGCAGAACGGGCAGTACTTGCTGCTGTAGATAATTACATCTGACATATCATTTCACCAGGGGCAGGCTGTCAGCGCGCCAGCCGGCGATACCGCCAGACAAACGGTTGACGTTATTATACCCAGCCGCTTTGAGCAGTTTTGCGCATGGGCCGGAATGCTGGCCGTTGGCGCAGACCAGTAACAGTGCTTTATCCTTGTGCCGATCCAGTTCGCTCATGCGTTTGGTCAGCGCGTCCGAAGGAATATTCAGCGAGTCAACGATATGCCCAGCGGCGTAGTCCTTCTTTGAGCGGACGTCTACAACCACAGCATTTTCGCGGTTTATCAGTGCGGTAGCCTGCTGGGTGGAGACGGTTTTACCACCCTTGCGGCCTTCGGTAATGACCAGCAGCGTCATCACCACCAGAAAAGCCAGTGCCAGCAGATAGTGGTTGCCGAGAAACTCGGCCATTTGAGCAAAAAAGTCTAAAACGCGTTGCATGGGGACGCTTCCGGATCGATAAAGTGCGCCAGTATACACAGCCGGGCGCAGTGGCAGAACCTTCCGGGCGCAAAGCAGGTCGAAGATGCACGCATGACAGGCCTGAGCCAGCCAAGTAAACTGTCTCCACGAGCCTGTCAGGCGCTGCATGTCCGCGGCGCCGTCATTCAGCAACCCTTCAATTGATGAGTTAATCCGTTATGACAGCAGTCCCGAAACCTCTGGTCCTGATGATTCTGGATGGCTTTGGCCATAGTGATTCGCCAGACTCCAACGCCATTATGGCCGCTAATACCCCCGTGTGGGATAGGCTCTGGGCCAGTGCGCCGCGCACGCTGGTGTCAGGCTCGGGGATGGACGTGGGGTTGCCGGACGGGCAGATGGGTAACTCTGAAGTCGGTCACATGAATCTTGGCGCGGGGCGCGTGGTGTATCAGGACTTTACCCGGGTAACCAAGGCGATTGCCGACGGTGACTTTTTCAGTAATCCGACTATCTGTCAGGCGGTCGATAAAGCGGTAGCGGCAGATCGCACGGTGCATGTCATGGGACTGCTGTCACCCGGTGGTGTGCATAGCCATGAAGAGCACCTGGTAGCCATGGTCGATCTGGCGATGCGGCGCGGCGCGAAGAAGGTCTTGGTGCATGCGTTTCTCGACGGCCGGGACACTCCGCCGAAAAGCGCGCAGCCTTCACTGCAATTACTTGAAAAGGCTTACCAGCGCCTTGGTGTGGGGCGTACTGCGAGCCTGATTGGCCGCTACTTTGCGATGGATCGCGACAACCGCTGGGATCGCGTCGAGCAAGCTTATTGCTTGATCATGGACGCTCACGCCGAGTTCGCGGCTGAATCTGCGGATGATGCGCTACTGGCCGCCTACGAGCGCGGCGAGAGCGACGAGTTCGTGAAGGCAACCCGTATCGGTGCGGCTGAGCCGGTACAGGATGGCGATGCGGTTATTTTCATGAATTTCCGCGCCGATCGTGCGCGTGAGCTGACCCGCGCTTTTGTCGAGCCCGATTTTGCCGGTTTTCAGCGCACCCGTGCAGTGCAATTGGCTGGCTTCGTTATGCTGACCCAGTATGCAGCCGATATCCCTGCCCCTTGCGCCTACCCGCCAGCGTCTCTGGACAATGTGCTGGGCGAATACCTGGCCAAGCAGGGCAAGACTCAGCTACGCATTGCCGAAACCGAGAAGTATGCCCATGTAACCTTCTTCTTTTCCGGTGGCCGGGAAGAGCCCTTTGAGGGCGAGGAGCGAATACTGATACCGTCGCCACAGGTCGCCACCTATGACTTACAGCCAGAAATGAGTGCGCCGGAAGTGACTGACCGGATGGTTGAAGCGATTGCCCAGCAGCGCTATGACGTGATTATCGTCAACTATGCCAATGGCGATATGGTTGGTCATACCGGCGACTTTGCCGCAGCGGTCAAGGCGGTCGAGTGCCTGGATGAATGTATACGCCGGGTGACTGAAGCTGCGGCCCGAGTGGGGGGTGAGGTTCTGATCACTGCCGATCACGGTAATGTCGAGCAGATGTCTGATGATCTTACCGGTCAGGCGCATACCGCACACACCTGTGAACCGGTGCCTTTCTTGTACTGCGGGCCACGCCGTATAAGTATGCGCGAAGGCGGTATTCTGTCCGATGTGGCGCCGACCATGTTGGCCCTGTTGGGACTGGAGCAGCCAGCGGAAATGACCGGCAGATCAATTGTTACCATTACATCCTGACATCCACACCTCAGCCGGATACCGAGTATGCAGCGACAGCCTGAGAGTAAAAGGTGCTTCACCCGTCAGACGCTGGCGCTGTTGCTGGTGCTCGCGGGTGTGTTGGCTGCTGGACCGCTGGCAGCGCAGGACGGCGATTCCCGCGAGGCGCGTGCCGAACTGAAGCAGACCGAAGAAGAAATTGCCCGGTTGAAAGCCCTGCTCGATAGTTTCAAGCAGGAAATGTCCGGGCTGGAAACTGATCTGAAAAAGAGTGAAAGCGAGATTGGCCGCCTGCGCCGCGAGACCCAGGAGATTGAACAGCAGATTAAAGAAGGCGAAACCAGTCTGCGCGACCTGCACACGCAGGCAGCAGCTCTCCAAGTCGCATTGAGTGAGCAGGAAGTGCAGATTGCCCGGCAGATCCGGGCTGCCTACGTGGCTGGCCAGCAGGACTACTTGAAGCTGGTGCTTAATCAGGACGACCCGGCGCGGGTAGCCCGCATGATGCGCTATTACGAATATGTCAGCCGTGCGCGTGTTACCGAGATGAGCCGCTACACCGATACCTTGGAGCAGGTGCGCATTGCCAGTGCCAGTATTGCCGATCAGCAGGCAGCCCTGCGCAGTGACCGCGAGCAACTCGCGGCCAACCAGCAGGGACTCCAGGCCGAGCAGGCCTCCAGAGCCAAGCTGTTGGCTGGACTGCAGAGCCGCAGCCGTAGCCAGAGCGAAAAGCTCAAGAGTGCTGAAGCGGAACGCGCGGGTCTGGAAAAACTGATCAAACAGATTGATGAAGCTATTGTCAGCATTCCTACACCCGCGGGCAGCCTGCCGTTCGCCCAGGCCAAAGGGAAGATGCCGTTACCGGTCAAGGGGCGCATTCAGGCGCGTTTTGGCAGCCAGCGCGGTGACGATGCGCGGCTGAAGTGGGACGGCCTGTTGATCGCCTCCGAGCAGGGCAGCAATGTGCACGCTGTGCATGGCGGGCGTGTGGTGTTTGCTGACTGGCTGCGTGGCTCGGGTTTGCTGCTGATTCTGGATCACGGCGCGGGCTATCTCAGTTTGTACGGGCACAATCAAAGCCTGCTCAAGGAAGTAGGTAGCTGGGTGCAGCCCGGGGAAGTGATTTCAACTGTCGGGACCAGTGGTGGCCTGAGTGCGTCATCGCTGTATTTTTCCATCCGCCATCAGGGCCGCGCCCTTGATCCAGCGGCCTGGTGTATGCTGTCCGGGTGAACAACGCGGTTATCGGAAGCTAATTCCCGCTTGCCCCGCTCCAATTTAAGCCCTTTTGGGAGAGTTCGATGACTGCTGTGCGTATCCTCTTTGCTAGCTGTCTGTGTCTGTTGCTCGGTACGGTTCCTGCCCACGCGCAATCACCGGAAGAGGCGCCTGCGCCTCTGCCTCTGGACGAACTGCGCACCTTTGCTGAAGTGCTTGAGCGCATCCGCACCGCGTATGTTGAGCCTGTGGATGACGCCACGCTGCTGGAAAGCGCGATACGCGGCATGCTCGAAGGGCTTGATCCGCACTCTGCTTACCTGGAGCCGGAAGCCTTCCGTGGCCTGCAGGACAGCACCAGCGGCCAGTTTGGCGGTCTGGGTATCGAAGTGGGGCAAGAGGACGGCTTTATCAAGGTCATCTCGCCGATAGACGATACGCCCGCCGCGCGTGCCGGCATCGAAGCCGGAGATTTGATTGTCAAGATCGATGATCAACCGGTGAAAGGCATGAGCATCATGGATGCGGTGGAAAAAATGCGTGGCGAGGTGGGCACCAGCATCCAGCTGACTTTAGTGCGGGGTACCGGTAGCCCATTCGAGGTCGAGCTGCGCCGAGCAATCATCAAGGTGGCCAGCGTGCGTTCGGAGATTTTGGAGGCAGGGTACGGGTATATCCGCGTAACCCAGTTCCAGAACAACAGCGGCGACGAAGTGCGTCGGGCGCTGAGCACGCTGGCGCAAGGGCAAGAGCTGAAAGGCCTGGTGCTGGATTTGCGCAACAACCCCGGCGGGGTATTGCAGTCTGCGGTAGAAGTGGCAGACGCGTTTCTGGACGATGGGTTGATAGTGTATACCCAGGGTCGGCTGGCCAATTCGGAGATGCGCTTCAATGCTAGCAGCAATAATCCCGGCCAGAACATCCCGTTGGTGGTGCTGATTAACGGAGGCTCTGCCTCCGCTTCGGAAATTGTCGCTGGCGCGCTGCAGGATCAGGAGCGAGCGGTGATCATGGGCACCGACAGTTTCGGTAAGGGTTCGGTGCAAACCGTTCTGCCATTGAATAACGACCGTGCGCTGAAACTGACCACGGCCCTGTATTACACCCCCAATGGCCGCTCTATTCAGGCGCAGGGCATAGTGCCGGATATTCGCGTCGAGCGCGCGCGGCTGACCCGGGATGGCGAGGAGCGGGGCCTGCGGGAGGCCGATCTGGCCGGCCACCTGGATAACGGCAGTGCTACCGAGACCAAGCCCGGCGTGGTTGGCGAGGCTGCCGAGCGCCCGCAGGATTCCGATTACCAGCTTAATCAGGCGCTCATTCTGCTTAAAGGCTTGAATATTACTCGCGCGAAAAAATGAGATATGCGCTGGTCTGGCTGCTGGCGCTCCTGCTGGCAGCCTGCGGTGACAGTGAGTCTCCTTCCCCTGATCAGTCGGCCGAGCAGCCTGATAGCCCGGCTGGCATTCCGGCGCCGCGAATAACACCGCCTGATGTTGTCGCCGCCCGCCCGCTCAGTGAAAAGCTGCACATCGACCACACAGGTGGGGTGGAAACTCCTGGGTTTTCTTCCGGCATCATTAGAGAGCCTGCGGCTGTCCCTGCTGCTTTGGTCGATGATCGGCCGCAACTGGCTATCGTGATTGATGATGTCGGGCATAGCTACGTTCAGGGTCGTCGGATCATCGATCTTCCGGTACCGGTCGCGCTGGCGATACTGCCCCAGACGCACTCGGCTGCCAGGTTGGCCAAAGAAGCGCATGCACAGGGTCAGGCGGTCATGTTGCATCTGCCGATGGAAAACGGTGCTGGGCTCCCTATTGGCCCGGGCGGGCTCTATTCGGGTATGCCGCGTGAGGAGCTGCGGGCCAGCCTGAATGACAGCCTGGGCCGTTTCGCGCCCATTCAGGGCGTGAACAATCACATGGGCAGCCGCCTGACCGCCGAAAGGGCGCCGATGGACTGGGTAATGGCTGAATTGCAGCAGCGGGGCCTGTTCTTTATCGATAGCCGGACCACAGCACAAACGCAGGCCGCTTTTGCTGCTGATGCGGCGGGCGTGAGGAATCTGTCGCGGGATGTCTTTCTGGATAATCAGCGTGAGCCCGAAGCGATACATCGCGCTTTTCAGCGTGGCTTGGCGCTGGCCCGGAAGAACGGGTCGGCGCTATTGATCGGTCATCCGTATCCGCAAACCCTGGATTACCTGGAGCGCTGGTTGCCAGGTCTGGCGGACCGCGAAGGCGTCCAGGTCGTCAGTGTGCAGGCGTTGCTTGAGCGCAAATACGCGCCTGCGAATATCGGTGATTAGCTAGAGGCGCATCTCTATGCCACGGGCGGCCATATAAGCCTTGGCTTCGCCGATGCTGTGTTCGCCGAAGTGGAAGATGCTTGCGGCCAGCACCGCGTCGGCACCGCCCAGCAGCACGCCGTCGGCCAGATGCTGCAGGTTACCCACCCCGCCCGAGGCGATCACCGGTATGTGCAGGGTATCGCTGATGGCGCGGGTCACGCCCAGGTCATAGCCGCTCTTGACGCCATCCTGGTCCATGCTGGTCAGCAGGATTTCGCCGGCGCCCAGATCTTCCATCTTCTTCGCCCACAGCACTGCATCCAGTCCAGTTGGCTTGCGCCCGCCGTGGGTGAAAATTTCCCAGCGGCCCGGCTCGCCCGGCGCCGAGACGCGTTTGGCGTCAATCGCCACGACAATACACTGCGAGCCGAACCGGTCGGCGGCTTCGCCGACAAACTCGGGATTGAATACCGCTGCAGTATTGATCGAGACCTTGTCGGCACCAGCATTCAGCAGATTGCGGATGTCCTGGATGGTTCGTACGCCGCCGCCTACCGTCAGTGGGATGAATACCTCGCTGGCCATGCGCTCAACGGTATGCAGCGTGGTGTCGCGCTCCTGATGGCTGGCGGTGATATCCAGAAAGGTGATCTCGTCCGCGCCCTGCTCGTTGTAGCGGCGCGCCACCTCTACCGGGTCGCCGGCATCACGAATGTTCTCGAACTGCACACCCTTGACCACGCGGCCGTTATCCACGTCGAGGCAGGGGATGATTCTCTTGGCCAAACCCATCGGCTTTCTCCGAAAGCAACTTCAAGCGCCGGGCTTCAAGCTGCAGGCTAATTGCGTTGATCGGCGCGCGTTGCTTGCCTTTACTTGCGGCTGGACGCTGCGCCGTCACACAGCGCCTGCGCCTCTGCCACATCCAGCGTGCCTTCATAGATCGCGCGGCCAGTGATAGCGCCGATAATGCCGGGGGCACCGGCGTTGAGCAGTGACTTGATATCGCCGAGGTTATGAATGCCGCCGGAGGCGATCACCGGAATACGCGTGGCATTGGCCAGCGCCGCAGTGGCTTCGACATTGCAACCCTGCATCATGCCGTCTTTGGCAATATCGGTATAAACAATCGCAGACACGCCATCGGCTTCAAAGCGCTTGGCCAGATCGATGGCCTGCACTGTGCTGACTTCGGCCCAGCCGTCAGTGGCCACGAAGCCGTCTTTGGCGTCCAGCCCGACGATGACTTTGCCGGGGAAGGCGCGACAGGCTTCGGCGACGAATCCCGGCTCTTTGACCGCCTTGGTACCGATAATCACGTAGCTGACACCTGCACGTATATAGTGCTCGATGGTCTCCAGCGAGCGGATGCCGCCGCCGATCTGAATTGGCAGCTCGGGGTAGGCGCGGGCAATCGCGGTTACTACCTCGCCGTTGACCGGCTTGCCTTCAAAGGCGCCGTTCAGGTCAACCAGGTGCAGGCGACGGCAGCCACCGTTTACCCATTTGGCCGCCATGGCCACAGGGTCATCGGAGAATACCGTGGCATCGTCCATCAGGCCCTGGCGCAAGCGCACGCAGGCACCGTCTTTGAGGTCGATAGCGGGAATGATAAGCATGACTTTTCCTTCGGAAAAAGAACTGCAAGCCTCAAGCTTGCGGCTCGGTTTACCAGCGACCGTCCCAGGCCAGAAAATTCTGCATCAGCTGCAGGCCGTTGGTATGGCTCTTTTCCGGGTGAAACTGGGTGGCGAATATATTGTCCTGAATCACTGCAGCGGCAAAGTCGACACCGTAATGGCAGCGGCCGGCCACATGCGTATATTTTCCGGGTTGGGCATGGTAGCTATGCACGAAATAGAAGCGCGCATCCTGCTCAATGCGGTGCCACATCGGGTGGTCGATGCTCTGCTTGACCTGGTTCCAGCCCATATGCGGCACTTTCAGGCGTAGGTCACCGTCATATAGCTCGTTACCAAAGAAGCTGACCTTGCCGGGGAAGTGGCCGAGGCAATCAACACCGCCATTCTCTTCGCTACGCTCGAACAACATCTGCATGCCGACGCAGATACCCAGCAGCGGCTTTTCCTTGATGACGTCGCGTATTACCTGATCCAGCCCGAGCTGGCGCAGCTCGCTGATGCAATCCCGGATGGCGCCCACACCGGGCAGCACCACGCGATCGGCTGCCAGGATAATGGCCGGATCGCTGGTCACCTCAACGCGCATGGCGCCAGCGTGTTCAAGGGCTTTGGCTACCGAATGCAGGTTGCCCATGCCGTAATCAATAACGGCTACTCGGCTGGCAGTCATTGGTTACAGGCAACCTTTGGTGGAGGGCATCATGCCGCTCATGCGCGGATCTTCTTCCACGGCCATGCGTAACGCACGACCGAAAGCTTTGAACACGGTTTCGATCTGATGGTGGGTGTTAAGCCCTTTCAGATTGTCGATGTGCAGAGTGGTCTGCGAATGGTTGACGAAGCCCTGGAAAAACTCGCCGAACAGATCTACATCAAAACCGCCCACACTGGCACGGGTATAATCCAGGCTCATGTGCAGGCCAGGGCGTCCGGAAAAGTCGATCACCACGCGTGACAGAGCTTCATCCAGCGGCACGTAGGCATGGCCGTAACGACGAATGCCTTTCTTGTCGCCAATGGCCTTGGCAAACGCCATGCCCAGGGTGATGCCGACATCCTCCACGGTGTGGTGGTCGTCGATGTGCAGATCGCCACGCGATTTGATCTGCATGTCGATCAGCCCGTGTCGGGCGATCTGGTCCAGCATGTGCTCAAGAAATGGGACGCCTATGTCAAAGTCGGACTGGCCGGTGCCGTCCAGGTTGATCTCGACTTTGACCTGGGTTTCCAGAGTGTTGCGCTCGACGCTTGCCTTGCGCTCCGCCATGGCTTGTTCTCCGCTGAATAATCAATCAAGGGCGTGCATTATACGGGTAGCACGGTGCTCGGGGCTACAGCAGGCTGATCGCTTGTGCATATCGTGCCGATAGCGGCCTGGCTGGCAATGGTGCAAAACAGCTGGGCGCGGCCTAATGTAGCAGCAGCGACAGGTGTTGAACGATGACAGGAGTAGCCGATGGCAGACTGTGAAATAGTGGTGGTCGGTGCAGGTGTAGTCGGCCTGGCGATTGCGCAGCGTCTGGCGCGCGGCGGCCATGAGGTCATGGTATTGGAGCAGGAGGCCTGGCCCGGCCAGCACGCATCGAGTCGCAACAGCGAGGTGATCCATGCCGGCATTTATTATCCGCCTGGCTCGCTGAAAGCGCGGTTGTGCCGGCAAGGGCGTGATCTGCTCTATGCCTGGTGTGCTGAATTTGGCGTAACGCATCAGCCTATCGGCAAGCTGTTGGTCGCCATTGAAACAGCGGAGTTGCCGGCCTTGCAGGGACTGCAGGCCAACGCCCAGGCTAATGGAGTTGCGTTGCAGGCGTTGGATGCCGCCGAGGTGCGGGCGCGTGAGCCGGCGTTGCGAGCGGTGGCTGGGTTGCTTTCGCCGCTGACCGGTATCGTTGATAGTCACGCCTTGATGGACTCTTACGCCGCGGCGCTGCAACAGGCCGGCGGTATGCTGCAGTGCCGTACCCGAGTGCACCGCGTGCAGAGGGTTGCTGGTGGCTTGCAGCTCAGCGGCGACAGTGTCGGTCAGGCTTTTAGCCTGAGCTGCAGGCGCCTGATCAATTGCGGCGGCCTGTTTGCCCAGGCTCTGGCAGCGGAAGTCGAGGGGATGGCTGTTGAGCACATCCCGGCGTTGCACCTGTGCCAAGGGCAATACTTTGCTTACCGTGGTGCCTCGCCTTTCTCGCATCTGGTTTACCCCATGCCTGAGGCCAATGCTGTGGGTCTGGGTGTGCACGCGACCCTGGACCTGGGTGGGCAGGTGCGATTTGGTCCAGATGTGCGTTATCAGACGCAGTTGGACTACGCTATGGACGAGTCGCGGCGCGATGCGTTCGCCGTGGCGGTGCAGCGCTATTGGCCCGAATGCGAGGCAGAAAAGCTAGTCCCGGCCTACGCCGGAGTGCGGGCCAAGCTCAGTGCGGCGGGGGAGCCAGCGGTGGATTTCGTCATCCAGGACAGCTCAACCCATGCAGTGCCGGGGCTGATCAACCTGTTTGGTATCGAATCACCCGGTCTAACTGCCAGCCTGGCGCTTGCTGAAGAGGTGGCTAGTCGTTTGAAGAGTCTTTACCCTGTCGACTTTGGTTAGACTAAGAGCATTAGGTCAAGAGCTTTGATTTTACACCTTGATAAACACACCTTGAAAAACTGATAGGGAAGCATCCATGAAATCCTTTGCCAAAGTGCTCGGGTTGGTGATCTTTGGTGTTGTGCTGCTGGCGGCGGGAGTGCTGTTTTTCCTGACTCGTATGTTCGACCCCAATGATTACAAGGACGATATCCAGCAGGCTGCACGTGACAAAGCCAACATCGAACTCACCTTGGGCGGCGATATTGGTTGGTCTCTATTTCCCTGGCTGGGCATTGAGCTCAAGGATGTGGGTATTGCCACGCTTGATGCCCCCGAGGATGCATTGGCGCAGGTCGGCAGTATGGGGCTGGGCGTGAAGGTTTTGCCATTGTTACGTCGGCAACTGCGGATGAGCGACGTCATTCTCGACAGCGTCAGCTTGAATCTGGCCAAGGATGCCCAAGGCCGCGGCAATTGGGAGAGTGTCGGCCCTGACAGCGACGCCGCGGCCACGCCGGAGCCGGGCGCTAGCGAAATCCCGGGCCGGTCCTCCGAGCAAGCCGGTCGCGATTTTGACGTTGCCGTCGAGAGCGTACGGATTACCAACGCGCGCGTGCGTTACGAGGACGAGTCCTCTGGGCAGGTGTTACAGCTCGAAGACGTGAATCTGACCACCGGAGCCCTGGTTGAGGGTCAGCCGTTTGATCTGGCTTTCCTTGGCCTTCTGACCACCGAGCAGCCGGCCACGCGTGTGCGAATTGACCTCAAAACCGTCGCGCAGTTTGATTTCGGTCTTGAGCGCTATCAGCTTGAAGCGGTCGATCTGAAGGTGGATGTCAGCGGCCAGCCGTTATCGGGTCGGGCTTTGTCACTACAACTGCGGGGTGATGGGCTATTGGATCAGGGCGCGCAAATCGCCGAGTTCAATCAGATGCGTCTGTCTGTGGCTGACCTGCGGGCTACCGGCCAAGTGCGGGCCAGCCAGTTGGACAGCGATGTGCGCCTGGATGGGCGTGTGGATGTGGCGGATTTTGACGCCCGTGCTCTGCTTGCCGCTCTGGGTCAGGAGGTGCCTGAAACGGCCAAATCTGGAGCGCTCCAATCGGTTGCGCTAAGCGCCGTGCTCAGCGGCTCGGCAACCAGTCTGATGCTGGAAGAGCTTAAGCTGCTAGTCGATGGTACCCAGCTGACCGGTAGTCTCGGCATCGCTGATTTCGAGCGCCAGGCCGTGCGGTTTGATTTGTCGGGCGGCAGTTTGAACCTGGATGATTATTTGCCGCCGGCTGAAGAGACCGCCGGCGAAGCGCCGGCTCAGGCACCGTCAGGCGGCAGCCGTTCGGACTCGGCGCCTGAGGACTGGAGCGACGAACAGGTGCTGCCGTTGCAGCGACTTGCCAGCCTGGATATTGATGGCAAGCTGACGCTTGATGAGCTGCGCATTACCGGTCAGACCGTGGCGCCTTTCACGGCGGCCGTGGTTGCTCGGGATGGCAAGGTCGAGATTAAGCAGGCGGATGGCGGCGTGTTTGGTGGGCGTTTCAGCGTAACCGCCGAAATCGACACTACCAGCACACCCGTCAGTCTCAAGGTGGCCAAGCAGTTGACCGGTATGGACTCTCTGGCCGTGCAGCGGGCGTACGACATGGGCGAGCAAATGCGCGGCAAGCTGGATTTTAATCTTAACGTCACCGCAAGCGGCAACAGCGTCAAACGCTGGATGGATACGCTCAACGGCAGTGCCCGTTTCAATGTACTGGAAGGCGCGCTGATCGGCGTCAATCTGGAACAGCAGATGTGCCAGGCCATTGCGCTGGTCAACCGTAAGACATTGGCCGAGCCGCGAGGCAGCCAGGATACGCCGTTCAGCTCGCTGGGAGGCAGTTTCCGCATTACTAACGGTACGGTAAGTGGCGAGGATCTGGTAATGGCCATACCCGGCATAGGGGTCAAGGGCCGCGGTAAAATCGAATTGCCGCAGCAGCGCATGGATTACCGTCTGGGCTTGCTGATCAAGGGCGATCAGTCGGCCATGCCGGATCCTGCCTGTGTGGTAAATGAACGCTATATCGCTGTTGAATGGCCCGTTCGCTGCCAGGGGTTTCTGCACAATGCGGCCAGCAGTTGCGCTGTGGATACCGACGGCGTAAAAAGCATTGCCGGGCAATTGCTGGGTAGTGAAGCCCAGCGCAAGGTTGAAGAAAAGCTTGAAGAGAAGCTTGGCGATCAGGCTCCGGCCGTGCGCGATGCGATCAGAGGCTTGTTCAACCGGTGAGTTCTTCCCTGTTCTCAGACGCGGTGCTGGCCTGGTACGACCAGCACGGGCGCAAGGACCTGCCCTGGCAGCATGCTATGACCCCCTATCGGGTCTGGGTTTCAGAGATCATGCTGCAGCAGACCCAGGTGGCTACCGTGATCCCTTATTTCGAGCGTTTTATGCAGGCCCTGCCCGATGTTGGGGCATTGGCTGCCGCTACGCCGGACGAGGTGTTGCATTTGTGGACGGGGCTTGGCTATTACAGCCGGGCGCGCAATCTGCATAAGTCCGCTCAGCGGGTGGTAGAGGACTATGCGGGTGACTTCCCCCGGGATCTTGAGCAGCTCGTCAGCCTGCCCGGCATCGGCCGTTCGACCGCCGGGGCGATCGCCAGCCTGAGCATGGGCCTGCGCGCACCGATTCTGGATGGCAACGTTAAACGCGTGCTGGCGCGCTATCACGCAGTAGCGGGCTGGCCGGGCGAAAAGGCGGTGCATGACCGGTTGTGGCTGATTGCCGAGCGTTACACCCCGCATAGCAGGGTCCATCATTACACTCAGGCAATGATGGACCTGGGCGCTACGCTCTGTACCCGTAGCAAACCTTCTTGCCTGGTCTGTCCGCTACAATCAGGCTGCGAAGCGCGTATGCTCGGTCAGCCGACTCAGTACCCGCACGCCAAGCCGCGTAAGCAGATACCGGTGCGCCAGTGCCTGATGCCGCTGTTGATGAATCCCGATGGTGATGTCTGGCTGCAGCGCAGGCCAGATTCTGGCCTCTGGGGCGGGCTCTGGTGTCCACCCCAGCTCGATGATCAGCTACAGTTGCAGAGCCTGCTGGCCCAGCAGGGCTGGGAAGCTGAGGAGCCGCAGCTGCTGGAGCCATTGCGGCATACTTTCAGTCATTTCCATCTGGATATTCAGCCGCTGCTGGTGCGCGTGACGGCGGGCCATGGCGTGGCCGAGGCGGGCCAGGTCTGGTATAACCTGCGCCAGCCCTCCCGCCTTGGGCTAGCCGCCCCGGTGAAGAAGCTGCTCTCGCGAGCTGAATTGACTATCTGACTTGGCGTCAGAACTGCCTCACTCAAGGAGATACCCATGACCCGCATGGTGATGTGCCGCAAATATAAAGAACAGTTGCCAGGTCTGGAGCGTGCGCCCTATCCCGGCCCAAAAGGCGAGACAATCTTTAACGAAGTATCGAAGAAAGCCTGGGATGAATGGCAGGCGCACCAGACGATGTTGATCAATGAGCGCCGGCTGAACATGATGGATCCCGAGGATAGACGCTTTATCCAGGGCGAAATGGACAAGTTCCTTTCCGGTGAAGAATACGCTCAGGCCGAAGGTTATGTGCCGCCTGCGGAATAAAGGGTCGGTAAGCGGCTGAAACAACGGAACAATATTTTCCTGTGGCGCTTGACACATAGGCCCTTAAACCGTTTAATAGCGCCCCGTTGCCCAGATAGCTCAGTCGGTAGAGCAGAGGATTGAAAATCCTCGTGTCGGCGGTTCGATTCCGTCTCTGGGCACCATTATTTTCAAAACCCGCTAGCGTTTGTGGCGGGTTTTTTTATGTCCGTACGAATGGTATCTGCCGGGTTTAATCTGGAAAGACTTTTGCATGCATATTCGGGACATGACCCCAAGAGTGTTCTTGGTCATGCGCATTAGCTGTGCTAGTTTTGCCGCATGACAGGATTATTGCAGACGGATCTGTCGATACGCCGGAATAAGCAGTGCCGGTTTACCGGTATGCCGGCCCAACGGAATGCCGTCCAACCGGAATGCCGGCCCAGCCGGCAGTCATTCATAATCAGGTACCTGTAGCCAGGTGCTTTTTGCGCTGACTGGAAACGATACGTGACACCGCCCGCTCTCGAAGTGCGTAATCTGCATAAACGCTACGGCGACCTTGAAGTTCTCAAGGGCGTTGATCTTGTTGCCCGCGATGGCGACGTCATCTCCATCCTCGGCTCGTCCGGCTCCGGCAAGAGCACGCTGCTGCGCTGCATCAACCTGCTGGAAAATCCCCACGCTGGTCAGATATTCGTCGCTGGCGAAGAAATGAAACTCAAGCCCGGTCGCAACGGCGCATTGGTGGCGGCTGACAACAAACAGATCAACCGTTTGCGCGCGCGGGTTGGCTTTGTGTTCCAGAGTTTCAATCTGTGGCCGCACATGAGCATTCTCGACAATATTATCGAAGCGCCGCGCCGTGTGCTGGGTCAGCCCAAAGCAGATGCGATTGCAGCAGCGGAGCTGTTTCTTGAAAAAGTCGGTATAGCCGACAAACGCCATGCGTTCCCGGCACAGCTTTCCGGCGGCCAGCAGCAGCGCGCAGCCATTGCCCGCACGCTGGCTATGCAACCCCGCGTCATCTTGTTTGATGAGCCTACCTCTGCGCTTGATCCTGAGATGGTCAACGAAGTGCTGGCCGTGATCCGCGCGCTGGCCGAGGAAGGAAGGACTATGCTGTTGGTAACCCATGAGATGGGCTTTGCCCGGCAAGTGTCCAGTCAGGTGGTTTTTCTTCACCAGGGCCAGGTCGAGGAAATCGGCACCCCTGAGCAAGTGTTCGAGCACTCCAAATCGGAACGTTGCAGACAATTCATGTCCAGCCAAAAGTAAGGAGCAGTACCCATGAAAAGCTATAAGAAGGTTCTGTTGGCCGCTGCTACAGCCATGCTCATCAGTGCTCCGGCACTGGCAGATGAACTGCGTATCGGCACCGAAGGGGCTTATCCTCCCTTCAACCTGATCGACAAGAGCGGTGAGGTGGTTGGTTTCGATATCGATATCGCCAACGCCCTCTGTGAGAAAATGGAAGCCGAGTGCACCGTGGTCACTTCGGATTGGGATGGCATCATTCCTGCGCTGAACACGCGCCGCTTCGACTTTCTGGTCGCCTCCATGTCGATCACCGAAGAGCGTCAGCAGGCAGTTGACTTCACCGAGCCCTACTACACCAACAAGCTGCAGTTTGTTGCACCGAAGGATTCCGACTTCAAGACTGACGAAGCCAGCCTGAAAGGCAAGACCATCGGTGCCCAGCGTGCGACCATCGCTGGTCAGTGGCTGGAAGACAATATGGGCGACGTGGTCAATGTACGTCTGTATGACACCCAGGAAAACGCCTATCTGGACATGAACTCCGGTCGTATCGATGGCGTATTGGCAGATAACTTCGTGCAATACGAGTGGCTGCAGAGCGAAGCCGGTGCCAACTTTGAATTCAAGGGTGACCCGGTATTCGATAACGACAAGATCGGTATCGCCGTGCGCAAGGGTGATCCGCTGCGTGAGCGCTTGAACAAGGCCCTGCAAGAAATCATTGATGACGGCACCTATGCCGAGATCAACGAGAAGTACTTCCCCTTCAGCATTTATTGACCTGACTGGCCGGGCCCCTCGGGGCCCGGAACTGATACCTGCCCATGCTTGATTTACAAGGTTTTGGTCCAGCCCTGCTCGAAGGGACCTGGATGACCATCCGTTTGTCCCTGGCCTCGGTGGCTTTGGGATTGTTGTTCGGACTGCTTGGCGCCAGCGCCAAGATCTCCGACAACCTGTTGCTGCGCGGCATGGGCGGCTTTTACACCTCAGTAGTCCGAGGCATACCTGAGACCCTTTGGGTGCTCATGGCCTATTTCGGTACTGTCTCGCTGATGAATTGGCTAGGCAGTTATTTTGGCAATCCCTACCTGACCCTGTCGCCTTTTGTCGCCGGTACGCTGGCGCTGGCGCTGTGTTTCGGTGCCTACGCCACGGAAGTTTTTCGTGGCGCGCTGCTGGCCATCCCCCCGGGCCAGAAAGAAGCCGGACTGGCACTGGGCATGTCCGGTACTAGAATATTCTGGCGCATCACCCTGCCGCAGTTGTGGCGGGTGGCATTGCCCGGTTTGGGCAACCTGTACCTGATCCTGTTGAAAGACACCGCCCTGGTATCGTTGATCACGCTGGATGAGATCATGCGCAAGGCGCAGGTGGCTTCAAACGCGACCAAGGAGCCTTTCACCTTTTACTTTACCGCCGCGCTCATCTATCTGGGGCTGACGGTGATCATTATGGCCGCGCTGCACTGGTTTGAACGCCGCGCCAACCGCGGCTTTACAAGGACCGAGCTATGACCTGGGATGAACGCTGGGCATTGCTGGTCAGCTGGGCACCGCAACTCTGGGCTGGCACACTGCTGACGCTGCAGATTGTCGCTATCGCCGTTGTAGTGGGGCTGGTATTTGCCATTCCGCTGGGGCTGGCCCGCGCCTCAAGGCACTGGTATGTGCGCGCCTTACCCTACACCTATATTTTCTTCTTCCGCGGTACGCCGTTACTGCTGCAGTTGTTTCTGGTCTATTACGGTCTGTCGCAGTTCGAAGCGGTGCGCGAGAGTATGTTCTGGCCGTATCTACGTGAACCCTACTGGTGCGCGCTGATCACCATGACGCTACACACCGCGGCCTACATTGCCGAGATCTTGCGTGGCGCCATCCAGTCGGTGCCCAGTGGCGAGGTCGAGGCGGCGCGGGCGTTAGGCATGTCCAAGCGCCAATCACTGCAATACATTATTCTGCCGCGGGCAATTCGCATCGGCTTGCCGGCCTATGGCAACGAAGTGATCCTGATGCTCAAGGCCAGCGCGGTGATCTATACCGTCACGCTGATGGATGTCATGGGCGTGGTACGCACCATTAACTCGCGCACCTATCAGTATGAAATGTTCTTCCTGGTGGCCGGCTTGATTTATCTGGTTATCACGCTGCTGTTTACCGAGCTGTTCAAGCTGGTCGAACGCTGGCTGAAGATCGAGGCCGCCCGCAAGCGCTGAGTAACCTCATGGACTATCCCATGGACTATGCCGAGCGGTTCCAGCAGTTGGATGCCTGGCTGGCTCGGTACCAGTCCGTGTGGCGCGCCACGCCATTTACCCAACACAAGCTGCCCTGGGAGCAGGACTGGCCAGAGCTGGCCACCTGGTTGCGCTCACGCAGCCTGGCCGAAGCCGAGCAAGCCCACACCCAACTGCAGGCTCTGCACGCCCCGCAACCTTTCCGTGAGTTAAGCCTGCAAGCCGAAGCGTTGAGCCAGATTCCGGATTGGTCCGTAGCCCCCGTGCAAAGCTGGCCAGAGTTGCTAGAACGGCATATACCCGGGCGCAAATGGCAGCAGATCACCCGCTTTGCCCAGGCCAGTCAACGCGGCTGGTCTCAGCCGCCGCGACACTGGCTGGATTGGTGCGCGGGCAAGGGTCATCTGGGGCGCCTGCTGGCCTGGCAGGGCGGTCAGCCGCTGACTTGTCTGGAACAGGATGCGCAGCTCAATCAGGACGGTCGGGCGCTGAGTCAGGCGCTACAATTGAATGCCCAGCACCTGGACTATGACGTGATGACCCCGACTGCCTGGAATCAGTTACGGCCCGACCACAGCCTGGTCGCGCTGCACGCCTGCGGTCAGTTACATATGACCCTGCTCGAACAGGCGGTAGTCGCTGGCTGCGCGCAAATAGCCCTGTCGCCCTGTTGCTATAACCGCATTGACGGCACTCACTATCGGCCGCTATCCCAGCGCGCCCGCCAATCCCGCCTGCATCTGAGCAAGCGTGATCTAGGCTTGCCACTACAAGCCACGCACACCGCCGGTCAGCGCAGTCGTCGCCTGCGCGACCAGTCCATGGCCTGGCGCCTGGCATTCGATGTGTGGCAGCGCGAAGTCACCGGGCGCGACGCTTACCTGCCCACACCCTCCAAGCCGGAAAGCGCAATGGGGCAGGGCTTCATCGCTTTCTGTAACGACCTGGCCCAGCATCATGGGCTGAAACTGTCCGCCTCCACTGACTGGACGGCGCTGGAATCGCGCGGCTGGCAACGCCTGGCTGAAGTGCGTAATCTCGAATTGGTCGGCGGACTTTTTCGCCGGCCGTTGGAGGTCTGGTTGCTGCTCGACCGCGCACTCTTTCTGCAAGAGGCAGGTTATACCGTCAGCCTCGGCCTGTTCGCCCCGGCCCACCTGACCCCGCGCAATTTTCTGCTATTGGCCGAAGAAAAAACTGAACAGCCCATCACCAGCCTGTAAACCGGTTGCACACAGACTTATCCACAAGGCGTGCTTGTAAAACTTATCCCCGCCATCTGTGGATAACAATGTTGATGACTTCTTGGTAGTTTTACCAAGGCCGCGAATTGCGTGCCTTGCAGGGCTTTGATCAAAAAAAAGCCAAAGTGGATATCTTATTGGAAACAACGGGTTGAGGGCGCTTTGTCAAGTGCTGGTAGAGATTTCATGCACAAGCTGGATGTTGCTATAAATCAGCAAAAAAGTCAGTGTTTTTACCCACAACCGCTGCTGACGGCTTTACACCGGAGCCAAGCTCTATATAATGCCAGCCCATGCCGGTATAGCTCAGTTGGTAGAGCAACTGACTTGTAATCAGTAGGTCCCGAGTTCGACTCTTGGTGCCGGCACCATACAAATCAAGAGGTTAGAGATTTCTCAGCCTCTTCGCTGCACAATCAGTCGTTCCTGGGGTACATTTTCGGTACAGTCCTACACTGGCCGAGTCAGGAGCGCTTCCCTTGGCAACAATCGTCAAAACCCCCTCAGGTACGTGGAAAGCCGTCATTCGAAAGACCGGCTGGCCTACGTCATCGAAAACCTTCCGTACTAAACGTGATGCTGAAGATTGGTCCCGCCGCATAGAGGATGAGATGGTGCGCGGAGTATTCATTCAGCGCAGCTCCTCAGAGCGTATGACGCTTGCGATGGCCCTGACTCGTTACCTCGCTGAGGTTAGTCCTACAAAGGCGCCCAAAACGCAACAGAGCGAGGCTGGCTCGGCTAAAGTTCTTGCCGCCAGGCTTGGTAAGTACTCCCTTGCGGCGTTGACGCCAGATATCTTGGCAAGCTACCGCGACTCGCGGTTAAGCGAGCGCAGCCAGCGCGGGAATCTGCTAAGCGCGAATACTGTGCGATTAGAGCTTGCGTTGCTCAGTCACCTCTTCAATGTCGCGATCAAAGAATGGCGGATGGGTCTACCGTTTAACCCTGTTATGAATATTCGTAAGCCCAGCCCGGGGGAGGGCAGGGATCGCAGGTTAGCGGCAGGTGAAGAGCGTCGGCTAATGGCGGCAGCAGCGAACCACAGCAACCCGATGCTTACTTGGATCATTCGACTGGCCTTGGAAACGGGCATGCGCTCCTCAGAAATTACCGGACTCCGTCGGCGTCAGATCGATCTTAAGCGGCGTGTCGTACGTCTCGCCGATACCAAGAACGACAGCGCTCGTACCGTGCCTTTGACTAAGCAGGCGACGGATACCCTGAGGCTGGCTTTGGATAATCCTGTGCGGCCTATCGATACTGATCTGGTGTTTTTTGGTGAGCCGGGCAAAGACGGGCGTCGTCGCCCCTATGCGTTCAGCAAGGTATGGAATGATCTTAAAAAAGAACTGGGTATGGCGGATCTGCATTTTCATGACTTGCGGCATGAGGCTGTAAGCAGGTTGGTTGAAGGTGGTTTGTCCGACCAAGAGGTATCCGCGATTAGCGGTCACAAATCAATGCAGATGCTCAAGCGTTACACGCACCTTCGCGCGGAAGATCTCGTAGACAAGCTCGACCAGTTCAAGAAAAACACCGCAGGTGATGAATAATAGCTATCGCGTACCAGGCTCTAATAGTGATTTTAATGCACTGATTTATAAAAGTTTTTCATCCGCCGAAAATATACGCATACCAACTTGCCATATCTTGGTATGCGTATATTGGATAGTTTGGTATCCACTAATAGAGTATTTTGGCGTTATAAATCAATGGCTTATATTTGACCTTTTCCCGTATTCGCCGAAAGATACGCTCACCTACTCAAAACGCGGTGGACATATCAATGACGACGGAAGAATACATGCTCCAACAATATGGCCCTCTGATGAGTCTAGGGGACATTGCAAGTCTATTGGGTCGCTCCCCCGAAGGGGTCCGCGTCGCCCTGTACTCTGACACCGATGTTTCCCGGAAACTGAAGCCGACGATGCTTCGGGTTGGACGTCGGGTCTATTTCCGTACGCTTCAAGTCAAAGATGCACTAACCCTCGAAGGCGATAGCAGCGATCAGGCTGTCGTAAGAAGCGTATGAACCAAGCAATCAAAGTCAGGCGGCGCGCTTTTTCGGTAGTTCCTGACGATATCCTGGCTGATGAGCGGCTTAGCTGGCGGGCTCGCGTTTTGCTCGCCTGGATGCTTGGAAGAAGCCCGGACTTCGATCTGCGAATCTGGTATATCCGTAAGGTCTTTCGGATTAGCCAGCAGCAGTGGGTGAAAGCGCGCAAGGAAATGCAGGCGGTTGGTTATTTCCAGCAAGAGCGAATCCAGGGCGAGAAGGGGCGACTGCAATGGGTCCACTTTGTCACCGATTCCCCAGCACCGCCATCCCCCCAAAAACCACCTAATGGTAAACCATCTGATAGTGAGCAATCGGATGGACCGCCAACGTATGGTAAATCGGGGGGTAAACCAATATGAGTGTTACCAACAGGAGTACTACCAAGAAGAGAGAACTACTAAGAGTCTTGCAAGCCGAGCCTCAACACACCGCCCCCTGGCCCGTTCCGGGCATGGGCGAGAAAGGCGCCTGCGGCGCGGTTTCGTCCGATTAACTCAAAGGAACCGAGAGTTTGAGACCTTCGCATACGATTTATTATCGTGACATTGATAGTTACTGCGACAGTCTTGATCGAATAGGAGACGTGAAAGTTATCTTGAAAGCCAGTCGAATTGACGGCTACGCACTCTGGATTGAAAACGTCGGGGATATACGAAAGGTCGTTGATGATCGCGGTAACCAGGTCTGGTTTAGAACAGTAGACCAAGCGTTGGATGAGCTCATTAACATTCCGTATTTAAGCAACCAGATTATTGTTGATCGTACTAGCTGGTGACGCTGAGGATTGCGATCAGTAATTTTTTATTTGGGTATCGCCCATCTGCTTGACCGGCTCCGCGCTGCGCCCGGTATGACCTGCTGGAATAGACGGCATGACTATGCGGAAAGGCGCGTTGTGATAGCCCGCAAGGGTGCGCTCCCGGATGGGGAGCAAGACCGCTGCTGATGTGGCGGAATGGCTGAAAGGCCCGATGCCCTCCTTCATCGAAAAGGAGTGGTAAATATGAAATACCCCAAAGCCTTTCCGGCTATTACCTTCGCATGTTCGGTATTGCTAAGTGGGCACGCGTCGGCGCAGATACCTGTAACCGATGTGGCGCTGAACGGGCAGACCACTGCCAATCAAGCCGCGACGATGGCTCAATGGGCCCAGCAGCTCGTCGAGATGAAAAATCAATACGACCAGATGCAGCGCGACTATGCAGCCCTCACGGGTTCGCGTGGTCTGGGCACGATCATGAATGACCCTTCATTGCGGGATTACCTGCCCAATGATTGGCAAGGAGTATATGACTCCGTGAAAAGCCAGGGGTATTCCGGTCTTAGCGGTACTGCAGCGACGGTCTACAACCAAAACCGGATTTATGATTCCTGTGCGCATATCTCGATGGCCGACCAGCGGACGCTGTGCGAAGCCAGGGCGGTAAAAGCTTCCCAGGACAAAGGTTTCGCCCTGGACGCCTACAACGCCGCAAAGGGTCGCCTGATACAAATTGACCAGCTTATGGGCCAGATCAATGCGACAGATGATCCTAAGTCCATTGCAGAGCTGCAGGGCCGCATTCAAGCGGAACAGGCAATGATCCAGAACGAGCAAACCAAGCTGCAGCTTTACGACATGGTTGCTCAAGCCGAGGATCGCATTCAACAGCAGCAGCAGATTGAACTGAATGCGGAAAGCCATGCACGACGCGGCTGGCTTCAGCCCCAGATCGCCGAATGAGGAGCGCTTGAACATGATCACCTATCTACACCTACCGATAATGGCAATTGCCTTTTTCATTCTCCTAGCGACATGGCGCTTCTGGTCTTGCATCAACCGAATGGGCTTCGTGAAAGAGGTCAGTCGACGTGCGCCTTGGATGCTTCAAGGGGATGTGATCGCGAGCATCTTGGCGCTAATGCCGTTCATGTTGGCCTCGGTTGATTGGGCAGACGTGACGCTGCCTCAGCAGAGCAGGCCGGCGGCGTCCTACGTCACAGTGTTTTTATCTCTAGGCTGTCTACTCGGCTGCATGTTTATTTTGCGCCAGTCTGGTGAACGCTTCGCCGGTCATTGGGCCGGTACGCGGGAAAGCGCCCTGCGCACTATTGCAGCGCTACGCATTATCGACGCAGCGGAGCTGACTTATGCCCTTGACGTGGCACGGCAGCACCAAGCACGGCCCGTCTCTGGTCGTGTCATCGAGGTTGAAGCGCGGGAGGAACGGCAATGAGAAAGCTCACCCTCTTCCTGTTCATCGCGGTCTTACTGGCTGGCTGTGACGAAAACACGGCGGTTCAAACCGTTGATTGGTACAAGGCACACGATACAGAAAGAAAAGACATGATCGCCAAGTGCAAGAGCAGCCCCGGCGAACTTGCAGCCTCGCCCAACTGCATCAACGCGCAGCAGGCACAGAACGAAAAAGATCTATCACGGCGTGGTTATTTGAAGTTGCCGCCGGTCAATTCCAGCAAGCAGGGAGAATGACATGGACCCGATGATTTTTCAGTTCATAGGCCAATACCTGGATGCGGCGCTAGATCCTTTCATAAGCGGAACCGTGGGTGAGGTGATTTCGACCTTTACTCTATTTTTCATCACCGGAGCCACCATACATTTGACGCTGTTGGGCTACTCCATCGGATGGGGTTACGTCGAGCTTCCCTTCTCGACGTTTATAAAAATATGCGTCAAATACCTGTTCATAGCTGCTGTGGCACTGAACGCTTCGACCTATTCGGCCTGGGTGGTCGAAAGCATCCACTCGCTGGAGACCGGCATTACATCGGCCTTTGCGGGAACGGGTGGCGGGGCAGATCCAACCTCGGTTTACTCGGTCGTAGATAGGGCTCTTGGCGAAGGGTGGGGTATAGCGGCTGATTTGTGGGAGAAGGCCGGTAACCGTGGCATAACCGAAATAGGAACAATGGTCGGAGAATACTTCAACGCTGCCCTCATTGCGCTTGCAACGGGTCTTATCGGGGTCCCGGCAGGAGGCATGATCGTCGTTGCAAAAGCTGCTCTGACAATCATGCTTGGTATAGGCCCGGTGTTCGTCGCGCTGCTGCTCTGGCCTGCCACGTCTAAATTCTTTGATAGCTGGTTTGGTCAGGTGATGACATACGTACTGCGTATCGCTTTAGTGGCAGCGGTCATGGGTCTGGCATTCAAGGGCTTTGACGCTGTGATTAATAGCGTCGATTTGGACAGCGACCAAAACACGCTGTTTACCTCATTGGTGCTTGTTACCTTCACAGTGGTCATGTTCTGGCTGTTGGCCGAAGCCAACAATGTGGCTGGCCAGCTCGCGGGCGGTATCAGCAGCGGGGCGGTGACGCTACGAGGAATGGCGCAAGGGACCATGGCTCCAATGCGCACGGCGGCCAATGTCGTGAATGGCCAAAGCACCAGACGAGACATGCAATCAGGCATGATGGTTACTGCGGGCCGTTCTAACCATTTGATTGCGGGTAACACCATGTGGAACCCAGCCTATCGCCAGCACGTAATGCAAAACCTAGGGAAAAACTGGGGTCGTGCTCGCGGTGGGAAGGTCAACCAAGGTTGAGGAAATATTCATCAACTCCCAGATCGTTGGGCGTCGGGCAATGCAAAGCTGCGTTGTCTGGCGAATGGCCGCTCAGGGTGGCTAGTAGGTAGCGCCAATGGTCAACAACACCACAGCTTATGAATGGCTCCATCAGAACGCCTTGGTGCCAGCAGCGTAGTAGTAATAGTAGTAATACTATTATTACTACAGAGGCGAGAGAGTTTTATCGGAATCAGCATCCCGCTCTTCAGCCAATAGACGTTTGGCTTCAATTTACAAAACCTCCAGGGATTTTGCGTATGCGGCGCAGCCGCCTTTCTCGCCCCGCACTGCGGGGGCGGCGTGATAACCATTTGTCCTGCTTCGCGTTGACAAGCCGCGAATCTCGTTTCACTTCTGTTCAAGGTCAGGGCGGTTTTACAAAAGGGCTGATTACGGGCTTGATTGAGAGTGCTATTGCCGCGATGAAGAAATTGGGCCAGTTGAGCTAATGCCTAAATTTCTGTTCCCAGCAAGACAGCTTCAGCGTGTGGAAGCCTTTGGTGCTAGGGGCATAAATCCTTCGTCATGACGAAGAAAGTAGAGGGGGGTGTGGGCTAATGCAGGATAGGCATGCGCCGGTAAAGTGTGGTTCACTACGTATATCGTGAATCATTGATACCGAACGAGGGAGGCACATGCCGCGCAAACCTAGCATCGGCGCTACAAGGGACAGCGCCGTTTACCGTATACGCATACCGGCTGACCTGAAATCGGAATGGGAAGTGCACTGCGAGAAAAAAGGCTGCTCGCAGCACAGCATGATCCGAGCCCTAATGCGTTACACCATTCAAGATGAAATACCCTCGGACGTTAAAGATTGGATTGCGTATTCCGGCGAACGTG
>NZ_AROI01000052.1 GCF_000410875.1 Halopseudomonas pelagia CL-AP6
ACGTTAAGGTGCGGTTTTTTACGTTCAAATTTTTCTTTAGCCACGATAGATAACCTCTTTGTTTAGCTTAGGTTCAAGTTAGCCTTGCTTCTTGATGATTGCTTCGGCGATGTTCATTGGCGCTTCGGAGTACTTCGAAAACTCCATAGAGTAGCTCGCACGCCCTTGGGACATTGAGCGTACATCCGTGGCGTAACCGAACATCTCACCAAGCGGAACCTCAGCGCGGATCACCTTACCGGAAACGGAATCTTCCATACCTTGTACAATACCGCGACGACGGTTCAGGTCGCCCATTACGTCACCCATATAATCTTCCGGGGTGACTACTTCTACTTTCATCATCGGCTCGAGCAGAACAGCGCCGCCTTTTTGGGCCAGATGCTTGGTGGCCATGGAAGCGGCAATCTTAAATGCCATTTCATTCGAGTCAACGTCGTGGAAGGAACCGTCGAACAGGGTTGCCTTCAAGTTGAGCAGCGGATAACCAGCGAGAACGCCGTTTTTCATCTGCTCGTCGATGCCCTTCTGCACCGCAGGAACATACTCCCGCGGTACCGAGCCACCGACCGTTTCGTTAACGAAAACCAGACCATCGCCCGCCTCGTCCAACGGCTCGAAGCGAATCCACACGTGACCGTATTGACCGCGACCGCCTGACTGGCGCACAAACTTGCCTTCAATTTCGCACTTGTTGCGAATAGCCTCACGATAAGCCACCTGCGGCTTGCCTATATTAGCCTCCACACCAAACTCACGCTTCATGCGGTCGATAAGAATATCCAGATGAAGCTCGCCCATCCCGGAAATAATCGTCTGACCTGATTCTTCATCGGTGCGCACACGGAAAGAGGGATCTTCCTGGGCCAACTTGCCCAGCGCAACCCCCATTTTTTCCTGATCGGCTTTGGTCCGAGGCTCTACAGCAACAGAGATAACCGGCTCAGGAAAGTCCATACGCTCAAGGACGATAGGCTTATCGTGTGAACACAAGGTGTCACCGGTGGTGACATCTTTCATGCCGATCAGAGCTGCAATATCGCCAGCCAGAACTTCCTTGATCTCCTCGCGGGCGTTGGCATGCATCTGCACCATACGACCCACACGCTCCTTCTTGCCTTTGACCGAGTTCAATATCGAATCGCCGGAAGACAGCACGCCCGAATACACACGCACAAACGTGAGCGTCCCGACAAAGGGATCGGTGGCAATCTTGAATGCCAGAGCAGAAAAAGGCTCAGCATCATCAGCATGCCGTTCATCGACCTGCTCTTCGTTATCAGGATGCACACCCTTGATGGCGACAACCTGATCAGGCGCAGGCAAATAATCGATGACCGCGTCCAGAACCAGAGGCACACCCTTATTCTTGAAAGAGGTACCGCACACCGCCGGAACGATCTCGCTAGCCAAGGTGCGTTGCCGCAAGCCAGCCTTAATCTCGTCGTTGGTCAGCTCACCGCCTTCCAGATACTTGTTCATCAGCTCGTCGTTGGCTTCCGCAGCAGCTTCAATCATCTGCTCGCGGTACTTCTGAGCCATTTCAAGCATGTCCGCGGGAATAGCTTCCTCGCGAAACGTCATGCCCTGATCCGCATCATCCCAATAAATGGCTTTCATGCGCAGCAAATCGACCTGCCCCTCGAAGCCTTCTTCCGCACCGATGGCCAGCTGGATTGGCACCGGAGTATGCCCCAGGCGCTGCTTGATCTGCTCGACCACACGCAAGAAATCCGCGCCCTGACGGTCCATTTTATTCACATAGACCAGACGCGGCACGCCGTACTTGTTGGCTTGACGCCACACAGTCTCAGACTGCGGCTCAACACCGGAGGTAGCACAGAACACCACAACCGCACCATCGAGCACGCGCAGCGAGCGCTCCACTTCAATAGTGAAGTCGACGTGACCGGGCGTATCGATGATATTCACCCGGTGACGCGGGTACTGCTTCTCAGAACCTTCCCAGAAGGCCGTCGTAGCAGCGGAGGTAATGGTAATACCCCGCTCCTGCTCCTGCGCCATCCAATCCATGGTGGCTGCACCATCGTGCACCTCACCCATCTTGTGGTTGACGCCGGTGTAAAACAAAATCCGTTCCGTAGTCGTGGTTTTGCCCGCATCCACATGCGCGCAAATACCAATATTCCGGTACAGATTAATAGGCGTTACACGAGCCACAATATTCTCCTGGGTCGCTTAGAAGCGATAGTGAGAGAAGGCTTTGTTGGCTTCAGCCATACGATGCACGTCTTCACGCTTCTTCACCGCGGCGCCCTTGCCTTCAGAGGCGTCAACCAGCTCACCAGCCAGACGCAAAGCCATGGACTTCTCGCCACGCTTACGGGCAGCATCTACCAACCAGCGCATCGCCAAGGCGTTACGACGGGAGGGACGCACTTCAACCGGCACCTGATAGGTGGCACCACCAACGCGACGGGATTTAACTTCAACTAACGGAGCAATGGCATCGAGCGCCTTTTCGAACAACTCGACGGGATCTTCGGTCTTGGTACGCTCTTTGACCTTGTCCAGGGCACCGTAAACGATGCCTTCAGCGACAGCTTTCTTGCCGCTTTCCATTACGTGGTTCATAAACTTGGCGAGAATCTGGCTGCCGTACTTTGGTTCTGGCAGGATCTCACGTTTTGCTGCTACGCGACGTCTTGGCATGATAAGCCCTCAAACGGTCTTCAGGTTAGCCCAGGACCATAACCCTTAGGTTACGCCTGACCTTACTCTTATCGACTCAGGATAAATGAATTCAAACTTACTTCGGACGCTTGGCGCCGTACTTGGAACGACCCTGACGACGGTCTTTGACACCAGAGGTATCCAGAGAACCGCGAACAGTGTGGTAACGCACACCTGGCAAATCCTTTACACGACCGCCGCGAATCAGAACGACGCTGTGCTCTTGCAGGTTGTGACCTTCACCACCGATATAGGATGAAACTTCGTAGCCGTTGGTCAAACGGACACGGCAGACTTTACGCAGAGCCGAGTTCGGCTTCTTCGGCGTAGTTGTGTATACACGCGTACACACACCACGACGCTGCGGGCAGTTCTGCAGCGCTGGCACGTCGCTTTTTTCAGCAACGCGCTTACGCGGCTTGCGAACCAGCTGGTTAATTGTCGCCATCTAGCAAAACTCCACTGATGTCTATCAGACATATTAAATAAAAAATGACAGGACAAGATGCCCAGCCAATTTTAGGGGTACGGAATTCTATAGAGACCGGCCCCGCTCGTCAAGGTCAGCGGCGCCCGAGGGCGCCGACAGTCCTAATCAGTCATTGCCCGAATTCAACGCATCGGACAGTGCCTGCTCGATTTCTACCGCACTTACCTTGACTGGTTTGTCTGCCATGCGCTGACGCTTGCGCTCTGCATGGTAAGCCAGACCAGTACCGGCCGGGATCAAACGACCCACAACCACGTTCTCTTTCAGGCCGCGCAGGTGATCGCTCTTGCCAGTGACGGCGGCCTCGGTCAACACGCGAGTAGTTTCCTGGAAGGAAGCCGCGGAGATGAACGATTCGGTCGACAGCGATGCCTTGGTGATACCCAGTAGAACGTGCTCGTATTTGGCCAGGAACTTGTCCTGCTTGGCCAAAGCTTCGTTCTCTTCCAGAGCGCGGGTCAATTCGACCTGATCACCCTTGATGAAGCTGGAATCACCAGTATCAGAGATTTCGACCTTACGCAGCATCTGGCGAATGGTCACCTCGATGTGCTTATCGTTGATCTTCACACCCTGCAGGCGGTACACGTCCTGAATCTCGTTGACGATGTACTTGGCCAGTGCGCTGACACCCAGCAAACGCAGGATATCGTGCGGGTTGCTCGGACCGTCGGAAATAACTTCACCCTTGGTCACCTGCTCACCTTCGAACACGTTCAGGTGACGCCACTTCGGAATCAGCTCTTCATACTGCTCGCTGCCGTCAGTTGGAGTAATCACCAGACGACGCTTGCCCTTGGTTTCCTTACCGAAGGAAATCGTGCCGCTGATTTCCGCCAGAATCGAAGACTCCTTCGGACGACGCGCCTCGAACAGGTCGGCAACACGCGGCAGACCACCGGTGATGTCACGGGTCTTCGACGTTTCCTGGGGAATACGGGCAACAACGTCACCCACATTCACCTTGGCACCGTCAGACAGATTGACCAAGGCGTTAGCTGGCAGGAAGTACTGAGCTGGCACATCGGTACCCGGCAGCAGCAGTTCCTTACCATTGTCATCAACCAGCTTCACGGCCGGACGAATGTCCTTGCCGGCTGCCGGACGATCTTTGGCATCCATGACTTCCAGGTTGGTCAAGCCAGTCAACTCATCAGCAGTACGCTTGATGGTGATGTTCTCTTCCATACCAAAGAAGGCCACGGTACCGGAGATCTCGGTAACAATGGGGTGAGTGTGCGGATCCCACTTGGCAACGACCTGGCCGGCGGTGACTTTCTCGCCTTCCTTGATCGAAATAACCGCGCCGTAAGGCAGCTTGTAGCGCTCACGTTCACGACCGAATTCATCGGCCAGAGCCAATTCACCGGAACGCGATACGGCTACCAGGCAACCATCGGCACGCTCAACGTGCTTGAGGTTGTGCAGACGAATAACACCGGCCGCTTTAACCTGGACGCTGTCGGCGGCGGAAGTTCGGCTGGCCGCACCACCGATGTGGAACGTACGCATGGTCAGCTGGGTACCCGGCTCACCGATGGACTGGGCAGCGATAACACCGACCGCCTCACCGATGTTGATCAGGTGACCACGGGCCAGGTCGCGACCGTAACAGGTACGGCAAACGCCATAGCGGGTTTCACAACTGATAGGCGAACGTACAATGACTTCGTCGACGCTGTTCAGTTCGAGGAATTCAACCCACTTCTCATCTACCAGCGTACCGCCAGGGACGATGACTTCATCAGTGCCAGGCTTGACCACGTCACGGGCGATAGTACGGCCCAATACGCGCTCACCCAGCGGCTCAACGATGTCACCACCTTCAATGTGCGGCGCCATGACCAGACCGCGATCAGTACCGCAATCCGTTTCGGTGATCACCAGATCCTGGGCCACGTCAACCAGACGACGGGTCAGGTAACCGGAGTTGGCCGTCTTCAGTGCCGTATCCGCCAGACCCTTACGGGCACCGTGAGTAGAGATGAAGTACTGGAGTACGTTCAGACCTTCACGGAAGTTGGCGGTGATCGGCGTTTCAATGATCGAGCCATCCGGCTTGGCCATCAGACCCCGCATACCCGCCAACTGGCGAATCTGTGCAGCGGAACCCCGGGCGCCGGAGTCGGCCATCATGTACATGGAGTTGAAGGATTCCTGCTCAACTTCCTTGCCGTCACGATCCAGCACGCGAGTGGACTTCAGGTTGTCCATCATCGCTTTGGAGATCTCGTCGTTGGCCTTGGACCACAAGTCGATCACCTTGTTGTACTTCTCACCCTGGGTCACCAGACCCGAGGCGTACTGATCTTCGATCTCTTTTACTTCGTCGGTGGCAGCATCAATGATGTGCGCCTTCTCATCGGGGATGACGAAGTCATTCACACCAATGGAAGCACCGGAAATGGTCGAGTAGGCGAAGCCGGTATACATCAACTGGTCAGCGAAGATCACGGTTTCCTTCAGACCAACAATGCGGTAGCACTGGTTGATCAGTTTGGAAATCGCCTTCTTCTTCAACGGCTGATCCACCAGCTCATAGGGCAAGCCTTTGGGCAGAATCTGGAACAGCAACGCACGGCCGACCGTGGTATCAACGATACGAGTCTCGGTAGTCCAGCTGTCGTCCTTGTGCTTGACGGTCTCGGTGATACGCACCTTGACCAACGCATGGAGCTCAACCTGACCACTACGGTAAGCCATTTCGACTTCATTGACGCCGCTGAAACGCATGCCTTCGCCTTTGGCGTTAATGCGTGTGCGAGTCATGTAATACAAACCCAATACCACGTCCTGCGACGGCACGATGATCGGCTCGCCAGAGGCCGGAGACAGGATGTTGTTGGTCGACATCATCAGTGCACGCGCTTCCAACTGAGCCTCGAGGGTCAGCGGAACGTGTACAGCCATCTGGTCACCGTCAAAGTCGGCGTTGTAGGCAGCACAGACCAGCGGGTGCAGCTGGATCGCCTTACCTTCAATCAGAACCGGCTCGAACGCCTGAATACCCAGACGGTGAAGTGTCGGAGCACGGTTCAACAGTACCGGGTGCTCGCGGATCACGTCAGCGAGAATATCCCAGACTTCTGGCAGTTCGCGCTCGACCATCTTCTTCGCTGCTTTGATGGTAGTCGCCAGACCACGGTGCTCCAGCTTGCCGAAAATGAACGGCTTGAACAGCTCAAGCGCCATTTTCTTCGGCAGACCACACTGGTGCAGACGCAGGGTCGGCCCCACCACGATCACCGAACGACCGGAGTAGTCAACGCGCTTGCCGAGCAAGTTCTGACGGAAACGACCCTGCTTACCCTTGATCATGTCAGCCAGGGACTTCAGAGGACGCTTGTTGGTACCAGTAATGGCACGACCGCGACGACCGTTGTCCAGCAGCGCATCTACCGATTCCTGCAGCATGCGCTTTTCGTTGCGCACGATGATATCCGGCGCAGACAGATCAAGCAGACGCTTCAGACGGTTGTTACGGTTAATCACCCGACGATACAGATCGTTCAGATCCGAAGTCGCAAAGCGGCCACCGTCCAGCGGCACCAGAGGACGCAGGTCCGGCGGCAGTACTGGCAACACGGTCAGTACCATCCACTCAGGCTTGTTTCCTGAACCGTGGAAAGCTTCCATCAACTTCAGACGCTTGGACAGCTTCTTGATCTTGGTTTCCGAGGTGGTCTGCGGAATCTCTTCACGCAGCACCGCAATCTCATGAACCAGATCCATGGCCGACAGCAGCTCATAGATAGCTTCAGCACCCATGCGGGCATCGAAGTCATCGCCGAACTCTTCTAGCGCTTCAAAGTACTGCTCGTCGTTCAGCAACTGACCTTTTTCAAGCGTGGTCATACCGGGCTCGATGACCAGGTAGGACTCAAAATACAGGACGCGTTCAATGTCACGCAGGGTCATATCCAGTAGCAGGCCGATCCGGGATGGGAGCGACTTGAGGAACCAGATGTGCGCGACGGGTGAAGCCAGTTCAATGTGGCCCATGCGCTCGCGACGGACCTTGGCCAAGGCCACTTCCACGCCGCACTTTTCACAGATGACACCACGGTGCTTGAGGCGCTTGTACTTGCCGCACAGGCACTCGTAGTCCTTGACCGGGCCAAAGATTTTGGCGCAGAAAAGGCCGTCACGCTCAGGCTTGAACGTACGGTAGTTAATGGTTTCCGGCTTTTTTACTTCGCCGTAGGACCAGGACCGGATCATCTCCGGTGATGCCAAGCCGATTCGAAGGGAATCGAACTCTTCAATCTGTCCCTGGGACTTGAGCAGGTTCAATAAGTCTTTCAAGGCCTAAACTCCTCGCAGTGTCTGAAGGGCGGATTTTCTCCACCCCTCAGACAGGGCAGTTGGTGGTTATTCGGATTCCAGTTCGATATCGATACCGAGCGAGCGGATTTCCTTGATCAACACGTTAAAGGACTCGGGCATGCCGGCCTCCATGCGGTGATCGCCGTCCACGATGTTCTTGTACATCTTGGTCCGGCCGTTCACGTCGTCCGACTTCACAGTCAACATTTCCTGCAAGGTGTACGCAGCGCCGTATGCTTCCAGGGCCCATACTTCCATCTCACCGAAACGCTGACCACCAAACTGAGCCTTACCACCCAACGGCTGCTGTGTTACCAGACTGTAAGAGCCGGTAGAACGTGCATGCATCTTGTCGTCAACCAAGTGGTTCAACTTGAGCATGTACATATAGCCGACCGTCACAGGACGATCAAAGGTGTTACCAGTCCGACCGTCGATCAGTTTCATCTGACCGGTATCCGGCAAGTCTGCCAGGCGCAGCATGTGCTTGATCTCGTGTTCCTTGGCACCATCGAATACCGCTGTTGCCATGGGCACGCCACCGCGCAGGTTCTTCGACAGCTCAATGATCTCCTGATCGCTGAGCTCGTCCAGATTTTCCTGGCGGCCGCCAACCTTGTTGTAGATCTCGTCAAGGAACTCACGCAGCTCGGAGACCTTGCGCTGGTCTTCGACCATACGGTTGATCTTCTCGCCTAGGCCCTTGGCTGCAAGGCCCAGGTGAGTTTCGAGGATCTGACCGACGTTCATACGCGACGGTACGCCCAGCGGGTTAAGCACGATATCCACCGGTGTGCCGAACTCGTCATGCGGCATGTCTTCTACCGGCATGATGACCGAGATAACACCCTTGTTACCGTGACGACCCGCCATCTTGTCACCCGGCTGAATGCGACGCTTGATAGCCAGGTATACCTTGACGATCTTGAGTACGCCAGGCGCCAGGTCATCGCCCTGCTGCAGCTTGCGCTTCTTGTCTTCGAACTTGTCGTCAAGCAGCTTGCGACGGTCAGACAGATAGGCCTGAGCCATTTCCAACTGCTCGTTGAAGCTGTCCTCGCTCATGCGCAGCTTGAACCACTGACCATGTTCGATCTCGTCGAGCATCTCGTCAGTGAGCTTGGCACCCTTCTTCAGGCCAGCACCACCTTCAACGCTCTGACCCAGCAGCGCTGAACGCAGACGCTCGAATGTAGCTACTTCAACGATACGGAACTCTTCCTGCAGATCCTTGCGGATCTCGTCCAGCTGTTCTTTCTCGATAGCTAGGGCGCGAGAATCACGCTCTACGCCATCACGAATGAACACCTGTACGTCGATAACCGTGCCCTTGGTGCCAGTCGGTACGCGTAGGGAGGTATCTTTTACATCCGAGGCCTTCTCACCGAAAATCGCACGCAACAACTTCTCTTCTGGGGTCAGCTGGGTTTCGCCCTTGGGCGTGACCTTGCCTACCAGAATGTCGCCCGGGCCGACTTCAGCACCAACGTAGACCACACCGGCTTCATCCAGCTTGCCCAGCGCCGATTCACCGACGTTGGGGATGTCGGAAGTAATTTCCTCCGGCCCCAGCTTGGTATCGCGCGACACACAGGTCAGTTCCTGAATGTGGATAGTAGTAAAGCGATCTTCCTGCACTACACGCTCGGAGACCAGAATAGAGTCTTCGAAGTTGTAACCATTCCAGGGCATGAACGCGACGCGCATGTTCTGGCCCAAGGCCAGTTCACCCATGTCGACGGACGAACCGTCGGCGAGGATGTCATTGCGCACAATCACATCACCTTTCTTCACCAGCGGACGCTGGTTGATGCAGGTGTTCTGGTTGGAACGGGTGTACTTGGTCATGACATAGATGTCGACACCGGCTTCGCCAGCTTCGATTTCGTCATCGGCCACGCGCACCACGATACGGCTGGCATCAACCGAGTCGATCACACCACCACGACGAGCGGTAACGCAGACACCGGAGTCACGCGCTACGTTGCGCTCCATGCCTGTACCTACCAGCGGCTTCTCGGCACGCAGGGTCGGAACGGCCTGGCGCTGCATGTTCGAGCCCATCAGGGCGCGGTTAGCATCGTCGTGCTCAAGGAACGGAATCAGCGACGCGGCAACCGATACGACCTGGCGCGGCGACACGTCCATCAGGGTCACTTCATGTGGCGCCTTGACGGTAAATTCGTTCTGGTGACGTACGGCAACCAGATCATCGGTTAGCTTGCCGTCTTCGACCTTGGCGCTAGCCTGGGCGATGACGTGATCGGATTCTTCGATCGCAGACAGGAAGATGATCTCGTCTGTTACCTGGGCGTCACGTACACGACGGTACGGGCTTTCCAGGAAGCCGTACTTGTTGGTACGGGCATAGGTGGCCAGCGAGTTGATCAGACCAATGTTCGGACCTTCAGGCGTTTCGATAGGACATACGCGACCGTAGTGGGTCGGGTGTACGTCACGGACTTCGAAGCCTGCACGCTCACGGGTCAGACCGCCCGGCCCAAGAGCCGATACACGGCGCTTGTGGGTAATTTCGGACAGCGGGTTGTTCTGGTCCATAAACTGGGACAGCTGGCTGGAACCGAAGAATTCTTTCACTGCCGCCGCAACCGGCTTGGCATTGATCAGATCCTGCGGCATCAAGCCTTCGCTTTCGGCCATGGACAGACGTTCCTTGACCGCACGCTCAACGCGCACCAGACCAACACGGAACTGGTTCTCGGCCATCTCACCAACCGAACGCACGCGACGGTTACCCAAGTGGTCGATGTCGTCGACAACGCCCTTGCCGTTACGGATATTGACCAGAGTCTTGAGCACTTCGATGATGTCTTCCTTGCTCAGGACGCCAGCACCCTCGATCTCATCACGGCCAATACGGCGGTTGAACTTCATCCGGCCCACGGCAGACAGATCGTAACGATCGCTGCTGAAGAACAGATTGCCGAACAGTGTTTCGGCAGCGTCTTTGGTTGGCGGCTCGCCAGGACGCATCATGCGATAGATTTCTACCAGAGCGTCAAGCTGTGTGGCTGTTCCGTCGATACGCAACGTATCGGAGACGAACGGACCACAGTCGATATCGTTGGTATACAGCGTCTCAACGCGGGCGATCTGCGCCTTCTCCAGCTTGAGGATAAGATCGGCGGTGATTTCAACGTTGCTTTCAACGATGATTTCGCCGGTAGCTGGATGCACGATCGGCTTGGCAATAGTACGGCCAAGAATATATTCGTAAGGCACTTCCAGGCTGCTGATCTTGGCTTTTTCGAGCTGGGTAATATGCCGAGCAGTAATACGGCGACCCTTCTCGACAATAACCTTGCCTTTGTCATCTTTGATGTCAAAGGTGGCAATTTCGCCGCGCAGGCGATGCGGTACCAACTCAAGCAACAGGTTTTCACCGGTCACTTCGAATACGTTGGTATCGTAGAAAATGTCCAGCATTTCGTCAGTCTGATAACCCAGCGCGCGCAACAGTACGGTCGCGGGCAACTTGCGACGACGGTCAATACGGACGAATACGCAGTCCTTCGGATCAAACTCGAAGTCCAGCCAAGAGCCACGGTAAGGAATCACGCGGGCCGAGTACAACAGCTTGCCGGAACTGTGGGTCTTGCCACGGTCATGGTCAAAGAACACGCCCGGGCTGCGATGCAGCTGGGAAACAATAACACGCTCGGTACCGTTGATAACGAAGGTACCGTTTTCAGTCATCAGGGGGATTTCACCCATGTAGACTTCCTGCTCCTTGATGTCCTTGATCGCCTTGTTGGACGACTCACGATCAAAGATGATCAGGCGCACTTTTACCCGCAACGGAACCGCATAAGTCACACCGCGCGATACGCATTCCTTGACGTCGAATGCCGGATCACCCAAACGGTAACCCACGTATTCGAGAGCCGCATTACCTGAATAACTGATAATGGGGAACACAGATTTGAAGGCCGCGTGCAGACCGATATCACGAACCTGCTCCTTCGGCATGTCCGATTGCAGGAATTCCCGGTAGGAATCCAGCTGAATCGCCAGCAGATAGGGCACATCCATCACATGCGGCAGTTTGCCAAAGTCCTTGCGGATACGTTTTTTCTCAGTATATGAGTAAGCCATCAGCGTTCCCCAGCTTGGTCACCTGCTTGATTGGCTCTCCCCGCAGGGAAAGCCAGAAAATGCTTGCAAGTCCTAAGTCTTGCTCACCCCTCGGAGTGCCTTTCCGCCAGCCACTTCACAGAAGCGAACTAGAACGGAAAAAGGCCGGTGGCACTTTGGCCACCAGCCATCAATCTGACCGTTTAAATCAGACTGTCGACGCAAGGTCGCACAAGATTACTTGAGCTCAACCTTGGCGCCGGCTTCTTCCAATGTTTTCTTGGCAGCTTCGGCTTCGTCTTTAGACACGCCTTCTTTGATGGTGCCAGGAGCGCCATCAACCAGTGCCTTGGCTTCTTTCAGACCCAGACCGGTCAGCTCGCGAACAGCCTTGATCACGTTAACTTTCTTCTCACCAGTTTCGGTCAGAACAACGTTGAACTCGGTCTGCTCTTCAGCAACAGCAGCAACGGCAGCAGCCGGGCCAGCAGCAGCAGCAGCGGAAACGCCGAACTTTTCTTCCATTGCCTTGATCAGTTCAACAACCTGCATTACGGACATTTCTGATACGGCGTTGATGATATCTTCGTGGGACAGAGCCATGACTCAATATTCCTGTATTGGTGACGGCACCTAGGCCGTCAAAAAATGATGTGCGATTGAAGTAAGCAGTCGGCCGGCACTTAGGCGGCTTCGGCTTCCTTCTGATCGCGGACGGCGGCCAAGGTACGTACGAACTTGCTGGTAGCGCCTTGAATCACGCTCATCAGTTGGCTGATAGCCTCGTCGTATGTTGGCAGCGTAGCCAAAATGTCGATCTGTGAAGCGTCAAGGAAGTTGCCTTCAAAGGATGCAGCCTTGATCTCGAATGCGCTCTGGCTCTTGGCAAACTCTTTGAACAAACGGGCAGCTGCACCGGGATGTTCGTTAGAGAATGCAATAAGAGTCGGACCTGTAAAGACGTCGTTGAGGCACTCGTACGGAGTACCTTCAACAGCGCGACGCATCAGTGTGTTACGCACAACGCGTACGGTCACACCGGCTTCGCGCGCATCTCTGCGCAGACCAGTCATAGCAGCAACGCTCACGCCGCGGGCATCAGCCACAACAGCGGAGAGCGCACCTTTGGCAGCTTCGTTGACTTCAGCGACGATGGCTTTCTTGTCTTCGAGCTTAATTGCCACGGGTTTTACTCCTGGATTTACCATTGATCGCCCGAGGGCGATATGTTTTGGTGTCTGATCCAGCCTGCACTGAATCGGGAGCACCATCTGCGTAGGCTTCATGTTTAAGGCTTGCGCCGCCTACGGTCTTGGACAGCCCCCGCTACGCAGGGACCCCAATAAGTGGCGCACCGTCGAAACGGTGCACCGGTCAATCAGATATTCAAGGACGCGTGATCGATCTGTACGCCGGGACCCATGGTGGTGCTCAGGGTAACGCGCTGTAGATAAACACCCTTGGACGTGGAAGGCTTGGCCTTCTTCAGGTCTGCAATCAGGGCTTCAACGTTTTCCTTCAATTTCACTGCATCGAAGCCGACTTTGCCGACGGAGCAGTGAATGATGCCGTTCTTGTCAGTACGGTAGCGAACCTGACCAGCCTTGGCGTTCTTGACCGCAGTACCAACGTCTGCAGATACAGTGCCGACCTTCGGGTTTGGCATCAGGCCACGCGGACCGAGCAACTGGCCCAACTGGCCAACAACGCGCATCGCATCCGGAGAAGCAATAACCACGTCATAGTTCAGATCACCGGCTTTCATTTCGGCAGCCAGATCATCCATACCTACTTTGTCAGCGCCGGCAGCCAGAGCGGCTTCAGCATTGGCGCCCTGGGTAAACACGGCAACGCGGACGGTCTTGCCAGTGCCATGCGGCAGCAGGGTAGCGCCACGTACAACCTGGTCAGATTTACGCGGATCAACACCCAGGTTTACGGATACATCGACAGACTCGACGAACTTGACGCTGGAGACTTCGGCCAACAGAGTGGCGGCTTCTTCAAAGGCATAGGCCTTGTTTGCCTGCACTTTCTCGTTGATAGCCTTTTGACGCTTGCTCAGCTTAGCCATTACACACCCTCCACATTAAGGCCCATGCTACGTGCGGAACCAGCGATGGTCCGTACAGCAGCGTCCATGTCAGCAGCAGTCAGATCAGCCTGCTTGGTCTTGGCGATCTCTTCCAGCTGCGCACGGGTAACGGTGCCGACTTTCTGCGTGTTAGGTCGAGCTGAGCCGCCTTTCAGGCCAGCTGCTTTAAGCAGCAGTACGGCAGCGGGTGTGCTTTTGGTTTCAAAGGTAAAGCTGCGGTCACTGTAAACAGTGATGATCACAGGCGTCGGCAGACCGGGCTCAGAGCCTTGGGTCTTGGCGTTGAACGCCTTGCAGAATTCCATGATATTCACGCCATGCTGACCCAGAGCCGGACCTACCGGCGGACTCGGGTTAGCCTGACCGGCCTTTACCTGCAGCTTGATATAAGCTTGAATCTTCTTAGCCATGCTATTTCTCCATTGGGTAGTAGCGCCTTACGGCTCCCCGGTTCATTACAACACCACTGACAACAAAACCCCGCAGCACAAAAGCACTGCAGGGCTCAGGAGGACGTGGGCTATTAGCCCTTTTCTACCTGGCCGAACTCCAGTTCTACTGGGGTGGGACGGCCAAAGATAAGAACAGCCACCTGAACTCGGCTCTTCTCATAATTCACTTCTTCTACCACACCATTGAAGTCAGCAAACGGACCATCAGTCACGCGTACCACTTCACCTGGCTCAAACAGCGTCTTGGGCTTGGGCTTATCAGTACCGTCAGCGACACGACGGAGAATGATATCGGCTTCCTTGTCGGTAATCGGTGCAGGCTTGTCGGCCGTACCACCAATAAACCCGAGCACGCGGGTGGTGTCTTTGACCAAGTGCCAGCTGGCCTCGTTCATTTCCATCTGGACTAGAACATATCCGGGAAAGAACTTACGCTCGCTCTTGCGCTTCTGACCGTTGCGCATCTCCACCACTTCTTCGGTGGGCACAAGAATCTCACCGAACAACTCTTCCATTCCGGCAAGCTTGATGCGCTCCTGAAGAGAGCGCATGACATGCTTTTCGTAGCCAGAAAAGGCATGCACTACGTACCAGCGCTTAGACACGGATCACCCTTAACCAATGAACTGAGAAATGATCCAACCCAGCAAGGTATCAAGCCCCCAAAGAATAAGAGCCATCACCAATACAACCGCTATTACTATGAGGGTTGTCTGAGTCGTTTCAGGACGGGTTGGCCAAACCACTTTGCGTATTTCGATGCGCGCTTCTTTCAAGAGCGCCCAAAAAGCCTTGCCTTTGGTGGTCTGCAGAGCAACAAAGCCCGCAGCCAAACCTAGCACAACCAGTGCTAGCGCCCGATACAAAACAGGTTCGGCGGCAAAATAATGATTACCAACCACCCCGGCTATAACCATAACGGCCACCACAATCCACTTGGGGATATCTAAGCGGTCATCGTGAAGCTCTGCCTTGGTGCTCATGAATCATTAAATCCTGTTTTGGTAGCCAGAAAAAATCTGGCAGGCCAGGAGGGAATCGAACCCCCAACCTGCGGTTTTGGAGACCGCCGCTCTGCCAATTGAGCTACTGGCCTGTAATCGCAGTCGAGCCGGCAATAGTACCGGCTCGACAGTTCAAGATCAATTGCTAATTACGCAATGATCTTGGCAACCACGCC
>NZ_AROI01000053.1 GCF_000410875.1 Halopseudomonas pelagia CL-AP6
CGCTCAACATGAGGAGCGCTATCTGTTCAGCCTCAACCAGGTTGACCCAGCCCATGAAGAAATTGCCCTGCCCGGGGTCCATTCGGATATCGGTGGCGGGTACCCGCCGCTGATGCACGAGCGGCTGCTGGTTGATCGTCCCCGGGTCATTCCCTACCAACGGGGCGATAACAACCTCAGCCCAAATGCCATCCGCGCTACCCGGCAGTGGGATGAACGCAATACCGCGCAGATGCGCCTGATGGGGCTGGGCTTGCCAGGGGACGGTGAGTTTAAACGAGAGCAAACCAGCCAAGCCACACCGAATCAGCGCAATTTAGACGCTACAGATACCGTATTGGTCCTAGGGCTGGATCGCAAGGTCAGGGCAGAGTTATCGAGAGTTGCGCTGCGGGTGATGCATATGCTGGCTAGACAGCACGCCGTAACCTTTCAACCGATCGATGAATCTGATGACCGTATGAGTATTCCTGCAGAGTTGCGGCCAATATCTGACAAAATCATCTCTCATGCCCAACGCGGGCTCAGTGCCCCACTGACCGCCGAAGAGTCTCGCTTCCTTCACGGCTATTACATTCACCGCTCGGCCAACTGGACGACCTTCAGAGGGCTGCTAATCAACCGACCCAGGTCAGGTGGTCGGGCTATATACCCTGATCAGCCACAAAAAGGTTACCCA
>NZ_AROI01000054.1 GCF_000410875.1 Halopseudomonas pelagia CL-AP6
TGTTAATGGCCAATTAATCTGACCCACCTCTGGCCAACAATTTTGACCCACCCATGGTGGCATTGGCCACCGTTCCATGTAGCGTCACCCGCCTTATGCACAGGCCGGGGACAGATCATTGAAGGAGTGGGTTGTGATTCACAAGATCAAGGGGTTGTATGACCAGAGCCGAGGCCTGTCGGTCCGTGCCATCAGTCGTGAGCTGGGGATTTCCCGGAACACAGTACGCAAGTATCTGCAGCTAGATGAGGTGCAGATTAGCGCCGCTATTGCTGACCCTTCGCGCACCAAGTTGCTCGACCAGCACCGTGATTACCTGATCAATCAGCTGGGTCAGTTTCCAGCCCTCAGCGCGGTCAAGCTGGCCCGGCGCCTGAGGGAACGCACCACTGACCTGGCGGTGTCAGACCGGAGCATCCGCCGCTATGTGCAAGCGCTCAAGCAGCAGGTTGCCAGCGGTCAGCTGCGCTATTACGAGCCGGTCGTTGAGTCGGTACCAGGCGTCCAGTGTCAGGTCGATCCCGGTGAGCTGCGGGGCGTCATGATCGGCGGTCTGGAGCGCGTCGTTCACTTTGTGGTGTTTGTGCTGTCCTGTTCCCGGCTGATGTACGTCGGCCTCGACTTCAGGCCACTGGATACCGAACGATTCATCCAGATGCACGACGAGGCCTTCCGCTACTTTGGCGGCGTCACCGAGGAGTGCATCTACGATCAGACCAAGATGGTGGTGATCAACGAGCAATACCGTGAGCTGACGCTGAACCAGCGCTTCCACCAGTATGCGACTACCGTCGGGTACCGCATCCACGCGTGCGAGGGTTATGATCCGGAGAGCAAGGGCAAGGTGGAGTCCGGGGTCAAGTACGTAAAGCGCGACTGCTTTTACGGCGAGCAGTTCCAGGACGAGAACGCCGTTCGCGAGCACTTGCATGACTGGCTTGAGACCGTGGCTAACGCACGTTTGCACGGCACGACGGGGCATCATCCACGAGCGCATTTCGAGACGTTGGAACGTGCCCAGCTCAAGCCTTATCTCGTTCCGCAGAGCCTGCTGCACGTGGCGCAAGCAATCGAGACCCGTAAGGTCGACAAGACTGGCTTGATCTCCTGGCAGGCCAACAAGTACTCGGTGCCCATGGCGTGGCAGCAAGCCCGTGTCGGTGTCAGCGCCCAGGACGACCAGTTGCTGATCCATGATCTGGAGAGCGGTGAGCTCATCGCCACCCATGACCTGTGCAAGGCCAAGGGCCGGATGGTCAAGAACAACAACCATTATCGAGACCATGCCCAGCGCATTGCCAACCTGGAGCACGGCATCGACTCGATCTTGCCCGATGGCCTGGGGGCAACCCTGTGCCAACTGCTCAAGCGTACTTCCCCGCGCATCTACAAGGACCAGCTGGTCGCCGCACGCGACCTACTTATGGCCCATGCGCCAGTTGATACCACGCTACTTGGTGAGCTGTGTGAGCGCAGCGAGCTGACTGCCACTGGACTCAAGCGCTACCTCGAAGCCTGGCAGCAAGCCAAGGCGCGTGGTCGGGTCATCAGCGATCAGGACTATGCGCCCGTAGCTGGCAGCCAGGTCAGTCACGCTGACCTGAACGCTTACGCCCGGGTTGGCCAGTCGACTGGCCACGGGGTGACCCCATGAGCCTGCTCGATAGCACCATTGCGCAGTACCGAAGCCTGCGCCTCAGCGCGACCGCCGGTGAGCTGGCCACTCTGCTGGCCAGGGCTGAAGCCAATGAACTGTCCTACCTGAACTTCGCCCAATCACTGGTCGAGCATGAGCTGAACGCCCGCTCCAGCAGCCGCGTGAGCCGCAACCTCAAGCAGGCGCAGCTCCCCTCGGAGAAACATCTGGAGGCCTTCGATTACCGGCACCAGACCACCATTACCAAGCGGCAGGTCAGTGCCTTGCTGGACTTCAGCTTTATCGACAACCGGGACAACCTGGTGTTCATCGGACCACCGGGCGTGGGCAAGACCCATCTGGCCATTGGGATTGGCCACAAGGCTGTCCAGGCTGGCTACAAAGTGCTGTTCCGAACCGCTCTGGCACTGGTCGAAGACCTGGAGCTGGCGGAGATGAAGGGCGAGCTGAAGAAGCGTTTGAATCAACTGAGCAAGTACGACGTGCTGATCATCGACGAACTGGGCTACCTGCCAATGACACGGCAGGCCCGCTACAACCTGTTCCAGTTGATCAACAACCTGTACGAGTACCGCTCGGTCATCCTGACCACCAACAAGGACTTCACCAGCTGGGGCGAGTTCTTCCATGACGACAACGTGGCCGTGCCCATCATCGACCGCGTGATCCACCATTCACACATCTTTATGCTGGGAGGTGAGAGCTATCGACTGAAGCAGAAAACCGGCGGTTAGCGGTACGCAAGTGGGTCAATTTTATTGGCCAAAAGTGGGTCAAAATTAATGGCCATTGACA
>NZ_AROI01000055.1 GCF_000410875.1 Halopseudomonas pelagia CL-AP6
GCGGCGGCAAAAACTGAGTGCAACACCTGACCTTTCCGGTACGGTGCTGCCCCTATGTCTTATACCGAACTCAGCGTTGAAGAGCGCGCCACCATTCAAATCGGTCGTACCCAAGGCTTCAGCCTGCGCAGGATTGCCTGCTTGATCAACCGATCCCCTTCGACCATCAGCCGTGAGCTGCGCCGTAACCGAGGTGCTTGCGGTGGCTACTCGGCCCGCCTGGCCCAGCAGCAAATGCAGGCCCGCCGCCAGGTTTGTCGACCGATGCGAAAACTGTTGCCGGGTAGCGAGCGCTTCGAACTGGTGACCCATATGCTGCGTGAGCGTTTGTCTCCCGAGCAGATTGCCGGCAAGCTGCGCAGCATGAACATACCCAACCTGCGAGATGCCTACGTCTGTCGCGAGACGATCTACAACGCGATCTATGCCCTGCCAGTGGGTGAGCTGCGTAAGGAGCTGATCATCTGTCTGCGCCAAGGCAAGACGACGCGCCGGCCGCGCTCTGGTGGCGTGGATCGGCGCGGCCAGATCCCCGAGATGGTCAGTATTCATGTGCGCCCGCCGGAGATTGAAGACAGGCTGATGCCGGGGCATTGGGAAGGCGACCTCATCAAGGGTAAGGCCAACGCCTCGTCCGTCGGTACGCTGGTGGAACGCACCAGTGGCTACCTGATGTTGGTGAAGATGAACGACGCGACGGCGACTTCGGCGCTGGAAGGCTTCAGCGCCGCGCTCAATAGCATGCCGCTGGCGATGCGCAAGAGCATGACTTACGACCAGGGCCGGGAGATGGCGCGACACGCCGAGATCACCCAAAGAACCGGCGTGGCGATCTACTTCTGCGACCCGCATAGCCCCTGGCAGCGCGGCAGCAACGAAAACATCAACGGCCTGATTCGCCAGTACTTGCCCAAGGGCACAGACCTGTCGGTACATAGCCAGGAGGAGCTGGACGCCATTGCGCTGCAACTGAACATGCGACCGCGCAAGCGCTTCGACTTCAAATGCCCCATCGAGGTGATGGGAGAGGTCATGCAAAATGCCATGGCAATGCGGCATGATGCTCCGGCTTCAATTCAATAACCGTGTTGCACTCAGCTCCTGCAACCGCC
>NZ_AROI01000056.1 GCF_000410875.1 Halopseudomonas pelagia CL-AP6
TGGTCTGGCGGAAAGCGACATAGCCTGGTTGGGCGCGCGCAGATTATCGCAGATTGGGGAGGTGAGTTGTGTGAGCCAGTCGGCAAAATGGGTCGGGTGGATTGAGCGAAAGGTCAATCAGATCAAGGGGATATGTGCGCAAGAAGTTGCGCAGATGGGGTTTTGGATGGGCTTGGGTGATGGCTGTGACTATGCGATTGGTCACAATCCCAACCAGAAACAAAAAAGCCCGCCGGGGAGGCGGGCTCTGGTACAGACGCAGGGGGCACCGGCTAGCGATACCCTGACGCGCTTTACTCTATAGACGAACGCGGTGCTACGCGCTGGTCGTTGTTGGAAATGGTCACTTCCACCCGACGGTTCTGCGCCCGGCTGGATGCCGAATCGTTGCTGGCGACGGGGTACTGCTCGCCGTAGCCGACTACCTGAACCCGCTGGGCACTAACACCCGCACGGGTCAATGCACGGAGCACGGACTCGGCGCGGCGCTGAGACAGCTGCTGGTTATAGGAAGCGGCACCGGTACTGTCGGTATAGCCCTCTACCACCAGTTGGCGCTCGGGATTGTCATTGAGAAAATTGGCCAGTTTCTGCACGTCGCGCGTGCCTGACGGCTTCAGCTCGGACTTGTCGACGTCGAACAGCACGTCGCCCAATGTAACCAGCGTACCGCGCGCGGTCTGCTTGGCCTTCAGCTCGTCCTGCAACTTGCGGATCTGCTCCTCGCGTGACGCCAACTGCTGTTCACTGGACTTCAGCTGCTGCTGACTCGATTGCAATTGCTGCTCACGTGACGACAGTTGAGCTTCAGCGCGCTTGGCAGCGGACTGCTCCAAATCCGCCTCTGCGGTCCGCAAAGCGATGGTCTGCTCGGCCAGCTCAATGCGGCGCTGAGCCACATAAGAGAGTTGGTCGACTTGCTTCTTGTCACCATTTTCAAAGGCGCGGCTGGCCTGATCGACAGCCTTGCCAGCGTCTTCGGTCTCCAGCGCGGCCATCTGGCTGGCGCGGGGGTCACTTTGCAGTTGGGTATATTGGGCTTGAGCCTGCTGCAGGTTGCTGTTGGGCTGCGAAGCACAAGCAGACAGGCCGATGGCCGCGGCGAGCACGGTGGAAATAGTCATTAATTTGTTCATAACAGGTAATCCTTGGGTGAAGGCGATGGGGAAGGGGACGTCTTGATCACTGAGCGCTGCGCATACCCTCTTCACGCAGATCCTCAATCCCCTGGCTAGCGTCCTTCAGGGCCTTTTGCGTCTTGGCAGCCCGCGCCTTGCGCTCGGCAACACGTGCATCCCACTCAGCTTGCTCAGCGAGTACGCGTGCCTTGTCATAATCCTTTTCCTGCATGGCCATTTCGGCCTGCTTCCACTTTTCCCGCGCGGAACGCATCTCCACCGCGGAGTACTCGGTAGCCTCGGCACTGACCGCAGCGTTTACGGCTGATTCGGTCAGGGCGAACTGTGCAGTTGGGGGATTACCTGCGCAACCCACTAACAACAGGCCACCCAACGCCACAGCCGCTAGCAGGGGCAGTCGGATATGCGATAGGGGATTTTTGATGGTGTTCATGTTCATGATCAGTCTCCAATGGAAATCTCGCCTGACGGATCAGAACAGCGGCCGCAAGCATTATGTGATTCATTGCCTGATCTTCTGCTTCCGGGCCGGACATACACGAATTACTGGCACTGCATTAGACACCTTATTCTAATAATCGGCTCAGTTATTTATTTAATGGCCCGAAAATCGATACAAAACAAGCGGCATCTGACCGGTCCAGCTAGCTCTGGTACCCTGTAAGCCCTAAATAACGCTATCCGTATTTCCGAAAAAAACCGAGGTACCGCATGATCTGGACTGTTTATTTATCCGGTGAGATTCATACCGATTGGCGCGATCAGGTTCAAGCCGGCGCAGAAGCCGCCGGGTTGCCGGTAGAGTTCACCGCGCCTGTTACCCACCACGAGTCCAGCGATGCCGCCGGCGATATGCTGGGCAAGCCCGATGTACCCTTCTGGCGCGACCACCAGTCCGCCAAGGTCAACGGTATTCGCACCAAGACGCTGCTGGAGCAGTGCGATGTGGCCGTGATCCGCTTTGGCGACAAGTACAAACAGTGGAACGCCGCCTTCGATGCCGGCTACTGCGCCGCGATGGGTACGCCCTACATTACGCTGCACGATGAAGACATCATCCATCCGCTGAAGGAAGTGGACGCAGCGGCGATGGCATGGGCACAGACACCCGAGCAGGTGGTCGAGGTATTGAAGTACGTTACTTCAGCCAGATAAAATCGTTAATTTATAGAACCTGCATAGAACCTGCATAGAACCTGCATAGAACCTGTATAGAACCCGTGTTGCTGGAGCCTATTACCTTGTACCTGCCCGAGCACTTTGCTGAAGATCGGCCCGATCAACTGCACGCCTTGATGCGCGCCTACCCGCTGGGCGCGCTGGTGATGCACACAGACGCCGGGCTGGATGCTAACCACATACCCTTTGAGCTCTTGGCAGAGCAGGGCGCGCACGGCGTGCTGCAAGGCCATATCGCTCGCGCCAATCCTCTGCTGCAGCAAGTCATCGACGGCGCGCCCGTACTGGTGATCTTTCAGGGGCCGCACGGCTATATCTCACCCAACTGGTACCCCAGCAAGCACGAAACCCACCGCCAGGTGCCGACCTGGAATTATCAGGTAGTGCATGCCCACGGCCGCATTCGCCTGCGTGACGACGAGCGCTTCGTCCGCGGTCTGGTAGCACGGTTGACCCGTGAACATGAAGCCCAGGCCGGGCCCGAACGCCCCTGGAAGATGACCGACTCCAGCCCGGACTATATCAGTGAGATGCTGGCGAAAATTGTCGGTATCGAGATCGAGATTGAACGCTTGGTGGGTAAGTTCAAGCTGAGCCAGAACAAGGCTGCTGCGGATGTGGCGGGGG
>NZ_AROI01000057.1 GCF_000410875.1 Halopseudomonas pelagia CL-AP6
GGTGCTGACCGGATGCTTACTATTAATCAAGCTTCTACTGGCAGCCTGTCTGTAGCTACGGCTAACCAGAGGGATCATACAAAGCTTGAATCAATTCAATGAAAAAGGGCCGCTATCGATCCGAAGCGGTGGTTTTCCTGGGAAGACCGCCCACTTCTGGCCAAGTGATTCTTCAGTCAGCAATCAGTCTTAGGAACTCATTATATTTCAAAACGGAAAAGCTGCCGCACCGACTCCTGCCAACACAATGGCGAGCAGACTCATGCCGACGATCAATCGTTTGCTCAGAGCCGAATGCTGCAAGCCTAGCTCCTTCAAATGCAGCTCCATTGTTTCAGCTCGCTTTGAAACTACAGCTAACTGAATCAGCCCTAGTTTCGTATATGTTTCCAAGCCTCCATAGGGGCTTGCTGAGCCACTGTGCAGTCCACTTCTGGTCGATAACGGCCTATCATAACAAGCAAGTACGGCCGGAAGCGTAGGCCAGATATGTCGCTACCTAACAGGACTGGTTGAGGGCACGTCGAAATCATCCCCGCTCATTTCCGAATGTAGCCTATGATTCAGCAGTACCTGAATAATCGTTCTGACGGACTCCGGTGATGGAACGATCTTGCCGTTAGCATCGAAGACGATGTTCCAGTTTCTGGTCTGGCTGACATCCCGCAACTTCTCCATGAAGGGTACGTTATTGTAAAAGGCGCGCTCCTGAACAACAGCCATCCGCCTTAGGTGCATGGTGTTGGCGCCAACATGTTCGATTAGCAGAGTGATGTCCGAAAATACACTTTGAAACCCTGCATCCGCCTGGAGCTCCGCGAATGAGGTGATGTAGGTTTGCTTATACTCCAGCAGGGATTCGAAATTTGCTCGGTTAACCACCAAAATATTCTCGTTCAAAACGAAGAAATCGAAGGTCTTACTAATGGAGAGCGTTTCGTCACCGGCAAGATCAAGCCGGTTTTCGTGCAAAACTAGACTGATACGTTTTTTTCGTGTTTTGACCTGCCAGTCTCCTGGGAGCCGGGCAATGCAATACAGCACGTCCTCCCCGTGGGCAAGCCGAACGACGTACCCTAAACTTCCCTGTAAGTCTGAAAAACTGTCGATGAGGCACTCTTCTGGAGGCTGATCGACCGCATCCTGAAGTTGAGGGAACAGTGTTTCGTCAGCCTCCAGAAACAGGCACGACGCCTCATTTATCTGAGTAATCAGATCGTAGTTTTCCACTTCAGCACATCTTCCAACCCGGGTAGCCGCAATATTTTTGAGCTCCGCGATTAGCTCTGGCGTCGCGACGACTGATTGAGCCTTGAAACGCCCAGCTCTGCTTCGGCTTTTCTTGAACGTCCACAGGCTAAGGTTTGCTGCCTCAATATCGAAGTATTGGAGAGCACTAAGGGCTTGTTCGGGGTTCATCAATCTTGCTCCTTTGACAAAATATACATTCCTTGGATATAGCAACACTTGAGAGTGTCATTCGGATAAACCGGCGACTTGGAAAGGGCCATGCGAGTGCGGACATGCTTGGTGGTTACAACATTGAGCTCGTAAAGCTGCCAGCCCATTGCGAGCAGCAGCGGGTTCATCAAGATCTGGCCTGATCGATAGGTAATCAAAAACATCAAAGCCAGGAAAATCACAAAGCCGTAAAACCTGCCGTCAACTCCCAAATCCAAACCCATAAAGGAAACAACGTACGGAAAAACATAGTTGATGAGGTCATTAGGAACAGTCTTGGCATCTTTGACAGTAACTTCATGATCGCTAGGTAAGTTGCGGAGCACCCAGAAGAACATGACCAGGCTGACGGAGCAGAGGACGAAAAAAGTGAGTGAACGACTGCTGTTCTCTAACGCAGGCAATTCGCAGCCGTGCAAAGACCAGCAAACAGATTTTTCCCAGCTAACCTCTGTTATGTCCTGCATCAAGAGGATCACGCTGAGTGGAAAATACGAGCCTAGAAAAAGAAATACAGCAGGTAAGAGCTTGACCTTCATACCCTGTCCTTGGTGGGGGTAAGCGATGCCATCACTATGCATCAGACACCAGGAGTATTAAAAGAAAAATAGCCGAAATGTGTTCTTCCGGTTCTTTCATTGCAATATTTCAATCAGCTGGAGGCAGCATATAACACGCCTGGTGCCTTCTGAATTAGATGACCGAATACGTTGGGCATGACAAGCGCGTCCGCAGCGTGGACCTCCGTTTGGGCTCAGCCTAGTTCGGCCAGGGCGCAAGCCTGAGGCAAAAGCCTTGGATCAGGCCATGGCCTTGATTGCTTGATTCACGGCCCAGGACTGTCATGTCTAAAACCATCTAGCTCACCTTAACGACATAAGCCCGGCAGCATCTGCTGACCGGGCTTTTTTGCGTCTGGAGACATCATGAATAAAACCCAATATTCCCCTTCTCCACTGGCTAACAAGCCTGGTCGTGGCGTGCTACGCCTGGTCAGCACCAAAGATCTAAACCGTGAAGACTGGCTGGATGTGCGCAAGCGCGGCATCGGCAGTTCCGATTGATCTGCTGCTATTGGCCTGAACCCCTACAAGTCGCAGTTGGAGGTGTGGCTGGAGAACCAATCGTGAGCATGCCTAGCCAAGCCCAATCAGGACGCTGACAGCACCCCCGGTGTTTTTGCATATTCCGGCCCATCGTGACCGCCCATTCCGTTTGAACGTGACCGCCTGTTCCGGGCTAACGTGACCGCTCATTCCGTTTTATCGTGACCGATTTTGGGTGATATCCCGGAATCACCGGTCACGATGCCGGAATCGTCGGTCACGTTCCCCCGGAATCACTGCCAACACACTGGAATTCTTCAACTTAATCGCGCATACCGCTTCCTTTTTCCACGAGGAAGAGCGGATGCCGGCTGCGAGGATTTCCATGCGACAGATCACCGAGGTCTTGCGCCTCAAATACGAAGCCGGTCTCAGTCACGAGCGCATTGCTCGTGCCTGCGGACTCTCCAAGGGCGTCGTCGGCAAGTACGTCAGCCTGGCCCAGGTCCAGGGCGTTACCTGGCCACTGCCGAAGGACCTGGACGAGGTTCGGCTGTACGCGCTGCTGTTCCCGGCCAAGGCGCCACCGTCACGCTTTGCCGAGCCCGATTACTTCCAGGTTCATCAAGAGCTCAAGACCAAGGGCGTCACCCTGCAACTGCTCTGGGCCGAGTACGTAGAACGCCACGGCGACAAGGCGTATCGCTACAGCCAGTACTGCCACCACTACCGGCTCTGGCGTGGCCGGCAGCGCCGCAGCATGCGACAGGTCCACCGGGCTGGCGAGAAGATCTTTATCGATTACTGCGGCCCTACTGTGCCGGTGGTGGACCGCTCTACCGGTGAGGTGCGCAAGGCCCAGGTCTTTGTGGCAGTGCTGGGCGCGTCCAGTTACACCTTCGCCGAGGCTACCTGGAGCCAGAGCCTTCCAGACTGGATCGCCTCCCACCAAAGGATGTTCAGGTTCTTTGGCGGGGTACCGGAACTGCTGGTTCCGGATAACCTCAAGGCGGCGGTGACCAAGGCGGACCGCTACAGTCCGACGATCAACGAGACCTATGCTGAGCTGGCCTGCCATTACCAGACGGCGGTATTGCCAGCACGGCCCTACAAGCCCAAGGATAAGGCGAAGGCCGAGACGTCGGTGCTGTTGGTCGAGCGCTGGATCCTGGCCCGTTTACGGCATCAGATGTTCTTCTCCCTGGCCGAACTCAATGCCGCCATTGCCGCGTTGCTACCAGCCCTGAACCAGCGCCCGTTCCAGGGTCGAACCGAGAGCCGTCAGAGCCTGTTCGACGCACTTGATCGACCGGCACTGCGGCCTCTGCCAGTAGCGCCCTATACCTACGCCGAATGGCGCAAGGCCAGGCCAGGCATCGACTACCACATCGAGGTCGACAAACGCCTGTACAGCGTACCTCACGCCTTGGTGGGGCTGGTTCTGGACGTACGGTTAACGGATACCGCCCTGGAGGTCATGCACAAGGGCCAGCGGGTGGCATTACATCCCCGCCACGGGAAGAGCCGCTTCGTAACCCTGACCGAACACATGCCCAAGGCGCATCAGGCCCACAAGGACTGGTCGCCGCAGCGCTTCCTCAACTGGGCCAAGGACATCGGCCCCGGCACGCTGGAGGTGGTGCAGAGCCAGCTCAAGGCCCGCCCTCATCCAGAGCATGGCTACCGCGCTTGTTTGGGATTGCTGAGTCTCAGTCGGCGCTACAGCCG
>NZ_AROI01000058.1 GCF_000410875.1 Halopseudomonas pelagia CL-AP6
CGGCTGTAGCGCCGACTGAGATTCAGTAACCCCAGGCAAGCGCGGTAGCCATGCTCTGGATGAGGGCGGTCCTTGAGTTGGCGCTGCACCACCTCCAGCGTCCCGGGGCCGATGTCCTTGGCCCAGTTGAGGAAGCGCTGCGGCGACCAGTCCTTGTGGGCCTGGTGCGCCTTGGGCATGTGTTCGGTCAGGGTCACGAAGCGGCTCTTCCCGTGGCGGGGATGTAACGCCACCCGCTGGCCCTTGTGCATGACCTCCAGGGCGGTATCCGTTACCCGTACGTCCAGAACCAACCCGACCAAGGCGTGAGGCACGCTGTACAGCCGCTTGTCGATCTCGATGTGGTAGTCGATGCCTGGCCTGGCCTTGCGCCATTCGGCGTAGGTATAGGGCGCTACTGGCAGAGGTCGCAGTGCCGGTCGATCAAGTGCGTCGAACAGGCTTTGACGGCTCTCGGTCCGCCCTTGGAACGGGCGCTGGTTCAGGGCTGGTAGCAGCGCTGCAATGGCGGCATTGAGTTCGGCCAGGGAGAAGAACATCTGGTGCCGTAACCGCGCCAGGATCCAGCGCTCGACCAACAGCACCGACGTCTCGGCCTTCGCCTTATCTTTGGGCTTGTAGGGCCTGGCGGGCAACACTGCCGTCTGGTAATGGCGGGCCAGCTCAGCATAGGTCTCGTTGATCGTCGGACTGTAGCGGTCCGCCTTGGTCACTGCCGCCTTGAGATTGTCCGGAACCAGCAGTTCCGGTACCCCGCCAAAGAACCTGAACATCCTCTGGTGGGAGGCGATCCAGTCTGGAAGGCTCTGGCTCCAGGTGGCCTCGGCGAAGGTGTAACTGGACGCGCCCAGCACTGCCACAAAGACCTGGGCCTTGCGCACCTCACCGGTAGAGCGGTCCACCACCGGCACAGTAGGGCCGCAGTAATCGATAAAGATCTTCTCGCCAGCGCGATGGACCTGCCGCATGCTGCGGCGCTGCCGGCCACGCCAGAGCCTGTAGTGGTGGCAGTACTGGCTGTAGCGATACGCCTTGTCGCCGTGGCGTTCTACGTACTCGGCCCAGAGCAGTTGCAAGGTGACGCCTTTGGTCTTGAGCTCTTGATGAACCTGGAAGTAATCGGGCTCGGCAAAGCGTGACGGTGGCGCCTTGGCCGGGAACAGCAGCGCGTAAAGCCGAACCTCGTCCAGGTCCTTCGGCAGTGGCCAGGTAACGCCCTGGACCTGGGCCAGGCTGACGTACTTGCCGACCACGCCCTTGGAGAGTCCGCAGGCACGGGCAATGCGCTCGTGACTGAGACCGGCTTCGTATTTGAGGCGCAAAACCTCGGTGATCTGTCGCATGGAAATCCTCGCAGCCGGCATCCGCCCTTCCTCATGGAAAAAGAAGCGGTATGCGCGATTAAGTTGAAGAATTCCAGTGTGTTGGCAGTGATTCCGGGGGAACGTGACCGACGATTCCGGCATCGTGACCGGTGATTCCGGGATATCACCCAAAATCGGTCACGATAAAACGGAATGAGCGGTCACGTTAGTCCGGAACAGGCGGTCACGTTCAAACGGAATGGGCGGTCACGATGGGCCGGAATATGCA
>NZ_AROI01000059.1 GCF_000410875.1 Halopseudomonas pelagia CL-AP6
GCTCAAAGTTTTGAATACGCTGCGACTTTTGTGCGCGGGCAGCTCGTAAGGTGTGGGGTGGGTCTTGTGGTACAGGCAGCCGGTGACCAGGGGTTGGTCTGGATCGCCTTCTAGGAAGGTGATCAGTACTTCCATGCCGATGCGCGGAATGGCGATGCCGCCGTATTGATTGCCAGCCCAGCTGGAGGAGACTCGGAGCCAGCAACTGGTCTGGTCATTGCCTTGGCCTTCGCGGTCCCAGTGAAATTGCACTTTGATACGGCCGTATTGGTCGCAGTGGATTTCTTCGCCTGCCGGGCCGGTGACTACGGCGGTTTGGCTGCCCAGAACCTTGGGCTTTACATGCTCCAGTTGCGGGCGGAAGGCTACATCCCAGGGGGTCGCGGTGAACTGGTTGCGATAGCCCTGGGTAAAACCGTCTTCAGCTTTGACATCGCTGGTAACGGACTCTTCCAGCACCTGCGGCTGCTTGCCTTCATGCTGAATCCCGGTGATCAGCCACAGATCGTTCCAGTCGGTTCTGGGGTGTTCTGCCAAAGTCAGAAAGTGGCCACTGATCAGGGTGGGTACATCACTCTTGCCTTCGGCCAGGCGATAGTCGCTGCGGTGACGCTCCAGGCTGCGTTTGGCCAGATGCTTGCCGCGGGCGCGTTCGGTAAAGAGGCCGGGGTAGTCGTAGTCTTCCAGATCTGGGAGAGGTGCTGGTGGCTCATCACCTTCCACCGGCTGCTCGCTCTTGTGCGCGGCTTCCATCAGCAGATGCGGCTTTTCGAAATCATAGTCGCGGCGGGTGACCCGGCTCGGGCGGGTTTCCACGCGCAGGGCGAAGCGCTTGATTACCGGCTCGTCGGCGACCAGACCGCTGTCTTGGATATAGGCGGTAGGTCTATTGAGTTTGGGAAAGCCGGTCTGGTCGTCGCCGAA
>NZ_AROI01000060.1 GCF_000410875.1 Halopseudomonas pelagia CL-AP6
TTCGAAAAGCCGCATCTACTCATGGAAGCCGCGCACAAGACCGAACAGCCAGTTGAAGGCGAACAACCACCAACACCACTGCCCGACCTGGAAGACTACGACTACCCCGGCCTGTTCAGCGAACGCGCCCGCGGCAAGCATCTGGCCAAACGCAGCCTGGAGCGCCACCGCAGCGACTATCGCCTGGCCGAAGGCAAGAGTGATGTACCCACGCTGATCAGTGGCCACTTTCTGACTTTGGCAGAACACCCCAGAACCGATTGGAATGACCTGTGGCTAATCACCGGCCTGCATCACGAAGGAAAGCAGCCGCAGGTACTTGAAGAGTCGGTCACTAGTGATGTCAAAGCTGAAGACGGTTTCACTCAGGGCTATCGCAACCAGTTCACCGCGACTCCCTGGGATGTCCCCTTTAGACCGCAACTAAACCACCGCAAACCCACAGTGCTCGGCAGCCAAACCGCCGTCGTCACCGGCCCCGAAGGTGAAGAGATCCACTGCGACCAATACGGCCGCATCAGAGTCCAGTTCCATTGGGACCGCGAAGGTCAGGCCGATGACCAGACCAGTTGCTGGCTCAGAGTCTCCTCCAGTTGGGCTGGTAACCAATATGGTGGTATCGCCATACCAAGAATTGGCATGGAAGTGCTGATCACCTTCCTCGAAGGTGACCCAGACCAACCCCTGGTTACCGGCTGCCTGTACCACAAGACCCACCCCGTCCCGTACGAACTGCCTGCCAACAAAACCCGCAGCGTATTCAAAACCCTGAGCACGGCACCGGGGGGTGGCGGCGATGGTTATAACGAACTGCGCATCGAAGACAAGAAAGGTGAAGAACAGATCTACCTGCACGCCCAACGCGACTGGGATGAAAACATCGAGAACGACCAGAAGATCCGCGTCGGCAACGAACGCCACGACCGCGTCGAAGCCAACAGCTACTCGGAATGCATGGCCGAAGAACACCACACCACCCATGCTGATTGCAAAACCGAGATCAAGGCCAACGATCACCTGACTGTGGGCACCAGCCAACATATCAAACTGGGTACTGCACAACTGACCAAAGCAGGTCGCGAGATTCACCTCAAGGCTGGACAGAAGATGGTGATCGAAGCCGGTAGCGAACTGACGCTAAAAGCCAACGGAAGCTTTATCAAGATCGACGCCAGTGGCGTTACCGTAGTGGGTCCGACGATTCGGCAGAACGCTGGTGGTTCGGCGGGAAGAGGCTCTGGCGCTGCGCCACTGCTGCCGGGATCTACGCAATTGCAAGAGAGTCAGGTGAGACCAGAAGTATTAGTACGAACGCTGCCCGCGCCACAAAATATATGCCTTGAGTGTTGGCGGAAAGCGCTCAAGCAGAACCAGCCTATGCTGTTGGGGGATTAGTCTTGATTGAATATCACTATGCGATTGTGGAGCAGCCTATTTCAACCGATGAAATGCATGCTCGATGGGCAAGTTGCTTACGACCTAGACTTCCGCTTATGCAGCAAGGTGCGTTCCAACATCTGCAAAACGAAGGGCCTTGGTTGGTCAGTCTCGATAGCGATGTCTCAACTGAACTAGCTAGCTTACAGTCTGCATTGGGTTCGCAAGCCGTTGTCGGCTGGATATCGAGTTTTTTACCCGCTGAGAAGCTTAGCCAGCATCTAAGTCAAACATTGGTAGCCAAGTTGCCTGATGGAAAAACTGTATTGCTAAGAACCTACACGCCTCGAGTGATATCAGCATTGCATACGCGTAACGACTGCAGTTGGCATGCAAGCCTGTTTGGCCCGATCAATCGTTGGTGGGTCAAGGATGGTAATAACGTACAACATTTCGAAGGCGGAAAATGGGACGTTTTGCCAGAATATCAATGCATCGCTCTAGACGAGCCCCTGCTTGAAGCCCTTGCGGTTGACCAACAATCATTAGAACTGCTGGAGCAAATAGAGGCTAGCGCTCCAGCTGTATTTCTATCTAGCTGCCATGGAGATAAGTTAATCCAAGTTAAGAAAGCACTGAACTGCGCACGTCAATCTGGCCTAAATCATCCGGATGACCAACTTCTATTTGCAACACTTTCTCTGCTACAGGAGAGCCGGCTAGATCACGCTACGGACTGGCCGGAGGTTTTGAATAAAGTGGTCGAGCAAGGACTTGCTTTAAGTGACGTGCTTAGCAGTAAGTTGGAAGGAGATTTTGCATGAGCACACTTAAAGGTTATTGGCGCAGTCTGGCCCCGTACTTGCGTTGGTCGCTAGTCGTCGCATTCATTTTGATCTTAATCGGCAGTCTTCTGGCCTGGCAGTATCAACGCCCTGCCAATGCAGCTCTATATATTCATAATCATACTGACCGACCAATCTTCAGTTACTGGGTCAATGACAGCTGGGGTGGTAACGCAGGCGCCAATGGTGGCGGGAAAGTAACCTGCTGCTGGAGGATTTCTGGTGACAGCTTAAAGGTTTCGTGGATCGTAAGTCGCACCAAGACCCAAGCCGAACAGGGGCTGGAAGAAGAGCGCCATGAGATGGCAATGGCTAACCCGGTTCGAGGGCGCGAAGATCATTACCTACATGTACATTTTTTTCCTGACAATGAAGTACGCATGGTTTGGAGTCCAAACCACGACTCCCCCTATGAGCATCTTAAACAGGCGCGTGCCCAGGAGACCAAGGAATGAATTGTGATAGCTTGTTACAAGCCCAGGCGATCAGCTCGCGCAGTCGGTTCCCAGGCAATGTAACGCCTATTTGTGGACGGACATTGCATATCGGTTTTTTCTTCGACGGTTTTGCAAAACATCTCGATGATGATCTACAGGCAAAGCGTGTCAGTAATATTGGCCGATTATTTCTAGCTCATATGGATTCTGAACATGATAGTGAGCTTGATTCCTATCGTGCCTTTTATTTAAGCGGTCTGGGTGCACGCTACGATACCTCGCTGAGTGTACGAGCTGGGGGTGTGCTTAATCGGGGGCAGTCTGAAGCAACGAATATTCCCGATAGCGTGGCAGTAGATCAAGCTCTTGAAGCAGCCAAGGATAGCCTGAACGGTCGTAGTTGGTGGCAACGCTTAAAGCGCGACTTGGCAAGTCTCAAAGAAAAGCCGCAGAGCGCGCTGAAGGTTTTCAAAAATATGGCGATCAATACGGCTGCCGAAGTATTTGAACCGATACGGGATTCGAGCTGGTCAGCCCATTGGCTGAAAACGGGTGTAGATGTACGGCTAGAGGGCGCCATCGCCGAGCTGAATACTACAATTACTGGTTTACAGACAGATATCCCACTGCGCACGATTAAATTATCAATATTCGGTTTCGATTTTGGGGCAACCCTTGCTCGTGCTTTTGTTCATGAACTGTTGGAGCGCTCTCAGGAGCGCGAGGGCGAACGCTATTATCGTAATGCTAGGCTAGAAGTCGTTTTCGCCGGGCTATTCGATGCGGTTGATCGCACTGCGGCAGATTTGGGGCCATTAGAGTTCTTTCGGCCGAACACCAATGATGTTGACGATGGAGGCCTGATTCATCCGAAGGTAAAAGGATTGCTACATATAGTGGCGGCCCATGAACGTCGTTTTTATCGCCGTGCCCGGCTGCTTGGGGACCGACGACGCCAATGGCATGAGGAGCTTATGCCTGGGGTCAGTGAAGATATTGGTGGAGGTCTCGCCCAGGGAGAACAAAAGCTCAGTAATGAACTGGCTCTGGTCAGTTTGCACAGAATGTATCGCGCAGCTTTCGCTGCAGGGGTTGCACTAATTCCGATTGATCGCCTTGGCGATACCGACCTTAGAACGGCAGAGCTTTTTATCTTTAACGATAAAACTCCGAACCAGCAAAGCGCTTATAGCTTGGTCAGACATTATCAGCGTCAAATCGGCAGACAGGAGCCTGGGCATGATGGTTTCATCCTGCACATGCGTTATTACATTCGCTGGCTGGCGAATGTCTGGCAGGATTACAGAGCGGAACTGACCGAGTTGCAAGATGAGGAAGACGCCTTGCATCGTAGTCAGTACCCCGATACGTGGCCGCGATCCGGGTTCTTTGGGCTGACAAGCGAATCAGCAGCCCAAAGACGAGTGCGCGTGGAAAAGATTAATGTAATCCGGGAGCGTCGAACAGAGCTGCATCAACAGCTAGGCTGGTTAGAAGAGGTCAACGATGAAGCGAAAAGCATGAAGACTCGTTTGGAGAGATACGGCACTAGGGCTGCCGGTACCCGGCAACAGCTAACAGTCTGGTACGCACTTCTTTCGGAGTGGCTACAGCCCCAGCCCTTGACAGTTGAGATAGCAGAGCTTTTCGCATTTTTTGTGCATGACAAACAAGTGCTGAGCAGTGTGCAAAGAGCAGCGCGCTCTCTTACAGGTCAGAATTTCTTTGATATTCGTGGCTTTAACCGTCCTTCTGGCACGCTACCTCAAGCTGAGAATGGGTAGTTCCTTATCTTTGATAAAAGCGCCTTGCCTTGCAAAACGATCGATCCTTTTCCGGCAACATGAAAGCAGGCCACCCAGCATTAAGTCAATTTGTAGTGGTCTACTAATCCCGGACACCAACCTCGTTGTTGCCAGCGTCAGATGTGTTAAGCCTGATATGGCTCAAGACCGGGGCACACCCAACCTGATCCAGTCTCAGCTCTGGCGTTGCTTCTCAGGCTATACTGAGCCCGTCGTTAAGCCTTATCGGCGCCAGCCATCCAGTGGAGACTCATGACTCAATCTCGTACCAACAGCCCCCAGTTCGATAACAGCTACGTGTTGCTGCCGGAGCATTTCTACAGCAAGCAAAAGCTCGCGCCGGTTAAGTCCCCCGCACTGATCCGCATCAACCAGGCGCTCGCCGAACAGCTCGGCATATCGGTCGACTGGCTGGCGTCACCCTCTGGGCTGCAGGTGCTGGCAGGGAATGAAGTGGCACCCGGATCTCTGCCCATCGCCATGGCCTACGCCGGCCACCAATTCGGCGGCTGGAATCCGCGCCTGGGTGACGGCCGCGCCACGCTGCTGGGCGAGGTGATAGGCAAGGATGGCAAGCGCTACGACATTCAGCTCAAGGGTGCCGGACGCACCGCCTACGCCCGTGGCGGTGATGGCCGTTCACCGCTGGGGCCGGTACTGCGTGAATATGTGATCAGCGAGGCGATGGCGGCGCTGGGCGTACCCACCTCGCGCAGTCTCGCCGCGGTGACCACGGGCGAGTACGTCATGCGTGAGGGCATGCTGCCTGGCGGCATTTTGACCCGCGTGTGCAGCAGCCACATTCGCATCGGAACCTTTCAGTTCTTCGCCGGACAGAACGATCTTGAAGCGGTGAAAATCCTGGCTGACCATGTCATAGCCCGCCACTACCCACAGGCAGCCGACGCCGAACGCCCTTACGCCGCGTTACTGCGAGCCGTGATTACTCGGCAGGCAGAGCTGATTGCGCAGTGGCAGCAGCTGGGATTTATCCATGGCGTGATGAATACCGACAATATGCTGGTGTCAGGCGAGACCATCGACTACGGCCCCTGCGCCTTTATGGACAACTATCATCCCAACACCGTCTACAGCTCGATCGACTCCGGCGGCCGCTACGCTTACGGCAACCAGCCAGGCATTGGCCAGTGGAACCTGGCCTGGCTGGCGCGCGCGTTGCTGCCGCTGATTGATAAGAATGAGGAACTGGCAGTGCAGGAAGCCCAACAGGCCCTTGATGATTACGTGCAGCAGTACCAGCGCGCCTATGACGGCGTGATGGCGGGCAAAATCGGTCTGAGCCAAGCTGATGCAGACAGTAAAGAGCTAATAGAGGAACTGCTGCAGCTTATGGCTGCGGCGAATGCCGACTACACCCTGACCTTCCGCCGCCTCGCCGAGCTTGCTGCGCCGGGCGGATACGATGGCGACAGCGTGGCCGATCTTGCCGAGGTGCCGGATAGTCTCTGCAGCTGGGTCGCAAAGTGGGAAGCTCGACTGGCAAGTGACTCCGTCGATGCGCGTGAGCGCCAGCAGCACATGCTCCGCTTGAATCCTGCGTATATCCCACGCAATCATCTGGTCGAAGAGGTGATCAGAGCGGCCGTTGATGACCATGATCTTGCGCCATTCCATCGCCTGGTGGAGCGCCTGGCGGAACCCTGCCGTTACGACGCTGCCGATGCCCGCTACGCCACCCCACCAACACCTGAACAGGTAGTGGCTCGCACTTACTGCGGCACATGATTGGCGCCTGGAGCAACCCGACAGCTCAGGTTGAAGGGCCACCTGCGCTCTGCTGCAGTGTGTCCAGCCAGGCAGGATCCAATTGGTACTGATCGATAGACAGGCCCATCTCAAGCATCGCCTCTCGATGCTTGTCGATCTGCCCGCCAAGATCATTCAATGCCTGCGGATTGCCATCCAAGTTATGCATTTCGCCCAGACCCAGATGATAGAAGCGCAGTAGCTTCATGGCCTCTGGCGAACCGGCTTTCACGCCCGCTTCCACCTGATGCATGGCATTGGTAACACTCATCAGGCTGCGCTTTAGCTGCCAACCATACACGGCCGCCGCCATCCACGGCTGGGTCCAGAACACATTGCGCACCAGTGCTATAGCGATGGCCAGTCCCAGGAGCACGCCAGCTAGGTTCCAACGGAAATTACTGACTTCCGGGCTGCCGAACATGGCGACCGCGAGAGCCGACAACGACATCGCCAACACAGCAAAGACCACAGCCACGATCAGTGTGCTTTTGCGCGTCTGCTGGCGGTACTGCTGCGGGTCGAGATGGCGAATTTCAAACATCTGAGTTTCCCCCAGCAATCTCTCGCCCGGCGCAGACCATAGCCTCCGGCTCCTGCGCCCTAGCCCACTTCACCCGCCGATGGGCATCGAAGG
>NZ_AROI01000061.1 GCF_000410875.1 Halopseudomonas pelagia CL-AP6
ATCCAGCCGGCCCATTTTGCCGACTGGCTCACACAAATCACCTCCCCAATCTGCGATAATCTGCGCGCGCCCAGTCAGGCCGCTTTCGCTTTCAGCCATACAGCACAAGGAACATCGGATGTTCGCCGCCGCCAACCAGGCCCACTTCACCCTCGCTATTCCCGGCATCAGCCACGACTTCAAGGTCCTGTCCTTCGAAGGCCTAGAGCAGATCAGCCAGCCCTACCGTTTCCAGCTGGAGCTGGTCAGCGAACGCCCGGATCTGGATATCGACCGCCTGCTACAGCAACCGGCGTTCTTCAGCTTCGCAGGCCAAGGCCAGGGCATTCACGGCCTGATCCACCGCGTCGCCCAGGGCGATGCCGGCAAGCGCCTCACGCGCTACCATATCGACTTGGTCCCTCATCTGTTTTACCTGGGCCACCGCACCAATCAGCGCATCTTCCAGCATCTAACCGTCCCACAGATCATCGCCCGGATCTTGAACGACCATGGCATCCAGGCCGATACCTACCGCTTTCAGCTTAATACCGATTACCCGCAGCGCGACTACTGCACCCAGTACGATGAAACCGACCTGCACTTTATTCAGCGCCTCTGTGAAGAAGAAGGCCTTCACTACCACTTCGAGCACAGCAGCGATAACCATCTTTTAGTCTTCGGCGACGACCAGACCGGTTTCCCCAAACTCAATAGACCTACCGCCTATATCCAAGACAGCGGTCTGGTCGCCGACGAGCCGGTAATCAAGCGCTTCGCCCTGCGCGTGGAAACCCGCCCCAGCCGGGTCACCCGCCGGGATTACGACTTCGAAAAGCCGCATCTACTGATGGAAGCCGCGCACAAGACCGAGCAGCCGGTGGAAGGCGAACAACCACCAACACCACTGCCCGACCTGGAAGACTACGACTACCCCGGCCTGTTCAGCGAACGCGCCCGCGGCAAGCATCTGGCCAAACGCAGCCTGGAGCGCCACCGCAGCGACTATCGCC
>NZ_AROI01000062.1 GCF_000410875.1 Halopseudomonas pelagia CL-AP6
CCGCCACGGCCAGCCGGCCACGCCCCTGGGAAGGCCGAGTTCCATCTCGGCCAGCGGTCTAGCCCTGGCTGACCAGTGGCAGGTTCAATAGCGGCAATACCCGCTCACGCAGCCCGGCATTCATCAATTGCCGGGTTTCGCGATAGGCCTTGCGATCCAGCGCGGCCAACTGCGCCAGCCGGGCGCGGGCTTTGTCCAGCAACTGCTCGGGCGCTGCCAGTTCATCCAGAAAGCCCGCCTGCAATGCCTGCTCTGGGTCCAGGGATTCAGCCTGCAAGGCACAGCGTGACAACCACTGCGGAGCAATCCGCTCCTTGGCCAACTGCATCGCCGCCGGCGGCATGCTCATGCCGATCGCCACTTCATTGAGCCCGGTACGAAAGGCGCCGTCAGCGCCCAGGCGATAATCGGCTAGCAGCAACATAAACGCTGCCTTGGCCATGCAGTGGCCGGTACTGGCGATCACCACCGGCGCAGGATAATCCAGTAGCGCCAGGGTCAAGCGATCACCGGCCGCACGCATGGCATCGCGTGCTGGGCCGCCAGCATCAATCAGCTTGCGATCATAGCCAGCACTGAAGATGCCTTCGCGGCCGACAATTAACACCGCGCAATCCACCTGGGCAGCCTGGTCCAGCGCGGCAAGAAGATAGTCGATCATCACCTGCGACAGCGCGTTGACCTTACCGTCGTTCAGCGTGATCTCTGCCATGCCATCACGCATGGCCATGCTCAGGCCGCTCATGAAGCAGCCCTCGCTTCATCACGCAATACCCGGCGCAACAGCTTGCCGACGGTGGACTTGGGTAGGTCATCGCGGATTTCCACGCTGCTCGGCACCTTGTAACCAGTCAGCAGCTCGCGGCAGTGGGCAATGATCGCCGCCTGATCCAGCTTGGGATCATGCAGGCTGACATACAGCTTGATCGATTCGCCCTTCTTCTCGTCCGGCACACCCACGGCGACGCATTCACGAATACCTGTGTGGCGCATGACCGCGTCCTCTACCTCATTGGGATAGACGTTGAAGCCGGAGACCAGAATCATGTCTTTCTTGCGATCAACCAGCTTGAGAAAGCCTTCCTCATCAATCACGCCAACGTCCCCGGTTTTTAGCCAGCCATCGGCAAAGGTTTCCGCCGTCGCTTCGGGACGCTGCCAATAGCCCTGCATGACCTGCGGACCGCGGATCAATAGCTCACCCGGTTCGCCCCGCGCCGTTTCACGGCCATCATCATCTACCGTCTTCAGTTCGGTATCGATGACCGCTTGACCGATAAAACCTTCCTTATAGGGCGTGAACGCGGTGGAAGCGACGACGACCGGCGAGGTTTCCGTCAGGCCATAACCTTCGCGGACCACGCTGCCAGTGCGCTCAAACCAGCGCCGGGCAATTTCGGTATTCAAGGGCGCGCCGCCGGAGTTGACCCACTTGAGGTGCGTGAAGTCGATGCTGTCGAAGTCCGGATGCGCCATCAGCGACACGAATAACGAATTGATGCCGGTCAGCAGGGTAATCCGATGGCGCTTCAGATCGCCGATCATGCCGTCCAGATCACGCGGATTGGTGATCAGAATACTGTGAAAACCGGTAAACACCGAGGCAATGCAGTTCGCGGTAAAGGCGAAGATATGGTACAGCGGCAACGGCGAGACGCGCACCTCGTTGCCGTATTCCACGTCACCTGGCTTGATCACGCTGACGGCCTGCAGCACGTTGCTGAGAATATTGCGGTGGCTAAGCATCGCACCCTTGGATACACCCGTGGTGCCGCCGGTGTACTGCAGCACCGCCAGATCATCCAGCCCCTGCTCCGGGCTCACCGCTGGCAGCAGCGCACCCTCGCGCAGGGCCAGCATAAAGCGCGTCACATCCGCCTCATCCGACTCAAATGCTGGCTGAGTCATATCGTCCATGCTGGTCACGATCAGCTGTTCGAGCTTGGTCTCAGCTTGAATTTTGCGCGCCATCGGCACCAGCTTGTCGAGCACGATCAATGCGCGCGCGCCGGAATCGGATAACTGGTGGCTGGTCTCGAAAGGCGTGTACTGGGGGTTGGTATTAACGATCACCAGCCCGGCCTTCAGCGCGCCAAAGATGCTGATGGTGTACTGCAGCAAGTTAGGCAACTGGATAGCAATGCGATCCCCCGGGTTCAATCCGAGCGGGCCGCGCAGGTAGCGCGCCAAGGCATCTGCCTGGGTATTCAGGTCGTTGAAAGACAGGGTATCCATGCCACAGGAGAAGGCCGGCTTGTCGGCATAATCCAGACAAGCCTTGATCAGAACATCAGCAACGCTGGTATGACCCAACTGCGCCAGCTGGCTGCTGACAATGGAATGAGCGGGTGTTGACATGGAAACCTCTTATCGAATCATTATTTTGCACAGCGGAATACAATACCAAAAAGATGCTATTCTATCGTCTATCGCCGTGCAATCGTTGAGACAAAACTGCTTCCATACCGCTACGCAGAACAGCCATATCTGCTATGGTTCTGACTCTGTGTGGAACAATAATAGACTGAGGTCGAACAATAGGTATGGAGCCGTGCTGGCTCCCAAGCAAGGCCTTTGTTTCGCTTTACAAGATGACAAGGTGTTTAAAGCCCCATGACCGACAATCTCGAATTAATCAAGGAACCCGCCGTAGCCAAGGACCGCAAATTTGTCGAGGCGCTCTCGCGCGGACTGGATGTGCTGCGCGCGTTCAGCCAAGGCGCCGTGGTTATGGGCAATCAGGATATTGCGCGGATCACCGGGCTGCCGAAGCCAACCGTCTCGCGTATGACTTACACCCTGACCAAGCTCGGCTATCTGGCCTACTCGCCGCAACTGGAAAAATATCAGCTGGATTCCGGCGTGCTGGCGCTGGGCTACGCCTACGTTTCCAATCTGCGCGTGCGCCAATTGGCCAAGCCTTATATGGACGAGTTTGCACGCTCAACCAATACTTCCGTGGGCCTGACCTGCCGCGATCGCCTGTCGATGATCTATGTCGAGAACTGCCGTCCTGCCGAATCAACCTCGCTGCGCATGGATGTTGGCGTACGCCTGCCGTTGGCGACCACCGCCGCCGGTCGTGCCTATCTGGCGGCGATGAAGGACGAAGAGCGCAGCCACGTGCTGGACGCCCTCGCCGTCCGCAATCCGGATAACTGGACCGAGTTGCATGCGCAACTGATGGACAGCTTCGAGGATTATCGCAAGCACGGTTTCTGCCTGTCGCTCGGCAACTGGGACCGCAATGTAAATGCCGCCGGCGTACCCCTGTTCCTGCAGGACGGCACCATCATGGCGCTGACCTGCGGTGCGCCGTCTTACCTGGTCTCGGAAGAGAAGGTCAAGAATCAGTTGGCCCACCAACTGGCCATGCTCGCCCGCGACATCGAACGCCTTGGGGTCTGACGCGGGTTGGCGACCAAGGTAAGCAGCCTGTCGCTGCCCTCGCCCAGCGAGAGCTTGGCCATCAGCTTTACTAATCTGTACACATTTCGCTAAAACAGGGGCATCGACAACAGCTTTATTTTTTTGTATTTTACCTAGCGGAATACAGTTTCATTATTTCGCATAATAAAACACCTTTTGAATCAGGCGCATTTGAACAAGCCGCTGCGCGCAGTCAGCGATTTATTCAAAGGCACCCCCACTCGGAGATTGAGCATGTCGGACGTGGTCACACTGGAAAGACAAGGCGCCATTGCGGTCGTCAGAGTCAACAATCCACCCGTCAACGCGCTAGGTATTGCCGTGCGCGAAGGGCTTCAGGACAGCTTCAGGGCTGCCGAAGCTGACCCCGAGGTCAAGGCCATCGTGCTGGTCTGCGAGGGCTCGACCTTTATTGCCGGTGCCGACATCAAAGAATTCGGCAAACCGCCAAAGTCCCCAGGCCTGCCTGAAGTCGTCAACGGCATCGAAGCCGGCAGCAAGCCCAGCGTCGCAGTGATTCATGGCACCGCACTGGGTGGTGGTCTGGAAGTGGCGGTCAGCTGTCATTACCGTATCGCACTGAAAAGCGCCAAGGTTGGCCTACCTGAAGTGAAACTTGGCCTGTTGCCAGGCGCCGGTGGTACCCAGCGTCTGCCGCGTCTGGTCGGTGTCGAGAAAGCCCTGGACATGATCGTCAGCGGCAACCCGATCAGCGCCAGCGAAGCTCTGGAGCTAGGTGTCATTGATCAACTGGTCGATGGCGACCTGACCGCTGCTGGCATCGCCTTCGCCGAGAAACTCATTGCCGATGGCAAGGGTGCGCGTCGCACTGGCGAGCGCACCGACAAGCTCGACGGTATCGACAACGCCGCCCTGGTTGCTGCCAAGCGTGCCGAAGTCGAGAAGAAAACCCCCGGCCTGTTCTCGCCCCAGCGCTGTATCTCTGCTGTTGAGGCGTCCTTTACCCTGCCGCTGGAAGACGGTCTCAAGCGCGAGCGCGAACTGTTCGGCGAGTGCCTGGTTTCACCGCAGCGCAGCGCTCTGGTACATGCGTTCTTTACCGAGCGTCTGGCATCGAAGATCGATGACCTGCCGAAAGACACCCCGGTACGCGAGATCAATTCGGCTGCCGTAATCGGTGGCGGCACCATGGGCGTCGGTATCGCCCTGTGCTTTGCCAACGTCGGCATTCCGGTAAAGATTCTGGAAGTCAGCGACGAGGCGATGGACAAAGCCATGCAGCGCTGCCGCGATACCTACATGATGAGCGTCAAGCGCGGCAGCCTGACCGAAGACGCGATGAACAAGCGTCTGACCCTGGTCGAAGGCGTGACCGACTATGCTGACCTCTCCGGTGTGGATTTGGTGGTCGAAGCGGTATTCGAGGACATGGGCGTCAAGCAGAAGGTCTTCGAAGCCCTGGATACCCATTGCAAGCCCGGCGCTATCCTGGCCAGCAACACCTCGTCGCTGGACCTGAACCAGATTGCCGACTTTACCAAGCGTCCGCAGGACGTAGTCGGCCTGCACTTCTTCAGCCCGGCCAACGTCATGCGCCTGCTGGAAGTGGTGCGCGGCGAGAAAACTGCCAACGACGTACTGGCGACCGCCATGGCGCTCGGCAAGAAGCTGAAGAAAGTCGCTGTACCGGTAGGCGTGTGTGACGGCTTTGTCGGCAACCGCATGGTGTTCCAGTACGGTCGCGAGTCCGAGTTCCTGCTGGAAGAAGGCGCCACTCCGGCTCAGGTCGATGGCGCGCTGCGCAAGTTCGGCATGGCCATGGGGCCGTTTGCGATGCGTGATCTGTCCGGCCTGGACATCGGCCTGAGCATCCGTACCCGTCAGCGCCAGACCCTGCCGACCGAGTTCAAGCTGCCGACCATCCTCGACAAGATGGCCGCAGCCGGCATGCTCGGCCAGAAGACCGGCAAAGGTTTTTATCTGTACGAGAAGGGTTCGCGTACCCCGCTGGACAACCCTGAATTGCCGGCCATCCTCGAAGCCGCTTCAAAAGAGCAAGGCATCGAGCGCCGTGAACTGACTGACGAGTACATTCTTGAGCGCACCTTGTTTGCGTTGATCAACGAGGGCGCGAAGATCCTCGAAGAGGGCATTGCCCAGCGCAGCAGCGATATCGACGTGATCTACATAAATGGCTACGGTTTCCCTGCTCACCAGGGCGGCCCGATGTTCTATGCTGATAGCCTGGGCCTGGATCATGTTTACCAGCGGATCTGCGAATTCCACAAGCAGCACGGCGCCTGGTGGAAGCCAGCCCCATTGCTGGAAAAGCTGGCCAAGGAAGGTCGCAAGTTCGCTGATCTCTAACAACCGATAAATTCGGCCCCTTGCACTGAGTGCCGGGGGCTCGTATTCGCTTTATAACGAGGACCTTACATGGATATTCATTACACCCCAGAAGAACTCGCCTTCCGTGATGAAGTGCGTGAATTCCTGAAAAACGAGCTGCCGGAAGATATCGCTGCCAAAGTCAAAAATGGCAAGAACATGTCCAAGGAAGATCATCAGCGCTGGCAGAAAATTCTGGCCAACCGCGGTTGGTACGCGCCCGGCTGGCCGGTCGAGTTTGGCGGTACCACCTGGGGCCCAGTGGAAAAACACATTTTCGACGAAGAGTCCGCCGCCTTCGGCGCGCCGCGCACTATTCCGTTCGGCGTGAACATGGTTGCTCCGGTGATCATCAAGTTCGGCACCGAGCAGCAGAAAGCACATTACCTGCCGCGCATCCTGTCCGGTGAAGACTGGTGGTGCCAGGGTTACTCCGAGCCAGGCGCCGGTTCCGACCTGGCCTCGCTGAAGACCCGCGCGGTGCGCGATGGCGATCACTACATCGTCAATGGTCAGAAAACCTGGACCACACTGGGCCAGCACGCCAACTGGATTTTCTGTCTGGTGCGTACCGATCCCGAAGCCCAGCAGCAGCGCGGCATTTCCTTCCTGCTAATCGACATGGCCACCCCAGGCATTACCGTACGTCCGATCATCACCCTGGACGGCGACCATGAAGTCAACGAAGTGTTCTTCGACGACGTCAAGGTACCGGTCGAGAACCTGGTAGGCGAAGAGAACAAGGGCTGGACCTGCGCCAAGTACCTGCTGACTCACGAGCGTACTGGTCTGGCCGGTATCGGCGCGTCCAAAGCAGCGCTGACGCACCTGAAAAAGGTTGCAGCCAAGCAGCAGAAAAACGGCAAGCCCCTGATCGAAGACACCCTGTTCCGCACCCAGGTAGCTGAAGTTGAAATTCAACTGATGGCCGCCGAGATGAGCACCATGCGCATCATCGCCGCGGCCCGTGAAGGTGGCGTGCCCGGTGCCGAGAGCTCGATCCTCAAGGTCAAGGGTACCGAGATCCGTCAGGCGATCACCAACCTGCTGCGCAAGGCCGTTGGCCCTTACGCTCTGCCCTTCCTGCCGGAAGAGCTGGAATACGATTTTGATGGCGAGATGTTGAACAGCGAGTCCAGCCCAGCGCTGGCCGGTGATTACTTCAACATGCGCAAACTGTCGATTTTCGGTGGATCCAACGAGATCCAGAAGAACATCGTCTCTAAAATGATTCTGGAACTGTAGGAGATTAGTCATGGACTTTAAACTCACAGAAGAGCAACAGATGCTGCAGGAAACTGCGGCGCGTCTGGTACGTGATACCTACACGTTCGACAAGCGTGAAAAGGCCAGCGCCAGCGACACCGGCTTCAGCCCTGAATTCTGGCAACAGATGGGCGAACTCGGCCTGACCGCTATCCCCTTCCCCGAAGAGCTCGGTGGCTTTGGCGGCACGGGCGTGGAAAACATGCTGATCATGAAGGAACTGGGCCGCGGTATCTGCCTGGAACCCTATATGGAGTCGGTGATCTTCGCCGGTGGCCTGATCACGCAGCTGGGTTCTGACACTCAGAAAGACGAACTGCTGGGCGCCATCGCCAGCGGTGAGCTGCAGGCAGCCGTCGCCCTCGACGAGCCCAACAGCCACTATCAACTGTCTGAAGTACAAACCACTGCCAAGCAGCAGGGCGACAGCTGGAGCCTGACCGGTCGCAAGGCTGTGGTCATCGGAGGCCACACCGCAGGCAAGATTCTGGTCTCCGCCCGTACCGCAGGTGATTTGCGCGATCAACAGGGCATCAGCCTGTTTATCGTTGATCCGGCAAGCACCGGTGTTACCCGCCGCAACTACGCCACAGTAGATGGCCGCAAAGCCTGCGAGCTGTTCCTGGACAATGCCCAGGGCGAACTGCTCGGCAAGGCCGGTGAAGCCTTTGACGCCATCAGCTATCAAGCTGGTCGTGCCATAGCGGCGCTGTGTGCCGAAGCCGTCGGCGCCATGGAAGTGGCCTGTGATATCACCCTGGACTACCTCAAGACCCGCAAGCAGTTTGGCGTGCCGATTGGCAAGTTTCAGGTATTGCAGCATCGCATGGTCGATATGCGTACCGAGCTGGAACAGGCCACTTCGATGGCCATTCTGGCAGCCTGTGTCGCTGATGAAGCGGATGATGCCGAACGGACACGCACATTGACGGCCGCCAAGTACATGATCAACCGTTGCGGTCGCAAGGTTGCCGAAGAAGCTATTCAGCTGCACGGCGGCATCGCGATGACCTGGGAATACTCCTTGGCTCACTATGCCAAGCGACTGGTCATGATCAGCCATCAGCTGGGTGACGACGACCATCATCTGGAAGCCTACGCCAATCAAATGAGCGTTGCCTGATAGCTTCACAACACGGAATAGCGGCAATTTAGCCGTTATTCCGGCGCTTTTGCCGTCATCTATTGCACATAGGTGCTACATAAGTACTATCGGCCAGAGTTAAGGCTGGGTATCCTATGGCACCCCTTTCGAGCGCCCTTGCGGGCGTCCTACAGACTTTGGAGGACTAGCGTCCATGAAAATCCTCGTCGCCGTTAAGCGCGTGGTCGATTACAACGTCAAGGTTCGCGTCAAAGCGGACAATTCCGCTGTCGATCTCGCCAACGTCAAGATGTCCATGAACCCCTTCTGCGAAATCGCCGTGGAAGAGGCCGTGCGCCTGAAAGAAAAAGGCGTTGCGACCGAAGTTATCGCGGTCTCTGTCGGCCCTGTTGCCGCCCAGGAGCAACTGCGTACTGCACTGGCTCTGGGTGCCGACCGCGCCATTCTGGTCGAGTCCGCTGACGACCTGAGCTCGCTGGCCATCGCCAAGCTGCTCAAGGCCGTTGTCGATAAAGAACAGCCCCAGCTGGTCATCCTTGGCAAGCAGGCCATCGATTCCGACAACAACCAGACCGGTCAGATGCTGGCTGCGCTGAGCGGTTACGGCCAAGGCACCTTCGCTTCTGCCGTGGAAGTTTCCGGTGACAGCGTCAAGGTCACCCGTGAAATCGACGGCGGCCTGCAAACTGTTGATCTGAAGCTGCCGGCGATTGTTACCACCGACCTGCGCCTGAACGAGCCGCGTTACGCGTCGCTGCCGAACATCATGAAGGCCAAGAAAAAGCCGATGGAAAACCTCAAGCCCGAAGAGCTGGGTGTGAGCGTCTCCTCTACCGTCAAGACCATCAAGGTAGAAGCACCGGCTGCCCGCAGCGCGGGTATCAAGGTCAAGAGCGTCGACGAGTTGGTCGACAAACTCAAGAACGAAGCCAAGGTGATCTGAGATGACGATTCTAGTTATTGCTGAACACAACAACGCCGAGCTCAATGCCGCGACCCTGAACACCCTGGCAGCAGCAAAAGCCATCGGTGGTGACATCGACGTACTGGTGGCCGGTGAAGGCTGCTCTGCAGTCGCTGACCAAGTTGCCAAGGCCGAAGGCGTGACCAAGGTGCTGCTGGCTGATAACGCCGCCTACGCGCACCAACTGCCCGAGAACATCGCGCTGCTGATCGCCGAAGTCGGCAAGGGTCACAGCCACATCCTGGCTCCTGCCAGCACCAACGGCAAAAACTACGCGCCGCGCGTAGCTGCCCTGCTGGACGTGGATCAGATCTCCGAAATCATCGCCGTAGACAGCGCCGATACCTTCAAGCGCCCAATCTACGCCGGCAACGCGATTGCCACCGTGCAGTCCAGCGCCTCGGTCAAGGTCATCACCGTACGCTCCACCGGCTTTGATGCCGTGGCAGCCGAAGGCGGCAGCGCCAGCGTCGAGGCGGTTTCCAGCGCCCAGGATGCGGGTGTTTCCAGCTTTGTTGGCGAAGAGCTGGCCAAGTCCGACCGCCCTGAACTGGCGGGTGCCAAGATCGTCGTTTCCGGCGGCCGCGGCATGCAGAACGGCGACAACTTCAAGCACCTGTACTCGCTGGCCGACAAGCTCGGCGCCGCGGTTGGCGCTTCCCGCGCTGCGGTTGACGCAGGCTTCGTACCCAATGACATGCAGGTCGGTCAGACCGGCAAGATCGTCGCGCCGAACCTGTACATTGCTGTGGGCATCTCCGGTGCAATTCAGCACTTGGCCGGTATGAAAGACTCCAAAGTGATCGTCGCGATCAACAAGGACGAAGAAGCGCCGATCTTCTCGGTAGCCGATTACGGTCTGGTCGCAGATCTGTTTGATGCTATTCCAGAGTTGGAAAGCAAGCTGTAACAGCAGCTTCAAGCTACAAGCCTTAAAAACCCCGGTTCGTGAGAGTCGGGGTTTTTTTATGGCTGGGCGATGCACCAGAATCCATTTGGCCTTTCAGAATGACTCCGCGGGCTTAGGCGTGCTGCCATCAAAATACCTGCATACCGCTTTGCGCAACAATCTGTATCATTAATTGTCTTTTTATCCAGGCAAATTAACCTTTCATTACGTTAAGTCTTTTGCAATGTGTCTCACGCAAAGTAAAATGTTATTCTGATCAGCGAAACATAAATACAATAATGTTCCGCACAGCGGAACAAAATAAGGTCTTCTTCTATGCGAATCTCTCTATACAGGCTCGCCACCACATTGGCGTTAGCGCTGACACTGCCATTATCTGCCGTAGCCGAATCTGCTTTGCCCCGCGTTATGGTCTGGACCGCGTACGGCACCGGCGCCGCCGGTTACGCCCAAGCGGCCGCGCTGGGCGGGTTGCTGAAGTTTGAAGCGGGCAGCAATATTCGTATCTTGCCCGGCCGCAATGACGTGTCACGTATGATCCCGCTGAAAACCGGCCGCGCAAGTTATTGCCTCTGTGGTATTGCCAGCTATTTCGGCCAGGAAGGGATATTCCTGTTCAACAAGCCCGACTGGGGACCGCAACCGATCCGTATGGTGCTGGCGTCACAGGGTACCCAGAGTTTCGGTCTGGCCGCCGCCGCCGATACCGGCCTGAAGCACCCGAGCGAGCTGAAAGGCCAGCGCATCATCTTCATTCGCGGCGCCGATTCCATCAACATGATCACCAGCGCAGTGCTTGCCTACGGCGGTCTGACCTGGGCGGATGTACGACGGGTTGATGCGTCTGGCACCAACGAGGCCATTGAAGCGCTGATCAACGGCCATGCGGACATCATGCCCATGTCCACCCGTACCCCGCTGATGGAGCGCATTGCCGCCAGCCCTCGAGGCATCAGTTGGCTGCACATGCCCAACAAGACACCTGAAGAAAAGACCGCCTGGGCGCGCGCACAACAGGTCATTCCCTACTACCTCCCGCAATTCGAAACACGCGGTGCCGGCGTCTCCGCAGAGAACCCTTGGGACGGCGGCGGCTACGCCCTGCCGATTCTGGTGACCAATGCCGAGCGCGACACCGACGAGGTTTATGCGTTGACGCGGTTTGTTGATGAGCATTTCGACGAATTCAAGAACTTGGCCCCCGGCGCCGAAGGCTGGGAGCTAAGCCGCCAGGTGTTTGACTGGGTGATGCCCTACCATGAAGGGGCTATCCGCTATTTTCGTGAGGCGGGCGTCTGGACCGCGGCGCATGAAGCGCACAACCAGCATCTGCTACAGCGCCAACAAATCATGCTCGACGCCTGGCAGGACCAACTGACCACCGCTGCCGAGCTGCCCTTGCCCGAGTTTCAGCGCAGTTGGATGGAACGCCGCAGCCAGGTGCTGACCGAGGCCGGATTTGACCCGGGGTTTCAGCGCTGAGCATAAACCGCGCCTGAACGATTTGCATGCCAGACCGCACTCCCTGGCCTGACCACGAATGACCATGAGGCAGATATGTCAGAAGAACAACACGCCCTACGCAATCCGCTGACGAGTAAGATACTGGCCATCGGCGCGCTGCTGACCGCTGCCCTGGCGATCTACCAGATCTTCAATCTGGGCAGCTACACCGGCTTTACCATGCTCACCAGCCAGTACATCTACAGCCTGCTGGCGATGATGCTGCCGACGGTATTTATCGCCATCCCGCTGGCTCGCGGCCGGCGCACCGAGCCGACCCCCTGGTATGACTGGCTAATGGCCGTGGCCAGCGCGCTGTGCTGCATCTTCTTTATCATCAACTCCAACGAAGCCGTAGATGAAGGCTGGGAGTACGCCGCGCCGCAGAATGTGGTCTATATCAGCCTGCTGACCTGGGCGCTGGCGTTGGAAGCGACCCGCCGCTGTGGCGGCTGGCCGATCTTTATTGTGGTGTTCCTGGCCTCGCTGTTCCCGCTGTTTGCCGGCCATTTACCGGACAGTTTTGCCGGCATTTCCACGCCTATCGACCTGGCCGCGATCTATCACACCAACAGCGACGAAAGCCTGCTGGGCATTCCCTCGCAAGCCTTTGCTAACCTGGTGATCGGGTTTCTGCTGTTCGGCATCGCTCTGCAGCGCACCGGCGGCGGCAAATTCTTTATCGATCTGGCCTTTGCCCTGCTGGGCAAGGTACGCGGCGGACCGGCCAAGGTATCGATTTTCTCCAGCGGCCTGATGGGTTCGATGTCCGGCAGCGTGGTGACCAACGTACTGACCACCGGCCCGTTATCCATTCCGGCGATGCGCAAGGTCGGCTTCAGCAAGACCTATGCCGCCGGCGTGGAAACCTGCGCGTCGACCGGCGGTGTACTGATGCCACCAGTGATGGGCGCGACAGCCTTCGTGATGGCAACCTTTCTCGATATCCCCTATGGCGAAATCGCGCTGGCCGCCGCGATTCCTTCGGCGCTGTATTTCTTTGGCCTGTTCACCCAGATTGACTTCTACGCAGCGCGCAACCGCCTGGCCGGCCTGCCGGCGATTGATCTGCCGAAGATCAAGCAGACCATGATAGAAGGCTGGCACTACATCTTTGTTTTCGCCTTCCTGATCTGGATGCTGCTGTTTATGAAGCAAGAAGCGATTGCGCCCTTCTATGCTACCGCGCTGCTGCTGGTCATTAATCAACTGCGCAAACACAGCCGCTGGCAGTGGAAGGATTTCAAGGAGTTTGCCGAATCCTGCGGGGCGCTGTTCGCCGAACTGACCGGCCTGATGGCGGGTGTGGGCCTGATCATGGGCGCACTGGCGGTATCCGGCATGTCCGGCACCATTGCCAACGACCTCCTGTTTATCGCCGGCGGTGACATGCTGGTGCTGCTGATCATGGGCGCCTTGACCAGCTTTATTCTAGGCATCGGCATGCCTGTGACTGCCGCCTATATCTTCCTCGCCATCGCCCTGGCGCCAGCCTTGATCAATGGCGGCATGAACCCGATGGCCGTGCACATGTTCATCCTTTACTGGGGCATGCTCAGCTTCATCACCCCACCCGTGGCTATTGGTGCCTTCGCCGCCGCTTCTGTGGCCGGCTCCAGCCCGATGAAGACCAGTTTTGTGTCCATGCAGATGGGTAGCATCATTTACTTCATACCCTTCTTCTTCGTGCTGGAACCCGCGTTGCTGCTGCAGGGCACCGCATCAGAAATCATTATCGCTATTGCCTGCGCGGTGGGCGGTATCGTACTTATTTCCGGGGGCTTGCAGGGCTACCTGCCGAAGCTCGGCGATCTGTCCGAGCGCGGGCTGCTGCACTGGCCATTGCGCCTGGGGTTAATCGTTGGCGGGTTATTCCTGGCCATGCCGCATAACCCCTATATTCTGATCAGTGAACAAACCCTGTTTATCCTTTCCTTCGGGCTGATTGCGTTGACCCTGGCCCTGGGGCTGATGCATAGACGCTGGGCCCCGGCCTGAATAGACCCCCGGGGCAGCCCACTGCCCCGGTATCGGTCACGCACTATCTTGGCCGGCCAGAGAACTGACCTTGGTCAATGCGCGAATCGCTGAACGCTTTATCCTGCGCGGTCATCATCTTGTCTTGTTCACAGGAACCGCCATGAACCCTCATACCCCGGAACTGCTGGCCCCCGCCGGCACCCTCAAAGCCATGCGCTTTGCCTTTGCCTATGGCGCCGATGCCGTCTACGCCGGCCAACCACGCTACAGCCTGCGCGTGCGGGAAAACGACTTCAATCAGCCCAAGGTGATGGCCACCGCGATTGCCGAGGCGCATGCGCTGGGCAAGCGTTTCTATCTGGCCAGCAATATCGCCGCGCATAACAGCAAGGTGGATACCTACCTGCGCGATCTGGAGCCGATAGTCGCCATGGGCCCGGATGCGCTAATCATGTCCGACCCCGGCCTGATCATGCTGGTACGCGAGAAATGGCCTGATCTACCCGTGCACTTGTCAGTGCAGGCCAACGCGGTGAATTGGGCCACGGTGAAATTCTGGCAGCAGATGGGTGTTGAGCGGGTGATTCTGTCGCGCGAACTGTCACTGGATGAGGTCGCGGAAATCCGCCAGCGCTGCCCGGATATCGGGCTAGAAGTCTTTGTCCATGGCGCACTGTGCATTGCCTATTCTGGCCGCTGCCTGCTGTCCGGCTACTTCAACCATCGCGATGCCAACCAGGGTGCCTGCACCAATGCCTGCCGCTGGCAATACGATGTGAAACCCGCCGTGGAAACCGCCGAGGGCAATATCGAAGTGCTGGAACAGCCGGTCCAGGTGGTACGCCAGCACGACAAGCCCGACGAGCCCATGGCCATTGAGGAAGATGAGCACGGCACCTACATCATGAACTCCAAGGACCTGCGCGCCGTGCAACATGTCGAGCGTTTCGTGCAGATGGGTGTGGATTCGCTGAAGATCGAGGGCCGGACCAAAACCTATTTCTATGTCGCCCGCACCGTGCAAACCTACCGCCGCGCGATCGACGATGCCGTGGCGGGCAAGCCTTTTGACCTCAACCTGATGGATGATCTGGAAAGCCTGGCCAACCGTGGCTACACCGAAGGCTTCTACCGCCGTCATCCACCCGGCGTCTATCAGAACTACGAGCAAGGCAGCTCACGCATGAGCCGGCATCAGTTTGTCGGCGAGGTATTGCAGCGCGAGGGGGACTGGTTGTTGATAGAGGTAAAAAACCGCTTTGAGCTGGGCGATGAAGTGGAGCTGATGACCCCAGAGGGCAACCATGTGTTTCGCCTGGAAGCCATGGAAAATGCCAAACGCGAACCCACCGCCGCAGCCCCCGGTACCGGGCACAAAGTCTGGATACCCGCACCGGCCGGCGTAACGGCGCAGATGGCCTTGTTGCTGCGGCGTTTGCCGGAACCACAGCCCAACTGAGCCTAATCGGCCGGCTCAACCTGCAACCCGCCGTCACTGCCGCCAGCGGGTATATCCGTTGATATCAGCCCGCACTTTTCTGCGCGGGTCTCTCGCGCTCAGCGCGCAAGCATGATTAACTTGCGCGCTGACTCTTCTTGCAACAGTACGGATTGAATAAATGGATTGGCTACAAGTCATTGTGTTGGCCCTGGTACAAGGCCTGACCGAATTTCTCCCTGTTTCCAGCTCCGCCCACCTGATTCTGGTACCTGTACTGACCAATTGGGAAGATCAGGGCCTGGCGTTCGACGTCGCCCTGCACTTGGGCAGTCTGGCTGCGGTGGTGCTGTATTTCCGCCGCGACCTGATCAACATGACCATCAGTTGGACGCGCTCGGTCACCCACCGGCAAATGGACAGCGATGCGCGGCTGGCCTGGGCGGTTATTCTCGGCACCATTCCGGTCGGACTGGCGGGCCTGCTGTTCAAGGACAGCATTGAGACGCTGCTGCGCTCACCCATCTACCTGGCCATCGGCCTGATCGTCTTTGGCCTGTTGCTGGGCTGGGCGGACTGGCGCCACAAGGGTGAGCGTGAAGTCACACAGATGAACTGGAAAGACGTGCTCTTTATCGGTCTGGCGCAAGCCGTTGCCCTGTTCCCCGGCACATCCCGCTCCGGTATCACCATAACCGCCGGGCTGATGCTTGGCCTGACTCGCGAAGCCGCAGCGCGCTTCTCGTTCTTGTTATCCATCCCGGTAATTCTCATCGCCTGTGCGCTGAAGTCCTATGACCTGGCCACCGCCGGTGTGCCCGTGGACTGGATCTTCATGATCTCCGGTGTGGTCGCCTCCGGCATCAGCGCCTTCCTCTGCATCCACTTCTTCCTGGCGTTTATCAACCGCATCGGCATGCAGCCGTTCGTGATCTACCGCATCATCCTCGGGGTCGCCCTACTCTGGCTGTTCGCCTGATCAGCAACAGCATCCCGGCAATGGGCTCGCCAGCGCGTCACCAAAAGCGCAGGTGCCGACCGGTTCACATTCCAGGGCAACCGGTATTGTTGCTGGCCGCCTGACGCTCTAGCATCCCCAACGCAGGCAGCAGTTCATATTCAATACCGCCAGGGAACAAGGCCATGTCAGGAAAGCCCGCAGCGCGTCAGGGCGACGCCACTCAATGCCCCAAGAAAGGCCACGGCAGTAACGCCATTATCAGCCGCTCACCGGACGTGCTGTTCAACGGCATGCCCGCGGCCCGACTCGGCGACAAAACCGCTTGTGGCAGTGTCATTACCGGCCAGGTGATCCCCAATGTCTTGATCAACGGTCGCCCCGCCGTGGTCACCGGCAGTACCGGCTCCCATGGCGACGTCGTGATGGGTGGTTCGGGGGATATATTTATCGGTGGAGCGGTAACCTTTGCCACTGGAGAGCCGCTCAGCTCAGAGTTGCTGAACGCCAGCCAGGCCCTGGCACCGACCGGAAACCCGACGGTGGTTTGCTATCGGGCACGCTGAATCGGAGTTTGCCCGCATTCAAAGCCAGCTTTGAATGGTCTGAACATGTTTGCATCAATTTCATTGGCCTATTTGATACGGTCGCTGCAATGGTCGATCCAGTGCGTGGCGACCTGAATCCTGGAAACCCGCGGAATCCAGGTATTAATCTGTATCTGCCGCCGGATTGTGCGCGCAAGGTGGTGCAGCTGAGCGCTCAACATGAGGAGCGCTA
>NZ_AROI01000063.1 GCF_000410875.1 Halopseudomonas pelagia CL-AP6
CAGCCACAAAAAGGTTACCCAAAATGAAGTCGCTTTGTCTGCTGCTCGGGCTGCTGCTCAGCCTCAGTGCCTGCGCTCGTGACCCGCTGAATCCAGCCCCCCCCAAGCTGCCTTATAACCACTGGAGTATCAGTATGGGAGCTCCGAGCTATATGGAAGTGTGGGTAGAAAGTGTCGATGTGCTGGATCGACGGGGGTTGGCCTACTACCGGGTCCATGGTGGGATAGCATCGGTTCAGAATCCTCCTGACAATCAAGGTGATCCGCGTGGGTGGCCCGAGCGCGTTGGCTCTGGCGCTCTCAAATCCATGACAAACATCGATCTTCCGGAAATAGTCTTTGTACGCTGGCAGTCCCTGGTGGAGCCGCAAACCTATCATGTCCGGATCAATATTCCGGAGTGGGCGCGTGAGGAAATGCTCAAGCCTGACGAGGCTTACTGTCGATTTGACGGCAAAAATGTTACCAGTTACCGGAAAAATGTCACCCTCGGTCTCGCGCCAGGGGGTATCGCCAAAGCCTGGTTAACCGGCGGTTGCCTTGAGCCTATCGAGATTGGACGCTTTGTTGGCAAGGTTCATCCAGAGGGCCCTTACAACGGCACATCCAATGGCAAGCATCGACCTCTTTCACTTGAAGCGAAAGCTTACGTTGATAGCCACGACATACCGTATGACAGCTGGTAGAAAAACCCTTTGAGATCAACCTATCGACAGCCGTCCGGAATCAAATCGCTTGGCCTGCTATTCGGGCTGGCGTTAAGCCTGAGTGCCTGCGCCCGGTGTCCTGACTAATCGCGTCGCTCCAACAACACGCCACTCTCCATATGATGCGTATACGGAAACTGATCAAACAGCGCGCAACGGGTTACCTGGTGCGTACTGTGCAGGGCGGTGAGGTTGTCGGCCAGTGTTTGCGGGTTGCAGGAGATATACAGAATGCGCTGGTAGCCCCTGACCAACTCCAGCGTCGCTGGATCCAGCCCGGCACGCGGTGGGTCGACAAACACGGTGCCAAAATTGTAATCGCCGAGATCAATCCCCTGCAGACGGCGGAACTCGCGCACACCGGTCAGGGCCTCGGTGACTTCCTCGCTGGCCAGTCGGATCAACGTGACGTTCTCAACCTGATTCATCTCCAGGTTGGCGATAGCTGATTTGACCGAGCTTTTCGACAGTTCGGTGGCCATGACTTTGCGAAAGCGGGTAGACAGCGGCAGGGTGAAGTTGCCGTTGCCGCAATACAGTTCCAGCAGGTCGTCGCTATTCTCGCCTGCAGCGTCCAGCGCCCAGCTAAGCATATGCTGGTTGACGTGACCGTTGGGCTGGGTAAAGCCGCCTTCTGCTTGTTGGTAACGCCAGGTGCGGCCTGCGACTTGCAGCTCTTCGAGCACATGGTCGCGGTGCAGTACTCGTTTGCGTCCGCGGCTACGGCCGATCAGCATGATATCTAGCTGCTCTGCCAGCGCTTGCGCGGGGGCGTCCCAGCTCTCATCGATCGGCCGGTGGTAGCACAGGCTAACCAGAGCTTCGCCGGACAGGGTGGTCAGAAACTCGATCTGAAACAGCTTGCGACCCAGCAGCGGTTCGGTTTTGCAGGCGGCGAGCAACGGACCCATTAATTCATTGATGCGGCGGCTGGCAATCGGCAGTTGTTCAATCAACACGGCTTTGTGTTTATCGCCAGGCTCGAACATCGCGTAGTGCGCTTGGCCATCCTGATACCACAGGCGGAATTCGGCACGCAGCCGAAAGTGCTCTTTGGGTGAGGAGAAAACCTGTGGTTCTGGCGCCTGAAAAGGAGCGAGCAGGTCAATCAGACGCTGGCGCTTGGTGGCCAGTTCCTGGTCATAGTCGGCGGGGTTGAAAGACAGGCCCATTAGTTGAACAACGCTAGTTTGATGATGAATAGGCCGGCCAGAATATACAGGCTGGGGTTAAGGTCCTGCCAGCGACCGGCGAGCAGTTTGATCGCCGTCCAGGCGATAAAACCCAGGGCGATGCCGTTGGCGATTGAGAAGGTCAGCGGCATCATGATCGCAGTGATCACCACCGGAGCGGCTTCGGTCAGGTCGTCCCAGTTAACCTGGATCAGCCCGCCGGTCATCAGTACCGCTACGAACATCAACGCTGGCGCGGTGGCGAAGGCGGGCACGGCTCCGGCCAGTGGCGAGAAAAACAGTGCCAGCAGAAACAGCAGCGCCACTACGCAGGCCGTCAGGCCGGTACGGCCACCCGCTGCGGTGCCGGCGGCCGATTCGATATAGCTGGTGGTGGTGGACGTACCGAGCGCGGCGCCTGCCATGGTGGCGGTGCTGTCGGCCATCAGTGCGCGACCCAGACGCGGCATTTTGCCGTTCTTGTCTACCAGATTGGCGCGTTGCGCGACGCCTATCAGCGTGCCAGAGGTGTCAAACAGATCAACGAACAGGAAGGCAAAAATCACACTGAGCATGCCGATTTCCAGCGCGCCACGGATGTCCAGTTGCATATAGGTGGGGGCTAGGCTCGGCGGCGCAGAGACGATGCCGCTCGCCTGGCTCAGGCCTGCTATCAGGCTGATGCCGGTAATGACCAGAATGCCGATCATCACTGCGCCGGTCACCTGGCGATAGGCGAGCGCGACTATGATCACAAAGCCCAGGGCTGCAAGAATCGGTGCGGGCTGGGTGAGATCGCCCAGGGTGACCAGTGTGGCGGGATGATCAACCACCATTCCGGCGTTCTTCAGCGCAATCAATGCCAGAAACAGGCCGATACCGGCGGCGATGGCGGAGCGCAATGCCATGGGGATGCTGTTGATGATCCATTCGCGAATCTTGAAAATGCTCAGCAGGAAGAACATAAAGCCAGAGATGAATACCGCACCCAGGGCGACTTCCCAGCTATAACCCATCGACCCCACAACGGTATAGCTGAAAAACGCATTCAGGCCCATGCCCGGCGCCAGAGCAATTGGGTAGTTGGCCCACAACCCCATGATCAGCGAGCCGATGGCGGCGGCCAGGCAGGTGGCGACGAATGCGGCGCCTGGATCTATGCCCGCGTCGGCCATCATCATTGGATTGACGAAGATGATGTAAGCCATTGTCAGGAAGGTGGTCAGGCCGGCGATAATTTCGGTGCGCACGTTGGTGCCATGGGCCGAGAGTTGAAACAACTTTTCCAGCATGAGGGAGATCTCTGGTTGATAGGCCTGAAAAGCCGGGCATTGTAACGGACTCGTTGGCGTTGGTGAATTCTTCCTGACTTTATGTCAGGCTTGACGGCCATTTTTCTAGCGGAGCACCGCCATGAGCAGCACCTTCGAGACGGACGAACAACGTGTAAGTTACGGCATTGGCCGGCAGATGGGTGATCAGCTGGGTAGTAGTAACATACCGGATCTGAGTATTGATCTAGTGGTTGCCGGCCTGCGCGATGCCTTTACCCAGCAACCCAGTCAGGTTGATGAGGCAGCGCTGCAGCAGGCTTTCGCTGGTTTGCAAGCGAAGATGCAGGCTGCTGCTGAAGCCACCGCGCGTGAAGCGGGGCAGGCAGGTGTCGAGTTCTTAACCCAGAACGCCCAGCGTGAAGGCATTGTTACTCTGGCGTCTGGTCTGCAGTACGAAGTGGTCAATGACGGCACCGGCGTAACGCCGCAGGCCAGCTCTACCGTGCAAACGCATTATGAAGGCGCGCTGATCACCGGTGAAGTGTTCGACAGCTCCTACAAGCGCGGTGAGCCAGCAGAGTTTCCTGTGGGTGGTGTGATTGCCGGTTGGACTGAAGCGCTGCAGTTGATGAAGGAAGGCGCCAAGTGGCGTCTGTATATTCCTTCCGAGCTGGCGTACGGCGCTCGCGGTGCGGGCAGTATTCCGCCGCACAGCACATTGGTGTTTGATATCGAGTTGTTGAAGGTGCTTTAAAGCCCTTTCGCGGCGAGGTTGCCACCAAGTTCAAACCCTTATCGCGGCGAGGCCGCCGCTCCCACCAAGTTCAAAAGCAGCAGCATGCTGCATGCTTGGGCTTGGGCTTGGGCTTGGGCTTGGGCTTGGGCTTGGGCTTGGGCTTGGGCTTGGGCTTGGGTTTGGGCTGGCCCTTGGGCTTGGGTTTGGGCTGGCCCTTGGGCTTGGGCTGGTCCTGGGGTTTGGGTTTGGCCTGGCCCTTGGGTTTGGGCTGGCCCTTGGTGGGAGCGGCGGCCTCGCCGCGATGGTGTCGCGGAGAACAAAGTCGCCGCGACAGCCCGCTGTCAGTAAGCCCGCTCTACCGCAAACCGGGCCAGCTGCTCCAACGAGTCTCGGTAGATTGACGGCGGTAAACTCTGCAGCAGTCTTACCGCTTCTTCCGACTGCTCTCGGGCCAGCCGCGAGGTATATTCCAGCCCGCCGCAATCGCGCACCGCCTGCTGAATACTCTCTATATCGTCAATGCCGCCCTTCTGAATCGCTTGGCGTACCAGGGCTGCCTGCTCGGCGGTGCCTTCGCGCATGGTATAGATCAACGGCAGGGTAGGTTTGCCCTCGGCCAGGTCGTCGCCCACATTCTTGCCCATCGCTTGTGCGTCGCCGCTGTAGTCCAGCACGTCATCCACCAACTGAAAGGCAATGCCCAGTGCATTACCGTACCCACGCAGTGCTTCTGTTTGGGCTGGGTCGGCGTTAGCCAGCAGTCCGGCACTGTGGGTGGAGGCTTCAAACAGCATCGCGGTCTTGCTGCGGATGACTTCCATATAAGTAGCTTCATCAGTGCTGGCGTCGCGCACCTTGGAGAGTTGCAGTACTTCACCCTCAGCGATGACGTTGGTGGCATTGGCCAGCACCTGCATAATCTGCATGTCCCCCAGCTCAACCATCATTTCGAAAGCACGGGAATAAAGGAAGTCGCCAACCAGTACGCTGGGAGCGTTGCCCCACAGGGCGTTAGCGGTGCTGCGGCCACGGCGCTGGTCGGAGATGTCGACAACGTCATCATGTAGCAGCGTGGCGGTATGCAGAAATTCAATAATGGCCGCCAGGCTATGCTGGCGCGGATCTTCCAAACCGCAAGCGCGGGCGCTGAGCAATACCACCAGTGGGCGTAAGCGTTTGCCGCCTGCACTGATAATGTAGTGGCCGATCTTTTCGACCAGAGGTACGCGGGAGTGAAGCTGGCGCATGATCAGCGCATTGACTTCATCAAAATCCCGGGTGACCGCATCATAAAAAGGCAGGCTGGACATTAACTGCAGATTCCTCAAAGGTTGCGCGGCATGCTATGTGGCAGGCCTTGTGCTGTCAAGAAAACGGGCTGTTTTCAGCCGTTTGCGGTAGGTGATTGCTGGCCAAAGGCGATGCATTGGCCAAGAACGGTTAATGCTTGCTTAGGGCTGCGTCTTTGCGTAGAATTTCCGCCCCTGAAAACCGTATTTACGGCTAACTGTATTTACGGCAAAGCAGATTTACAGCATCCCTGTTTTGACAATGGCAAGGTAGGGCCCGATAGGCGGGTCCACTTGCAGCCATGCCGGCCACTAACCATTATACCTAAGCGCCGGGTGAGCAGGATTACGGAGAAAGCATCATGTACGCAGTGATTGTTACCGGTGGTAAGCAGTACAAGGTCACCGAAGGTGAATACCTGAGAGTAGAGAAGCTGGACGTGGAAACCGGTGCCAGCATCGATTTCGACCGCGTGCTGCTGATCGGCAACGGCGACGACATCAGCATCGGCGCGCCGATTGTTGAAGGTGCCAAGGTGACTGCTGAAATCAGCGCCCATGGCCGTGGCGATAAGATCCGGATCATCAAGTTCCGTCGTCGTAAGCACCACATGAAGCGTCAGGGCCACCGTCAGTGGTACACCGAAATCAAGATTACCGGCATCTCTGCCTAAGCCCATTGAGGAGATAAACACCCATGGCACACAAAAAAGCAGGCGGTTCCACGCGCAACGGTCGCGATTCAGAATCCAAACGCCTTGGCGTTAAAATGTACGGCGGTCAGTCGATCATTCCTGGCAACATCATTGTTCGTCAGCGTGGCACTGAATTCCATCCCGGCAAGAACGTCGGTATGGGCAGGGATCACACCCTGTTCGCGAAAGCGGCTGGCGTGATCAAGTTCGAAGTGAAGGGCAAGTTCGGTCGTCGCTACGTGAATGTCGTAGAAGCCTGATACTACCCTGGTTCGAATAAGCCCTGTCTGACGACGGGGCTTTTTTGTTTGTAGTAACCTTAACCCATCCCAAGTTGGGAGGGAGCTAGATGAAATTCGTTGATGAAGTGTCCATTACGGTCAAGGCCGGCGATGGTGGAAACGGCTGTATGAGCTTTCGCCGGGAAAAATTCATTCCCAAGGGCGGGCCTGATGGCGGTGATGGTGGTGATGGCGGCTCGATTTATCTCGAAGTGGCCGACAACTACAACACCCTGGTGGACTACCGCTATAAGCGTCGCTTCAATGCCTTGCGCGGCCAGAACGGCAGCGGTAAGGATTGTACCGGGAGCAAGGGCGAGGATCTGATCCTGCCCGTGCCGATCGGCACCACGGTGATTGATGCCGGCACCCAGGAAATTATTGGCGATCTGACCGAGCCTGGCCAGCGTTTGCTGGTTGCTCAGGGCGGCTTCCATGGTCTGGGTAATACCCGTTACAAGTCCAGCGTGAATCGCGCGCCGCGCCAGACGTCGAATGGCAGCCTGGGCGAGCAGCGTGATCTCAAGCTGGAATTGAAAGTACTGGCCGATGTCGGTTTGCTGGGTCTGCCGAACGCCGGCAAGAGCACCTTCATCCGCGCCGTGTCAGCGGCCAAGCCGAAAGTGGCGGACTATCCCTTTACCACCATGGTGCCGAACCTGGGTGTGGTCGATGTGGGTCAGTTGCGCAGCTTTGTGATCGCCGATATTCCCGGTGTGATCGCCGGCGCTGCCGAAGGCGCGGGCCTGGGTACGCGCTTTCTCAAGCACCTGTCGCGCACGCGGCTGCTGCTGCATATGGTCGACATGCTCCCGCCGGATGGCAGTGACCCGGTCGAAGCGATCGAAACCATCATCCACGAGCTGGGTAAATTCAGCCCGGCCCTGACCATGCGCGAGCGCTGGTTGGTGCTGAACAAGTGCGACCAGTTGCTGGAAGACGAGCAGCAGGCAGTGCTGGATGATGTGGTCGAGCGTCTGGAGTGGGAAGGCCCGGTCTATGTCATCTCCGCGTCCGAGCATCAGGGTACTGATGAGCTGGCCAAAGACGTGATGAACTGGCTGGATGAGCGCAACCAGCGCATGCTCGACGATGAAGAGTATGCCGCCGAAGTCGCCGCCCTGGATCAACTGATCGAAGACGAGGCGCGCGCGCACATTCAGGCGCTGGATGACCGCAAGGCGCTGCGCAAGCAGGGTCTGTTGACTGACGACGAAGATGAAGATGACGACGACGAAGATGACGAAGATGGCCCGGAGGTCATTTACGTGCATTGATGGTGTTGTTTGATTCCGCTTCGCGCCGAGGCCGGCGCTCCTACCTGACAGCCTGTTTTGGTCTTGGTGGGAGCGCCGGCCTCGGCGTTTGTGGGTGTGCCGGGAAGGCCGGTGGTGCCGCCTGGGAGTGTCGAGTTCCATCTCGACATAACGGCGTCAGCCGCAGCACCGCTGGCCGAGATGGAACTCGGCCTTCCCGGACAGCAGCCCGCCCGGCCTTCCCGGAACAGCATCCCACCCGCCAAGGTCTGTGGCGCCGTCTCCTGGGAGTGTCGAGTTCCATCTCGACATAACGGCGTCAGCCGCAGCATCCCTGGCGGAGGTGGAGTTCGGTCATTCCCAGAACAGCAATCTACCCAGCATGTTTCCTGGGAGTGTCGAGTTCCATCTCGACACAACAATGTCAGCCGAACCCCCGCTGGCCGAGGTGGAACTCGGCCATTCCCGGAGCAGCAACCTTCCCGGCGAAGCCCATTCGCACGGGCTGCGAATAAGGTAGAATGCAGCGATTCAACTGACACTTTGCTTCTGGATCGAATATGCGTGACAAGGTAACCAATGCCCGTCGCTGGGTAGTCAAGATTGGTAGTGCGCTGCTCACCGGTGATGGTCGCGGGCTGGACAAGGACGCTATGGCTGTTTGGGTCGAGCAGCTGGTCGCGCTGCGCAAGAGTGGTGCCGAGCTGGTGCTTGTTTCATCCGGCGCAGTGGCGGCGGGCATGAGTCGGCTGGGTTGGACCGAACGCCCGAAAACCATTCATCAGATGCAGGCCGCTGCCGCTATTGGCCAGATGGGCCTGGTGCAGGCCTGGGAGTCCAGCTTTCAAGCGCATGGGCTGTCTACCGCTCAAGTGCTGCTGACCCACGATGACCTCTCCGACCGCAAACGCTATTTGAATGCGCGCAGCACTCTGCGGGCGCTGCTGGACCTGGGCGTGATTCCGGTCATCAACGAAAACGATACCGTGGTGACTGACGAGATCCGTTTTGGCGACAACGATACCCTGGGTGCGCTGGTGACCAATCTGGTGGAAGGTGATCTGCTGGTCATCCTCACTGATCGTGACGGTCTCTATACCGCCGATCCGCGCAATAATCCTGATGCCGAGCTGGTCAAACAGGCGATGGCGGATGATTCATCGCTGGATCAGATGGCCGGGGGTAGTGCCGGTGCGTTGGGCCGCGGCGGCATGCTGACCAAGCTGCGTGCGGCACGTCTGGCAGCCCGTTCGGGAGCCGGCACTGTGATTGTTGGTGGGCGCATCGAGCGCGTCATAGAGCGGCTGCAGGCGGGCGAGGAGCTGGGCACTTTGCTGCTGCCGGAGAAGGGTATGCTGGCTGCGCGCAAGCAGTGGCTTGCCGGGCACCTGCAAACCCGCGGACGTTTGTTAATTGATGAGGGTGCGGTAAAGGCTTTGGCCTCTGGGCGTCGCAGCTTGCTGCCGGTGGGTATCCAGGCGGTAGAAGGCAGTTTCCGCCGGGGCGAGATGGTCGTGTGTGTCGGCCCGGATGGTCGGGAAGTAGCTCGCGGGCTGGTTAATTACAGCGCTCAGGATGCCGCGCGTATCTTGGGTCAGCCGACTGACGCGGTGGCGAAGATTCTGGGTTATCTGGATGAGCCGGAGATGGTGCATCGGGATAATTTGGTGTTGGTTTGAGTCCGGTTATTGATGTGCTCGGCTAAGTCCGTCAAATGGATCCCCGCGTTCGCGAGGATGACCGGTTCTACCTCGATACAGCAGTGTCAGCCTCGCCACCGCAGGCCGAGGTGGAACTCGGCCACTCCCAGGGCTGCGGTCTGCTCGGTGGGCCTTGCGGGTGTGTCGAGTTCTACCTCGATACAGCAGCGTCGGCCTAGCCTCCGAAGGCCGAGGTGGAACTCGGCCATTCCCAGGGCTGCGGTCTGCTCGGTGGGCCTTGCGGGAGTGTCGAGTTCCATCTCGACACGGCACGTTAGTCTCGCCACCGCAGGCCGGGGTGGAACTCGGCCACTCCCAGGGCAGCGGTCCGCTCGGCGGGCCTTGCGGGTGTGTCGAGTTCCATCTCGACACGGCAACGTTAGTCTCGCCACCGCTGGCCAGGGTAGCACTCGGCCGCTCCCAGAACAGCAGTCAGCCTGTTAGTGCAGCTAGAGATTGGCGGGTCGGACTCTGTGTGGCAGGAATAATAGGGGTGCAGGGAGCGCGGTGTGTTCGGAAGCCGCACCATTTTCCGCAGGCGGCAGCGTAAGCCCCCAAGCTAGCGCTATCCGCGCCCTAAAGGGTCGCCTTCAAGCGCCACCAGCAAACACGGCCACAATCTCCGCCCACAAAAAAACCGGCTCGTAAGCCGGTTTTTTCTACCACAAGGAATGCGATCAGGCAGCGGTAGCCATTGCCTTGATGTGTGCATTCAGACGGCTCTTATGGCGAGCTGCCTTGTTCTTGGGGATAATGCCCTTGTCAGCCATGCGGTCAATGACCGGCACTGCTGCAGTGTAGGCGGACTGTGCTTTCTCGAGGTCTTTGGCTTCAATAGCCTTGACTACGTTCTTGATATAAGTACGAACCATGGAGCGCAGGCTTGCATTGTGATTGCGGCGCTTCTCGGCCTGCTTGGCGCGTTTCTTGGCTTGAGGTGAGTTGGCCACCGTCGTGCTCCTCAGAAAATCGTGATGAATAAGGTACAAATAAGGCCGCGTACTATGCCGCCGAGATACCCTAATGTCAAGGGTTGATAACAGTCCCAGGCAGGTAGGATTGATAACAATCTATAGCCGCAGGCTGAAGGCCGGAAGCTTGAGGCTTTTATCGTCACACTACAAGCCTTTGCTGCGCCTGACCCTCGCCACGCGGTGGTCGCGGAGGCTATCATCGCGGTTTTATCCGGCGGCCTGATGCATGACTGATTCCATTCCACCCGCGGCACCTGAGCCTAAAGCCCCCACATTGCTGCGCTCAGGCATGGTCGTCAGCATAATGACCATGCTTTCGCGCGTACTGGGCATGGTCCGCGATGTGGTGGTGGCGGCCTATTTTGGCTCCCAGTCCGAGGCCGACGCGTTTTTTATCGCCTTCAAAATACCCAACTTTTTGCGTCGTCTGTTCGCCGAGGGCGCATTCGCCCAGGCGTTTGTGCCGGTATTGTCGGAATATCGCACCAAACGCACGCTGGCGGAGGTCAAGCAACTGGTTGATCGGGTGACCGGTACTCTGGGGCTAACGCTGGTAGGTATCACCGCCTTGGGCGTCGCCGGCGCGCCGTTGTTGATCACCCTGTTCGCGCCAGGGTTTCATGACCAGACGGAAAAGCTCGCGCTGGCCACCGATATGCTGCGCATCACCTTTCCGTATTTGTTGCTGATCTCGCTGACCGCGCTCTGTGGTTCGATCCTCAACAGTTATGGCCGTTTTGCCGTGCCGGCTTTCACCCCGGTATTACTGAATCTGAGCATGATTGGTGCGACGGTATTGATGACCCCGTATTTTGATCAGCCGATTATGGCCCTGGCCTGGGGTGTGTTGATTGCCGGGGTGGTGCAGTTACTGTTTCAGCTGCCGTTTCTGGCGCAGATCAAGCTGTTGCCGGTGCCGCGGCCAGATCGCAAGGATGAGGGCGTTAAGCGCATCATGACGCTGATGCTGCCGGCGCTGTTCGGCGTGTCGGTCAGCCAGATCAACCTGTTGCTAGACACCGTACTGGCCTCGTTTCTGGAGACCGGCAGCATTTCCTGGCTTTACTACGCTGACCGGCTTTCCGAGCTGCCGCTGGGGGCCTTTGGTATCGCCATTGGTACCGTGATATTGCCGGCGCTGTCGCGCCAGCATGCAGGGGCAGACCCGAAAGCTTTCTCCGCCACGCTGGATTGGGCGATACGCATGGTCATGCTGGTTGGCGTGCCTGCGGCCCTGGCCTTGCTGTTGCTCGCCGAGCCGCTGATTGCCACTCTGTTTCATTACGGCGCCATGACCGAGCGTGACGTGGTGCAGGCAGCCGCTGCGCTGCGGGCGTATTCGGTCGGGGTGATGATCTTTATGCTGATCAAAGTGCTGGCGCCCGGTTACTTTGCCCGCCAGGACATCAAAACGCCGGTCAAGATCGCGATCATCTGTATGGTCGTCAATATGGTGCTGAACTTGATCCTTATCTGGCCGCTGGCGCATGTCGGTCTAGCCCTGGCCACCTCCATGGCGGCCATGTTGAATGCTGGCCTGCTGTGGTGGGGGCTGAAGAAAATGGGTATTTACCAGGCTCAGCCGGGTTGGTGGGTGTTTGCGCTCAGGTTGGTGACCGCCTGCGTGGCCATGTCGGCCGTGGTGATCTGGATGGTGCCGGCTACTGAGCAGTGGTTCGCCTGGGGCTGGCAAAACAAAGTCTGGGAAATGGCCTTGCTGGTAGTCGCCGGCATTGGCGTGTTCGCCGCTACCTTGGTGGCCACCGGTATGCGCACGCGGCATCTGCGCCAGGGCTGATGCTCCGGGAGTGGCCGAGTTCCATCTCGGCCAGGGATGCTGCGGCTGACGCGGTTGTGTC
>NZ_AROI01000064.1 GCF_000410875.1 Halopseudomonas pelagia CL-AP6
GGCCCAGAGTGTGTAAAAACACTTTTCGCATGTTGGATGACTAAGCCCAGTGCTCTTGGGCGAGGCGATTTTCCGGACATTTGCCAAGATCAGTGTCGATAGCGCGTCAGAACGTGTATGGAGCTCTTCGGCATCTCCTGGAGCAGTAAAAGCTGAGGCTTTTACGCCGCCATCGCCTTCAGCAAGCCTTCTGTACCGATGATTTTCATAACCCGCTTCAGGTTGTAGGCGAGCACATTCAAGCTCATCTCGGCACTCACGCCGTTGAGCTTCCGGGTCAGGAAGTGCGTCGCACCCATCCATTGCTTAAGCGTCCCGAAGGGATGCTCAACGGTCCTTTTTCGGATCCGCATCATCTCTGGTGCTCTGGTCAGCCGTCGCTGCATTTCCTCAAGCACAGCTTCATGCTCCCAACGCTTTACTCGACGATTTGTGCTTGGTGTGCACTGGCTTTTCAGCGTGCAACTCTGACACTTTGAACTCCAGTAGCAATGCATATTCATGCCTTTCTCAACGCTGGAAAATCGCCAGATCAGGGCCTCTCCCGCCGGGCACGTGTATTCGTTTCTGGTCGCGTCATACACGAAGGCATCTTTGTTGAATCGGCCATCAGCTTTGGCGCTTGAAGTCATCGGCTTCGGCACGTAGGCGGTGACGTTTGCGTCGTAACAAGCCAGGATTTCTTCGCCTTTGAAATAGCCTCGGTCGGCAACTACCGACAGCGTTTCTACGCCGATGGCTTCACGAGCCTGCTTCGCCATTGAACTGAGTTGGTCACGGTCAGAACCTCGGTTGGTGACCTCGTGAGCAACGATCAAATGGTGCTGCGTGTCGACAGCCGTCTGTACGTTGTAGCCAACGATCCCGCTGCCGCGCGTCATCATCGAACGGGCATCCGGGTCGGTCAGCGAAACCTGTTTATCTGGCGATTCGTTGAGCTGTGACTCAATCCCCTGAAGCTCTTTCATCTGTGCTTTGAGCTTGGCGATTTTATCTTCCAAGCTCACCGTATCTGGTTTAGAGGCGCTAGGTATCTGGCGATCAGCCGCATCGAGTGAGGCCAAATAACGGCTGATGCTCGCCTCGATTTCTTCCATGCGCCGCTTCAGCTTCGCACTAGTGAAGTTCCGGTCGCGGTTGTTAACCGCCTTGAATTTACTGCCGTCAATGGCAACCAGGTTTTCGCTAAACAGCCCCAACTGCTGGCAGAGCAAAACGAACTGACGGCAGACGCCGCGAATAGCTTTGCTGTTGTCTTTTCGGAAGTTGGCGATGGTCTTGAAGTCGGGCATCAAGCGACCTGTTAACCACATCAGCTCTACGTTGCGCTGGGCTTCACGCTCCAGACGACGGCTGGATTGAATGCGGTTCAGGTAGCCGTAGATATAGATCTTCAGCAGGATCGCAGGGTGATAAGCAGGCCTGCCGGTTTCGGCTGGAATCACACCATCGAAACCCAGTTTGGCTAGGTCGAGTTCATCGACGAAGACATCGACCACGCGCACTGGATTGATATCGCTGACGTAGTCGTCGAGGCTTTCGGGAAGCAAGGTGCTTTGACCTCGGTGTTCACCCTGGATAAACCGTTTCATTGATTTCCCTTGCAATGAGATTCTCAGAAATTATAGCAAGGGTCTGAGATAGCGTTTTTACACACTCTGGG
>NZ_AROI01000065.1 GCF_000410875.1 Halopseudomonas pelagia CL-AP6
AAACCGCACCTTAACGTGGGCACCATTGGTCACGTTGACCATGGCAAAACCACTCTGACGGCAGCGCTGACGAAAGTCTGTGCCGAAGCGTACGGCGGATCCGCTCGTGGCTTCGACCAGATCGACAACGCGCCAGAAGAAAAGGCTCGCGGTATCACCATCAATACCTCGCACGTAGAGTACGATTCTCCGATTCGTCACTACGCGCACGTTGACTGCCCTGGTCACGCTGACTATGTGAAGAACATGATCACCGGTGCTGCGCAGATGGACGGCGCTATCCTGGTTTGTTCCGCTGCTGACGGCCCTATGCCGCAGACTCGCGAGCACATCCTGCTGTCCCGTCAGGTAGGTGTTCCTTACATCGTCGTGTTCCTGAACAAGGCTGACATGGTCGATGACGAAGAGCTGCTGGAGCTGGTCGAAATGGAAGTGCGTGAGCTTCTTAGCGCCTACGACTTCCCAGGCGACGACACGCCGATCATCATCGGCTCTGCGCTGATGGCGCTGAAAGGCGAAGACGACAACGGCATGGGCGTCACTGCGGTGAAGAAGCTGGTTGAGACTCTGGATGCTTACATTCCAGAGCCTGAGCGTGCCATCGATAAGCCGTTCCTGATGCCGATCGAAGACGTCTTCTCGATTTCCGGTCGCGGTACTGTTGTGACTGGTCGTGTAGAGCGCGGCATCGTCAAGATTCAGGAAGAAGTGGAAATCGTCGGTATCAAGGATACCGTCAAGACCACTTGTACTGGTGTCGAGATGTTCCGCAAGCTGCTGGACGAAGGTCGTGCCGGTGAGAACGTGGGTGTACTGCTGCGCGGTACCAAGCGTGAAGACGTAGAGCGTGGTCAGGTACTGGCTAAGCCGGGCACTATCAAGCCGCACACTCAGTTTGAAGCTGAAGTGTACGTGCTGGGCAAGGATGAAGGCGGCCGTCACACGCCATTCTTCAAAGGCTATCGCCCACAGTTCTACTTCCGTACTACCGATGTAACTGGTTCGTGCGAACTGCCAGAAGGCATCGAGATGGTCATGCCTGGCGATAACGTCAAGCTGGTCGTCACTCTGATCGCTCCGATCGCCATGGAAGATGGTCTGCGCTTCGCGATTCGCGAAGGCGGCCGTACCGTTGGTGCCGGCGTGGTTGCCAAGAT
>NZ_AROI01000066.1 GCF_000410875.1 Halopseudomonas pelagia CL-AP6
GCTTGACAGATTAGAAGGTTAGCGTAATATACGCCACCTTGGTTAAGCGGAGACGCGAACCGAACCGCTCTTTAACAATGTGAATCAAGTAATTCGTGTGGGTGCTTGCCTTGTGGTTCTGATGATCAAAAAGATTATCAGCCTAAGCAAGTTACTCTGTGAATTCACTGAGTTTTTTGTAATAAAGCTGAGCCAAGTTTAGGGTTTTCACAAAACCCAATCAGTCTTAAAACTGAAGAGTTTGATCATGGCTCAGATTGAACGCTGGCGGCAGGCCTAACACATGCAAGTCGAGCGGTAGAGAGAAGCTTGCTTCTCTTGAGAGCGGCGGACGGGTGAGTAATACCTGGGAATCTGCCTGATAGTGGGGGATAACGTTCGGAAACGGACGCTAATACCGCATACGTCCTACGGGAGAAAGCAGGGGATCTTCGGACCTTGCGCTATCAGATGAGCCCAGGTCGGATTAGCTTGTTGGTGAGGTAAAGGCTCACCAAGGCGACGATCCGTAACTGGTCTGAGAGGATGATCAGTCACACTGGAACTGAGACACGGTCCAGACTCCTACGGGAGGCAGCAGTGGGGAATATTGGACAATGGGCGCAAGCCTGATCCAGCCATGCCGCGTGTGTGAAGAAGGTCTTCGGATTGTAAAGCACTTTAAGTTGGGAGGAAGGGCTGATGCTTAATACGTATCAGTCTTGACGTTACCGACAGAATAAGCACCGGCTAACTCTGTGCCAGCAGCCGCGGTAATACAGAGGGTGCAAGCGTTAATCGGAATTACTGGGCGTAAAGCGCGCGTAGGTGGCTAAGTAAGATGGGTGTGAAATCCCCGGGCTCAACCTGGGAACTGCATCCATAACTGCTTAGCTAGAGTACGGTAGAGGGTAGTGGAATTTCCTGTGTAGCGGTGAAATGCGTAGATATAGGAAGGAACACCAGTGGCGAAGGCGACTACCTGGACTGATACTGACACTGAGGTGCGAAAGCGTGGGGAGCAAACAGGATTAGATACCCTGGTAGTCCACGCCGTAAACGATGTCAACTAGCCGTTGGGAACCTTGAGTTCTTAGTGGCGCAGCTAACGCACTAAGTTGACCGCCTGGGGAGTACGGTCGCAAGATTAAAACTCAAATGAATTGACGGGGGCCCGCACAAGCGGTGGAGCATGTGGTTTAATTCGAAGCAACGCGAAGAACCTTACCTGGCCTTGACATGCTGAGAACTTTCCAGAGATGGATTGGTGCCTTCGGGAACTCAGACACAGGTGCTGCATGGCTGTCGTCAGCTCGTGTCGTGAGATGTTGGGTTAAGTCCCGTAACGAGCGCAACCCTTGTCCTTAGTTACCAGCACGTAATGGTGGGCACTCTAAGGAGACTGCCGGTGACAAACCGGAGGAAGGTGGGGATGACGTCAAGTCATCATGGCCCTTACGGCCAGGGCTACACACGTGCTACAATGGGGGGTACAAAGGGTTGCCAAGCCGCGAGGTGGAGCTAATCCCATAAAACCTCTCGTAGTCCGGATCGGAGTCTGCAACTCGACTCCGTGAAGTCGGAATCGCTAGTAATCGTGGATCAGAACGCCACGGTGAATACGTTCCCGGGCCTTGTACACACCGCCCGTCACACCATGGGAGTGGGTTGCACCAGAAGTAGCTAGTCTAACCTTCGGGAGGACGGTTACCACGGTGTGATTCATGACTGGGGTGAAGTCGTAACAAGGTAGCCGTAGGGGAACCTGCGGCTGGATCACCTCCTTAATCGACAGATCACAGGCCATTCGGTCAAGCACTCACACGAATTACTTGATTCATTAAGAAAGCGATAGGGTCTTTAGCTCTCAAGCTACAGTTCACCCG
>NZ_AROI01000067.1 GCF_000410875.1 Halopseudomonas pelagia CL-AP6
TTCCACGCGCAGGGCGAAGCGTTTGATTACCGGCTCGTCGGCGACCAGGCCGCTGTCCTGGATATAGGCCGTGGGTCTATCCAGCTTGGGGAAGCCGGTCTGGTCGTCGCCGAATACCAAGAGATGGTTATCGACGCTGTGTTCGAAATGGTAGTGGATGCCTTCTTCTTCGCAGAGGCGCTGAATAAAGTGCAGGTCGGTTTCATCGTACTGGGTGCAGTAGTCGCGCTGCGGGTAATCGGTATTAAGCTGAAAGCGGTAGGTATCGGCCTGGATACCGTGGTCGTTCAAGATCCGGGCGATGATCTGCGGTACGGTCAGGCGCTGGAAGATGCGCTGATTGGTGCGGTGGCCGAGATAAAACAGATGCGGCACCAGATCAATGTGATAGCGCGTCAGGCGCTTGCCGGCGTCGCCCTGGGCGACGCGGTGGATCAGCCCGTGGATGCCCTGGCCATGGCCGGCAAAACTGAAAAAGGCCGGTTGCTGTAGCAGGTGGTCGATATCCAGGTCCGGGCGTTCGCTGACCAGCTCCAGCTGGAAACGGTAGGGCTGGCTGATCTGCTCTAGGCCTTCGAAGGACAGGACCTTGAAGTCGTGCGAGAGACCGGGAATATCGAGGGTGAAGTGGGCCTGGTTGGCGGCGGCGAAC
>NZ_AROI01000068.1 GCF_000410875.1 Halopseudomonas pelagia CL-AP6
TTAAGCTGAAAGCGGTAGGTGTCGGCCTGGATACCGTGGTCGTTGAGTACCCGGGCGATGATCTGCGGCACCGTAAGGTGCTGGAAGATGCGCTGGTTGGTGCGGTGGCCGAGATAAAACAGATGCGGCACCAGGTCGATATGGTAGCGCGTTAGGCGCTTGCCGGCATCGCCCTGGGCGACGCGGTGGATCAGCCCGTGGATGCCCTGGCCTTGGCCGGCAAAACTGAAGAACGCCGGTTGCTGCAGCAGGCTGTCGATATCCAGGTCTGGGCGTTCGCTGACCAGCTCCAGCTGGAAACGGTAGGGCTGGCTGATGTGCTCGACGCCTTCGAAGGACAGGACCTTGAAGTCGTGCGAGAGACCGGGAATATCGAGGGTGAAATGAGCCTGGTTGGCGGCGGCGAACATCCGATGTTCCTTATGTGCAGGTATGGTGCTGGTCTGGCGGAAAGCGACATGACCTGGTTGGGCGCGCGCAGATTATCGCAGATTGGGGAGGTGAGTTGTGTGAGCCAGTCGGCAAAATGGGTCGGGTGGATTGAGCGAAAGGTCAATCAGATCAAGGGGATATGTGCGCAGGAAGTTGCGCAGATGGGGTTTTGGGTGGGCTTGGGAGGTGGTTGTGGCCAAGGTCAAAATGGATTCCCGCCTGCGCGCACTACTGTCCGGAATAAATTTTGGGGGCTTAACTGGAAGGGTTGCAGCCGCTGAGTCTGAAGGGTAAAACCCGTTGATGCGACTCAACAACTCAGCGGATGCAACATGTATACAAATACTCGATTTGCCGAACTTTTAAAAGGTTTGCCACGCCCCGTTTTTGAAAAACACGTCCGTCAGTTTGATGCAGACAAGCACTGCAAAGGCTTCAAGACCTGGGATCAGTTAATTGCGCTGATGTACGCGCAGATCTCCGGGGCCACCAGTCTCAGAGAGGTGGAAGCCGGCTTTAACAGTCAGAAGCTGCACCATTACCACCTTGGAACCCGCACTATCCGGCGCTCAACGCTGGCCGATGCCAATCACAAGCGCCCGGCCGAACTGTTTGAGGCGGTGTGTCAGCTGTTGATGGCCAAGGTAGGTCGCCGTTTCCGGCAGGAA
>NZ_AROI01000069.1 GCF_000410875.1 Halopseudomonas pelagia CL-AP6
TGGCTTGGGTACATAGGCGAGGATTTCCGCGTCGTGACAAGCCAGGATTTCCTCACTCTTAAAGTAGCCTCTGTCAGCTACCACCGACAGCTTTTCTGTCCCCATCGCCTCGCGGGCTTGCTTGGCCATAGGGCTGAGCTGATCGCGGTCTGACCCGACGTTGGTCACCTCATGAGCGACGATTAAATGGTGCTTGGTATCGACCGCTGTCTGCACGTTGTAGCCAACGATTCCTGTGCCGCGAGTCATCATGGAACGGGCGTCTGGATCCGTCAGTGATACCTGTTTGTCCGGTGATTCATTGAGCTGAGCTTCGATTGACTGAAGCTCCTTCATTTGCACCTTCAACTTGGCGATTCTTTCTTCCAGGCGCACGACATTGGCGTCAGAGACAGGACGATCCTGTTGATCGGCAGCGTCGAGCGAAATCAGGTACCGGCTAATACTCGCTTCTATTTCCTCCATCCGTCGCTTCAACTTGGCGCTGGTGAAATTGCGATCTCGGTTGTTGACCGCCTTGAATTTGCTGCCATCGATGGCGATCAGACTCTCGCCAAACAATCCCAATTGCTGGCACAGCAGAACGAACTGACGGCAGACGCCACGGATAGCCTTACCGTTGTCCTTTCGAAAATTAGCGATAGTCTTGAAATCAGGCATCAAACGTCCGGTCAGCCACATCAACTCCACGTTGCGCTGTGCTTCCCGCTCAAGACGCCGGCTGGATTGAATCCGGTTGAGGTAACCGTAGATGTAGATCTTCAGCAGGATCGAGGGATGATAAGCAGGCCGACCAGTATCAGCGGGGATGGCACTTTCAAAACCCAACTTCACTAGGTCGAGTTCGTCGACAAAGACATCGACCACTCGCACAGGATTGGTATCGTTGACGTAATCGTCGAGGCTCTCGGGCAGTAAGGTGCTTTGGCCTCGATGCTCACCTTGAATGAAGCGCTTCATGGTCGATCCTTGCGATGAAATCCCGAGAAATCATAGCAAGGTTTTGAGACAGCGTTTTTACACACTCTGGG
>NZ_AROI01000070.1 GCF_000410875.1 Halopseudomonas pelagia CL-AP6
TGGCTTGGGTACATAGGCGACGATTTCCGCGTCGTGACAAGCCAGGATTTCCTCACTCTTGAAGTAGCCTCTGTCAGCTACAACCGACAGCTTTTCTGTCCCCATCGCCTCGCGTGCTTGCTTGGCCATAGGGCTGAGCTGATCGCGGTCGGACCCGACATTGGTCACCTCATGAGCGACGATTAAATGGTGCTTGGTATCGACCGCTGTCTGCACGTTGTAGCCAACGATTCCTGTGCCGCGAGTCATCATGGAGCGGGCGTCTGGATCCGTCAGTGATACCTGCTTATCCGGTGATTCATTGAGCTGAGTTTCGATCAATTGGAGCTCTTTCATTTGCGCCTTCAGCTTGGCGATTCTTTCTTCCAGGTGCACGACATTGGGGTCAGAGGCTGGACGATCCTGTTGATCGGCAGCATCGAGCGCTGTCAGGTACCGGTGAATACTTGCTTCGATTTCCTCCATCCGCCGCTTCAATTTGGCGCTGGTGAAATTGCGATCTCGGTTGTTGAACGCCTTGAATTTGCTGCCATCGATGGCAATCAGGCTTCCGGCGAACAACCCTAACTGCTGACAGAGCACAACGAACTGACGGCAGACGCCACGGATAGCCTTACCGTTGTCCTTTCGAAAATTAGCGATAGTCTTGAAATCAGGCATCAAGCGACCGGTCAGCCACATCAACTCGACGTTGCGTTGGGCTTCTCGTTCAAGACGTCGGCTGGATTGAATGCGGTTTAGGTAACCGTAGATGTAGATCTTCAGCAGGATCGAGGGATGATAAGCAGGCCGACCAGTATCAGCGGGGATGGCGCTTTCAAAACCCAGCTTCACTAGGTCGAGTTCGTCGACAAAGACATCGACCACTCGCACCGGATTGGTATCGTTGACGTAGTCGTCGAGGCTCTCGGGCAGTAAGGTGCTTTGGCCTCGATGCTCACCTTGAATGAAGCGCTTCATGGACGATCCTTGCGATGAAATCCCGAGAAATCATAGCAAGGCTTCAAGACAACGTTTTTACACACTCTGGGCC
>NZ_AROI01000071.1 GCF_000410875.1 Halopseudomonas pelagia CL-AP6
TACTTACCGGATGCTTACGATAGATCTCACGCCATGGTAATGATCGTTGGCAGAGCTAAGCATGCCAGTGTAGGGAGATTTTTTGGGGGACATGGGAACTTACTCCTAGGTTGGTTGATACCCCGCTACTTTAAGCAGATTTCGACCCGTTGTTTAACATCAAATTCACCGAGTGCGGGTGATACCGGGAGATTTGCGCCTGTGGCTGTGCGAAAAGGGAATAGACTTATTTATCGGAGTCACTGCCCGCTTTTGGCCGGTTGTTGCCTGTCATGAGCAGTTGCTTTGAGTCAGATTGCGGCCTATCACGTCCTAGGCTGTATAAAAAGCATGCGGCGTTTTCATGTAAGCGTTTCTACGTAAAATTTATCCGCAGGATTGACCTGCGTTTCCGTGCGCTAGAAGGTGGTTGAGCCGGGAGCTGCCACAAGGTAACAACCCAACTGCCGAAGCACTGACTACTCGATTAGCGTATCAGGCAAAACCAAGGATAAAGATGACATTCATAGTGGCGGCAAGCATGAAGGATTGCGCAATCCTGGCCGCAGACAGAGAAACATTCGCAGTTGAGGCCGGCGCTTCTACCGCTACAGGTAATCCTGCCCGAAAGATCACCAAGACCGCAAACGGCTTCATCACCGCCTCCGGCCTTGTTGAGTTGTTGGACCCGGTGAAACAGAGATTCGCCCAGGGCAATCCTGAAACAATCGGTGAAATGCTCAGGATAATCGAGGCTGAGCAGGAAGCCTTTCGGCGGCGTCATGGGTATACGTCAGGCACAGCAGACTGGATAGCGAAAACGTCATGGAAACTGACGCTACCAATGTCTATTGGCGGGGAGAACACCATCATTTCAGCTGCCTATGACCCTGCCTCGAATGGACTTCTCGGCATCTCCCCCGGGACGGCCATATTCACGTTTCCTGATGCCGTAAGCGAAAGTGAGCAAGCGATTGTGACAGCGCGGATCAACCAGACCTTAGCCAAAGAGGATGTTGGAGTGGTGATTTCCGCAATCCAGGCCTCTGTAGAGTTTCTGATTGCTCAGGGCCGACCAGTCTCGCGGGAGATTGACTTCGCCATCCACACGCTTTCAGAGCTGGCTGAATTCAACACCGATGGTCCTGGCGGTTTTACTGGGTAGCGGCCTGAATCATTCATGAATATGCTCGAGAAACTGATTCTCGCACGGGATTGAAGAAAAGATTGCCTTCGGGGGTTGCCTGAAGGGGAAAGTAAGTCCATAATTGCGTCCGTTGTTTAGACAACAGTTGCGGAAAGCTTTTTACAATCAAAGAGTTAGATGCTTGGTTGAAATCCCGTTTCCCGCTCCAGATTCAGATCAAAGCCACCTCCGGGTGGCTTTTTTGTGTCTAGCTAAAAGCCCCCCCAGCAGCAACTGATCACACGCCCTATAAATCGCAGCGAACGCCCGTGAAAACGCTCTTTGGCGCAGGTCCAAATGCCTAAGACTAATGTCGGGGATTTATTATCAGGCTGAATTTTGCAGAATCGTTGTCACGGAATCCTTCCGAGTGAGTGGAATGTCCCAAATCGGTAATAACAATAAAGTGGAGAATGATGCGATGGATGACAAAGAAAAAGGTGCTGCATATTGGTCGGCGAACCTACGCCTGATCTCTTGGAGCCTGGTGATATGGGCTTTAGTGTCCTTCGGTTTCGGCATCATATTGCGGCCCATGCTGTCCGGCATTTCAGTGGGTGGCGCTGACCTAGGTTTCTGGTTTGCCCAACAGGGCTCAATCCTCGTGTTTCTTGTCCTGATCTTCTTCTATGCCTGGAGAATGAATCGTCTGGACAAAGAACACGGCCTAGAGGAGTAAGCGGATATGAGCCAATTTCTTGTTAACCTATTATTCGTCGGCGGTTCCTTCGCTATTTACGTCGGTATTGCCATCTGGGCACGTGCCGGTTCCACCAAGGAGTTTTATATCGCCGGTGGCGGCGTGCATCCCGTCACCAATGGCATGGCAACGGCCGCTGACTGGATGTCTGCTGCCTCCTTCATCTCAATGGCTGGCCTGATTTCGGTCGGCTATGTCAACTCTTCTTTTCTGATGGGCTGGACCGGCGGTTTCGTGCTGCTGGCGATGCTGCTGGCACCTTACCTGCGCAAATTCGGCAAATACACTGTGCCGGATTTCGTCGGTGATCGCTTCAACAGTAATGCTGCTCGAATAGTGGCGGTTGTCTGCCTGTTAGTGATTTCCACCACCTATGTTATCGGACAGATGACAGGGGCGGGCGTAGCCTTTGCACGCTTCCTTGAAGTGGACAGCACCACCGGTCTTATCATCGCATCGGCAATCGTATTTGTTTATGCAGTACTGGGCGGCATGAAAGGCATTACCTACACCCAGGTTGCCCAGTACGTCGTGCTGATCATTGCTTATACCATTCCCGCCATCTTTATTTCGTTGCAAATGACCGGTCATGTTCTGCCACAAAGCGGTCTGTTCGGAACACACCTCGAATCAGGCGTGCCGATGCTGCAGAAGCTGGATGAAGTGGTTCGTGAGCTGGGCTTCCAGGACTATACCGCTGATGTCACCAACAAGCTGAACATGTTCCTGTTCACCGTGTCGCTGATGATCGGTACTGCCGGTTTGCCACACGTAATCATTCGTTTCTTCACTGTACCCAAGGTTGCAGATGCTCGCTGGACAGCTGGCTGGGCTCTGGTATTCATTGCCCTTCTGTACACCACAGCCCCTGCGGTAGCCTCCATGGGCCGGCTGAATCTGATCAATACCATCTATCCAGACGGTCCGAATGCTGCGCCGCTGGCATATGAAGACCGGCCGCAATGGATTCAGACTTGGGAAGAGACCGGACTTGTCACCTATGAAGACAAGAACAATGATGGCCTGATCCAGATGTACAATGATGTGCCCGCATTTGCCGAAACAGCTGAAGCACGCGGCTGGGCTGGCAGTGAGCTGGTCGTTAACAACGATATTCTGGTACTGGCGAACCCCGAGATTGCGAATCTGCCGTCATGGGTTATCGGCTTGATTGCGGCAGGCGGTATTGCAGCTGCACTGTCCACCGCTGCGGGTTTGCTGCTGGCAATCTCTTCGGCGATCAGTCACGACCTTATCAAGAAGATGATAAAGCCCGACATCAGTGACAAAGGAGAAATGCTTGCGGCGCGTATTTCCATGGCGGTGGCCATCGTGATTGCCACCTGGCTGGGGATCAATCCGCCTGGTTTCGCTGCGCAGGTGGTGGCACTGGCCTTTGGTATTGCCGCTGCAACGATCTTCCCGGTACTGATGATGGGTATTTTCTCCAAACGCATCAACAGCAAGGGCGCAGTATTGGGCATGCTGGCTGGTTTGTTGACTACCACGATTTACATCTTCGTTTATCTGGGTTGGTTCTTCATTCCTGGCACCGCTAGCCTGGCCAACATTCCGGAAAACTGGTTGTTCGGCATCTCGCCGCTGTCGTTCGGTGCAGTGGGTGCACTGATCAACTTTGCCGTGGCCTTCGGGGTAGCTTATGCGACTGAAGCACCTCCGCAGGAAATTCAGGATCTGGTAGAGAGCGTTCGCTATCCGAAAGGCGCTGGCACTGCCGTAGATCACTGAGTACTATCCAAGTCAGAATTGCAGGGCTGAGCCCTGCAATTGGCTGAACCTAAGCGGGCTTCCTTATGGAAGCCCGCCTTATTTCCGGGAAAAGAATTCATGATCTGGCATTTGCTTGCATTGGCTGTAGCGGGTTTGGGTGCAGCGGGAATCGCTGTGCTGTTACGAAGTTTGAGTGGTAAAAGGCTGCCTAAATGGATTGTTCCCATCTTTGCCGGGGCTGGCATGCTGACTTACCAGATCTATTACGAGTACAACTGGTTCGAGCATAAGCAAAGCCAGTTACCTGAGGCTTCACAGGTGGTGGAGATCGATCAGGAGGGTGTCTTCTGGCGCCCCTGGACCTATATGTTCCCGATGACCGTTGGTTTTACTGTGCTGGACACTGACAAGATTGCCCGCGTCGAGCGCGATGGGCAGCGCATCAGTCAGTTCATACTCTATGAGTTCGATAAGGAGTACGTGGACCTGGTGTCCCATCAGACTCACCTGCTCAATTGCACAACACAGGAGCTAGTGCCGATGGCCGAGGATGGCGCATTGCGCGTTTCTGCCATGCGACGGGTCGAGCGCAGTGATCCTTTGTATCAGTCGGTTTGCCAGTGAAACTGAGGAGTTGGCTGCAGGCGCGCCGAGTGTTCAGAGCGCGCTTGCCAAGCTCTGCGAATTGATACATAATGCAGCCCATCGATTGCGCTGGGTTTGGAAAATATCAGTCTTATCAATAAGATAAGGCTAAAATTCAAGTTCTTTGGCGTCGATTTAAAGTTGCGTTTGACTCACCCACAACGTAACAGCTGTATATGAGGCCGGGTGGCAGAGTGGTTATGCAGCGGATTGCAAATCCGTGAACGCCGGTTCGATTCCGACCTCGGCCTCCATTTATTCGTAGTAAGCAGTTCTGCAGTACCGTACTTGCTAGCCCGGATGGCGAAACTGGTAGACGCAAGGGACTTAAAATCCCTCGGAGGCAACTCCGTGCCGGTTCGATTCCGGCTCCGGGCACCACTAGGCTATATAAATCAGCTAGTTACGAATACTCTTCAGCTTTACCCATCAAAAAACCCATCATCCTCAAAACGCTTAAACTTTTACTCTCAGTGACTCGCTGAAACGCTCGGCTATCCATTGCGGATTGTGGCCGGTATGGTCGCAACACCAGCGTAGCATCGGCCCGACTCGCACCACATCATCAAAAGCCTGTTCTGCTTCATAGTTGGCCGCGCCGTATATGTTGACGCCGTGCCAGTATGCTCTGGCATCGTCCAGCAGCAGGGCAAGCACAGCGCACCACATAGCGTACTCGGCGGGCTGTGTATCAGCTTCAGGGGGCTGTGCGCCCCCATCCACCCCACCACCTTCCCCCCAACCGGAAAAGGCAGCAGCCATCATCAGCGGCTCAGCGTGATTTGTGTTGCTCTCTGGCTGAAGCCATGAGCAGTGCCCCCCAACCGGGCCTTGGCGCTTTCGAGCGTGCCGAATATCTCGCGCACCCCTTCAATTTCCGTCCGGTCTGGATTGCCGCCTAACTCGCGGGCCTTGGTTGCCAGCAGATACCATGTCAGGTCTGAATTTTCTTCAAGTTGCAGTACGGCTTGATTCAGTTGTGCCGCCAGTTTAGCCGCCTTGGTAAAATGCGCCTGTATCGTTGTTTTGACGTCGTTGGCTTCCTGGGTCAGCCTTGCAGCTTCAGCCGCGCGTGCATCTTGTGCTTCCCGCGCGGCCATTTCCTCAAGTACGGGCAGGCGATCCTTCAGGATAGACAGCTTGGCTTCATCGTCCCGGATCTGCGCGGCTACCTTGTCCGCTGCTTCATCGTCGCCAGCGGTCAGCATATCGGCGTACTGTTCGCGCATCTCTTCGATAGAAGTCCGGCGGGTTTCAATATCAGACTGGAGTTGTTCCAGACGATTAGCGGCTGTTGTGTTCATGGTGCTTTTTCCCTTTGCGGTTGGTGGATCGTTGGACTTGGTTTTGCAGCTTGGCGTAATCGCGTTTTAGATTGACGAATGACTTCATGGTGGCTGCCTCTACGTTGTTCGCGTTGGGGGTTAAAACCCATCAGTCCAGGCTGACAGGTCATAGGTGTTGCGGGTGCCGATATGAACGGCGCAGCCCGCCACAGCGTTGGCTAGGTCATCGTGCCCGCCGGGTGCATGGTCGATTGAATCCCGACCACCTCGGCTAGTCCGGCGCTCCAATCCCACAAGCTGCTGGCTTATGGCAGGAAGCGGGGGCAGCTCTACCTGTTCGCTGTTGAGCAATGGCAGCAGGTCGCGGTAAAGCTCCGAACGGTTGCGGCTGCTTTTGTCGTACTGAATGCCGTTTTTGCGGAACTGCTCTCGCGGCCATTCCCCGGCGTAGGCATCCCCCGTAACCCGGCTGACTCGATAGGACTTCAGCAGGGCGCAATACTCGACCACAACGGACTCGGGGCTGAATGGCGGCTTTATGGCGCGGGCGCAGTCAATTACAGCGGTGTTGCCGTCCCGGTGCCCAATGGCAAGGGTGAAGCTGTCAGCAACTCCGCCGGACGGATCGACAAAAGCGGTATAGGTGACGCTCTCGGCAGGCGGTAGCTCTACCTGTCCCGGACGGGTGCAAGCTTCCACGGCCTCAATAGAAACGAATGATTCCACGTCAGAGCGGAACTCGGCCCCGTACTCGGCAGCGGCGGCAATGGGGTCATCTGCATAGGCTTCTTCGACAACGTGCGCCGGTAGCTCGGGATTCATCAGCAGGGTGGGTGCCTGGGCCACTAGCACGCGCTCGGAACCCTTCCCGTAGTGGCGCTTGTAGGCACTCCACAGCACACCACGGCGGGCATAAGGGCTTGATAGGGCAATCATCTTGCCCCCAAGCGTTGCAAGGCTAGGGCGAACCGCGTTCAGAATGTCGGCGTCGGGGTTAGCGCCTTCGCTGTGCCAGAACGCTATCTCATCGCAGATAACACAAGCGGCGGTATATCCCCGCGTGCTGCGGTGGCTGGCGGTCATGACTTCAATGGCGCAGCGGTTGGATAGCTCTATGCTCTCGGTCTGATCTCGCATCACAAAGCGGGCCAGCATGGGGTGGGCCAGCAATCCCCGGACATAACGCATTACAGCGCGGGCCTGTTTGCGGTCTGCTGCAATCACCATTACGGTGGCTATCTCGCCGGGTGCCAACTTGGCGCGGTGGTCATTGAATACCGCCTCAAACACGGCCAGCAGGGCTGCTGCTGCGGACTTACCACCACGGCGGCCAATCACTAGCCATAACTCGTCAGCGGCCTGGGTGAGCGGCTCGCGGGCTGTCAGTGTGCGGAATGTCTCGGCTTGCTGCTCGTCCAGATCAAGGCCATAGAATCCGGCTAGCAATGCCCTCCAGCTTGACCATGAATCCCCGCCGTATTGATTCCCGAACAATGCCTGATCTGTCATCAGGTCGCGGATTGTCAGGTTCATGGGGTGGCTCGCTTGGCAAGGTAGCTGGCAAGATCCGGCACGTCATGCGCCACCCGATCAAGTCCAAGCTTGGCTAAGATCCCTTGAAGACTGTTCGCTGCCTGCGTCCACTTACCCACGTCGAAGTCTTTACCCTCGGCTAGCTGCTGCTCCTGGGCCTGCATCCAATACTCAAGCCACAAGGCACGCTCTACCAGTGACCGCTGGGCATAGCTCAAGGCATCCGAACCGCCTAAATCGTCCGTGAACTGCTGCCAGCGTTCCCGCATTACCTGGGCGATACTCGTCCGGCCATCTAGCGACTGGAGCCAGCCTTGTGAGAATCGGTCAGGTGGTGCGGATAAACGGGTCATAGTTGGCCTGTACATACTGGGTATTCATACAGTAATTATAGCAGAACATCGGCTGTTTATGTTGGGTTATTTGTTGGGTTGTGATTTATAAAGCATTGCAGTAACTGATTTGTGGGTGCATAGGGTGCCTGATATAGGAACCAAATCAGGGGCGGCGCAGCAGGGCAGGGTACGGGGTCAAAACGGGGCTAAATGCGGGGCCGATCATTAAGCAATAACCATGCCAGGTATGTGGTTTGTGCGTGACGGGTAGAATTGGCAGCGTTTGTAATATTTGTAAGCGATGTAATTGCCCGTTTTCAAATCCAATTACATGCTGAAAGGCCCGTTCTAGACGCTCTGGAGGGTGATTTGTAATTGTAATTACGGTTTTTGGCCTAACTGCCTGTTTTTTTATATCCCCCCTTATTTTTTGATTATTGAAAAATTAAGAAAATGGCAATTACATTATTACAAATATGCCTCCAGCCGCTCTAGGACAATGCTTTCAGCGTGTAATTGATCTGCGTTTTTTGCCAATTACATTCAATTACAGCAATTACAAAAAAGCCCCGCATCAGCAGGGCTAGTTCGTTGCATTGAGACTATGCGAGGCGCACAGCACCTTTCGGGTCCGGTAGCCGATAGGTATGAACGCCTTTGCCGTCAGCGCTGATAAGGTCGATGATTTCGGGCTTTTTGCGCCTAATGGCTCCAGCCTCCGACTGGGTCAGGTTGTTGTTTATAAACTCGTCGATTATCAGGTTAGGCTTTGGCAGATAGATCCCGCCTTTGAAGGCAACAGTGTTCATCGGATTTTGATCAATCCAAGCCCTGAGCTGCTCCACCAGATCCGGCAGTGATTCCGAGAACCGTTGATAAACAGTATCTAGGCCGTGGATGCGGTGAAACTGGGTCACAGCCTCATCAGCCCACCGGGTCGCCTCTTCGCGTCCCATTGGTCGGAGTCGAGCCACAGCCAGGTTTATCTGCTCTGCGATATAGGCGGCAATGGCATCCCGGTACGCGTCTTTTCCTACCTTGTTGAACAATGGCCGCTGCTCAATACTGCCATGCTCCCGAAAGATGCTCATGCGGTTTGCGAACTGATCCTCTACGCCGTTTTCGCCCACTAGGCTGGCGACACTCTCGGCGGACAAAAACAGCTTAGTGAACACTGCATATTCCGGCCCATCGTG
>NZ_AROI01000072.1 GCF_000410875.1 Halopseudomonas pelagia CL-AP6
TGACCTCACTGAGTTCACCCCACCACCGGAAGAAGTCCTGCCGCGCTGGAAAGCCTTGAGCAAAACCATTCAGGTGACCCTTGATAAATAGCTCTGTTTTCAGTCAGCTCCAAGAAGGCCACCGTATCTCCCTTGGGCGGGCGTGGTTTGGTTCACAAACATGATTAAACCTGTTCTCGCCAGTGCCCTCTGTCTTGCCACTAGCGTGGTATTCGCAGAGACGCCTCGCCAGGAATGCTTGGGTAGATTGACCTTTGATGTTCCTGAGGAGGTGGAATGGGCTACCTATGATGCTGAACGCACTTTCCGCATCTCTACGGGCGGTGGACATAACTTCACTTCCGCAGTGGCCGCCAAAGGCGACTCAGGGTGGTATGACTTTAACGGAGTAGTCATTCGCGTCAGCGATATCGTCGAACGCTCTGAGTTTGAAGGTGCCATTCGTTATCAGAAAGGGTCCGTCAAGCTTTACCGGGAAAGCCTCATCAAAAAAGCCGAAACTTATGTGAGCATGATTGACTCTCTAAACCAGCAAGTGGCTGAAGGTGTTGATATCCCACAGGACTACATAGACGGTGTTGAGCAAGACTTGTTGAAAATCCGGGAAGACATTTCCCTCATTATTCCAACTGAGCACGATCTTGGTATCCCAGATGCCTCCTTCTTGGGAGGGCCAGACTACCCCGCCTATGGCTACCTCTATCGCAATCAGCGGGTGTACTTTTTCGCCATGCGCCAAGCAGGTGCTCAGGGCATCGAGGCCTTCAAGGAATTGATCGGCCGTTTTCGGCCACGTGACCTGTATGAGGTGCCCAAGGGGCCGGGCGTCTGTATACCGTACGGCTTTATCGCCGATGATGGGAAAACGGACTATTCGATCAAGAACAGCTTGCGCTT
>NZ_AROI01000073.1 GCF_000410875.1 Halopseudomonas pelagia CL-AP6
TACTACCACTGATCCCGGAGAAACCTATGCTGACTCACAACACACTCAACACCCTGCGCCACCTCAAGCTAACGGGCATGTGCGACGCCCTGGAACAACAACGAGCACAACCGCAAACCCACGATCTGGCGTTCGAGGAGCGCCTGGCCCTGCTGGTGGACCGGGAAGTGCTGCACCGGGAGAACCGTCGGCTGGACCGGCTACTGAAGGCTGCCCGCTTGCGCGTACAGGCCTGCATCGAAGACATCGACTACCGCCACCCGCGAGGGTTGGAACGTTCCCGTATGGCAGGCCTGGCCAGCTGTGACTGGATCGGCCAATCCCTGAACCTGTGCATCACCGGTCCCACCGGCTGTGGCAAGACATGGCTGGCTTGCGCCTTGGGCAACCAAGCATGCCGGCAAGGGCTGTCGGTGCGCTACCTGCGGGTGCCACGGCTGTTCGAGCAAGTGCGGATCGCCCACGGTGATGGCAGCTACGCCCGCCTGATGACGCAGCTGTTGAAGACCGATCTGCTAATCCTGGATGACTGGGGCATGCAGAAGGTCAATGCCCAGCAACGACAGGATCTGATGGAGGTGATCGAGGACCGTCACGGACGCGGCTCAACGCTCATTGCCAGCCAGCTACCCACCGAGCACTGGCACGACTACATCGGCTCCGCCACGCTCGCCGACGCCATCCTGGACCGGCTCCTGCACGGCGCCCACCGACTCAATCTGAAGGGGGAATCACTGAGAAAGGCTAACGCTCAAAACGCGGTATCGATTGACCCATCGTGACCGCTCAGAGTACAAAACCCGTTCCAGCGTGAAGGCCGTGTGCAAATCGGTCACGATCCCCGGAATGACCGGTCACGTTCGCCGGAATACGCA
>NZ_AROI01000074.1 GCF_000410875.1 Halopseudomonas pelagia CL-AP6
CTTAGAAAGAAATCGGTGCTTTAGGGACCGAGCTGTAGTCCTTCACCACCCACCGGGTGGCTTAGAAAGAAATCGGTGCTCCAGTGACCGAGCTGTAGTTCTTCACCACCCACCGGGTGGCTTAGAAAGAAATCGGTGCTCTAGTGACCGAGCTGTAGTTCTTCACCACCCTCTGGGTGGCTTAGAAAGAAAACGGTGCTCCAGTGACCGAGCTGTAGTCCTTCACCACCCGCCGGGTGGCTTAGAAAGAAAACGGTGCTCTAGTGGCCGAGCTGTAATCCTTCACCACCCTCCGGGTGGCTTTGAAAACCGCCTTCGGGCGGTTCTCTCTCTCCAGCTGCACCTTGCGTTATGTCGTCGTATCGTCGCGTTGACGACACTTGGCTCTCCATAGCCATCGAAGGTGCGTAAAAATACTCCGATCTGAGAGTAGGGCTAGATGAGTTATGACTTGTTGCGGTCAGAAGAGCAGGCGTTAAAAAAAGCGCGGGATACTGTTTTTCCTTTCGCTGTGACAGGGTATCTGCTAAATCCTATTATTGTTGGCATGGTGGCCTTTGGCACGATATATCACCACGTCAAAGCAGATCCAGTCACAAACAGGTTTGCCGACGGCCATACTATTCGCACCTCTCCCATAGCGGGCTTTATTCTGCATGACGGTTTTCTGGTGCTGAACACGCGCAACAGCTTGTACGTCTGTGTCATGCACGAAGCTGACGAGGCCGTACTGATAAACATTATCCGGTCGTTACCGAAGCCGACTTACCACTGATGGTCAGGGTTTTGAGGACGTCGGAGAGTGGCGATTTTTCTAGTACGAGAGGCATAGAGAAAAGCACGACCTACTTTTTGGCAGCAAGCCGGAGATTGAAATGATCCGCGCCTATCTGGACACAGAGTTCACGGTTCTGAACTCATATATCTACAAGCTGATCAGCCTCGCTTTAGTAGTCCCCAGTGGCCCTGAGTTCTATGTGGAGCTGACGGACGCGTGGGAAGAATGCGATTGTTCGGATTTCGTTAAAGAGATCGTGTTACCGCAGCTCGATCTGAAAGTACACGGGCGCGACACGGTACAGGCACGTATGCGGCTGCTGGATTTTCTTATGGGCCTTGGCCCGGTCGAAATCATCTGCGATGCACCCGCCTGGGACTGGCCTCTACTGTTGAGGCTGGTCGGTCCGGAAGGCCTGCCAGCTAACGTTACGGCTGGTCGAATCAGCAGCGATCTTGAGTTTTCGTACGATGGCGCTGAACCTCCCCATCACGCACTTGAAGATGCCCGGCTGCTTGCTGATATTCTCGAAAATCGGGACTTACCACGATCGGCATGAGCCGCACATCATTTTTGAGACTACTGCTCACTAAGGCGTATGTGATCTCGTCTCAGGTTTCAAATCGGCTCTGTTTTCTTTTTCCCGAGCGTCTAGTGTGATTTTTGCGATGAAATGGCAGGAGAGAATCGTACTCGATACTAGAATCGGTGAGAGCGGCCGCACGGGACGCGCTATCAGTCCAGCGGTTAAGGCTGCTATCGGCCCAGAGTGTGTAAAAAC
>NZ_AROI01000075.1 GCF_000410875.1 Halopseudomonas pelagia CL-AP6
CTCTGGGCCAGAAGCGGGCACCCAACACCGCCAGCACACTCTAAGTCGACTCAATTCTTAAAGGTGATAGCTACTCAATCGCGTTCAGCTATGCTTAGCTCACTAGCTCCTTCAGGAAATCAGTGAGTGCTTTCTTTGGGTCGTCTTCCTCCGAAACAATCATTTCGATTCCCCATTGCCCTAGAACCTCCAGTGCTACCGGGTTTGGCCGGTTCGTGAAAACGTAGGATTTTGGTCTCGCAGATGAGATGGCGGAGCGCCCCCACATTTCTGTCAGCCGATAGAAAAGGAGTCGGATATTGATGTCAGATAGACTGTATCCGATGAAGAGCACTGAGTTCCCCAGGACATCGTTGCTGAGCTTGATATCCAACGGCGAGTCGTAGTTCAACCTCTGGAAATAGCTGGTCTCGTCCAGGACGATTGATGCGTCATCATCGAAGTCCCCATGAAACTTTACAATCTGGCGACGGCCGTCTGTGACGGACACTAGGTCGGCTACACTTGCAATTTTATCGAATGGGACGCCGAATTTGTCATGGGCGATTTCTAGCCACCGGTCGTAGTTGGTTGTGTAGATTCGCGAGAATTTTCCAAGGGTGATTAGCCGATGAATCTCGGATTGAGTGATGTCTACGTCGCGCTTGTGCCATTCACGATCCATCCAGCTACGCAGCGGCCCGAGACTACCCTTTTTCTTCTTATAGAACTCCGCTAGCGCTAGCGCGGTGCCATATGTGGAGAAAATTTTGGGGTCATAACCCAGTTCCGTTGCAATGTGAGATGTCAGCTGGCTCCAGGTTGGTAGGTTGAGATTGGCAGACACTCCGGCGCCTACAAACAGCATCAGCTTGTTGGTGCGGTGTGCATGGAATAATTCAGCGTTCATTCCACGCCTCTCACGGAATTGAGGTATGCCGCGAACTGGTCAAGGGCTTTACGACGCATGGAGATCTCGTCCTTGGCCTCACCCATTTCAGCGAAGGTTTGAATGTGTCCATTCGGAACGAAGACGCAATCCCATTGAAAGCCCGGCGGTTGCAGGAGCTGAG
>NZ_AROI01000076.1 GCF_000410875.1 Halopseudomonas pelagia CL-AP6
AGCACGCCTAATGTTATTTTTACCCTGGTCACAACCTCGGCTGAACATCCCTGGAATACCGTGCCCACCACTGGCACCTACGACACCGACTATAGCCCCGGCTACGACGGCAAGAAGTGGGAGTTGACGCGCTTTATCGAGCCCAGCTATATCGGTGGCCATCTAGCCGGGCTTGAGGGCTGGCGTCTGGAGCCCAAACTGGATTCAGGCGAGCAGGAACGCGCCTGGTTCGCCCTGGCACACACTGGCGGCGGCACACGTCCAATGGTGGCTGTACAGATATTCACTTTCCAGAAAGGGGTTGATGACCTCACTGAGTTCACCCCGCCACCGGAAGAAGTCCTGCCGCGCTGGAAAGCCTTGAGCAAAACCATTCAGGTGACCCTTGATAAATAGCTCTGTTTTCAGTCAGCAACAAGAGGACCACCGTATCTCCCTTGGGCGGGCGTGGTTTGGTTCACAAACATGATCAAACCTATTCTCGCCAGTGCCCTCTGTCTTGCCACTAGCGTGGTATTCGCAGAGCAGCCACGCCAGGAATGCTTAGGCAGACTCACCTTTGATGTGCTCGAAGAGATGGAATGGGCGACTTTTCATGCTGATTACACTCACAGGGTTTCAAAAGGTGGCGGTCACGGATTTAGTCTAAAGGTGGGCGCCAAAGGCGACTTGGGGTGGTATGACTTTAACGGAGTAGTCATTCGCGTCAGCGATATCGTCGAACGCTCTGAGTTTGAAGGTGCAGTTCGTTATCACATGGGTACTGGGCGGCTTTACCAGGAAACCCTGCACAAGAATATTGAGATTGATAAACGTCGGCTGGCAAAGCTCCCTGACATGGGCTACGGACCTGAAGTGCTCGAAAAACTTCAGCAAGAAATTGAAGAGCAAGAAAGGCAAGCCTCTTTCGCGATCCCAGTGAATCACGACCTTGGTATCCCCGATGCTTCCTTTCTGGGGGGGCCAAACTATCCCGGCTATGGCTACGTTTATCGCAACCAGCGTGTTTACTTTTTCGCCATGCCTCAGGCAGGAGTGCAGGGCAGCAAAGCCTTCAAGGAGCTGCTGAGTCGATTTCGGCCGCGTGACCTGTATGAGGTACCCAAGGGCCCGGGTTTTTGCTTCCCCTACGGCTTTATTGCCGACGATGGCAAAACGGACTACTCGATCAAGAACAGCTTGCGCTTTACCAGCACGCCTAATGTTATTTTT
>NZ_AROI01000077.1 GCF_000410875.1 Halopseudomonas pelagia CL-AP6
TGACCTCACTGAGTTCACCCCGCCACCGGAAGAAGTCCTGCCGCGCTGGAAAGCCTTGAGCAAAACCATTCAGGTGACCCTTGATAAATAGCTCTGTTTTCAGTCAGCAACAAGAGGACCACCGTATATCCCTTGGGCGGGCGTGGTTTGGTTCACAAACATGATCAAACCTATTCTCGCCAGTGCCCTCTGTCTCGCCACTAGCGTGGTATTCGCAGGGCAGCCACGCCAGGAGTGCCTGGGTAGATTGACCTTTGATGTTCCTGAGGAGGTGGAATGGGCTACCTATGATGCTGAACGCACTTTCCGCATCTCTACGGGCGGTGGACATAACTTCACTTCCGCAGTGGCCGCCAAAGGCGACTCAGGGTGGTATGACTTCAATGGTGTAGTGATCCGCGTCAGCGATATCGTCGAACGCTCTGAATTTGAAGGGGCTGTTCGCTATCAGAAAGGCACTGGGAAGCTTTACCAGCAACAACTGGAAAAGGACCTGGAAACGCATAAGCGCCTGTTAACACAGTTTCAAACCGGTGATTACCCGAAAAACTTGGTGGCTGACCGACTCAAAAAAATTGCTGAGGTGGAAAAAATGATTCCCCTTGCCATTCCAAGGGAGCACGACTTAGGTATTCCCGATGCCTCCTTTCTGGGTGGGGATTATCCCGCCTTCGGCTATGTTTATCGCAACCAGCGCGTGTACTTCTTCGCCATGCGCCAAGCAGGTGCTCAGGGCATCGAGGCCTTCAAGGAATTGATCGGCCGTTTTCGACCACGTGACCTGTATGAGGTGCCCAAGGGGCCGGGCGTCTGTATACCTTACGGCTTTATCGCCGATGATGGAAAAACGGACTATTCAATCAAGAACAGCTTGCGCTTT
>NZ_AROI01000078.1 GCF_000410875.1 Halopseudomonas pelagia CL-AP6
AAAAATAACATTAGGCGTGCTAGTAAAGCGCAGGCTGTTTTTGATGGAATAGGCGGTTTTCCCATCGTCAGCAATAAAACCATACGGGAAACAAATGCCTGGGCCTTCAGGCACTTCATACAGGTCGCGAGTGCTGAAACGGCTAACCAGGTCTCTGAAATGGTCGGCAGAATGCTTGTTAGCCTTGTTCATTGCAAAAAAATACACTCGCCCTTCGCGATAGAGATAAGCATCAACTGGTGCTGTCTGTCCTCCAATAAAGTAGGCGTCAGGGATACCGAGATCGTGCTCAATGGGGACGGCTAAAGGAATGTTCTTCTCTACCGCCGCAATTTTTTCCAGCCGATCAGCCACCAAACTTTCAGGGTAGTCACCAGTTTCGAACTGTTTCAAAAGACGTTTATGACTCTCCAAATCCTTTTCCAACTGCTGCTGATAAAGCCTACCTGTCCCTTTCTGATAACTAACAGCACCTTCGAACTCGGAACGATCGACGATATCGCTTATATAGATCACCAGATCGTGATAGTCGTAGGCAGCAAGATCACCTTTTGCGGTTACTTTAGAAGTAAAGTTGTGTCCCCCGCCCGTAGAGATACGGAAAGTACGCTCAGCATCATAGGTAGCCCATTCGATCTCTTCGGGTACCTGAAAGGTCAGCCTGCCTAGACACTCCTGGCGGGACTCCTCTGCGAATGCCACGCTAGTGGCGAGACAGAGGGCACTGGCGAGAATAGGTTTGATCATGTTTGTGAACCAAACCACGCCCGCCCAAGGGATATATGGTGGTCCTCTTGTTGCTGACTGAAAACAGAGCTATTTATCAAGCGTCACCTGAATGGTTTTGCTCAAGGCTTTCCAGCGCGGCAAGACTTCTTCCGGTGGTGGGGTGAACTCAGTGAGGTCATCAACCCCTTTCTGGAAAGTGAATATCTGTACAGCCACCATCGGTCGTGTGCCGCCGCCAGTGTGTGCCAGGGCGAACCAGGCGCGTTCCTGCTCGCCCGAGTCTGGCTTGGGCTCTAGCTGCCAGCCCTCAAGCCCGGCTAGATGGCCACCGATATAGCTGGGCTCG
>NZ_AROI01000079.1 GCF_000410875.1 Halopseudomonas pelagia CL-AP6
GTTTTTACACACTCTGGGCCAGAAGCAGTCCTTCGCAGCATGTCTAGAATACATGGGACGATTCAGTCGATTCGCCTGCGGTATGAAAGTTTCCACTGAACCCAATAGCGTTAGCTGATCCCTCTAGGTCTTGACTTAAGATTAATGCAAAGTGTTAAATTAAATTTTTAACGGTGGACTTCTCTCGAGGAGAAAATGATTTGGATCAGCGAATTTTTTAATGTGGCCGCTGTAATTGACTGCTCAACTTGGGATGTTTCTACTTTCCCCAGCGCGATGAGATAGGACAATTCTGTCTCTTTCTAATTTCTGCTTGACTCTGTCCTGCTCGGGTATATTAAAAATCCACTATTAACCGTGCTAAATCCTTCCTATACGTAATAGCTTTCAGCCATCGCTTCGGTCGTGATAGCATCAAGCAAACCAGCCGGAGTACAGGGATAGGCCGCAGATGAGCATGGTAGAGTGGGTACGTCGTGATAAGAACCAAAGCCTTGTGGTTTTTGTACATGGTCTGACAGGCGGAATGGGGACATGGGCATATGACGAGCATGTCTCCTTTCCTTCCCTTTTGTTAGCAGACCCTCGTATCGATGGCTTCGACATCGCATGCTTTAACTATTTCACTACGTTCACGAATATATACGGCACGTCCAAGTCGATTGTGGAGCGACTGTTCGGTTCGCTTAAGTCGCTCAAAAAAAACCTGCCAATTGAGGAAATCGGAGAGCTTCTTAAGGCTGAATTCTCTGTAAATTTCTATAACTACAAGAAAATTGTAATTATTGCTCATAGTATGGGCGGACTGATCTCCAAGTACTGCATCCTTCAACAGATTGAGCACGATGGACGAACCCCTGTCACGGGCTTTGTATCATTAGCCGTTCCTCACCAAGGCGCTAAGGCAGCGAGTATTGCGAGCTTGATCTCCAGCAATGCTCACGTCGGCGATCTTAAGGTCCTAGGTGAAGCAATTGATAAACTGAACCGGTCGTGGATTCAGTCCACCGTTAGGCCGGAGGTTAAATACATCTACGGCGCGCACGATATAATTGTGGAAAAAAATAGTGCCATTCCTACCGATACCCTAAAAGCGAATGCGGTAGCGGTGAATGAAGATCATGTAGGAATATGTAAGCCCAAAGATAGCGAACAGACTGTCTATCTTGCTGTCGTAAATTTCATCGAAGATCTCGCGATGAATTCTTTGGGGCAGTTAGAAAAGAAAGAATTCATTGACAATCAGCAATATGATGACCAGTTCTTTGTCCTTAAATTAGTACTTGCGGAGGTTGCCGAGGTCTTGACCGGCAGCGCTAAGGAATACTTCTTCAATGCTGAAGAAGCGAGGAAAATATTTTCCAGCGACCATGATCGTGAGCTTCTTCAGAAGCTATATGAGGACATTAGAACCCTTTATAGACTGGAGTACGAATATCACATAGCAAACAGCACCAGCACTACTCAACTGGTGCATTCTGTACATAAGAAGATATTTGATGTGCAGGATGGTTATCTAAAAACAACCCTTTCCCAATTGCGCGACAACCACAAAATGGGAATGATTCACCAATTGGCCAATAGGCCTGACACAAGAGTGGTTTGGTCAGATGCCACCACGCTAGAGGCATTAAAGTCTTTGTATACAGAGGCGGCAGATAGGGTAAATCGCCATGATCAGTAGCCTCCCTTATCTGCCAATTGATGAAGAGCTTGACCTAAATACAGCAATCCTGGTTCTGCTTTTATCGAAGATGGCCCTTAATAACCGCGGGAATCTAGTCCTAGATTTTGAAAAGATACAGATTTTCCTTTATTTAATAAAAAGCCCGGCAAAAATTGGTAAAATATTGCGATTAGCGGACAAGCCAAGTGCGCCTCTGGATAAAAAACTAACCCACACAATAGAAAGCATGTCCAGCAATGTAGACATGCTGTTTAACCGCCACAAGATTAAGTTACTAATAAGGCGCCTTGCTGCTTTGGGGTTTTTAAAGTGTGAGGGGATAGCGCAGAGCAAGAGTACTAGATATGCGCTGACCCATATAGGCAATGATTTCGCCAGCTCGCTCATAAGCGAGACGGCAGACAGGAATTACTTCAACTCTTTAGTTGAGATCATATCCAAGCTAGAGCCTCTGCAATCTAAGCCCACCACAAAACTCAATGCTTGGTTGAATACGCTACTCAAAGGGAATTGATTTATGCATCCTTATTTGAATATCGACTTTCTGCACTTGATCGGGAATCGAAAGAATTACAGTATCCAATTTTTTCCAGGTGTCAATATTATCTACGGTGACTCAGACACAGGGAAGTCGAGCATTCTAGAATTTATTAATTATCTCCTCGGGGCCTCATCCATTGTAATGGCAGATGAAATATCCTCCTCGATCACATACGCTGCGCTGGAGATCAGACTAAATGGTGTTGAGTACACGATAAAGCGAGACGTATTCAAGCCAAGTGCGCTAGTGGAGGTTTATCGCTGTATTTTTTCAGAGTGCGCTAACAATTACCCTAAAAAATATGCACCAAAATTTGGCTCAACAGAAGGGCCAGACGGGTATCTCTCTGATTTCTTTATGGGAGCATTAGGGCTGCCAGAAATAAATATTAAAGTATCCCCATCCAAAGCTGACTCTAATTTAAAGAGATTGAGCTTTCGCGATCTGTATAAGTTTTCATACATTGACCAAGATGAAGTCGGCAGCAAGAACTTACTTGACTCTGCGAACTGGGCGCTATTTTCGAGCAATAAAGAAGTATTTAAATATATTTTCAATGTTCTCGACACCAGCATATCCGAGTTGGAGCAAGAAATTTCCAAGCAATCTCAAGAAGCCCGGCGCCACAAGAATAAATATCAATCTGTTTCTGAATTCTTGCGAGAGACTGATTATGAGAGCCAATCTTCTATCGATGACTCTCTTACTTCTCTTGATGAGACTATTGAGGATCTGGAGCGGGAGCTGAGCCAGACCAACGCGAGAATGGTTTCCAGCTCAAGTCAGTACGAGTCTTACAAAGCCGCATTCAATACGCTTTCACTTAATGAAAAAAGTCTATCTCAAGAGCTAACAAATTTGCGAGACCAGTTGGATCGGTATGTTCGCCTAAAAAATGATTACGACAACGACATCGCAAAAATTGAGGCGACTTTATCCGCAAGTCACAAGATCGGCGAGATAAAAAGGATACCGTACCCATGCCCTATATGCGTGTCAATGGCCATTAATTTT
>NZ_AROI01000080.1 GCF_000410875.1 Halopseudomonas pelagia CL-AP6
GGTGGAACTCGACACTCCCTGGAGGCGAGTCACGCGGGTTGCTGTTCCGGGAAGGGCGAGTTCCACCTCGGCCAGCGATGCTGCGGCTGACGCGGTTGTGTCGAGATGGAACTCGACACTCCCAGGAGGCGAGTCACGCGGGTTGCGGTTCCGGGAAGGCCGAGTTCCCCCTCGGCCAGCGTTGGTGCGGCTGACGCGGTTGTGTCGAGATGGAACTCGACACTCCCAGAAAGTGGTGCCAGGCGGTTGCTGTTCCGGGAAGGCCGAGTTCCATCTCGGCCAGCGTTGGTGCGGCTGACGCGGTTGTGTCGAGGTGGAACTCGACACTCCCAGGAGGCGAGTCACGCGGGTTGCGGTTCCGGGAAGGCCGAGTTCCACCTCGGCCAGCGTTGGTGCGGCTGACGCGGTTGTGTCGAGATGGAACTCGACACTCCCAGGAGGCGAGTCACGCGGGTTGCGGTTCCGGGAAGGCCGAGTTCCACCTCGGCCAGCGTTGGTGCGGCTGACGCGGTTGTGT
>NZ_AROI01000081.1 GCF_000410875.1 Halopseudomonas pelagia CL-AP6
TATTCCGGACAGTAGTGCGCGAACGCGGGGATCCACCCCACCCCGTCATCCTCGCGAACGCGGGGATCCACCCCACCCCGTCATCCTCGCGAACGCGGGGATCCATTGTGCTTTTATAAAAACGAGTCTGTGCATTGTTCGCTTAACATTATTCGCTTAACCCCAGGCTCCTCTCCTCGAACGCTGATCGCACCGCTTCCACAACGCGCTCAGCCCTGGCAACATCCTCAAGTTGCGGTAGTTTTTTTTCAGCTTGCCAGATACTTTCCAACCATTCTCCTTAAGGGAACGAATGATACGGCTCGCGTCCTGATCGGGCATCTCCAGCACTTCCTTGAGCTGCTCCTGCGCACGCTGAAAGATCACCAGCACCCGGGCCTCATCGGCCATTTCTATGCGCACCGTATGCTCGACAACGCGTGCTGTGTACAGAACCTGCGCCGTCAAATCGGGATAGCGCCAAGCAAAACACGCGTCATCGTAATCGTCGAAGATGAAATTACTCCGTGTTCCGTCTTCGTAGGTGTAAGCATCCGGTCAGCACC